>NZ_CP013602.1:0-162302 GCF_001664145.1 Rhizobium sp. N731
AAAATATCGTCTCATCTGTCCGCGCAGATCTATGGTTAACGAAAGGTGACGGAAATAAACAGGGAGATAACTTCTCGTTAAGATCTTCTGCCTTTGAGATCATGAGGTTGCAAGATTTTTGATCGGCAAGGCGAGGGAAGGATCTATCGACGATCGGACGGCGTTTTCTGGAGAAACGGTGCGGTTGGAGTTGACGTGAAACGCCTTTTTGACGATACGGCGCGATGGCGTATGGCGGAAATCCGCTGAAGAGGCAACGGAAGAAGTGCGGGGCATGGGCTTGAAACGGGCGGTGGATTTTTTCCTGGCTTTGGTGGCTTCGGTCATCCTGCTCGTTCCGATCCTTGTCGTCGCTCTTAGTGTCCGGCTAACGTCGCCAGGACCGATCCTCTATTGGTCAAAACGTATCGGGCGTTTCAATCAGATCTTCCTGATGCCGAAATTCCGCAGCATGCGCGTCGACACGCCGACAGTCGCCACACATCTTCTCGAAAACCCCGAGCGGTTCCTGACGCCCATCGGCTCGTTTCTGCGCAAATCCAGTCTCGACGAACTGCCCCAGCTCTGGTGCATTTTGACGGGCAAGATGAGTTTCGTCGGGCCGCGCCCGGCGCTCTACAATCAGTATGATTTGATCGAATTGCGGACGGCCCACGGCGTCGACAAGCTCCTGCCAGGATTGACCGGATGGGCGCAGATCAACGGGCGTGATGAATTGCCAATTCCGGAGAAGGTGAAATTCGATGTCGAATATCTTGAGCGGCGCTCCCTCGGTTTCGACATGCGCATCCTCTTTCTGACGGCCGACAAGGTAGTCAGCCGTAAGGGAATAAGGCACTAAAGTTACCTACTTCTGATAGATAGGCGGTGCGGAAGACTTTGATTTCCGATTATTTCAGTTGCGCTCGTTGTAGAAAATGACAAGAAGGTGGTTGTCTGATTGATCCGCGAGACGCTGGGAAGCAATGCCTGAAAATACCCCCACTGAGACGCCACGCTCGAGATGGTTCTTGGTGCCGATGCAGGCGCTCGTCGCCCCTCTGCTGGCCATGCCGCGTGCTGCCAAACGCGCGCTCGCCTTGCTGGTGGATTCCGGTCTTTGCGTTCTGACGATCTGGCTGGCTTATTGCTTCCGTCTGAACGAATGGACGGTGCTAACCGGCGTGCAGTGGTTGCCGGTCTTCGTTTCCTTGTGCATGGCGCTTCCCATCTTCATCGTCATGGGCATGTATCGGGCGATCTTCCGTTATGCCAACATGGCCGCTTTCATTGCCGTTCTAAAAGCAATTGCGATCTACGGCGTCGCCTTCATGACGATATTTACGGCACTCAGCGTCCCGGGCGTTCCGAGAACCGTCGGCATTCTCCAGCCCTTCCTGCTGCTGATTGCGATCGGCCTGTCACGGTTGGGCATCCGTTATTGGCTCGGGGATACCTATCAGCGTATTCTTCACCAGAATACGCTCGCCAAGGTGTTGATCTATGGGGCGGGAAATGCCGGACGGCAACTCGCCGGCGCTCTGACGAACAGCGCCGAACTCAATGTCGTCGGCTACCTCGATGATGATCCGCGCCTTAAGGGCGGCATCATGGGCGGTTTGCCGATCTATGACCCGTCGGATCTTCCGGTGCTCGCCGAAGCACTTGGCGTGCACAACGTGCTTCTTGCTCTTCCATCCGCATCGCGACAGCGTCGCAATGAAATTCTCGAGCATATCCGCAAAGCCAGGGTGAACGTCCGGACATTGCCGGATCTCACGGCGCTGGCTCAGGGACGAGTCGCGGTCTCCGATATTCGTGAGCTGGAGATCGAAGACCTGCTGGGTAGGGAAGCGGTTGCGCCGCGGCAAGAGCTGCTCGACAAGGCGATGCGCAACAAGGTGGTGATGGTCACGGGCGCCGGCGGCTCTATCGGCGGCGAGTTATGTCGCCAGATTCTGCGCAACGCGCCTTCGAGCCTCATCCTCATAGATCAGAACGAGTTTGCGCTTTATAATATTCATGCCGAATTGTTGAAGCTGGCCGAAGTTTACAAGCATGAGAGCTTGCAGATCGTGCCGATCCTTTGTTCCGTCCGCGACCAGGATCGCATGGAACATATCATGCAAAGCTGGCGGCCTCAGACGCTTTATCACGCTGCTGCTTACAAGCATGTGCCTCTCGTCGAACACAATGCCGTGGAAGGCATCAAGAACAATGTCATGGGGACATTGATCACCGCACGTGCGGCAAATAAATGCGGCGTCTCGAATTTCGTGCTGATCAGCACGGACAAAGCCGTGCGCCCGACGAATGTGATGGGCGCCAGCAAGAGGCTGGCCGAGATGGTGCTGCAGGCGCTTGCGGCAGAGCTGACCGCTGACAGATTGCGGACGAACTTCTCGATGGTCCGCTTCGGAAATGTCCTCGGTTCCTCCGGATCCGTCGTGCCGCTGTTCCGGCAGCAGATCAAGGACGGCGGCCCGGTTACCCTGACGCATCCGAAAATAACCCGCTACTTCATGACCATTTCGGAAGCCTCGCAACTTGTCATTCAAGCGGGCGCCATGGCCGACGGCGGCGATGTTTTCCTGCTCGATATGGGCGAGCCCGTCCGCATTGCGGATCTCGCCCGCAAGATGGTCGAACTGTCCGGATTGACCGTCCGGGACGTTGATAATCCAGAAGGGGACATCGAGCTTGCCGTTACCGGCCTGAGGCCCGGTGAGAAGCTTTATGAAGAACTGTTGATCGGGGATAACCCCGAGACAACTGAACATCCGCGGATTATGAAGGCGCGCGAGGATTTCCTGTCCTGGGCGGAACTTTCAAAGAAGCTCAACTCGCTCAATGCGTCATTGGACCGAAACGACATGGTCGCGGCACGTGCGACTTTGGCAGAACTCGTTTCCGGCTATTCCTCGACGGGCGAGGTTTCCGATCTTGCGTTTACCGGCGCCGAAACCAATCCGGCGCATGAAGATGTCAACGCGCTAGCCTCAGCCGCAGGAAATCAGCTTCGAACGACAGGTGCATAACGCGTGCTGCCCCGGTCCGCGCAAATAAGAGCGACCATATAGGCGAAGATCGGATCCAGAGCTTTTTGGTTGAACATGATACCGAAGCTGCCGGTTATAATGTAGCTGCTGGTCAGCAAGAGAGCGAGCGCTATGGCTAAATCCCGGCCAGGGCCAGGTTCCTTTTTCCAAGCACCGATCACGGGCGTCAGGAGCAGCAGCGAAAGCGCTGCGATGCCGACAAGGCCGGCGTCAATTCCGGCGGTCAGAAAGCCGTTATGGACATGCGAATAGGGCAGTTGCTGCCTTAGGCTCTCCGGGACTTCTGCCAAGACAGCAGCCATCCGGTTTTGCGGGCCATAGCCGGTCAACGGATCCTTGGTGATTGCCGATAGGGCACCCTTGTAAAGAGCAACCCGCGCGCTCAGCGATGTGATATCGCCATTGGTGCTTTCGAGCGATGACAGATTGTCCTGGAGCTCACGGACGCGATAGACAACCTGGTCGCTGCCCAAGGCGAGAAGTGCCAGCAACAGTACCGATCCGGTGATGGCGAGGCTGCGCAGACTGACATGAAATCGGTTTTTGGGAAAATACCAGAGAAAGATGACGAGCTGAACGGGGATGACAAGCCAGGCCGAGCGTGTTCCGGAAAGCAGCGCGCAGCCGAGGCCAGCGGCATATCCCAATATCGCGATCTTTTGCTCCATGCTTTTGGGAGATTGAATATTGAGTAGCGCGACGCCGCCGAAAAGCACGCCGATAACGCCCAGCAGCGCCGCGTTCGAGGTTCCCGCCTCCGCCCTCGGCATCAGGAACAAGACCTGAAGCAGGCTGAAAAGAAAAGTAACGATCATGCCGAGACCCGCGCCGAGGATAAAGAGCGGCATAAGGCGGCCATCGGGAGATTGACGCATTCGCGGCAAAATCAGCCAGATCGAAAAGAACGGCAGGAGCCGGAAAATCCAATCCAGTTCTTCCGAGAAAGGCGGATTGACGAATATGCTGACGATCATCACCACCGGGTAAATCGTCATGCAAATGGCAACCATTCGGTCGGACTTCGACAGGTTCAGAGGAAAGCGGGCTCTTGCCAGACAATAGAGGCCTGAGACCATCGACCCGAGGAGGATGAAGGAGTTGAAGTTAGGCGAAAGTCCGGGCAGGATTGCAAAGAGAAAGACCGCAATGCCATTGGTTCGATCAAGCGCGCTTCCTGACCCGTTCCCGGGGTGAAGCACCGCAATCACGAGTTGCCTGAAATAATTCACTTTGGTAGCCCTGACGTGTCGCTTTCCAGCCTCGCTAAGGACCGTTGTCACCGCTGTCAAGCCGTGAAGGCAGGAGGAACCTGCGCTTTTTTCACTGTCGTATTCCGGCAACAGCAGATTCGGATGCTCATTGCTCCTGCTCGACGACGGTCGCAACAGGCTGCAACAGCAAAGCTGTTCCGAACAGAAAACACGTTTGAGGTGCGAACCTATTGAGAAGCTTTGTCATCTGGCGGCGCATTCCCGCTATCAGGGAACGCCTGCAGGCACAGGATCTGAATCTCTCGCCATTCCAACCAAAGTGGCCGGCCGTTGTAGGACAGCGACGCGCCAGCGCGCCGCCACTTTTGGGGCCTGCAGCTATCGCCAATATGGGCGCGGCGCGCTTTCCACCGATGACCGGCCGAGGAGATAGCCGAACCCGAATGCGAGAATACCAATACTGAGCAACAATGCGCTGGCGGTGTGCGGGTGGTTTCTAGCCCCGGCCGTGACTGCATGGACCTCACGTTTCACCCCGCTGGCCGCCGATTGGACAACCTTGGCCAGTCCTTCCGGCGGCTCGACGGGGGTGCCGGTAAATCCGGCGTCCAAGTCTTTTTTATCGACCATGTCGGGAGACCTTTCCTGCATTGGCTCAAGACCGCAATTTAATTCTGCTCGCGTGTGCCGGGTGAGGCTTCGCGTTGGTCCGCGTCTTCGATATCCGTCTTGACCAGGAAGGCATCGCTATGTTGGCGCGAGGCCTCGCGCAGCGCTTCCAGCTTGGGAGGATTGTCGGCCTCGCCATATTGCGCATCGAGCTCATGCTCGGCGCGAATCCAGTGCTCCCGATGCCTGCCCTCCGGCCTGCCTTCCTTCTCCCACAGCGCATGTGCTCTTTTCCGGATCTCCTCCTCACGGAGCACCGCCGGGCCGGTTTCGTGTGTGGCTTGCCGCGCCATCTTCCCTTTCCGCGCGCCGGTGAGGGAGAGTTCCTTCAGCCGTGTGTCATCGGTCGTGTCTTCATTTTTTGTGCGTCGTACCGGGTTCCTCATCGGCGCCTCCTTGATTGGATCTCAACCAATTCGGCTGATCTAAGTTCCAACCAACAGTCTCGACAGCATCGAAACCGCGGTGAAACGACCGCGAACCTCCAAATGTGATCCAATCCCTCCGTAGGTCTTGGCAGGGTGTTGCGACTGATATACTAGTATGCCAGAACACCATCGCTGGTTTTGATTATGCGGCAGTCCTCAGAAGCCCAAGCGCCTGCGGTTTCGATTTTTCAGGACGTCGGTCCGAGGTTGCGACGCGTCACCACGGCCGGTGCCATCTACGAACGTCTCTATGCCGACATCGTCTCGCTCAGAATGCCGCCTGGCCTGTTGCTGCAGGAAAAGCGGATCGCCGAGGATTTCGGGGTGAGCCGCACGCCGGTGCGCGAGGCACTGCTCAGGCTCTCTGAAGGCGGGCTGGTCGACATCTATCCGCAGTCGGGCACGGTCGTATCGCGTGTGCCTGTCGCGTCGATCCCGGAGGCGGTGGTCGTGCGCAAGGCGCTCGAAGGTACGACCGTCGAGGCTGCCGCCGAAACCGCCAGCGCTGCCGATATTGCCCATCTGGATGCGATCATCTCCCGGCAGCGCTCGCTTGCTGCGCTCGGCAACGCCTCGAACTTTCATGAAGAGGACGAGGCCTTCCATGAGGCGATCGCTGAGATAGCAGGTTATCCCGGCATCTGGGCGCTTCTGAAGACGGTCAAGGTGCAGATCGACCGGGCGCGGCGGCTGGCGCTGCCGGCGCTTGGGCGCATGGACAACGTTGTCCGCGAACACATCGTCATTCGCAACGCGCTCGCCGCCCATGATGCTGCGGCTGCACGCGGCGCGATGATCCATCACTTGAGCGCCGTCATTCCCGACGTCGACGAATTGCGCTCGCGTTACCCCGATTATTTCTGCTGAGGGCAGGATCACTACGAAACGAAAAGGCGAGGAAAGGAACAAGGATGCGGCAGGGTTGGAGATGGTTCGGGCCGGAAGCGCCGGTGACGCTGGATGATGTCCGTCAGACCGGGGCGACCAACATCGTCTCGTCGCTGCATCAGGTGCCGATCGGCCGGGCTTGGACGGAGAAGGAAGTGCGCGAACGCCAATCGCTGATCGAGACGACGCCGGCCGATCGCTCGTCGCTCGTCTGGTCGGTCGTCGAAAGCATTCCGATCCCGGATGCCGTCAAGCGCAGGGGCGGGGAGGCGAAGGCCGAAATCGAGGCGTGGATCGCCAGCCTCGAAGCGGTCGCCGCCTGCGGCATTCCGATCGTCTGCTATAATTTTATGCCCGTCGTGGACTGGACCCGCACCGAACTCGATTTCGTGACGCCGACCGGGGCCACCGCCATGCGCTTTGATCATGAGCGTTTCGCGGCCTTCGATCTTTTCATTTTGGAACGGCCGGATGCGGCACGAGACTATTCCGATGCGGATCGCGAACGGGCGCGCATCGTCTTCGAGGCGATGTCGGAGGATGAGATCGCCGAAATCACCCGCATCATCACATCGGCTCTGCCGGGTTCGACCACTGAACCTCTGACGATTCCGGCCTTCCGGGAAAAGCTTGTCGCCTATAGCGGCATCGATGCCGCAAAGCTGCGCCGGCACCTGATCGAATTCCTAGAGGCGGTGACGCCGGCGGCCGAAGCACGCGGCGTCAAGCTGACGCTGCATCCCGACGATCCGCCGCGGTCGCTGTTCGGCCTGCCGCGCATCGCCTCGACGGCCGATGATTATGCTGCTCTCTTCGATGCGGTGCCATCGAAGGCGAACGGGATGTGCTATTGCACCGGCAGCCTTGGCGTGCGCGCCGATAACGATTTGCCGGCGATCGCCCGCCGTTTCGCCTCACGGATCTATTTCGCCCATCTGCGCGCAACGACGCGAGAGGGCGATGGCCGAACGTTCCATGAAAGCGCGCATCTGGAAGGCGACGTCGACATGGTCGCGGTTCTCCGGGAACTGGTCGCCGAAGACCGTCGTCGCGGTGCTCAGGATACCATCGTCTTCCGCTCGGACCATGGCCACCGAATGCTCGACGATCTCGACAAAACAGTCACGCCCGGCTACCCGGCCATCGGCCGCATGCGCGGCCTTGCTGAACTGCGCGGCATCCTGCATGCGCTAGGCGCGCCGCCGAATTGAGGGCGCGGGCTGTCATGAAATCTCGACCGTAAAGGCGAAGCGCGTGCTCGCGCCGGGCGCTAATATGTTCGTGTACGGCCGCTGCAACAGTTCGCTCGAGCCTCCCGCTTCCGCAGCGGTTCCATGCCATGGTTCGACGCAGATGAAGGGCGCCCCCGGCTTCGTCCACAGGGCAAGATTCGGCAGGTTTTCGAAATGGAACCGCAAAGTCGGCCCGCCCTCGGCGCCGTAGCGCAGCCCTTCGCCTGCGCCTTTGGGGAAGATCATCGCATCCTGGTCGAACAGGGCATAATCCAGCACCACCCGGCCTTTATCGAAGGGCGAGGGCAACGGCGCTGGATTGATGAGGCCGCCCTCCAGCCGCACAAGCTCCGGCTCACCCTCATTGTCGAGCGCGACGGTGTGGGCGCGCCCGGAGGCACCCGGCAGCGGCCAGGCAAAGGCCGGATGGAAGCCGAATCCGAACGGTATCGCCTTCTGGTCGCGGTTGCTGACTTCGGCGGTGACGGTCAAAGCGCGGCCCTCGACCGCGTGTTCCACGGCCAGCAGAAAGTCGAAAGGATAGATCCCCTGTGTAGCCGCAGAGGCGGCAAGCTCGTACCGGCAGGCTGTTGCCGTAGAGGCTGCGAGGGCAAATTCGCTGCGCCGGGCAAAACCGTGCTGCGCCAATGGATAGACCATGCCGTCGATCGCGATTTTGTCGTCCGGAGCCTTGCCGACGATCGGAAACAGGATCGGCGAGCGCCCTGTCCAGAAGGTCGCGTCGCCCGTCCACAACCAAGAGCGCCCGTCATTGGTGGTCAGCGCCTGCATTTCTGCGCCGAGGGAAGAGATGTCGACGGTGATATCCCGATTGCCGATCCGAATTGTGCTTGACATGGCAATTCCTTTCACGCTGGTTCGGTACAAGCATAGCTGCCTGCACCGCGGTTTCTATCTGTAGGTGGAAGACGCACGTCAGCCGTTATTTCCGTATTGCGCCCAGTCTCGCGATCACTTCGTTCGGGATGCCGTAGCGCTGGATGGCGTCGCGGTTGTTGCGCAAGCCGCAAATCTCCCGCTGAATGAAGAATGCCCAGACGGCGTCGGAGGCGTCATTGACAAGCCTCTCGCGTTCCTCTGCGCTTTGATGCTCGCCGGTCCAGGCTTTCAGCGCGGTGAGTGCCGCCTCCACCTTCAGCCCGTGACGCCCGAGCGCATCGGCGCGTTCCGACATCAACTCATATTCGAGGACGTTGAAGCCGTTTCTATCCTGCTGGGATTGTCTGAAGGATTGCGGCGGACGAACGCTCATGGGTGCGGATTCCTTGATCGGCGTAGGCCAACAACATTATCCAATGCGGCCTTCGAGATCGAGAGGGTAGGGGAACGGACCTATCCCGCCGTTTCCCTGCGTGGTAAGGGCGCCGTAACTTTTCTCAGGCCCCGCACACATCATGATTCGTATCGAAAATATCAGCAAGCAGCTCAGCCACCGCATCCTCTTTATCGAGGCTTCGGCAGCCCTCAACAAAGGCGAGAAGATCGGCCTCGTCGGCCCGAACGGCGCCGGCAAGACGACGATCTTCCGGATGATCAACGGTGAGGAGCAGCCCGACGAGGGACAGGTCTCCTGCGAGAAGGGCGTCACCATCGGCTACTTCAACCAGGACGTCGGCGAAATGTCAGGCCACAGCGCCGTCGCCGAGGTGATGAACGGCGCCGGGCCGGTCAGCGTCGTTGCCGCCGAGCTGCGGGAGTTGGAGGCTGCCATGGTCGACCCCGAAAGGGCCGGCGACATGGAGGAGATCATCGAGCGCTACGGCGAGGTGCAGGCGCGTTACGAGGAGCTGGACGGTTATGCGCTCGACGGCCGCGCCCGCGAAGTACTTGCGGGCCTGAGCTTCAGCCAGGACATGATGGACGGCGACGTCGGCGCGCTGTCGGGCGGCTGGAAGATGCGTGTGGCGCTTGCCCGCATCCTGCTGATGCGCCCCGATGTCATGCTGCTCGACGAACCGAGCAACCATCTCGACCTCGAAAGCCTGATATGGCTCGAAGAGTTCCTGAAGGGCTATGAGGGTGCGCTGCTGATGACCTCGCATGACCGCGAGTTCATGAACCGCATCGTCAACAAGATCCTCGAGATCGATGCCGGCTCGCTGACCTCCTATTCCGGCGACTATGAATTTTACGAGCAGCAGCGGGCGCAGAATGAAAAGCAGCAGCAGGCCCAGTTCGAGCGCCAGCAGGCGATGCTCGCCAAGGAAATCAAGTTCATCGAGCGGTTCAAGGCGCGCGCTTCGCATGCTTCGCAGGTGCAGAGCCGCGTGAAGAAGCTGGAGAAGATCGACCGGGTGGAGCCGCCCAAGCGCCGCCAGTCGGTCGCGTTCGAATTCCAGCCAGCCCCGCGCTCGGGCGAGGACGTGATCAGCTTGAAGAACGTCCATAAGAAATATGGCACCCGAAGCATCTATGAGGGGCTGGACTTCATGGTGCGGCGGCGGGAACGCTGGTGCATCATGGGCATCAACGGCGCCGGCAAATCGACATTACTGAAGCTGGTGACGGGCACCACGACGCCCGACGAAGGCAGTGTCGCTCTCGGGGCGAGCGTCAAGATGGGTTATTTCGCCCAGCACGCCATGGATATTCTTGATGGCGAGCGCACGATCTTCCAATCGCTGGAAGATCGGTTTCCCCAGGCAGGGCAGGGGCCTTTGCGGGCTCTCGCCGGATGTTTCGGTTTTTCCGGCGATGATGTCGAGAAAAGGTGCCGGGTGCTGTCAGGTGGCGAGAAGGCCCGATTGGTCATGGCGATGATGCTGTTCGACCCGCCGAACCTGCTCGTGCTCGACGAACCGACCAACCATCTCGACCTCGACACGAAGGAAATGCTGATCAAGGCGCTCTCGCAATATGAGGGCACCATGCTCTTTGTATCCCACGACCGGCATTTCCTGGCTGCCCTTTCCAACCGCGTGCTGGAGCTGACGCCGGAGGGCGTCCATCAATATGGCGGCGGTTACACGGAGTATGTGGCGCGCACGGGCCATGAGGCGCCTGGCCTGCGCAGCTGACGGCTACTTTTTCGTCGGCAGGTCGAAACCATCGAAATCGAAACGACCAGCAGAGCGCCGTCCGAAATAGTGTTGGATGGCCGGAGCTCTATCGGCGGTTTTATGTGAGCGAAGAAGAGCGCCAGCCGACATTGCCGGCGCTCTGCCACGATGATGACCCATTTCCGTGGTGTTCGGGCCTTCTTCAAACAATCGGGGCGGGCACATCAGCATGGACTGGATCAATCGTCATATCGATCAGCCGTTATTGAACGGCGCGGCAGGCTTGCTGCGGCAGTGGCACATTCGTACGCGGCAGTCGCCGGAGCTGCTGGAGCCGACATGGAATCTCGTCGTACTGTCCTTTCTCCTTATCGCGAGCGGACAGGTTATGGCGGGCAAACCTTTCGCGCTCAGCATCGCCGCGCTGATCATGCTGGCCCTGCCTTCAGCCAAAAAATTGCTTTCGGCGGTCAAGGCAGGGGGAAGCGCCTATGGCGCCCGGGAATACAAGTCGTCGAGGGCGCGCGCCGTCGCCAAACGGGAGGCGGAATGGTCGGTGCGGATTATCGTGCTGTTTTCATCCGCCTGCCTTCCATTCATCGCCCGCATCGATGATCCGGTGGGCGCCTGTTTCATGCTGGGGGCAAGTGTCTGGTTCGTGCTGACCGGGCCGCTCAAGACCTATCTCGATGCGGCCGAACCTCCCGAACCGACCGAAGGCGACCGGATGTACAGCGGCGTCTTTCATTTCGGTTGAACAAAGCCAATGCGACGGTCCATTCGCAGGCCGTGAGAGTGAGGGAACCAAACCGGGCGGTCGCCGTTATCTCCGCAGCAACGTAAAAGGAGATTGCGATGCTTTACTACGCTCTGGTGTTTCTCGTTGTGGCCTTGATTGCCGGTGTCCTCGGATTTGGCGGCATCGCAGGGGCTTCAGCTTCCATTGCCCAGGTTCTGTTCTTCATTTTCCTGGTGTTGTTCGTCGTCTCGCTTGTCATGCGCTTCATGCGCAGAGTATAGTGAAGATGGGTCAAGTATAAAGCCCGGTGATAATTATCACCGGGTTTTGTTTTTCTTGACGGCCCTCAGCGGCCGGTGGAGACTCGCTTCGAGCGAATGTGCTTTTCGTGCAACCATTCCTAACAAGATCGTGAAAGACCGCATGCTGGTCGCATATGCCTTCGAAATGTCCCAATGGGGCTGAACCGTGGAGCTGTCGCTTGCGCATTCCCACGCGCTTTGAGACGCGACGCGAAAACGGCGCCGTCCGGGATTGCTTTGCCGTCCCCTCCGATATCCGGTGCCGCCAGCCGGGTGTTCCCGTCACGATTTGAGAAGGAGAGACTTATGAAAAAAACTCTTGCGACGGCGTTTGCCGCGGTATCGTTGACGTTTGTCGGCGCGGGGGCGGCCAATGCCGCCGACCCCGTCACCAGAACCTATGAAGAGCCGGACCTGCGCAACGGCGTGAAGATCGGTTATCTCACTTGCGATATCGGCGGCGGCACGGGTTATGTGCTCGGTTCGTCCAAGGAAGCCGATTGCGTCTTTCAGTCAATTGTCGGCAATGAGCTTTTCGATCATTACACCGGCGAAATTCGAAAGCTTGGTATCGATCTCGGCTTTACCACGCGCAGTCGCCTGATCTGGGCGGTGTTTGCACCCACGGCTGGTTATCATCGCGGGTCGCTCGCCGGACTTTATGTCGGCGCCAGCGCAGAGGCGACGGTCGGTGCTGGCGTCGGCGCCAACCTCCTGGTCGGTGGCACCTCCGGTTCAATCCATCTGCAGACGGTTAGCCTGACCGGCCAGCTCGGCCTGAACGTTGCGGCCGGCAGCGCATCGATGACCTTGACCCCGGCGGATTGACGGGTTTGTCGCCCCCCGCCGCGACGCGGCGGGGGCGTCACGAGATTATTCGGTTGGCTTGCTGGCGACGAAACGATGGATATCCGAATTGCAACGCCCGACGAGGATGAGATCCTGGTCGGCCACTACCTGAAAATCTGGGACAGCTATGGCACGCCGCCCGAACATTACAGGCCGGATGCGGCGGCGCGGATATTGTCGTTTTTGAGAAGCGGTCGCGAGGAGCGACGCCTCGCCTCGTTCCTGGCCGTTGTGGACGATGAAATCGCCGGTTCCGTATCTTGCCAGCTGCACCAATCGCCGTTTCCGGAAGTCATTCGGCCGGAGCAGCGGTTGCACGGTTACATATGGTCCGTCTATGTCGCCGAGGCCTTCCGCCGGCGCGGCATTGCTTTGGCGCTGACGAACAGGGCCCTTGATTATCTGAAATCCATCGGCTGCACGACTGCCGTCATCCATGCCTCGGATGTGGGGGAACCAGTCTATCGCAGCGCTGGCTTCGAGCTGGCGAAGGAAATGCGCCTAAAGTTTCCTGTGGAGTGAGCCGCATAGCCGAAGCGCCTACAGACGGCTGAGGAATGTGCGCGGCGCGTTTTCTGTTTATGTTTTCGGCTTGCCAGGTGCGATAAAGGCGTTGATCGCCGCCTCGTCATGGCCGGCTTCGCGCAGAAAGCGGCTGGCGAATTCGATGGCAGGGCTTCTCAATGCATCGTCCGGCCGGATCAGGTGAAAAGCGACATGGGAATCGAGGGTACGCTGTGACACTGCGACAACGCGCCCGGCGGCAAGCGCGGCATCCGACAGCGGCGGCCGCGCAAGCGCAATGCCGAGCCCTTGCGCGCAGGCATCGACCACCAGATTGTAATCCTCGAAGCGTCGGTCCTGACCACGCGGCGTATAGTCGACGCCCTCACGCGCTAGCCAGCGACGCCAGCCCTCGATATTGGAGTCGTGAAGGATCGGCAGATCGAGCAGCGAAAGCGCATCCGAGCGCTGCCCGAGTCGCGCTGCCATCGCCGGTGAGGCGATCGGAAAGGATTTCTCCTGCCAGAGCGGCAGGGCGCGCACGCCGGCCCATGGTCCCTTGCCGCAGCGGATGGCAAGGTCCGTGCCTTCGCCAAAGTCCGCCAGGCGGTGCTCGAGCGTCAATTCGACATGCAGCTCATTTCCTTCGAGCTTTGCCAGGCGCTGAAACAACCATAGAGAGGCAACGGACGGGGTAACGGAAAGGCGCACCACGGCCTTGTTCGGCCGTGGCAGCCAGCGCTCGCCAGTGTTACCGAGCAGGGAAAGGGCTTCCTCGGCACGGGCGAAGAAGCGCATGCCCTCCGGGGTGAGGCGCACACCGCGAGCTTCACGCGCGAAGAGCCGCACACCCATCCAGCGCTCGAGCCGCGAGACCTGCCGCGATACGGCGCCATGGGTGATTCCGCTTTCCTCGGCCGCGGCCGAAAATGATCCGAGCCGGGCGGCGCGGGCAAAGGTCTCGAGCGTATCGAGCGGTGGGAGCACTGGCGAGCTGTGAACCATGCGCACATTTGATCATCGATTGCGGTGCTTTTCAAGCATGCGTCCAAGGCCTAATCCATTGTCGCACGCACGGATGGAGGCGAAAATGAGCATGGCGGCAAGCGCACCGGTTTCGGCAAGAGAGCAAGGCGGCTTCGATCTGATCGCCTTTGCGGCGATTGTCGTCACCATTCTCTTCTGGGCCTCTTCCTTCGTGGTCATCCGCATCTGTCTCGGTCCGCTGACGCCGATCGAACTGGCAACGGCGCGTTATGTGGCGGCCGGTGTTCTCGCGCTTGTCTACCTCGCCATCTACCGGCCGATGCCGGAAAAGCGTGATTTCGTCCGCCTCTCGGTCGCTGCCGTCCTCTTCATCGCCGCCTATGCGGTTCTCCTGAACACCGGCGAGCAGACGGTGGCGGCGGGGCCGGCGAGCTTCATCATCAATACCATGCCCGTCTTCACCGCTCTGATTGCCACATTCGCGCTCGGCGAGCGCTTCGGACGCTGGGGCTGGGCGGGAACTGCGGTTTCCTTCGGCGGCGTCGCGCTGATCGCCGTCGCCTCCGACGGCGGCTTTAAGCTCGATCCGAACGCTGTGTTGATCCTCGGCGCAGCGCTCTGCTCGGCGATATCAAGCGTGCTGCAGAAGCCGCTGCTCGCTCGCCTGCCGGCGCTTGCCGTCACCGCCTGGATCCTGCTGATCGGCTCCGTGCCGCTGTTTCCGGCCGTCCCATCGACGATCCGCGCGCTGGCGGAGGCGCCAGCAGAGGTCAATTGGGGCGTTGCCTATCTCGTCATTTTCCCGACTGCGATCGGCTATCTCACTTGGGCCATCGCCTTGAAGCGGCTGACGGCCGCGCGCGCCTCGAATTTTCTCTACGGCGTCCCGCCGGTCGCAACGCTGATCGGGTTCGTCTGGCTGGGCGAGACGCCGACGGCATTGGGTGCTGCCGGCGGCGTCATGGCGATCCTTGGCGTGCTCGTGGTCAACGTCATGCGGAAGCGATAACTGCATCGCGCTGCCGCCACGTTCGGAGTGTGGAAGCCGGGCGACTGACAAATAGGCATTGCGCCGCCGTTCGCTTTCTTTAAAAACGAAAGCAGAGCGAAAGGGGCGCCGATGTTCTTGACCGACCGACAAACTGAAATCGTGGCGATTGCGAAATCGAGCGGCAGGGTTCTGGTCGAGGAACTCGCCTCCCGCTTTTCGGTGACGCCGCAAACGATCCGCAAGGATCTGAACGATCTCTGCGACGCGCAGGTGCTGACGCGCATCCATGGCGGCGCAACATTTCCGAGCGGAACGGAGAACGTCAAATACGAGGCGCGGCGCCAGATCGCCGCTTCGGAGAAGCAGGCGATCGGTATGGCGGCAGTCGAGCTGATCCCGAGCGGAGCCTCGCTTTTCATCAACATCGGCACGACGACCGAAGCGGTGGGCGAGGCGCTCGCCAATCACCACGAGCTGATGGTGATCACCAATAACATCAATGTTGCCAACAGGTTGCGTCTCTTTCCGGCAATCGAGGTGGTGATTGCCGGTGGCGTCGTGCGTGGCTCGGATGGCGGCATCGTCGGCGAAGCGGCTGTCGATTTCATCCGCCAGTTCAAGGTCGATTATGCCGTCATCGGCGCATCGGCAATCGATATCGATGGCGCGCTCCTCGATTATGATTTTCGCGAAGTGAAGGTCGCTCAGGCGATTATTGCCAATGCCCGCCACGTTATTCTCGTTGCCGATTCGACCAAGTTCGAACGCGCCGCGCCGGTTCGGATCGGCCAGCTTTCCCAGGTCCATACCTTCATCACCGACCACTGTCCGGTGCCGTCGATCCGCAATCTCTGCCTCGAAAACAATGTGAAGCTGATCGAAACGAGCACCAGATCGCGCTAGGTCATGCGAATGGAACAAACATTCGTTTGACATTCACATTCCTTTCGTTTTAACTGTTATCACTTTCGCAATCGCGCGAGTTTTGTGCGATGCGAAATCAGCAGCGGGCTCGGAGGGGCAATTGGGCCGGGAGATACACGACATATTCGTCATCGGGGGCGGCATCAACGGCTGCGGCATTGCCCGCGACGCCGTCGGGCGCGGCTATTCCGTCGCGCTGGCGGAGATGAACGATTTCGCCTCCGGCACCTCGTCCGGAGCCACCAAGCTGATCCATGGCGGCCTGCGTTATCTCGAGCATTATGAATTCCGCCTGGTGCGTGAATCGCTGATGGAGCGCGAGATCCTCTGGGCGATGGCGCCGCACATCATCTGGCCGCTGCGCTTCGTATTGCCTTATCATAAGGGCGGCATTCGCCCCGCCTGGCTGATCCGGCTCGGGCTCTTCCTTTACGATCACCTCGGTGGCCGCAAGCTGCTGCCGGCGACTGATGTGCTCGACATGCGCAGGGATCCGGCCGGCAAGCCGCTGAAGGCGCTGTTCACAAGGGCGTTCGAATATTCCGACGGCTGGGTCGACGATGCCCGCATGGTCGTGTTGAACGCCCGCGACGCTGCCGACAAAGGGGCGACGATCATGCCGCGCACCAAAGTGGTGTCGGCGCGGCGCGAGAATGGCCTCTGGCACATTGAAACGACCGATACGGTCACTGGCCGCAATGACAGCCATCAGGCCCGCATGCTGATCAATGCCGCCGGTCCCTGGGTCGATCATGTCATCCGTTCCGCCTTCGGCCAGAACGGGGCTCATCATGTCCGTCTCGTTCAGGGCAGCCATATCGTCGTCAGGAAGAAGTTCGACGACCCGCGTGCCTATTTCTTCCAGAATCCCGACAATCGCATCATCTTCGCTATTCCCTATGAGGGCGACTTCACCCTGATCGGCACCACCGACCGCGACTACACCGCCGATCCAAAAGATGTCCGGATCTCCGAGGAGGAGACCGTCTACCTCTGCAACGCGGCTTCGGAATATTTCAAGGAGCCGGTGCGGCCCGAGGACATCGTCTGGACCTACTCGGCAGTCAGGCCGCTTTTTGACGACGGCGCCTCGAAGGCGCAGGAGGCGACGCGCGATTATGTGCTGAAGCTGGAAGGCGAGGGCGGGGCTGCGCCGCTGCTCAACGTCTTCGGCGGCAAGCTCACCACCTATCGCCGGCTTTCCGAACATGCGCTGGAGAAGATCGGCGCCGCGATCGGCGTTAAGGGTGCTCCTTGGACGGCCAAAAGCCATCTGCCCGGCGGCGACTTCCCGGTCCGTGGCTACGAAGCGGAGGTCGCCGGTCTGAAGCGGCGCTATCCGTTCCTTGCCGATGCACACGCCCGCCGACTGGTGCGCCGCTACGGCACGCGGGCTGTGACGCTGCTTGGCGCTGCCCGCGGCCTTGAGGACCTCGGGCGGCTGTTCGGCGGCGATCTCTACGAGATCGAGGTCAAATATCTCGTCGAGCATGAATGGGCCCGGCACGCCGAAGACGTGCTGTGGAGGAGAACAAAGGATGGTCTGCGCCTTTCGAAGGAACAGGCTCAGTCACTGGAGGAGTACATGGCTGCCATACCGGCGATGGCCGGATAAGGCGGCGTGTGGTCCCCGCTGCGTGGAGGCACGGGAATCGGAATGCTGGAACTGCGAAACGCCGCCAAGATGGTAGGCGCGGACTATCACATCTATCCGACCGATCTGGTCCTTGAGCGGGGTACGCTGAATGTCCTGCTCGGGCCGACGCTGTCGGGCAAGACGTCGCTGATGCGGCTGATGGCCGGGCTTGATCGTCCGACCGCCGGCTCCGTCCATTTCGACGGCGCCGATGTCACCGGCATGCCGGTGCAGAAGCGCAACGTCGCCATGGTCTACCAGCAGTTCATCAATTATCCGGCGCTGACCGTATACGAGAACATTGCCTCGCCGATGCGCATCTCGGGCAAGGATGCCGCCACAATCGACCGCGAGGTGCGCAAGGCGGCCGAGCTTTTGAAGCTGACGCCCTATCTCGACCGCACGCCGCTCAATCTGTCCGGCGGCCAGCAGCAGCGCACCGCTCTTGCGCGTGCACTCGTCAAGAATGCCAGCCTCGTGCTGATGGACGAGCCGCTCGCCAACCTCGATTACAAGCTGCGTGAGGAACTGCGTGAGGAACTGCCGAAGATCTTCGCCCAATCCGGCGCGATCTTCGTCTATGCCACGACCGAACCGTCCGAGGCGCTCCTGCTCGGCGGCAATACGGCGACATTGAACGAAGGCCGGGTAACGCAGTTCGGGCCGACCATCGATGTTTACCGCCGGCCCGCCGACCTCGCCACCGCCGGCATCTTCGCCGACCCGCCGCTGAACACGCTCGACGTCACCAAATCCGGCAATGTCTTTACGCGTCCGGGCGGGGCAGCCCTTCCGGTCCCCCCGCATCTGGCTGCCGTGCCGGACGGGCCGGTGACCGTCGCTTTTCACCCGCACCATCTCGGCTTCAAGCCGCAGACGGACGACGCAGCCCGTCTGCAGGCGCGCACGCTGGTTTCGGAGATCACCGGTTCGGAGAGCTTCGTTCACCTGGATTATGACAGCGTGCGCTGGGTGATGCTGGCGCATGGGATTCACGATATCGATCCCGACATGGAGATCGAGGCCTTCCTCGACACGCGCCACCTCTTGGCCTTCGGCGCCGATGGCCGCGCTATCGCTGCAGCCGGCCGCGCTGTCGCAACGACCGGAAAGGCATAGGAGAGCACAATGGCACGCATTACGCTCGACCATATCCGCCACGCCTACGGAGCCAATCCGCAGACGGAGAAGGATTATTCGCTGAAGGAAGTCGACCACGAGTGGAACGACGGCGGCGCCTATGCGCTGCTCGGCCCCTCCGGCTGCGGCAAGACCACGCTGCTGAACATCATCTCGGGTCTGCTGCAGCCCTCGCACGGCCGCATCCTCTTCGACGGCAAGGATGTCACGAACCTGTCGACTCAGAGCCGCAACATCGCGCAGGTCTTCCAGTTTCCGGTCATCTACGACACGATGACCGTTTACGACAATCTCGCCTTTCCCTTGCGCAACCGCGGCGTGGCGGAAGCCGATGTCGACCGGCGCGTCCGCGACATTCTCGAAATGATCGACCTTGCCGGTTGGGCCAAGCGCAAGGCGCAGGGGCTGACGGCCGATCAGAAGCAGAAGATCTCGCTCGGCCGCGGCCTGGTGCGCAACGACGTCAACGCCATCCTGTTCGACGAGCCGCTGACCGTCATCGATCCGCATATGAAATGGGTGCTGCGCTCGCAGCTGAAGCGGCTGCACAAGCAGTTCGGCTTCACTATGGTCTACGTCACCCACGACCAGACCGAGGCGCTGACCTTCGCCGAGAAGGTCGTCGTCATGTATGACGGCCAGATCGTTCAGATCGGCACGCCGGCCGAGCTCTTCGAGCGGCCGAGCCACACCTTCGTCGGCTATTTCATCGGCTCGCCTGGTATGAACGTCATGCCGGCGCAGATCGACGGCAGCGCCGTCAAGGTCGGAGACGAGGTGCTGACGCTCGATTACGCGCCGAAGACCGCAGGCAGTTCCAAGACCGAGCTCGGCATCCGCCCCGAATTCATCCGTCTCGGGCGGGAAGGCATGCAGGTTACCATCGCCAAGGTCGAGGATATCGGCCGGCAGAAGATCGTGCGCGCCCACTTCGCCGGCCAGCCGATTGCGATCGTCGTGCACGAGGATGCCGACATTCCCACGGATGCCCGCGTCACTTTCGATCCGTCCGCCATCAGCATTTACGCCGACAGCTGGCGTGTCGGCAGGGAGGCCTGAGCCATGCAAAAGACGTGGAACAATAAAGCCTGGTTTCTGGTCCTGCCGGTGCTGCTGCTCGTCGCTTTTTCGGCCGCCATCCCGCTGATGACCGTCGTCAACTATTCGGTCCAGGACACGTTCGGCAACAACGAGTTCTTCTGGGCCGGCACCGACTGGTTCGTCCAGACCCTGCATTCCGACCGCTTCTGGGAAGCGCTCGAGCGCAACCTGCTCTTCTCCTTCATCATCCTGGCGCTGGAAATTCCGCTTGGCATCTTCATCGCGCTCAACATGC
Organism: Rhizobium sp. N731; assembly: GCF_001664145.1. Lineage (NCBI taxonomy): Bacteria > Pseudomonadati > Pseudomonadota > Alphaproteobacteria > Hyphomicrobiales > Rhizobiaceae > Rhizobium > Rhizobium sp. N731. The sequence continues at coordinate 19,895 of NZ_CP013602.1, forward strand.
CGAAGAAGGGCATCGGCGTTCCCGTCTGCCTCGTTCTGATGGCGCTGCCGCTGCTCATCCCGTGGAATGTCGTCGGCACCATCTGGCAGGTCTTCGGACGCGTCGATATCGGCCTGCTCGGCCACACGCTCGAAGCGATCGGCCTCGACTACAACTACGTCCGCGATCCGGTCGATGCCTGGGTCACCGTTATCATCATGGATGTCTGGCACTGGACGAGCCTCGTCGTGCTGCTCTGCTATGCCGGCCTCGTCTCGATCCCCGATGCCTATTATCAGGCCGCCAAGATCGACGGCGCCTCGCGCTGGTCCGTCTTCCGCTACATCCAGCTTCCGAAGATGAAGCGGGTGCTGCTGATCGCCGTGCTCCTGCGCTTCATGGACAGTTTCATGATTTACACCGAGCCCTTCGTCGTCACCGGCGGCGGCCCAGGCAACTCGACGACCTTCCTGTCGATCGATCTCGTGAAGATGGCCGTTGGCCAATTCGATCTCGGCCCCGCCGCGGCGATGTCGATCATCTACTTCCTGATCATCCTGTTGTTGTCATGGATCTTCTACACGGTCATGACCAGCAGCGACGCCAACGCCTGAGAAAGGAGAGATCCATGGGTTCGACAATGAAATACAAGCCCGCCGGAAATTTCTCCTGGGTGGTCACCACGCTCTACATCCTCTTTCTGCTCCTGCCGATCTATTGGCTGATCAACATGAGCTTCAAGGAGAATGCCGAGATCACCGGCGCCTTCTCGCTTTGGCCGCAAAACCCGACGCTCCGGAACTACGCCGTCATCTTCACCGATCCGTCCTGGTATAGCGGTTACATCAATTCCATCATCTACGTGGTGATGAACACTGTCATATCGGTGCTTGCGGCGCTGCCGGCGGCCTATGCTTTCTCGCGCTACCGCTTCCTCGGCGACAAGCATCTGTTCTTCTGGCTGCTCACCAACCGGATGGCACCGCCCGCCGTCTTCGCACTGCCCTTCTTCCAGCTCTATTCGGCCTTCGGCCTGATCGATACCCACATCGCCGTGGCGCTCGCCCACTGCCTGTTCAATGTGCCGCTGGCCGTGTGGATCCTGGAAGGTTTCATGTCGGGCGTGCCGAAGGAGATCGACGAAACCGCCTATATCGATGGTTACTCCTTCCCGCGCTTCTTCGTGAAGATCTTCATGCCGCTGATTGCGAGCGGGATCGGTGTCGCCGCCTTCTTCTGCTTCATGTTCTCGTGGGTCGAACTGCTGCTGGCCCGGACGCTGACGACGACGGCGGCAAAGCCGATCTCGGCGATCATGACGCGCACGGTTTCGGCGGCCGGCATGGACTGGGGCGTTCTGGCGGCAGCCGGCGTGCTCACCATCATCCCCGGCGCGCTGGTCATCTATTTCGTCCGCAACTACATCGCCAAGGGCTTTGCCCTGGGCCGCGTCTAAGGAGGAGACGGCCATGAATTTTTCCTGGATGGCCTGGACGCTGCCGACGGCGCTGTTCTTCCTGACGATCCTGGCGCTGCTGATCGCCATGAGCGTCTGGGAATATTTTTCGCCGGGCGGCACGCCGCGCACGGGCGTGCTGCGTTTCGAGACGACGCGCGGCGACCGGCTTTTCATTTCGCTGCTTGGCGCAGCGTTCATTCATCTTGCATGGCTTGGGCTCGCTGGGCCCAACCTATGGTGGGCTCTTGCCATTTCCGTAGTCTACGCCATCGGCGTGTTCCGCTACGTGTGACGGCAAGGAGAAGACAGATGGCCGGGGGTACTGGCCGCCTGAGACGTGACTGCAATCGCAAACCCTTGGGAGGATATTATGCGACGGCACTTATTGACGACGACAGCAGGCTTGCTGCTGGCGATGACAGCATCGGCCTATGCCGGCATGGACGAGGCCAAGACGTTCCTCGACAAGGAAGTCGGCGACCTCTCGACGCTTACCCGCGCCGACCAGGAAAAGGAAATGCAGTGGTTCGTTGATGCCGCGAAGCCTTTCGCCGGCATGGACATCAAGGTCGTTTCCGAAACGATCACCACGCATGAATATGAATCGAAGGTGCTGGCTCCGGCCTTCACCGCGATCACGGGCATCAAGATCACCCATGACCTCATCGGCGAAGGCGATGTGGTCGAAAAGCTGCAGACGCAGATGCAGTCGGGCGAAAACATCTACGACGCCTATATCAACGACTCGGACCTGATCGGCACCCATTGGCGCTACCAGCAGGCCCGTTCGCTGACCGACTGGATGGCCAACGAAGGCAAGGATGTCACCAATCCGGGCCTCGACGTCGACGACTTCATCGGCAAGTCGTTCACGACAGCGCCTGATGGCAAGCTCTACCAGCTGCCGGACCAGCAGTTCGCGAACCTCTACTGGTTCCGCTACGACTGGTTCAACGACGAGAAAAACAAGGCGGACTTCAAGGCGAAGTACGGCTACGATCTCGGCGTGCCGGTCAACTGGTCGGCTTATGAGGATATTGCCGAGTTCTTCACCGGCCGCGAGATCGACGGCAAGAAGGTCTATGGCCACATGGACTACGGCAAGAAGGATCCGTCGCTCGGCTGGCGCTTCACCGACGCCTGGCTGTCGATGGCCGGCAATGGCGACAAGGGCATTCCGAACGGCAAGCCGGTCGACGAATGGGGTATCAAGGTCGACGAGAACTCCCGTCCGGTTGGCTCGTGCGTCGCGCGCGGCGGCGACACAAACGGCCCGGCAGCGGTCTATTCCATCCAGAAGTATCTGGACTGGATGAAGGCCTATGCACCGGCCGCCGCTCAGGGCATGACCTTCTCCGAATCCGGACCGGTCCCCTCGCAGGGTGAAGTCGCCCAGCAGATGTTCACCTACACGGCCTTCACGGCCGACTTCGTCAAGGAAGGCCTGCCGGTCGTCAATGCGGACGGCACACCGAAATGGCGTTTTGCCCCGAGCCCGCATGGCGTCTACTGGAAGGACGGCATGAAGCTCGGCTATCAGGATGCCGGCTCCTGGACGCTGATGAAGTCCACGCCTGTCGATCGCGCCAAGGCGGCCTGGCTCTATGCCCAGTTCGTCACTTCCAAGACTGTCGACGTGAAGAAGAGCCACATGGGCCTCACCTTCATCCGCCAGTCGACGCTCGACCATAAGTCCTTCACCGATCGCGCGCCGAAGCTCGGCGGCCTGGTCGAATTCTACCGTTCGCCGGCCCGCCTTCAGTGGTCGCCGACCGGTACGAACGTTCCTGACTATCCGAAGCTCGCGCAGCTGTGGTGGCAGGCAATCGGTGATGCCTCTTCCGGCGCCAAGACGGCGCAGGAAGCGATGGACTCGCTTTGCTCCGAGCAGGAAAAGGTGATGCAGCGCCTCGAACGCGCCAAGGTCCAGGGCGATATCGGCCCGAAACTGGCCGAAGAGCATGATCTCGCTTATTGGAACGCGGATGCGGTGAAGAAGGGCAACCTGGCACCGCAGCTGAAGATCGAGAACGAGAAGGAAAAGCCGCTTACCGTCAACTACGACGAACTCGTCAAGAGCTGGCAGAAGAAGTAAGGCGGACCCGGCCGGAGGCGACGGGGCCTCCGGCCATCATTTCCTGCCGCCGGCAGCAAGCCGGTGGCACCCCACAATCTTTCTCTCATCAAACCCGGCGTCCTGCCGCTGAGCGGCGGGCTGAGCGGTTTCGTGCGAGCCGGAGACGGATATGAGCGGCTATATTCTTTCGATCGACCAGGGCACGACGTCTTCACGCGCCATCATCTTCGATGGCGACATGAAAATGGCCGGCTCGGCGCAGGCGGAGATCACCCAATATTATCCGCAGCCCGGATGGGTGGAGCATGACGCCGCCGAAATCTGGCAGTCCGTCCTTAATACAGTGCGCAAGGCGATCGCCGATGCCGGCATCGACGCCGCCGTGATCGCGGCGATCGGCATCACCAATCAACGTGAGACGGCGGTCGTCTGGGATCGCAAATCCGGCAGGCCGCTTCACCGCGCGATCGTCTGGCAGGACAGGCGCACGGCCGAAATGTGCGAGAGTCTGAAGGCCGACGGATATGAGAAGCTGTTCAGCGCCAAGACCGGCCTGCTGCTCGACCCCTATTTCTCGGGAACGAAGCTGCGCTGGCTGCTCGACAATGTCGATGGCCTGCGCGAGAAGGCCGAGGCGGGCGAGGTTTGCTTCGGCACGATCGACAGCTGGCTGATCTACAAGCTTACTGATGGTCGCGTGCACGCCACCGATGCGACCAACGCGTCGCGAACGCTGCTCTACAATATCGATGACGGCGCATGGGACGAGGAGCTTCTCGGCATTCTCGGCATTCCCTCAGCCATGCTGCCCGAAGTCAGGGAATGCGCCGATGATTTCGGCCTAGTCGACGAGGCTCTGTTCGGGGCCGCGCTTCCGATCCTCGGTGTCGCCGGCGACCAGCAGGCGGCGGCCGTAGGCAATGCCTGCTTTGACCCCGGCATGATGAAATCCACCTATGGCACCGGCTGCTTCGCTCTGCTGAACACCGGCTTGGACCGTGTTTCCTCCTCCAACCGCATGCTGACGACCATTGCCTGCCGGCTCGACGGCGAGACGACCTATGCGTTGGAAGGCTCCATCTTCATTGCGGGCGCCGCCGTACAATGGCTGCGCGACGGCCTCGGCATCATCAGCCAGGCTTCCGAGGCGGGGGTTCTTGCGACCAAGGCGGACCCTGGCCAGCAGGTCTACATCGTTCCGGCCTTCACCGGCCTCGGCGCGCCCTATTGGGATCCGGGCGCGCGCGGCGCGATCTTCGGCCTGACGCGCAACAGCGGCCCGGCGGAATTTGCCCGCGCCGTGCTCGAGTCCGTCGCCTATCAGACGCTCGACCTGCTGGTGGCGATGAAGAAGGACTGGGGCGCTAACCAGTTGGAAACGGTATTGCGCGTCGATGGCGGCATGGCGGCTTCGGATTGGACGATGCAGTGCCTGGCCGACATCACGGGAAATCCCGTCGACCGCTCGGCGATCCGCGAGACGACGGCGCTGGGCGCCGCCTGGCTCGCCGGCTCGAAAGCCGGTATCTGGCCGGGCAGGCGGGAGTTCGCGCGGGCCTGGGCCTGCGACCGCCGCTTCAATCCCTCGATGGAGGAGGGCGAGCGGCAGGCCAAGATCATCGGTTGGAAGAACGCCGTGTCGCGCATGATTTCGGACACAGCGGCGGGATAGCGCCGGATCGGGTTTGGACTGTCTGACGCAGGCATGTGCCCAGAGGGCGTTCGGCGTATGGCAAGGCCGCCTGTCATCGCCTGTCAGGCGGCCCTATCCTTGTTATTCGCCCATGGTCTCCTGAACGTCGGCGAGATCAATGCCATGGGTGTCAAACCACCAATCCGCACTCATGGCGGAATAGCGGTCACGCAGGCGCAGATATTTAGCGCGAAGCCGCTTCTGGCGCTCGACCTCGTCCTTGAAAAAGGGATGGTCGAGCGCGCCGCCCATTTTATGGATGCGGCGGAGCAATTTGCGCAGAACATATCCCTGCTCCTTGTTGCCCGGCCGATAACCGCTCTCCACGATCGTCATGACCGTTTCGCGCAATGTCTCAAGCGCATCGCTTTGCGGCGTGCCGTTGACGATCATGTTGAGACGCTCCGCGCCGAAGCCGACGTCTATGCAGCTTCCGAGCGGATTGACGATGTTTCCAATCTCGACGCCATCCTTGTAGAACTCGGTGCAGTATCCGGTGATGCTGCCATCGCTCCAAATGCATTCCCGATCTGGAACGACGGGCACGCGCCCGCCATAGAGCGGCGTCCATTCGAGAAGGCAGTCCGGATGGATCGTTACGTGATCCGGCGTGAAGCCCAGCGTTCCCAGAAACGCAAGCCAGAAGTCGATGGCATCGCCGACTGTCATTTCTCTGAAGGAGAAAAGGCCGAGCATGGTGAAGTGGAGAAGATGAGTCCCGTCGCCGATCTCATCGAGGTCGCCCATGCGCAGGCAAGCCTGGCTGTTTGCGACGGTTCCACGATAGGAAGGATCGGAGAAGAGAGATTTGTACCGCTGCATTCCAGCGCTGCAGAAGAGCGTTGTATCGTCGTGCGGCCGTACGGATTCAGTGCGTGTGAAATCGATGCCTTTGGAAAGGCAGAAGTCTTGATAGTGCTGGATCAGGCGTCCCGCGATGACATAGGCAACCTCCTTTGCTGTTCGTGCCTTTCTGCAAGATAGCGCTATCGCACGCCTGCGGCAATCTGCTGGCACCAAAGGCAGAGCATGACGACGCTGTCCTGCATCTGCGCAGCTCAGGATCTTGTAATTACGTCCTCTGCCGCGGCGAGCGGGCCATCAGCCGCGCATAGGCGATCGCCGAGAGCATATTGACGTGATTGGCCTTGCCGGTGCCGGCGATGTCGAAGGCGGTGCCGTGATCGACCGAGACGCGGTCGATCGGCAGGCCGAGCGAGACGTTGACGGCCGTCTCGAAGGCGACGAGCTTGATCGGGATATGGCCCTGATCGTGATACTGGGCAATGACCAGATCAAAGGCGCCGTTATAGGCCCGGGCGAAGACCGTATCGGCGGAGATCGGGCCAACAACGTCTATACCCCTGGCCTGCGCCTGCTCGACGGCCGGCACCAGGAATTCCATGTCCTCGGTGCCGAACAGGCCATTTTCGCCGCAATGCGGATTGAGGCCGGCGACCGCAATGCGCGCCTTCTTGCCGAGGCGCAGGAAATGCCTGTGGCCGGCTTCGATGGTGGCGAGCACCCGCTCGGTCTTGGCGCGTTCGATCGCGCCCTTCAGCGAGATATGGGTCGAGACATGGATGGTGTTCAGCCGCTCGGAAGCAAGCAGCATGAAGGAGCTCTTCGAGCCTGTGAGGTGTGCGAGAAGCCCGGTATGGCCGTCATGGTGATGGCCGGCAAGGTTCATCGCTTCCTTGTTGATCGGGGCGGTGACGATGACATCGGCTTGTCCGGACATGGCGAGATCGACGGCGCGGGTGATGTAGCGCACCGATGCATCGCCGGCGACCGGGCTGATCTTGCCGATTTCGGGCAGGGCGGCGCCGAGCGAGACCTCGTCTACCGCGATCCTGTCGCCGCCGGCGACCTCGGCGGGTCCGAATTTCAGGCCCGAGCCGGTAACGCGATCGGCCCGCTCTAGCGCTTCCACATTGCCCACGATGACGAAATCGCGACGCTCTTCGCTTGGAAGCGCCGCCAAGGCCTTGACGATCACTTCGGGGCCGACGCCGGCGGGATCACCGAGTGTCACGGCGACTTTCGCATTCCTGTCCATCAATCGAGTTCCTTCTGAAACCGTTGCTTAGGTCCGAAGCATGATGTCGTCCGAAAACTGCCCACACTTTTCGGCACCATGCTTTAAAAGGCGGCCGCGTAAATTGAGCGAATGTCGGCGCGGGTGAGATCGCGCGGATTGTTGTCGAGCAGTCGGCGAATGGCAAAGGCGTCGTCGGCCATCGCGTCAAGATCGCTTTCCGGCACGCCCAGACCGGAGAGCTTCATTTCGATGCCGAGTTCGGCGCAGAAAGCGTAAGCCGCATCGAAGACGGAGGCGAAATTTTCCGCGGTTTCGTAGCCGAGCGCCGCCATTACCGCTTTCGTCTTCTCCGCGGCTGCCGGCGCGTTGAAGGCGAGAACATGCGGGAAGATCAGAGCATTCGCGGCACCGTGCGCCACGTGCCAGCGCGTGCCCAGAGGGTAGGCGAGAGCATGGCCGCCGGCGGTATTGACCGGGCCGAGACAGAAGCCGCCGTAAAGCGAGGCGAGCGCGAGACCGGCGCGCGCCTCCGCGTCGTTGCCGTCCTTGACGGCACGGGCAAGATACCTGCCGACGAGCCGCGTTCCCTCGATCGCATAGATGTCGACCATCGGATGGGCTTTGCGGTTTGTGAAGGCCTCGACACAATGGGCCATGGCGTCGACGCCGGTTGCGGCGGTGGTGCGCGCCGGCACGCTGAAGGTCAGCGCCGGATCGACGACGGCGATGTCGGCCAGCATATGCAAGCTTTCAACGGCGAGCTTCGCCATCGTCTTGGGATCGGTGACGAGCGCGCGGATGCCGGCCTCGCTGCCGGTGCCGGAAGTCGTCGGCACCTGGGCGAGCCCGACTTTGCGCGGGCCGTTGACCTTGTTCGGACCGACGACCTCGTGCAGAGTCTGCGTCGAGCCGGCAAGAACGGCGGCGAGCTTTGCCAGATCCATGGCGCTGCCGCCGCCGAAGCCGACGATCAACTCGGCATCGGCCGCGTTGGCCACTGCCAATACGTTGTCGAGATTGGCCGTATCCGGCTCAGGTGTCACCTCGGAAAACACCGTGACCTCGCCCTTCAGTGCCAGCACATCGATGCGCGAAGCGTTGAACGCATCCGAGATCACAAGCGTGCGCCTGTAGCTTTTTTCGGCAGCCCATCCGCCGAGCTTTCCCGCTGTGCCGATGCCGAACTCGATCAAATGCGGCCGAACTATCGTGATTGGCGAACCCAAGCTGGCCATGAACCAGTCCTCCCTGCGGATCTTGCGGCAACAGTGTCGTCTTCTTTAATGTAAAGTTGTAATGTCAATGTCAAGTCGGCATTCCCGAGAGCTGAAAATTTTGTCGCCTGATATCGGAAGGTTGAAGCTCTCACGCGGAGAGAATACATATAAACATTAGACAAATCTGGGAGTTATCGGATCTCCCTCGCTGAACTCCAATAGCCCACGCAGGCCGAACCTGCCTGTCGTATGTTCGAGGAGCCAGCCGAACTTGTTATCAAGCTCAAGACGTTCGGCCGGCCGAAGCCATTGAAACCCGCGTCCTTCTCCTTCTTCGGACGCAGATTTACAATTGGTCGGTCGCCGCTTCGCTTACGGCAAGGATTGCGGGGCGAGGCGCACATATTTGATGGCCCGCCGATAGTATGTGTAGGCGATATGGAGTGTACCGTCGCCGCCTTGGACGATCGACGGATAGGAGAATTCGCGGTTCAGCGAATCCTTGGAATTGTTACTGAGGCAGAAGCCGTCGCCGGTATCGAGATCCATGCGATGCGGAAAGCTCTCGCCGCCATCCCGCGATATCGCAAGGCTCAGTGGCGCACGCGGCACACCCCAGACCGCCTTGCGGCCGATAACGGCAACGACGGCGGCCGTTTCTCCAGCCCCGTCGCCTCCGATTTCGTCATAGAGAGACTGGCGCCGCGCATCCGACATGGCTGCATTCGAATGATTGTAAACCATTGCAATCGCTCCATCATCCAGGACCGTGGCCTGGATCGAGGAATTGTTGTTCGGCAGGTCCGTGGGCTCGGGAGCGCTCCACGTCCTGCCGCCGTCGTTCGACCGGCTGGAAAGAACGGTCTCGGCGAAACGGTTGCGGTAGAAGGCGATCATCTCGTCGCCGCCGAGCGGGAGGATGTTCATGTGCACGGCGCCGATGCTGTCGGGAACGTCGTTCATCTGCCAGCTCGCGCCACCATCGCGCGAGATCAGTACCGCTGCCGTATCGGCGTCGCCGCTCCAGCGCCGGCCGTCGAGGCCGACACAGCGGAAGATCGGCAGCAGCCATTCGCCTCTGTCGTTCACGACGATCGGCTGGCGAACGAAGGTGCCGGCGCTGTCGCAGAGGATACGGACCGTGCCGAACGTCCGGCCACCGTCATCGGAGATCCGGCATTTGACAACGGAACCATCCTGATTGCCCGAGGTCTGCGAGGTAAAAAGCAGCCATGTCTTTCGGTCAGGAGCATTGAAAATCAAAGGGTTCTGCTCGGATTTTTCCGGATCGTCGCTCATCTTTTCCGGTTCCGACCAGCGGTCGGCGCCCGGCGCCAGCCGCGACATGTAAATCGAAATGTCGCCCATGCCCTCCATCGTGCCGCCGAACCAGACGCAGCTCAGCGTGCCGTCGGGCAGAAAGGCGAGATTGGCTGCATGGTTCTGGATGCACGGCGAGGGCAGATAGGCGGCCGCGCGACCCTCGACAGCGGGGTGAGGGGTGATGGCCCCGGTCATCAGGGCTGGAACGGCTTCGGGGGGCAGGCCGGTAGAGCGCATGGCGGGGGTCTCCTCAGGGCAGCTTGGCGTAGCTCTCGGCGAGTGCGGCATAATCAGCTTCGCCGAGCGGCATCAACGGTGCGCGGGTGCGCTTCCAGGCGGGATTGCCTGTCTTCAGCCCGACCATCGCCTTGATGGTCGGGATTTGGACGTACGAGTTGGATAGTGTGCGGTAGGCGTTGATGCGCGCCTGCGCCGCCTCGATTTCGCCGGCGCGCCTCTCGTCATGGACATGGTCGTAGACCGTGCGCAGCGAACTGGCCACGAGATTGGAGGTGGCCGTGATGCAGCCCGCGCCGCCGGCTTTCAAGAGCGGCAGCAGCAGGGGATCGGCGCCGGCCAGGACGGAAAAACCGGGATAGGCGGCGATAATGGCCTGCATGTTATTGAAATCTCCAGCAGATTCCTTGATGCCGACGACGGTTTCCGGGAAGGCGGCAATCAGTCGGCCGATCAGCGGAATGGAGAGCGGCACACCCGAGACCTGCGGAATATGATAGAGGATGACCTGTAGCCGCGTGTCGGCGACTTTCTCCAGCACCTGCGAATAGGCGGCAAAGAGGCCGTCGTCTGAGACGCCCTTGTAGTAGAAGGGCGGCAGCATCACCACCTTGGTGACGCCGAGCGACAGGGCGTGCCGGGTCAGTTCGACGGTCTCCGGAATGGCGACGACGCCCGTTCCCGGCAGCAGCTTGTCGGCAGGAATGCCGGCCTCCAGCGCCGCTTCCAGAATGGCGCGCCGCTCGCCTCCGGAAAAGGAATTGGCCTCACCCGTCGTGCCGAGCAGGGCCACGCCATGACATCCCTCGGCCAGCAGCCGGCGGCAATGATCGGTCAAAAGGCCGAGATCCGGCGTATTGTCTGCGGTCAGCGGCGTTGCGGCCGCGCTGAAAACGCCTGTAATCCTGTGATGGCTCATTCCGCCCTCCCTTCGGCGCGCTTGTCTTGCCGATCCGTCGAACCGTCCGACACCACATGCGATTGTCATTTGTCTGTGGCGATGGAATGCAAAGAACTTTTCCATCGCGGTGCTTTTGTCAAGAAGACAAAATGAGTGACTCCGGGGGCGGAAAATTATCTAGCTGTAATTACAGCGTTATTTTTATCAGATAATTTTCGTCGGATTAAAATCGCGTTTTTTTGTTGACATATTTACAATAACGAGGGAACGATATGACAGGGATTATGCTGCGCCTGGGAGGGTGCAGGGAGAGTGCTGCCGAATTAATCGTGGGAGGAATGCATGTCTTTTGATCAATCTGACAAAACCAATCTATCACGTCGCAATGCGTTGAAACTCGGCCTCGCCGCCGGCGTCGGCCTTACCGTCTTCGGGATGAATGCCCGCATAGTGCTGGCGGACGAGGGCCAAGTCCTGAAAGTCGCGCATCCGGCTTTCGACCAGGACTGGTCGCCGCTGCGCGGTGGCGGCAGGACCTTCCGCTGGAACTCGATCTGGTGGGCTTCTCCGATGTATTTCGACAGTCAGGGCAATATCAAGCCCTACGTCTTCACCAGCTGGGAATCGGCCGACAATACCGTCTGGACCTTCAAGATCGACCCGAAGGCCGTCTTCTCCGACGGCAGCAAGATCACCTCGGCCGACGTCAAGGGATCGTGGGAAGTCGCCTCGATGCCGAACACCAAGAGCCAGCGCGCCGACCAGGTGCTGAGCAAGGTCAAGGGCTACGCCGAAATCGCCGCCGGCTCGGGCAACGAACTAACCGGGGTCGCGACGCCCGACGAGGGGACGGTGGTCGTGACGCTCGTCGCCGCCGATCCGATCTTCTTCATGCGTCTCGCAAATCACATCGCACCGATCACCAAGGCGTCGCAGTCGCGCGGCAGCGACGGCGAGGAAATCATCGACTGGTACAAGCCGGAGAACAAGCCGGTTTTCTCCGGCCCGTTCAAGCTGACGAGCATCGATATCGATGCCGGCAAGATCACCTTCGAGCCAAATGAGAAATTCTTCGGGCCGAAGCCCAAGCTTGCCCGCATCGACATCACCTCGATCGAGGACAATGTCACTGCGACGTCGCTGATCAAGTCGGGCGAGTTCAACGCCCATACCGAGCTCGTCACCTCGACGATCATTCAGGATCTCGGCCCGGAATTCTCGGCCGGCCCGCTGATCCCGACCAGCCAGCACTTCTGGTTCAACACTTCCCGCGCGCCGATGGACGATCCGAAGGTGCGCCAGGCGCTGATCATGGCGGTCGATCGCGACGGCCTGTTCAAGGCGTCCTATCCGGATGGCCCCCACAAGAAGGCCGACCAGATCCTCAACTCGGTGCCCGGCGCCGACAATTCCGGCTTCGAGCCTTTTCCCTATGATCCGGCAGCCGCCAAGAAGCTGCTTGCCGAATCGAGCTATGGCGGGCCCGAGCGCCTGCCGAAGCTCCTCTTCGTCGGCATCTCGGCGCCGGCCATTCAGGCGGCCGCCCAGTTCATCGCCGAGCAGTGGCGCCAGAACCTCGGTATCACGGCCGTCGACATGAAGCCGCAGCAGGACGCCTATGCCGGTCCGGATCAGAACTCGGTCCAGATCTTCCGCGACGACGTCGGCACCCGTGTTCCAGACGCCGTTTCCTATCTGGCGGGCAGCATCGCCTCGACCTCGTCGAACGCGCAGAACAAGCTCGGCGGATACAAGAACGACAAGGTCGACAGCGCCCTTGCCGAAGCGGCGACCAAGGCTGCGGACGATCCGCAGCGCGTTACTCTCGCCCAGCAAGCCCAGAAGGCGTTCCGCGAGGATTGGGCCTTCATTCCATGGTATTCTCAGGCGATGTCGCGCTGGGCCATCAAGGAGGTCAAGGGCATGGAGAAGAACCTCGACTGGCAGATCGCCGAACCCTGGAACATCTCCATCGGCTGATTGGGAATTATCGTTCCTGGCAATAAACGCGCGAAGGCTGCAAGGCCTTCGCGCAAGTTTCAAGACGAAGAGATGCGATCTGGCTTCAGGGGTGGACCGCATCGACAACAGGTGGGAGGTGGCCTTGCTGCGCTACGTGCTAACCCGGTTCGCCATCTGGATTCCGTCCGTTCTCGTGGTGATGCTGGCCGTCTACGCGCTGGCTTTCTACGGCGCCGGCGATCCGATCAAGCTCATCTTCCTGCGCGCGCCGGGCGACGTCGCCTATAATCCGCAGCGCATCGAGGCCATCCGTGAAAGTGCAGGCCTCAACAGGCCCTTCATCGAACAGTTCGGCCTTTACATCTGGAACCTGCTGCACGGCCAGTTCGGCAATTCGCTGACATCGGGCCGCGCCGTCTGGGCGATGGTCTCGGCTGCCGCCCCGGTCTCGTTCCAGCTTGCCCTCTGCGCCATCATCCTGACGGCTGTCGTCGCGATCCCGCTCGGCATGATCGCCGCGCTGAACCAGAATTCGCGCCTCGACTATGCCATTCTGGGCTCGGCGCTCTTCCTCTGGGCGATACCCGCTTATGTCGCCGGTCCGCTGCTGATGGTCGGCCTCATCGTGCTTTTGCCGGGCACGAGCGTGCCTTATGGCTGGGGCGGCGTCTTCGATGTCCGCATCCTGCTGCCGCTGCTCGTGCTTTCCTTCCAGCCGATTGCGCTGATCGTGCGCCAGACGCGCGCCGCCGTCATCGAAGTGCTGTCGGAGGATTTCGTCCGCACGGCGCGCGCCAAGGGTGTGCCGGAGATCATCGTGGCGCTGCGCCATATTCTGCGGCCGGTGCTGACGCCTGTGGTGACGCAGCTCGGCCTGATCATGATCACCATCGTCAACGGGGCGATCTTCGTCGAGCTGGTGTTCGGCCTGCCGGGCCTCGGCCGGCTGACGGTGCAGGCGCTGATCAATTCCGATTATCCCGTCATTCTGGCAATCACGCTGATCGGATCGTTCCTGGTGATGGTGTCGAACCTCCTGGTGGACGTGCTCTATCCGTTGCTCGATCCGCGCGCCAATGATTCAAGAAGGAGCCGCTGACCATGTCCGCAATCCCTCTTTCCACCCCCGAAACCATCGAGGAGCCGCCGGTCAGCCTGTGGCGCGACGCCTGGCATCGGCTGCGGCGCAACAAGCTCGCCGTCTTCGGCCTCATCGTCGTCCTGATCCTTGCCTTCACGGCGATCCTCGGGCCTTATCTCACGCCCTATGATTATCTCAGCCAGGATCTCAACGCCCGCAACGCGCTGCCGTCGATGAGCCATCTCTTCGGAACCGATGACCTCGGCCGCGATGTCTTCAGCCGCGTCGTCTTCGGCACGCGGACCGCGTTCCTCGTCGCCGTCATCGTCACCTTCTTCGCGGTGCTGATCGGCCTGACGCTTGGTGCGGTCGCCGGCTTCTTCGGCAATCCCTTCGACCGCGCCATCATGTGGCTGACCGACGTGACGATGTCCGTCCCCAACCTGCTGCTCGTCGTCGTCATCAACGCGTCGCTGAAATCGCCGATCACCCGGTGGATGGAGGCGCGCTACCTCGAGACCCTCAATCCCTTCTACCGCCAGACCATCTGGGTGGATTTCATCCTCGTCTTCGGGTCGATGGCGCTGATCTCCTGGCCGCCCTACGCCCGTCTGGTGCGCGCCCAGGTGTTGTCGATCCGCAGCCGGCCCTATATCACCGCGGCCCAGGCGCTCGGCCTGTCGAACTGGGTGATCATCAAGCGCTATGTCGTGTCGAATGCGCTTGGTCCGCTGATCGTCTCGGTCAGCGCCGGTCTCGGCACGGCGATGGTGCTGGAAAGCGCCTTCAGCTTCCTCGGGGTCGGGGTCAATCCGCCGACGCCGAGCTGGGGCAACATGATCTCGGACGGTCTTCGCGTCTGGCAGCATTATCCGCATCTTCTCGCCGCTCCGGCGGCCGTGCTCGGCCTTGCCTCGGTTGCCTTCAGCTTCCTCGGCGACGGCCTCAACGACGCGCTCAATCCGCGGGGCAGCAAATGATGGACACGCAAAACAGAGAACGCCTGCTCGATGTCAGGGGCCTCACGGTCGAGATCGACGGCCGCAATGGGCCGGCCGTCGTCGTCGACGGCATCGATCTCCATGTCGACAAGGGCGAGACCCTTGGCGTCGTCGGCGAATCCGGCTGCGGCAAGAGCCTCACCATGCTGAGCCTGATGCGGCTCCTGCCGAACAAGATCAAGGTCGCCAAGGGAACGGCCACCTTCGACGGCCGCGACCTGCAGACGATGTCGAACAGCGAGCTGCGCAAGGTGCGCGGCGGCGATATCGGCTTCGTCTTCCAGGACCCGATGACCTCGCTCAATCCCGTCATGCGCGTCGGCGACCAGATCTGCGAGCCGCTGATCTATCATCGCAAGACGAAGAAGGCGGAAGCCCGCGCTCGCGCTGTCGAGCTTCTACGTCTGGTCGGTATTCCTGGTCCCGAAGAGCGCCTGCAGGCCTTTCCGCACGAACTATCAGGCGGCATGCGCCAGCGGGTGATGATCGCCATCGGCCTCGCCTGCAATCCGAAGCTCCTGATCGCCGACGAGCCGACGACGGCGCTCGACGTCACCATCCAGGCCCAGATCGTCGATCTGGTGAAGGATCTCAGAGCCAAGCTCGGCATGTCCGTCGTCTGGATCACCCATGATCTGGCGCTGATTGCCGGTCTCGTCGATCGCGTCGCCGTGCTCTACGCCGGCACGGTCGTCGAGGATGCGCCGGTGGACGAGCTCTATGCTCGTCCCAGCCATCCCTATACGCGCGGCCTGCTCTCCTCTATCCCGAAACTGTCGGATCCGCCGGCAAGCCGGCTGAGCTCGATCGGCGGCACCCCGCCGGAGCCCGGCCGCCGGCCGAAGGGCTGCCCCTTTGCGCCGCGCTGCCCGCTCGTCGAGGCGATCTGTCACGAGCAGGTGCCGCGGCTCGAACCCTTGAGCGGCAGCAGCAACCATCGCGCCGCCTGTTTCGTCGTGCAGAGAATGCAGGAGGCCGCGTGATGGCTGCTCAACCGCTGCTCAAGGTCGAAAACCTGGTCAAGCATTTCCACGTCAAGCTCGGCGCTTTCGGCGAACGCTCGGCAACCGTCTATGCGCTCGATAATGTCGATCTCGACATCATGGAAGGCGAGACGCTCAGCCTCGTCGGCGAATCCGGCTGCGGCAAATCGACGACCGGCTTCACCATCCTCAACCTCTATAAGGCGACCAGCGGCAGCGTGGTCTACAAGGGCCAGGACCTCGCCACGCTCGATGAGAAGCAGATGCGGCCTTTCCGCCGCGATCTGCAGATCGTCTTCCAGGATCCCTATTCGACGCTCAATCCACGCATGACGGTGGGCGAGGCGATCGGCGAGCCGATCCTGTTTCACAGGCTCTGCACCAAGGCCGAACTCAAGGAGAAGGTGGCGGCGCTGCTCACCGATGTCGGCCTGCCCACGCGCTTCGCCCAGCGTTACCCGCACGAGCTTTCCGGCGGCCAGCGCCAGCGCGTCGTCATCGCCCGCGCGCTCGCCTGCCAGCCGAAATTCATCGTCTGCGACGAGGCAATTTCGGCGCTCGACGTGTCGATCCAGGCGCAGATCATCAACCTCCTGCTCGATCTGCAAGAAAAATACGGCCTGACCTATCTCTTCATCGCCCATGATCTTGCGGTGGTGCGCCATATCAGCACCCGTGTCGGCGTCATGTATCTGGGGCGGCTCGCCGAGCTTGCGACCCGGGAGGAGCTCTTCGACAATCCGCTGCATCCCTATACCAGGGCGCTGCTGTCGGCCGTTCCGGAGACCGATCCGGAACTGGAGCGCACCCGCCAGCGCCAGATCCTGCAGGGCGACGTGCCGAGCCCGCTGAACCCGCCGTCCGGCTGCCGTTTCCACACGCGCTGCCCGATCGCCATGGATGTCTGCAGCAAGGTCATCCCCGCCTGGAAGGAAGCCAGGCCCGGTCATCTCGTTGCGTGCCACGCCGTCAATACGGAGCAAATCGCATGATCCTGAAGGCTGCGATCATTGCCGACGATCTGACCGGTGCGCTCGATACCGGCACACCCTTCGTCGAAGCCGGCCTTTCGGTGGCCGTCGCCATCGATATAGAGGCGGCGCAGGAGGCGGTCGCCACCGGCTGCGATGTCGTCGTCATCAACACCGCCTCCCGCGCACTGGACGAGCGCGAAGCCGCCGAAAGAGTACACTCGGCGGCGGCGGTCTTTCGTGGCGAGAAGCCTGCGGTCGTCATGAAGAAGATCGATTCCCGGCTGAAAGGCAATGTCGCGGCGGAAAGCATGGCGCTGGCGAAGGTCTTCGACCTCAAGACCATCCTCGTCGCGCCCGCCATTCCCGATCAGGAGCGGTTGACCTACCGGGGCTGTGTCGTCGGCCGCGGCGTCAACCGGCCGCTGCCGATCGCTGAGCTGTTCAAAACCGGCGCGGACCGCGTTGTCGTTGCCGATGCCGAGGACGATGCCGATCTTGACCAGATCGCCGAGGGGCATGACTGGCAGACGACCCTTGCGGTCGGCGCCCGGGGTCTCGGCGCCGCACTTGCGCGCCACCTCGGCGAGGCAGGTCAATCGATCGGGAGGGAATTTGCAGCGAGCCCGCGGACCCTGTTTGCCTTCGGCTCGCGCGATCCGATCACTGCCGCTCAGATGAACCGGCTTGAAAGCACGGGCGCCTTGCGCATGGTGGTGGACGCGCCAATGGGCGAGATCGAATGTGGAGAGGGCCTGGCGCTGCCGGTGCTGTTGCGTTGCACAGGCGATATGGCAGCCGATGCGGGGCTCGTCGCCTGCAACTTTGCGGCAGGTGTTAAGGCCGTCATCGACGACACGAGGCCTGATATGCTGATGGTCGGCGGTGGCGATACGGCTCTTGCCGTTTTCCGCACATTGGGCGTGAGGGTTTTGGCGCCCAAGGGCGAGATCGAGGCTGGCATTCCCTGGTTCGATGTCACGGCCGCCGATGGCCGGCGTTTTCGGTGCGCCGTCAAGTCGGGGGGCTTCGGCAAGCCCGATAGTCTGCTAAAGCTGGTTCTTCGGAATCAGGCGGCATAGAACAGGACGATTTAGGCCAACCAGCCTAAATCGTCCTGTTCTAAATTCTGGAGTGAGAGCATGATGTCGTCCGAAAACCGCTCACACTTTTCGGCATCATGCTCTAGTAAGATACCGTCGGGGAGAATGACGTGGTTGAAGCGAATGGCGAATCTTTGAACGCGGAAACCGGCCCGCCGGGCAAGCCCGAACGCGGCAAGGCCGTCAAGCTGGTGGATCGTGTCTTCGACCAGTTGCTCGAGCGGATTCGTGGCGGAAATTATCCGCCGGATTCACGCCTTCCCGGCGAACATGAACTTGCCTCGATGCTGGGTGTTTCCCGGCCGATCGTCCGCGATGCGCTGGCGCGCCTGCGTGATCAGGGCATGGTCTATGCCCGACAGGGGGCCGGCACCTTCGTCAGTGCGCATGGATCGCCGACAACGCAGCTTGCCTATTCGCCGGTCAAGACGATTGCCGATATTCAGCGCTGCTACGAGTTTCGTCTGACCATCGAGCCAGCCGCGGCCTATTTCGCCGCCAAACGCCGCAATGAGCAGGCGATCCAGAAGATCGCCAGCGCCCTTGCCGATCTGCGCGAAGCGACCAGCCATCAGCTGCACCGCACCGACGCCGATTTCATCTTCCATCGCGCGGTGACGGAGGCAGCCAACAATCACTATTACACGGCCTCGATCGATGCGCTGAAAGCGCATATCGCCGTCGGCATGCACCTTCATGGTCTTTCCTTGCTCGGTCCCCGCCAGGGGCTGGAACAGGTCTATGAGGAGCACAACGCCATCTACAAGGCGATCGCCGATGGCCGGGCTGATGATGCGCAACGGCTGATGAAGGCACATCTCGAAGGCTCCCGGGACCGGCTGTTCGAAGGCAGGGTGCTCGACCTGTCCTTTTGAACCTTGTCGCCGAGCCTCATACGGGCATCAGATGTCATTCCCCAGTCCGAGCCGCTTTAGTGATATTTTGAAGCGGTAATGAGGTTATCGTCGCAAAAGAATGCCGGCAAAGAGCTGGCGGAAAGTACCGGCAATGACACCCTCCTGATGCGGATCCCCCGTCATTAAGGCCGAGGTGAGATTTCGCATCTGCTCGAAGGTGATGTGCGGCGGCAGCGGCGGCACTTCCGGGTCGGTCTTCACCTCGAGGATGACGGGGCAACCGGCGGTCAGGGCTGCTTCCCATGCGGCGCCGAGCCTATCCGGCTGGTCGACGAAAATGCCGCGCAATCCGATGAGATCGGCGAACTTGTGATAGGCTATGTCGGGAATAGATTGAGACGCGTTGAATTTGGGATCGCCCTCCATCACTCGCTGCTCCCACGTCACCTGGTTCAGATCCTGGTTGTTGAAGACGCAGATGACGAAAGTCGGATCGGCCCAGCTCTTCCAGTATTTGGCAACGGTGATCATCTCGGCGAGATTATTCATCTGCATGGCGCCGTCGCCGACCAGGCCGACGACGGGGCGATCGGAATGAGCGAATTTGGCGGCGATCGCGTAAGGGACGGCAGCTCCCATCGATGCCAGGCCACCGGAAAGCGATGCCTTCATGCCGCGGCGCATCTTCAGGTCCCGGGCATACCAGTTTGCGCAGGAGCCGGAATCGCTGGTGACGACGGCGTTTGCCGGCAGCCGCGGCGAAAGTTCGGTGACGACGCGCTGCGGATTGACCGGATTGGCGTCGACATGGGCGCGCTCGTCCAGGGTCTTCCACCAGGAGGCGACGTCTTTCTCGATCGTTTGCCGCCAGCTGGTATCAGGATTTTCCCACAAGAGAGGCAGCAGCGCGCTGAGCGTTTCGGCCGCATCACCGGTCAAGTTGAGCTCCATCGGATAGCGCAGCGACAGCATGTCGGGATTGATGTCGATCTGCACGCCGCGCGCCCGGCCTTCTTCCGGCAGGAATTCGGAGTAGGGAAAACCGGAACCAATCATCAACAGGGTGTCGCAGTCGCGCATGAGGTTCCATGAGGGCTCTGTCCCGAGCAGGCCGATCGAACCCGTCACCCATGGCAGGTCATCCGGCAGCGCGGCCTTGCCGAGCAGGGCTTTGGCAGCGCCCGCCTGCAGGCGATCCGCAACGGCAACGACCTCGTCCGTTGCGTTGAGCGCGCCGGCGCCGACGAGGATCGCCACTTTCTTTCCCGCGTTCAGAATATCGGCCGCAGCCTGAAGATCGTCTCCATGCGGAAAGACCCGCGGCGGGTGGTAACCCGGTCCCGAATGCACGGTTCCATGCTTTCGCGCTGGCTCCTCATAGGGCATTTCCTGCAGATCGTTCGGCAGAATGATCGCTGTCACCGTCCGGTTTGCGAGCGCGATGCGAACCGCGCGGTCGATCAGATGGCGCACCTGCGCCGGAGCGGAAGCCTGCTGCACGAAATCGCTCGCGACGTCCTTGAAGAGGGCGGCAAGGTCGAGCTCCTGCTGGTAATGTCCGCCGAGGGCATGGCGCGCCTGTTGGCCGACGATGGCGAGAACCGGCTGGTGGTCCATGCGAGCGTCGTAAAGACCGGTGATCAGATGGGTGGCACCAGGTCCCGAGGTTGCAATGCAGACGCCGAGTTCGCCTGAGAACTTCGCATAGGCGGCTGCCATGAAAGCCGCCATTTCCTCGTGTCGCGCCTGGATGAACTCCATCTTGTCGGATGCGCGATGGAGCGCCCCGAAGACGCCGTTGATGCCGTCGCCAGGATAGCCAAACAGACGCCGCACCCCCCATTCGCCAAGCCGTGCCACAAGAAAATCGCCGACAGTTTTCGCCATGGATGCTGTTCTCCTGGGATCGTGTGGGATGTGCTGGAAGCGGATCTACTCCGGATCAAGCCGCAGTTTCGGCGCCGGGCCAACCGGTGCGGTCTGCTTCAGCTGTGGATTTGATACCCGAGGCGGCCCCATGACGGATTCCATTCGACGTCCTCGACAAGTTCGACGAAGACGGGCTGGCCGCTATTGCCTCTATGGGACTCCGCCAGTTTGAATGCCGCCTCGGGCTCCATTTCCTCGCCGGGATAGACCGTGTCATCCAGGTCGGTCTCCGCGACCTTGCGGACATATCCCCGGATCTGGTCACCCGATCGATAAAGTTTAATGATCAGCGACCCTGCCGGCGCCGCGCCACGGGAATATCGCATATATTCCCGACCATCCTCGGCCGGCTCGACCGTATCGTCACCCGCTCGATACCAATGTGCGAGGTCCTGACCTTCCGGGCGTCCCTCGCTCTCCCAAATCCGGTAGGCGCGGGTTCTTCTTGTCTCCTCATCGATCATTCTTGCCTCCCGGCGGGCCTCATGATCACCTTGACCATGCGGTCTTGCCGCTTACTTGTTGAGCTCTTTGGCCATCTGCAGATGATGTTCCAGACCGGGGCGCGTGCTTGCCGCCCATGCCTTCAGTTCGGGATTGTCCCCTTCGTCGCCATAGCGCTTGAAGAGATCGACCGCGTCCTCATGGGCAGATTCCTGGTCGGAGTGATATTGCTTGTTGAAATCGGCTCCTTGCAGGCCGTTCAGCTTGTCGAGCATGCTTTGCTGATCCGACGTCATGGCGCTCGGAAGCGTCGCCTTGACCTTGCCGCCGGAAACCAGCGCCTTGAGTTCCTCGCTGGTCTTCTGGTGGTCGGTGAGCATCTGCTGCGCGAAGGCCTTCGTCGCATCGTCGCCACGCTCGGTCGCAAGCTTGCTGGAGGCGATTTCGAATATGTCGCTTGCGGCTGCTTCCTTGACGAAATCTTCCGTTTTCGGCGGCACACCGATTAGGGAATTGACCCCGCTTTTTTCGGCAGCCGATTGCGCGAAGGCCGGGACAGCAAGCGAGAGGGCAAGCGAAGCGATAACAAAGCGTTTCATAAGGATCTCCTGGGTTGGTGATCGCCAAACTTGCGGACAGGCGCAGAGTTCCCGCCTTATCGCGTTGTTGATGATCGCTGTTCGTTCGACAGCGGCCGGGGCTTTAGAGCCCAAAGGGAAAAGTTTCTGGATCCGATGTACCGGACTCCGGTGCCATGAGCGGTGAAAGCGCCCGGGTTTCATCGAACCAGAGAAATGCATCATATTGCCGCGACAGCGATGTCGACATGTAATGGCTCAGCCGTTCCGTTTCCGGCCGGTAGATGACGCCGATGAAGCGCTGAAGCCGCTGGTCGACGAGGCTTGCATGCAATTCCTCATCGGCCGCGAGGTCGAGGAGAAATCGCGGCTTTCCGGAATCGTGACAGAGACGCTCATAGCTTTGCGGCAGGGACGGATTGACTCGCTTCTTCTCGGCCTGTCCATCCCAGTCGTTTGCCGCAATCACCTCGCCGGAATGCGTTCCCAGTCCAATGAGGCTGGTCATTCCATCGAAACGCTGCCGGCACAACTGGCCAAGGTTCAGTTCGTCGCGGGCGGCTGCCATATCGGTATAGCGGGCATCGCCGATATGCGAGTTGTGCGCCCATATGATGATCTTTGCCGTCGGACCGTGGAAATCGAGGAGGTGCTCGACGGTATCGGCCATGTAGGTGTCGCGGAGATTCCAGGCTTGAGAACCGCCGTAGTACATGATCCGGTAATACCGCTCGGCTGCGGCAAGCAACCGCGCCGACTGGGCGGCGTTCAGAAAGTCATGACCGTCTGAGGCGGCATCATCCAGGGATCGCGCCAGCAGCTCCGTGCATTGCTTCAGCACCGCCTCCTCGCATGACCTATAGGCATCGGTAAGCACGGCCCGGCCATAAGTCGCCGGATCGCTCTGCCAAGGATTGAGGCAGCCGTAGCGTTCCCTGGCAATCTCGGCGGTTTCCGGGCTGACATTTTCGAGATAGTCGAGGACGGAGCGGATCGATCCCGACATGTTGTAGAGATCCAGGCCGTAGAACCGGACCGGATCGGCATGTAAAGCCTTGCGACGCTCGTTATCCCCCTTCAGCCAGCCGAGGAATCGCGAAAATTCCAGGTTCCGCCACATCCACTTGGGAAAACGGCTGAACGGCTGATCGCCTTTCGACGGCTGGCCGTTTATCCAGCGGTCGATCGCCGCGGCGTCCGGCCAATCCGCTTCGACCGCCACCATATTAAACCCGTGATGTTCGATCAGGTGACGGCTGATGGCAGCGCGCGCCTCGTAGAACTCGGCCGTGCCATGGGTGGATTCACCAAGCAGAACGATGCGGCTTTCGCCAAATCGATCGAAAAGGGCGGCAAAGCTCCGGTCGTCGACCGAGGGAAATTCTTCCGCCACGGCCGCGATGAGTTCGTAAGGCGTTTCCTCCATGCGCGATGACGAGGCTGCCGCCGTGTACATCGGATGTGCGGCAGTCCAGGCATCCTCGCCGATCAGGGGCACGAAGAAGACGCCGCCGAGATCCTCCTCCTCGAAGGTGGTTGCACCGGTGCGCGTGATGCGTTTCAGGCGCTGCTCGTCACCTCGGCCGACCGGGATAACGAGCCGCCCACCAAGATCCAGCTGCTCCTTCAAGGCGGCCGGCACTTCGGGTGCGCCCGCCGAAACGATAATGGCATCGAAGGGAGCGGCTTTGGCCCAGCCCTTGCTGCCGTCGCCCACTCGCACGTCGATGTTGCGGTATCCGAGCTTCTCGAATCGCTCCCGAGCCTGAACCGCCAGCCTTTCATGCCGTTCAATGGAATAGACGTGTTTTGCGATCCGGCTGATGAGGGCCGAGGCGTAGCCGGAACCGGTTCCGACCTCCAGAACCTTGTCGCCAGCGTCCAGATCGGCTTTTTCGATCATCAGTGCGACGATGTACGGCTGCGAAATTGTCTGCCCCTCGCCGATCGATAACGGCGCATCCTCATAGGCGAATTCCTCGAAACCAGGATCGACGAATTTTTCGCGCGGCACCATCCGCATCGCCCTGGTGACGCCTCGATCGCGAATGCCGCGACGCATGACATGATGTTCCACCATGTGGTCTCGGATGCGGGTCATATCCATGGGTCACCTCCAGTCTCGGGGAGAACAGCTGAAAGCAGGTGGTTGTTCCCCGGCAATGCGGCCATGTCCTTGGTAGGGCTCGTTTGCGGCCATGGCTTGCGGGTTCAACCGGATCGCAGCGCCCGTCAGCACGGCTGATATCAGCCGCGCGTCGTAGATGGTCGAGCACAATACTGCACGCAAGGCCGATTGTTCCGCACAACTCGTGAGTTTGCAATTTCTGAGCGGATGCGATCGGCGGCAAAGGGGACGGGCCAGCTGCCTGGGTCTTTCTATGCCCTTGGCTCCGGGAACCCGAGCGGCCGCTGGTTGTTGGTTATCGCCCCAGCCCCCGGATAAGGAATAAAAATTGAACCTCAGCACCCTCCTGTTCGGTCGGCGTCTCGCCAATCGCGAGCACGAAGACAAGAAGATCGGTTGGATAGAAGCCGTGCCCGCCATGGGGCTCGATGGCCTCGGCTCATCATCCTACGGGCCGGAGGCAGCGCTCACCATCCTCATTCCACTCGGCGCGCTCGGCGTTGTCTATATCGGCCCGGTGATCTTCTGTATCGTCGCTCTGCTGGGGATCCTCTATTTCTCCTACCGGCAGACGCTCGCCGCTTACCCGACGAATGGCGGCGCCTATGTGGTGGCGAAGGAGAATCTCGGAGAATATCCGAGCCTGCTTGCCGCCGCGGCGTTGATGATCGATTACGTCCTGAATGTCGCGGTCGGCGTTTCGGCAGGGGTTGGGGCACTCGTCTCGGTGGTGCCGAGCCTTCACCCCTACATTCTGCCCCTCTGCCTTGGCATCGTCCTCCTCGTTATGCTGGCCAATTTACGAGGAACGGGAGAGGCCGGCTGGCTATTCGCATTGCCGACCTACCTCTTCATCATCTGCTTCCTGGGCGCCATCGGCTATGGGCTAGCCGGGATCGTTCTGGCGGAGAAACCTGCACCCGTCGTCCTGCCGCCTCCGCTCGGTCTGGCAGCACAAGGCGCGACGATATGGATTCTCATGCATGCATTTGCCAGCGGTTGCACGGCGATGACCGGGGTTGAAGCCGTTTCCAACGGGATGGGTTCGTTTCGGCAACCGGTCATGCGCAACGCCTACATCACCCTCACGATTATCGTCGTCATTCTCACTTTGTTGCTCGGCGGCATCGCAACCATCGCCACCGTCTTCGAGATCGGCGCAATGGATCAGACGAAGGAAGGATACCAGAGCGTGCTGTCGCAGTTGATTGCCGCCGTCGCCGGCCGTGGCGCCTTCTACTATATCGCAATGGCAAGCCTTCTCAGCGTCCTTTGCCTCTCGGCCAATACCAGCTTTGTCGGTTTTCCGCGTCTCTGCCAGATGGTCGCTGCCGACGGCTACCTGCCTAAGGCGTTCGCTCAGCCGGGGCGCCGGCTGGTGTTTAGCGCCGGCATCCTCTTCCTTTCCGGCTTCGCCGCACTGCTTCTGATCGCCTTCGGAGGGATCACCGACCATCTGATCCCGCTCTTTGCAATCGGCGCATTCTCGACGTTCACGATTTCTCAGGCAGGCATGACCGTGCACTGGCGCCGCCAATCCAGAGGATACGCGGCAAAACTGACGATGAACGCCGTCGGTGCGGCAGCGACCGGCGTTGCGCTCGTCATCATCCTGACCGCAAAATTTGCCGAAGGCGCGTGGATCACATTGATTACCGTGCCGCTGACGATCGCCATTCTGAAGTCGATCAAAAACTACTACCGATCGCTTCAGCGCGAATTGCGCAAGCCCGGTCCGATCACCGTCGAAGACGTCGAGCCGCCGACCGTCATCGTTGTCACCGAGACCTGGAACAGATTGAGCGAACGCGCCATCAAGTTTGCCTTGACGATTTCGCCTGATGTGGTCGCCGTCCATTTGATCCGTCTCGGCGGACCGGAGCGGGATGAACGTGAAAACGCGCTTCGCGAGGAATGGCGTGCCGAGGTGGAAGAACCGATCGCTGCGCACGGACTGAAGCCGCCCAGACTCATGTTCATTCCCGCGCCTTATCGGCAACTGCATGAACCGCTCCTGCGACTGATCGAAAAGCTCGATGCCGATAGTCCGGAACGGCGGGTGGCGGTTCTCATCCCCGAAACGGTTAAAGACAAGTGGTGGCAGAAGCTGCTGCATATGAACAGGGCAGGGCGGCTCAGGGCAAAACTGGTCAAGCTCGGCGGGCCTCGTCTGACGGTCGCAACGGTTCCCTGGCGATTATATCGGGAAGAGCAGGAGGCGGGGTAATCGCTCTTTTGCCCGGCCTGTCGGTGGAACTTAGTATAAGGAGCGAAGTTGGACAGTCATCAGCAAAGAGGCGCCAGTGTCCACCAATCCACTTACCAGCGAACCGGTCGAAGATTTCGTCTCTCGTCTTGAGGTGATGACGGACGACGAATTGTTCGTGATCATGAATGATCTGGAAAAAGCGAGCGAGACCGCCAAGGGCGGCGCAGCAGAGGAGGTTCTTGCCCGGATCGCTTTGGCCGAAAGCGAGATCGAACGGCGCTATCCCGGCCGGTTGCTCGCCCCGTATCGCGACTGGAAGCAACGACAACCGCTCCTGTAAGCGCTTGCGATATCATGTGAAAGGAAGCTTCAATGAGCAGTTCTGAGACAACGACGGATCATAAGAAAATCCGCAAATGGGCGGAGGAAAGGGACGGCAGGCCGGCGGCTATCCGGACACGCGGCAAGGGCGGCGTTCTCCGGATCGATTTCGGCGAAAAGGAAGAGGAATTCGACGAGATCGACTGGGACGAATTCTTCAAGATCTTCGACGAAAACAAGCTCGCCTTTCTCTACCAGAACAAGACCAAGGACGGAAAGACGAGCCGCTTCAACAAATTCGTCGAGCGCGACTGAGCGCTCGACCTCATTGCCTTCTGCTCGCTGCCGTGATGACGGCGGCGCCCGCTATTTTGTGCCCGAACCAGGTTTTGCCGCTTTCGAATGCTGATGGGCGAGCACGCTTGCCGGCGTGACATTGGCAACCGCTGCCTGGAGTTTGTTCTTCCAACCGCTCACAACATCGCCTTCGCCGTCCATCATCGCGTCATAGCCGATGCGCGCGACCTCGCCAGCGTCGTCCTTCTTCGACTGACCGAGCGCCGTATCCAGAAGACTGGCGCGCTTGAAGAACTCGGTTTCCGTCGCCCCTGGCATCAGGCAGCTGACGGTGACACCGGACTCCTTCAACTCCTCGCGCAAGGCGAAGGAGAAGCTGTTGATGAAGGCCTTGGTGGCGTTATAGACGGCCTGGTAGGAACCCGGCATGAAACCGGCGATCGAGCCTGTCAGCAG
Source organism: Rhizobium sp. N731 (assembly GCF_001664145.1). NCBI lineage: Bacteria > Pseudomonadati > Pseudomonadota > Alphaproteobacteria > Hyphomicrobiales > Rhizobiaceae > Rhizobium > Rhizobium sp. N731. The sequence goes on from NZ_CP013602.1 coordinate 47,142, forward strand.
AATGCGGCCTTGGCCGCGGCTGCGCATCTGATTGCCGATCTGATGAATGAGATAAATCGTTCCGGTGATGTTGGTATCGACGACCTTGCGCGCCTCGTTGAAATTCTGATCGAGGAAACCTTCGCCGATGCCGCGGCCGGCATTGGCCATCAACAGATCGACCGAACGGCCGCTGGCGGTGATGCGCTCGGTCAGCCGGTCGACGCCTTCAAGCGTCGAAAGGTCGGCTTCGACAGCATCGACTGACGTGCCGAACGCCTTGAGATCTGCGGCTGCCTGGTTGATCCGCTCCTCGTCGGCGACAACGATGAGATCATAACCGTCCCGGGCCGCACACTTCGCCAGTTCGTAGCCAATGCCGGTGGAGGCGCCGGTGACGACGGCCAGGCCTTTGCCTGATTCATCAGGAGCCATCATATTTCTCCTTAAGGTTTGAGAACATCCGTCCTGCTTGTCGCGAAATGTCTTGTAGAGGGTCGGACCGTCTTCCAGCGGTTCTCCTCGCCGGTCGCCGACGGCGCTTCAACCTCAGCTTCGGAGAAATGTTCCCGGCGATGCAGGGCTTTCATGGTCGCCGCTCATGAGCTGCTTCAGGGGAACCAGGGGCTATGCAGTGAGTTCACTCCGGAAGGGCTGCAACGTTTCAAGGAGAAATTCATGACCTCCCCCAAACATGCCAAGACCACCAAGCCTAGCGATATCGACCTTTCGGACGACCCGGGCATCAGCCGTTCGCGTGGCATCGTCTCGCCGCCGGACGACGAAGTGATGCAGGCCGAAAACACAGTCGAAGGCGATACAGCCAACGATACGACGCCCCAGGGCGGTGTAGATCCACGCCATCGTGGACGCACCAACAAATAGTCGTGATACTCGGGCCGGTCAGAGATCGAGCAACGCGTAAGTCTTGCCGGTGGGCTTCTCGATATGGGCGGCGACATTGTAGACGGGGGCGCCGCCCGGCGTACGGCCCTCATAGGATCCCCGGTGGGCATGACCGTGTACGACCGCATTGACGCGGAATCGGTCGATCGTTTCGGCCAGCCGTGAAGAGCCGAGAAACGGATAGATTTCCAGGGGTTCGCCCACCACTGTTTCGGCAATCGGCGCGTAGTGCAGCACGACAAGGGAACGATCGGAGCGGACTTGGCGCATCGCGTTTTCCAGGCGCATCGACTCCTCGACGCTTTCGGCGACCATCGCCTTGATCGCCGCCTCGCCGAACGAGCCGAGCATGTGTCGCCCGAAGCCGCCGGCAAAGCCCTTGACGCCGACGAAACCGACTCCGGCGACTTCGGCCGCCTGGCCGTTGAGCAGTTTCACGCCGGCATCGGTCAGGACCCGGCAGACGTCATCGACCTGGCCGCTCTCGTGATCATGGTTGCCGAGGACGGCGACGGTCGGCACCGTGCAATGGCGCAGATCGCTCGCAAGCAGTTCGGCTTCCCTCGGCTTGCCGAGATCGGTCAGGTCGCCGGCAATGACGAGAACGTCGGCCACTGAGGAAATCTCCGCGAACAGATCCTTGTAGGACTTGGCGCCGTCTTCCGTCACATGAAGATCGGCCACCGCTGCAATTCTCACGCTCTTTCGCTGATCATCCATTGGGTTTCTCCTAATCTCCTCGCAATTCACCTTCGCCGCCGACATCGGCAAAACCCCACTCCCTCACGTCGATTTCGAAATCGATGCGGGAATACATCCGGCCGCGGCATATTTTCATTTGCGGCAGCGGCAGGTCCTGCTGCGCCTTGAGCCGGTCCAGCAGCTCCTCCAGCAGCCATTGCGGAATCTTGTCTCGCTCGGTCGGGTAGATCCACCTGAAATTGAGAAGATGGATGAGGAGGACTTCCCAGTGGACTTCCAGATAAGCCAGCAGCTTGCGCCAATCGATGGAGTCATGTGACTTCAAGATGACGTGCGCGATATCGGCACCATCATAGCGGTGGCGCAGCTGGACGAAGCATTTCGACCAGATCAGTTCGGTCGGGCTGACAATCCTGACCGTGTGGCCGCACATCTTGACCCTGCGCGCATCCTCGAACCAGTCGTCGCCGACCGGCATCGTTCCGTTGGAGGAGGCAAAGATGACGTCGAAGAAATGGTTGCCCTTGAAGACCTTTCCGAGCCAGCGCTCGTCTTCGACTTCGACCGTGTAACCCTTTGCCTTGAAGTGGCCGAGAATGCGCGCGTAGTCGCCCGCTTTGCAAAATATGTCGAAATCCTTCGTCTGGCGCGAAATACCCGTATAGGCGCAGACAGCATAGGTGCCGGCGACCAGAAACGGGATCTGCGATCCGACGAGTTCTCGGACCGCCTGGGTCACGAACGGTTCGGCGTCTGGATCGATGAGTTCCGGAACCGCCTTCACTTTCATGAGCGTATTGTTGTTTTTGCCTCTTTCGGCACTTCGAGCGGTCATCGTCGATCCCAGCATTGATAGGAAAAGCAACACTTGGATGGCTTCTATGTTCCGCCGCGCCTGTCCGGGCGATGAAGCTGCAGTAATGGCAGGGGCCGACGAAAGCTCTCGAATCATTCGGAACTTCGCTACCGGCGCGTCGTTTGGACCATAACAAGCATCGCAGAAACTTTCCCGAGATCTGAACGGAGGATGTCATGGACAAGCGAGCGAAAATATCGACCGGCACCAACGACAGGCCCAGAAACGAGACCATTGCTGAAAGCGGCCCCGGCATTCCCGACGATAGCGGCCGGATGGTTGAGGTGCCGGATGCGGAAGCAAGGCGTATGAAAGCATCGCTGCTGCGCGATCGGCTCGACGAACTCAAGGAGAAGCTCGATGAAGAGACCGAGCTTCCGCAAAGGGGTTCTCCACGAGCGAGGTGAGGAAAGGCGGCCCCAACCCTTCAGGAATGAGCCACGATAATTCCAAACCGCCGCGGCGTATGATGATATTCGTCGTCACCATCTTCCTGATCGCCTGCCTTGTCGCACTCGCATTCACATGGATGAGACATCCCGGCGAACCGGACGAGAAATCACCTGCGGCGACGACGGAGCAGACACGATGAGCGAGGGGGATAGAGATCCTGTTCAGCGGCCATCGTCCTCTTCCGTAGGCAAGCGCACCAGGCTCAATGCCGGCAGAATAGCCCTGATCCTGATCGGCACGGTCGCCGTTGTCGCATTCACGCTTTATGCGACAATTGTTCTCTACGGGCTCATCAAGGGCTCCTGATCAATCACATGCCGGCGCCATAGATGCCGTCGATCGCCTCCGCGACCGCAATGAAATTCTCGCACGCGGGATCGTAACGCTGGCCTCTGGCGAGCTTTCTTGCCCAATCCACGGCAGCCCGTCCGCCCCAGTCGTCGGGAGGGAGGGCCAGAGTTTCGCTCGAAGTGCCGGACATCCTGACGGCCGTAAAATCGTAGAATGAGCCATCGACATTCCTGAAGGAGGCGCCTCCCTCGGTCCCGAAGAAATCGGCGCCGATCTCGGCGTCACAGCCGGCGTTGAGGCGCCAGGAGCATGTCAGTCGGATGATTTCGCCGCCGGCAAGCGTCAGCGTTGCGGCCGCAAAATCCTCGACCTGACCTTTGTTTTCAAGCCGTTTCCCGCCCGCTCTCAAGGCGCTCGTGACGTTGGTGACGGAAGGAAAATCGAGGCACCATAAGGCGAGGTCGACGAGGTGAACACCGAGATCGATGACGCAGCCGCCGCCGGACTGGTTCTTGTCGTAGAACCAGGGCTTGTCGGGGCCATAAGCATTATGAAAGGTCAGATCGGCCGCAAAGATCTTTCCAAGAGCGTTCGAACGGATGAGCTGCCGGATCTGCTGCATGCCTTGCGTGTGTCGATAGGAAAGATCGACGCCAAGCAGCCTGTCGGCGGTTCTGGAAGCATCGACGACGGCCCTGACCTCGGATGCCGTTCGGCCAAGCGGCTTCTGGCAGAAGACGGCAAAGCCTGCCCCGAGGGCGCGGATGGACTGTTCGGCATGTGCGGCGCTCGGCGTTGCGATGACGATTCCATCGAGTTCCAGGTCAAGCAACGCGTCGAGATCGGAAACGATCCCGGCATTGGGGGCGAGTGCCGCGGCCTCCCGCGCCATGTCCGCGGAAGGATCGGCGATAGCGGCGGCCTCGGCCGTGCCGCTGTCGAGGATCGCTTTCATCCTATGCCGGCCGATCCATCCGACGCCGAGAAAGCCGAGCTTCGGCCGTTTGATGGTCACCGCATGTTCTCCGGAGATCCACGCCTTCATGAATATTGCACCAGAGCCTTGAGAAAACCGTCCGGCCGGTCGCGCGTCGTGTTGAGGGCGTCGTCCAGCCTCTCCAGCGGATAGATATGCGTGTAGAGCGGCTGCGGATCGATCCGACCGTGGCGCACGGCTTCTATGGCGTCGCGAATGCCTTTGATATAGACGGCCGGCTCGCGCTCGTGAGCGTTGATGACGTCGAGCCCGCGCCAGTTCCAAAGCTGCATGTTGATCTGGCGGGCGCCATCCTGGTGATAACCGGCGATGATCAGTCGCCCCCGTTCCTTCGTAAGCTCGCCCGCCAGGTCGAGCGGCCATTGTTTGCCGACGGCTTCGATGACGCAATCGCAGAATTTTCCGCCCGTAAGTGTTTTGACGCGCTCGATGATGCGCCAATGATCATCCATCGGAATGATCTCGGCCGCTCCCATCTCTCTCGCCACCTCAAGGGAATAGGGCCGGCGCGAGATGGCGATCACCCTTGCGCCGGCTGCCGCGGCAAGCCGGGTGAGAAGGGCGCCCAAGAATCCGATGCCGACGATGGCGACGGTCTGACCGCCTTCGATGTTGCTGCGGTCGAAGATATTCATGGCGCAGCCGAGCGGTTCGCCCGGAAAGGGCTTGCCATCCAACTCCTTCGGCAGTGATGCGACCATCGAGGCATCGGCAATGTCGTGCGTGGCGTAGGCATGGTAGGAAAGAGCGGCGACCCGCTCTCCCATCCGAATCCCCGTGACATCGGGGCCGATCGCGTCGACAATACCCCAGCCCTCATGGCCTAACCCACCCGCCTCGGTGGGGAACGTCATCCAGTCCGGTCCGGCCCAGGGCGTGAGGTTCGAGGCGCAGACGCCGCATCCTTCCAGTTTCACCCTGACCTGGCCCGGACCGGGTTTCGGCAAGGGGCGGGTCTCCACCGAGATATGTCCGGGGCTGGTGACGATGGCAGCCCGCATGAGCCCGGTCTTCTGTCTCGCCGCAATATCCATAAGATGTCCTCCAATGTGGGCATCCCTAGAACAAAAGGCCTCCCGAAGAGTTCCGGTAGAGGTCAAAGAAGCATAGATGATGAAGTCAATAAAGATGTCATTGAAGAAGGAACTTTTCCATTCGCGTTCGGTTCGGCGCCTATCTCCGAAGCTAATTATTCAACCGGACGGATCTCATAATGACGATTTTGATAACTGGAGGATGCGGCTTCATTGGTCGCCACGTTGCTGAAGAACTTCTGAACAATGGCTATGACGTGCGCATTCTCGATGCGCTGATCGACCAGGTGCATGGCGACGCCGAAGTCAGCGTGCCCGATGGAGCCGAGATCATTCAAGGCGATGTCAGGGACAAGGACGCTGTGCGCGCGGCGCTTGCCGGTGTGAACGGCGTCATCCATCTCGCTGCCGAAGTCGGCGTCGGACAGTCGATGTACGAAATTGCCCGCTATGTCGGCTGCAACGACCTCGGCACCGCGGTGCTCCTGGAAGCCATGATCGGCCTTCCCGTCAAGACGATCGTCGTCGCCTCATCGATGAGTGTCTATGGAGAGGGGCTCTATCGGACGGCGGATGGAAAGCGGCTCGGCTATGTCAGGCGGCGCATGCAGCATGTCAAGCAGGGCCGCTGGGATCCGCTCGACCAGGACAATCAGCCGCTGACACCGGTCGCCACCGACGAGGAGAAGCCGGTCGATCTTGCGTCCATCTACGCTTTGACGAAATACGCTCAGGAGAGGCAGGTTTTGATTTTCGGCGAAGCCTACGGGCTAGATGCCGTCGCGCTGCGTCTCTTCAACGTTTTCGGCGCTGGTCAGGCGCTTTCCAATCCCTATACCGGCGTGCTCGCCAATTTCGGTTCGCGCCTCGCCAACGGCCAGCCGCCGATGATCTTCGAGGATGGGAGGCAGCGGCGCGATTTCGTCCACGTCCGCGATGTGGCGACAGCCTTCCGCCTGGCTCTGGAAAAACCCGCGGCAGCCGGTCACGTGATCAACATCGGCAGCGGCCAGGCCTATTCGATTGCCGATGTCGCGACGCTTCTCGCCGATGCCATGGGTGTGCCCGAGATCGGCCCCGACATCATGAACAAGGCGCGTTCGGGGGACATCCGCAATTGCTTCGCCGACATTTCCAAGGCGCGCGAACTGCTCGGCTTCGAACCGAAATATCGTCTCGAAAATGCCCTCGCTCCCTTCGCCGAATGGGTGCGTCAGACCGGGGCGGTCGACCGTGCCGTCGAAATGAAGCGGCAACTGGAAGAGCGGGGGCTGGTTTCATGAACAAGGCCGGTGCTCGAGCATCCGATCAGGAGACGAGGCAATTCGGTTTCGTCGAATGGTTCCGGCCCGGAGAATATGAGCGGGCTGAGGCCGCGCTGCCGGATATGCTGAGAAGCGGAGCCAGCTATCTCCGTACGCATCTTTCCTGGGCGGAATATCTGGCGCCCGGCGGCCAGCAATGGTTCGATTGGCTGATCCCGCGTGTCGGCAGTGAAATCGATCTTCTACCCTGTATACACTACACGCCGCCTTCCCTCTCCCGGACGGGCAGGTCTTCTGGCGCGCCGGTCAATCTCAAATCCTATGCCGACTTCGTCGATCATATCCTGACGCGCTATGGTCGTTATATCAGTCATATCGAACTCTGGAACGAGCCGAACAACCTGCTTGACTGGGATTGGCGCCACGACGGCGACTTTCTGCTTTTCTGCGAAATGGTCGGGGGCGCCGCCTACTGGGCGAAGCAGAGGGGCTACAAACCGGTGCTGGGCGGTCCGTGCCCCTTCGATCCCTATTGGCTCAATCTGATGGGCACGCGCGGCGTGCTCGGCGTCGTCGACGCCGTCGGCTTCCACGGTTTCCCTGGAACCTGGGACAGCGAGGAGGCAAGCTGGGGCGGCTGGGACATGCATCTCGGAGAGATGCGTGGGATTATCGATCGTTATAATGCCGATGCAGAAATATGGATCACCGAAACCGGCTACTCCACCTGGCGCAATGACGAGATCGAACAGGCGCGGCGCTTCATCAGAGCGCTGAACGTGCCGGCCGATCGCATGTACTGGTATTCATGGCGCGACGTGCCGCCGGATGTTCCGGTTCAGGAAGGCCTGTGGTTCGATCCCAGGCATTATCATCTTGGCGCTGTCAGCCACGACAATAAACCGAAGCTTCTTGCCCGCCTTCTCACGGAAGGAGGCGTCGAGAGGCTGGAGGAGGTCGCGGCCCTTGCCGCTCCCAATATCACCTCCGGCGCCGCGCCGATCATCGTCACCGGCGGCAGCGGGTTTGTCGGCTGCAATCTCGCCGACCGCCTGCTCAGCGACGGCGAGGACGTCGTCATTCTCGACAATCTCGCACGATCGGGAGTCGATCAGAATCTCTCCTGGCTGAAGGAGCGGCATGGCGGGCGGGTGCATCCGGTCCTCGCCGACGTTCGCGATCTGCTGGGCATCGAAGCAGCCTTCAGGGATGCCAAGGCCGTCTTCCATTATGCTGCGCAGACGGCGGTGACCACCAGCCTCGTCGACCCGCTGGAAGATTTCGAAACGAACGCGCGCGGAACGCTCAATGTGCTGGAATCGGTGCGCAGAGCAGGCAAACGGGCTCCGGTCATCTTCGCCAGCACCAACAAGGTTTATGGTGCTCTCGGCGATCTCGGCATGATCGAACTCGATGATCGTTATCTTCCCGAAGACGAGACCATCAGGAGGCAAGGGATCGGCGAGGATCGGCCGCTCGATTTCTGTACGCCATATGGATGTTCGAAGGGTGTCGCCGATCAGTATATTCTCGACTACGCGAAATCCTACGGCATCCCTGCCGCCGTCCTGCGGATGAGCTGCATTTATGGACCGCGCCAGTTCGGCACCGAGGACCAGGGCTGGGTGGCGCATTTCCTGATCCGTGCGCTCGGCGGCGAACCCATTTCCATCTACGGCGACGGCAAGCAGGTGCGCGATATTCTGCATGTCGATGATGCCGTTGCTGCCTATCGGCTGCTGCTTTCCAATATCGAGCGGGTCAGCGGCAAAGCATTCAACCTCGGCGGCGGGCCGCGCAACGCCGTCAGCGTGCTCGCGGTGCTGCGCGAGATCGAAGTGCTTGCGGGCCGGCCTGTCGAAACCAGCTTTGGCCCATGGCGCGCCGGCGATCAGCTCTATTTCGTGGCCGACACGACGAGACTTGAACAGGAAACCGGCTGGCAGGCCGGAATCGGATGGCGTCATGGTTTGCGGCACCTCGCCGAATGGCTGATCGCCCATCGTTTCGGCGGCCGGCAGCTCCGCAGAGAAAAGCGGAAGGCATCGGCATGAGCGAACATGAACGAAGCAAGGGGCACCGCCGCGTGCTGATGACGGTTGACGCTATCGGCGGCGTCTGGCGCTACGCTATGGACTTGGGCGCAGCCCTGAAATCGAACAACATCGAGGTTGTCTTTGCCGGACTGGGGCCTTTCCCGGCAGACGACAAGATCGCCGAGGCCGGCCGGGTCGGCAAGCTCGTCTGGCTGGATGCGCCGCTCGACTGGACGGTCGAGAATGAAGAGGCAGTTGCCGAAGTTCCGGGGCTGATCGCCGCTCTCGCGCGCCGGGAACAGGCCGATCTACTGCATCTCAATCTGCCGTCGCAGGCGGCGGGCATGGAAACAAACCTGCCGATTGCGGTGGTTTGCCATTCCTGTGTCGTCACATGGTTTGCCGCCGTTCGCGGACGTGAAGTGCCAAAGGACTGGCAATGGCAGTACCGGCTGAACCAGGAGGGCTTTGCATGCGCGGACGCAGTGATCGCGCCAAGCCACGGCCATGCGAAAGCGATGGAAGCGGCCTACGGAATGATCGGAAATCTTCAGGTCGTTCACAACGCCAGCGCCCTTGAGGCTTCCGACGAGCCCAAGCAGGACTTTGTTCTTGCCGCTGGGCGCTGGTGGGACGACGGCAAAAACGGCGCCGTGCTGGATAAGGCTGCAGCTATGACGCGCTGGACGGTGGCGGCGGCCGGCGCGACCACCGGTCCCAATGGCCAGACCATGCGATTTCGCCATGCTGATTATCGAGGCGAGCTTTCGCATGAGCGGATGAGCGCCTTGACGCGGCGGGCGGCCGTCGTGGCCTCGCCGTCGCTCTACGAGCCGTTCGGTCTTGCCGCTCTCGAGGCGGCGCGGTCGGGCGCGGCCTTGGTGCTTTCTGATATCCCAACCTATCGCGAGATATGGGACGGGGCTGCTCTTTTTGCCGATCCACATCGCCCCGATGCCTTCGCCGATGCCTTCAATACTCTTGCCGACGATCCGCAGCTGCGCGCTGCGTTCGGACGAAAAGCGCGTGCCAGGTCCGCCGCCTTCAGCGTCGAGGCTCAGGCAGAGGCGATGTGCTCGATCTATTCCGGCATGTGCGCCCGCGATTTTTCAACAGCAGCGGAGTAATCATGAAGTTCGTTTTCTACACCCATTCACTGGTCTCCGACTGGAATCACGGCAATGCTCATTTTCTTCGCGGCGTCATGCGCGATCTCCAGCGGCGCGGTCATGAGACGCTGGCGCTGGAGCCGCACGATGCCTGGAGCCGGGCCAATCTGCTGAGGGACCAGGGGGCGGCTGCGGTCGAGGCATTTCACCAGGCATTTCCGCAGCACCGTTCGCGGACTTATGGCGTCGAGTTCGACCATGAAGCAGCGCTTGCCGATGCCGACGTCGTTATCGTCCACGAATGGACGGAGCCGCAATTGGTCGAGAGGCTCGGCCGCATCAGGCGCGATGGCGCGACCTTCACCCTGCTTTTCCACGATACGCATCATCGCGCCGTCTCCGCCGAAGGCGATATCGCGGGGCTGGCGCTTGACGATTATGATGGTGTGCTGGCCTTCGGGCAGACCTTGCGTGAACGCTATCTCCGAGCCGGCTGGGGAAAGTCGGTCTTTACCTGGCACGAGGCGGCTGACGACGCCCTGTTTCGGCCGCTGCCGGACATCGAGAAAACTGGAGACCTCATCTGGATCGGCAACTGGGGCGACGATGAACGGTCGGCCGAAATCGGCGAATTCCTGATCCGTCCCGCGACAGATCTCGCCTTGAACACGGTCGTCCGCGGCGTTCGCTATCCCGCTCATGCACTGGACGAACTTCGAAAAGTCGGCATCGCCTATGGCGGCTGGATCGCCAATGCCGACGTTCCTGCGGCCTTCGCCCGCCACAGGGTCACCGTCCACATTCCGCGCCGACCCTATGTCGAACATCTGCCGGGTATTCCGACCATCCGTGTCTTCGAGGCGCTCGCCTGCGGAATACCGTTGATCTCGGCGCCGTGGAACGATGTCGAACATCTCTTCGAAGCTGGCCGCGACTATTTGCTCGTCGGTGACGGCGAGGGGATGAAGAAAAGCCTGCGCGATGTCCTCTCCGATGCCGATCTGGCGGCGAGCCTTGCCGCCGCCGGGCTTGAAACGATTAAGGGCCGTCACACCTGCCGCCACCGCGTCGACGAGCTTTTCGCCGTCCTGGCGCGCTGCGGCACGCATAGGGTCACCGCAAACCTGCAATCCAGGGAGGCTGCCGAATGAAGATCGCCTTTTACGGATCGAGTCTCGTCTCCGCCTATTGGAACGGCGCCGCCACCTATTATCGCGGCTTGCTGCGCGCTCTGGCGGAGAAAGGTTACGACATCACCTTCTTCGAACCCGATGTCTATGATCGGCAGAAGAACCGCGACATGGATCCGCCGGACTGGTGCAGGGTCGTTGTCTATGAAGGGACGATCGATGCCCTCAAGACCGTCACAAGTCAAGCAACTGAAGCTGATATCGTCGTCAAGGCAAGCGGCGTCGGTTTCGAGGACGATCGATTGCTGGAAGAGGTGCTACGTCACGCACGCCCGCACGCGCTGAAGATCTTCTGGGACGTCGATGCGCCGGCGACGCTCGCCGAACTCAGGGCCAACCCCGATCACCCATTGCGCCATGCGCTCGCCGGGCTTGATCTCGTGCTGACCTACGGTGGCGGCGATCCTGTGGTAAGCGCATACCGTTCCTTCGGAGCGGCCGAATGTGTGCCGATCTACAATGCGCTGGACCCGCAAACGCATCATCCGGTGCCGCAGGACTACCGCTTCGCCGCCGACCTCGGGTTCCTTGGCAATCGCCTGCCGGACCGCGAGGCGAGGGTCGAGCATTTCTTCCTGGAGCCGGCGTCGCGTCTGCCGAACCGGACGTTCCTGCTTGGCGGATCCGGCTGGCAGGACAAGCCGATCTCGTCAAATGTCCGTTATATCGGCCATGTCCCGACACGCGATCACAACGCCTTCAACGTGACGCCGAAGGCGGTCCTCAACATATCGCGCGCCAGTATGGCGGAGAATGGCTTTTCTCCCGCGACGCGGGTCTTCGAGGCGGCCGGTGCCGGGGCTTGCCTTATCACCGATTACTGGGAAGGCATCGATGTCTTTCTGAAGTCCGGCGAGGAGGTCCTGGTCGCGCGCGACGGACAGGACGTGGCTGCCTTGCTCAGCGGCCTGTCCCACCAATCCGCACGGGAAATTGGAGAAAGGGCGCGCCGGCGCGTCCTGGCCGAACACACCTATAGCAATCGCGCCGAAGCGGTAGACGAGATTTTTCGCGCACGGCTCGGCGGACGGGAGGCGGCCGAATGACGAGATCGCTCGACATCGTCCTCCTCGGGCTTTCCCTTTCCTCTTCCTGGGGGAACGGTCACGCCACGACCTATCGCGCCCTGATCAAAGGTCTTCGGCAGGACGGCCATCGGGTCCTGTTCGTGGAGCGGGACGTGCCGTGGTATGCCAGCCACCGGGATCTCCCTTCGCCTGACTTCTGCGAGCTCGCCTATTATTCCGATATCGGCGCAATGGTCGAGCGTCACGGCGAAAGGCTCCGCAGAGCCGATGCCGTCATCGTCGGATCCTACGTTCCCCACGGTGTGCAGCTCATCGACAGGCTCGAGGCGCTGGAGCCGAAACGCCTGTGCTTCTATGACATCGATACGCCAGTCACGCTGGCGAAGCTCGATCGGGCCGATCAGGAATATCTGGCGCTAAGGCAGATTCCTTTGTTCGACGCTTATTTTTCCTTCTCCGGAGGCGAGGTGTTGACCCGGCTGGAACAGAGATACGGTGCCCGCAGAGCCATCGCGCTCTACTGCTCGGTCGACGAGAGCCGGTATGTCCGGACGGGCGAGTCCCATCGCTGGGATTTCGGCTATCTCGGAACCTACAGCCCTGACCGGCAGCCGACACTGGAGCGCCTTCTGCTGGAGCCGGCGCGCCGCCTGCCGTCGATGCGCTTCGTGGTCGCCGGGCCGCAATATCCAGCCGAGATCGAATGGCCGGCCAATGTCGAGCGCATCGAGCATCTGCCGCCTGCCGATCACGCAAGCTTTTACAGTCGGCAGCGGTTCACGCTGAACGTGACCCGCGGCGATATGATCGCCGCCGGCTGGTCTCCCAGCGTGCGGCTGTTCGAGGCTGCTGCCTGCGGGGCGCCCATTGTCAGCGACTTCTGGCAGGGCCTCGATGAGCTGCTGCCGGACGGCAAGGCTTTGTTCATTGCGCGCGCGCCGGAGGATGTCGTGGCGCTCCTGACGGAGCTTCCCGACAGCGACCGTCTGGCGGTCGCCGCCGCAGCGAGAAAGCTGGTGATGAGCAGTCATACCGGTGCCGCACGTGCCGGTGAGCTCGTCAGGGCTCTTTCCGACCTGCCCGCCAAGCCAGCTTTCGACCGTATCTCAGCGTGAAGGAGAGTATCGATGCTTCAAGTCAATCGTCGCGGAAAAGGCAAGACTATTCTGGTGGCAGGAGGCGCCGGCTTTGTCGGCTCGCATCTCTGCGATGCTCTGCTCGGCCGTGGCGACACCGTCATTTGCGTCGACAGCTATATTACCGGCTCGCCGGACAACGTCAGGCCGTTGATGAACCATCCGGACTTCCGGCTCATCGAACAGGATATCTGCAAATTCATTGAAATCGGCGAACCGCTCGACCAGATCTATAATCTCGCCTGCGCCGCGTCCCCGCCGCAATACCAGGCGGATCCCGTTCACACGATGATGACGTGCGTCGCCGGTACGGGCAATCTGCTGGCGCTTGCCGAGCGGCACCGGGCCGCCTTTCTCCAGGCCTCGACGAGCGAGGTCTATGGCGATCCCGCCGAGCATCCGCAAAAGGAAGACTATCGCGGCAACGTCAGCTGCACCGGGCCGCGCGCCTGCTATGACGAGGGAAAGCGCGCCGCCGAAGCTCTTTGCTTCGATATGCTGCGTGCCGGCCGCGTCGACGTGCGGGTCGCCCGCATCTTCAACACCTATGGGCCGCGAATGCAGGCCAATGACGGCCGAATCGTCTCCAACCTGATCGTGCAGGCACTCTCGGGGAATCCGCTCACCATCTACGGAAGCGGCATGCAGACCCGGTCCTTCTGCTACGTCAGCGATCTTGTCGGCGGCCTTATGGCGCTGATGGATGTGCGGCCGAACCCTGGTGTTCCCGTCAACCTCGGCAATCCCGGGGAGTTCACCATCAACGAGCTCGCGCAGATGATCCGTTCGATGGTGCCTGTGCGAACGGCTGTTGCCTACCGACCTTTGCCGAAGGATGATCCTCAACGCCGCCGGCCCGATATTTCTCGCGCGACAGAACTTCTCGATTGGCAGCCGACAGTGCCCCTTGCCGAGGGGCTCAGATATACGATCGACTGGTTTGCCGCCAATTTGGATGATCGTCCCCGCAAACGCGTCGCTGCGCCTCGCCGTCATCGCGCCGCGGCTGCCTCGCAGGCTGCCCCCTTGGACAACTGACCGAGAAGCGGATGCACGCGATGATGAACCTGGCTTTGCAACAGCGTATCAACGGATTAGGCCCCCTGGTTTCAGAATATGCGGTTCGGAGAGATCGAAACCGCGCCGGATCATTTTCTCGGCGACTATCCGGCGTTCAAATGGGAAGGCTTCAAGCATGTCGTGCCGAAGGATCTGCAAGGACGCAGCGTTCTCGATATCAGCTGCAATGCCGGCTTTTATAGCGCTTCGCGCTTTGCCTGGGAAAACCGTTTCACACTTTTTCTGGAATTGCTCTAGCGGGTTCAGAATGCTTAGAGGTGCCCGATTGTTTTCGACCGCTGTCGCTGCGGTCCTCCTTGTCTTACTCTCGACCTGGCTGCTGACGAGACCGCATCCACGTTTTGCGGCCGGCGATCCGACGCTGACGCCGGGAGATGCCGGGCGCGGCAGACTGGTCTTTGCCGCAGGCGGATGTGCCTCCTGCCATGCTTCCCCCGGTCAGCCGGACCGCTTCAGGCTGGGAGGCGACCTTGCGCTGGCCTCACACTACGGAACCTTCAGAGTTCCCAATATCTCGCCCGACCCGAAGGCCGGTATCGGATCGTGGTCGGTCGCCGATCTCGCCAATGCCCTGATCTCAGGCGTTTCTCCGTCAGGTCAACATTACTATCCCGCATTCCCCTATGCCAGCTACACCGGCATGATGCTCGACGATATCAGAGATCTCTACGCCTTTCTGCATACGCTTTCGCCGGTGCCGGAGCGCCCGCAACCGCATGAGATTTCTCCGCTGTTTCGCATCCGCCGGTTCGTCGGTTTCTGGAAGCTCCTGTTCTTCCACGAAGGCAGATCGGAAGGAGCGCGGAACGGCGATCCGGTACATGATCGCGGCGCCTATCTCGTGGAGACACTCGGCCATTGCGCCGAGTGCCACTCATCCCGCAACATCTTCGGCGCGGTAAAGCCGAAAACGCGGTTCGCCGGCGGAGTGAGTTCGGAAGGTGTCGGCTTCAGCCCTAACATCACGCCGACAGGCATCGGCTCGTGGTCGCAGCAGGATGTCGTCGAAATGCTTTACAGCGGCAGGACGCCCGACCACGGCTATGTCGGCTGGTCCATGGTGGATGTGGTCGAGAATACGGCGGAACTCCCGGAGGCCGACCGGCTGGCCGTCGCCCGATATCTGAAGTCGCTGCCGCCGCGACCGACGCCGCATCCTTGATGCGTATCGTCCATAAGCGCGCGACGGGTTGCAGACTCCGCCAGAAACCGGAATTATCCGGCAGCAGATCTTGAAGAAGGCGAGGACGCGGCCGGCGCTCGAAGCTATCGATGATGCAACGCCATCCGATTGGATACCGGCGGAACAGGGCAATGGCGGGAACGTTTCCAGCTGAACAGATATAATGTGGGAGGCAGATCGTCATGAATACGGCTTTTGACGAACTCGCGCAAAAAGCTGTCTTGGTCGTCGAGGACGATTACGCTCTCGCCAGCGAACTCGCATCGAAGCTGACAGCAACCGGAATCAAGATTGTCGGGCCCGCACCGAGCGTCGAACGAGCGTTGCAATATATTGAAGATTCCCAAGTTGAAGCTGCCATTCTGGATATCAATCTCGGTGGCACGATGGTGTTCCCTGTCGCCGATGCGCTGGCGAAGCGCAATATCCCCTTCTTCTTCGCAACCGGCTACAGCCGCGACGTTGTGCCTCCCCGCTTTGCGGATCGGATTTTCGTGGAAAAGCCGCTGGACACGAGCGCGATTTACGCTGCCCTTTCCGATTGCCGAACTTCGACGGCGAAAGCACCAGGCGGCCAGAAGAATCTCGTTCTTTCCGCTCTTTCCCAGCGTGAAAATGATCTTATCCGGCCGCTTCTCAAGCCGGTTCGGCTGATTCAAGGAGAGATTCTTGAGCAGCAGTTTGGAGAGATCACGACAGTTTCTTTCATTGAAAGCGGGACGGTCTCGCTGATCGCCTCGTCTCTGGATCGCTCACAGGTAGAGGTGGGCCTTATCGGGCGTGAAGGCGTAACGGGCACCGGGCTGTTGGAGGGCGATTGGCGCACTCCCTACAATCTGGTGGTGCAGACCGAAGGAACCGCGCAGCGCATCGACATCGACAGCTTCCTTCGTCTGACGCAGAGGGCACCGCAACTGCGCTCGCTTTCATCGGCGTTTTCAAGGACGCTCGCAATTCAGATGGGTTATACGGCCCTGGCCAACAGCCGATATTCCATCGAACAGAGACTGGCCCGTTTGCTGCTCATGCTTGATGATCGATCGGAAAGCCAGGTGCTGCTTCTCACCCACGAGCACATGTCTTCCATGCTCGGCGTCCGGCGTTCCGGAGTTACTGGCGCGCTTCCCATCCTGGAGGGTGAAAAGCTCATCAGGTCGGTACGAGGCAAGGTGATCGTCGTCGATCGCGAGGGCCTCATTCTCAAGGCCAATGGCTCCTACGGCATTCCGGAGGCGGAATACGAGCGGTTGATGGGATTTCCATTGAGGGGCACCGAGAATGTTAGAAGAGTTCATAACCAATTACGGCCTCACTTTTACAGCCCCCAAAATTCCGGGGAGAGGTAGTCGCGCATAAATCGCTATGACGAAAATTGCTGAACTTCGTCACGGACGGGATCCCGTCGAAAAAGAGCGCAACTTTAGCCGTCCGCAATCGTTCGGACGCGCAAAGGACTTTGTAACAGTTTGAATCGACGCATCGTGCTCGTTGGAAAGGCGCCCGGTGGAAAAAATCAATCAAGCCAGACTTTTCTCGGGAAAGCGTATTCTGGTTGTCGAAGACGAGTATTTTGTTGCCGACGAGACGCGTCGGAAATTGGAAAATCTCGGGGCAATCGTCGTAGGCCCCACCGCAAATATTCACCGCGCGCTCGACCTGATCGCCGGGGAAGACGTCGACGCGGCGATCCTTGACGTTCACCTTGGTGACGAGCTGGTGTTTGCTGTGGCCGATGAACTGGAGGCGCGACAAATCAACTTCGTCTTTGCCACCGGCTACGACCCATCCTTCGTTCCGACAAAGTATAATGGTTTTGCCTTGTGTGAAAAACCGACCGAACTCGAAAAGATCGCCGTTGCGCTCTTCGGTGCGACCGATGGTTTGAAACGGCTTGATTGATCGCCTGGCGGTAGAGCTGTCTTGCAGGTGCTGACGTGCACTTGGCTCGCCGGCATCTCCTGGCCGCCAGCCGCAGCTCCGCCGCCTCGAGCCGGTACCCGGCGGACTGATTCCGTTTGCACTCACGCGCAAGGGAACCATATGGGGCATCGACTGTTGGGGTGACATGAAAGGGCAAGACCATGTCTTCCAGCGCTACCAAGGATATCATTGCGATCGGCGGGTCGGCGGGGAGCAGAGCTGTCCTCAAGACCCTCTTTGCCGATTTGCCCTCCGACCTTCCGGCAAGCATTTTCGTCAGCACCCATATTCCTGCAAACTCTCCCAGCCTGCTACCTGAGATTCTTGCCGATAGTTCCAACCTGCCCGTGAGGCAGGCGGTCGACGGGCAGCCGATCGAGCGAGGCCACATCTATGTCGCCGCACCCGACCGCCACCTTCTCCTCATGGGTGAAACGATCAAGTTCGGAGCGGGTCCGCGCGAGAACATGGTCCGTCCGTCGATTGACCCGATGTTCCGATCTGCTGCCCTGTCGTTTGGTCCACGAGCAGTGGGGCTCGTCCTGACGGGGATGCTCAATGACGGAGCGGCGGGGCTGCATGCGATCAAGTCCCATGGCGGGACGACCGTGGTGCAACACCCGCTTGATGCGGAGGCGGATCAAATGCCCTTAGCCGCGTTGGAAGCAGTGGAGGTCGATCATGTGGCCTCGGCAGCCGAGCTCGGCGGGCTTCTTGTCAAAATCGCCGGAAGCGAGGCCGGACCGGTTCCTGATGTGCCATCCGACGATCTGCGGCTGGAGGTCGAAATCGCCGCTGGCGACCGGCTTGGCAGTGCGGCACTTCGCAAGATCGCGTCTCCAAGCGCCCTGACCTGCCCCGATTGCCATGGCGTGCTTTCCGAGGTTCGCGGTTCGCGGCCGTTGCGATTTCGGTGCCAGATCGGCCACGCCTATACCGCCGACGTCCTTGCTTCGCATATCGACGAGCTTGATGAGGCGATCAGAATCGCCATGCGCATCATGGAGGAGCGGCTGACGCTCGTGGAACGGATGGCACGCGACGCTCGCGCCACCGGCCGCAATGCCGTTGCCGAACTCTACGAGGCAAGGGCGGCGGAGTATCGGCAATATTCCACGACCCTGCGTGACGCCGCTCTGAGCTCGCTGCGCCACGGTCGCGCGTCGCCGTTCCAGGACATCTGATAAAGTTGTATCTTTCTGCCGTGCGGAGGGTTTAGAATCGTCCGCGGCAGAGGCATGGATCGACGATGGCGTACGACGAACGGGAAGACATGGAGGAACAGACAGGCGCGGCTGAGCGAGATCAGCACGAACAGCCTATCGTGATCGTCGGCATAGCGGTATGCGCTCGCTCGCTCCGTTCGCTCGAGCAGGTATTCTCCGACATCGGCGCCGGCCTCGGCGCATCCTATCTCGTGGCGGTGCGCCAGGAGGAGGGGCTCACTGCAGCTGCCGTCCTCGAAATGCTGGCACAGCAGCAACGACTGGCGGTGACGGTCGCGGTGGACGGAGAGTGCATCCTTCCAAACCATATCTACGTCGGCGGTTCCGACGATATGATGACCGTCGAGGATGGTCATATCCGCATTCGGCCTGCCTCGGAACCCGTCGGCCATCGTGGAACGGTCGACACGATGTTGATCTCGCTGGCAGAACATGCCCATGAACGCGCGATCGCTGTGGTCCTGGCGGGTCTCGACAATGATGGCATCGCCGGGGTGGCGGCAACCAAGAAATTTGGCGGTCTGTCGATCACGGAGATAGACGACGGCGACGATCAATCTGCTGAGGAGGGAGGAGTGCTGGCAATCGCTGACTTGCGACTGCCGGCGAGGGGTATCGCAGCCCACATTGCGCTCTATGCCGGCAATGTCGTCGAGGAGGAAGACGCGGGCCTGGATGAGGAGCCATCGAGCGCCATCGAGGCGCAGATCACCCAGATTGCCACGGTTCTTCGTAATGTCACCAGCCATGACTTCCACGGATACAAGCGCGGCACCTTCACGCGGCGCGTTCAGCGGCGTATGCAGGTGCTGCAAATCGGCGATATCGATAGCTATATCGAGCGGCTGCGCGCCAGCCGCGACGAAGTTCAAAACCTCTTTCAGGACCTGCTGATCGGCGTTACCCAGTTTTTCAGAGATCCCGCCGAGTTCGAAGCGCTGGAGCGCGAAATTCCGAGGCTGTTCGAGGGCAAGGAACCGGGTGACCAGCTGCGCGTCTGGGTGCTGGGCTGCGCCACCGGGGAAGAAGCCTATTCGATCGCGATGCTGCTGCGCGAGCATATGGCGACCATGGATTATCCTCCGGACGTGCAGATCTTCGCGACAGATCTCGATGCCCGCGCGCTCGGGATTGCGCGTGCCGGGCGGTATTCCGCAGCGATAACCTCCCAGCTCAAGCCGGACCGGCTTGCCCGATGGTTCGTGCGTGAGGGCGACACCTATTGCGTCGTCAAGGAGTTGCGGGAAATGTGCATCTTCTCGCCGCACAACATCGTCAAGGATGCGCCATTCTCCCGCATCGACATCCTCTCGTGCAGGAACCTGCTGATCTATCTCGACAGCGAGCTGCAGAACCGGGTTATCCCGATCTTTCACTTCGCCCTCAGGCCGAGTGGTATCCTGTTTCTGGGTTCATCGGAAAACGTCACCCGCCACGCCAAGCTTTTCGCGCCTGTCGACCGAAAGAACCGGCTGTTTCGAAGGCTGGAGACGGCGACCCGCATTATTCCGGACTTCCCGCTCAGTCCACGTCCTCGCAGCCCCGACCATGCGCTTTCGGCGCCGGCGCCGATGCTGCAGACCGGCCGGCTGTCGGCCACGATCAGCCGGCAGGCAGAGGTCGTCGCAGAGCGATTCGCGCCGGCCTATGTCGTCGTCGATTCACATTACGACGTGCTGCACTTTTCGGGACGCACGGGCCGGTACCTCGAACCGGCTTCGGGGACCGCGACGCTCAATCTCCTCAGCCTTGCCCACCGAGATCTGCGGCTTGACATGCGATCCGCCTTGCAGCGTGCCACGACGGAGGCGGTCAAGGTCGAAGTTCCAAGGGTGCTGCTGCGCCAGGACGATCGCACCTACGCCGTCAACATCATTGTCGAACCCCTCGGAAGCGGCGATGTCACCTCGCTGATCGTGCTTTTTCAGGATGCCGGGCAAGTGGCCGAAGGGGCGGCTCCTGACGGAGGGAGGCTGACGAGCGAAGAGCATGTCCAGCGTCTGGAGACCGATCTGCGCGTCACCCGTGACCGTCTTCAGGCAACGATCGAGGAGCTCGAATCGACAAATGAGGAGCTCAAATCTTCGAACGAGGAATATCAGTCGATCAATGAAGAGCTGCAGTCGGCCAACGAGGAGATGGAAACCTCGAAGGAAGAATTGCAGTCGGTGAACGAGGAGCTGCAGACCGTCAACGGCGAGCTTGCCCATCGCGTTACCGAACTCGATCGTACGAATTCCGACTTGAAGAACCTTCTCGAAGCGACGCAGATCGCCACGGTGTTCCTCGACAACGATCTGCGAGTCAGGAGCTTCACGCCGGCGGCGACCGAAATATTCCATCTGCTCGAAACCGATGTCGGGCGGCCGCTGGACCACGTCGTCTCCCGCGTCGCTTATCCGGAGCTGCTGGACGATGTTCGCCTTGTCCTCAGAACGTTGGTGCCTGTTGATCGGAAAGTCAGCGATCCCGTTAATAACCGGCATTATGCTGCACGCGCCCTGCCTTACCGCAGTGTCGACAACTATATCAGCGGTGCTGTCGTCACCTTCACCGATCTGACCGCCACTTACGAGGCGGAGGTGGCGCTTCGACGGAGCGAGGAGCGCCTGCAGCGCGTCTTGGAGACGGACGCGGTCGGCGTGATTTTTCTTCATCGGGACGGCGTCATATTCGACGCCAACGAGGTTTTCCTGAAGATGTCCGGCTACAGCCGCTCGCAGATGGAACGCGGCGAACTGCACTGGCGTCGGCTGACTCCGGAGGAGCATCTCGCCGAGACCGAAGCCCAGATGGAGGCTTTGAAGGAGACCGGCAAGATCGGGCCATATGAGAAGGAGTTTTTCCTCGCCGACGGCACGCGCCGCTGGATGTTGTTTGCCGGTCGTGATCTTGGGGATGGTACGATCGCCGAATTCTGCATCGACATCTCGGCGAGAAAACAGGCGCAAGCAGCTGTGCGGCAGGGGGAGGAGCAGTTCCGCCTGTTCGGCGAAGCCTCTTCCGACGTTTTGTGGATCCGAGACGCAGAGACGCTGCAATGGGTCTATCTGACGCCGGCCTTCGAGACCATCTATGGTGTCGACCGGGAGCAGGCGATGACCGGCAATAATTTCCGCAGCTGGGCCGAACTGATCATTCCCGAAGACCGGGAACAGGCGCTTTCCGAGATTCGCCGTGTGCGGAACGGTGAGCGGGTAGAATTCGAATACCGCATCAGGCGGGCCTCGGACCACGAAATCCGCTGGTTGCGCAACGCCGACTTCCCGCTCTTAGGAGAAGACGGAAATGTCCAGCAGATCGGTGGTATCGGCCGCGACATCACCGATGAAAAGGCCTCTGCCGACCGTATGAAGGTACTCGTTGCCGAGCTTCAGCACCGCACGCGCAACCTCATGGCCGTTGTCCGCTCGATGGCTGATAAGACCATGCGTACCAGCGTCGACCTGGCGGATTTCCACGAAAGATTCCGTAACCGCCTGGATGTGCTGGCACGGGTGCAGGGCCTCCTGTCACGTCTGCAGGAGGGAGACCGCATCACATTCGATCAGCTAATCCGTTCCGAACTGGCGGCCCACGGCGTGCTGGACGGCCAGATGGACCGGATCACCCTGGATGGCGCGGAAGGCGTCAGGCTTCGCTCGACCACCGTGCAGACAATGGCTTTGGCAATGCATGAGTTGGCCACCAATGCCGTCAAATATGGGGCGCTTAGCCAACCCCAAGCGCAACTGTCGATCACGTGGCGCCTCGAACAACCCGGCGACGGGGGCAAGCCATGGCTGCATGTCGACTGGCGGGAGAACGGGGTGAAGATGCCGCCCGAAGATTCCGGACCGCAAGGGGGCGGCCAAGGCCGAGAATTGATCGAGCGGGCGCTGCCCTACCAGCTTGATGCGAAAACCTCCTACACACTTGGAGAGGACGGAATCAGTTGCTCGATCGCAATTCCCATTTCCGTCAGCAACCTGCTCGAGGACGAAGCAAACGGCTGAAGGATAAGGCGTCGATGCTTGGTCGTTCGAGAGGACAGATTTTGGCTGATGGATCTCTCCGGGAGAGCTGAGACAAAGCCCTTGAACCGTGTCAAGCTATAAGCTGACGGCCGTGTCGCAGCTGTTTTCGGGGTCGGTGGGCGTAGCTAAAAGGACGGCGTAAGACTCTCGCCCGTCACGGGGTCGAACTATCTTCGGATCCGCCGGCCTGTTGCTTCTCGTCGCATTCTAGCAGCTCTGCCTTAAGCCTCTCAAGGTGCGCCACATGCATGTCCTGCGACTCCTCGAAATTGGTCAAAAGCCGTATCGCTTCCGTCACGTCGGCGCCGCGGTTGATCAGCTCAGCGACGATCTCGCGCTGCCGAGCGACGTGCAGTCCTCCCGCGGTGACATGTTCTTGCGCCTGCTCTAAATGCTTCTTCACAATCGCGCGATCCATCCGGATCTCCTCTAAAGCGCGTCGAGCAAATTTCTTCATGCCACGCGCTTTAGTTTTTGTTTTGATGCATGTCACATCTTGGAACTGCAGACTTCCGGAGGGCATGCACCCAAGCATGATCATGCGCTTATTATCAACGTTTGGATACTGGCGCCGTGATGGTCCGAGTAACTTTAAAGGCGGGTTGATCGGAAACCCAAATTTCTTAACGAGCATAGAGATAGGCTGCGAGATCGCGGGCCTCCTGTTCGGATATTCCGGTAGGCGGCATCGCCGTTCTTGGCGACTGGGCCTGCGGCGCGACGATCCAGCCAATGAGGTTGTCGGCGGAATTGTTAAGTACGCCGGCAATGTAGACCCTCTCGCGCAGACCGGAGAGATCGCCGCCGACCTTGCCGTCGGCGCCCTCGATGCCGGGAATGGTGTGACATCCGGCGCAGCCATATCGGCGAAAAATCGCCGGCGCCCGCGCCGGATCGCCTTTCGTCATGGCGACGGCAACAGCTTGCCTTTCGGACCGCTGCCGGTAGATGTCGGTCAAAGTCAATGCCGCCGTCAGGCTCACCACGCAGGCGGCGATCACAAAGGCGGAGCGAAGGGAATTATGGGGCGACGATACGTGTTCCATCTGCGCCTCCTTTTCCGGAATCCCTGATCCACAGAGCCGTCAGCGCCAGCGCAACAGTGGCGTAGACGAGGCCGGCAGGAACCCACATTACCAAGCCTGCCATCTGCTGGTCTTCGAGCGGCGACAGCCCCCAAGCCCCGGACGATCGGGTCTGCACGGCGTAGAGCACGTTTGGTGACAGGGCGATGAGGGCCCCGAGAATGCTCATATGGAGCATCGTCAGGAAAAGATGCCAGGCCGCCAGCCCCCTGTTCGTCTTCCAGATGACGGACCACCAGAACAGGATGGCACTCAGGAAAAACGAAAGATGCTGCAGACGGTGGAGCGGCGTGCTTTCGATCGCGGCGTCGAACAGGACGGGCGCATGCCATGCCCAGATTGCCGCCCCGTGCAGCAGCGTCGCGACAGTGCCGTTGCTCAGCAACGTCCAGGTCCTGCGGACCATGCTCGAGGCAAGCACCTGTCCCGCCCGGCGCCTGACGATCCTTGGCAGGCCCCAGAGCAGCACCGCCGATGGGCGTGCCAATACGATGAGCGGCGCGGCGATTGCCATGGCCAGTTCATGTTCGATCATATGGACGGTGAAAAGCTGCTCTCCCAGCCAATGCAGGGGAGAGATCAGTGCGCCGGCAAGCACCAGCCAGCCGGCCCAATAGGCCAAAAGCCGGTGCGCGAAGACGCGGCGGCCCGCGGATGATCGCGACATGAAGCGAAGGCTTCCGCTTGCATAGAGACCTGCGCAGACTGCGAGCGGCGCAATTATCCAGGCATCGGCCGTCCATGGGAACGAACTCGAATGGGCATGGCCTTCATGTGCCAATCCCGGTGTCGCCATGAGAAGAAAAGCGATTGTCGTTGCTGTTCTCATAGCCGCGGCACCCAATAGATGCATCCGTAGAGGGGAAGCCAGGCGAGGACGACAAAGTTCCAGTAGAGCGCATTGTCTTCGACATCGCCGTAGCGCCGCGCATTGTCGCCATGCTTCGAAAACATCAGGCAGGCGAGAACGACGGTATCGACGAGGTCGGTGATGATGTGGGTCGCGTGCAGGCCGAGCATCGTCCAGACGATCGATCCGTAGGCATCGTCGTCCCAGCCTATGTGAAGGGCAGGAAATTCATAGGCGCGGGGTATGAGGGGCGCCGCGCCGAGAAGCGCCATGATGATCAATCCCGCGCGCACCTTGCGGAGATCCCTCTGCTTCGCCCACCGCGCGACAAGCATATTCGGCACGATGCTGAGGAGAAGCAGCAAAGTCAGGATCGTGCCGGGAAGGAGATCCGGGGCAGGGGCTTCGATCGGCCAACGCGGCGCCAGGCTCATGAGATAGAAGTAGACGACGATCGCCAGCGCGAATCCCATGCCTTCGATCAGCATGAAGGCGCTGGTTCCCCAGAAGGTCAGGCTCGCGCTGCCCAGGCCGTGCAGGGGAAGCTTCGACAGATCGGTGACCACGCGCTCCTTCATGACTCGTCCTCCGGCGTTTGCTTGGGCCAGAACCATCCTGTCAGGGTGATCGCCACCGGAACGGCTCCCCAGACGACCGCCCACGGGCTGAAGATCGAGCCGATCAGCATGATGCTGGTGGCAATGGCCGCCAGAAATGGCCAGATGGAATCGGCTGGCGAGGCCTCCCGCGCCTCCGGCTCGCCTGATGTGACGCTGCTGACGATCAGTTCCCGCCGATCGAGCCGAAGTCCCGTCGCCACCGGCAACGTCTCGCCCGACATCCAGAGCGGTTCGCGCGTTTCGACCACGGGAATATGCCGAAAATTATAAGGGGGAGGGGGCGAGGGTATGGCCCACTCCAGTGTTGACGCATTCCAGGGATTGGGGCCGGCCGGTGGGCCATGGCGGAAGCTGCGCAGGGCATCGATGAAGAATACGAGGAAGCCGGCGGCCAGGATAAAGGCGCTGAGGCTGACGAACAGGTTCAAGCCGGCCCAGGGCAGCTCGGGCGGATAGGTGTAGACGCGCCGCGGCATGCCCTGGAGGCCCAGGATGTGCATCGGGAAGAAAGTCAGGTGGAAGCCGGTGAAGATCAGGCCGAAGGCCCACCGGCCGAGCCTTTCGCTCATCATCCGGCCGGTCATCTTCGGGAACCAGTAATAGATCGCGCCGATCAGCGGGAAGACGGAGCCGCCGATCAGCACATAGTGGAAATG
The DNA here is from genome assembly GCF_001664145.1 of Rhizobium sp. N731. Taxonomy (NCBI): domain Bacteria; kingdom Pseudomonadati; phylum Pseudomonadota; class Alphaproteobacteria; order Hyphomicrobiales; family Rhizobiaceae; genus Rhizobium; species Rhizobium sp. N731. The sequence continues at coordinate 72,760 of NZ_CP013602.1, forward strand.
GGCGACGACGAAATAGGTGTCGTGGACCTGGGTATCGAGCGGCACCGACGCCACCATGACGCCGGTCAGGCCGCCGATGACGAAGGTGATGAGAAAGCCGATGACGAAAAGCAGCGGTGTCTTGAAGACCGGACGGCCATCCCACAGCGTTGCCAGCCAGCAAAAGATCTGGGTTCCGGCGGGAATGGCGATTGCCATGCTCGAGGCGGTGAAAAAGCTGCTCCCCAGCCGCGGCAGGCCGGCCACGAACATGTGGTGCACCCACAGGCCGAAGGAGAGAATTCCGGTGGCGATCATCGCCAGCACCAGCGGCATATAGCCGAAGACAGGACGCCGCGTGAAGGTGGAGATCATGGCGGAGACGATGCCGACCGCCGGCAGGAAGATGATGTAGACCTCGGGATGACCGAAGAACCAGAACAGGTGCTGCCAGAGAAGGACATCGCCCCCTTCTGCCGGATTATAGAACTGGGTGCCGACCAGCCGGTCGAGAATGAGCGACGAGCTGGCGAACATGATCGCCGGCATGGCCAGGATGACGAGAAAGGCGGTGACCAGCATCGACCAGACGAAGACGGGGATCCGGTCGAGCGACATGCCGGGCGCCCGCAGTTTGAAGACCGTCACGACGATTTCGACGGCAACAGCGAGGGCGGAGACCTCGGTGAAGGTGATCATCTGCGCCCAGAGGTCTGCCCGTTTCCCCGCGCCATATTGCGGGCCGGCCAGAGGCACGTAGGAAAACCAGCCGACATCGGGGGCGGTATCGAGGGCGAGAGAGATCCAGAGCAGCAGCCCGCCCGCGAGGTAGATCCAGTAGGAGAAGGCATTCAGCCTGGGAAAGGCGATGTTGCGGGTTCCGACCATCAGAGGAACCAGATAGACCGCCATCGCCTCCATGACCGGCACCGCAAACAGGAACATCATGTTGCTTCCGTGCACGGTGAAGATCTGATTGTAGCGGTCGGCGCTGATGAAGCGGGCCTCGGGGAAGGCGAGCTGGATGCGCATCACCAGCGCCAGCACGCCGCCGAGGATGAGAAAGACAAAGGCTGTCGCGATATAGCGCCGACCGATGATCTTGTGATCGACCGTGGAGAGCGCTGCCAGCAATCCGGAAGGCGTCGACCATGTGCGCCTGAGGAAGGCTTCCGCTTCTTCACTGCCGGCAGCCAGATCGGCGGGCGAAGGGGTTCTGCCGCCGCCGGTCATCGCAGACCACTCAAGTAGGCGCTCACTTGCCGCAGCTCTTCGCCGGTGAGGGGGATCAAGGGCATGTTGTTGCCGGGCTTCAGCGTTTGCGGGTCGGCAATCCATGCCGCAACCGATCCCCGCGTATTCTCCAGCCGCCCCGCGGCAATCATGCTGCGGCTGCCGACATGGGTGAGGTCAGGTCCGGAGGTGCCCGATGCCTCGGTGCCGCGGATGGCGTGACAGGCGGCGCAAGGCTTGCTCATGAAAACCAGCTTTCCCGACGCGGCATCACCGTCGGCCGGCGCGGCTGCCGTCTTTCTCTGCGACTCCAGCCATCTGGCATAGTCCTCCGGCTCCTCGGCGATCACCAACAGCGCCATGTGGCTGTGCTGCAGGCCGCAGAATTCGGCGCATTGGCCACGATAGATGCCGGCTTTGCTGGCATGCAGCGTCAGCCGGTTGTCGCGGCCGGGGACCAGATCCTGCTTTCCCGTCAGGTTGGGCACCCAGAAGGAATGAATGACATCAGTCGCTTCCAGGCGCAGCCGGACATCGGTTCCCACCGGGATATGCAGCTCGTTGGCGGTCTGGAATGTCCTGGCGGGATCCGCATCGAGATAGGTAAACTGCCACCACCACTGCTGCCCGCGAACGGCGATGGTCGGCGGATTGTCCCGGCCGCGGTCGACGCCATTCGTTGCGTAAAAGCTGGTGACGGTCAGGAAGCTTACGACCAGGAAGGTCATAACGATCGCGCCGCTAACGACCCTGCCCATGGAACGCTCAGTTTGTGGTTCGCCGAGGGCCTGGTTTTTCCTGCCAACCAGCGCCCATGCCATGACGCTCATGACAAGCACGAAGACGACGCCGCAGACGGCGACGAACAGGAATATCAGGCTCTTGAGTTCCGAAGCGGCAGGTCCGTCCGCATTCAGCGCCGATTGCGTCCCAGCGCAGCCTGACAAAAACAGGGTGCATGCCGCGGCGATCTTCAAGGCCGGACACCTCGATCGGAGCGGACGCCCACCGGCCCTTCCTCGAAAAGAGTTGCGGCCGGCGCGCGGTTCTCGGCCGGTCTCGTATGCTTGTCGTCGTTGCGGCTCGGCGCGGTATAGGGGGCGGAATAGGCGCCGATCGTCCTGACATAACCGGCGAGCTGCCAGATCTGGTCGCTCGTCATTCTGTTCGCGAAGGCAGGCATGCCGTGAGGCCGTCCGTCGCGTATGGATGCCACGACCGATACCATTTCCGAGCCATAAAACCACCAGCCGTCAAGAAACGAAGGGCCGGTCCCGCCTCGTCCGTCTCCATGGCAAGTAGGGCAGCCGAACCAGGAATAAAGGCGCTTGCCCTGGCTCAGATCATAAGCGGTCGTCTCATAGGGCTTGCCAAGCGCGAAATAGACGTCGGGTGGTGTGCCGCCGATCCTGTCCGGCATCAGCCGGAACTGATCGAGAGATGATGTGAGCGGCGGATCGGCGCGATACTGCCTTGGATGTCTTGCCCAGCCGATCGCGGCTCCGATCATCAACATACCGAGCAGCACTATCGAGACCAACCAGATGCCGTCCTTCTTGACGGCGCTATCGGCAAGCAAAGGGAACCGATCGGGACCGGACGCGACGCTGGGATGGGCGCGACGCAAGCATAGACGGCTTGCCCAGGCGATGGCGGCCCAGACGGCTGCCATCGTGAGAAGCGATACTGCCGCCGACCAGGGGACGTGCTTGCTTTCGCGCATTGCCGGGACCTAGATCAGGACCGCGACGACAGGGCCGAGAGACTGAGCCGCACCGGCAACATCTTGTAAGAGGGGGTCTTGGCCTTGGCGTCGTGGTGCGACAGCGGAAAGAGCGGGTTCGCCTCAGGGTAATAGGCCGCACAGCACCCGGCCGGAATTGGGTGCCGAGCAACCTTGAAGCCGGTGACGCGGCGCGTTGTGGCGATGTCGATGGCGGTCGTCAGATCGACGAAATCGCCTTCTTTGAAGCCCAGTCTGCCAATATCCTCTTCGTTCATGAAGACCACCTTTCGCGTTCCCTTCACGCCGCGATAGCGATCGCCGTAACCGTAGATGGTCGTGTTGAACTGGTCGTTGGAGCGTAGCGTGGCGAGGTTGAGAACCTCAGTGGCGCCCGGACCGATGTCGAGTTCGGGGAAGAGCCGCGGCGGCGTGATGAAATTGGCTTTCTGGTTGGGCGTCGTCCATTTGCGTTCCCTGGCCGGCACCGGTCTCGGAATGCCGCCCGGCTGAAACATGCGTTTGTTGAAATCCCTGAATGTCTCGGGATAGGTCGCTTCGATCGCATCGCGGATCTTCGAATAATCGCCGACCCATTCGTCCCAGGGGACTCGGCCATTCGCCAGCGTCGCCTTGGCAATGCCGGCGATGATGGCGGGCTCCGACAGAAGCTCCTCGCTCGCGGGCTTCGCCTTCCCACGCGAGCCATGGAAATGAGCCACAGAACTTTCGATGGAAACGGCTTGCGGACCGCTTGCCTGTTCATCGATCTCGATACGGCCGAGACAGGGAAGGAGATAGGCGATTTCGCCATGGATAACGTGGCTGCGATTGAGCTTCGTCGCGATCTGTACGGTCAGGCGGAGTTTGCGCCAGGCCTCCTCCATCGCTTCCGTTTCCGGGACGGCGCGCAAGAAATTGCCACCGAGGCTGACGAAGGCCTTGGCTTCGCCCTCCATGATCGCCTTGCAGGTGTCGACGGTCGAGCGTCCTTCCCATGGTGGCGGTTCGAACCGGTAGAGTTCCTTCAGCTTATCGAGCGGCACGAGGTCCGGCTTTTCCGTTATCCCGACCGTGCGCTGGCCCTGCACGTTCGAGTGGCCACGCACGGCGCAGATATTGGCGCCGGGCTTGCCGATATTGCCGCGCAACAGCGCGAGGTTGGCGACCATATGAACGTTCTGGACACCCATCACATGCTGGGTGAGACCCATGCCGTAGATCATTAGCACCGCCTCCGAATGGGCGTAGGTGCGGGCTGCCTGAATCATCTGTTCGCGGGTCAAGCCGGAAACACGTTCCAGCTCGGCCCAGTCATATCGGCGGGCGGCTTCGGCGAATTCCTCGAAACCCGACGTATGCGTGTTGATGAAATCGTGGTCGAGAACATGCTTTTTGTCGGCGGCGGCAATGGAAGCGGCGAACGCCACCGCCGCGGCATTATCCGGTTTATGGGGCACGGCATCGGAGCCTGAAACCTTGCTCATGCCCATTGCCTTCATCGCATCGTCGGCTTCGATCAAGGCTTTGCAGACCCCGAAGAGGGCCGCGATGTCGCCTCCGTTCTTCACCTGGTAATATTCCGACGAAATCGGCGTCGACCGACCGGTCAGCATCTGGCTCGGCATTTGCGGGTTGATGAAACGTTCAAGGCCCGGTTCGCGCAACAAATTGAAGGTGACGATTTTCACGCCACGGTCGACGGCGTCCTGAAGGTCATGCAGCATTCGCGGGGAGGAGGTGGCGACGTTCTGCGCCATATAGAAAATGCAATCGCAGTTCTGGAAATCGGACAGGATTGCCGTGCCGACGGAGGCTCCGATGCTTTCCGGCAGACCGACCGAGGAGCTTTCGTGACACATATTGGAAGAATCGGGCAAGTTGTTGCTGCCGAAGATGCGGGCAAAAAGCTGATACATGTAGGAGGTCTCGAGGGAGGCGCGCCCGGAGGTGTAGAAATCGACCTCACGCGGAGGAATTGACCGCAGCGCCTCGCCGATTTCTGCGAATGCATCGTTCCAGTCTACCGGCTCGTATTTGTCGGTCGAGCGGTTCCACCGCATCGGATGGGTCAGGCGACCTTGTTCTTCGAGATCGTGATCGCTCCACTGCTCCAGCTCATGCAATGTATGGGCGGCGAAGAAGGCGCGGTCGGCGCGGCGGGAAGTGACCTCCCAGGCGGTCGCCTTCGCGCCGCTTTCGCAAAATTCCATCGCATGCGGTTTTGCAGGCTTGGCCCAGGCACAACTGACGCACATGTAACCGTCTGGTTTGTTGTGATGGGAAAGCAGCGACGGCCCCGATCGGGGGACGTGTTCGCGGAGAAGAATTTCTCCAAGAGATCTCGCCGCCGCCCAGCCGCCAGCCGCAGGCGTGCTCTCACCGATAGTTGGCGGATGTTTCGATCGCGCTGACATTTTTGCCTCCCGATATTGTCGTAGGGGGATCCCCGGCAGATATTTTGCGACCCAAACTCTTCGAGAAACAAACTGTTCCAGGCGAGTCGGCAAAGTGACGAGCGGGGCTGTCGACAGCCGGTGACGAGAGACGATAGGCAATAGGCAATAGGCAATAGGCTGGGCTTCTCAGCCGCGTCGCATATGCTTAGAGCGGCGTCGGAGCGTCGGCCTCCACCTCGGCATAGAGCTGACCGCACATCGTCAGCGATCGCCGCATCGCAGCGACGCGATCTTCGGCGTCTTTGGATGAATAGGCCCAGATGTCGGTCGCCCAGCTCTTGCCATCCATCTCGTACTGCAGGGCAAATCTATAGAGCCGTCGCTCATCTGCATCGGTGCTGACGAAAGCGCGATCGGGATCATCGTGGCGCTGGCGCGGAAAACTTACAACATTCACAACCTGCTCCTCGGGTTCACCTCATCGCCAGGGCTCGAAAGCCCGCTTTTCCTTTGGACTAACCTGATCGCCCGGATTTCGTTCCCTGAGCTCTGAGCGACGAATAATGTGTGGGACTTTTTCAGTTGCGAGGGCTTGCGTGCCGAAAACTGGCTGCTCGCGTGAGCGCCAAAGGGCGGCCCGGCGCGTCGCAGTTGGAAATAGAATGTACCCGCCTACAGGCCATGTGGCGGGGAAGTTGAAATGTCCGGATGTTTGCAAAGTAGGAATGTCACTTTGGTCCGCATCCGGCAGGTCGATCAGCCCCGATCTGAGCGGCTGGTCCGGGTTGCAAGATCAGATCGGGGCGGGTGAGGGGCACCCTTCGGCTTTAGCTATGTAACGATGCGACCAACGCCTCACTCGGCAGCGTCAAGCTTTGCCAGCGCCGCTTTACGGCGTTCGATCACCCCGGATCGTTCATGAAATCCTTCCGCCGTCCCGGACCGCGAGCCCGTCGCACATAGCCGTTCTTCTCGCTGTTGGTCTTCACATCAGGCTTCGGCTGCTGCTCCTGGCGCTCCTTGATATAAGCCAGAATGTCGCCGACCCGCTTGTTCTCGATGATCGCCGCATGCGTCACCCGCTGGTCCTTGTCGAACACCTTGTAGGGCAGGGAGTGTCCCTTCCACCGCACATCGAGCCGGCCGTCCGCATAGGCATAGGTCTCGACATAGCGGCCCACCAGACCGCGCGTCACCTCGGTCTCCTCCAGCATGATCCGCTTGCGCTCAAACGAAAACGTCAACTGCGCCCCGACATAGCGCTGCTCGCGTTTGCACAGGATCTCGGCCAACCGATCCGGGGCCAGATTCATCGGCCGGTGCAGATCACCGGATCGGGCAGGCACAAGCGCAAACCGCGCATTGTAGTCCGCCATGAAGCCAGGCAAGAACGCATTGCCTGCCTCCATGTTGTCGATGCCTGCCAGCCGCAATTCCTTGACCAGCCGGTCCTGCAACGTCCGGTTCATGAGCTCGACACGACCTTTGGCCTGGCTGGAGTTTGCACAAAGAATCTCGATGTTTAGCTCTGAAAGCGCCCGCCCGAACTGGGTCATGCCCTGGCCACCCTTGGCATCCTTCTTCGCCACCCGGAACACTGAGTGCTTGTCGGAATAAAAGGCGATCGGCGCCCCGTGATGCTTCAGATAAAGCTCCAGGGCATCGAAATAGCTGACGGCGCTTTCGGAACGGACGAAGCGCAGCTGCATCAACCTGCCCGTCGCATCATCGACGAACACCAAGAGCGAACACGGATCGCCGCGATCCTCGAACCAGCGATGTTCGGACCCGTCGATCTGTACCAGCTCGCCATAGGCTTCGCGCCGCAACCGCGGCTGATGAAACGTCCGCCGCTGCTTGGCAGATAGCCACAGGCCAGCCTCCACCATCCAGCTGCGCAACGTCTCGCGCGACACACGCAATCCATCGCGTTCGGCCAGCTTCTCGGCCGCCAGCGTCGGACCGAAATCCGCATAGCGTTCGCCAACCAACGTCATCGCATAATCGCGAACGCCGTCGCTGATCCGGTTGTTCGACGGCCGACCGATCGCCTTATGGCGGATCGACGCGGCGCCGTCAGTACTAATGCGATCCAACAGGCGCCGCACCTGGCGCTCGCTCAGATCAAGCACATGCGCCGCCGTGACCATCGTCATCCGGCCGGCGATCACCTTCGACAGAACCTCGATCCGCTGCAGATCACGCTCGCTCATCGCTATCAATCCCATCCGCAATCTCCGCCGTCATCCAAAACGGGGAGAGAGTGACATTCCTACTTTGCAGAAACAGGACATTCTAACTTTGCGGCTACAGGCGAATCTGGCGTAAGCTGAATTATGGAACTTGCTTCCGTGGTGGGCTATTCGCAATAGCCGCTGTGGCCGCGCGCGAAAGGAACCATCGCCGCATGCTCCTTGTTGATCCGGGGTTGCGCCTCGGGCGTGCGCCGGGTTGCGGCGAGCGCTGCGGCCTGAATTTCGACACCCAGGCGCAGTTCGAGGATCTGCATGGCGGAACGGATGTCTTCGACCCGGCTGATCTCGAAATTCAGGGTCCTGGCATCCTTTTCGCTGACGAAAACGCCGGCCCCTGGCGGGCGGTCACCCTGCCGCCGACCTTCAGCGACGTCAGCGTCTCGCCACCTGCCTTGCGCCCGGGTTTTCAGCTTATCAGATCCCGGATGACTTCCAGAGGATGGGGGATCATCCTGCGGTCTATTTCCTTGACCTGCGACCGGCAGGAATAGCCGGTCGCCATGACGACGGTCCCGTCCTCGCCGGCGGCGATCTGTTCTGCCCAGCTCATCGCATAGAGCGTTTCGGAAATCTCTCTGTTGCGGGCTTCGTGGCCAAACGTTCCCGCCATGCCGCAGCAACCCGCATCGGCCACCTGCAGGTCGATGCCGAGGGTGCCGAAGACCGCTTTCCACTGCGCAACCGCCGAGGGCATATTGGTGCGTTCGGTACAGTGCGGCAGAAGCCGGACCGTCGCCACGGCCTGCCGCCTGACCGCCTCCGCCAGGTCCTTGCCGTTTGCGGCCAGCCATTCCTGCGGCAGCTGCACGGTTGCGTGGGGTAGTCCTTTCGGCAAGGTCATGTACTCGCTGCGATAGGCGAGGGTCATGGATGGGTCCAGCCCGACAAGCGGCACGCCGATTGTCGCCAAACGATTCAGGGAGCGCAAGGTCGCGACGGCCGCCTTTTCGAAACGGTCGAGGTAGCCGTGGACATGCAGCGCTTTTCCGTTGGTGAGCGGCGGCGCGATGAACGGCGACAGCCCGAGCTTGCGGGCGACCTCGACGGCGGCGACGACCACTTTGGGATCGAAATGCGCAGTGAAGGCGTCGGGAATGAAGACGACGGTGCGGCCGCGCGCCTCGGGAGACATCTTCATGATCTGCTCCGCGTCGGCGGTCGGAACCCCGAGGCCGGCCAGCGGTGACGCCGGCGGCATCTTCGGCAGCGCGGTCAAGCCGACGAGCTTCATCGCCGCGCGGCCGGCAGCCGTTCCGGCAAGGAGATTGTAGAGAGGACGGATCCGCGCCATCAGCGGCAGAGTGGCCTCAATGCCGGCCACCAGCGGATCTTTCAGCGGCCTGAGGTAGCGGCCGTAATAGAGGTTCAGGAACTTCGAGCGGAACGCGGGGACGCTGACCTTGACAGGACATTGACCGGCGCAGGCCTTGCAGGCGAGGCACGTATCCATAGCTGCCCGCACTTCGTGCGAAAAATCGGTCCGATTGGCCGGGTTCAGCGAGTTGAACGCCCGCCTGACAAGCCCGATCACCTTGTTCGAATTGCGGAGCCGAACCGCTTCCTCACGGGGATCGACACCCTGCTCGACGAGGAGCCGCAGCCATTCCCGCATCAGGGCGGCGCGCCCCTTCGGCGAGTACACCCGGTTGCGGGTTGCCTTGTAGGACGGGCACATCGGGCTGGTCTCGTCGAAATCGAAACAGGCGCCGTTGCCGTTGCAATAGGCCGCATTGTCGAAGGCCGCGCGGATCTCGTTGCCGATGATGCGGTCGACGCTTCCCCGCAAGGGAACCTCGTCGATCTTCATCAGCGCGCCATCGTCGGGCGTGGCGATCTTGCCCGGATTGAGGCGGTTCTCCGGATCGAACGTCTTCTTGATCTGCTGGAGGCTCGGATAGAGATCGCCGAAGAATTCCGGCACATATTCTGAACGCACACCCTTGCCGTGCTCGCCCCAGAGAACGCCGCCATGCTTGCGGGTGAGCGCCACCACCGCGTCGGTGATTTCCCGGATGAGCGGCACATGGTCGTCCCGCGTCAGGTCGAGGGCCGGCCGCACATGAAGCACGCCCGCATCCACATGCCCGAACATGCCGTAGGAGACGCCGGCCGCATCGAGGAGAGCGCGGAATTCTCGGATATAGGCGGCGAGATTGTCAGGAGGGACGGCGGTGTCCTCGACGAAAGCCACAGGGCGCACCGGGCCTTCGACATTGCCGAGAAGCCCGACGGCGCGCTTGCGCATCGCCCATATCGCCTCGACGTCCGCTTTCTCCCGGGCGATCGTAAGGCCGATATTGCGGACGACATCGGCGCGGGCCAGCGCCGACGTCACCGCCATGAGCTTCTGTTCCAACTCGACCGGGTCGTCGGCCAACACCTCGGCGATATTGATGCCGTTGGCCGGACCGCGCTGGTCATCCGGGAAAAACCGCGCGATGCCGCTCCACACGATGTCACCCTTGGCAAGGCCAAGCACCTTCTCGTCGATCGTTTCCACCGAGGCGACGTTCAGCGCGGTCAGCGACCTTGCGTCTTCGAGAGCGGTGTTGAAGTCGTCGTAGCGGATATTGACCAGCGCCGCATATTTGGGGATCGGCAGAAGGCTGAGCTCGATCTCGGCGATCATCGCCAGCGTGCCTTCCGAGCCGCAGATGATCGCATTGAGATCGAAGCGTCCGTCGTCGCGACGGATATGCGCAAGGTCGTAGCCCGTCATGTAGCGGTTGAGGCGCGGAAAGATTTCCTCGATGCGCGCGCGCTCGTCGCGCGCGATCCTGTCGACCGTCCGATGGATTTCGCCGACGCGATCATCGCGAGACTTGACCTTGGCAAGAGACACGTCGTCGAGGGGACGCGACCACCAGTCCGTCGCATCGGTCAGGACCATCCTGAGGCCGAGCACATGGTTGCTCGTCTTGCCGTAGAGGCAGGAGCCCTGGCCGCAGGCATCGGTCGAGACCATGCCGCCGATCGTCGCCCGATTGGAGGTCGAAAGTTCCGGAGCGAAGAACAGGCCATGATTCTCAAGGGCGCGGTTGAGCTGGTCCTTGACGACGCCGGCTTCGACGCGGGCGACCCGCCGCACCGGATCGATCTCCAGAATCCGGTTCATATGCCGTGAGCAGTCGACGACGAGGCCGTCCGTCAGCGACTGGCCATTGGTGCCGGTGCCGCCGCCGCGCGCGACGATGCACAGGTCGCGGAACGGGTCTTCGGAGAGGACCCGCATCAAGGCCTTCATGTCCGCGATATCCTTGGGAAAGAGGATCCCTGCCGGCTCGATCTGGTAGATCGAGTTATCCGTCGAAAGCACGGTGCGCGAGGCGGCGCTGGTCTCGATGTCGCCGGCAAAGCCTGCCTCGAGCAGTCGCTCGAAGAAGCCAGCTCCGGGAAGAAGTGAAGATTCTCTGGTCTTGATACGGGGGATCATTTTATCGCTGCCGAAAACGCCCGAGCTTATAAAACTTTTGAAGCAACTGAAATAGAGTGCGCAGGTACCGCAGCCATTTTCGCCATGGCTGAATGCTGAACCGACAGGCTGGCAAGATTGAAAATTGCTCTTCTCTTGGAGGGAGTAGAACCTGAGACTCGCCATTTGACGTCTGGCTGTTGAACAGATCCGAACCGGCGTTCCCCCTCACAAGTGAACTACGCAATCGAAAAGTCGAATTTCCGGTGTAGTTGAGCATGTAACAATACCCTGCCCGGCAGCATCAAAGGTTTCCGCGCTGTCGGCAAGATCAACCCTTCATACGTCATTCGCGGGCCGCCACGGCGCGGTCGCGGCAAGCCACTGTCGCGTGCGGGCCTCGGGATCCGCGTTGCGGGTGATATCGGTGACCACGGCAGCACTATCGGCGCCTTTTTCCAGCACCAGCTGCGCGCGTTCGGCGGTGATCCCGCCAATGGCGACGAGCGGTATCGCGCCGACGCGCCGCCGCCAGTCCGAAAGACGTTCAATGCCTTGCGGCGCCCATTTCATCTGTTTGAGAATCGTCGGCCAGACCGGTCCGAGTGCAACGTAATCCGGCTCGGCCGCCAGCGCCGTCTCCAGCTCCGATATGTCGTGCGTCGAAAGGCCGAGCTTCAGGCCGGCGCGACGAATGGCATTCCTGTCGGCGGCCATCAGGTCTTCCTGCCCGAGATGAATGAAATCGCATCCTTCATCGATCGCCAGTTTCCAGTAGTCGTTGACGACCAATTGGCAACCTGCTGCCGCGCAGGCAGCCTTCGAACGCCGGATCTCCTCGCGAAGCGCGGAGTCCGGGCAATCCTTGATGCGCAGCTGGACGAGTTTGACGCCGAGTGGCACGAGACGCTCGACCCATTCGGCGCTGTCGACGATGAGATAGAAGGGGTCTAGCCTCATGAGAAGACTGCCTTGCCGATGACGGGAGTGGATGGGACGGCCATGTCGCGCGGCTCCAACGGCACGGCGCCATGCGCAATGCGGCCGGCATCGATGGCAAGCGCGAAGGCCTCGGCCATGGCGGCGGGATCACCAGCGCCGGCAACGGCGGTGTTGAGAAGAACGGCATCATAGCCGTATTCCATGACAGCGGCGGCGTGAGACGGGCGGCCGATGCCGGCATCGACGATGAGCGGCACATCCGGAAAATGTGCTCGGAATGCCCGCAGCGCCATCGGGTTCACCGGTCCCATGGCGGAGCCGATCGGCGCGCACCAGGGCATCAGAACGCGGCAGCCGGCATCCAGCAGTTTTTCGGCGACGACTAGATCGTCGGTCGTATAGGGGAAGACCTGAAAGCCTTCGCCCGACAGGATGCGAGCCGCTTCGACAAGGCCGAAGACATCGGGCTGCAGCGTATCGTGATGGCCGATCACCTCGAGCTTGATCCAGTCGGTGCGGAATACGTCGCGCGCCATCTTCGCCGTCAGCACAGCCTCCTGTACGCTGTGGCATCCGGCGGTATTCGGCAGCACGCGCACACCAAGCTCGCGGATCAGCTCGAAGAAGGCGCCACCCGCCTTGCCGCCGGCGGCCTCGCGCCGAAGCGAGACAGTGACAATCTCAGCCTTCGAGCGTCTCACGGCTTCTGCAAGGACGGCGGGTGACGGGTAGCGGGCGGTGCCGAGCAGCAGTCGGGAGCGGACTTCAACATCATAAATTTTCAGCATCTCAGCCCCCTTGCATCGGTGAGAGAATTTCGATGCGGTCGCCTTCGCCGAGCCTGAAATCGGCGCGATCCTCGCGGTGCACCAACTCGCCGTTGACCGCAGTTGCCAGCCAGCCGCCTTCGTAGTCCAGAGCGAGAAGCAGGTCTGCGAGCGTCGCGGCCGCGACCTGCTGTTCCTCGCCATTGATGATGAAGGTCATGAGGGCCTCCTTTCCGGTTGTCCTTGTTCTGTGAGAAGACGCCGCGCCACCTCGCCGGCCATCGCCGGCGCCAGCAGAAAGCCGTGGCGGTAGAGGCCGTTGACATGGAGGGTGGATCCCTCCTGTGTCACCCGCGGCAGATTGTCGGGATTAGCGGGGCGCACGCCTGCACCGGTTTCCGTGACCCGTGCCTCGCCGAAGGCGGGATGCATCGCATAGGCGGCGTTCAGCAACTCCATCAGCGAACGCGCGGTAACCGGGCCGGCATCGTCGCTTTCGATCATCGTCGCGCCGACCATGAAGCGATTTTTCTCGCGCGGCACGATGTAGATCGGGTGGCGGGGATGCAGCAGGCGGACGGGGCGGGACAGACTGAGCTCGCTTGTTTCGAGGCAGAGCATCTCACCTCGAACACCGCGCAATCCGGGCAGCCGGCCGATCTGGGCGGCACCGGTGCAGTCGATCACCCGGTCATAATGGGCAAAATCAGCTTCGCCGGTGACGCCGAGCATGAGACGCATGCGGGCGTCCTCCAACCCTGCGGCCAGGGCGGCGAGCGCCTGCCGTGGATCGAGATGCGCTTCCTGCCGGAAGAACAGCGCCCTGCGGAAGCGGCCGGCGAGATCAGGCTCCAGAGCGGCGATCGCCGCCTCGTCCAGCCATTCCCATCCACTTGTCCGGCGGGAAAAGCGGTCGAGCTCGCCGGCATCGCGCCCGCCCGCCACGACAAGTGTTCCCCGGCGATTGACATGGCCGGGCAGTGCAGCCTCCCACCAGTCCGCGGCAAGGCGACCGAGCGTCAGCACCGGCTCCTCCGCACCTTCCCGCTCGCACCACGGCGCCAGCATGCCGCCGGCAAAGCCGGAGGCACCAGCGCCGACCTTGTCGGCCAGCTCCGCAAGGGTGACGCGGAAGCCGTGGCGATAGAGCTGCCAGGCCACGGTGAGGCCGGCAACGCCGGCCCCCTTGACGAGAACGCGCATGGTCATTCTCCGACGGGCGTTTTCGCGACCTCTGCGACCGGCATGTAGAGATCGCCGCCATCGCGGTACTTGGCCGCCATGGCTTCCAATCCCTCTTTCTGGGCTTCGGCGCGAATGTCGTGGGAAATTCGCATGGAGCAGAATTTCGGGCCGCACATCGAACAGAAATGCGCCACCTTGTGCGCCTCCTTCGGGAGGGTCTCGTCGTGGAAGGAACGCGCCGTATCCGGGTCGAGGGAGAGGTTGAACTGATCCTCCCAACGGAATTCGAAGCGCGCCCGCGACAGCGCATCGTCGCGGATGCGGGCGGCCGGATGTCCCTTGGCAAGATCGGCGGCATGGGCGGCGATCTTGTAGGTAATGACGCCGGTCTTGACGTCGCTGCGGTCGGGCAGCCCCAGATGCTCCTTCGGCGTGACGTAGCAGAGCATCGCCGTGCCGAACCAGCCGATCATGGCGGCTCCGATGCCGGAGGTAATGTGATCATAGCCCGGCGCGATGTCGGTCGTCAGCGGACCGAGCGTATAGAAGGGGGCTTCGCCGCAGACCTTGAGCTGCTTATCCATATTCTCTTTGATCTTGTGCATCGGCACATGGCCGGGGCCTTCGATCATCACCTGGCAATCCCTGGCCCAGGCGATCTTCGTCAGTTCGCCGAGGGTTTCGAGCTCGGCAAATTGCGCTGCGTCATTGGCATCCGCGATCGACCCCGGCCGCAAACCGTCGCCGAGCGAGAAGGAGACGTCATAGGCACGGCAGATGTCGCAGATTTCCTCGAAATGCTCGTAGAGGAAACTCTCCTTGTGGTGATGCAAACACCACTTGGCCATGATCGAGCCGCCGCGTGAGACGATGCCGGTGACGCGATTGACGGTGAGCGGAATATAGGCCAGCCGCACGCCCGCATGGATCGTGAAATAATCGACGCCCTGCTCGGCCTGCTCGATCAGCGTATCCCGATAGACTTCCCAGGTCAGATCTTCGGCAATGCCGTTGACCTTCTCGAGCGCCTGGTAAAGCGGCACGGTTCCAATCGGAACCGGCGAGTTGCGAATGATCCATTCGCGGATGTTGTGAATGTTGCGACCGGTGGAAAGGTCCATGACGGTGTCGGCGCCCCAGCGGATCGCCCAGACCATCTTTTCCACCTCTTCCGCCATCGACGAGGTGACGGCCGAATTGCCGATATTGGCGTTGATCTTCACGAGGAAATTCCGGCCGATGATCATCGGTTCGGATTCGGGGTGGTTGATATTCGCTGGGATGATCGCCCTGCCCTCGGCGACTTCCCGGCGCACGAATTCGGGCGTCACGAAATCCGGAACATGCGCGCCGAAGCTCTCGCCGTCGCGGGTGAGCGCCTCCTTCGCGGCCTGCCGGCCGAGGTTTTCGCGGATCGCGATAAATTCCATTTCCGGGGTGATAATGCCGGCCCGCGCATAGGCGAGCTGGGTGACGGCGCGGCCGGCCTTTGCCTTTAGCGGCGTGTTGCGAATGGGAAATTCCGGCGTCAGCCGTTCGCCCGTGGCAAAACCATTGTCTTCAGGCTTCACCACCCGGCCTTCGTAGGCTTCGACGTCGCCACGCGCCCTGACCCAGGCCTCGCGCAAACGCGGCAGCCCGGCGTCGATGGAGACCACGTGGGCCGGATCGGTATAAGGGCCGGAGGAATCATAGACCGTGACCGGCGGTTCACCCGAGGTCGGGTGAAGGTTGATTTCGCGCATCGGCACGCGCAGATCCGGATAGAGCGTTCCGGGTTTGACGATCTTGGTCGAGGCCGGAAGCGAGCCGGTGGTGACGACGGGAGTAAGCTGGGGTGCAACAATATTCATGGATGAGGCTCCAAGGTTTGACGTTTGGAGACCCAGTTCCAGTGTTGGAATGATGGAAAGACGCCTTCCGCGACAAAGCGAAGATCCGCCCAACAGCCGCAGCGTCCGCACCGTCCCTACGCCAGTATGAACTGGATCAGGTTCAACGGGTCACTGCGCCACAACAGGCAAAGCCGTATTGTTCAGCAGAATCTCAGCCCCTTGCCGGGACACCCCTGGTGAATGTTCGGCATCAAAGAGCGGAGCGGCCTTCGTGTCAAGCCACGACCCGATGCGTTTCCATCGCCCAATCCCTAGCACGGGGGTTGCCGCCGTCGCAAAAAAACGACGCCGTCAAGCTGATCTGAGCAGCTTGCGGCCTAAATAGACGCGCACGGGTGTATCGAAGCGAGTGTACAAGAGATGCGCAACAGCTATGGCAGTCAGGAGTGCGAGGCCGGCGGTGATCGGCCGTGGGATCACCTCGCCGGTGGAGATTTGGAGCTGTGCGCCGAGTTGCATTATTGGCTGATGGACGATGTAGAGAGGATAAGATATCTGGCCAAGATATGCGGCGAATGGCCGTTTCTCATGGGAGGAAACCGCTACGGCCAGCACGAGCACGATCGGAAATATGATAGCGATGCAGACGAAGTCGAAGATGTCTCTGGCGACGGCAAAGGGGCAAAACAGAACCGCGATCAGGAGGAAAAGCGGGACCTGAGGCGGTACCGCCCTGATACGGTTGCTTATATCCCAGCGGAGGATCAGCACACCGGCAAGGAACGAAAAGCCGACCCTGACCAATCCCTCGAAGAACGTTCGCCAGCTGCCAAATCCGACCGATCCGACGGTACCCTCGATCGAGACGACGGCGAAAAGCGCTGCGGCCAATAGGGCGAGAGCCGCTATCTCATGCCAAAGACGAATTCTCCGTCG
Source organism: Rhizobium sp. N731 (assembly GCF_001664145.1). Taxonomy (NCBI): domain Bacteria; kingdom Pseudomonadati; phylum Pseudomonadota; class Alphaproteobacteria; order Hyphomicrobiales; family Rhizobiaceae; genus Rhizobium; species Rhizobium sp. N731. The sequence goes on from NZ_CP013602.1 coordinate 89,426, forward strand.
GGCGACTGAGCCGTAGGCCACGCCTGCGACTATTTCAAAACAGATAGACCAGAGGGGGTTGTTGATCGCGAACGCCTCTTGTCCCACCAAAAGTCCGAGCGGCAAAAGAAGCAATGCGCCGAGTGCAAGAATCGAGACGTCAAGACCGGAAAGAATCGAGGCGTAGGTAAATTGCGCCGCGAGAACGCCTAAAGCGACACCGACCGCGATCATGGGATAAAGTCGTATTGTGCGTTTGAGGAGGAATGTCCTGTTTCGCAACATGCCCGACTTCAGCTTTGCGTCATATCCGTGTGCGAGAACGAAGCCACTGAGACAAAAGAAGAAATCCACCGCCAGATAGGCGTGAAAATGAAGGCCGAAGGCAAAAGCCTGGTTAGCATGTAGGAGAACCACTGACAGCGCCGCTATCCCCCGAAGCTCGTCCAGGAAGACAAAATGGTTCTTTACCTCGTTTTCCCAACTGGCCGGGCGCAAGGCGCCATTGGTATCGAGATCCGCGGTGCCACAGAATTCTGATCGGGTTAACTCGTCTGTGACAGCCAAGGGCTTTCACTCCCCTCATGTTTGCGTGCATTTTCCTGCCGGGAGTCAAAAACCGCTGCACATTCCGCGAAGATCGTCCGGCTCATTTTCTTCCGCAAGTTGCGACGATAGACATTTGGGTTGAAAATATTGCCACAGCGGAACCTAAAGTTTTATCGACAGGAAATTTGCCGCCGCGATACCGAAAGCAGCAATCATGAGTTTGCATTCGAAATACCTCATGCTGCGATTGCTGCCGTGCCTGCCCCGATCGAGCAGCATTGACTGTGGATGGGCCGGTTTCGCCGACCCATTTTACTCGCCAGGCCGCCGCCGCCATGCTCTGAATGTTCGTGGCATATTCCGATGTTTTACTGCCGGGCGATAACGATCGTACGCTTATCTCCGGCGCCTGTTGGATCACTCTATCGCAACACCATTCTTGCATTCATGGCCTATCGTTTCGTCCACACCGCCGATCTCCATCTCGACTCTCCCCTGCGCTCTCTCGCGCTTCGCAACGCAGAGCTGGCCGACCTCGTGAGTGACGCCAGCCGGCAAGCGCTGGTCGCGATCGTCGATCTTTGCCTTGAAGAGCGGGTCGATGCGCTTGTCATCGCCGGTGATCTCTATGACGGCGAGCAGACGTCGATGAAGACGGCGCGCTTCCTGGCAGGCGAGCTCGAACGCCTGCACCGAGCGGGCATCTCAGTCTTCAAGATCCGGGGCAATCATGATGCGATGTCGAAGATCGCCAGGGAACTGGTGATGCCCGATACGGTGAAGATCTTCGGCGGTCATGCCGAGATCGTGGAGGCCACGAAGGGCAGCTTGTCGGTCGCGATCCACGGCCTGAGCTTTGCGAAACCGCAGGCCCCGGACCCGTTGCTGCCGAAATTCAAGCCGCCGGTAGCGGATGCCGTCAACATCGGCATCATGCATACGAGCCTGGCCGGATCGGCCGGACATGATGTCTATGCGCCCTGCAGCGTGCTCGACCTGCATACCTCGGGTTTCGATTACTGGGCGCTCGGGCATCTCCACCAGCGCAGCCATTATCCCGGCGCGGCGACGGTCATCATGCCCGGCATGCCGCAGGGCCGCGACATCAATGAAGCGGGGGTCAAGACCGTGTCGCTGGTGACCGTGGCGGACAACCGGACCGTGACGGTCGAGGAGCGGCGCACCAGCATCGCGCAGTTCGAGCGCGTCAATGTCGACCTCACGGATGTCGATGATTGGCGTGAGGCGGCCACAGTGGTCGAGACGGCGCTGATGGCGCAGCGCGACCGCACGGCTTCGCCGCATCTTGTCGCACGCCTCAGGCTTTCCGGCCGCACGCCGCTCTCCTGGCAGCTGCGGCGCGATGTTGACCTCATGCAGGCGGAAGCCGAGCGGCGCAGCGACGTGATCGGCCGCACCTGGATCGAGAAGCTGGAACTCGCCTTCGAAGCGCCCTCGATCCCCGCAGACGCGCCCGCCGCCGATCCCGTCGTCGAACTCGGCGCGCTGATGCGGGACGAGGTCATCGCCCGCAGCGGGTTTCGCGACGATGTCAGGGAGATGGTCCGGGACCTGCTCGCCGACCTGCCGCCCGAGAGCCGGGCATTTGCCGGCCAGAACGAGGAGGGTTTTGAGCGCTTCATCAACAGCCTTCTCGCCGATGGCGCCGAGGACATCGCTGCCCGAATGAAGGCGGTGGATCGGGGAGACAGCTGATGCGCCTGCGCCGCCTCGACCTCACCCGTTATGGCAAGTTCACTGATCACTCCATCGATTTCGGCACGGCCCGTCAAGGTTCGCCGGACTTGCACATCGTTTATGGCCTGAACGAAGCGGGCAAATCGACCACCTTCGCCGCCTATCTTGATCTGCTCTACGGCATTGGTGAGCGCAGCACCTATAATTTCCTGCATCCCTACAATACGATGAAGGTCGGTGCGCGGCTGGAATTTGGTGGCTCGGAATACGAGCTGGCGCGGCTCAAGCTGCGGACCGGCAGCCTTGTCGACGATCGGGGACAAGCTGTGAACGAGGCGCTCCTGGCCGGCGCGCTTGGCGGCGTCGGTCGCGAGGCCTATCGCACCATGTTCTCGCTCGATGATCAGTCGCTCAAGGAAGGCGGCAACGCCATCATACAAAGCAAGGGCGAACTCGGCGAATTGCTGTTCTCGGCCAGCTCGGGTCTGGCAGGGCTCAGCCGTTCGCTGGTGACCGCGGCCGACGAAGCCAACGCGATCTATAAGAAGCGGTCGTCGAGCACCAGGCTGGCGGAACTCAAGCGCTCGCTCGAAGCGCTCAAGGCCGAGCGCAATGCCATCGACACGCTGGCCTCGGCCTATGCGGGCCTGAAATCGACCCATGAGCAGGCCGAGCGCGCCTATAGCACGACCACACGGGAACTGGCCGAGACCAAGTCGCGGCATCAGGAGCTGACGCGCCTTCTCGGCGCCTTGCCTGCGGCGCTGGAGCTCCGGCGGCTGATCGCAGATACAGCCGGCATGGCCGATCTGCCGCGGCCGCCCTCCGAATGGTATGCGCTCCTGCCGCAGCTTTCCCGCGACGAGACGCGGCTGCAGGCGCTTGTCGAGGCCGCCGACCGCACGCTCCGCCAGCTTGCCGATCAGATCGAGGCGATCACCATCGACGAAAAGGGGCTGGCAGTCGCTGCGCATATGGACCTGCTGGATCAGGGGCGGGCGCGCTGTCTCGCGGCGGAGAGCGATCTGCCGAAACGCCGGTTAGCGCTCGCCGAACAGGAAGGCATGTTGGTTCGGCTGTTGGCCGATCTCGAACAGCCCGGCCACACGGCGCCCGAGGCACTGCTGCTGCCCGCTTCGCTGATCGGCGTCGTCCGCGATCTCATCGAACGGCGCTCCGGCGTCGAGGCCAAACTGGCCGCGGCGGGCCGCGAACTGGTGCGAGCACAAGAGAATCTCGAAAGGCTGAACAAGGAAGGCGGCTCGCAAGATGCGGCCGGCCACCTCGATCCCACGCGTCTCGGCCGCATCGAGATCGCCCTGAACCGGCTGACGGGGTCTGATCTCTCGATGCGGCTGACCATGGAGGAACGCACACTTGTCCAGGCGAAGCGAATACAGGAGAAGCAATTCGCACAGCTTGCACCTTGGACCGGTGATGCCGTCGCCCTAGAACGCACGGCTGCGGCGGAGCCACGGCAGATCGAGGTTTGGCGCGGCCAGGCGACCTCTATCGACAAGCGGATCGAGGATCATCAGGCACGGCTGCGGGATCTCGGTACGGAACAGGCGCTGACCAAAGCCCGGATCGTGGCGATCGCCACTGACGGTTCGATAGACGATGGCCAAGCCGCGCGGCTACGCGATGAACGCGATGCCGCCTGGGAGGTGCATCTCGCCAATCTGAATGCCGCCACAGCTCAGACATTCGAGGAGCGGATGCGACAAGACGACATGTTGTCCGCCGGCCGGCTGTCCCGCGCTCAGGAACTGGCCGAACTGCGCCAACTCCGCCAGACGGAAGCGGCAACGATAGCGGCGATCGAACGGCAAAGGGAACTGCTTGCCGAAGCGCGCGCCGAACATGAGGCGCTCTGCGAGCGCCTCGGCGGTCTGCTGCCGGGTGCAATCGAATATGGTGCCGAAGCCGCGGCGCGCATTGCCGCACTCGAGGCATGGAGCGCCAAGCGAGCCGCGGCGCTTTCCGCCTGGGACGATCTGCAACAGGCCGAAGACGCGGTGGACGCGCTTCGCCTCGAACTGGACGGGCACGTCGCGACGCTTGCGGCGAGCCTTGCGGATGCTGGTCATGATGACGTCGACCAATTATCGGTCGCCGAGCTGATGCAGACTGCGAACAATATGCTTGCCACCGGCAAAGCGGAACAAGCGGCGCGGCAGGCGCATGAGAAGGCGCTCGACGATCTCAATCGCGATTTCAGGGAACGCGAGCGCGACCGGCAGGAGGCGGAAGCCGCCATGGCGGCCTGGGAGCGGGAATGGGCGGAGGCGCTGTCGCGAACTTGGTTTGCCGACAAGGCCGGTTCGATGGCCGCCGTCCGCGCAATGCTGAATGCGCTCGCTACACTGCCCTCCATCCTGAAGGAGAGGGATGACCTCGCAAGTCGTGTTGCCGCGATGGAGCGCGACCAGCAGCAATTCCGCGAGCATATCGCCGGTCTTCTCATAGACTGCGGCCTTAGCCAGCCGGCGGTGGATACGCTCGCCTCCGCAAACGCGCTCGTGGAACGTCATGAGGCGGCGCGGCATGCGGCGCAGCTTCGGGCAGACCGGCAGGCAGATCTCGACAAACAATTGGAAAAACGGCGTGCGCTGGAGGAGGAACTGGCCGTTCACAATGCCCGCAAGGACGAATTGACCGGCTATTTCGCCGCAGACTCGCTTGCTTCGGTCGAAATATTCCTGAACCAGTCCCGAGAGCGGGACCGGCTGGAAGAGCGGGCGGCCACCTTACGCCACCAGATCACCGAGGCATTGCGTGCTGCGAGTTTTTCCGAGGCGGAACAGCGCCTCGACGGTGTCGACGCCGCTGCGGTCGAGCGCGACGCCATGGAGCTTGGCGCCCGGATCGAGGATCTTACCGAGCGTGCGAAGCTTCTCTATTCCGACGTGTCGCTGGCGCGGCGGAAGCTCGAGGCCGTCGGCGGAGACGACGCCGTGGCCCGGATCGAGGCCAAGCGCCGAACCATTTTCCTTGAAATCGAGGAACTGGCCGTGCGGCACCTGACGCTGCGCGCCGGCACGCTCGCGGCCGAACAGGCGCTGCATATCTATCGGGAAAAACATCGCAGTTCGATGATGAACCGCGCATCGGAGGCCTTTCGCCTGATCACCGGCGGCAATTATTCCGGCCTGACGACCCAGCCCGACCGGGACAAGGAGATATTGATCGGCGTGTCGCGCGACGGTGGTTCGAAGCTTGCGGATGCGATGTCGGCCGGCACTCAGTTCCAGCTCTACCTCGCGCTTCGGCTGGCGGGTTACGAGGAATTCGCAGCGTTTCGCCGGCCCGTACCCTTCGTCGCCGACGACATCATGGAGAGCTTCGACAATCCCCGCTCCGAAGAGGTTTTCCGCCTGCTCGGCGAAATGGCAAAGGTCGGACAGGTTATCTACCTGACCCACCATTGGCATCTCTGCGAGATCGCGCGAGACGTTGTTCCGAACGTGACCATACATCAACTGCCGTGACAGGTTGCAGAGAAACGCCGCGCCACCATGACGCGACGCTCCTGGTGAGGGCAAACTGGCGGCGTCCCCAATAAGGAGCAGCCCTGGCCGTAGCATTGTCTCTGCATTTCGGCAGAGAGATCAATCTTGCCACGGATCCAGCACGATAACGCCTGCGCCTTCGAAATCCCGGACATTGCGGGTAACGACGGTCAGGCCGTGAATCAGGGCAGTCGCGGCAATCAAGGCATCGGCTTCATTGCGCCGGTCTGGAACATGTAGATGCGCGCAGCGCGTCGCGACCGCATCGTCGATCGGCAGGATACGGTCGGCGAATGCTGGTCGAACCTGATTTTCCAGCCACGCACGCAGACGAGCGCCCTGCGCTGCATCGCGGCGCTGCACGCCGAGTATTCCACGTTCCAATTCCAGGATCGTCATGGCGGAGATACATAGGCCTGTTGCATCTTGCGCTCCAGCCCATGCGACCACATTGGCATCGGCCTTGCCGTCTCCGACCTTGCGCAGCTCGGAAACAACATTGGTATCCAGCAGATATTTCAAGATAGATCGACTCCTCGGGGGGCGATCTCAACACGAGACGGGTCGAAGTCGATATCCGAAAGGCCAGGCATTGAGAGAGCATCGACGAGACTGCGGGGCTTGCCGGTTAGCCGCTCGAATTCGTCATAGGTCATCAACACGTGGGATGGCTTCCCACGATCCGTGATGATGACCGGACCATGTTGCGCCGCCTTCTTTGCCCTGCTCACGTCGTGATTGAGTTCGCGGCTGGAAAGATGTGTCACGCTCATAATCCACCTCCGACGTAGGTACTTACCTACATATAGCATCCGGAGAATGAAAGGCAAGATCGGCCATAACGCTCCTGAGCGGATCGGCCAACCGACTCGCGGCAGCAGACGTCGGGGCACGATCGCGAAATCGACGCAGGGCTACACGAGCGATGCAGGGATATTGGCTTCCCAGATCATCTCTGATCTAGTCTCGACTCTCAGCCTGGCAGCCCAGCCGTGGCCTGATGGTATCTGAAAAAAGCGAGAGCCGTATTCTCATGACCACTCACCGCTTCATTCCGACGACCTTTCACAATGTCATCGGCTCTCTTCCGCCCGCCTTGCATATCGCTGACGGCGATACTGTCGTCACGGAGACGCTCGACGCCATTGGCTATGACAAGGACGGCATCCGGCGGACATCCGGTCCCAACCCGATGAACGGCCCGATCTTAGTAGAGGGCGCGGAGCCCGGAGATGCGCTGAAGGTCGAGATCATCAGCATGATTCCGACGAGGGACACTGGATTTACGCGCAGCATTGTCGCGGCCAATGTCATCGATCCTGAAACGGTTCGCGACCTGCCGCCGCGCGATATGGCGATCTGGGCCATCGACCGCGAAGCATTGACGGTCCGATTGTCCGAGCCGGTCTCCGGACTCGATAATTTCGTTGTGCCTCTTGCGCCGATGATCGGCTGTTTCGGCGTTGCGCCCAGCCTTGGCCAGGCAATCTCGACGGCGACCAGCGGCGAATATGGCGGTAACATGGATTATCGCCTGTTTGGTCCGGGCACGGCCGTACGATTGCCCGTATCGGCGCCGGGCGCCCTTTTCTTTTTGGGCGACTGCCATGCCGTGCAAGGAGATGGCGAGATCGTCGGCACCGGCGTCGAGACCACTTTCGAAGTCACGGTGCGGCTGACGGTGGAAAAGAAGGCCGGGCTGGTCTGGCCACGCGGAGAAACTAATGAAGACATTTTCACTATCGGCAATGCCCGGCCCCTCGATCAAGCGCTTCAGCATGCGACGAGCGAAATGTTGAACTGGCTGGCCTCGGATTACGGGCTCGACAGGACAGCGGCAAGCCATCTGCTGGGTCAGGTGGTGCGTTACGATGTCGGCAACGTCTTTGACCCGGCCTATACAATGGCTTGCCGGGTCGCCAAGAAATGGCTGGTCCGCCGATAGGCCGCTGCATATCGCCCGGAAGTGTTCAGCGGTTCCGGGGTAACGACATGCATGGAAGCAAAGAGCTAAGCGCGTCGCATGAATCAAGTTTAACGCGACGCGCTTTAGATCGAAGGCCGATCACCGGCCTTTGATCTGACCGCCTGATGTCAGGCTTGTTTATTCGGCGGCAGCCGCCAGCTTGTCCTGCGTCCTGGTCTCGAAGTCGCTGGCGTCGTGGCGCTCGTGCAATTGCGTCGAGGGTTCGCCGGAGAGACGGTTGACCATCCGGCCGCGTTGAACCGCCGGCCGGCTGTGGATAGCGTCGGCCCAGCGCAGCACGTTCTTATAGTCCTCGACCTGCAGGAACTCGGCCGCTCCGTAGGTCCAGCCCTTCACCAGGCCGCCATACCAGGGCCAGACGGCAATATCGGCGATCGTGTATTGGCTGCCTGCCAGATATTCGCTTTCAGCAAGACGGCGATCGAGCACGTCGAGCTGACGCTTCACTTCCATGGCGAAGCGATCGATCGCATATTCGATCTTGACAGGCGCATAGGCGTAGAAATGGCCGAAGCCGCCGCCGAGATAGGGTGCACTTCCCATCTGCCAGAACAGCCAGGACAGGCATTCGGCGCGTTCGGCCGGCTCGGTCGGCAGGAAGGCGCCGAATTTTTCGGCGAGATAGGTGAGAATGGCGCCGGACTCGAAGACGCGGATCGGCTTCGGGCCGCTGCGGTCCATCAGCGCCGGGATCTTGGAATTGGGATTGACGGCGACAAAGCCGCTGCCGAACTGGTCGCCCTCGCCGATCCTGATCAGCCAGGCGTCGTACTCCGCGCCGCTATGGCCAAGGGCCAGCAGTTCCTCGAGCATGATCGTGACCTTCTGGCCGTTTGGCGTTCCGAGCGAATAAAGCTGCAGCGGATGGCGGCCGATCGGAAGCTCCTTCTCATGTGTCGGTCCTGCTATCGGCCGGTTGATGTTGGCGAATTGGCCGCCATTCGCCTTGTTCCAGGTCCAGACCTTCGGGGGGATATAGTCGGAGGTACCGCTCATCTTTCAAACTCCTGGCATCGATCAGACAGAGCGCGACGCCGGTTGGGTCGCCGCATTTTTCCTGACATAGCAGAGGCGGTGAGGTTTTGTCACAGCTATCGGGGCGGCTTCACGCAATCGTCAGAGCCTTGGCAAAGTCGAGCAAAACGGCAGGTTCAGGCTGCGCCCTCGCCTTCATGATTGACCGCCGTCCGCGTGCCGGAGGAGAACATGATCAGGGCAAGAGCGGTTCGCTGCCGAGCGCGCGCCCAGTGACGGATATTGCGGGGAATGCGGATAGCATCGCCAGCTTCGAGCCGATAAAGGGCGCGAGGTCCGTGCGCGACGACATTATTGTGCTCTGCCATGGCGGCCCGATCGCCATGCCTGCGGATGCGGCCTATGTGCTTGCCCGCTGCAAGGATTGCAACAGCTTTTATAGCGCCAGTTCGATGGAACATCTGCCGACCGAGGTCGCGATCCGGGCGCAGGTCGAGGACTTCGCGAAAATATAAGCACCGCTCGGAACGGCCGCACGCCAGCTGCCGGCGCCTCCGGTAGGGCACCGGCGAAGAGGGGGAACTATGGCATGACCATCGCGCCGGTTTCCGAGGGTGTTTGGATCTCGTCCAACTGCCTGACGAGTGTGCGGCTGCCTTCCACGTCCGCTGCCAGCCTGGAGAAAAGATCAGCCATGCCCTGAAAAATAGTTGCCGCCGGATCGTTCTCTCCGAGGAAATCGGCGATCTCCTGCATTTCGGCAACCCATCGATAGGCCTTCGGATACATGTCGGGAATGGATTTCGACAGCTTCCTGTCGACGTCGGGAAGGCTTTCGGCGAGTTCGGCCTTCAGGCTTTCGGCCGCGCCCGAGCGGGAAGCGGCAAGCAGCATCGCAGCGCCGAGACCGATAAAACCCTTGTTGATGCCGGCATAACACATCTTCAGCGCTGAAGCGGCGCCGAGCGATCCATCGAGCCTGCGGACCTGCAAGCCGCAATCTTCGAGCAGTCTGCTTCGCTCGGCTGCATCGCCACTGATATAGATGGTCGGCCCTGATTTGCCGGCAACCGGAGGTCCGCCGATGATGGCGCCGTCCAGCACCGTCGTCCCGCTGCCGTCGAATCGGGCCGCAAGCGCCTGCATCGTCTTGGGTGCAATCGCATTGAGGTCGATGAAGGGTGGCGCCGGCGTCTTAGCCGATATGTCCGCAACCAGTTCGGCGACCTTCATTGCCTCAGCCGGCGGAACGATCGACAGGATCAGCTCGGCCTCGGTCAGCTCCTGGCGGCCGACCGGCACCATGCCGGCTGTCTTGGCTCGCACGATCGTCTGCTCGCTTCGGCCCTCGAGGCAAGTCAGCACCGTAGCGCCATGCTCGATCAGCCGTTTGGCGACCGCGCTTCCCATTGCCCCCGCTCCGATAATAGCAAAGTTCGGCATCTGAAACCTCGATGTTGTGACGGCACCGCATGAGAGCTACCGCCGATGGGACGGTCGTCAACTGCGACAATGCGGCTGAATTCTCGTCTTGAGGCGGGCGGTGGTTGCCGTATGCCGGCGGCAGTCCGGCTTGACTTTAGTCAAAGCAGGCGCTGTCGATAGCGCTATGATCAGGGAAATGACTCGCATTCGAGGATATTGATTTCAATGTATCGCACGATCATCTGCTGCATCGGCATGGGCTCGAGACAGACGGCCAAGCGTCTGCTGCACCGGGCTGCGGCGCTGGTGGACGAAGGCGGAACGATCGTCGTCATGCACGTCCTCGAAAATATCCCGCGCCACCACCTGACCGAGATCCCCGAGGAATTCGAGACGGCTGCCATTATCGACGCCGAACGCAAACTTGCGTCGCTGTGCAAGGAGCTGGACATCCGGGCGATGATCGAGGTTCGCATCGGCGTTGCCGCCTCGCTGCTGGTGTCGACCGCCAGGGAGAGAGCGGCCGATCTTATCCTGCTGTCATTCCACGTGCCCGATATCACCGACTATGTCTTCTCCTCGATCGTCGAGAAGGTCGTGCGCCATGCAGAGTGCTCGGTTCTCATCGACCGGCGCCGCGACCATGCCGGTGAAGACTCTGCGGCTCAAACAGAAGACGTCGCTTCGCTCTGATCCTGCGAGTTCCGCTGATCATGCACGACTGGTTTCTTGAGGTTTGACCACCCCTCCCCTGCGGCGGCCCGGCAACCTATATCAATCCCAACCCAACCAGCAGTATTCACTGCCCGACCGGAGATATGCATGAGCCAGGATCCCTATGAGCTTCTGGGCGTGAAGCGGGATGCGACGCAGAAGGATATTCAGAGCGCCTTCCGCAAGCTCGCCAAGAAACTTCACCCCGACCTCAACCCCGGCGACAAACACGCCGAGGAAAGGTTCAAGGAAATTTCGACAGCCTACGAGATTTTGAGCGATGAGGAAAAGCGCGGCCGCTTCGACCGCGGCGAGATCGATATGTCGGGCACCGAGCGGGCCCAGCGCAACTATTATCGCGATTATGCCTCGGCAAGCGGTCCCAACGATCCCTATCACAACAGCGCCGGCTTCGCCGATTTCGGCGATGCCGATGACATCTTTGCGAGCTTCTTTTCACGCCGCACCGGCGGTGGCCGGTCGCGCAGCCAGGGTCAGGATCGGCGGTTCTCCATGGAGGTCGATTTCCTCGAGGCCGTCAACGGCGCCAAAACCGAGGTCAAGTTTCCCAATGGCCTCGCGCTCGAGGTGCAGATCCCGCCGGGAACCCGCGACGGCCAGACCTTGCGGCTGCGCGGCAAGGGTGAGCCGGGCATCGGGGGCGGGCCAGCGGGCGATGCGCTGATCGAAATCCGCGTGCGGCCGCATCGCTTCTTCACGCGTGACGGCGACGACATCCGCCTGGAGCTGCCGATTTCGCTCAGCGAAGCCGTGCTCGGCGGCAAGGTTCGTGCACCGACGCCGTCCGGACCGGTCAGTCTGACGCTGCCGCCGCATTCCAACACCGGCAAAGTGCTGCGTCTCAAAGGCAAGGGTGCTCCGAAACGCGGCGGTGGACACGGTGACGTCTACGTCTCGCTGAAGATCGTATTGCCCGATCGCCCCGACGAGCGGCTGACGTCTCTGGTGGAGGAATGGGCGGCCGCACATCCATACGATCCGAGAAAGAACATGGAGGCCTGATCATGAATGATCTCGAATTCCGTCTTTACTTGAAAATCGATGTCGTCCAGCTCGATTTCTGGATCGAACAGGGCTGGCTGATCCCGGAGACGTCGAGCGGCCAGCGACAGTTTCGTGACGCCGACGTCGCCCGCGCGAGGCTCATTCTGGACCTGATGGGTAGTATGGGCGTCAATGAAGCCGGCGTCGATATCGTCATGGAACTGGTGGACGAGGTGCACGGCCTGCGCGGAACGATGGATAAGTTGATGACCGCCATCGGCAGGCAGGAGCGCGATGTTCAGCGCCGGCTGTTCGAGAGCCTGGAGGATCTCGATCGGTCTTAACACGACTGCGCGTCGCGCCTATGTCGTGAACCAATAGCGCACAATGTGGAAGAACAGCGGCGCTGAGAATGTGATGGAATCCAGGCGGTCGAGCACGCCGCCATGACCCTCGATCACATATCCCCAATCCTTGGCGTTGAGGTCGCGTTTGATCGCGGAGAGCACGAAACCGCCGAAGAAGCCCGCGACGACGATGACCGTGCTCACGGCCGCCGCCTGCAGCGGCGAGAACGGCGTCAGGCGATAGAGCAGCGTTCCCAGAAGGATAGCCGATGCGCCGCCGCCAAAGAGGCCTTCCAGCGTCTTCGAGGGGCTGATGTTCGGCGAGAAGCGGTGCTTTCCCAGGAGCTTGCCCCAGACATATTGGAAGACGTCACTGAGCTGCACGACGATAACCAGATAGACGAGAAGAAGCGCGGAGGGCGTGCCGGTCTGCAGCATGAGGAGCGCGGGGGCATGGCTGATCGAATAGACCGTCAGCATCAAGCCCCATTGCACTCTGGCGCTGCGCGCCAGAAATTCGTTGACGTCTCCCGTCAGGGTGGCCACCGCCGGCAGGATCAGGAAGGCATAGACGGGGATGAAGATCGAAAAGAGGCCATACCACGCCGTTCCGAGTAACACGTAGTGAAGCGGCAGGACCACGAAGAAGGACAGGAAGAGCGCCTGGTGATCGCCGCGCCGTGAGGGTGTCAACGTCCAGAACTCGCGAAGCGCCATGAAGGATAGAAATGCGAACAGAATGATCGTCGCCATATCGCCGAGCAGGATCGCGCTGCCGAAGACCCCGACCATGATCCACCAGGAGCGGATACGGGCATTGAGGTTGTGGACGGTGGCGACGGAGCCGGGCTCGGTTGCGCGCCGTTGAAGGATGAAGCCGATGGCCGACGCGACGGCGAGCAGGCCGAGGATCGCGGCCAGCACGATGGAGAAAAAGCTGGTCATGCGACGGGGCCTCCGCCAGCGAGCTCGATGACCGCGGCGCGGGCGCGGGCCAGGAACGCACCCTTTTCCTCGCCCGGTTCGACGCGCAGCGGCTTGCCGAACCGCGCCGTGCAGGTGATCGGGACGATCAGCATGCTTCCCTTCGGCAGGATGCGCTGAAGGTTGTCGAGATGAATCGGCACGAGGTCGACATCAGGGAAACGGCAAGCTAGGCGATAGATGCCGCTGCGGAACGGGGCGATCTCGTCGCTGGAGCTTCTCGTTCCTTCCGGGAAGATCAGGACCGAGCGCCCTTCCTCGAGCAGGCGCTCGACCGGCGCCAGCGGGTTGCTGTCGGGCAGAGGCTTTCGGTCTATCAGCACAGCACGCAGGCCTTTTTCCGCGATGAAACGGAGAAAGGCGTTGGTTCCCCAATAATCGCGTGCCGCTACCGGATGGGTCAGCCGGCGCACTTGCCACGGCAGGGCGGCCATGACGGCGACGGTATCGACATGGCTGTTGTGATTGGCGAAATAAATGCGGCGGGTCGGATCGGGGGTGCAGCCCCGCCATTCGCTTCGGGCGCCGACCATGATACGGACGAACAGCACGAGAAGACGACGGATGAGCGCGATCATAGTCTCTCCAGTGAGCGGGCAAGTCTCATCATGCGTGTAACGCAGGTGACGAGGCTGCCGGCCGCGATGATGGTGGAGGCGATGAGCAGCGACCAACGGCTGGGCGATATCAGCATCTCCAAGCTCTGGGTGAGGAAGCCCGCCGTCAACACCGCCATGCGGCGTTGCTTGGCCATGATGCCGCTGAAATCCTGAGGCAGACCGACCGCTCCTCCGAAGACCCTGATATAGCCGGTGAGTGCGGCGAGCAGCGCCGACAGCCAGCCGATGGAGGGAATGCCGCAGGCATAACCGGCGGCGACAAGCAGCAGGCTGTCGGCGACCCGGTCAGGGAATTCGTTGTAGATCGGCCCGCTCTTGGTTTTTTTGCCGCCTTCGATGGCGACCATCCCGTCCAGCAAGTTGCAAACGAGCCGCAGTTGCACCGAGATTGCCGCGCCGATCATGGCGATCGGATGTGTCGAGAACAGGACGAGTGCTGCGCCGAAGCCGGCAAACAGGATCGAGAAAAGCGAAATGCTGTTCGGTGTCACGCCGCTGCGCGCCAGCCATGCGCTCAAGCCGATCGCCCAAGACGACGACCGGCTCGCGATCGGTCGCCGCGAGGCGTCCTCTTCTTTACCCATTTTCATTTCCCCGACCCAATGCTCCAATGCATATCCTGCCAACCTCGTCGCGCCAAGCCCTCGTTCCGTCAGACCGATCGCGGCGGCCATCAGCCTGATTTTTAAGCTGGTTCGCTGCTTGACACCTTTTTGGGCGCTACTATGATTTTTAAACCAGATGGTAAAAAAGGGGAGCAATCAATGATCAAAGACATGCCGATTTCACGCCGGGTAGTAATCGTGTCGGGCATTGCGCTTGGCGTCAGCGGCTCGTCCCGCTCGCAAGGGCGGCCGCGCCCCTGAAAGTTGCCGGCATCCATGCGTCCTGGAACTCCTGTCTGCACAAAGCCCTCCAGAACGCCGCCAAGGACGGCGTGATCGAATATGTCTTCTCGTGCCTTATTCACGCTTCGGCTGCAAACTGTGCTGAGCGGGCTCGTGCCCAATCGGCTCTTCCTGATGACGCCCTATATTCTCCGCCGCGCCCGCGTTCCGCAGGCGCTGATGCAGCCCTATCGCCGTGGCGAGCGCTGAGACCGTCCACATCCAACGAGGCTCCGATGTTCGATCTGATCGTCAGAAACGCAAATCTCTCCGATGGCCACACCAGCATGGACATCGGCATCGGCGGCGGCAGGATCATCGCCGTCGAGCGCAATCTCCAGGCGCAGGCGGGCGAAGAAATCGATGCAACCGGCAGGCTGGTCAGCCCGCCTTTCGTCGATCCGCATTTTCATATGGACGCCACCCTGTCGCTCGGCCTGCCGCGCATGAACGTCTCCGGCACCCTGCTCGAAGGCATCGCGCTGTGGGGCGAGCTGCGCCCGATCGTGACGAGGGAAGAGCTGGTGGACCGTGCGCTGCGCTATTGCGATCTGGCGGTGACGCAAGGCCTGCTCTTCATCCGCAGCCATGTCGATACCAGCGATCCCAGGCTGGTGACGGTCGAGGCGATGATCGAGGTCCGCGAAAGGGTGGCGCCCTATATCGATCTGCAACTGGTCGCCTTCCCGCAGGACGGTTATTACCGTTCCCCGGGCGCGATCGATGCGCTCAACCGGGCTCTCGACATGGGAGTCGACATCGTCGGCGGCATTCCGCACTTCGAACGGACGATGGGCGAAGGGACAGCCTCGGTCGAGGCGCTCTGCCGCATCGCCGCAGATCGCGGTCTGCCGGTCGACATGCACTGCGACGAGACCGACGATCCGCTGTCGCGCCATATCGAAACGCTGGCAGCCGAAACCATCCGCTTCGGCCTGCAGGGACGTGTCGCAGGCTCGCATCTGACCTCGATGCATTCGATGGACAATTATTATATCTCGAAGCTCATTCCGCTAATGGCGGAAGCCGAGATCAACGTCATCCCCAATCCGCTGATCAACATCATGCTGCAGGGCCGGCACGATACCTATCCGAAACGCCGCGGCATGACCCGCGTGCGTGAGCTGATGGATGCCGGGCTCAACGTCTCCTTCGGGCACGATTGCGTCATGGACCCGTGGTATTCGATGGGATCCGGCGACATGCTGGAGGTTGGCCACATGGCGATCCATGTCGCGCAGATGGCCGGCATCGACGACAAGAAGAAAATCTTCGACGCATTGACCGTCAATTCGGCGAAGACGATGGGCCTTTCAGGTTACGGCCTGGAGAAGGGATGCAACGCCGACCTCGTCATCCTTCAGGCGAGAGATACGCTGGAAGCGCTGAGGCTGAAGCCGAACCGGCTGGCGGTGATCCGCCGCGGCAAGGTCGTCGCCCGCTCGGCGCCGCGCATCGGCGAGCTTTTCCTGGATGGGCGCCCGGCCCGGATCGACGGCGGCCTCGATTACTCACCACGCTATTGAGACGCGCCGACGCCTGCGTACTATCCCGCCGCGCGGCGAGCTGTGATGATCCAGGCGCGGGAGTCGAAAAACACGCCCTCCGGCGTCATATGCGCCTCGAGCAAATCGCGCAGACGCTGCAGCGGTTTGCCGGGCGGTTCATCGGTATGTGCGAGTGCGTTCTTCACAAGATAAAGACCGGCGAGCGCGTCAGACGCCGCATCGACGTCTGGTCCATAGAAGACCGGCTCTCGCACGTCGGCGAAGTCGATCGAATTAAAACCTGCGGCGCTCAAAAGGTCCTTCGCAATCGGAGGAGCGCCAAGCGAAAACGGATTGGGACCACCTGCCGAAACCGCAGTTCCGGGCGCCAGAGCTTGCCGGATCGCGCCAGACCACTCGTTACGCTCCCGGCTCTGCCACACCATCCACACAAGGCGCGCCCCCGGGCGCATCGCCCGACTGATATTGGCAAAGGCTGCGGCCGAATCGGCAAAAAACATTACGCCAAACCGGCTGATGCAGAGGTCGAAACTGGCAGCCGGAAAGGCGTGGAATTGCGCGTCTGCCTGCTCGAACACCACATTTCGCAAACCCTCCGCAGCGCTCCGTCGCCTTGCGACTTCCAGCATTTCTGCGGAAGTATCCACCCCGACCACTTCTCCTTGCAGTGCGGCGCGGGCGGCCTCGCGCGTCGTCTGCCCCGCGCCGCAGCCGATATCGAGCACTCGGTCAGCCACACCGACATCGGCAGCATCCCGAAGGTGCCGATTATGCCGCGCCAATTCTGCGTCGTAAAAATCGGCACGATCCCACGCCATGACACTGACTCCGCTTCGCCCGGTGGCGTCCCTCATCGGTGAGAATGCCGGAGTCGCTTCCGGCATCCATGAGCGGTATCAGGCGATCTTCTGGCGAGCCGGCAGCTTCCAGCCGGGCCGGACGAAGTGGCAGGTATAGCCATTCGGGATGCGTTCCAGATAATCCTGGTGTTCGGGTTCGGCCTCCCAGAAATCGCTGGCCGGCACGACTTCGGTGACGACCTTGCCGGGCCACAGGCCGGATGCGTCGACATCGGCGATCGTATCCCTGGCGACGCGCTCCTGCTCCGGGCTGGCGTAGAAGATCGCCGAGCGATAGCTCGTTCCGACGTCGTTGCCCTGGCGGTTGCGCGTGGTCGGATCGTGGATCTGGAAGAAGAATTCGAGGATTTCGCGGTAGCTGATCCGTGCGGGGTCGAAGACGATCTCGATCGCCTCGGCATGGGTCCCGTGGTTGCGGTAAGTGGCATTCGGCACATCGCCGCCGGTATAGCCGACGCGGGTCGAAATCACGCCCTTATAGCGGCGGATGAGGTCCTGCATGCCCCAGAAGCAGCCGCCGGCGAGCACTGCACGTTCTTCGGTCATTGGATGTCTCCTTGTTTTCACGAGAGATAGTGTCTCCCACCGCCGATTTCCATACGGCGGAAATCAGCACAGCTGTGCAATTTCCCTTCGAACAGGGCCGCCCTGTCATGCCGATGTTACGCGCCGGCGCTAGCAAAGTCGTGGACAATCCTGCGGAGGCTGAGCCTCGACACTGATGGAGACGGGTTATGAACAGGCGTGAATTTCTGATCGCATCGTCGGCCGCGGCCGGCCTTCTGGCTCTTCCGCGTTTCGCAGCGGCCGCGGCCGGCACGATCGACCTCTACAGCGGTTCGGATGCCAATATCGTCGACCTCTGGAACAACATCATCCGTCCGGCCTTCGAAAAGGCCCATCCCGGCGTCGTCCTGAAGGTGACGGATGCCGGCGACAATAACGGCCTGCGCGCCATCGCCGACCGTGCGCTTGCAGCGCTGAAGACGAAGACCGATCCGCAGGCGGACCTGTTCGAACAGTTCGATCCGCGTCTGCCGTCCGGCGGTATCGACGCCGGCCTCTGGGTCAAATTCTCAGCCGAGAACATCGAAGGCTACGGCCGCCTCAACCCGCTCGCCCTCGACACTCTCTATTCCCTTCCCTATCGCGGCTCGCAGGTCCTACTCGCCTATGACACCACCAAGCTCGATCCGAAGAATGCGCCGAAGAGCTGGGAGCAGCTCACCACATGGATTAAGGCCAATCCGGGCCAGTTCATCTACAACCGTCCCGACAAGGGTGGTTCGGGCGGCAACTTCGTCCGCCGGGCCATCCATGAGGTCAACGGCCGCGATCCGAAGAAATTCAAGATCGACAATTTCACCGCCGATTTTGCCGGTGAGGCCCTGACGCCGGCCTGGAAGATCCTCAACGACCTCGCTCCCTCGCTCTACGACAAGGGCGCCTACACCGCCGGCAATACGCAGTCGATTCAACTGCTCGCCCAAGGCGTCGTCACCATGGTGCCGGTCTGGTCGGACCAGGTGCTGCAGGCGGTCGCGCAGGGCGTGCTGCCGGATACGACCGGTCTCGTGCAGCTCGGCGATCTCGCTCTTTGCGGCGGCTTCTCCAGCATCACCGTGTTCTCGAACGGCGCCAACAAGGATGCGGCCCTGAAGCTTGCCGCCTTCATGCTCACCAAGGAAATGCAGGAAGCGATCATCACTCAGATCGGCGGCTTCCCGGCCGTTTCCTGGGACCACATTTCCGATGATCTGCGCAAGAAATATGCCGACGTCATCCCCTCGACGATCCCGACCTTCCCAGGCGGCGATTGGGAAAAGGCGATCAATGACGGCTGGTATCGCAACGTCGCCCCCAACATCAGCCGCACCTGATGTTCGCCGATACTGCCCCGGCGGCTTGGCGTCGTCACAGGTCCATCAACAGGGGGAGCGCAATCGGGCTCCTCCTCGTCGCCCTGCCGGTGTTCCTGCTTGCATGGTTGATCATCTTTCCTATTCTTTCGGCGGTCGTCGGCACGATCTTCGTCCGAGGGCCTGACGGGGCGACGGGCTTTTCGTTCGCCTCCTACCGTTTCTTCTTCACCGATGGCTACAGCCTCGCCAATCTCGGGGTGACGCTCTGGACCACCGCCGTCTGCGGCGTCCTGCTTCTGGCGATCGGGCTTCCGATCGCACTTTACCTCCGCTTCTCGCAGGGACGCCTTGCCGCTTACGTGCAGGGCCTGGCGATCTTCCCGATGTTCGTGCCGTCGATCATCCTCGCCTATGCGCTGATCAGGACCATCGGGCCGAACGGCACCGTCGACCTGCTGCTGAATTCCGTCGGCCTACCAAAACTGCGTACGCCCTATCTGACGCCATGGGGACCGGTCATCGGTCTGGTCTGGGACAATCTTCCGCTGACGGTGCTGATGCTGACGGCCGGGCTCTCCTCCGTTTCGAACAGCGCCATCGAGGCTGCCCGCGATGTCGGCGCAAGGCCGCTGCGGGTCTTCATCTCGATCATCCTGCCGCGCATGGGCAATTCGTTGCTGGTGACCGCCTCCTTCGCCGTGCTCGGCATCTTCTCCGCCTTCACCCTTCCCTACGTGCTCGGCCCTGCATCGCCTGAAATGATGGGGCCGTTCATGCAGCGCACCTTCGCCGATATGAACGATCCGCTTGATGCCATGACCCAAGCCGTCATCACCTTCGGTTTTTGCCTGGTCTTCGGCATCTTTTATATCAGATCGATCGCTCGCAACCGCGAGGCCAAGCCATGAGCGCGGGCAGAGCGGGCTTCATCCTCCGCTTCGACTGGATCGGCATGCTCTTCGCAAGCCTGCTAACGCTGTTCATCGCGCTGCCGCTTCTCGTCGTGGGAACATGGGCCTTCACCGAAGTGTGGCGCTATCCCTCGGTGATCCCGCAACAATTCGGCCTGCGCTTTTGGGGCCAGACGCTGGCGCGTTCCGATGTCTGGGAGGCTCTCCTCCTCAGCCTGCGGCTGACGGCGACGGTCACCTTTCTGTCTGCTGTCATCTGCCTTCCCGCGGCTTATGCCTTTGCGCGCATGCGCTTTCCCGGCAGGAACATCCTGTTCCTCTCGTTCCTGGCGTCACATGCCTTTCCGAAATTCGGCCTGCTCGTCGCCATTGCCGGCATCTTCCTGCAGCTCGGCCTGATCAGCACCTTCTGGGGCGTCGTGCTGATCCAGCTGGTCGGCACGCTGATGTTGATGATTTGGATTCCGGTCGCGGCCTTTCAGAATGTCGACCGACGCATGGAAGAGGCGGCGCGCGATGCCGGTGCTGCGCCGCTGCGCGTCTTCTGGTCGATCACCCTGCCGCAGGCCGCGCCGACCATATCCGCCGCGCTGCTTCTGACCTTCGTCGGCACCTTTTACGAAACCGAAGGCGCCTGGCTGATCGGCGCGCCTGAAATCCGCACCATGCCGGTGTTGATGATCAGCTTCATCAACAATCAGATCGTTGTGCAATACGGCGCCGTGCTCTCCCTCATGCTGTGGGTGCCGTCCTTCATCGCGCTGATGTTTGCGCGGCGCGTCGTCGGCACCGGTGCCTTTGCGAGAGGTTTTGGCGCGTAAAGCGTCCCGCACCAATTCAGGGAAGGACTTGAGAATGGCACATCTGGCAATCGAGAGTGTTTCGAAGCTGTTCGGAACCACCTTTGCCGTGCGTGACTTTTCGCTCGAAGTCGGCGACGGCGAGCTCGTCTGCCTGCTCGGCCCGTCCGGTTCCGGCAAATCGACTCTGTTGCGGATGATCGGCGGCTTCGAGCGACCGAGCGGCGGAACGATCCGCATCGATGCCAAGGATGTGACGAACTTGCCGCCCGAGCGGCGTCCGACCGGCATGGTGTTCCAGAGCCATGCGCTCTGGACGCATATGGATGTCTTTAACAACATCGCCTTCGGCCTGAAGCTGCGCCGCCTGCCGAAAGCGGAAATCCGTGAGCGGGTCGAAAACGCTTTGGCGCTGGTCGGGCTTGCCGATTACGGACGGCGGATGACGCCGCAGCTATCGGGCGGACAGCAGCAGCGCGTCGCGCTCGCCCGTTCGCTGGTGCTCGAACCGAAGATCCTGTTGCTCGACGAGCCCTTTGCCAGCCTCGACCAGCACCTGCGCGAAAGATTGCGGGAAGAAGTACGCGATATTCAGCAGCGCCTCGGCATCACAACGCTCTTCGTCACTCACGGCCAGGACGAGGCCTTGGCGCTTGCCGATCGCATCGTCGTCATGCGTGACGGACGAACCGAACAGATCGCGCCGCCGAGCACCATCTATCGGCAGCCGCAGACAGCCTTCGTCGCCGGCTTCATCGGCTCGATGAATTTCGTCGAGAGCCGCATCAGAAACGGCGTCTGCGAGCATCCGCTCTTCCCGCTTGCCGTTGCCGTCGAGGACGGGCCGGTGACGCTTGCCAGCCGCCCGGAAGCACTGGCGATCCATCCCTCCGATCGGGCGAATGCGGCGACTGTCCACCGCGCCGTCGACTTCGGCACCCACAAGATGGTCGATGTCGATCTCGCCGATGGCACCCGCCTGAAAGCGATGGTGGCGCCGGACGACCGGTTCCAGGCCGGAATGAAGGTCGAGCCCAGCTTCGTGAGCTTCTTCGCCTTCCGCGACAATGCCCTCGTGCATCAGTCGATGCCGTCTAAGAGCGATGCGGAGGCCGATCGACTGCTGTCGGTCTGACGCCGTCACACTTGATCTGAGAAGCCTTCCTTGAGCCAGGGATGCAGCGCCTTGCTGGCCGCGAGGATATCGCCGCGCCCGTCGACTTCAGCGCCGGAAAAACGCGTGACGATGCCGCCGGCCTCTTCGACCATCAGCGCCGAAGCGCCGAAATCATGGATCGACAGCCCGTCCTCGAAGAAGCCGTCCAGCCGGCCGCAGGCGACATAGGCGATCGACAGCGCCGCCGAGCCCATGCGGCGCACGCCCGCCGTGTTGGCCATCAGGCGTTTGATGGCATCGAAATAGGTCTCTTCCGCAACCGCCTTCACCTGGCCTGGAATGGGCAGCCCGGCACCGATCAGCACGTTTTCGATGTCGGCGACAGCGGCGCAGCGGATGCGCTCGCCGTTGAGATAAGCGCCACCGCCGATCTCGGCGCTGAAGAGCTCGTCCTGCATGGCGTCATAGACGACGCCGGCCGCCTGCCTGCCGCCTTCGGCGATCGAGATCGTCATGCCGAAATGCGGGAGGCTCCAGGCGTAATTGGTCGTGCCGTCGATCGGGTCGATGTAGATGATTGGTGTCTCCGGCCCGGCAGTGCGGTTGCCGACAGCCTCCTCGCCCTGGATGGCATAATCGGGAAAGGCCTTCGTCAGCTCCTCCACGATGATGCGCTCGACGGCGACGTCGATCTCCGTCTGGTAGTCACGTGGCGCCTTGGCAATCATTTCCCCAGATGTCCGCCGCCGCAGGGAAGCCCGGGCCGTCTCGCCCGCCTTCAGCACCGTTTCGGCAAGAATGACCAGGCGGGGCGACGCGTTCGGGGAAAGACGCGCTGATATCGGGGAGGATGCCATGAAGAAAATCCGGATGCTGCAGATATGAACGAAGTGAATCGTGCGGAGCCACTCCCTTCGCAGAGACCGATGATGGTTTTATGAAGCTGCCCGCGCCTGACGCGGCTTATAACAGGCGCTCGGTCGATGCGTCAAAGAGATGGACCTGGGCCGGGTCGACCGAAAGTCCGATCATCTCTCCTGGTCTGACCTTGTCGCGCCGCGTTTCGACGATCGTCAGTTCCGGCTGCGTCGCCGCGACGATGAAGGTCGAGGAGCCCGTCGATTCGACGAAGGCGATCGGCACGTCGAAGCTGCCCTGCCCGGGCGCGACGACCTCGATATGCTCCGGCCGGATGCCGGCGACGATTTGGCGCCCCGGTTCGACGGCGCGTGCCAGCGCAAGCTTCTGCTTCACCGCGCCAAAATCCAGGATCAGGCTTTTTCCGTCCTCCGCGGCGATGGCGGGAATGAAGTTCATTGCCGGCGAGCCGATGAAGCCGGCGACGAACCGGTTCGCCGGCCGGTCGTAGAGATCAAGCGGCGCGCCCTGCTGTTCGATGATGCCGTCGCGCATGACAACCACATGGTCGGCCATGGTCATCGCTTCGACCTGGTCATGCGTGACATAGACGAAGGTGGCGTTCAGCCGGTCATGCAGGGCGCGGATTTCCTTGCGCATCGAGACACGCAACGCGGCGTCAAGGTTGGAAAGCGGCTCGTCGAACAGGAAGGCCTGGGGGTTGCGGATAATGGCGCGGCCCATGGCGACTCGCTGCCGTTGGCCCCCGGAAAGCTGGCGCGGATAACGGTCGAGCAGGCGGGAAAGGCCGGTGATAACAGCGACTTCCTCGGCTTTCTTTTTTGCTTCGGCCTTGGGGACGCCGTGCATTTTCAGTGAATAGGTCAGGTTCTGTTCCACCGTCATATGTGGATAGAGGGCGTAACTCTGAAAAACCATGGCGATATCGCGTGCCCGCGGCGGCACGTCGTTCATCACCTCGCCGGCAATCTTCAGCGTGCCGCCGGTAATTTTTTCCAGCCCGGCAAGCGAACGGAGCAACGTGGACTTGCCACATCCCGACGGACCGACCAGCGCCACGAACGTGCCCTTGGGAATTGAAAGGTTGACGTTCTTAAGCGCGTGAAAGGCGCCGTAGTGCTTCTCGACGCCCAAGAGCTCGATTTGGATGTCCTGGCTCATACTGAAAACCTTGCTGGTCCCCAACCGGGACCGATAGGATGGTCAAGGGTGAAAAACGTCGTCATTTGACTGCTCCAGCGGCAATGCCGCGCGTTAGCGTGCGCTGGAAGATCAAGAAGAAGATTACGGTCGGTATTATACCCAGGAAAGCCGCCGAGGCCTGCAGCACCGGGTCAGACATGTTCTGACCGCGGGTGAGGCCCATGGCGACCGAGACCGTCTGGTTGTTGTTGGACACCAGCATGACGAGCGGGATCAGGAATTCGTTCCAAGTCCAGATGAAAAAGAAGGTTCCCAGGACCATGAGCGTCGGCCTCAGCATCGGGACGACTACGAACCACAGCGTTTTCCAGTGGGTCGAGCCATCCATCTCCGCCGCTTCGAGGATTTCCTTGGGAAAGGTACTCAGCACGGTCGAGAGCAGGTAAGTCCCGAAAGCACTTTGCAGGACCGCGAAAATGATGATCACGGAAAGCTGCGTATCGTAGAGGCCGCTCGCTTTCGCCATGTAGTAAAGCGGGTAAATGATGGACTCCTGCGGAACCATAATGCCGAGAAGAAAGACCACCAAAATCACGCGCGAACCCGGCACCTTGCCGACCCCAATCGCATAGGCGTTGAACAGGCTTATCAGTACCCCCAGCACCGACACAGCGAGACTGATCACCGCGCTGTTGAGCAGCTTGCGGCTGAAATCAGACACCGTCCAGAATTTCTCGATCGCCGTGAGATCGATCGACCGAGGAATCGAAAGCGGTCCGCCGACTGCATATTCGGCGCTCGCCTTGACGGCGTTGAGCAGAGCAAGGAAAAAGGGAAAGAGCGTAAGGGCGAGGAGTAGAATAAGGATGGCCAGCACCACCCACCGCATGGAATCGCGTCGCGCGCGATCGGTTGCCGCCGTCGTCTTTGCCTTGGTCGTGTCATCGCTGAGAGCTGAGTAAGCCATGATCTACTCCTTCGACTCCTGCTGGCTCTGAAAGCGTAGAAAAATCACGGCCAAAGCGATCGTCAGAGTCGTTTGAACGACCGCGATGGCTGCTGCATAGCCGACGCGTTGTGTTGTGAAGAAGTGGTAGTAAGTCAGATAGGATGGCACGAGGGTGGAATTGTCGGGGCCGCCGGCGGTGATGACAAAGATTGGCGCAAAGACCTTAAGCGCTGCGATCAGCGTGGTCAGCACGACGACGAAAATCTCCGGCGCCAGAAGCGGAATGGTGATCGTCACCAGCCGGCTCCACCAGTTTGCCCCATCAAGCTCGGCAGCCTCGTAGAGAGAAGGGTCGATGCGCGAAAGACCGGCCATGAAAACCACCAGACAATAGCCGACCTGTATCCAGACAATGACGAGCGAGACGGCAGCAAGCGCGTATGTCGCATCGCCGATCCAGTTCTGGGCGAGATTATCAAGGCCGATGGACTTTAGCGTGATGTTGATGACGCCGACGGGATTGAGAATCCAACCCCAGAGCACGCCCGCGACCGTTACGGGCAGAATCTGCGGTAAGTAAAAACCGGCCCTGAAGAAGCTCGAGACCCATTCGCCGAATTGGTCCCTGACGTAGTCGAACAGCAGAGCGGCCAGCACCAGGCCGATGCACACCGGTATCACGGTCATCGAGACGATGAACAGCAGCGTGTGATACATCGATCCCCAGAATTGATCGTCCGTAAGCAGGCGATGATAGTTCTGCAGGCCCACCGGTCGCGGCGTGCCAACGCCTTTCCATGCCGTGAAGCTCAGCCCGAGATTAGCAAGCTGCGGTATGAGCACGATGAGAATGAAGCCGATCGTTCCCGGGATGAGGTAGAGGCTATAGCTTCGTGAACCGTCGCTCGATCGCTGGCTGGATATGGCCATATCATTCTTCCTTCCGGCTCCCAAAATGGGCTGCGCCAGAGGCGCAACCCAGCGTTCAAAGTCGCGCTACTGATTTTCCTGCGCGTCGTCGTAAACCTGCTTGATCTGTTCGACGAACTGTTCAGCAGTCAGACTGCCCTGGAAGAGACCGGTGTCTTTCTGATTAAGCACGTCGTAGTAGCCGGGGACCGGCCAGTCAGGGTAGAAACCGAGACCGCTTTTGTCAGAGATCTGCTGGAAAACTGCTGCGGCGTTCTTGCCGATGGGGTTGGTGATGGCGGAAAGGTCAGCGGCGATCGGCACGCCGCCCGCATTGCCGAGTTCGGCTTGGTACTTCGGCGACAAGGTCAAGCTGATCCACTCGGCGGCGAGATCGGGATTCTTGCTACCCTTGGGAACCACCCAGAGATTGCCTGTCGAGCCGACCGAATATTTCGGGGTCGGAATTACGAACTGACCCCACTTGAAGTCCTTGATGGTCGAGGCAAAGGTGCCGAGATTCCACGTGCCCGAGACGTACATCGGTGCCTTGCCGGAGGTAAAGAGCAGAGCTGCATCCGGGTCCTTCATGCCCGTGGAGTCCTTGCTGATGTAGCCCTTGCTGACCCAGTCGACCAAGGTCTGCGCCGCATAAAGGTAGGGCGCTCCGTCGAGAGGCGCCTTCAAACCTTGATAATTCTGGATCCAGGCGTCATCGGCCTTGGTGTAGGCGAGAGAGGCAAGCAAGTGCTGGCCACTGGTGTCGATGGCGCCGAGCGCGAGAGGTGTGAGACCCTTCTGCTTGAAAGCTTCCATGTCAGACACCCACTCTTCGAGCGTCGTCGGCGGCTTGAGGCCTGCCTTTTCGAACATGTCGATATTGTAGAAGCACGAAACATATTCGCCGAAGACCGAGACGCCCCAAACAGGGCCGGAGCCATAGATGCCCTTTTCGTCATAACGGCTTAGGACAAAATCGCCTTCGTTAAGGATCTTGTCCCAGCCTTCCTTCTTCACA
This sequence comes from Rhizobium sp. N731, assembly GCF_001664145.1. Lineage (NCBI taxonomy): Bacteria > Pseudomonadati > Pseudomonadota > Alphaproteobacteria > Hyphomicrobiales > Rhizobiaceae > Rhizobium > Rhizobium sp. N731. The sequence continues at coordinate 116,064 of NZ_CP013602.1, forward strand.
TAGGCATCCAGATTGGTCAGCAATCCCTGGCTTGCAACCAAGCCAGCGGTCGCATTGCCCTTATTGTACTCGAGCACGTCGGGGGCCTGATCGGAATTGAGGATCATGCCGCCTGAGGCCTGCAACTGCTGAAAGGTCTTCTGCTCAAAGCTGACGTCGATGTCCGGATGTTTCGCCTTGAACTCCTCGAGCGCCTTCTTCCAGACAATGCCCTGAGCCGTGGTCGGCTCCTCGAACCACCATATCTTGAAGGTCTTCTGCTCGGCATGGCCGATCGATGTCATCAGCATCGCCGTGCCGAGTGCTAGCGCAAATGTTGCAATCCTTTTCATGCTTTCCTCCCAAAAAAGCGGCTGCGCCGCGAAAAGACCAGTTAGTCAGTCATGGCGCCCCGCCCCGGCCTCCCAGCCCAACGGCGCGCCACTTAGGCGGTTAATCAGGGATCAACAATGAAATCTCCGCCCCGGCATTTCTTTAGATAGTTGAGCCCGTGAACCTGGCCAGTCATCTCAAGTTCGTCGCGATAGACCGGGTCGTGCCAGCCTTCGATGTCGATCGAGCCCGACCAGCCGGCAAGGCGCAGCTCGGAAATGATGTCGGTCCAGTTGCTGTCGCCGAAACCCGGCGTGCGCATGAAGACGAACTTCTCCTTGCCGAAGATGCCGTGTTCCTTGATGACCTCCCAGCGGATGGTCGCGTCCTTGCCGTGGACGTGGAAGAACTTATGTGCCCATTTGCGGATCTGCGGCATGGGATCGATCAGATAGACCATCTGATGGCAGGGTTCCCATTCGAGCCCGATATGATCGTCTGGCGTCTCGTTGAAGATCAGTTCCCAGGCGTCGGGATTGTGAGCGATGTTCCAGTCGCCGCTCGCCCAGTTGCCATCCATGGCGCAATTCTCGAAGGCAATCTTGATGCCCTTGTCGGCAGCGCGCCTGGCCAGCTCGCTCCAGATCTGCTTATAGCGCGGCAGGCTGTCGGTCAGCGGCTTGCCGCGGACGCGGCCGGTGAAGCCGGCAACGCAGGTGGCGCCGAAATGATGCGCATTGTCGATGCAATCCTTCCAGCCCTGCAGCGTTTCGAGATCGATGTCAGTCTCTTCGAGCGGGTTGCCGAACATGCCGAGCGTCGAAATGGTGATATCGCGGTCGCCGATCGCGTCGAGGCAGCGCTTGCCGAGCTCGGCGAGGTTCTGCCCCTTGGTCGTTTGCCAGAAGAAAGGTTCGAAGCTTTCGAAGCCGAGGTCGGCGATCTGACCGATACGCGCGGCGGCATCGCCCTTGTTGCCGCTGACCATGGTGCCGATGCGAATGGATTTTGCAGGGTTGCTCACGTCACTTCATCCTATGCTGAAATTTCGATGCGACGGCCGGTCTTGGCGCTTTCGATTGCGCCGAAGACCATGGCGAGGCTTCTGATATTATCCGAATTGACAGTTTCGGGTTGTTTGCCGGTGCGGATCGCCGCGATGAAATCGGCGATGACGCTGGCATGGCCGTGGGTTTCCGCGTCATGCTCTGGACCGAGAACGTTTACGGAAGCAAAGCCGCGCAGAAGGCCCGGCTCTTGTCCGGCGACGGCGGCCTTGAAGCTCTCCTCACCATCCCAGGTCAGCATTCCCTTCGAGCCGACGAGACGCCACTGGCTTTCCCAGCTGGTGCGCTCGCCTTCGGCGCACCAGGAGCCGCGATAGGTGAAGACGATATCGTCGGAAAATTCGAAAATGGCATTGGCCGAGGCGCCGTGCCGGTACCAGGAACCCTTCGGGTTGCGCTCGACGCAATAGACGGCGACCGGCTTTTTATCCGCAACGTAGCGGGCGGCATCGAAGGTGTGGATCGCCATGTCGAGAAGCAGGACATTGTCCATCTCTTCGCGGAAGCCGCCGAAATGCGGGGCGAGGAAGAAGTCGCAGTGAATGCCGGTGAGCTCGCCGATCGCACCGCTGTCGACGAAACGGCGCAGGCGCCTGACCCCCGATATGAAGCGACGGTTCTGGATGACGGCATGGATGCGGCCGGTCTCTGCGGCAAGGTCGATCAGCGCAGCGCCTTCGGCCAGCGAGGCCGCCATCGGCTTTTCGCTTAGCACGTGGCATCCGGCCTTGAGCGCGGTCGAAACGACATCGTATCGGGCAGCTGGAATGACGATGTCGAAAACGAGATCGGCCTTCGTGGCATCGATGACTTCGGACAGGGCAGAGCCGATGACGGCGCCTTCCAGACCGAACTCGGCGGCGAGCTTTTCCGCCGTCTCCCGGTTCAGGTCGACGAGGCCGACGATCGCGATAGACTCGGCGAGTTGAGGGTTGGACGCGATGGCGCGCAACCAACCTTTGGACATAGCTCCGCACCCGCACAGAATGGCACTGAATTTCACGATTTCCTCCGGGGAGTGGCGCCAACTCTCCTCGTGACACGCATCCCGTAAACGTTTACGAATGTAGGCGGAAACGTTTTGGGATGTCAATAGAGGCGAAATACGAAAGTGCGAACCGAAGGAAAATCGCCAGCCATGAAAGGGATTCGCCAGCTTGCCGAGCATCTGGATATCTCGATCGGCACGGTCTCCCGTGCGCTGAACGGCAAGCCCGATGTGAACGAGGAAACCCGCCGACGCGTGCTGGCGGCGGCCGAGGAGTTCGGCTATGTCGCCAATCAATCGGGTCGAAGTCTTCGGCAAGGTGAGACGAAGGTCATCGGTCTGATGATCGAATCGAGCCAGGAAGCGGTCGAAAATGCCGACAACTTCTTCCTCGGCGTCACCAGCGGCCTGCAGCATGTCTTTGCCCGCCACAAGCTCGACCTCTTGATGCTTCCCTGCCCGGCCGACGAAGACCCTTGCGAATATCTGAAGCGCATGGTGGCGCGGCGTGTCGTCGATGCGATGATCATCTCCAATACGCAGCGCGTGGACCGGCGCGTCGATCTTCTCTCGCGCGCAAAGATCCCCTTCGCCGCCGTCGGCCGCAGCCTTTCGGCAGGCAATTTCCCCTGGGTCGATCTCGATTTCGAAGGCGTCGCCGAACGCGCTGTCGAACGGCTGGTCGCGCGCGGCCATCGCCGGATCGCGATCACCGCGCCCTCGAGCGAAGTCAATCTCGGCTACGTCTTTGTCGAGGGCTATCGCCGCACGCTCGAACGGCACGGCATTCCCTTCGACCCGTCGCTCGTCATCCGTGTCAAGTCGAGCGAACAGGGCGGCTATCAGGCAGCACATGAATTGCTGCAGCTTGGACACCGGCCGACCGCGGTCATCCTGATCTACGAGCTGATGGCGATCGGCCTTTACCGCCGGCTGATGGAAGCGGGCATCCGGATTGGCCGCGACCTTGCAGTCATCGGCTTCCGCGATGCCCCGCGCGCACGCTTTCTGCAGCCCTCGCTCAGCTGCTTCCGCATGTCGCTCTACGATCTCGGCATTGCCCTCGGTCAGACGCTTCTCGCCAACATGCCGGCCTATCGCGCGTTCTATCCGGACGGCGGCCGCAACATCGTCTGGCCGCTGGAACTGGCACCGGGGCAAAGCGATGCCTTTGAGGTCGAGGCCCAGGCCTGAGCGCTGCGGCGGCGACGGTCGCCGTGCGCCACGATCGGCCGCCGCCGCGCTCGCGGCAGCCATTCCCCTCTCGTTGATCGAACGGTAGTGAAGGGGGAGGCCGGCATCTCGTCGTAAGGTCATATTCGGCCCTTGATAATCGCTGCCTGGCAAGGCAGGAGAGTGACATCGCGGAGGTAGATGCAGATGACGAGATTGGCGGATTCGCAGGGCCTGGAGATTTCGCATGAGGGGCATCGCACCCGTCTGAAATGGCACCGGCTGCGCAAGCGGTTCGCCGATCCCCTGTTTTCCGCCGAGGTGATGGCGGAGGGTTTTGCAGCAGGCGCCTCGATGGAACTCGATCTGCGCGTGCGCGCCGACGGCGGCTTCGTCGTGCTGCACGACAGGGAGCTCGAAGGTGAAACGACGGGCCGTGGACCAATCGCTGCGAAGAACGTTGCCGACCTCCGCGATGTCAGGATGAAGGACGGCGCCCGGCCGCTGATCCTCAGCGAGGATCTCGCCGATATGATGCAGGCAACGCATCCGGCCGCATTGCTCCAATTCGACATGAAGGACGATTACGACGCTGTCGGCACCCGCGGCATCGAGCATCTTGCCAGGCATTTCCGCGATATCGCCGCCTCGGTGATCGTCAGCGGCGGCAGTCTCGACCTCATCGTGGCAGTCAAGGAAAAGCTTCCGCATCTGCTGCGCGGCATCGATCCGACCGAGAAACTTTACGATATCCGGGAGGCCAGCGGCTGGAGCGCGGCGGAAATGGAACTGCGCGCCGACCTGCGCGGTCCGACCGAACCCGACACGATCTATCTCCACTGGCAGCTGATCCTTGATGCCGCCAAGGATGGCCTCGACCTCATCGGGCTTTGCCGGGACGAAGGCAAACGCGTCGACGCGTGGACCTTCACGCTGAAGGACCCGGTGGCCGGTTTCAGCGATGCGGAATGGCGGAGCTTCTCGACATTGATGGCGCTGAAACCGGATCAGATCACCACAGACGAGGCACCGGCGACCGAACGCGCCTGGGCGCGCCGCATAGCGGCTTGATCGGCGAAAGGGCGCACGGCGCTCTAAAGTCCCTCGATATCGAGGATGAAGGCAAATTCGCCGGCAAGCCCCGACGCGTAGGCGATGACGGGCCCGCCTTGCGCAAGCAGCCTGCGGACCGGCGGCATCGCGACCATCGCGCCGGCCTCTTCGGCGATCAGCGCACCGGCGAGCATATCCCAGGCGTTGAGGTGGCGTTCGTAACAGAGATCAGCTGCACCCTCGGCAACGCGGACAAGGTCAATGGCGGCTGCGCCCAAGCGCCGATAATCCATGCCGCGCTCATGAAGTCGCTTGGACAGCGCGAGATACTCATCGAAGCTCGTTTTGCGCGAATGGCCGAGAATGATGAGCGCATTGGCCGGATCGACAGTCGTCGCCGCATGGATCGGCAGTCCATCCTTGAAGGCGCCGCCGCCGCGCACCGCGTGAAAGACTTTGTCCTCGGCAGCGTCGTAGACGACGCCGATCTCGACCTTGTCGCCGACGACAAAGGCGATCGAAACGCCCCAGTGGCGGAAGCCCCTGATGTAGTTGGTCGTGCCGTCGATCGGATCGACGACCCAGGTGCCGGCCCCTTCCGATTGCCCGCCGCTCTCCTCTCCCATGAAGGTATCGTCCGGAAAGCGCGAGATGAGCCCGTGTCGGATTGCCTGCTCGGCCCTCCTGTCGGCGATGGTGACGAAGTCCTGCAATCCTTTGTTTTGAACGGCAAGGGTGCCGGGATCCGACTCGCGCCGAAACCTGGCCGTCTCCCGTCCGACCTCGAGCGCAACGGTAATCGCGGCCTCCGCCCGTGCGCGGACGGCAGCGGCGTCGAATACGGCATTCATCAGGCAGTCCTTCTTTTTATCAATGTCACCGGTGTGAACTCGACACGCGCCGTCAGCTCCGGTTCGGCCATCCGGCTGATCAACAGGTCGACGGTCTGTTCTGCCTGGAGGTCGCAGGGTTGGCGGATGGTCGTCAGGTCGTAGGCGGTCCAAGCGGCCTGGGGAATGTCGTCATGGCCGATAATAGGGAGCGGCGGCGCCTCATCGCGGCCCCTGCCCTGCATGATGCGGTCGATGACGCCGCAGGCCATGTAGTCATTAGCGCAGAACAGCCCGTCGATGCCGGATGCGGCCAGGTCGGTCGCCGCGTCAGAGCCGCTCCGGTAGTCGTTGATTCTGACCTGCAGGAACTGCGCCTCGATGCCAAGCTGCTTGCAGTGGGCGATGAAGGCCTCGCTGCGACGGCGCGCGGTATAAGATCTGGCCGGGGCAGCCATCACGGCGGGCTTTCGCACGCCGCTGTCGATCAGGCGGCTGGCTGCCAGATGCCCGGCCATGCGGTCGTCGGAGATGATACGGTCGACCAAGGGAATGTCGTTGCCCTTGTTGATCAGTACGATCGGTACGCCTTCGGCTGCGCATTGTTCGCAGATTTCGGTCGGCGGCGCGTCCGATGTGACGATGACGCCGGACACGGCGTAATGCAGCAATTGGCCGATGACTGTCGAGGTATCCGCCTCCTGCGAGGTCGGCAACAGGATCGGGCGGAAGTTACGGGCGAGCAGCGCCCGAGAGAGATGCTCGATCTGCAGCGTGCGGAACGGGTTGTCGAAACCGGCGGCGACGAGACCGACGAGATCGGAGCGTTTGTTGGTGAGGCTTCGGGCAAGATAGTTCACCCGATAGCCGAGTTCCTTGGCCGCCTGATAGACCTTCTCGCGCGTTTTCGGTGAGACGCTGGCATCCGGGGTGAAGGCGCGCGACACAGCAGCGCGCGAGACGCCTGCCACCCGCGCCACGTCGAAGGAGGTTGCCTTGCGCGGCCCCTTGTCCTTGTCAGCCAAGTGCTTTCTCCTTGATCGGAGGCGGCCGCATCAGATCGGGCAAATCGGTGCAGATGCCGAGAACCGGGAGTGTCATCAGGTCATCGAGAATGGTCCGCCGCTCCTCGTGCCAGAGCACGATCTCGCGGCCGGCCTCGAAGGCGCGAGCCATCAGCGCCTTGGTCACCAGATCCTGCGGGCGCTCCCCTGCCCTCTCCCAGCAGAGATGGAGAATATCGGCGCCGGCCTCATCACCGAGCGCATGCGGTTCGTCGCCGACGCGGATCAGCACCGAGAGCGGAAAATCGCAGGCCGCGTCCCTGAGTTCGCGCACCTGCGCGGTATCGAAGGAGCCAAGGCAGGCAAAGCGCTGGTTCATTTCGACAAGGTGCCGCCAGCAGCGGATGCCGGTTCCCGGCGCCTTGAGTTCGACATAGAGACCGGTTCCGGTCTCTCGGGCGAGAGCGGCGACCTGCGAAAAGCTCGGCACGTCGACGCCGTCAAGGTCGGCAAGCTCAGCCGCCGTCATTTCCGAGATGCGCCGGTCGATGCCGTAGACCCGCTCCAGATGGTCGTCATGGGAGACGACCACCACGCCGTCACCGGTCAACTGCGTGTCGAGCTCCCACATCTCCGCGCCAAGTTCGGCCGCGCGGCGGAAAGCGGCGAGGGTGTTTTCGCGTTCGTGGCCGCTGGCGCCGCGATGGCCGATGCAGAAGGGAAGCCGGCCCTTGGCCGTCGGCCAGCCATAACGTTCGAAGAAGGCTGAAAAATCGCGGGTCATCAGAGCCTCGTTCCGTTCTCGTCGAAGACGAACACGCCGCGGCTGTCGATCCCCCAGGCGACATCGTCGCCGACGTGAATATCGTTGCGCGCCGGCTGGATCGAGCGCAGCAGCGGCCCGCCGGCAATCCGCACGTCGTAAAGGTTTTCTCGCCCCTGCGTTTCGGCGAAGGTGATCTTGCCGGAGACGGTGACGTCGCCCGCCGGGGTGAAATGCTCCGGCCGCACGCCGAGCATCAGCTTGGTGCCCTCGGCGGCGCCGATGGCGTTCGGCAACGGGACCCGGATCTCACTTTCCGGGATTGCGAAGGCGCCCTTGTTCATGACGCCGCGCAGGAAGGTGATCGGGGGATTGCCGAGGAAGCCGGCGACGAAAGCGGTCTTTGGATCGTTGTACATCTCGGCCGGCGTGGCGATCTGGACGATCTCGCCTTCCTTCATGATAGCGATGCGGTCGCACATGCTCATCGCCTCCACCTGGTCATGGGTAACAAGGATGGCGGTGATTCCGGTCTCGCGCTGCAGGCGGCGGATTTCCGAGCGCATTTCGAGGCGCAGCTTGGCGTCGAGATTGGCGAGCGGTTCGTCGAGCAGCAGCACGTCCGGCTTGCGGATCAGCGCTCGCGCCAACGCCACGCGCTGCTGCTGGCCGCCGGAAAGCTCGGCCGGCCGGCGGCCCATCAGATTGCCGATGTGAACCAGGCCTGCGATGCGATCGACCTCTTTGCGGATCTCGGCGGCAGGCGCGCGCTTGACCTTCAGAGGAAATCCAATGTTCTCGGCAACCGTCATGTGCGGGTAGAGCGCATAGGACTGGAAGACGACACCGACATTGCGGGCCTGGCTCGGGAGATCCGTGACGTCCCGATCGCCGAAGAGGATGCGCCCGCCGGTCGGCCTGTGAATGCCGCAGACTGAAAAAAGTGTCGTCGACTTGCCGCAGCCGGACGGGCCAAGGAGCGCCAGCATCTCGCCGCCGGCGACCTCGAGCCGCATGTTCTCGATGACCTTCGTGGAGCCGAAGCTCTTCGAGAAATTGTCGAGGAGGATGCGCATCAGCCTTTGCTCCCGCCGCCGTAGATGTTCATGAGGTATTTGTTGAAGAGCGCGTAAGCGATCAGCACCGGAATGAGGTAGAAGAGGCCGACCGCCTTGAACATGTTGAAATCGTAATTGTTGTCGTCGGCAAGGAAGCCGGCGAGATAGACCGACAGCACCTGCACCTGATTGCCCGGCGCCAGCACCTGCGGCAGGATGAACTCGCCCCAGCCGGACAGGAAGGAGAACAGGCCGAGGGCCATGATGCCGGGCTTGACCTGCGGCAGCACCAGGCTGCGCCAGACCCTGAAACGCGACGCGCCATCAACGACGCCGGCCATTTCGATTTCCCAGGGCACGGTATCGTAGAAGCCCTTCATCAGCCAGATGCCGAGCGGCAGGTCGATCGCCGCCTTCACCAGGATGACGCCGATCAGCGAGTTATAGAGGCCGATCATCTGCAGCACGATGAAGATGGCGATGATCAGCGTTACCGACGGGAAGGCGTGCAGCACCATGACGCCGGCAAGGAAGAAGCCGCGTGCCGGCACGTTCAGCCGAGACAGCACATAACCGGCCATTGAGGAGACGATCAGCACCAGACTGGTGGTGCAGGCCGAAAACAGCAGCGTATTCAGGGTCACGTGCCAGATGTTCGCCTTGCCCGCCGTTGTCTGCCACAGGAAACGCCAATGGTGGAGCGTCAAGCCGGAGGGCAGCAAGGCGTCCGGCGGCTTCACCGTGACGGTGTCGAGGAAGAGATAGACATACATCAAGAGCAGCGGCAGGCTGACGATGGTCAGCGCCGTCAGGACAGGCCAGCTGCGATAATTTGCCGAGGGCTGCGCGCGTTCGACCATGGTCAATCCTCGATCAAGGGCTTGGCGACAAGCGTGCCATAGTTGAAGACGCGCAGATAAAGCAGCGACAGCACCACGCCGATGACGACGAGCACCAGCGCCATGGCGGCACCCAGCCCGTATTCGAGATTGCCGGCATAGTTTCTGAGCGCGGTGTGATAGGCGGAGAGCGCCCAGACCTCGGTCGCGTTGCCCGGCCCGCCATTGGTGGCGAGCAGGATTTCATTGAAGGAGGCGAGCAGCGACAGCGTCTGATAGCAGGTGACGAAGAGGATCGGCCAGCGCATCTGGGGCAGGATGATGTAGCGGATCTGCTGCCAGCGTGAGGCGCCGTCGACCTCGCTCGCATAGAACTGGCTCTTCGGGATGGCCTTCATCGCCGACGAGAACACCAGCATGCCCATGGAGGCGCCGATGAAGCCGTTGATCAGCACGACGAAGAACCAGGCATTATAGGCGGTATCGAGCAGGTAGTTCTTCGGGGGGTAGCCGAACTTGCCCATCAGGATCGAAATGAAGCCGCTGTCCCAGGCGAGCCACTTCCACAGCATGACGTAGATGACGACGGGCGTGATGCGCGGCAGGAGCCAGATGCCGCGAAAGATCGAGGCCGGCGTCGGAGGCATGTAATGCGTCCAGATGGCAAGCAGCAGCGCATAACCGACGTTGAAGAGCATCAATACCAGCGCGACATAGAGCACGGTATTGAAAAGCACACGCGCCATGTCGGGCGAGCTGGCCATGCGAGAGAAATTGTCGGTCGTCCAGGTCCAGCCGGTATAGGTGGTCTTGGCGACGGTTTCCTTTTGCTCCGGCGTCAGCTTGAAACCCAGACCGTCCAGCGACGAAAACAGCTGTTCCTTGCTGTCGAAGCGCGTGTTGAGGACGGAGCGGTTGAACTGTTCGGAGATCTGCTTGACCTCGCGCGTCGAAGGCCGTTCGGTAAGATCCTTGATCATGCGTTCGACGTCGCGCCGCGTCGCAAAGACCTCGCCGGCGTGTTTGGCGCGCAACTCCGCCGCGATCGCAGGCGCAAGGCCGAGGCCCTCCACCGCCTTGAGGCCGGCTTCGTCGATCGTGTAGCGCGGCTCGGCCATCTCGGCGGCGATCTCCGGCATCGCCGATTTCAGCGTGATCAGCGAATTGGGTGCGATCTGATAGACGCCCCCTGAAATGCCGGTCGCCGTGGTCATGTTGGTCATGGAGAAGACCGCTGTCAGAACGACCGGCATCAGGAAAAAGAGCAAGATCATGACCGCCGCAGGCGCGATCATCACCAGTCCGAGCGTTCTGGACGATTTCATGGAAGCCTCCTCGAAGGGATCGATCGGGCGGCGGGATCCCCGCCGCCCGGAGGGATGCTTCGATCTTAGCGGATGACGATCTTGTCGCCGAGCGTGCTTTTCAGCTCGCTTTCGGCATCGCCGATGGCGGCGTCGACGGTCTTGGCGCCGGTCCAGGAAGCTTCGAGGTTCTTCCACATGATGTTCCAATAGGTGCCGAAATCGGAATTGTTCGGCATGGCATTGGCATGCGGCAGCAGGCGTTCGGTGGCTTCGCGGGTCCACCGGTCAGCCGAGTAAAAATCCACTTCCGACTCCGCCTCCGAGATGCCGAGATGGGCTGACTTGACCGCATGCAACGCGTTGATGCGCGGCTCCGAGGCGATCGTGATCAGCTTGGCGGCTATATCGGTGTCCTCCTTGTCGTGACCTGCGGTCAGGAGATAGACGAGCGGATGCGTCAGCGTGTTGGCCTTGCCGCCTTCGCCGGCCGGGATCAGCGTGAAGATCACGTTGCCGAAGAAATCCTTGAGGCCTTCCTGGTTGACGAGGCGGGCATAGTGCCAGGTGCCGCCGTCCCAGATGCCGGCCTTGCCGGTGGCGACTTCCTTCCACCACTGGTCGCCCGGCATGCCGATGTGGTTCTTCTTGGTGACGCCTGATTTAACGGCATCGGCGAAGAACTGGTAGGTGCGGGCCATCGCCGCCTTGTCGAAGACAAGCTTGCCGCCTTCTTCCATCGTGCCGCCGAAGCTGGTGTAGAACTGCCAGTAATCCGGGCCGTTGCTGGTGCGCGGATAAAAGCCGTAGCCGGGCTGGACGAGGCCCTTGTCCTGCATCTTCTTGGCGTCTTCGAGCAGGTTCTTCATCGTATACTTGCCGTCCTGCACGTTCTGCGGCAGGGCGTCGAGATCGGCGTCGCTGTAGCCGATCGCCTTCATATACGGCTTCCAGAAGAACATCGGCCGGGATTCGGCATCCTGCGGGATGCCGTAGACGGTGCCGTTGTAGGAGGCGATCTTCAGAAGATTTTCATAGATACCGTTGAGCGGCCAGGAATCGAGGTCGACATAATCTTCGATCGGAACGATCAGGCCGGATTGCGACCAGGGTGCGATGTCCTCGTGGCCGCTGACGACGATGTTCGGAGCGGTCTTGGCTTCTGCGGCAAGGGTCAGCGCCTGTTTGAAGTCTTCCCAAGCGCTATACGGCTTCTTTTCGACGGTAATTTTCAGATCTTCGCCCTTGAGCGCGGCTTCGCGCTGCAGCTGCTGGGCCGCGATCTCGATGGCATCGAGACGATAGACGTCGTTCGGGCCGGTGCCGCCGGCCCAGACGCTGATTGTAACGTCCTTGGCGAGTGCGAATACGGAGGTCGAGGCCAGGATGGCAGCAGCGATCGTAAGGGATTTCAATGTCGGCAAAATGGTCATCTTCTTCATCTCCCCAGAAGAGCAGTGTGAGGCCTCTTTGACGGGTCATCACTGGTGTTGACGACCGCTTCGAGAGCCCGCGAAAACGTGACAAGTCCCGCTCTATGGGCTGAACGTAACGGCCGAATGACAAAATTGAGCACGTGTGCAAAATTATTATGACGATGTCCGCGACACTTGCAAGCGGCGGTGTTCGGCGGGCATCTTTTATGCTTCAAATTGCGCCTTTCCTGGTCTAGCATCGCCTCATGAGCCTTGAATCCGTCCGCGCCTTCCTCGGCACCCACGCACCCGACATCGAAATCATCGAAACCGCCGAGAGCTCCTCGACGGTGACGCTTGCCGCCGAAGCTCATGGCGTCGAGCCCGCTCAGATCGCTAAGACGATCTGCCTGCGCGTCGGCGAGCAGATGATGCTGGTTGTTGCCGGCGGTACGGCGCGGCTCGACAATCGCAAGTTCAAGGACACTTTCGGCGCCAAGGGGCGCATGCTCGATGCCGAAGAGGTCGTGGCGGTCACCAGCCATCCTGTCGGTGGTGTCTGCCCGTTCGGCCTGCCCTCGCCGCTGCCGATCTATTGCGATATTTCGCTGAAACGCTTCGACGAAGTGGTGCCGGCGGCCGGCTCGACCAATTCGGCCGTGCGCATCGCCACAGGACGGCTTGCCGAGCTGACCGGCGCCAGCTGGGTCGATGTTTGTCAGTAAAACGGTCGAAAATCTTCAAACAGAGGAAAGACGACCTATATTCTATCCCGACATGCCGTGATTGTGCATGACAGGAGACCAGAAATGCCGAGTGCCGTTTCGCGTTTTGCCAAGATGGCGGCCATTGCCGTACTGACGAGCGCTACCGTTTTTGCCACGATCAGCGATGCCGATGCGCGCCGCGCCGGCGGCTTCGGCGGGTTCGGAAGCCGTGGGACCCGTACTTTCAGCGCGCCTCCGATTACCCGCACGGCGCCTGCCCCGGCTGCCCCCATTGAACGCTCGATGACGCCGCGCCCGCAAACGACCGCACCTTATGGCACGCAGCAGCCCGGCTACGCCCAGCAACGCCCGGGTTTCTTCAACGGCTTCGGCCGTTCGATGATCGGCGGTCTGATCGCCGGCGGTCTCCTCGGCATGCTGCTTGGCCACGGTTTCGGCGGCGGCTTCGGCTTCCTCGGCATGCTGCTGCAGATCGCTCTGATCGGCGGCGCCATCATGCTCGCCATGCGTTATTTCGCCAACCGCCGCCAGCCTTCTTACGGCGTCGGCGGTCAGAACCGGTCTTACGGCCAGTCCTTCAACATGTCGCCCACCAACAATTCGTCGTTCCAGATCCCGGCGATCGGCTCGGGCGCCGGTTACGGCGGACCGTCGCGCGGCAATCGCCCGAGCGACGAGATCGGGCTGGCTCAGGCTGATCTCGACCAGTTCGAGGAGTTGCTGACGAGCGTGCAGACCGCTTATGGCGCCGAAGATTATGGCGCATTGCGCCGGCTGACGACGCCCGAGGCAATGTCCTACCTTGCCGAGGAACTGGGAGAAAACGCCACCAACGGCGTGCGCAACCGTGTCTCCGACGTCAAGCTGCTGCAGGGCGATATTGCCGAAGCCTGGCGCGAGAACGGCCAGGACTATGCGACGCTCGCCATGCGTTATTCCTCGATCGATGCCATGGTCGAACGAGACAGCGGTCGTGTCGTTTCCGGCGACGACCGCCGTCCGAGCGAAAGCACCGAAATCTGGACCTTCGTGCGCAAGTCCGGCGCGGACTGGAAGCTCGCTGCGATCCAGGGCGCCGGCCAGCGCGCCGCTTAAAACAACGCCTCTGTTTGTGCCCCCCAAGCTGCCGGCCAGCTTGGGCGGCATTTTAGTTGACCGCGACCGGATTTGAACGCATGCGAGAGACCGTCTCGCGTTCGGCGCGTTTGCAGCGCATCGGCGGCAGGCCGCGATCCATCAGGTCCATGTCCTCGAGCACCATATCGCCCATCTTCTTGAAGGCGCTGTCGAGCGCACCGGCCCGGTGTGCCGAGCGGATGAAGCCTTTCAGGCTGCGTACCGGATGATCAGGCGGCAGCGGCTCCTCAGGGTAGACGTCGCTTGCCGCGACGATATGGCCTGACGAAACGGCCGCCATCAATGCGTCGAAATCGACGACGTCGGCGCGGCTGAGCAGGATGAAGGCCGCTCCCCTGCGCATGCTGGAAAAGGCCTCGGCGCCGAGAAATCCCCTGTTTTCACTGGTGACGGCTGCGACGACAAAGACGAAATCGCTCTTCGTCAACACATCTTCCAGGCTCGCGGGCTCGGCGCCGTTTTCCTCGAGGATCGAGCGGGGCAGCCATGGATCGAAGACCCTGATGCGTGCCCTGAAGCCGGAAAGCACGCGGCGCAGCGCCTTGCCAAGATCGCCGAAACCGACGATGCCGATCTCGGAACCGGCCATCAGCCGCGCGCTCGCATTGCTCTCCCCGCCCCAGAGCTCGCTGCCTTCGCGGAAGGCAACATCCGCATCGACGATGCCGCGCGCCAGGGCCAGCGCAAAGCCGAGACCGATTTCGGCCACCGGCTCGGCGAAAACCTGGCCCGTCGTCACGACATGAATGCCGCGCTGAAAGAGCACGTCATAGGGCATGTTGTTGAGAAGGTTGCTCTCGACGTTGAGGATCGAGCGTAGAGCCGGCATTCTGGCGAGCGTTTCCGCAGAGAGCGGCGGCTGACCGATCACATAGCGCGCTCTGCCGAGGATCCCGTCGCCAAGCCCGGCGATGTTCTCCGGATCGGCTTCGACAACCTCGTATTTCGCATGCAGTTCGACGCGTGCCTTATCGCTGAAGAGCAGATCGAGCGTGCGCGGCTCGGGCGCGCTGATCGCCAGCGGCCGTTCGGTATTTGTCATCGGCATCTCCTCCGTCGCAGGCGGCTTGTGTTGCCTCGGCTGGAGAATTGATAACCTCCGGCTGCGGCCGTTTCCAGTTGGCGGAGGAGAAATTGGAGAGCAAACCTTTGATCGTCGCTGATCATGAGTGGCCGACGCAATTGAAAGCGGCATTTGCCTATCAGATAAGCAATTGAATTCTCACGCTATTCATGGTTTCTCTGTTGACGGTTCGAACTGCCTGAATTAGCTTGAGGCATCCAATTTGGGCGCCTCGCCGCGGCAGGAAGTCGAAGCAAAGGAAACGAACCATGAAGTCAATACTTAAAAGCGGCCTGCTTGCCTTGGCTGCCGCAGCGCTGCCGGCTGTCGCTTCCGCCCATCCTGCCGTCGGTGACGCTGCCGGCTTCGGTCATGGCTTTGCTCATCCGATGTCCGGCCTCGATCATGTCCTTGCCATGGTGATGGTCGGTGTGGTTGCGTTCCAGCTCGGCGGCCGCGCCATCTGGCTCTTGCCGCTGACCTTCGTCTCGATGATGGCGTTTGGCGGTGCTCTCGGCGTTGCCGGCGTTGATCTTCCCTTCGTTGAGACAGGCATTGCGCTTTCCGTCGTCGTTCTGGGGGGCATGATTGCAATCAATGTCAGGGCGCCGCTCGCCGCGGCGTTCGGCATGGCAGGCCTCTTCGCCATCTTTCATGGCCATGCGCACGGCGCCGAAATGCCGGAGGATGCTGCCGGCGCCGCCTATGCCGCCGGCTTCATGATGGCAACCGGACTGCTGCATGGCGCCGGCCTCGCGCTTGGCTACGTGATCGGCCACGCCGGCGAGCGCCAAGGCGTTTTCGTCACGCGGGCGGCCGGCGGCCTTGCCGCTATCTCGGGACTGGGCATCCTGGCCGGTCTGATCTGATCTGTCCGCATCTCGGCAAGAAGCCGATACGCAGCTGACGCACCTCGCTCAGACAATTAAGCTCGGCATGCGCGACGCAATGCCGGGCATAGTTTTGCATTATTGCGATGACGAACCGCAGGCTTGCGCCGCGTAATCCGCTACGGTCAATCCGACGCGTGAATTGACAATATCCAAATTGACGCAGGGCGCCTCTTGCTGATTGTCGCCGGGAGGTAAAACTCTGTATAGTAATTTCAGAAATTTCTGAAATCACAGACGCAACGGAAATTGTCATGAACCTTCCGCCTCTCGTTCAGTCCTTTGTTCTCCATTTCGGCGAAATGGGATCGCGCTGGGGGATCAATCGTACGGTGGGCCAGATCTATGCCCTGCTATTCGTCTCCCCCGCGCCGCTCTGCGCCGAGGAGATCGCCGATTCCCTCAGCATCTCGCGCTCCAATGTGTCGATGAGCCTGCGCGAGCTGCAGGCCTGGAACCTCGTCCTTCTCAAACACAAGCCGGACGATCGCCGCGATTTCTTCACCACACCCGATGATGTCTGGCAGATATTGAGGACGCTTGCCGAGGAGCGGAAGAAGCGGGAGGTCGACCCGACGCTGTCGGTTCTGCGCGAAATCCTGATGCAGCGCCCGGCAAGCGAAACCGAGCGCTATGCGCAGGAGCGCATGGGCGAGATGCATACGCTGATCGAACAGCTGACGCATTGGTATGAAGACGTAAAACAACTTGAAACAGAAAGGCTCGCAACGCTACTCTCGCTGGGCGCGAAAGTGACGAAGCTTCTGGAGGCCAAGGACCGGGTCATCTCGCTCGGGCGCAGCCGCCGGCCGAATCCTGCGAACAAGAGTTAGCGGCATGGGCACTGCTTTCTTCGACGCGACAAACGAAGCAGATGGACGGCCGAGGGCTGGAGAGGTCGCGCCGCCACACGCCGATGCGGGTAAAGGCCGGCTGCGCAATTCGGCGATGCTGCAGGCGCTGGCCGCCGCCATCTGGATCCCACAGGCTGCGCTGCTGGCCGTCTCCGTCGGCTGGATCGCCGATGACGGCGGGCTGCATGACGTTCTCTGGCCGGCCTTCGGCATCCTCGTTCTCGGATTGGTAAGAAGCGGTCTTGACGCGGCTGGCGGTCGCCTGGCCTTTTGCGCCGCGCGGAGCGACCTCAGCCGGAAGCGGCAGGCCGCAGCCGCTTCCCTCTCTCTGTCGTCGCCGGCCGACCGCCGCCGTCCGGCATCCGGCAAGGCCGCGAGCGTCATCGGCGAACAGGCCGAACTCATCGTGCCCTATCTCGCCCGCTTCCAGCCGGCGCGTGTGAAAGCGAGCCTTGTGCCGCTCGTCATTCTTGTCTTTATCCTCCCCGTCTCCTGGATCGCCGCGCTGGTCCTGCTGTTTGCGGCGCCGCTGATTCCGATCTTCATGGCGCTGATCGGTTGGCGTGCCCAGGCGGCCAGCGCAAAACAGCTCGTCGCGACCGGCGGTCTCAACGGCTTCCTGCTCGACCGCCTGCGCGGACTGACGACGATCCGTGCGCTGGACGCGGTCGATACAACGGCCCTGCGGCTGCGTCGCGAGGCGAAATCGCTGCGCGCGCGCACCATGTCCGTGCTGAAGATCGCCTTTCTGTCCTCCGCCGTGCTCGAGCTTTTCGCAGCGCTCGGCGTGGCTATGGTTGCCGTCTATGTCGGCTTCAGCCTGCTCGGCGAAATCCGTTTCGGCACTTGGACAGGACGGCTCGACCTGACAGAGGGACTGTTCGTGCTGCTGCTGGCGCCGGCCTTCTTCGAGCCGCTGCGCGAACTCTCGGCCGTCTGGCACGACCGGGCGGCCGGCGAAGCGGCGCTGAAAGCCCTGGACGCGCTTGCCGCCGAAGGTCTGTCCATTCGGGGGTCGGCCGAACCGGCGGCTCTCGCCAGCACCGAGGCGCCTGCCATCCGACTTGAGAATCTCGCCTTTGGTTATGGGGCCGACGGGCCGCTTGTTCTCGACGGGTTCAATCTCGATATCGCCGCCGGCGAACATCTGGCGCTGCTTGGTGTCAGCGGCTCCGGCAAGTCAACGCTTCTTTCGCTGATATCGGGACTGGCGCCCTGCGTCGGCGGTCGCATCGTCATCGGCGGCGTCGAACTCGGAGATGACACCGCCGCCACGCTGCGGGGCGCGATGGCTTGGATCGGCCAAAAGCCGCATATCTTTGCCGGTACCATCGCAGGCAATATCGCACTCGGCAGGCCCGGTATCTCACCTGGTGACGTGGCGGACGCGCTTGCCGCCGCCAAGCTCGGAAAGGTTGCCGACGCCTATGGCAGCCGGCCGCTCGGCGAAGGCGGGATCGGGCTTTCTGGCGGCGAGGCGCTGCGGCTTGCGATCGCGCGTGCTGCCTGCAATCCGGATCTGAAGATCATCCTGGCCGACGAGCCGACCGCCCATCTCGACGCCGACACGGCGGCTGATGTGACCGAGAGCCTGCTCGCGCTAGCGCGGGGTCGTACCCTCATCGTCGCGACGCATGATCCGCTGCTCGCCGCCCGCATGCATCGCGCCATCCGCATCGATGCCGATTTCGCCATGAGGGAGGCGGCCGAATGAGCTTCTTTGTTGCAGACATCAAGCCGATCCTTCGTCTGTTTTTCGCTGAACGCCGGCGCACGCTGTTCGTCGGCACCGTGCTTTCGGCGGCAACGGTGACAGCAGGGATCGCGCTGCTCGGACTCTCCGGCTGGTTCGTCACCGCCACTGCCCTTGCCGGGCTATCGGCCGCGGCGGCCATGACCTTCGACGTTTTTGCGCCGGCCGCCGGCATCCGCCTGCTCGCCGTCGTCAGGACCGCGGCACGCTACGGTGAGAGGCTTGCGACCCATGATGCAACACTCGGCGTGCTTGCCGCGCTGCGCGAGAGGCTGTTTCGCGGCTTTGCCGAACCGGGTGCTGCCCGCGCTCTCTTGCACCGCCCCGCGCGGTTGCTGTTCCGGCTGACGGCCGATATCGATGCGCTCGATTCCCTCTATCTGCGCATTCTCGTGCCGGCTGCTGTCGCGATCGGCGCAACACTGGCTGCGAGCGTGGTGCTGGGCCTGATGCATGCCCTGTTCGGCCTGTGTTTCGGCCTCTTTCTCGCCGCCGCCGGCCTTGGCCTGCCATTGATCGCGGGCCGTGTTGCGCGCAAACCGGCCCGCAGGCGCGCCCATGGCATCGAGGCGCTGCGGTCGCGGACGATCGATCTCGTCGCCGGCCAGACCGACCTGCTGATGGCCGGCCGGCTTGAGGCGCAGACGAGCGCGATCGCTGCCGCCGACAGCTATGCCGCTCGTGCCGATGATCGGCTGAACCGCGTCGAAACCGGTCTGACATTCGGCTTCGGCATCGTCTCCACCCTGCTGCTGACGGCATCGCTGCTTGCCGTCGCAGCCCTTGCGGAAACGAAGGCGATTAGCGCGCCTGTCGCAGCCCTCGGCCTGCTCGTCGCCTTTGCGGCGGTCGAACCCTTCGCGGCGCTCCGCCGCGGCGCTTTGGAACTCGGGCGGACGCTGCTGGCCGCAAGACGCATCGCACCGCGGCTTGCCGTCGCTGATGAGACCCAACCGCCAGCGACGCCGCTGCCGGGACACGCCTTTTGCCTGGCCGGCGTGTCCGCCTTCCATGAGAATTCCGCCGTGCCGGCGCTGGAGGACATCGACCTGGTGCTCAAGCAGGGCGAACGCCTTGCCGTTATCGGCAGCAGCGGCGCCGGCAAGTCGAGCCTGCTCGCTCTGCTTTCCCGCGAGTTGCCGGCAAGCAAAGGATGCGTCGCCGCGATGAGGGCGACCTTGCTGACGCAACGGACTGAACTCTTCGAGGATAGCCTGCGCGGCAATCTTCTTCTTGCGAACCCGGATGCGAGCGAGGCCCGCCTTCGCGAAGCGCTCGCCGCCGCCGGCCTGCTTGCCGCAATCGAGGCCATGCCACAGGAGGTCGACACAAGGCTCGGCGAGGGTGGGCTTGGACTTTCGGGCGGCCAGTCGCGCCGGCTGGCGCTTGCCCGGCTCTTCCTGCGCGACACGCCGCTCTGGCTGCTCGACGAGCCGACCGAAGGCCTCGATGGCGCCACCGCCCGCGATGTGCTCTCACGGCTGTCGTTAATGGCGGCAGGCCGCTCGCTGGTGATCGCAACGCATATCCGCCGCGAGGCTGCGGTTGCCGACCGCGTCGCCGTCATTGAAGGCGGCCGTATTTCGGAAATTTCGTGCCGTGGGGAGGCGGCGTTCGAAAAGGCGCTCGACCGGCTTCGGTCGGACTGAGCAAGACCCGCATGCCCTCACGCGCCGGCCGGCGCTGAGGAACGCTCCGTACCCCGTGGGACCGTGGGAGAAAGACAATGGAACTAGATATCGTAGCACTTTCGCGCTTCCAATTTGCGCTGACGGCGCTTTACCACTTCCTGTTCGTGCCGCTGACGCTTGGCCTATCCGTGCTGCTCGCGATCATGGAAACCGTCTATGTTATGACCGGTCGTCAGATCTGGCGGCAGATGACAAAATTCTGGGGCACGCTGTTCGGCATCAATTTCGTGCTCGGCGTGGCCACCGGCATCGTCATGGAATTCCAGTTCGGCATGAACTGGAGCTATTACAGCTATTATGTCGGCGACATCTTCGGCGCGCCGCTGGCGATCGAGGGCCTGATGGCCTTCTTCCTCGAGGCGACCTTCGTCGGGCTGTTCTTCTTCGGCTGGGACAAGCTGTCGAAGGTCGGCCATCTCGTCGCCACCTGGGCTGTGGCGCTCGGCTCGAATTTTTCCGCCCTCTGGATTCTCATCGCCAATGGCTGGATGCAGAACCCGGTGGGATCGGCGCTCAATCCGCAGACGATGCGCATGGAGATCACAAGCTTCTTCGACGTCGTCTTCAACCCGGTCGCCCAGGCAAAATTCGTCCACACGGTCTCGGCGGGTTATGTCTGTGCGTCGATCTTCGTGCTCGGCGTCTCGGCCTGGTATGTCCTCAAGGGTCGGCATATCGAACTGGCCAAGCGTTCGATGACGGTCGCCGCCTCCTTCGGCCTTGCCTCGGCGCTGTCCGTCGTCGTGCTCGGTGACGAGAGCGGTTATCTCGCAACCGAAAATCAGAAGATGAAGCTCGCCGCGATCGAAGGCATGTGGAAGACGGAGCCGGCTCCGGCAGCCTTCACCGCGTTCGGCTTTCCGGATCAGGAAGCGCGCGAGACACATTTCGCCGTGCATATCCCGTGGGTCATGGGTTTGATCGGCACACGATCGCTGACGACGGAAATCCCCGGCATCGACAAGCTCGAACAGCAAGCCGAAGCCCGCATCCGCGGCGGCATCAGAGCTTACGACGCTCTGATGCAGATCCGCGCAACGCCGACGCAGGATCAGGTTGCGCAGGAAGTGCGCACCTCCTTCGAGGATCTCGGCCATGATCTCGGCTACGCGCTTCTGCTGAAGCGTTATGTCGACGATCCCCGCCAGGCGACCGACGCTCAGATCGTTCAGGCGGCGCGTGATACGATCCCGCATGTGCCGACGCTCTTCTGGTCCTTCCGCATCATGGTTGGGCTCGGCGTCTTCTTCATCCTCCTGACATCAACCTTCTTCTGGCTGTCGGCGCGGCGCCATCTCGACAAATATCCGCTGCTGCTGCGGATTGCCGTGCTGGCGATCCCGCTTCCCTGGGTCGCCATCGAGCTCGGCTGGGTCGTCGCCGAATTCGGCCGCCAGCCCTGGGTGATCGAAGGCGTGCTGCCGACGGCGGCAGCCGTCTCCAGCCTCGGCGCCGGCACCGTGCTTCTGACGATCATCGGTTTTGCCGCGCTCTACACGGTGCTGATCGTCATCGAGATGAGCCTGATGATCAAGGCGATCCGCCAGGGACCGGAACCGGACGACGAGCCGGAAGCCGTCCTGATTTCCGAAACCCTCGTCCCGGCCGCGGAGTGACCTGCCATGATTCTCCATGAACTCCTCGATTATGAAACCCTGCGCATCATCTGGTGGCTGCTGCTCGGCGTCTTGCTGATCGCCTTTGCGACAACCGGCGGATTCGACCTCGGAGTCGGCACGCTGTTGCCCTTCGTCGCCAGGACCGATACGGAACGGCGCGTCGCGATCAACACCATCGGCGCCACCTGGGAAGGCAACCAGGTCTGGCTGATCCTCGGCGGCGGCGCCATCTTCGCCGCCTGGCCACCGCTCTATGCGGTCTCCTTCTCGGGCTTCTATCTCGCGATGTTTGCGATCCTCTTCGCGCTTATCCTGCGCCCGGTCGGTTTCAAATACCGGTCGAAACGGGAAAGCGCCGCCTGGCGCAACGGCTGGGATTGGGCGCTCTTCGTCGGCGGCTTCGTGCCGGCGCTGATCTTCGGCGTTGCCGTCGGCAACGTGCTGCTGGGCGTGCCCTTCCGCTTTGCCGACGACATGCGGATCTTCTACGAAGGCTCGTTCTTTGCTCTGCTCAACGCCTATGCTTTGCTCTGCGGCTTGCTCTCCGTCGCCATGCTGACGATGCACGGCGCGGCCTGGCTGGTGCTGAAGGCGAGCGGCCCGGTTGCGGAGCGCGCCAGAAGGTATGGCAGTATCGCCGCCCTTGCCGCCATCGTGCTCTTTGCCCTTGGCGGCCTCTTCCTGTGGACTGGCGTTGGCGGCTATCGCGTTACCAGCGATATCAGCCCGATCGGCCCTTCCAATCCACTCCTGAAGACGGTGGTGCTCGAGCACGGCGCATGGCTTGCCAATTACACCGCCCATTCCTGGATGATCGTCGCGCCCGTTCTCGGCTTCGTCGGCGCGGCATTGGCTTTCATCGCCATGCGGGCGAGACGCGAGGTGATGACGCTGCTCTTCAGCAAACTCGCGATCTTTGGCATCATCTCGACGGTCGGCCTGTCGATGTTCCCGTTCATCCTGCCCTCCTCACTCGATCCGCGATCGAGCCTGACGGTCTGGGATGCGTCCTCCAGCCATATGACGCTGTTCATCATGCTGGCGGTGTCGGCAATCTTCCTGCCGATCATCTTTGCCTACACGGCCTGGGTCTACAAGGTTTTGTGGGGCAAGGTCGATGAGAAATCCGTCACCGACAAATCCGTCACCGACAAAAACAGCCACGCTTACTGAGGGAAACGAAAAGATGTGGTATTTCGCATGGATCCTGGGCCTGCCGCTGGCAGCCGCCTTCGCCGTCCTCAACGCCATGTGGTACGAGCTCATGGACGACGCAGCCGGAAAGAAGGCGTCGCAGACGCGCAAGTAGATATGGAAAGGGCGCGGTGCGAAGCCGCGCCCTTTCCCTCGTTCATCAGCCTTCCAGCCACTTCACCTGATCGGGTGTCAGCTTGATATCGAGCGCCGAGAGGCTGTCCTCCAATTCGGCGATGGTGCGCGGCCCGATCAATGGAATGACCGGGAAAGGCTGGGCGATCACGTAGGCGAGCGCGATGTGGATCGGATTGCGGCCGAGCTTGTTGGCGAGTTCGATGGCGCGGTCGCGGCGCCCGAAATTCCGCTCGGAATACCAGACGCGCACGATCTCCTCGTCATCGCGCTTGTCGCGGCCGGCACGGTCGGTGAAGAAGCCGCGGCCCTGGCTCGACCATGCGAAGTTAGGGATCTGCTTATCGTTCAGCCATTTCTTCCAGTCGTCATCGGATGCCGCGACGCAGCCGGCCCAGATCGGGTCGAGCATCTCGGCGAGCGAAAAGTTGTTGGAGAGTGCCGCCGGTGCCGCCTTGCCAGTCTTTTCGGCATAGGCGATCGCCTCGTCGAAACGAGCGCGTGTCCAGTTCGACCCGCCGAAAATGCCGCGGATGCGGCCGCGCTTGACTTCGGCATCCATCGCATCGACGAACTCGCCGACTGGAACGTCGGTATTGTCGCGATGCATGAAATAGACATCGACATAGTCTGTCTTCAGCCGGGCGAGCGACTGGTCGAGCTGCTTGGCGATCATATCGGGATAGCAGAGCGGCGAATGCGCGCCCTTGCCAATCAGCACGATCTCCTCACGCGGAACCTTGCGGCTGGTGTGCCAGTCGCCGAAAATCGCCTCCGTCTTTCCGGCGCCATAGACAAAGGCTGTATCGAAGGCATTGCCGCCGGCCTCGTAGAAGGCATCGAGCGTCAGCGAGGCGGCGGCGAAATTCGGGAAGAATTCGAAGCCGAGCGTGACGACCGAGGCCGGCTTGGAGATACCGGGTATCTCACGGCGCGGGATGGTGCTGCCGCGCGTGACCGCGCCGCCTGATATATTGGCCGTGCGCTTTGCGGCTTTCTCGACGCCGTATTCGAGGCCGACCGAGGCGCGCCATTGGTCGAGCACGCGCAGGTTTCCGATCGAATCCGCCCAGCTCATGCCAGGGGCGCTGAATTCGGTTCTGCCGGCGCGGATGGCATCGCCCGCCGCATCGGCTTCGAAGGAATAGAGCCAGCGATCTTCCTTGACCTCGACCGTTTCCTGTTTGCCGCCCTTGAAGATCTCGATCTTGCCGATGCCGCCCTTGTGACCGGAGGCGAACCAGAAGTCGGCGACTTCGATCCGGCCCTCGGAGCCGATGATGCGAAGCACGTTGTCCTGCTGTGCCATGATCGAGCAGGAGACTTCGGCGATGATCTCGTTGGGGAACTTCAGCACCGCGGAAGCCCATTCGTCGACGCCGCTCTCTCCGAGATGGGCGACGCCCGAAACCTTTTCCGGTTCGAGGAAGGCCTTGCCTTCCTCAGCACCGGCGATCAGCCGCGCCATCGAAACCGGGTAACCGCCGACATCGAGGATGCCGCCGCCGGCGGTATCGTTGGCGAATAGCCGGTGCTCCGGCCGGTAGCTGCCCATATTGAAGCCGAAGCTGGAGCGAATGATACGCAGGGTACCGATGACGCCGCTC
Organism: Rhizobium sp. N731; assembly: GCF_001664145.1. Classification (NCBI taxonomy): domain Bacteria; kingdom Pseudomonadati; phylum Pseudomonadota; class Alphaproteobacteria; order Hyphomicrobiales; family Rhizobiaceae; genus Rhizobium; species Rhizobium sp. N731. The sequence goes on from NZ_CP013602.1 coordinate 140,541, forward strand.
TTGATGAGTTCGACCAGCTTCTCCGTCTGCGGATGCACGCGGTACATGAAGGCTTCGCCGGCAAAGACGCCGGCCTTCTTGGCTTCGTAGTAAACGGCTTCAGCATCATAGGCCGAAAGCGCGATCGGCTTTTCCACCAGGATATGCTTGCCGGCGCGGGCGGCCTTGATCGCCCATTCGGCATGGCCGGTATGGGGAACAGAAATATAGACCGCATCAACCTCAGGGTCGGAAAGCAGCGCCTCATAGCCGTTGACGATGCGGGCGCCGGGGAAGTTTTCGGCAAGTCCCGGCTTGGAAGGATTGCGGGTGGCGATTGCCACCAGCTTGCCGGTGCGCGAATGGGCGACGCCGTCGGCAAAGGTGCGGGCGATGGTGCCGGGGCCGATGATGCCCCAGCGGATCGGTTGATCGGAAGTCATGGAAACCTCTTTCGTCTTTCTGCCTTGGGAGGGGTTTAGCGAAGCCGTTTACCGGCGCCGTCGAAAAGGAATGTGTGGCGTGCGGGAAGGCCGAAGGTCAGCGTCTCGCGATTGCCCGCGGTGCGCGATTCCGGCCGCTCGATGATCAGCTGCTCGCTGCCGATGGCGGCATAGATGTAGCTGGTATTGCCGAGATGCTCGGCGACGTCGATGGCGACTGTGAGATCGGCATCGCCCGCCCCTGCATCGGCGAAATGTTCGGGACGGATGCCGAGCGTCACCTTGGTGCCGGCTTCGACCGGTTCGGCGATGGGCAGCGGCAGTCGCGTCTCCGGGTTGCTTTCCAGCGCGATCACCGCCCTGCCCGGCTGCGCTTCGACCACCACGGCTGTCAGGAAATTCATCTTCGGCGAGCCGACGAAGCCGGCGACGAACTGGTTGGCGGGATCGTCGTAGAGATCGAGCGGCGCGCCGATCTGTTCGATATTGCCGGCGCGCAGCACAACGATCCTATCGGCCAGCGTCATCGCTTCCGTCTGGTCGTGAGTGACGTAGATCATCGTCGTGCCGAGCTGCTTGTGCAGCCTCGAGATCTCGACACGCATCTGCACGCGCAGTTCCGCGTCGAGGTTCGACAAAGGCTCGTCGAACAGGAAGACCTCGGGTTCACGCACGATCGCGCGGCCGATCGCGACGCGCTGGCGCTGGCCGCCGGAAAGCTGCTTCGGCCGCCGCTTCATCAGTTCGGTGATCTGCAGGATATCGGCGACATGGCTCACGCGCCGCTCGGTATCGGCCTTCGGGTTGCCGTTCATGCGCAAGCCGAAGCTCAAGTTTTCCTCGACCGTCAGGTGCGGATAGAGCGCATAGGACTGGAAGACCATGGCGATGCCGCGATCGGCCGGCTCGACGTCGTTGACGACCTTGCCTCCGATCCGAAGCTCGCCCGATGTAATATCCTCCAAGCCGGCGATCATCCTCAGCAGCGTGGACTTGCCACAGCCGGAAGGGCCGACGAAGACGACGAATTCGCCGTCCTTCACCTCCAGATTGGCGCCATGGATGATCTCAAAGCCGCCGAAGCGTTTGACGATGTTGGTCAATGAAAGCTCTGCCATTCGGCTTCCCCGATTACTTGATTGCGCCGGCCGCGATGCCGGCGATGAAATGGCGCTGGAGCGCCACGAAGACGACGAGAATCGGCGCCGTCAGCAGCACCGCGCCGGCCATGATGCCGCCCCAGGATACCTTGGTGAGGCCGATCAGCGTTCCCAGGGCCACCGGCGCCGTCATCATCCCCGGTCTGGAATTGATGAGCAGCGGCCAGAGGTAATTGTTCCACGAATGCAGGAAGAGAATGATCGCCAATGCCGCCATGGTCGGGCGCGCCAGCGGCAGGGCGATGCGCAGGAAGATCTGCCATTCCTTGACGCCTTCAACGCGGGCCGCATCGAAGAGCTCGCCCGGCATCATCGAGAAGGACTGGCGCATGAATAAGACTCCGAGGGAATTGAAGAGCGGCGGCACGATCAGTGCCACCCAGGTATTTGCCAGCTTGAACTCGCGCGCCACCATGATGAATTGCGGGATGACCACCACGGAGAACGGCAGCGTGATCGTGCCGAGGATGATGGCGATGACGACGGAGCGGCCGACGAAACGGTAACGTGCCAGCGCCCAGCCGGCCATCGACGTCAGCATCACCGAGAGCACGGTATAGATAAGCGCCACGCCGATGGAGATCACCATTGCGCCGACGAAATCGGTATCGGCCTGCAGATTTTTGAAATTCTCGACGAAGTTGGTCGATGGCCACAGCACGATCTCGGGATTGAAGATGCCGTTGTCGGGCATTGTCGAGAAGACGAACATCATCCACAGCGGAAACAGCCAGATTAGCGCCAGCGGCGCCAGCGCAGCGTGCAGCGCGATCTGACGGATGAGAAGGGATTGCGACTTGGATCTCATTTCGGGTCCCTCCCGATCCAGAGATTGAAAAGGGAGATCACCACGGCCAGAGCGGCCATCGTATAGGCGATCGCCGAGGCATAGCCGAAGTTCAGCGAGGTAAAACCTTGGCGGTAGAGGAAGAGGCCGAGTGTCTCCGTGCCGCCGCCCGGACCACCGCGATTGGTGATGAGGAAGGGCTCGGTAAAGAGCTGCATGGTGCCGATCACCGAGAGCACCACACAGAAGAGGATGATCGGTTTCAAGAGCGGCAGGGTGATGTGGAAGAATTGTTGTGTCTTGTTCACCCGGTCGAGCGTCGCGGCCTCGTAGACATCGTCGGGGATGGCCTGCAGGCCGGCCAGGATGATGATGGCGTTATAGCCGGCCCAGCGCCATGTGACGGCGAGGATGATCACGCCCATCGCAGCATTGGCGTTGTCGAACCAGGAGATCGGACTGAAGCCGACCGCTGAAATCATCTTGTTGATGATGCCGAAATCGAGGCTGAACATCAGCCGGAACACGGCCGCATAAGCGACCTCGCCGACGACGACGGGGGCAAAGAAGGCGAAACGGAAAAGCGGGCGCGCTTTCAGGAGCGGCGAATTGAGCAGCACGGCCATGACGGTGGCGAGCGCGATCATCACAGGCACCTGGATCACCAGGATGATCAGCGTGTTGTACAGAGCGTTATAAAAGGCGGGGTCGTAGAAGAGCCGGCCCCAGTTGGCCTGGAAACTGTATTTCCACGGATTGATGCGGGTGTTCTGAAAGGAAATCAGGAACGAGTCGATGATCGGCCAGACCCAGAAGGTGGCGAAAACAAGCAGATAGGGGGCGAGGAACGCATAGGCGCTCCGGGTTCTGAACGGCATCGAGCCTCCTCCTCACGAACGAATGACGGACCGCGCTGCAGGCGGGTGAAATGCCGGGCGCGAGAAGCGCCCGGCATCGTCATTCATTGCGCGATCGGAAGTCCGGTTGCGGAAGCGATCTGTTTGGCGGCATCGTCGAGAGCCGCTTTCGCGTCGGGGTAGCCGCCGGCGAAGAATTTCGCCTGCGTTGCCTTGAAGATGCCTTCGGCATCACTCTGGAAGGCGGTGCCGCGGCTCGGCACGATCTTCGGCAGTGTCGCGAGGATGTCGGCCCAGACTTTCTGGCCGCCCCAATAGGGCTGCGCCTCGTTGACGAAAGGATCCTTTTCGGCAGAAAGCAGCGACGGCACCAGACCGAATTCCTTCAGCATGGTGACCTGCCCTTCATTCGTACCGAGGGCGTAATTGACGAATTTCCAGGCGGCTTCCTTGTTTGCGGAAGTTGCCGAAATGGCGAGCGAGGAACCGCCGAGGTTGGCGGCATGGGGACCATCGGCTGTCAGGCTCGGCATTCTGTAAACGCCCCACTTGCCCTTGAGGTCAGGCGAGGTCGAGCGCACGGTGCCCTCATACCAGCCGCCATAGAGCTGGCTTGCGGCCTTGCCGGCGGTATTGGCCTGGATCTTCTCGTCCCAGTTGGCCGCCGTCAGCGTGCCGGCATCCTTCATCTCCTTCACCTTTTGCAGCGCGGCGACGCAGGCCGGCTGATTGATGGTGATGTTCTGGCCGTCGGTCGAGAAATAGCCGCAGCCCTGCTCGTTGGCGATCATGCGGAACCATTCGCTGTCGCCGTTGAAATCCGCCTGCGCCATGACGACGCCGGGATTGGCGGCAGAAATCTTCTTGCCGGCGGCGATGAAATCGTCCCAGGTGCTGATCGTGCTCGGATCGACGCCGGCCTTTTCGTACATGTCGCGGCGGTAGAAGACGGCGACGGGACCGGAATCCCACGGCATGGCGTAGGCGACATCGCCGACCTCAAGTTCGGTGCGCTTGAAGTCGGGGAACTTCGCCTGGATATCGGCCGTGTAGCCGAGCTCCTTCAGATTGGCGAAGCAGTCCGGGAAACGGCTCCAGAAGATTTCAGCCTCGAAATTCTCGATGCTGACAATGTCGGGCAAGCCGTCGCCGCCGGCAGCGCAGGCCGCGAGCGTCTTGTCGAAGACCTGGCTGTTGCCAAGGTCTTCGACGGTGACCTTGATATCGGGGAACTGTTTGTTGAAGCCGGGAAGCGTGGATTTCAACGCCGATGCGGCGACATTCCAGCTCCAGATGGTGAGATTGGCCGACTCAGCGAAGGCGGAGCCGGAAGCAAGCAGTGCAAGAGCTGCGGTCGCAGCGAGAAGTTTGAAGCGCATTGAAAATCCTCCCTTTTCAATTGCCGATCTTTCACGAACGCGGTTAGACTATCCGCAAGGGAGCGGCTGTCTCCTAAAAAGGGAATATGGATTTGGCGGAAAGTAAGGTCAGCACGCGCGCAATCTATCAGCCCGGCGCAAGCAGCATTGAGGGTTCGCCGACGGCGCTGCAGATGTTCCACGCCCATCCGCCTGTCATGGTCATGCCGCACTGGCATGCGCAGGTCGAAGTCAATTATGTGATGCGCGGCAGCGTGCATTACCGCATGAGCGACCACGAATTCCGGCTGAACGCTGGGGAAATGTGCCTGTTCTGGGGCGGGCAGCCGCATCAGATGGACGAATCCTCGGATGATTCGCTCTATGCTGGCGCTCATCTGCCGCTCGTCTATTTCTTTCGGCTGCGCCTGCCCATCAGCATTTCAAGCCGGCTGATGAAGGGCGAGACGCTGCTGACCTCGGCAACGGATGCGGCCGACATCGACAACTTCGCCCGTTGGTTCCGCTATGCCAACTCAGGCGACGCCGCCAAGGCTCAGCACGCCGTCGACGAGCTGCTGCTGCGCATCGAGCGTATCGCATTCGAACCCTATTCGATGACGACATCGAAGACGACCGCCAGCCTGGAAGGCGATCAGCTTCATCCCAACTCCTCGCGCAGCGTCGCGCGCATTTGCGATTTCATCGCCGCCAATTTCCTGCAGGACATCGATTCGGTCGATATCGCCCGCGCCGCCGATCTGCATCCGAAATATGCCATGAATCTTTTCAAGCGATCGACCGGCATGACGCTCAGCAAATATGTGACGCTGCTCAGGCTGTCTCGCGCCCAGGCGATGCTGATGAGCGAAGGCGCCAACGTTCTGCAGGTGGCAATGGACAGCGGCTTCGGCTCGATCAGCGCCTTCAACAAATCCTTCCGCCACATCGCCGGGATGTCGCCGTCCGATTTCCGCCGCGACATCCGGCTGGTGACGACGATGCCCGCCGGCGCCTTCCGCAATTAACGCATGTTCCGCCTCATCACCCGCCATACGCGGCTGAGGGCTCATCTTTTTTCAGCGAGCTCAATCTGGATGCCATCGGGATCGCGCACGAAGGCGACCTTGTGCAGGACCTCGGCGTTGATTGCCAGGCGCGGCCGTTCCTTGACCTCGACGCCGGCCTTTTGCAGACGGGTGAAGGTCTCCTCGACATCTTCGAACAGGAAGGTCAGGTGGCGCAGACCGGCCGTGCCCTCGGGCACATCGACCGCCCTTGCCGCGCCTCCCGCCGGTGCGAAAATTTCCAGCATACCGCCGCCGGCGTCGAGAAAGGCGATCTCGGCACCATCGGCCATCCTCTTGCGCAGATGCAGGCGCAGGCCGACCAGACCGCAGTAGAAATCGACGGACCGGTCCATGTCGCTGACCGTCATGCCGACATGTTCGAAGGATTTCAGCATGGGTGCTTTTCTCAGTTCGGATTGCAAAAGGATTTCATAGAAGTCTTTCAGCGTTGACGGCAGCAGACGTGGCGGCCGCTTGTGCTCTGTGGGCGTCGCCGCTACCGTGAGGGTCAAAACGGGGTCAGAACCATATGCACATTCGAAAGGCAGTATCCGCCGATGCGGAGGAGCTGTGCAGTCTCCTGAACGAAATCATTCTGGCCGGGGGGACAACCGCGCTCGAGACGCCGTTGACGGCTGCGGAATTCGCGGATTGGTTCATCGACGGCGAGTTCCCCCTTATCTGTCATGTTGCGGTGCATGATCGGTCGCTTGCCGGCTTCCAGTCATTGAGCCTCTATGGCGATCCGCCGAAAGGTCATGCCGATATCGCAACATTTGCCCGCGTAAACCCGAAGATACCAGGCGTGGGCCGCGCCCTTTTTCCGGCGACGCTGGCAGCAGCCGAGGAACTCGGGCTTGAATTCATCAATGCGACCATTCGGGCCGATAATGTCGGCGGTCTTGCCTATTACACAAAGATGGGCTTCGAGCCCTATGACCGGCTTATTCAGGTTCCGCTTCTGGACGGAACGCCCGTCGATCGGATCAAGAAGCGTTTCAGAGTAGATGCCGAGCGCCGCCCGGCATCCTCCGTTTGACCGTTCGGGGTCGGAATCGTTCAGAGGCCGCCAGCCCTGCGCTGTTCTTCCGGAAGCCATGAGCGATAGAGCGGATGATCGGCGGCAATCGGCATCGGCGTCGGCTGGCCGGTGCGCTGAGAGAAATAGGCGGCCGTCACCAACTCCAGCGAATTGCGGGCGTCCTGCAATGTCACCGGCGGATCCGTGTCTTCGACGATCGCCCGATGGAACAGCTCGAACTGGCGGGTATAACCATCCTCGCCCGGCACATAGGCGGCGAGCGCCGCATCGATCCGCGCCTGGTGCTCTTCGGTTCCGGCGGTAAAGACCCAGGGATCGCGGCCCATCGTATAGGGTTCGAGGATGCTTTCGGCGACCAGATCGCTGAAGCAGAAGCGTAGCCGCGAGATTTCTTTGCGCGAGCCGAGCGTCATCGACAGCGTCGCCAGCGAACCATTCTGCATTCTCACCGAGAGGGCGGCCGTATCCTCGACCTCGATCGGATTGACCAGCGTCGCGCCATAGGAAAACACTTCGGCGCAAGGGCCGTGCACATAGTTCAGCATATCATGGGCATGGATCGCGTGGCCGAGAAGGCCGCCGCCGAGTTCGCTCGCCCATTTGCCGCGCCACGGCACGGCGTAATAATCCGGGCCGCGCCACCAGTGGGTCTCGATCGTCGTCAGGAAGGGCTTGCCGGCGAGTCCCTGCTCGATCAGCAGTTTCAGCTTCTGCAGGCCGGAGCCGTAGCGATACTGAAAGATCGGCATCAGCTTTCGGCCGGGGAAGCGAGCGAGGATGCGGCCCATCTCGTCGACTTCGGCAATCGAGCCAAACAGAGGCTTTTCACAAATCACGTGCTTGCCGGATTCGATGCCTTTGCGGCAGAGCTCGAAATGCGAGCTCGGCGGCGTCGAAATGTCGATGATGTCGAGATCGTCCCGGGCAAACAGCGAATCCGCATCCTGCGTATATTCCGCTATGCCGAATTCATCGCACAGCGCCCGGCCGCGATCCTCATCGAGCGAGCAAAGTACGGGAACCTCGAAGAGTTCCTTGTTCCAGCCGAAGCCGGTCAGATGCCGCGCGGCGATACCAGCGCCGATAACGCCGACGCGTAATTTTCTGGCCATGATATCCTCCTCAGCGAGCGCCGATGCGCGCGGCTTTCGTCTGGGCTTCGAGCGAAAGGCGGCAGACTTCGAAAACGTGATCCTGCGTCATCGCCGTTTGCGTACGGTTTGCGACATCGGCGGTGAACGCGTCGAAATAATCGAGTGTCTCGCCGCTGCAATCGATATGGGTCATCTCCTTGCCGTTGACGAGGAAGAGGTGATCCTTGCCCGGCCGGCCGGCGATATCGATATATTTGCGCAGCTCGATATAACCTTCGGTGCCGAGGATGGTGAGGCGGCCGTCGCCCCAGGTGGGCAGCGCCTCCGGCGTGAACCAGTCGACACGGACATAACCCGCCGCCTTGTCGGAGCGCAGCAGCACCTCGCCGAAATCCTGGAAGGCAGGTTTATCGGGCATTCCGAAATTACCGATCGAGCTGGCGATGACTTCGCCTGAGGTCGAGCCGGTATAGAACAGGAACTGATCGACCTGGTGCGAGGCGATGTCGACGATGATGCCGCCGAAATATTCCGGATCGAAGAACCAATCGGGCCGCGTCGGCAGCTGCAGCCGGTGCGGACCGACGCCGAGCGTCTGAATGACCTTGCCGATCGCGCCTTCCTTTACCAGCTTGCCGGCCTTGACGGCGGAGCGCACGCAGTGGCGCTCGGAAAAGCAGATGGAGAAGATCTTGCCGGTTTCGGCAACGGTGCGCTTGACCTCTTCGAGCTGGGCAAAGGTCGTCACGCCAGGCTTGTCGGTCATCACGTCCTTGCCCGCTTTCATCGCGCGGATGGCAAGCCCGGCGCGGTCGCGCGGAATGGCGGAAATGCAGATGACGTCGATCGAGGGATCGTCGAACAGTTTCTCCCGGTCGATCTGCGGTGCATCGGGATAGGTCTTCTCAAAGGCTTCCCGCAACGCCGGCACGGAGGTCTGCGGGCAATAGCCGACGAACTCGCCGCCTGCGGCGAGCAGTCCCTTCACGTGATCGAACGTATGCCCATGGTCGATTCCGACGACGGCAAATCTCAACATCGCTGCAATATCCTCCCGGGATTTTCCTGGCACCGGCCGAGCCGGTATCCTCCATGTCGGCCAAAACAGATAACGAAAGCTCACTCCTGTCAAGGCGAGAAGAGCGGTGAAATCGCCCTGGCTCCAAATTAAATGCATGAAAAATAATGATTATTTTGTATCTAAATAGTTATTTTGCCGCATGTTTAGGGTTGGAGATCCGCCTTTCGATCCAATCGGGCGAAAGTCTTTTTGCCACGCATATCTTGCCCCGTCTCCATGAATGTGATCGATTTCGGCCGCCGCCGGGCTGGAGGGCGGCAACGACTTCGAAAAATTTCAAAGAGCGCTCGCCGCTTGCCTGTGACGGAGGATCACCATGTCTCATCCCCTTCTCGATGCCGCCGCTTCGGGTGGTCTTTTTGTCGGCCGCGTCTGGAACCCTGAGGCCGCCGGCCCAAGCATCGTGACGCTACGCGAGGGAATGCTGATCGACATTACCTCGCGCGAGGCGCCGACGCTGAGCGCCTTGCTCGAAAAGGAGGATGCGGCCGGCTTCGTCCGTGCCGCAACCGGCAAGGGGATCGGCTCGTTTGACGAGATCGCTGCCAACAGCACCGGAACCCCGGATGCCGGACGGCCCTACCTCCTTGCGCCCGCCGACCTACAGGCGGTCAAGGCCTGCGGCGTCACCTTTGCCCAGTCGATGATCGAACGCGTCATCGAGGAGAAGGCGGCAGGCAATCCCGATCGCGCCGCTTCGATCCGCGAGCGCGTCAGCGCGCTGATCGGCGGCAGTCTCACCAATCTCAAGGCCGGGTCGCCGCAGGCCGCCAAGGTCAAGCAGGCGCTGATCGACGAGGGCATGTGGTCGCAGTATCTTGAGGTCGGCATCGGCCCCGACGCCGAGGTCTTCACCAAGGCGCCGGTGCTCTCTTCCGTCGGCTGGGGTGCCGATGTCGGCCTGCATCCGATCTCGACCTGGAACAATCCGGAGCCGGAAATCGTGCTCGCGGTCAACAGCCGCGGCGAGATCAAGGGTGCGACGCTCGGCAATGACGTCAACCTTCGCGATGTCGAAGGCCGCTCGGCACTCTTGCTCGGCAAGGCCAAGGACAACAATGCCTCCTGCTCGATCGGTCCGTTCGTCCGGCTGTTCGATGCCGGTTATGGGCTGGACGAGGTGCGCAGGGCCGAACTCGACCTAAAGGTAACCGGGCAGGACGGCTTCGTGCTGCATGGCAAGAGCTCGATGTCGCAGATCAGCCGCGACCCGACCGATCTCGTCAAACAGACGCTTGGCCCCCACCATCAATACCCCGATGGTTTCATGCTCTTTCTCGGCACGCTGTTTGCGCCGACGCAGGATCGCGACGCGCCAAAGCAAGGCTTCACGCACAAGATCGGCGATGTCGTCGAGATTTCCTCGGCCGGGCTCGGCACGCTCGTCAATACCGTGCGCCTCTCCACCGAATGCCCGCCCTGGACGTTCGGCATATCGGCGCTGATGCGCAACCTTGCGACGCGTGGGTTACTCTAAGCAGCAAGGTGCGCAGCGGATTTGTGTCCGGCATTGCGCAGATTTTATGACCTATTGGTTTCGCCGTTTGCCCTCTAGCAGGTCGAGAACGGAGTTTGCCGCTTCCAGAACGTTCGTGCCCGGGCCGAACACGGCCGCAACGCCGTGTTCATGGAGGAATTCATAGTCCTGCCGTGGAATGACGCCGCCGCAGACGACGATGATATCGTCACCGCCCTTTTCCCTGAGCCTCTCGACCAATTGCGGCAGCAGCGTCCTGTGGCCTGCGGCGAGGGACGAGACGCCGACGACATTGACCTTTCGATCAAGCGCCAACTCGACAGCCTCGTCAGGCGTCTGAAACAGCGGACCGGCGAGCACGTCGAAGCCGATATCGCCGAAAGCCGAGGCGATCACCTTGGCGCCCCGGTCGTGCCCGTCCTGACCGAGCTTGGCGACCATGATTTTCGGCCGGTATCCCATCGCTTCCGTCACCCCGGCCATACGCTCCCTCAGGACGGCAAGTTCCGGCTCGTTGTCATAGGCTTCGCCATAGACGCCTTTGATGACATCAGGTATCGCGGCATGATCACCAAAAGCAGCGCGCATCGCATCCGATATCTCGCCGACTGTGGCACGGGCCCGCGCCGCCTCGATGGCGGCGGCCAGCAGATTGCCTTTGCCGCTGCGTGCGGTTTCCGCCAGGGCGGCCAGCGTTTCGCGCACGGCGCCGCTGTCGCGCCGCCGCTTCGTCTCCTCGATGCGGCGGATCTGCGCGGTGCGCACCGCGCTGTTGTCGATCTCCAAAATGTCGATCGGCTGTTCGTTGTCGAGCCTGTAGCGATTGACCCCGACGATGACCTCGTCGCCCTTGTCGACGGCGGCCTGGCGGCGCGCCGCCGCTTCTTCGATCAGCCGCTTCGGCAAACCGTCGTTGACAGCCTTCGTCATGCCGCCGAGCGCTTCCACCTCCTCGATCAGCGCCCAGGCGTTGTCGGCAAGTTCCTTCGTCAGGCTCTCGACATAATAGGAGCCGGCCAGCGGATCGACCACTTTGGTGACGCCGGTTTCATGCTGAAGGATCAGCTGGGTATTGCGGGCGATGCGGGCGGAGAACTCCGTCGGCAGCGCGATCGCCTCGTCGAAGGAATTGGTGTGCAGCGACTGCGTGCCGCCGAGCACGGCCGACATCGCCTCGAAAGCGGTGCGGATGATGTTGTTGTAGGGATCCTGCTCCTGCAGAGAGACGCCGGAGGTCTGGCAATGGGTGCGCAGCATCAGCGAGGATGCCTTCTTCGGCTGGAACTCCTCCATGATGCGGGTCCAGAGCAGCCGGGCGGCGCGCAGCTTTGCTGCCTCCATGAAAAAATTCATGCCGATCGCAAAGAAGAAGGAGAGCCTTCCCGCGAAATCATCGACGTTGAGACCCTTGGCGATCGCCGCCCTGACATATTCGCGACCGTCGGCCAGCGTGAAGGCAAGCTCCTGCGTGAGCGTCGCGCCGGCCTCCTGCATGTGATAGCCGGAGATCGAGATCGAGTTGAATTTCGGCATCTCCCTTGCCGTATAGTCGATGATGTCGGCAACAATCCGCATCGAAGGTTCTGGCGGATAGATATAGGTGTTGCGGACCATGAACTCCTTAAGGATGTCGTTCTGGATGGTTCCTGATAGCTCGGCCCTCGGCACGCCCTGCTCTTCGCCGGCGACAATGAAGGAAGCGAGGATCGGAATGACGGCGCCGTTCATGGTCATTGAAACCGACATATCCCCAAGCGGAATGCCGTCGAACAGGATTTTCATGTCCTCGACGCTGTCGATCGCGACGCCTGCCTTGCCGACATCGCCCTCGACGCGAGGGTGGTCGCTGTCATAACCGCGATGGGTGGCAAGATCGAAGGCGACCGACAGGCCCTTCTGGCCGGCAGCGAGATTGCGGCGATAAAAGGCGTTCGATTCCTCTGCCGTGGAGAAGCCGGCATACTGGCGGATCGTCCAGGGACGGCCGGCATACATCGTCGCGCGCGGTCCGCGGGTAAAGGGTGCAAAACCGGGCAGCGAGCCGAGATGCGCGGCGCCTTCGAGGTCCTCAGCGGTATAAAGCGGCTTGACTGCGATGCCTTCCGGCGTGTGCCAGGTCAGTGTCTCGGGTGAGGCGCGCAGTTCCTTCTGCGCAAGCTCCGCCCAATCCGACAGCGTCTTCTTCGTCATGCGTTCCTCCGGCTGCTTCATCGCCACCTTATCACTTCACAGGTGGATGATGCGATACAGCCTTAGGACAATTAACACAGCAAGGCATTCGCCCGCCGCAAGCCTCCGACTTTGACCTATCTGTGGTCGAGCTTGGTGACCAGCCGGTCGCCGAGCCACTGGATGCCGCAGACGAGGATGACGAGGACGGCGACCACTGCGATCATGACATTGGTTTCGAAGCGCTGATAGCCATAGCGGATGGCAAGGTCGCCGAGGCCGCCGGCGCCGATCGCGCCCGCCATGGCCGAGGCGCCGATCAGCGTCACCAGCGTGACGGTGAAGCCCGCGACGATGCCCGGCAGTGCTTCAGGCACCAGCACCTCGCGGATGATGGTCCAGCGATTGCCGCCCATGGCGCGTACGGCATCGATCAGCCCGCGGTCCACCTCGCGCAACGACACCTCGGCGATACGCGCATAATAAGGTGTTGCGGCGATGGCGAGCGGCACGATGGCGGCCCCGGTGCCGAGCGCGGTGCCGACGATCAGCCGCGTCAGCGGGATCAGCGCCACCAGCAGGATGATGAATGGCACCGAGCGGAAGCCGTTGATGACGGCGCCGAGCATGCGGTTGATCCAGAGATTTTCGGCGATGCCGCCGCGCGCCGTGACGACGAGGGCAAGGCCGAGCGGCAGGCCGGCGACGAGCGAAATCACTCCCGAGGCGACGGTCATCAGGACCGTTTCCCAAAGCGAGCGAAGAAGCAGTTCAAGCATGATCGGTGTCATAACCAAGCACCTCCACCCGGGCGGACCGGGCCGTCAGGAATTGTTCGACCTTTCCGGCGAGCGCGGGGTCGCGCGCGGGAACGGCGATGAAGAACCGCGCCACCGGCTGGTTCTGGATATGATCGATGCCGCCATGGACAAGGCGGAAGGAATGCGGCAGCGTCGCCGAGAGTTCTGCAAACAGCGCGCCCTGCGCTTGCGGCCCGGCAAGATCGACACTGAGGATCACTTCCCTGCCCGCCGTCGCCGACAGCCGGCCGAGAATATGATCGGGAAGTTGCGGGCGGATGCCGCCAAGCAAGCTCCTGGTGATGTCAGTCTGCGGATTGGCGAAGACCGACCAGACCTGGCCCTCCTCGACGATCCGTCCGGCATCGATGACCGCGACGCGATCGGCAATGCCGCGCACCACTTCCATCTCATGCGTGATCAGCAGAATGGTCAGTCCGAGCTTACAGTTGATATCCCTGAGCAGCGCCAGGATCGATCGTGTTGTCTCAGGGTCGAGGGCCGATGTCGCCTCGTCTGACAGCAGTAGTGCCGGGCGCGCCGCCAGCGCCCGGGCGATGCCGACGCGTTGTTTCTGGCCGCCGGAGAGCGATGAGGGATAGGCCTGCGCCTTGTCGGCGAGACCGACGAGCTCGAGCAGTTCCTGCGCCCGCCTCAGGCGCTCGGCCCTGGCAATACCCTCGATCTTCAGCGGCAGCGCAACATTGTCCTCCACCGTCTTGGCGGAAAGCAGATTGAAGTGCTGAAAGATCATGCCGATGCGGCGACGCAGCGGCTGCAGTTCCTGCTCTTCTAGCCCGGTAATATCGCGGCCCTCTATGCGGATCTCGCCGCTGTCAGCGCGCTCCAGCCCGTTCAGGCAGCGGATCAGCGTCGACTTGCCGGCGCCGCTGCGGCCGATGATGCCAAGGATCTCGCCCCTATTCACGCTCAGCGAAATACCGTCAAGTGCCGGCGTGGCCCCGAACCGACGCTTCACGTCGATAAGCCTCACCACCTCTTCGGCCGCCGCCTGCGGCCGCGGCTCGATCGCCGCCTTGGAAACAACGGAGTTCATGTACTTTTCCCTGCAAATACCGAAGGCGGCCCCGGCAGGAACGCCCGGGCCGCCTTTCGGCAGGCCTTAACTGCGGCCCAGTTTTGGATCAATAGGCGCTGAGACCCGTCCCCTTGTATACCTTGTCGAACTCGGCCTTGACGGTGTCGTTCTGGTAGGAAGATACCAGCGTCTTGACCCAGTCCGCATCCTTGTTCTCTTCCTTGACGGCGATGAAGTTGCGGTACGGGTTGTCGGCGATCGGCTCCTGCGCAATGCGCTCGGCCGGAGAAAGTCCGCTCTTCAGCGCCCAGTCGGTGTTGACGACGCCGGCATCCAGATCGTCGATCGAACGGCCGACGATGCCAGCATCGAGCTCCTTGATCTCGATCTTCTTCGGATTGTCGCTGACGTCGGCAACGGTCGCAAGAATGCCGGTGCCGTCCTTCAGCTTGATCAGGCCTTCATTCTGGAGAACCCGCAGTGCCCGACCTTCGTTCGAGGGGTCGTTCGGTACGCCGATGACGGCGCCTTCGGGAATCTCGGCGACGGCCTTGTGCTTCTTGCTATAGAGGCCGATCGGCCAGACGCCGGTGTAGCCGACGGGGACGATGTGATAGCCGTGCTGCTGGATCTGATTGTCGAGATAGGGCTGGTGCTGGAAGGCATTCGCGTCGATTTCGCCGCGCTCCAGCGCTTCGTTCGGCTGCGTGTAATCGTTGAAGATGACGGTTTCGATCGTCAGGCCCTTCTTGGCCGCCTCGCTGGTCACCACCCTCCATACATCCTCATCCTCGCCGGCCATGATGCCGACCTTGATCGACTTGTCCTCCGCAAAGGAAGGTGCCGGTGCTGCGAAGGCAAAAAGCGTTGCCGCGGAAACAGCGACGGCCGCAAGAGCCGCGCGGCGCGAAAGGTGGAAGCGGTGAAGATTTTTGTTCTTGGTCATTTTATGTCCCGTCTGACTGGATGAGGCCGAACGCCTCGAGCAGGCCAATCATGGCAAATGGCTGGATCACGAGCGAAGCAAGAATGTCTGATGTAGGGGAAAGGCCGGAAAAACTCTTGCCCCGCCATCAATGCCGGCAGGATAAATTTCCATCAAATTTATGGATTAATTGCGGCTTTTGAGCATGTTCTAAAAAAGGAAACCGTCGATTTAGGCCATCGTTTTCTATGACGGCGGCCTAAGGCCGACGGAATTCTCCGACCGCTGCGACAGGGATCGGACGAGACACCGTACTCGTGACGGATGGTCTCAGACCGGTTTGTGCTTCGGAATACGGGGCAGCAAGATCGTCAGCAGGCCGAGCAGCGGCAGGTAGGAGCAGATGCGGTAGACGAAGGCGATGCCGTGAGTGTCGGCGAAATCGCCGAGCAGCGCAGCTCCTAGCCCCCCTGCCCCGAATGCGAAGCCGAAAAAGACACCGGCGATCAGCCCGACGCGACCGGGCACCAGTTCCTGCGCGAAGACGACGATCGCGGAAAAGGCCGACGCGAAGACCAGGCCGATGACGATGCTGAGCACGCCTGTCCAGAAAAGATCGGCATAGGGCAGCAGCAACGCGAAGGGAATGACGCCGAGGATCGAAAACCAGATGACGAAACGGGCACCGAAGCGATCGCCGATCGGTCCGCCGAGGAAAGTGCCGATGGCGACCGAGCCGAGGAACAGGAACAGCATCAGCTGCGCCTGCTGCACGCTGAGTTCGAACCTGTCGATGACATAGAAGGTGAAGTAGCTCGACACGCTCGCCATGTAGACATTCTTCGTCGCCGTCAGCAGCACCAGGATCAGCAGCGCCCAGACGACCCGGTTCTGCGGCAGCGGCAGAGTTCGGCTGACGGCCGGTTTGCTGGCGTTTTGACGCCTGTGGCTCATATACCAGCTGCCCACCCAGCTCAGCACGACCATGCCGATCATGGCGATGGCGGCAAACCAGGAGACGCTATGTTGCCCGAGCGGCAGCACGATGAAGGCTGCGAGCAGCGGACCGATCGCCTGGCCGGCATTGCCGCCGACCTGGAAAAAGGACTGCGCGAAACCGTGACGGCCGCCGGAAGCAAGACGGGCAACACGCGAGGATTCCGGATGGAAGACCGCCGAGCCAAAGCCGATCAGGCTTGCCGCGACCAGCAGCAGCGCGAAACTGCCGGCATTGCCGAGCAGAATGAGACCGCAAAAGGTACTCGCCATGCCGACCGGCAGCGAATAGGGCATCGGCCAGCGATCGGTGACGATGCCGACGGCCGGCTGCAGCAGAGACGCCGTGACCTGGAACGTCATGGTCAGCAGGCCGATCTGGACAAAATCGAGATCGTAGTTTGCCTTGAACAGTGGATAGAGCGAGGCGAGCAGCGACTGCATGATGTCGTTCAGCATATGGCAGAAGCTGACAGCCATCAGAATGGACATCGTTGTCTTCTCGAAACGGGGCGCGCGCTCGGCAACGGTTGCCATCAATATCCCTCCTGAACAGGCACGATCAGTGCCGCGGCGTTTTCGATGGATTTTGGGCGATCGGGGCTGGCGAGACTATCGAGCGACGGTCGCTGAAAGATATTTACCGCAGGCCGGGCAATGATCACCAGCCCGGTTTGGCCTGGATCGGTACGGCTTTTGTTTGATTTGCCCATCCCCGACCGGCTCTTGCGTCGCTGGCCGTGTGTGGATGGGGGTTTTCATATCACAGTCAGCCGCGATCATCGCATGTATGCTATACTATATGAAAACAACCGTGGAAAACTGCTTACGGGGGTACTACAGCTGCGCCGATTGAAATCCGATCGAGGCTGAAAACACGCGATGAATGTGAAGACACCGAATGCCATAGACAGCTACGTCGGAGCGCGCATCAGAACACGCCGGCAGCTGCTTGGAATGAGCCAGGAGCGGCTTGCCGAGCAGATCGGCGTGACTTTTCAGCAGGTTCAGAAATACGAGAAAGGCATCAACCGCATTGGTGCGAGCCGTTTGCAGTGCATCGCGGAAGTGCTTCACACCTCACCGAGCTTCTTCTTCGAGCAGAACGAATCCCAGCCATTGAGCCTGCAAGGATTGGCTCTGCCGGACAATGCCGACCCCGTCGCTGAATTCCTGCGGACGAAGGAGGGATTGGTGCTTAACCGCGCCTTTCTGAAGATTGCCGATCCCGATATTCGTGAAACGATCATCGCATTGGTGAAAGCGATGGCGCAGGCGGAAAGCGCTCCGGATTTGCCTTCGATAGCGAATATCACCCGTCCGCCCCTGGAGTAGCTGGCCAGGCGGGCAATTCTCCTGTGAGCTCAGGCTCGAATGATCTGGCAAGTTACGGCTGATCGACCAGACCCGGGGCTTGCCGCCGCGCCCCGCTCAATGCACGCCAGCGAACCGTTGCCTTGCAGCTGCGGCGTGGCGCAAAGCGCTTTGCACGCCCGACATTACGATTCGGATTATACTGCCATTGTTTCCAGCCGGTCTCGTCCGATTCGGCCTGTGAATGTGCGATTGCCGGACGGCCGGCGACACGCGCGGCCTGCGCAAGCATTTGAAATAGATTGAACAACCTTTTTTGATAGGATCTTGTTAACCCTATTTGCCTTGCCACGCTTCCAGAATCGGCGCTAAATGCGGTTTCAAAGCGCGTAGAGCTTTTAAATCGCATTTTCGAGATTTCCATGAATATGGCACCGCAAATAGAAAAAGCAATTTCCGATGTCGACCAGCTGATCATCGGTCAGGCGCAGGAACTATCCGACAAGCTGAAGCAGCATCGGCTGGAAATGTTTCCTCCACGCGCGCTGAAGGGTCTGCGGGAATTTCAGCTGGCCGAAGTGGCGCGGTTTCTCGGCGTGACCAGCGGCTATCTTCGAAATCTCTCGCTCGAGGGCAAAGGTGCCCTCCCCCAGGTTACCCCGTCTGGCCGCCGGTCCTATACGGCGGAGCAGATGGAAGAGATGCGCGGCTTCCTTGAGCATAATGCGCGTGCCGGAACGCATTATATGCGTCATCGCCGCGGCCACGAACATCTGCAGGTCGTCGCCGTCGTCAACTTCAAAGGCGGCAGCGGTAAGACGACGAGTGCCGCGCACCTTGCCCAGCATCTTGCTCTGACCGGTCACCGCGTCCTGGCCGTCGATCTCGATCCGCAGGCGTCTCTTTCTGCCATACACGGCTTTCAGCCGGAGTTCGACGTCAACGAAAACGAGACGCTCTACGCCGCCATTCGCTATGACGATCAGCGGCGTCCGCTGCGGGACATTATTCGGCCGACCAACTTCCCGAACCTTCATCTTGTGCCGGGCAATCTCGAGCTGATGGAATTCGAGCACGACACGCCGCGGGTCCTCGCTCAGGGCAAAGCGAGTGATTATGGGCGCGTCTTCTTCGCGCGGCTGGATGAGGCGCTGGCCTCGGTCGCGGATGATTACGACGTCGTCATCATCGACTGCCCTCCCCAGCTTGGCTTTTTGACCATGAGCGCCATTTGCGGTGCGACGGCGGTTCTGATCACCGTTCATCCGCAGATGCTCGATGTCATGTCGATGTGCCAGTTCCTGCAAATGCTTGGCGAAGTGCTGAACACGCTGAAGGGAGCCGGCGGCAACATGAACCTCGACTGGCTGCGTTACCTCGTGACCCGTTACGATCCGCAGGACGGGCCGCAGACGCAGATGGTCGCTTTCATGCGTTCGATGTTCAAGAGCCACGTGCTCACCAACCCGATGCTGCGCAGCGTCGCGATCTCCGATGCGGCGATGACCAACCAGACGCTGTACGAAGTCGAGCGAAGTCAGTTTACCCGCGCGACCTATGACCGCGCCATGGAGGCGATGGAGTCAGTCAACACGGAAATCGTCGATCTCATCCACAAGGCATGGGGCCGGAAATGAGCGGGAAGTTTACTGCGGTAAACCGGGGCAAGGAGCTGGTTGATGGCGCGTAAAAATCTTCTGTCGGGCCTGATGGACGATTCCAAGAAGTTTACTGCGGTAAACAATGAGGATGAGCCGGTCCATCGCGACGAGAGGCAGCATATCACCTATAAGGGGATTGGCGCGCTCGGTGCGGTCACCCGCAGCATCGATGCCCTGGCCGCCAAGGCCGATGCCGCCAAGGCGATCGAAGAGCAGCTGGCGAGCGGCGAGACGGTGATCGATCTCGACCCGGCGCTGATCGAAGATTCCTTCGTGACCGACCGACTGGCGCATACGGACGAACAGTTCCGGGAATTGGTCGAGGCGATCCGCCTGCGCGGCCAGGATTCACCGATCCTTGTGCGCCCGCATCCCGAGAGAGAGGGGCGATATCAGATCGCTTTTGGTCATCGTCGTGCCCGGGCGGCAAAGGAGCTCGGCCGACCTGTCCGGGCGGTGGTCAAGAGACTCGACGACCGCGACCATGTCATTGCGCAGGGCCAGGAGAATTCGGCGCGCGCCGATCTGTCCTTCATCGAGAGGACGATGTTTGCCGACAAGCTCGATACGTTGGGTTTCGACCGGGAAACGATCATGTCGGCACTCAGCGCCGACAAGACGACAGTGTCCAAGATGCTGTCGGTCACGAAGCGGATTCCGCCCGAAGTCCTGGCCGCGATCGGCGCAGCCAAGACGACCGGCCGCGATCGCTGGCATGATCTTTCGGCGAAATTCGAGACGGAAAACATCGCCGCCCGGGCGATCGAGTTCACCAGATCGGTGGAGTTCGAGACGGCGGAGCCGGACGCCCGCTTCGACATGCTCGTCGCCTTCATCAGCAGGAAGCAACCGGCTTCGCCCGCTGCCGCAATTCAGCCGGTGGCGCACGCCTGGCAGCGCCAGGACGGAGCCGTCAAAGCGAAGATCAAGGATGATGGAAAACAGTTCACCATCGCGCTGAAGGCGGAGAAGGCATCTGCCTTTGGCGCCTACATCGCCAGCAATCTGGATCGTCTCTACGAGGCGTTCGAGAAGACACAGGATTTGACGAAGAACGGAGATCAATAAGCAAAAGAAAAGGCCCCCGAACGTTGCCGTCGCGGAAGCCCTCTCTGATCTAGACACCCAGAGAATCACATTTCCGCGAATCATAGTCAAGAGTCTTTGGCACCGAATTTGGTGAGCCGTGATCTTTTGCCTTGAAGAAGGCGAAGAAAATGGAAAGCGGAAGTGTAACGACGCCCTTCGGGCGGCGGCCGATGACGTTTGGCATGTTGGCAAGTCAGGCCGCTGCTCGAAAAATCGAGCCGGGCCGATCGATTGATAAATGGAAACTCTATCGCGCTCTGTGCGAGGCCAGGCCGCTGCTCGGCATTACCGACCGCGCGCTTTCCATCCTGAACGCCTTGCTGAGCTTTTATCCCAAGGGAGAACTCTCTGAGGACAGCGGGTTGGTTGTTTTTCCTTCGAACACGCAGCTCTCTCTGCGCGCGCATGGAATGGCGGAGCAGACGATCCGTCGCCATCTGGCGGCGCTGATCGAGGCCGGATTGCTGATCCGCAAGGACAGCCCGAACGGCAAACGTTACGCCCGCAAGGAGCAGGGCGGGGATATCCGTGAGGCATTCGGCTTCTCGCTGGCGCCGCTGCTTGCGCGCGCGGACGAGATCGAGCGGCTGGCGGCGGAGGTGGCAGCCGAACGATTGCAGTTGCAGCGGCTCAAAGAACGCCTGACGCTTTGCCGGCGCGACATCGCCAAGCTCATCGAGATGGCCGTGGAAGAGGGGGCCTCTGGTGATTGGAGCGGGGTTCACCTGCATTTTCGAGGCGTTGTCGAACGGCTGCCGCGGTCACCATCCTCTGAGAAGATCGCCGCCGCACTCGACGAACTGGAACTATTGCGCGAAGAAATCATCAATCAGTTGGAAATACAGGTTAAAGCTCCAGATCAAAGCGGCAATGCCCAACATTCTGAGCGGCACATACAGAATTCAAACCCACACTACATTACTGAATCTGAACCAGGCTTCGAAACGAAGCAGGGCGCAACGGCGGACGACCAATCGGAAGGTCTGGCCGAGCCGATGGCCAGAATAGCGACACAAGAAGGGAAGGGCCGGCCCGTGCCGGCGGCAAGCTCGGCCTCGGTTGCCGCCGGCGGGCTCAAATCCTTCCCGCTGGGCCTAGTGCTGCAGGCCTGCCCAGAGATCACCGCCTATGGGCCGCAGGGTTCGGTGGGCACATGGCGCGATCTGATGGCGGCGGCTGTCGTCGTGCGTTCAATGCTGGGAGTGAGCCCCTCGGCCTATGAACAGGCCTGCGAGGTCATGGGGCCTGAAAATGCGGCTACCGTAATAGCGTGCGTGCTTGAAAGGGCAGGGCACATCAATTCCGCCGGCGGTTACCTCCGTGACCTGACCCGCCGCGCCGAGAGAGGCGAATTTGCCATCGGACCGATGTTGATGGCGCTTGTCCGCACCAATTCGCCAATCAGAGCCAAGACCGGATGA
>NZ_CP013603.1:0-336117 GCF_001664145.1 Rhizobium sp. N731
AGTGTGCAGCGGTTTTGCGGCAACGACATGCGTAAAAACAAAGAGCTAAAGCGTAGGGAGCGAATCTGAAAGATCGCGACGCGCTTTAGCGGATCAGCCGTCGTTCCAGGAAGGCCTGCATGTCGCGACGGCCGTCCGCCACGCAGTA
Source organism: Rhizobium sp. N731 (assembly GCF_001664145.1). Classification (NCBI taxonomy): domain Bacteria; kingdom Pseudomonadati; phylum Pseudomonadota; class Alphaproteobacteria; order Hyphomicrobiales; family Rhizobiaceae; genus Rhizobium; species Rhizobium sp. N731. The sequence continues at coordinate 149 of NZ_CP013603.1, forward strand.
GACGACGACGTCGGTGCCGATGATACGGTAGATCATGCGCCAGGGCTTATGGTGCAGTTCGCGGTATTCGGAGATACCGATGCTGGCCAGTTCTTTTGGAATGTTTCCGCGGGCCGGGAATTCTTCGAGATCGGCGCAGGCGCTTTCGATTTCCGTCAGGATGCGCTCTGCCGTCTCGGCGCCGTCGCGGGCGGCAATGAAACGATAGAGATCCTCGACGTCGCGTTCCGCGTCCTCGGCAAGAAGAACACGATAACGCATCAGGACTGGTCGTCGGCCAGACGTTTGCGGATGCGCGCGAAGGATTCCGATGCAGGACGCAGCTTGCCTTCCTCGACCTGTCGATTGGTGAGCGCCAGCACCTTCAGCAGCGCCAGCGTTTCCTGCGTTTCTTCATATTGGCCGACATCCTGAAGGATCGCCTTTGCCTCGCCGTGAAGGGTAATGACGACGGGCTGCGGATTGTCCTTCAGCGTCCGGATGATCTCGGGCGCGTGTGCCTTGAGATAGCTGATCGGCTTGACCTGTTCTGACAGCTTCATGCGGCTACTCCATGTTGACCAGAATATAGATCATTAAATGGTCGATTGAAAGATCCATGCGCATGCGCGCCCGCATTCCCGGCATCTGAATTTCCGTCGCAGCTGCGGCTGCTTTTTTCCTCTCATTGTCCGCGAAAGAGAATGTCATTTCTTATCATGATATTTGTCTACTGATTTTATAGATTAAATATTGCAACCACTGAGCGGATCGTGGCGCCATGACCTACCTCCTCAGCCTTCTCGACAAAAGCCCGATCGAACAGGGCCTCTCCGCCGCCGACGCGTTGCGGGCGACGGTAAAGATTGCCGCCCGGGCCGAGGAACTCGGTTATCACCGTTTCTGGGTCGCCGAACATCATAACATGTCCAACCTGGCGAGTTCCGCGCCGGAGGCGCTGATAGCCTATCTTCTCGCCAAGACATCGAGGATCCGGGTCGGCTCCGGCGGCGTCATGCTGCAGCACTACAGCGCCTACAAGGTTGCCGAGACCTTCAATCTCCTGGCATCGCTTGCGCCTGGCCGCGTCGACCTCGGCGTCGGCAAGGCGCCGGGCGGCTTTCCGCTGTCGACGCGCGCCTTGCAACTTGCCGTCGATCCGGTGAGGAAGCCGGATTTTGCGAGCCAGCTTTCCGATCTCAACACCTATCTCGCGGCCGATCCTAATTACGACGGTGCCCAGGCGACTCCTTTCCCGCCGACGGCTCCGGAGCGTTTCTTGCTCGGCGCCAGCGTCGAGAGCGCCGAACTCGCGGCCGAGAAGGGGTGGGAGCTCGTCTTCGCCGGCCATCTGAATGGCGATCCCGACAATCTGAGCAAGACCTTTGAAGCCTATGAACGGGCCTCGGGCGGCAAGCGTCCCATCCTGGCGCTCGCGGCCTTCGCTGCCGAAAGCGAGGAATATGCCCGCGAGCGTGTCGGTAAGCTCAGGATCGTCAAGGTGTTCCTGCCGAACGGTCAGACCGTCAATGTCGGCAGCGAAGAGCAGGCAGCCGAATTTGCCCGGCAGGCCGGCGTCACCGATTACCGCATCGAGGAGAAGGTGCCGAGCGTGCTGCACGGCATGGCAAAGCAGATCCGCAAGGAACTGGACGAGCTCCACCGCCGCTACGGCGTCAAGGAATTCGTGCTGGACACGCCGGCGCTTTCAACCGCCGACCGGCTTGCCTCCATCGAGCTGCTCGCCGCCGAGCGCCTTTCCCTCGTCGCCTGACCTTTCCAAGGAGGATCGATCCCATGGCTCAGAAACACGTCACATTCGGCATCATGCTGCAAGGTCCCGGCGGCCATATGAATGCCTGGAAACATCCGAGCGGACCGGCCGATGCCAGCGTCAATTTCGATTTCTTCGTGACGACGGCGCGCAAGGCGGAGGCGGCCGGCATCGCTTTCGCCTTTGTCGCGGACGGGCTTTATATCAACGAGCAGTCGATCCCGCATTTCCTCAACCGGTTCGAGCCGATCGCCATTCTCTCGGCGCTGGCGGCTTCAACCTCGAAGATCGGCCTCGTCGGCACGGTCTCGACTTCCTACAGCGATCCTTTCACCATTGCCCGCCAGTTTGCCACGATCGATCTCATCAGCGGCGGCAGGGCAGGGTGGAATGCGGTGACCTCGCCGCTCGAGGGTTCGGGGCGAAATTACAGCCGTGAACATCCCGAGCACGAGCTGCGCTACGAGATTGCTGAGGATTATATCGACGCAATCAAGGGTCTCTGGGATTCCTGGGACGATGACGCTTTCGTGCGCAATCGCGAGACCGGCGTTTTTGTCGACAAAGCGAAGATGCATCGCCTCAACCATGAAGGCCGCTTCTTCCGTATCGAGGGACCGCTCAATATCGGCCGATCGAGGCAGGGTCAGCCGGTGGTCTTCCAGGCGGGCGCTTCGGACTCCGGCATCAGGCTTGCCGGCAAGCATGCCGACGCCGTCTTCACCAATGGCGGGCCGTTCGAAGAGGCGCGAGGCTTCTATCGTCAGCTCAAGGATAGCGTCATTGCTCACGGGCGGCCAGCCGCGGAAGTCGGCGTTTATCCGGGCATCGGCCCGATCGTCGGCAAAACGGCTGAGGAAGCGGAAGCCAAGTATCAGGCGATCCGCAATCTCGTCACGATCGAGGAGGCGCTCCTCTATCTCGGCCGCTTCTTCGATCATCATGATTTCGGCGTCTACCCGCTCGATGCGCCTTTCCCTGACATTGGCGATATCGGCAGGAACAATTTCCGCGCCACCACCGACCGCATCAAGAGGACGGCGCGCGAGAAGGGGCTGACACTTCGCCAGGTCGCGCTCGATTCCGCGACGCCGCGCACCGCCTTCATCGGCACGGCGGAGCATATTGCCGACGAGATCATCCGCTGGGTTGATCATGGCGCCGCCGATGGCTTCATTCTCGGCTTCCCCGTCATCGCCGAAGGCTTCGACGACTTCGCCGAGCACGTCCTGCCGATCCTGACCGCGCGCGGCTATTTCGATCCGGTCCTCAAGGGCGAGACGCTGCGCGATCATCTGGGCCTTCCCTTCCGGGAAAGCCGGCATGCGGCCGGCGCCGATCAGGTCGAGCAGGGAAGGGCTGTCGGCGCCTGAGGCGCCGAGCGAACCGCCATGGACACCATCGCTCAGAACCCGCGCAGCAACGATCCGATCGAGAAGGGCATCGCCGCCTATCTCGATGAGATCATCGCGCTTCGCCGCGACCTGCACCAATATCCTGAGCTGGCCTTCCAGGAACTCAGGACCAGCAAGCTGGTGGCGTCCCGCCTTTCCTCCTGGGGCTATGAGGTGGCGACGGGCATTGCCGGCACCGGCATCGTCGCCACCCTCAAGCGCGGCGAGGGCGGGAAGTGCATCGGCATCCGGGCGGATATGGACGCGCTGCCGATCGAGGAGGCGACCGACCTTGCCTATGCCAGCAGCAATCCCGGCGTCATGCATGCCTGCGGCCATGACGGGCATACCGCGATCCTGCTTGCCGCCGCCCGCTATCTCGCCGAAAGCGGCAATTTCAGCGGCACGCTCAGGCTGATCTTCCAGCCCGCCGAGGAAATCGGCGCCGGCGCGCGCAAGATGATCTCGGAAGGTCTATTCGAGCGCTTTCCCGTCGATGCAGTCTTCGGCCTGCACAACTGGCCGGGCGTGCCGGCGGGCCAGTTCGGCTTCGTCACCGGTCCGGCCATGGCGTCTGTCGACCAGGCCTCCATCAGGATCGTTGGTAAGGGCGGCCACGGCGCCGAGCCGCACCGCGCCGTCGATCCGGTGCTGGCTTCGGCTTGCTTCATCACCGCATTGCAGAGCGTCGTCTCCCGCAATGTCGATCCACAGGATATGGCGGTCGCCACCGTCGGCTCGATCCATGCCGGCTCCGCCTCGAATGTCATCCCCGAGAGCGTGGAGATGAAACTCACCATGCGGGCCTTCAGCGAGGAGGTTCGCCGGCTGCTGCAAGAGCGCATTCCGGCCCTTGCCCGCGCCCAGGCCGAAAGCTTCGGCGCCGAGGCGGATGTGAATTATCGCCTCGGTTTTCCGGCGCTGGTCAACCACGCCAAGGAAACGGCATTTGCCCGCGATGTCGCTTACGACGCGCTCGGTCTCGCGGCGATCGAGAAGGATTTCCGCCCGAGAACCGCAAGCGAGGATTTCGCCTTCATGCTGCAGGCCAATCCCGGCAGCTACCTCTTCGTGGGCAATGGCGACAGCGCGCCTCTCCACAGCGCCCATTACGATTTCAACGACGCGATCATCGCGCCCGCCGCCCGCTACTGGGTCCGGCTCGCGGAAACATTCCTCACTGAAGACAACGGGTGACGAACGATATGAGCGACACGTTTCTCTATACGAGCCCCCTCGATCCCCGCGCCAAGCCGTTGATCGATGAGCTGATCCACGAATATGACAGCCGCTACGGCACCTATTTCAATGCCGAAGGCGCTGCAGCCGAATTGAACCGCTATCCCCCTGAAGCTTTCGCGCCGCCTCACGGCAATTTCCTCCTGCTGATCCGCAATGGCGAAACCATCGGCGGCGGCGCCTTCAAGCGTTACGACGATCGCACGGCCGAGTTCAAACGCATCTGGACACGAGTGGATCTGCGCCGCCAGGGCCTTGCCCGCAAGGTGCTGGTGGAGCTTGAAGCTCAGGCGGCCCGTCAAGGTTATACGAGGATCTATCTGACGACCGGTTTCCGCCAGCCCGAGGCCGTCGGCCTCTATCTGAACTACGGCTACACCGCTCTTTTCGACACGTCAGCCGATCCCGAGATCTATAAGAGCCTGCCCTTCGAGAAGGACATCAGCCATCTCGTTCCGCTGGTCTTCGGAACCGAGGCGGCCGGACCGCGCTTGCGCGTGGCCGGCGCAAATCTTTGAAAGCGACACGACGATAATCATAAAAGGGAAGCAAGAATGGCACTGACGACGGATTTCGCGGGCATTGAGCCCGGCAGCAGAACGGCAGAGCGAAAACAGGACTATTCCCATTACCGCATCGTGCCGGCGCGTCATCCCGAGCGGCTGGCAGGCACGATATTCGCGGCCGTCGTCATCGTCGCCGCGCTCTATTCCACCTTCACCAACCCGCGCTGGGGTTGGGGCGTCTTTGCCGAATGGTTCTTCGCCGAACCGGTGCTCGTCGGCCTCGGCCGGACATTGCTGCTGACCGCGCTTGCCGCCATATCGGGCTCCATCCTCGGAACAGCGCTGGCGCTCGCCCGCGTCTCCAGGTCGCCGCTGCTATCGGGTCTTTCCTGGGGCTATATCTGGCTGCTGCGCTCGATCCCGATAATCGTGCTGCTGCTGATATTGAACAATCTCGGCTATCTCTATGAAACGATCAGGATCGGCGTCCCGTTCACCGACACGGTCTTGTTCGACTATCCCACCGTGCAGTTGCTGACGCCTTTCGCCGCTGCCTATCTCGGCCTCACGCTCAACCAATCGGCCTTCTTCGCCGAGATCGTCCGCGGCGGCATTCTTTCCGTCGATCATGGACAGCTGGAGGCGGCCGCCGCGCTCGGTCTGCCGCGCCGCCGCCAGGCCTTCCGCATCGTGCTGCCGCAGGCGATGCGCTCTATCCTGCCGACCGGTTTCAACGAGCTCATCGGATTGGCGAAAAGCACGTCCGTCGTCTATGTGCTGGCGCTGCCGGAGCTGTTCTACACCGTCCAAGTGATCTACCGCCGCAATCTCGAAGTCATTCCGCTGCTGATGGTCGCGACCGTCTGGTATCTGATCATTATGACCGTGCTGTCGGTCGCCCAGCACTATATCGAGCGCTACTTCTCCAAGGGCGCCGTGCGCAATCCGACACCGCTGCCTTTTCAAGCATTTTTCGGACGCTTCCGCCGGCCGGTTCTCGATGGCGCGACCGACAAAGTGCGCAAGCAGGGTTTCCATGATGCGACGGCTCTGCGGGCAGGCGGTGCGGTGAGCATCCACGGCATCTCGAAAAGCTTCGGCTCGCTGAAGGTGCTCGACGATGTCGAGCTCAACCTGCCGGCCGGCAGCGTGACCGCCATTCTTGGCCCCTCCGGTTCGGGGAAGTCGACGCTGCTGCGGTCAATCAATCACCTGGAGCGTGTCGACGACGGCTTCATCTCCATTGATGGCGATTTCGTCGGCTATAGCAGAAAGGGCAATACACTCTACGAGCTCAAGGAAAACGAGATCCTCAAACGCCGCGCCGATATCGGCATGGTCTTCCAGAGCTTCAATCTCTTTCCGCATCTGACCGTGCTCGAAAACTTGATCGAGGCGCCGATCGAGGTTCGCGGCGTCGGCCGTGAGGAAGCCGTGCAGCTGGCGCAGGAACTGCTGGCACGCGTCGGTCTCAGCGACAAGATCAATGCCTATCCGCGTCAGCTCTCCGGCGGCCAGCAGCAGCGTGTCGCGATCGCCCGGGCGCTGGCGCTCCGCCCCAAGGTGCTGCTCTTCGATGAGCCGACCTCCGCACTCGATCCGGAACTCGTCGGCGAGGTGCTAGACGTCATCAAGGAGCTCGCCCGCACGGGAACGACGCTCGTCATCGTCACCCATGAAATCGGTTTTGCCCGCGAAGTCGCCGACACCGTCGTCTTCATGGAAAGCGGCCGCATTCTCGAGGCCGGTCCGCCGGCACGGATTTTCACGCAAGCAGAGCACCCGCGAACACGCGAATTCCTCGCCAAGGTTCTCTAGCGCCTGACAGCGCTGGCGAAATGCCGGGCCGCGACGGGCTGCTCCGGTCAAATGACAATAACCACAACCTTAAGATGAAATGGAGAAGGGGCATGGCATTTACAGATAGAGTAAGGCTTCTGATAGCGGGAGCCGTCGCCATTGGTGCAATCGGTTTCGGTTCCGCTCAGGCGCAGCAGAAGTTCGATCTCAGCCCCGAACAGCCGAACCGGCTGCGGGTGGAAAAGAACGAGACGCGCATCGCTGAAATCAAGGACTTCAAGTTCGTCGAGAACGGTGTTTTCACCGTCGGCATCAGCTCGAGCGGCAATCTGCCGCTGCACGACTATGCCTCCGATTCCAAGACGGTCATCGGTTATGACGTCGATCTGGCGGAGGCGATTGCCGACAGCCTGGGCCTGAAGCTCAATCTCGTTTCCGTCGCCTGGGCCGATTGGCCGCTGGGGCTCACCTCCGGCAAGTTCGACGCGGTGATCTCGAACGTGACTGTCACGGAAGAGCGCAAGGAAAAGTTCGATTTCTCGACCTACCGCAAGGATGAGCTCGGTTTCTACGTCAGGGCCGACAACCCGATCACGTCGATCAAGGAGCCAAAGGATATTGCCGGCCTGAAGGTCATCACCGATGCCGGCACCAATCAGGAGAAGATCCTGCTGGAATGGGACCGGCGGAATGTTGCGGCCGGCCTCAAGCCGATCGAGGTGCAGTATTACGACGACGATGCGGTGAAGGACCTCGCCGTGCAGTCCGGCAGGGCCGATGCGGTCTTCAGCGTCAACGCCACCCAGGCCTATGCGGCGGGCATCAACGGCAAGACCAAACTCGTCGGCACCGTCAGCGGCGGCTGGCCGATCACGGCCGAGATCGCCGTCACCACGCGCAAGGGCAGCGGCCTGGCGGCGCCCGTCACCAATGCCGTCAACGACCTGATTGCCAGCGGCGCCTACAAGAAGATCCTCGACGCCTGGAATCTCGGTCCCGAGGCGATCGATAAGGCCCAGACCAACCCGCCCGGCCTGCCGAAGAGCGGTTCGTAATGTTTATAGGACGGGCGGCCATTCGAGCCGGCCCGTCCCTGCCTTTCACTGCAAACGGAGACATATCGAACGTGGCGAGTTTTCTTGATATCCGCAGCTTTTTCTTCGCGGCGCTGACAGCAGCCTTGACTGGCCTCAGTGCAGCCCATGCGGCCGATGATTTCGACCTGAGCCCGCAGCAGCCGGGCAGGCTTCATGCAGCCAGGAACAATGCGGCGATCACTGCAATCCCCAAGGATTTCAAGTTCGTCACGCCAGGTAAGTTCACCATCGCTGTCAGTCCCGGCGGCCCGCCGCTTGCCACTTACGCCACCGATGCCAAGACCGTGGTCGGCGCGGATCCCGATTACGCCTATGCCATCGCCGACAGCCTCGGCCTGACGCTGGAGATCGTGCCGGTCGCCTGGATCGACTGGCCGCTCGGCCTCACATCGGGCAAATATGATGCCGTCATCTCCAATGTCGGCGTGACCGAGCAGCGCAAGGAGAAGTTCGATTTCTCCACCTATCGTCAGGGGCTGCACGGTGTCTTCGTGAAAGCTGATAGCCCGATCACCTCGATCAAGGAGCCGAAGGATGCGGCGGGCCTCAGAATCATCGTCGGAGCCGGCACCAACCAGGAGCGCATCCTGGTCAAGTGGAGCGAAGAGGATGTTGCCGCGGGCCTGAAGCCGATCGAGCTGCAATATTACGACGACGAGGCGGCAAGCCTTCTCGCGCTGCGTTCCGGTCGGGCCGATGTCATCGTCCAGCCGCACGCGCAGCTCGTCTTCATCGCGGCGCGTGACAAGAACATCAAGCGGGTGGGCACGCTGAGCGCCGGCTGGCCGGATCGATCGGACGTCGCCATCGCCACCCGCAAGGGAAGCGGGCTCGCCGATGCGCTGACTATCGCCACCAATGGCCTGATCAAGGATGGCACCTATGCGAGGATTCTCGCTCATTGGCATCTTTCCGAGGAAGCTCTCCCGGCATCCGAGACCAATCCGCCCGGCCTGCCGAAATATTGATTGCGGGAAGCAGGTCATGAGCGGCGGCAATATATCCATCAGCCATATCGGCTTCCTCACGCCCGGCAACTATTCCGATGATGATCCCTTGTCGGGATTGGAGCAGACGCTCCAGCAACTGCACTATGGCGAGGCGCTTGGCTTCGACAGCGCCTGGGTCCGCCAGCGTCACCTGGAGCCGGGGATCTCGTCCGCCAGCGCCTTTCTGGCGGCGGCAACCCAGCGCACCAGTCGGATCGAGCTCGGAACGGCAGTCATTCCGATCGGTTATGAAAGCCCGTATCGGCTGGCCGAGGACCTTGCGACGGTCGATGTTCTCTCGCGCGGGCGGCTGAATATCGGCGTCAGCGCCGGCCGGCCGCTGCATGCCGAGCTGATCGGTCCGCTCGCCTTCGACGGCGACTGGACGCGTTACGATTTCTCGCATGATCGCGTGCTGCGATTTGCCGACAATCTGCGCGGTGCCTATCTCGGCGACGACGCGACCTTCATCAAGACACCCTTCGGCCCGCAGCGGCCGCGCCTGCAGCCCTATGCCAAAGGTCTGATTGACCGGATCTGGTATGGCGGCGGATCGCAGCGCTCGGCCGGCTGGGCTGGCCGCAACGGCTTCAACCTGCTGACGGGCAATGTGATAACGGGCGAGGGGACCGACGATTTCTTTGTTGCCCAATCCAGGCTGATTGAAACCTATCGCGACTCAGGAACGCAGCGCCGCGTCGCGCTCGGCCGCGTCATCGTGCCTTTCGACAGCGCCGATGCGCCAACGCGCCGCCGCTACCGCGATTATGCCGACGGCCGGCATCAGCGGACGCTTTCGCCACAGGGCGAGCGGCGCACCTTGTTCGCCCGCGATATCGTCGGCACATCGGAGGAAATATTGGAGCGGCTTTTCGCCGATCCGATCCTGCCCGAGGTCAGCGAGTTGCGGCTGGAGCTCCCTTACGAGTTCGAGCACGAGGAATATCGCCAGATCCTCCACGACTTCGCCACCAGAATCGCCCCGGAGCTCGGATGGAAAGCGCAGCCGGGAATTCGGGCCGCTTCCTGATTGGCCGTCGGCAGACAACGTCCCATTCGCCATCAAACAATCATCTCAGCAGGAGCATTCGTCAGTGACCAAATCGGTGGAATATTTCTTTTCGATCGGCTCGCCCTGGTCCCATATCGGCTTCGACGCCTTTACCGAACTGGCGGCGAAGAACGATGTCGTCGTCACGCCCTATCTGACGACTGTCGTCGAGGAGAATGGTGGCATCTTCTCCCGCAACCGCCCGGAGATCCGCCGCGCTTATTGGACGCGCGACCTCAAACGCTGGGCGCGCGTGCGGGGCAAGGAATTGCGGCTAGAACATCGGCCGGAACTTGGCGATCCGACGCCCGCCTCCCTCTTCGTGATCGCCGCCTATCTCGACGGGCAGGATTGGATTGGCGTTAGCAGGGCCCTGCAGCATGCTTTCTGGAGCGAGGCGAGGGATATCGGCAAGGCTGATGTGCGCGAGGCGATCGTGACAGCAGCCGGTTTCGATGGCGCAGCACTTCTCCGGCGGCAAGCCGATGACGACGTCCAGAACAAATGGTCGGCAGACCGCGTGCACGCGCGCGACAGCGGCGTCTTTGGTTTTCCCAGCTATGTCTATGACGGCGAGCTCTATTGGGGCCAGGACAATCTGCCCTTCCTCGAACGCCACCTCCGCGGCGACAAACCGTAAACTTCAAGACGAATGTTTTTTTAATGGAGCGGCAAAGGAGAGACGCACATTCCTTTAATCCAGTAATTTTATAGACAATATTTGAAGCAACCACAGAGAGGAAAAACCATGTCAGGTTTCAAACTCGTCGGCATTGCCGGCAGCTTCAACCGCCCATCGAAGACACTGGCGCTTGTCCGGCATGTCGCCGAACGCGCCAGCATCAGATACGGCTTTTCGAGCAAAAATTATGATCTGCACGATCTCGGTCCGTCGCTGGGTCGCGCCTTGTGGCGCAAGGACCTCGACGAGCAGGCCAGGCGTGTCGTCGACGAGATCGTAAGGGCCGATGTGCTGATTATCGGTTCGCCGACTTACAAGGGCTCCTATCCCGGCCTTTTCAAGCACCTCATCGATCTGATCGATCCGCAGGAGCTCCGCGCGAAGCCGATCATCATCACGGCGACCGGCGGCGGCGACCGGCATGCCTTGATGGTCGAGCATCAGCTTCGGCCGCTGTTCGGTTTCTTCATGGCCCATACGCTGCCGACGGCCGTCTATGCGTCCGACCGTGATTTTGCGGATTACGCGGTCTCATCCGATGCGCTTTCGAACCGCATCGGTGAAGTGGTCGGCGAATTGTCAGCCTTCTTTCCAGAGGCAAGACCGGCAGTAGCGGCGGCCGAATAAGGCGCGTCACGAACTTCGTTCTAAGGAGGCAGCGATGGATGATGCAGGCCCGCAGGGATCAAGCGAGCAAATCTGGAGCGTCTTTGAATTTGCTCGTCGATATCGGCTGGCCAAGCGCGAGGAGAACCGCCTGCTGATGCTCTACGGCCGACTGCATCGCTGCGCGATCTTCTCGCCAATGCGCAACGTCATTCGTTGATTCCCCAACCGACGAGTTCCTGACAGGAGGTTCGCATGAAGCTCGATTTCCATTTCTGGCTGAAGGTTGCGATCGCCCGCTTCCGGCGCCAGCTGCGAAAGCCTGCAAACGCAGCGGTCACCCGCGACGAGGAGCAGGAACGGTCGGCGCGCGAATACGAACTTCACTATTGGGGCGCCATGCCGGGACTTTGGTATTGAGGAGGGCGGCGGGATGGCGATTGCTGTTGAGACCGGCGACCGTCGGCACGACACCAGAAGAGCAACGGGAAGCCTCATGTCGCAGTTCAGGCATGCGGCCGGGATCTGCACGGTCGCCGGTTCCTTCACCTTCCTCTTCGCCTTGGTGATCGGACTGATCAGATGAGCGAAGTCCTCATTCTCCCCGGATTGTTCGGCTCCGGAGAGGGGCATTGGCAACAGCACTGGCTGCAGGATCAGCCGGGTAGCCGTTTTGTCGCTCAGGACGATTGGGATCATCCCAGCCTCGACAGCTGGTTGCCGCGACTGGAAGAAGCGCTTGAAGAGGCTGGCGAAGCCTATCTGGTCGCCCATAGTCTCGGATGCCTGCTCGCCGCTCGGCTGGCCGGGCGAAGCGCTGCCCGGCGCGTGAAGGGAGCATTGCTCGTTGCTCCCTGCGATCTGCCGGCCACGGAAATACTCCATCCCGAGCATATCGCGTTCGGCGGCATGCCGACGGCGCCTCTGCCATTTCCGAGCATCGTCATCGGCAGCATGAACGACGCCTACATGACGGTCGATCGGCTGACCTTTTTTGGCCGACTGTGGAAGGCGGAGACCAGGAATATCGGCCTTGCCGGCCATATCAATATCGCAAGTGGTTTTGGCCGCTGGCGAACCGGCTACCGGCTGCTGGATGCCTTGAAGATGCGCACCGGCGATCGAAGGCGCAGCGTTTTCGCACGACCGGCTTTTGCGATGTGAATGGAAGCGGAATGTCCGATATCATCGACGATCTCCTGCGCCTCAGCGAAGATCCGAATGCCGACCCCAGGAGCCGGCGCCGGCAAACCATGGAGCGCCTGGTGAAGACGCTGCTTGCCATGGCCGACGCCGAAATCGGGCCTGACGAGGCGCAACATCGCCATTCGATCATGCATTTGACGACGATCATCCGCGACATGACGGGCAGGATCGCGGAGGCCGACGATACGACATTTGCGGCGATCGTCAGGGAGGCCGCGATGCTGATCCGCAGCCTGCAGCGGCGCCAGGCCGATGCGGCCAGATTTACGGTGCATTGAAACGTGACCGATATCGCCGAGCATAGGCAGGTGATAATCCGGCGAAGCGAGGTTCGGATGCTCAGTGCAACTAGTATGGCTCTCACGGGCGAGCTCGTGTCGCTCAGCCTTCGCCCCGAGCTCGATCCCGGCCCCGAGCCGCACCGGACACCGCTGACCGAGTTGGAGGTGGAGATGTTCGCCAGGCGGCTGCTCCAGGAATCCGCCGGCGCGCCGCTCTGGGTCTTCGCCTATGGATCATTGATATGGAAGCCGGACTTCGATGCCGTCGAGTGGCAGCGCGGCGCAGCCAGGGGTTGGCATCGGTCCTTCTGCCTGAAGATGACACGTTGGCGGGGAAGCCGGGCGCAGCCTGGCCTCATGATGGCGCTTGATCGCGGCGGACGCTGCAATGGCGTCCTCTTCAGGCTTGCCGATGACGATCGCCTCGGCCAGATTCGACGCTTGATCCGCCGTGAGGTCGGCACGATCGAAGATGCGGCGACGGTTCGCTGGATTCCTGTCGAGACCGCACATGGCTTCGTGCGCGCGCTGGTCTTTTGGGCCGGCCCGAAAGGCGAGCGCGTTTCCCGCAGATTGCCGTTGGAGACGGTGGCGCGCGTGCTTGCCAGGGCCTGCGGACATGTGGGCTCCTGCGCCGAATACCTCTATCTGACGGTGAAGCATCTGGAAGAACGCGGCATTCGCGATCGCAATTTATGGCGCCTCCAGGAGCTCGTCGCAGCCGAACTCCTGTCGATCCATGGCCTGAACGAGGTTGCGCCAAGCCGTTAAGCGCCGCGCGTCCTTTCAGACCCACGGCGCTTTGACGTTTTGGATTGCTTGCATTCCCTCAGAGCTTGCCCTTCCAGGGCACAAGGTAGGTCTCCAGGAAACGGATGGCGGCCGAGAAGGTGAAGGCGCAGGCCGCGATGATGGCGATGCCGACAAAGACGACGTCGGTTGCCAGGAATTGCGACGCCGACATGATCATGAAACCGATCCCGCGCGTCGAGGCGATCAATTCGGCCGCGACCAGCGTGCTCCAGCCGACGCCGAGCGCAATCCGGATGCCGGTGAGGATTTCGGGCAGGGCCGACGGCAGGACGATGTCGATGAAGAGCTGCAGCCGGTTGGCACCCAGCGAACGGGCGGCATTGACGCGCTCGATCGGCAGCGAACGAACGCCGGCCTGGGCTGAAAGGCAGATCGGCGCAAACATCGCCAGCACCAGCAGCGTGATTTTCGACGTCTCGCCAATGCCGAGCCAGATGATCATCAGCGGCAGGTAAGAGAGCGGCGGAAGCGGCCAGTAGAACTCGATCGGCGCATCGAGCACACCTTTGGCCCAGCGGTTCAGGCCCATGAGCAATCCTAGCGGAATGCCGGCGGAGATGGCGATGAGAGCCGCGACAACGATGCGGAAGAGACTTGCAGCGACGTGTTCAGAAAGCGATGCACCGGCGTAACCATCGCGATAGATGACGCCGATCTGCGTCAGCACCTCATCGGGACGCGGCAGGAAAAGGTGCGGGACGATGCCAAGGGCAGCGACGAGCCACCACAGCAGCAGGATTGCCAGCGCGGTGGCAACACTGATGGCGACCGTTGATCTCTCGCCGGCGCCGAAGCCGGCCATTTTCACCAGCTTGACCTGATGATCCTGGACGTGGGCCGCAGCCGGCGAGGCCTGTATTACATCGCTCATGCGGCGCTCCTCAAATCTTCGCTGCTGTGGAGAATGGCGCGGATCTCCTCGCGCAGCTCGGCAAATTGCGGCGACGCCTTGATCGATCGTGCATCGCCCGTCTCCGCGAAGCGTCTGATGAAATCGAGATCGAAGCGGGCCACGACGCGGCCTGGCCGAGGCGACATAACCAGGACTTGTGTGCCGAGAAACAGCGCCTCTTCGATCGAATGGGTGATGAAGAAAACCTTCTTCGCCGTCTTGTCCCAGACCGAAACCAGCAGTTCCTGCATCTGCTCGCGGGTCAGACTGTCGAGCGCGCCGAAAGGCTCGTCCATCAGCAGGATATCAGGATTGGTCGCAAGCGCCCGGGCGATGCCGACCCGCTGGCGCATGCCGCCCGACAGCTCGTAGGGAAAGGCATTGGCAAATTCGTCGAGACCGACCAGCCGGAGCAGTTCGAGCGCGCGCGTTTGCCGCTCCTTGCGGTTGACGCCGGCAAATTTCAGGCCAAGGGCGACATTGTCGGCCACCGATTTCCAGGGCAGCAGCGCATCTTTCTGAAACACGACCCCGCGATCGGCGCCCGGCCGTTCGACGGCGCGGCCATCGAGCGTGATCCGGCCATCTGACAACGGAAGGAAACCGGCGATCGCGTTGAGAAGGGTTGATTTGCCGCATCCCGAGGCGCCGAGCGCGACGACGAAACCCCGTTCGGGGATATCGAAGGAAACGCGATCGAGCGCGTGGACGGTCCGCCCGTCCCGGGCTGCGAAGAAAACGCTGGCGTGATCGACTTTAAGCATGGTGCCACTCGCAAGTTCGATGCCGGCGCGACGATGGTCGCGCCGGCATCGGGGAGGATCAGTTGCTGACGCTGGTAAGTGCGTCGGCGGTGACGAAGGCGCCGTAATTTGCCAGCACGTCGGACACCTTGCCCTGTTCCTTCAGGAACGATGCCGTGTCCTTCAGGATCTTGCCGGCGCCCGCCTTTTCGCCGCCACCGAGCCAGGCGTCCGATGCCTGGACCTCGGGAGTGAGCAGCGTCAGGTTCTTCAGAGCCGAGGCCTGCTGCTCGGCCGTTCCGCCGAGAAGCTTGGCGAGCGCCTTGGCGTTGTCGCTGTCGGGACCCCATGAGGCCTTGTCCGAGGCGAAGGACGCATAGTATTTGGTGACGACTGAGGCAAAACCCTTCAGGAATTCCGGATTGTCGCCGGCAAATTTCGAGGTGGCAACCCAGGCCGAGAATGTCGGCGCGCCCTTGTCCGCCACATCCTTGGAGGTCACCAGAACCTTGCCGTTCTTCTTGAGTTCGGTGAGCGCCGGATCCCAGACGAAACCGCCGTCAATATCGCCGCGATTATAGCTCGCAACGATCTCAGGCTGGGGGATTGCGAAGACCTGGACGTCTTTCTCCGTTAGACCAAGCGATTTGATCAGCGCCAGAAGCTGATAGTGGTCCGTGGAAACGGGCGCGGCGGCAAGCTTCTTGCCCTTCAGATCGTTCAGGCTTTCGATGCCCGAGCCGTTGCGGACGACGAGAGCCTCGTCGATGCCCGAGATGGAGGCGAGGTAGAAGGCCTTCACCTCGAGCCCGCGCGATACCGCAGCCGCAAACGGACTGGAGCCGACATAGCCGACCTGAACGTCGCCCGAGGCGATGGCTGCAAAGATCTCGGCGCCGGAATTGAACCTGCGGAAGTCGATATCGTATCCCGTTTCCTTGGCGAATTCGCCGTTGGCGATTGCCACGGAAGACGGCAGGGCGTCGGTTTGATAGCCGACGACGACCTTCTTGTCCGCCGCCTCGGCGGCGATCGCCGTTGCGAGAGTGCCGACGCCGACGGCGATTGCGGCAAGCAAATTTCTGAAATTCATCTTGAGCCCCTTTGTTCGAGGGCCACCCGGCCCCTTGATCTCACCTGCAAAAGGGTAATGGTTGATAAGGGGCTGGCGGGAGGAATAACAAACTATATTTATAGACTATGGAGATAATTGTTTCCGTGATTCTGCCGGTTGAGCCATCCGCGTGGCGGTGAGTGACAAGAGGCAGCGTTACCGAGGTTCAGGGAGAGTGCCTTGACATACGATGTTATCGTCGTCGGTTCCGGTTTTTCAGCGATCGCTGTGACCTGTAATCTCGTCGAGCTGCTTCCCGCGTCGGCGAAGATCGCGGTCGTCGGCGACGATGCCGGTTTCGGACGCGGGACGGCATATAGGACGGAGCTCTACCTCCATCGCCTCAACGTGCCGGCCGGCCGCATGAGCCTGCTGCCCCATCATCCCGACGACTTCGTTAACTGGCTGAAGGCCCATGGACGTCCTATGCAGGCCGGCGACTTCGCCTCGCGCAGCGATTACGGCCTTTATGTCAGGGATACGCTTGCGCGGCTGCTGCGCAAGCGGGATGGCCGTTGCCGGGTCGACTTCATCAAGGCCAAGGCGGCCGGATGCGTGGAGCGCTACACCAGCACGCTCGCCTTCCATCTCGGCAATGGCGACGAGATTGCCGGAAAGAATGTGGTGCTCTGTCTTGGCGTTGGAAACGCGAACCTTCCGGTCGATCCGGCCGGCGTCCCGCCATTTTTGCGATCGCGGATCGTCGAGAACCCATGGCGGCTTTCATGGCTGAGGCGTGTCGCACCGTCCGATGCGGTCTGTATTCTCGGCTCTGGCCTGACGATGATCGATCAGGTTCTGGCACTTCGCGCCCATGGTCATAGGGGCAGGATCGAGGTGCTTTCGCGGCGCGGCCTGGCACCGCTCGGCCATGCAAGGACGCCGCCCGCGCCGCTGCCGATCGACGTGCACACGCTTCCCGGCACGATCAGCGGCCTGTTGAAGAGCTTGCGGGAAAAGAGCAGGCCGGTCGCCGACTGGCGGAGCGTGATGGACGGCCTGAGGCCGGTCACGCAGGCTCTCTGGCAACGGCTTTCGAACGAGGAGCGGGCCCGCTTCCTGCGCCACGCGCTTCCCTGGTGGAACATCCATCGCCACCGGGTCGCGCCCGAGGTGTTCGCCGGCTTCGAGAGACTGGTCGCGGACGGAACCGTTCGCTTTCACGCGGGCTTCCTGAAATCGCTCGAGGCCAGGGAAGGCAGGCTGGTCGCCGGATACAGGGTCAGAGCCAAGCGCGAGATCGACGAGATCAGGGCGGACTGGCTGGTCAACTGCACGGGCATGGAGCGCGCCGGGATCAGCCATTCGCCGCTTCTGAAGGGGATGAGCCGGTTTCAGCTGATCGTCCCTGATCCTCTCGGCCTCGGCATCCAGGTGGATGCGGCTTCCGAAGTGACGGCTCCGTCCCGGATCTCGCCCGCGCGGTTGTTTGCCGTCGGCGCCTTGACGGCGGGACAATTCTGGGAGATCACCGCCGTCCCCGACATCCGGGTGCAGGCGAAGGCCGTGGCCGAAGAGATCGTCAGGGCGAGGCTGAAGTCCGAGGCATAGGCTGATAATCTCGGATCGGCACGGTGCTGTTGAATTGCTGGCCGCCGACAGCTACAGTATTTGGTAGGCCATAATACGATTCCCGAGTTCGACTGCCGCAGCAAAGCTTGAGCCTGCGAAGTCAATCCAACCCCGAGGTACAGCATGAGCGGTGCTCTGAAGGACGCAGCAATCAGGGTCGAGCGTCCTGCGAAGACCTTGCGGGAACTGGCGCTCGACAAGGTCCGCGAGGCCATCGTCAACGGATACTTCCGTCCCGGAGACCGGCTTGTCGAGCGCGACCTCTGCGCTCAGCTCGGCGTCAGCCGCACGGTGGTGCGCGAGGTTCTGCGGCATCTGGAATCGGAAGGGCTTGTCGCCAATCTGCCGAACAAGGGACCGATCGTCGCCCAGCTCGATATCGAGGAAGCCAAGCAGATATATGAGATCCGCGGTGCGCTTGAAGGCATGGCGGCGCGGCTCTGCGCGGAGCGCGGCAGCCCCGAGATCGTCGCCGCGCTCGAGGAATCCCTGACCGCAATCCGCAACAGCTATCGCGACAGCGATATGGCGGGCGTGCTGGCCAATACCTCGTCCTTTTATCAGACGCTGTTCACCATGGTCGACAGGCATGTCGCCTGGGGCGTCGTCAACCTCCTCACCGTGCGCATCAACCATCTGCGCTCGATGACGATCAAGACGGAACGACGCGGCATCGAAGGGCCGCTGCAGATGTCGAAGATCGTCGATGCCATCCGTCGCGGCGACGGCGAGGGCGCCCAGCGGGCGGCGATGGATCATGTCGCGGCGGCAAGTGCCATTGCAGAAGCGGTGCTATCCGCCCAGAAGCCTGCTGAATAACTTTTTAAAACCCGTCTCATTGCATTAGGGGCCACTGCAGATCTCCGACGAGGTGCTGTCGCATCGACATTTGTCGATGCCTTTGCGCATCGCGATTCACGTTCCCCGGAGCTCTACACTTCGAGCTTGACACCTGTCTTTGCTCGATGTGATGGTATGCCATAATCAATAATATATAATGTGACATCGTAAGCACTGGGATTGTTCTGCCTGCCGCGTCGCTGCTGACGGGCGGAAAACCGCAGATTTTCAAGGATCGAACCTCAATCCGCGTCATCGCAAACATCAACTTGACATCGGCATATTATGGTATACCATAATATAAAGTAGAGAGATGAGGTGTTCCATGGCCATTCAAATTCGCAAGACGGGATTGCAGATCGAAACGACGCTGATCGAAGGCGGCAAGGCCGCGGCGGTGCCGCTAAAACTGTTTTCCGCTTTCGCGGTCGTGAAGAACCCCTGGGCGGGCCGCGGCTTTGTCGAAGATCTCAAGCCCGAAATCCATGCGGGCGCTCCGGTTCTCGGTGAGTTGCTGACCAAGATGATCATCGATGCGGTCGGTTCCGGCGGTGCGGTCGAAGCCTATGGCAAGGCCGCCGTCGTCGGCCTGGATGGTGAAATCGAACATGCCTCCGCGCTCATCCACACGCTGCGCTTCGGCAATTTTTATCGCCATGCCGTCGGCGCCAAATCCTATCTCGCCTTCTGCAATACGCGCGGTCCTGCCAATGCGCCGATCATGATCCCGCTGATGGACAAGAACGATGAAGGCCGCCGCTCGCACTATCTCACCATCCAGACTTCGATCCCCGATGCGCCGGCCGCCGATGAGATTGTCGTGGCTCTTGGCGCGTCGGTGGGCGGGCGTCCTCATCACCGCATCGGTGACCGCTACCAGGATCTGAAGGATCTTGGGCAGGACGTCGCCAACCCGGCGGGCGTTTGAAAGGGTGGGCGCTGAGATGCTGACAGCCGGATCGATCTCGGGCGCCGCTGCAGCAAAAGATGCCGGTGACTTGCCCCGAAAGAAGACGCCAGGCGGAACGGCCTATCACGAGGCCGGCAGCGGCGAGCCGCTGGTTCTCATTCATGGCGTCGGCATGCGGCTCGAAGCCTGGGCGCCGCAGATCACCTTTCTGTCGGCCGACCACCGCGTCATTGCCGTCGACATGCCGGGGCATGGCGAGAGCGCAAAACTGCCGGCGGGCAGCCGCCTGGAGGAGTTCGTCGCCTGGTTCGGGCGCTTTCTCGACGAGATGGCGATCGATAGGGTGAATGTTGCCGGCCACTCGATGGGGGCGCTGGTATCCGGAGGAGCGGCGGCGACGTTCGGCGAACGGATCAGCCGTGTCGCGTATCTTAACGGCGTTTACAGGCGCGATCCGCAAGCAAAGGCCGCTGTGCTCGCGCGGGCCGCGGCCATTCCGCTGACGGGGGTCGACAAGGAAGGCCCGCTGGCGCGCTGGTTCGGCGATGATGCAGACAGCGTCGTTGCGCGGGAACTGACGCGAGAATGGCTCAGTCGCGTCGATCCGGACGGCTATGCGGTTGCTTATGCCGCTTTTGCCGGCGGAGACGAGACCTATGCCGATCGCTGGAAAGACGTGGCTGGTCCGGCCCTGTTTCTGACGGGGTCCGACGATCCCAACTCGACGCCTCTGATGGCAGAGCAAATGGCGGCGCTCGCGCCGAAGGGTTGGGCCCGCATCGTCGAAGGTCATCGTCATATGGTGAACCTGACCGCGCCTGATATCGTCAATTCGCTGCTCGCCGAGTGGCTGTCGTTCGGGGAGGATGAACGATGACAATCCAGACTGTCGATCCAAGAGCATTGCGCGATGCATTCGGCGCTTTTCCGACAGGCGTGACTGTCGTCACCGCTTGCGATGGGGAAGGAAATCCGATCGGCTTCACCGCGAACTCCTTCACATCGGTCTCGCTCAATCCGCCCTTGCTCCTCGTCTGCCTTGCCAAGACGTCGCGCAATTTCGCCACCATGACCGGTACGCCGCATTTCGCGATCAACGTGCTGTCGGAAACGCAGAAGGACGTGTCGAACACGTTTGCGCGGCCGGTCGAAGACAGATTTGCGGCGGTCGAATGGGCAAAGGGATCGGCGGGCTGCCCGATCTTCTCGAATGTGGCCGCCTGGTTCGAATGCGCCATGGAACAGGTCGTCGAGGCCGGCGACCATGTCATCCTGATGGGCCGGATCGAATCCTTCGACAATAGCGGCCGCAACGGTCTCGGCTATGCGCGCGGCGGCTATTTCACGCCGACGCTTGCAAGCAAGGCGGTTTCCGCGGCCGCCGAAGGCAATATCGAGCTAGCGGCCGTCGTCGAACGCCGCGGTGAGGTTCTGCTGCTGGGCGAGGATGTGCTCTCCCTGCCGAACATCGACGCCCATGACGGCAACCCGACCGAGGCGCTGCAAAAATACCTGGAGACGCTCACCGGGCTGACGGTCAGCATCGGCTTCCTCTATTCGGTCTATGAGGGCAAGAGCGACGGCAAGCAGCACATCGTCTATCACGCCGTTGCCGGAGACGGTGAGCCTGCCGGTGGCAGGTTCGTCAAGCCCGACGCCCTGGCTGCGGCAAAATTCAAGACCAGCTCGACCGCCGATATCGTCAACCGCTTCGCGATGGAAAGCTCGATCGGCAATTTCGGCGTCTATTTCGGTGACGAGACCGGCGGCAAAATCCATCCCATTCCAGCCAAAGGCGCAAAAGCATGAAGTTCTCCCTCTTCGTCCATATGGAACGGCTCGACGCCGGCCAGAGCCATAAGAGCCTCTATGAGGAATTCGTCGCGCTCTGCGAGATCGCCGACAAGGGCGGCATGCATGCGATCTGGACGGGCGAGCACCATGGCATGGATTTCACCA
Source organism: Rhizobium sp. N731 (assembly GCF_001664145.1). NCBI lineage: Bacteria > Pseudomonadati > Pseudomonadota > Alphaproteobacteria > Hyphomicrobiales > Rhizobiaceae > Rhizobium > Rhizobium sp. N731. Next base: position 21,596 of record NZ_CP013603.1, read on the forward strand.
TTGCCCCCAATCCCTTCGTGACCATTGCCGATCTCGCGCGCCGCACGTCGCGAGCAAGGCTCGGGACGGGCACGGTGATCGCGCCCTTCTGGCATCCGATCAAGCTTGCCGGCGAAGCGGCTATGACCGACATCATCTGCGACGGAAGGCTCGACATCGGCATTGCCCGCGGCGCCTATTCCTTCGAATACGAACGCCTGCTGCCGGGTCTCGATGCCTGGGGCGCCGGCCAGCGCATGCGCGAGCTGATCCCGGCGGTCAAGGGCATATGGAAGGGCGATTACGCCCATGACGGCGAGTTTTTCAAATTTCCCGCGACCACCTCGGCGCCGAAGCCGCTGCAGCAGCCGAACCCGCCGATCTGGGTTGCCGCGCGCGATCCGAACTCGCACGAATTTGCCGTCGCCAACGGCTGCAATGTCCAGGTCACGCCGCTCTGGCAGGGTGATGACGAGGTTCAGTCGCTGATGGACCGCTTCAATGATGCCTGCGCCAAGAACCCCGATGTTGAACGACCGAAGATCATGCTGCTGCGCCACACCTATGTCGGCTCGTCGGAAGAAGACGTCGCCGAGGCGGCTCATGAGCTCAGCGTTTACTACAACTACTTCTTCGCCTGGTTCAAGAATGAGAAGCCGGTGACCCAGGGTCTGATCGAACGGATTTCGGACGAGCAGATCCGAGCGAACGCCATGCTGTCGGATCAGGTCATGCGCACCAACAATGTCGTCGGAGACGCCCGGACCGTCATCGACCGGCTCAAAGCCTATGAAGCCCTCGGCTACGACGAATATTCCTTCTGGATCGACACCGGCATGAGTTTCGAGCGCAAGAAGGCGTCGCTCGAGCGCTTCATCGCCGAGGTCATGCCGGCATTTCAGGAGTAAAGCCATGCGGCGTTTCCAGCACTATATCGACGGCGAATTCTCGGATGGCGAAGCTTTCTATCCGAGCATCGATCCGGCTTCCGGCACGGTCTGGGCTGAGATGCCCGAGGCGCGCGAGAATGATGTCGATCGGGCCGTCAACGCTGCCGAAAGGGCGCTCTACGATGGCCCCTGGGCGAAGATGACGGCGACGCAGCGCGGCAAGCTGCTTTACAAGCTCGCCGATCTGGTTGCCGCCAACGCCCCGATCCTCGCCGAGCTGGAGACGCGCGACACCGGCAAGATCATCCGCGAAACGTCGGCGCAGATCGCCTATGTCGCTGAATATTACCGTTATTATGCCGGCATATCGGACAAGATCGAAGGCTCTTACCTGCCGATCGACAAGCCCGATATGGACGTCTGGCTTCGCCGCGAGCCGATCGGCGTCGTCGCCATGGTCGTGCCTTGGAACAGCCAGCTCTTCCTGTCGGCCGTCAAGATCGGCCCGGCGCTCGCGGCCGGCTGCACCATGGTGGTCAAAGCCTCGGAAGACGGGCCGGCGCCGCTGCTTGAATTCGCGCGGCTGGTCCATGAGGCAGGCTTTCCCGCCGGCGTCGTCAACATCATCACCGGTTTCGGCGCCTCCTGCGGTGCGGCCCTCGGCCGTCACCCGAAGGTCGCGCATGTCGCCTTTACCGGCGGCCCCGAAACCGCCCGGCACGTCGTGCGCAATTCGGCCGAAAATCTCGCCTCTACCTCGCTTGAACTCGGCGGCAAGTCGCCCTTCATCGTCTTTGGCGACGCCGACCTCGAAAGCGCCGCCAACGCCCAGGTCGCGGGCATTTTCGCGGCGACGGGGCAGAGCTGTGTCGCCGGCTCGCGCCTGATCGTCGAGCGCAGCGTCAAGGACCGGTTCGTCGCGCTGCTGCGGCAGAAGGCGGAAGCAATCCGCATCGGCGCGCCGCTCGATATGGCGACCGAAGTCGGCCCGCTTGCCACCAAGCGCCAGCAGGACAATATCGGCGCCCTCGTCGAGAAGTCGATCGAAAGCGGCGCCCGCCTCGTCACCGGCGGACGCAAGATCGATGGCGACGGCTATTATTTCCCGCCAACAATCCTCGATTGCGACGATGTCGCCTCGCCGTCGCTGGTCGAGGAGTTCTTCGGACCGGTCCTCTCCGTCGTCTCCTTCGAGACCGAGGCCGAGGCGCTGCGGCTTGCCAACGACACCCGCTACGGCCTGGCCTCCGGCATCTTCACCCAGAACCTCACCCGGGCGCACCGGCTGATGAAGGGCATCCGCGCCGGCATCGTCTGGGTCAATACTTACCGCGCCGTCTCGCCGATCGCGCCCTTCGGCGGCTTCGGCCTGTCGGGACACGGCAGGGAAGGCGGCATGGCCGCGGCGCTCGATTATACCCGCACCAAGACGATCTGGCTCAGGACCTCCGACGATCCGATCCCCGACCCCTTCGTGATGAGGTGACGCGATGTTCTACGAAATCCGCACCTATCGGCTGAAGAACGGCACGATCCCGCAATATCTCAAGGTCGTCGAGGAAGAAGGGATCGAGATCCAGAAGAGCCATCTCGGCACGCTCGTCGGCTACTTCTTCTCGGAGATCGGCACGACCAACGAGATCGTTCACATCTGGGCCTTTACAAGCCTGGACGACCGCGAGGCGAGACGCCAGCGGCTTCTGGCCGATCCCCGCTGGCAGGCCTTCCTGCCGAAGATCCGCGACCTGATCGAGGTGGCGGAAAACAAGATTATGAAGCCGGCAAACTTCTCTCCCCGGAGCGAGGCGCGCTGACGGCATAAGGCATACCCGCAGGACAAACCAGAACAGGATAAGGGAACATGAAAACGACATTTGCTTTCGCGGCGGTTGCCGCATTCGTCGCGGTCTCCGCGCCGGCGCATGCTGACAGCATGGTCTTCTCGAGCTGGGGCGGAACGACCCAGGATGCGCAGAAGGCGGCATGGGCAAGCCCGTTCACCGAAAAGACCGGCATCACCGTCGTGCAAGACGGCCCGACCGACTACGGCAAACTCAAGGCCATGGTCGAGGCCGGCGAAGTCAACTGGGATGTCGTCGATGTCGAAGGCGACTATGCCGCCCAGGCCGGCAAGAACGGCCAGCTCGAGAAGCTCGACTTCTCCGTCATCGACAAATCGAAGCTCGATCCGCGCTTCGTCACCGACTATTCGGTCGGCAGCTTCTATTATTCCTTCGTCATCGGCTGCAATGCCGATGCCGTCAAAGCCTGCCCGAAGACATGGGCCGACCTGTTCGACACGGCCAAGTTCCCCGGCAAGCGCACATTCTACAAGTGGTCGGCTCCCGGCGTGATCGAGGCGGCGCTGCTTGCCGACGGCGTGCCGGCCGACAAGCTTTATCCGCTCGATCTCGACCGCGCCTTCAAGAAGCTCGATACGATCAAGTCGGATATCATCTGGTGGTCGGGTGGCGCCCAGTCGCAGCAGCTGCTGGCTTCCGCCGAAGCGCCGTTCGGCAGTGTCTGGAACGGGCGCATGACGGCGCTTGCTGCGACTGGCATCAAGGTTGAAACCTCGTGGGAGCAGAACATCACCGCTGCCGATGCGCTCGTCGTGCCGAAGGGCGCGCCGAATGCCGAGGCTGCGATGAAGTTCATCGCGCTGGCAACCTCGGCCGAACCGCAGGCTGCCCTTGCAAAGGCTACGGGGTACGCGCCGATCAATCTTGACTCGGCCAAGCTGATGGACCCGGAAACCGCCAAGACCCTGCCGGATCAGCAGACCGCAAGCCAGGTCAATGCCGATATGAACTACTGGGCTGATAATCGCGATGCCATCGGCGAGAAGTGGTACGCTTGGCAGGCGAAATAGTCCGAAACTGGAGATGAACGGGCACGGCGAAAATTCGCCGTGTCTCCTGCAGCGGCGGTACGCGTCCATCGGACCTCGCCGCTGCGGAAATTGACGGGTGGGAAGGACTGTCATGTCGACGTATAGCGACGCCTCCGGCGCAATCATGCCTCTGCCAAAGTTACGCAGGGCAACAGGACTTGGCGGGGTCGTTCCGGCTCTTGCCTTCGTGGGCATCTTTTTCGTCGCGCCGGTGGCGATCCTGCTGCTGCGCAGCGTATTGGAGCCCGTTCCGGGCCTTGGAAATTATGCCCAGCTGATCGGCTCTGCCACCTATCTCAAGATTTTCGCCAATACCTTCATCGTCTCAGGCCTCGTCACGGTGATTTCGCTGGCGATCGGATTTCCCGTCGCCTGGGCGCTGGCGATCATGCCCGGCCGGCTGAGCACGGTGATCTTTGCGATCTTGCTGCTCTCGATGTGGACCAACCTGCTGGCCCGCACCTATGCCTGGATGGTGCTGCTGCAGCGAACCGGGCTCATCAACAAGATGCTGATGGGCATGGGGCTGATCGACCAGCCGCTGGCGCTCGTCAACAATCTCACCGGCGTCACGATCGGCATGACCTATATCATGCTGCCCTTCATCATCCTGCCGCTCTACGGTGTGATCAAGAAGATCGACCCGTCGACCCTGCAGGCGGCAGCCCTTTGCGGCGCCAACCGCTGGCAGTGCCTGACGCGCGTCCTCCTGCCGCTGGCGATGCCCGGCATGGCGGCCGGCGCACTGATGGTCTTCGTCATGTCGCTCGGCTATTTCGTCACGCCCTCGCTTCTCGGCGGCACTGCCAACATGATGCTGGCGGAACTCATCGCGCAATTCGTGCAGTCGCTGGTCAACTGGGGAATGGGCGGTGCGGCGGCGCTTGTGCTCCTGGTGGTGACGCTGTCGCTTTATGCCGTGCAACTGCGTTTCTTCGGCAACCAGAACACGGGAGGACGTTGATATGTTGCTCAATTTCGACCGTCTCGGCTGGTGGAAATACGTCCTGCTCGCGACCACACTTCTGACTGCAGCCTTTCTGCTGCTGCCGATCGTCTTCATCGCGGCCCTGTCCTTCGGCTCCTCGCAATGGCTGATCTTTCCGCCGCCGGGCTGGACCTTCCAGTGGTACAATGAACTCTTCGCCGACCCGCGCTGGTTGGAATCGGCTCTGACGAGTTTCAAGATCGCCGTCATCGTCACGGTTCTGTCGGTGCTGCTCGGACTCGTCACATCTTTCGGCCTGGTGCGCGGTTCCTTCATGTTCCGCGATGCGCTGAAGGCGCTGTTTCTGACGCCGATGATCCTGCCGGTCGTGGTTCTCGCTGTTGCCCTCTACGCCTTCTTTCTCAGGATCGGCCTTGGCGGCACCCTGACGGGCTTCGTCATTTCGCACCTCGTGCTGGCACTGCCCTTCTCGATCCTGTCGATATCGAGTGCGCTGGAAGGCTTCGACAAGTCGATCGAGGACGCGGCCGTGCTCTGCGGCGCCTCGCCTTTGGAAGCGAAGATCAGGGTCACGCTTCCGGCAATCAGCCATGGGCTGTTTTCGGCCGCCGTCTTTTCGTTCCTGACATCCTGGGACGAGGTGGTGGTGGCGATCTTCATGTCCAGCCCGACCCTGCAGACGCTGCCGGTGAAGGTGTGGGCGACGCTGCGGCAGGACCTAACGCCTGTTGTCGCTGCCGCATCGACCCTTCTCATCCTCTTGACGATCATCTTGATGGCGCTGGTGGCCGTCGTGCGTAAGGTACTGAAACAATGAACGAATCATTCCTTCAGATCCGCGGAATTCGTAAGGAATACGGCCCTGTCGTCGCCGTCCACGACGTCAATCTCGATGTCCGGCGCGGTGAATTCCTGACTTTCCTCGGCCCCTCCGGATCCGGCAAGAGCACGACGCTCTACATCCTGGCCGGCTTTGAAAACCCGACCAAAGGCGACATTACGCTCGAGGGCAAGACCCTGCTCGCCACGCCGTCGCACAAGCGCAATATCGGCATGGTGTTCCAGCGCTACACGCTGTTTCCGCATCTGACGGTCGGCGAAAACATCGCTTTTCCGCTGAAGGTCCGGCGCAAGTCCAAGGCCGAGATCGACAGCAAGGTGAAGGAGATGTTGCGCCTCGTCCGTCTCGAAGGCTTCGAGGATCGCAAGCCGGCGCAGATGTCCGGCGGTCAGCAGCAGCGCGTCGCGCTTGCCAGGGCTCTTGCCTATGATCCGCCAGTGCTGCTGATGGACGAGCCTCTGTCGGCGCTCGACAAGAAGCTGCGCGAGGAAATCCAGCATGAGATCCGCCGCATCCACCAGCAGACGGAAGTGACGATACTTTACGTCACGCACGATCAGGAAGAGGCCCTGCGGCTCTCCGACCGCATCGCGGTCTTTTCCAAGGGCGTCATCGATCAGATCGGAACAGGTCCCGAGCTCTACGCCAATCCCAAGACCCGCTTCGTTGCCGAATTCATCGGCGACAGTGACTTCATTTCATGCGACCTGGTTTCATCCTCCGATGGACAAGCCACCATAACGCTCGGAGGCGGAACCATCTTCAACCAGATTCCGGTGCATGGAAAAGGGACCTCCGGCGCAAGGGCGGCGCTGATGCTGAGGCCGGAGCGCATTCGGCTGTCGCGCGCAAGAGCCGCCGGCGCAGGTCTTGCCGCAACGGTCAGCGACATTACCTTTCTCGGCAACAATATCCACGTCTCCACGGAGACGGCGACAGGCGAGGCGCTTTCGGTTCGCTTGCCGTTTGGTCATGAGGCTATTGCCGGGCTCAATCGTGGAGATATAGTCCATCTCGATTTCGATCCCGGCGCCGCTCACGTATTCTGTTGAAAGTTGTCCCATGAAACTCAATGATCCCTCGCTGTTCCGCCAGGCATGCCCCATCGCCGATCGTTGGATCGAAGCGGAAGGTCGCGCGTCGGCCATGGTCCGCAATCCCGCGACGGGTGAGGTGCTGGGCGCGGTCCCCGATTTCGGTGCGACGGAAACGGAAGATGCCATCGCCGCTGCCGTCGTTGCCCAGAAGCTTTGGGCGAAGAAGACCGCCGGGGAGCGTGCAACGGTGCTTAAGACATGGCATCGCCTGATGATCGAAAACCGTGACGATCTGGGGATGATCCTGACACTGGAGCAGGGAAAGCCCTTGGCCGAAGCCAAGGGGGAAATCACCTATGGTGCGAGCTTCATCGAATGGTTCGCCGAGGAGGCACGACGCATCAACGGCGAGATCGTACCGGGACATCAACCCGACAAACGTATCCTCGTGCTGCGCCAACCGGCCGGCGTGGTGGCGGCGATCACGCCCTGGAATTTTCCGAACGCGATGATCACGCGCAAGATCGGCCCGGCGCTTGCCGCCGGCTGCGCCGTCGTTCTCAAGCCGGCGCTGCAGACGCCGTTCTCCGCGATCGCGATCGCCGTCCTCGCAGAGCGCGCCGGCCTGCCGCCAGGCCTCCTCAACATTGTCACAGGTGATGCAGCTGCAATCGGTGGAGCGCTGACCGCCAGCCGCGACGTTCGGGTCCTGACATTCACCGGCTCCACGCGGACGGGCGAGCTGCTGTACCGGCAATGCGCGCCGACGATCAAGAAGCTCGGTCTCGAGCTCGGCGGCAATGCCCCCTTCATCGTCTTCGACGACGCCGATCTCGACGCGGCGGTCGAAGGCGCCATCATCGCCAAATTCCGCAACAACGGTCAAACCTGCGTCTGCGCCAATCGGCTTTATGTCCAGGACGGCGTCTATGAGGCGTTTGCCGCCAAGCTGGCGGAGGCCGTTTCGAAGTTGAAGGTCGGCAATGGCCTGGAGCGTGACGTCGTGCTTGGCCCGCTCATCGACGACAACGCCGTTGCCAAGGTCGAAAGCCATATTCAGGATGCTGTCGCAAAGGGTGCCGGGATCGTAACGGGAGGCAAACGCCACGCGCTTGGCGGCCATTTCTTCGAGCCGACCATTCTGCGTGACGTTGCCGCCGGCATGCAGGTGGCGCGTGAAGAAACTTTTGGCCCCCTTGCCCCGCTTTTCCGGTTCCGCGATGAGCAGGACGTCATCGAGCAGGCCAATGACACCGAGTTCGGCCTTGCCTCCTATTTTTACGCGCGCGATCTGTCGCGGGTCTTCCGCGTGGCCGAAGCACTCGAATATGGAATGGTCGGGGTCAATACCGGTCTTGTCTCCACCGCCGAGGCGCCGTTCGGCGGCGTCAAGATGTCGGGTCTCGGCCGCGAAGGCTCCCGGCACGGATTGGACGAATATACCGAGCTCAAATATGTATGCCTGGGCGGCATTGCCTGATCCTCAACCTTTGCGTTCCAGCGCCGCCCGTCTTTCAGGCGGGACGCTGTAGCGCTTATGCAGGGGCAATGAAAGATCGGCATGCATCTCGTCAGCATTGCCATGTACCTGACATCCCGGCCGCTCGCGGAGGCGACGGCCGAACTCTGGTCGTTTCTCCGGCACTACCTCCTGCATGCCGGCCTCACGGGGGTGCCTGAAACGCTCGACCAGACGGTTGCCTATGACGAAGCCTGGCTCAGGCCGGATCTGCTGTTGTCGCAGACATGCGGCTACCCTTTTGCCACGAGCCTGCGCGGCCGGGTGCGGCTGGTGGCCACGCCCGTCTATAGCCACCCCGGCTGCAATGGGCCGCTGATGCGCAGCTTCATCATCGTCCGGGAGAATTCTTCCCTTCGCGTGCTGGAGGATCTGCGCGGCACCACAGCTGCGATCAACAGCCCTGACAGCAATTCCGGCAGCAATCTCTTTCGCGCCGCCGTCGCTCCGCTTGCGCGCAACGGCCGTTTCTTTGGGCGGATCATCGAAACAGGCAGCCACGGCGGCAGCATTGCCGCCGTTATCGAGGGCAGGGCGGAAAGCGCGGCCATCGATTGTATCACTCTTGAGAATATGTGCCGTTTCGATCCCGCCATGGTCGAGGACATCCGGATCATCGCCGAAACACCCAAGGCTCCCGGTCTGCCGTTCATCACATCAGGCGACGCATCGAGCCAAACAATTCTCCTCCTCCGAGGTGCGTTGCATGCCGCCATCAGAGAGCCGTCATTAGCGGCCATGCGCGCCACGATGGGACTCGCTGATATCGCGCTGCTTTCCGAAGCGGATTACGAGCCGCTGCTATCATTGGCCGGAGATGCTTTGCCGCCATTAAGGGCCTGAAACAGGCAGACGGACGTCAGAGCGCCGGGTTTGCTTCGGTTTCAGCGAGGCGGTGGGCAATGCGATCGGCATTCGCCATGATCGTCATCGTGATGTATTTCGAGGAAAGATCGGGGAGAACCGAGCCGTCGACGACGTGAAGACCCGGATGGAGGTTCAATTCGCCGTCCGCAGAGGTACCGAAGGGCCCGGTTGCGCCCATCGGCAGGGTGCCGGCAAAATGCGCATCGATCCCGGGTTCGGCCAGCGATGCGCCGGGAAGCTGAACGAGCCCTAACCGTTGCCACTCGCGGAGAAGCCGTCTTTTCAAATCCTTGGTGCGGATATCGAAATCGTCTGCAAAGCCGCCCCGGACGGTCATGCCTTTTCCTGCTGCTGCATCGCGATGGATGTAGCTCCGGCTTTGGTCGCCAGGATAATAGATCGTCGCAACCAGCAGGCTGCCGGCGATCGTCTCGAACGCGGCGCGCCCGGCCTTTCTGCCGAGCGGCATCCTGTTGACGAAGCTCTGCGCCGGCAGCGAGCCGACTTCATAGATCGCACCCGTCACATAGTCGGATGCGCGCTCGCCGTAACGCAGCGACAATCCGAGTTGCGCCAGGCTATGGGTCGCCGTGGCCGAGCGCAGCAATCTTGCCGGAGAGAGCAGAGGAATGGCAAGCGTCGGACTGTTCAAAAGGCGCAGTCCTTCACCGCCGATCGGCAGGAGGTCCGCCAGCAGGGCGGCAGTTCCGAGCACGCCTGCGGCGAGAATGATCCTCGGCGCAGAGAATGATGATCCGTCGGCCGTTCCGATCGTCCAGCCCGCGTTGGACGTCAGAGATATGGCGCGCATGTTATCGAGCAACCGAAAATGCGGCGACTTCTGCAGCGCAAGCAGATCCTGCCGGCTGTTATAGATCGCGCCGCTCGGGCAGCCGTAGAGACAGTCGCCGCGCAGATCGCACGCGGCCCGCCCGGGCTTCGCCTCCGAAAGGATGGCGTTGACGGCGGGAAAAAGCCGAAACGACCCATCGGCCGGCTTTGCGATCTCGTGCCGATGGAGGACATGGGCGGCTGTGGCGCCAAGCGGCAGGACGGATTCGCTGTTGGCGCCTGCGGTCAAATCGGCGTTCGTGCTGATCCCGATGCGTTGCGACACACGTTCGTAGGATCGCTGCAGCAGCTCGATATCGATAGGCCAGCCCGCGATGTCCTCGGCATCGAGGTAGCTGATTTGCGCTCCCCATATATTGGAGAGACCGCCACGGACGAGGCTGGCGACCGGCGTGAATCCGTTGCCTATGATCCCTGACTCGCGCCGGAACCGCTCAAGAATTCCGCGGGCCACCGGGGTCTGCAGTTTCGGTGAACTGCCATTGTCGGCGCGGAGCGATTCCAGATTGCTTCCCAAGACACGGGCGCTGCGGCTTTCGTCCTCCCATCCAGCATCATTGCCGGCATCCAGCATCAGGACGCGGCGGCCGGCCGCTATCAGCGGAAACGCAGCGGAGACGCCTGCCGGACCGCTGCCGACGATGATGAAGTCGGCGTCGGGCGTCCTCATCGGTATCGTCCCGCCAAAAGTGCGCGAAGCGGGAAGAGCAGGACATCGCCGGCGATGGCCAGCACGGCGCCGAAAAGTCCGCTCTTTTTGGCCGAATATCTTTCCGGCTCGCTCGCGAGATCTGCGAGATAGAGGGCTCGCGCAAGCCGATGCTGCGTGTGATTGGCCGGCGGCTCGAAGAAGGCGAGCAGGCGCGGATTCCGGATCAACCTTGGGGAGAGGCCGAGCGGCGACAGACCTTCACGGCGAAGCCCTTCGTCGAGCCGCTGCAACTGTACCGACGTCGGCGTGATGCCGAGATATTGCAGCAGCGCCTTCGCCTCACCGTGCGACTCTTCCTGGTCTGTTTGAGCGAACTCCCGCGTCAGCACCATTGTCGGATCGGCCGGATTCAAGCCCAGCAGCCTGAGGCTTTCCGCGCTCTCCATCGGCGCTGCGCCCGCGAGTCCCAGGACGCGCTCCGGATCAACAGTCGGGATCAACGGCACAAGCTTGGTCATCCGGCAGGCAAAAAGAGCGAAGCCCAGAGGGATCGGTATGAAATGAAGCTTGCCCTTGTCCTGGCTGCGGCGAAGAATTCCGAGCCAGGCGGCGAAGCTGAGCGGTTTTTCCTGTGCGAGCACGAATGTTTGCGGCTGCAGGTCCTCCCGGGTCGCCAGCGCCAAAAGGCCTGCAGCAACTTCGTCGAGATGAATCGGCTGGACCTTTCGGCTGAGCCCTATCATCGGCAGGAGTGGACTCAAGGCCGCCAGCTTCGCCATCAAGCCGTACATCGCAACCCGTGGGCCGCCATAGACAAGCCCGATCCGCGCGATGCGAACGATCGGTGCTGCAGAGCTGGCGGCCAGGTGTTGTTCGATTCTGAACTTGGTGCGTCCGTAAACGTTGAGCGCTTCCCTCCGGGACGAGGTGGAGGAGGAAAAGACGAAGTGCGGCACGCCGGCCGCTCTTGCCGCTTCGGCCAGTTTAACGGTGCCCGATATATTGATGTTGTTTTCTTCAGCCGCCTGCGGCTCGGTCGCCCAGGAATGCGCGAGATGGATGACTGCGGCCGCCCCCTCCAGATCCGATACAGCAGGCTCATCTCCAATGCGCCATTTCGCTCCGGATCGCCGACCGAATTCAACCACGTCGAAGCCGCGCTCACGCGCCGTCGCCGCGAGTCTTGCGCCGATGTAGCCGGTCGATCCCGTGATGATGAGACGCGGTGCCATCAACACCCTCTACTGTGCAAAGGCGATGCGCGCGCCGCTCCAGTCGAAACGAAACTCGATCTCCTTGAGCTGCGAGAGCGCTTGCCGGACTTTTGCCTGGCGGTCTTTCGGACAATAGAGGACGAGGAAGCCCCCTCCGCCGGCACCCGCGAGCTTGCCGCCGATCGCGCCGGCCGCGCGGGCCGCATCGTAAAACTCGTCGATCGCGCTGTTGGTGATCTGCGATGTCAGCGAGCGCTTCATCATCCATCCGCGGTGCAGCGCTTCGCCGAAGGCGCTGAGATCCCCGCTCATCAGGATGTCGCGCATTTCGTAGGCCAGTTGCACCATGCGTTCGACGGTCCGGAACTTGTCCTCGTCCGTCTCCATCGCCTGCACCTGGGTTGACAGCACAGAGCGCGTATCGCGCTGGCTTCCGGTAAAAAACAGCAGGATATTGCTCTCGAGCTCAGCCATCTTCTCGGAGCTGAGGACGACGGGCTGCACGTTCACGCCGCCATTGGAATTGAACTCGATGAAGTTCAGGCCGCCATGGGCGGCTGCGTACTGGTCCTGTTTGCCGATCGGCTCCTTCAGGATATCGATCTCGAGCCTGCAGGCTTCTTCCGCCAACTGATCCTTGGAGGCAAAGCGCGACCGGTGAGCATAAAGCGCGTTGATCAGCGCCACGGAAAAGGAGCTGGATGATCCGAGACCGGTGCCGGAGGGAATGTCGGCGACGGAAGCGACTTCGATGCCGGGCTCGACCCGGTGCATGCGCAAGGCCTCGCGCAGTAGCGGATGGGCAATATCCTCAAGGCCATCGGCAAGCTCGGTTCGCGTATATTTGAGATGATATTTGTTTTCGTTGAAATAGTTGTGCACGATCACGAAGCTGTATTTGGCGATCGCGCAGGACAATACTGCGCCCGCCTGACGACGGTAATAGGACGCGATGTCCGAGCCGCCGCCGGCGAAGCTGACGCGAAAAGGTGCGGAAGAAACGATCAAAGGAGTGCCTCCTCGAGATTGATGACGATGTCGGCCGATGTCCGCTGCAGATCGATCCTCGGCCACTCTTCCTGAATTCGCGACTTCAAGAGCTCTTCGGCCGCCGCTGGCGTTAGGCCTTTCCAGGCATAAAACTTGTGAAAGCGATCCAGCAACGCCTGCTGTGAGGCTTCGACGAAGACAGTCATATCAACGTCCTCGCGGATCGACGCATGTCCGGCAAAGATACCGTCCAGAAGGATCACGTCGGCACCACGCGCATCGTAGAGCGTCGGAGATGCATGCTGGCCACGGCTTGCCGTGTCGTAACCCGGTGCCTCGACCCGTCCGGATTGACGCAGCATTCTGACGATCTCGGGATAATCATCCACCCTGTTGCGTTCTTCCGCATCCATATCGGGCCGGCGATGCTCGAGCGGCAATATCCAGCGGTCGAGCTCCAGCCGCAGCACGCTGCGCCCGGCTTCCGAGAGAAGGCGTTGTACGGCATGCGCGGACGTGCTTTTCCCTGAGCGGGAACGACCGCATATGCCTACGAGCAGCGGGCCTGCCGCATTGGAAAGCCGCTCATCAATCGCTTTGAAGAGAGCTTGCCCAATGTCGTGGTAGCTGCATTGAAAGCGAACAGCATCATAGACCGTGTCGAAGACCAGATCGGCGTGGGGGATTCCCGTTTCTGCGGCAGGATAGCTCCTATCGTCCCGCACGCCGTAACCGGTCCGGACGCCATAGGCCCAGATTCCGGCTTTGCGGCCCGCACCGATATCGCGCAGGCTGTCGCCAATGATGGCGGATCTCGTTTTTTCGATCGGCAGTTCCGCCATGGCTTGGCGGATCATCAGGTCTCCGGGCTTGCGGCAAGCGCAATCGATCTTGAGTTCGGGCACCTCATTGGGGAATCCTTTGTCCGGATGATGCGGACAAAAGTAGATGCGATCCAGGACGCCGCCGTCTTCGGCCAGCTCGGCCTCCAGACGACCGAGAACATGATCCAGGCCGGCTTCGTCGAGCAGGCCTTTGGCGACCTGCGGCCTGTTCGTTACCGCGACCGCGAGGAAGCCTGCCTCGCGGGCGAGCCGTACCGCTTGGCCGGCGCGGCCGACCAACGTCACCTGGTCGGGATGAATGACGCCATGGCCGCCGACGTCTTCGTTGAGCACGCCGTCGCAATCGAAGAACACCGCGGGTCTTCGGACCGACAAGTGGATTGCATGGACACGGTCCTGCCTAAGATCCTCTGCCGCCGCGGCATGCCGGCTCGGAGATCCGGTATCCTTCATATATTCGGGCGTGTCGTAGATTGCGACCGGGATCGAGCGCTCGAGAAGATCGGGAATGACATCGTGGATCATGTCGGCCTGGTGGCCCGGCAGGAGGGTCTCGAAGAACTGACCGGAAGCCACGTACAAGCCGGCCGGCACGAGATTGCGCCAATCCGCATCGCGTGGCGCCTTGCGAGCCAAGAGGCGCGTGAGATAGCCGTTCTTCTGAACGACGATGTCGGATGTGCGGGGATGATCATTGGGATGCGCGATGATCGTCAGGGCGGCGGGAAATTGCTGACGATGCCGCGCCAGCGCCGACAGATCGAGATCGAAAAGCATGTCACCATAGACGATCAGGACATCGTCGGCGACCGTGTCCAAAGTCGTCAGGCAGCCGGCCGTGCCGAGCGGCGACGTCTCCACGAAGACCTCGATCGTAATACCGAGCTTTTCAGCTTCCGGGCCGAGAGCAGGCTCGAGCTGGCTGCCGAGGTGGCCGCCGAGCACGCGCACATGCCGAACGCCTTCGCGGGCGAGGACGCGGATCTGCCTGAGAATGATCGGTACGCCGTCGATCGGCAGGAGGGCTTTCGGAATGGCATCGCCCGTCATGCTGCGCGCGCGCGTTCCAAGGCCTCCGGCAATAATGATTGCCTCGCGGATAGCGGTGTCAGAACCCATTCGCCAGAATCCGCTCCACGGCGAGTTCAACCGCTTCCGTCGACTTTCGCTTCGGCGACCAGCCCAGCGCTATCAGTTTACTGATGTCGTAGCTGAAGCGCGGAACGTCGCCCAGCCAGCCGCGATCCTCGCTTCCATATTCGATAGCGGCTCCGGCTGCGACCTTCGAGACCACGATCTCGGCAATATCGCGGACGGAGGTTTCGCCGATGCCGCTGGCATGAAACACTTCATAGGCGCCGGGCGCCTTGTTCCAGGCCAGGAGAATCGCGTCCACCAGGTCGCCGACATAGAGATAGGGCTTCGTCTGCCTTCCGTTGCCGAGGACCTGAAGCTTCGTCGGATCCGCTTTCAACCTGTTGATGAAGTCGTAGATTGCACCGTGGGTGGAACGTTCGCCAACGACGTTGGGAAAGCGCAGCACCAGCGTCTTGATGCCGAATGACAGAGCATAGACGGACAGATAGGCCTCCGCTGCAAGCTTACTGGCGCCATAGAACGAGATCGGCTGCAAGGGGCCGTGAACCTCGTGAATATTGCCTTCGGCTTCGCCGAACACCGCAGAAGTGCTGGCAAAGAAGAGCCTGCCGACACCATGCTTGCGCATGATGGCAAGCAGTGTCGTCGTCGTCAGCTGGTTCAACTGCAGATCCAGTTCCGTATTGGTATTGCCCGCGGCAATATCGGAATTGGCGGCGAGATGGAAAACGGCATCAGGACGATCCGCCGCAAAGAGTTGATCCATGCCCTCCCGATCGAGCATATCAAGCTTCTGGAAGCGAAAATCCGCCCGGCCCTGGAGATGATCTATATTGCGCATCCGACCAAGATGAAAATTGTCGATTGCCGTTACCCGATAACCCGAGTCCAAGAGGCGATCGCAGAGATGGCTGCCGATAAATCCGGCCCCTCCTGTTACCAAGGCATGCATGTCGGCAGCTCCATATGATCTGTTAAGGCTCTTCAGAGCGCTTTGATCTTTCCCGTATGAGGACGCGAAAGGACGAATACACCACCGGCCAAGCCGACCACAAGCTGCAACAGGCCGAAAACCACCGACAGCGTCGCGGCGTCCGTCGTGCCGATGCCGAACACCGCAAGTGAAATGATCATGCCGCCTTCGCGCAGGCCCCATCCTCCGACGGAAATCGGGACCATGGCGATCAACAGGACCGGCGGGAAAGCGGCGGCGGCCTGACCCCAGTCGAGCGGGAGACCAAGGCCGAGAACGAGGATCTCAAGCGAGACGACACCCAAGCCGTGAATGGCGAGGGTCAATAGAAATATTCCGAGCATTCTCCGGTGGGTGAGAAAAGCCCCCAGCGCCTCGTTCAACGCGTGCAGTTTTTCCGGAAGAAGCCGAACGAAGAGATGGCGACGCCAGCTGAACACCACGGCCGATGCGATGATTCCCGCGACGCCGAGGGCCGTGAGTTCGGTGAGATAGGGGATTGGGAAGTCGTGCCCGTAAAACGCCCGCATGATGATCAGACCGATCAGCGCAACGACCGCCAGTCCGAACAGCGTGAGGATACGGTCCATGACGACGCCGAGCGTGGCTTCCTGGATCGTCAAGCCATATTTGAGGGCGCCGAAAATGCGTGCGGCATCGCCCGGAATGGGACTTGGAAGAGCCTGATTGTAAAAGAGGCTTTGCATGAAGAGATTCATGGCGCCTGATATTTTCAGCCTCTGCCCGATCATCTCCGATAGAAGGCACCACCGCCACGCCGAAAGCAGGGCCTGCAAGAGAAGAAGGAAGACGCTGACGCAGATGGTCGTCACCGACAGGGTCTGGATCGCCGCCCAGCCTTCTGCAAAATCGACCCTAAGCGCGATCCATAGGACGAGGCCAAGCGCGACCGCCACTTTCAGAACCGGGATGCCGATGCGAAGCAATGCGCGGGAGGAGGGAGTGGTCACGATGCCCGATCCGTGTCGAAACGGTAGAGCTTCCAGCCGAACCGATCCGTCAAGATCAGCGATGAGCGAGGCATCATGTGCGCTATGACGCTATTGGCCATCACGATTTTGTCCGCTCCAATGCGCTCGGCGAGGAACGCGCTGTCGGCATCCGGGGGAACGATGAAATAGCCGATGCGATTGTCCCTGATGAAGGCATCGATATCCGACCCCGGTGCGGGCAGCACGTGGCGGGGCAACTGCCAGCCGCCGTCGCGACCGTCGTTATAAGCGGTGGACAGTAATGTATTTGCGGTATCGAAAGGCTGAAATACGGCTCGCAGGTCGTGATCTGCGATGTAGCGGTACATGAAATAGGCTTCGCGATGACTCTCCATATATTTGTCGACGCTGATCAGCCCAAACACGACGTCGAGCTCTTTCGCCTTGACGGGATCGATGTCGCTGCCGCCCATTCGATGCCAGTGAGAAATCCAGATGCCCCCAGCCAGCAGGCCTATAATCACCGGGCTGGCGATCAAGCTTGCCGGCGAAGAGGCAATTTTCGCAAGGGGGGCTATCTGCGGCAGCACCCGTCGGTCGAGCCATTGATCCAGCCGTTCGCGAACCAGCGAAGCGCCGATGAACCCGGTCGAAAAGAAAAGCAGATAGGCTGGCGTCGCCCACCTGATGTGATTGAACATGACGGTGTACCAAATCACAAACATGGCAGCGGTAATCGCTGCGGGAAATGCGATGCGCCGGAAAGCCACTGCCAGGCCGGCCAGTATCAAAGCGAGAGCGGCGAAAGCATTCGGCTTATTGGCGAGAAACCACTGGTAAAGAATATGAAGGAAGTCGCGCCAGCCTTGCAGAGTTGCGAGGTTCGTCACGAAATGCCGGTTGGCGGGATCGAAAGCCCGGCCCAATTCGAGCATGTAATCCGCCATCCAGGCGTCGGTGAGGCCCGGATGACCGAACATGAAGGGATAGATCGGATTGCCGAGGACGATCAGGTTTCTCGCATACCAGTAGCCCGCGACTGCAAGGAATGCGCAGAGGCATGACAGAAAGAGCGGCAGCGACACCCGTCCCCTGAGAAGCGTCGGCAGCAATGCCAGCCCTATCAGGCCGACCATTTGCAGTTCCGTATATTTTCCTCCGACCGCACCCCCAAGCACGAGCGCACCATGGAAAAGCTCCGCCGGGCGCCGGGTTTCCAGATAACGCCACAGGAAAAGCACGGCGGCAACCGAGAAACACGACCGGGCCAGATCCGTCATCGGTTCGCCGACACTCCCCCTGAAGAAGGGAATGCTGAGGATCAGAGCGGCCACCAGGAAAAAGCCGCATGCCCGCCAACGGCTGGCGCAGCTTGAAAGCAGAAACAGAAACCCGAAGAAAATCGCGATGTTCATGACGGACGCGCCGGTCCAGTGACCACTGACCATCATGACGAGCGCAAACAGCAGATTGAAGAAGAGCGGAATATTGCCGTAGAAGGGATGGTCGATCTGCGGCGACACAAAACCCGCGTGTTCGATGATGCTGTTTGCGAGAGGAATGTGGAAAACCCACACGTCGGCGATACCGGACGGAAATTGGGCCAGAACGCTCGAGACATAGCCGAGTATGATGCATGCGAAGGCGGCAAGCGCCGGCAACGGATTTCCGCTTTTCGTTCCAGCGGTGATTTTACGAAGCAGCGAAGCCAGGTCGCAGAGAACGGCGACGAGATCGCGCCGCCGCCAGATCATCGAGGCTGCCACTATGGGAAGAACGATTTCCCATCTCAATCCATGAAACGCGCCAAGAATAGTGGCCGCGCCACCGGCGATCGCCAGAGCCGGCAGAACACCGCTGAACAGAAAATCGATGCCGTCTCGAAAGGGCTGATCGCAACGTCGGTTGAGCCGGGCAACAATGCCTCTGTCGATCACGAGGCCCCATAATATTATGGAAAGAACCGTACACCAGCCTACGATCATGATAGCCCTTTCGTGGTTTTATCCCGCGAGAGGCGGCGCAGGCTTCTTGACTGGCAGCATAACCCCGAGGGCTCGTATCATGAGCCCTGATATAAAGATCTGGAACGCCGTGATGATAAGCCACAGTCCGAAGACGGCCCAGTTGGTCTCGATGCCGATCTCGGGCAGCACGTAGCCGTTCCCGACATAGGAATCGAAGAGCGGAACCGCCAGCAAAACGCCTGCCAGAACGGCGATAACCGATCCCCATATCGTTGCATTGTACGGAAGAAGCCGCTCGAGGCGAGGCTGCACATGTCCCGAATAGTCAAAAATCACCCGACCGATCGCTGCCGAAATCAGCATTGATTGACCAAGGACGGCCAGAGCCATCGCAAACAGCATGGCATTCGAGGAGAACCGCACGCCTGCTATCGACATAGGTCCGGTGAGCAGCGGCAACATTATGATCAAGCCGAGGGCCAGAAGCAGGAGACCCGGCCAGACGAGAAAGAAATCGAACCCGTAGACAAACATCGCCTGCAGATTGCGCCAGCCGGCGCGCCAGGGCTCCATCCAGCCTCGGCGCTTCATGTGGCTCAGCCGTCCTTCCGGATCCTTCAGGAAGTGAATCGGCACCTCGGTCGTCGCAAGCTCCATATGCACGGATTTCAGCACCATTTCCGAGGCGTATTCCCACCCTTGCGAGCGGAGATCCATGCGAAGCAGCGCATCGACGCTGATGCCCCGCATGCCGCAATGGATGTCGGAAAAGCCGCTGCCGAACATCCGATTGAGAATCCACGTCGTCAGCGGCGTTCCGAAATAGCGATGCAGCGGCGGCATCGCATTGTCTTCGATCGTGCCCTTGAACCGCGAGCCCATGACGAACTCAGATCCCTTCCGGAAGGCCTCGATGAAGGGTGCGATCTGGCGAAAATCATAGGTGCAGTCCGCATCGCCCATAATGATGAACTTGCCGCGGACGAAAGGAATGGCATCGATGTAAGCTCTGCCCAAGCCGCGCTTCGGCGTCCGCAACACGCGCGCGCCCCGTTCACGGGCGATTTCCGGCGTGCGATCGGTCGAACTGTCGACAATGAGGATTTCGACCGCCGCACC
The DNA here is from genome assembly GCF_001664145.1 of Rhizobium sp. N731. Taxonomy (NCBI): domain Bacteria; kingdom Pseudomonadati; phylum Pseudomonadota; class Alphaproteobacteria; order Hyphomicrobiales; family Rhizobiaceae; genus Rhizobium; species Rhizobium sp. N731. The sequence goes on from NZ_CP013603.1 coordinate 41,234, forward strand.
ACTTGCCGCGATGCCTTGACGGCACCAGTCGACGAAGGTTCCGATCGTCAATTCCTCGTTCAGCGAGGGGACGAGGATGGTTACCTCAGGGTCGGTAACGTCGTCGTCGGGCGTAAGAAGCATCAATTCCGGATCGTGGATGTGGGGAAAATTCATGCGCGTAATCAGGCTCTTAGGAAAGGACGGGCGGGACGAGGCCGCAGGAAAAATCCAATATGGCATGGCAGATCGCCAGATGGGCTATCTCCACGTAGCCATATTGGTCGGAAGCGACGTAGAAGTTCAGATCACCGAGCGCGCGCAACGGATTGCCTGGAGCAAAGCCGCTCAAGGTGATAACGGCGCCACCTTTTTCGCGGGCGGTGCCGACGGCTTTCGTAATGCTTTCCGATCTGCCTGAACTGCTGATCGCAATCAGCAGATCCCCTTCATTCGCATGCATTTCGATCTGCTTTGCGAAGACGTTCTCATAGCCGAGGTCGTTCGAGAGGCAGGTCAGTGTCGCCCCGTCGTTCATCGCCATGGCGCGGAGTCCGCCATTTTTGGAGTAGTCCGTCGCCATATGGCTGGCAATTGCGGCGCTGCCGCCGTTACCGATGAAGATGATCTTCCGGCCGGCATCATGGGTAGCGCGGGCCAGCCGCATGGCCTCACTCATCGCAGTTGCATAATCGAGGCTTTCGTCACCCGGCCGCGACGCGGCTGCATTCACGAGAACATGGCGGAGAAATGTAAAATAGCGATCGAGATCGCCGGCCGTCACGCCAAGGTCCGAAGATATGGTCTGGTCATGTGACATGCTGGTCAACCCCTACACCTTGGAAATTGGGGCGTCCTTAAAGACTAAATGATACAAAGGCAAGTTGCCCGGCATCCCTCCGGATGGTTGTTAACGAGTGTCACGGCTTTGCAACTAACGGTCTTCCGTCAAGCATCCGGCCCCGACGTGAGGGTTGCTGCTCGCCTTAGCGCTGCTGAACCCGACCAGTTATCAAGCTACGGAGGCGTGCGTGATGAATATTGACAATATGTGCTACGCTACCCATCATAGACGAAACGAAGGGGTATGCCGATGGCATCGGGTAGCATTCATGTGAAGGTCAGTGGGCAGTTGCAGGATCATATCCAGCAGCAGGTCGGCGATGACGGCCTTTATGAAAACGCCAGCGAGTATATTCGTGCGCTCATTCGCCGCGACTTGCAGACCCGTAATGAGGCCTGGGACATGCTGCAAAGAGAGCTTGCGCCGGCGATGCGGGCTGAAGACAGCGAATTCGTCGTGGTTTCGGCCGAAGACGTCATCCGCCGCAACAAGCGTCAATAAGCCTGATGGCAGCCTATCGATTTTATCCGCGCGCTGACGACGCGCAGGACAAGATTTGGCGCGACACGATTGAGGCGTGGGGAGAGAAGCAGGCGGATGCCTACATTCTCGGGCTGCACGCCTATTTGCAGCGTTTGTGCGAGGATCGGTCGATCTGGCGACAGCTTCCGCAACGTCTGGCAGTTCCGGCAGACATCAAGCGGTTAGCCTATTTCGGTCGTTATGAACATCATTACGTGTTCTTTCGCGAGCTTAAGAACGGCGATCTTGGTGTCATGAGCATTCTTCACGAACGGATGAATCTGCCGGTCCGGCTCAAAGAGGATCTGGCGGCTCTCTCAAACAAACAGCCGTGAGGGCGGGATCTTCGGTCGGTGGGATTGCTCCTCGATGTGGGCTTTAACCCGGACTCAGAACCGGTGTTCCGCTCCCTCCAGCGGGTTTGCCCAGACCGTCATGCCAGGCCCGAAAGGCGTTTCGCCTTCGGCGCGCACGATCATTTCGCCGAGTTCGGGGACATCGAGATAGAGGATCGCGTCGGCGCCGAGCCGTTCCACATGGCGGATTCTGCCTTGCCACTGGCCGGTGCCTTCCGAAAGTCTGACATGTTCCGGGCGGATGCCGTAGGTGGTGCAGTTCATCCGCCGTGCCGTCTCGCCGCCATAGAGGTTCATTTTCGGGCTGCCGATGAAGCCGGCGACGAAGGGTGTGGCGGGATTGCGGTAGAGCTCCATCGGGCTGCCGATCTGCTCGACGGCGCCGCCGTTCAAAACGACGATCTTGTCCGCCATCGTCATCGCCTCGACCTGGTCGTGGGTGACATAGATCATCGTCGAGTTCAGACGGGCGTGGAGTTCCGAGATCTCCAGGCGCATCTGTGCCCGCAGCGAGGCATCGAGATTGGAGAGCGGCTCGTCGAACAGGAAGACCCTGGGATCGCGCACGATCGCTCGGCCAATGGCGACGCGCTGCCTCTGGCCGCCGGAAAGCGCTTTCGGCTTTCTCTGCAGCAAATGAGTGAGCTGCAGCGTTTCGGCTGCCGCCGCGACCTTCTCGGCGATCTCAGCCTTCGGGCGGCGGGCGAGCGAAAGTCCGAAGCCGATATTCTCGGCAACCGTCATATGCGGGTAGAGCGCATAGCTCTGGAACACCATGGCGATGCCTCGCTCGGAAGGTTCCGCATAGGTCACGTCCTTGCCGCCGATGGTCAGCCTACCCGAGGTCGTCTCTTCCAGGCCGGCGATGATGCGCAGCAGCGTCGACTTCCCGCAGCCCGACGGGCCGACGAAGACGACGAACTCGCCGGAGGCAACCTCCAGATCGACGCCCTTGATGACCTCGAGAGCGCTAAAGCTCTTGCGAACCTGTTTGAGAGTGAGCTCAGCCATTCTGCTACCCTTTGACTCCGCCTGACGTCATGCCTGCGACGATCTGGCGGTTGAAGAAAATGAAGACGATCAGCGGCGGGATCGTCACGAGGAGGATGTTCATGAAGAGCAGATTATACTGGCTCGAATACATACTCTGGAAATTATAGAGCGTCAGCTGCACCGTCACATTCTCCTTGCCCGGCAGGTAGTAGAGCGGATTGGTGAAATCGTTGAAGATCGCGATCGACTGGACGACGATATTGGTCACGGTCACCGGCTTCAGTAGCGGCAGGACCACCCGGAAGAAGATCTGCCGGGGCTTGGCGCCGTCGATCAGCGCCGCCTCGTCGAGATCGCGCGGGATGGTCGAGATGAACGACCGATAGAGCAGGACCGAAAAGGAGAGATTATAGGCAACCTGGATCAGAATCATTCCCGTCATGGTCTTGAAGAGGCCGATATCCTGCAAAAGACCGATGGTGGGAACAACGGCCGGCGGCATCATCAGGCCCATGAACAGTGCAGCGAAAGCCACGCGGTTCCACGCCGTCTTACGGCGCTGCATCACATATCCGACCATCGCCGACAGCAGGATCAGGATCGCGACGGAAACGACCGTGATCAGCGTCGAATTGAAATAGGCAAGCACGAGCTGATAGTCGCGCGCCTTGAAGACGGCGACGAGATTGTCCCAGAACAGCCAATGCTCAGGAAGTTCGAAATCGAGCCGGGAAGCCTCCGATTTGGATTTCACCGCCTGCAGGGCGACGAAAACGAAAGGCATGACGAAGATGACGGCCGCGATGGCAAGGGCTATCGCGCCTGTCACATAGGGGCGGACGCTTCTCATTCCTCGACCTCGCGCCGGTTGAACCACAGGGTGAAGGGCAGGATGATCACGGCAATCAGCGCGAACAGAATGACGTTTCCGGCCGTCGACAGCCCATAAAAACCAGCCTGGTACTGCTTGTAGATGACCGAGGCGATCACATCGGAGGAGAAACCGGGTCCGCCCCGGGTCATGGCCCAGATCAGGTCGAAGGAACGGAGCCCACCGATCAGCGACAAGGTCACCACGATGACCGTGGCGGGACGCACGAGCGGCAGGGTGATGCGGAAAAATTGCTGGAGACGGGTGGCGCCGTCGATCCTCGCCGCCTCATAATAATCGGGGCTGATCGCAGCGAGACCGGCAATGAAAATCAGGGTGGCGAGGCCGACACCCTTCCAGACATCGACGAGGGCCACCGAAAAAAGCGCGAGCGCCGGATTGGTCAGCCATCCCGGTCCAGGCATTCCAAGCGTCTCGAGCGTAACATTGATGATGCCCTTGGTCGGATGCATCATCACCGTGAAGGTGATGCCGATGCCGATGGTCGAGACCAGCACGGGAAAGAAGACCAGCGTGCGCAGGAAGCCGCGGGCGAAGATATTGCTGGTCAGCAGCACGGCGAGCAGCAGGCCGAAGACCGTCTTTAAGCCGGATGTCGTCACGGCATAGATCAGGGTGTTGACCAGCCCCTTGACCAAGAACGGTTCGGAAAAGAACTGCTGGAAATTTTCAAGCCCGATAAATTGCGCCGTCGAGAGATCCCAACGCGTCAGGCTGTACCAGAGAGACGATATGGTCGGAAAAAGGAACAGCACGCCGTAAATGATGGCGGCGGGAATGAAAAACCACAGCGGGTAGGGCGATTTGCGCGGGTGCGGGCGTGTCTCGGTCATGACTACCTCTTCGATCGGGGAAACCTCGCCCCGTCAGGAGCGAGGTTAGCTGGCCCGAACGACCGCTACCAGTTGGGCAGGCCGAGCTGCTTGGCCTGTTTGCGCACATCCTCGTCATAGAGCTTCGCTGCCTCGGCGGGCTGGCGAATGCCGGAACCGACTTCGACGGTGATCTGCTCGAGAGCCGGGCCCTTCACCGGCGATACGAATTCCAATGCCGGGGTCGTCTTTCCCTTGGCATCGAAATAGGGGAGCATGTCCTTTACGGCGGGCGGTACGTCGGCAGGCAGATCGCAGCCGTCGATCAGCGGAGGCCCCTGCACGGTGTTGGTTTCCACCATGATCTTGCAGCCTTCGACGCTGCCGGCGAAATCCACGAATTTCTTCGCTTCTTCTGCGTGCTGGCTGGTCAGGGGAATATAGAGGGCGGGCGGCATCCAGACCGTCAGTCCGTTCGTTGCCGCATCGTCGCTCGGTTGCGCGAAGAAACCGACATCTGCAAGATTCTCGGGATAATTCTGTTTGATCGCGCCAATGGCGAAGCTCAGCATCGGATAATGCGCCGCTTCGCCGGTCGCCACCATTCTGAGGCCGTCGTCATAACTTGCCGCGCCGAAATCCTCGTTCGTCAGGCCGGCGTCGTGAACATCCTTCAGCCGTTCGAAACCTTTTGTGGCGGCGGGCGTCTCCGCATATTTCGCCTTGTTGGCGGTATAGTCGGCGGCGAAGTTCGGCGCTGCGGCGTGCAGATTGTAATAGTCGGCCAGAACGAACAGCTGCGATGTCCAGGTATCGCGATAGGTCTGCGCCACGGCGATCTTGCCCGAAGCCTTGACCTTGGCATTGTTGGCCATGAAATCCGCCCATGTCTTCGGAACGGCGAGGCCGAGATCCTGATAGATCTTCCTGTTGTAGAGGATCCCGCCCGCCATGGCCGTGCCGAAAGGAACGCCGTAGAGTTTGCCGCCGGCGCTGACCACAGATTTGAAGCCTTCATCCACCTTCGCCTGCGAGGCGAGACCGCTCAGATCTACAAGTGTCTGCGCCGGCTTCAGCGCCTGTAAGAGAGAGCCGGAATTATAGAGGAACACATCGGACATCTCGCCCGTTGCCAGGCGCGTCTTGATGATGTTGTCACCCTCGCCGCCGCCTGCCCGCGGCTCGATTTCGATCGTCACGTCGGGCGCCTTGGTCTGGTAGGCCGCAACCAGTGCTTCGGCTGCCGCGACCGTGTCGGGGTTGTTGTCGATCAGGAAAGACAGCGTGGTTTCTGCATGCGATGGGCTGGCCGCGGCCAAGGCCAGAAGCGCGGATGCGCCGGCAAGAATGAGCTTTATCCGATGTGTCATGACGTTCCTCCTCTGAACGGTGTGACTGTATGCTCCTCAGTAATCGGGTAGGGAAAAGACCAGCCGGTGCGTGCCGGGGGGAAGAGCCGCCTCCTCGATGACGGGCTCCCCATTGAGTGACGCATTCCGGTGCCGCCGGCCGGGCCGGAAGCGGCCGACGCACCCCTCCGGAAGCGTCAGCACATAGGTGACCTCGCTGCCGGTGCAGTGCCAGCCGGCCTCGATGCGCCCTTGGCTGATATCGTGATAGGCCGAAACCGACGAAAGCGACGGGATCGGTGCCGGATCGACGATCACTTCGGCAAAGCCGGGTGCGGCCGGGCTCGGCGAAATGCCGGCGACACATTCGAACAGCCATTGGCAGACCGCTCCATAGGCATAGTGGTTATAGCTGTTCATGTCGGGTTCGTAGATGGTGCCGTCGGGCGCCATCGAATCCCAACGCTCCCAGATCGTCGTTGCTCCCTTCGAGACCTGGTAGAGCCAGCCCGGCACATCCTCCTGCAGGAAGACTTTTTCGGCGAGGTCGTCCATGCCGAGTTTCGTCAGGGCCGGCAAAAGGGCCGGCGTGCCAATGAAGCCGGTGCCGATCTTGTAGTCGGCATCGACGACCACCTGCCTGAAATGTCGCCGGGCTGCCTCATGATGCTCACCCGGTATCAGGTCATACAGGAAGGCCAGCGCATAGGATGTCTGATCGTTATGGGCGAGCCGCCCGGCCGGCGTGATGAACTCGTTGGCGAAAGCCAACCTGATCTTGTCAGCGCGGCCCTTCATCTGTTCTTCAAGCGCTTGCTCGCCGAGTACGCCTGCGATCTTCGCGAGAAGATCCGTCGAGATGAAGTGGTAAAGGGTGGCTGCACAATCGTCGGCAATCGTCGGGCGCGGCTTTCTGTTATCGCCGACCGGCTGCAGCCAGTCGCCGAAGGTGAAGCCGCGGGCGCCCCAATGCGAGGGCGGATGGACGATCGGGCCATCCGAGATGGACCAGACGAAATCGACCCAGCGCACCATCGAGCCCAGGCACTCCGAAAGAACGGATCGGTCGCCGTAATGGGTATAGAGGACCCAGGGGATCACGACAATCGCGTCACCCCAGCCGGTCGAGCCGGCATAGCCCGGGAAATTGCCGGGGTGCAGACGCGTCGGGTCGGGCGAGAAATGCGAAACGGCGCCGTCCTCGCGCTGGTCGGCCATCACATCGCGCAGATATTTCCTGAGGAAGGACTGGCTGTCGCTCAGCCAGCAGGCCGTCGCGGCAAAGACTTGGGCATCACCCGTCCAGCCAAGCCGTTCGTCGCGTTGTGGGCAATCTGTGGGCACTTCGATGAAATTGGCGCGCTGCGACCAAATGGTATTCTCGACCAGACGATTGACGAGAGGGCTGCCCGAGGTGAAGCCGCCGGCCGGTTCCGGCACCGACGAGATCGGGATCGAGGCGATATCAACAATCTCCGCATCGCCTTTGATCGTCACCCTGGCATAACGGAAGCCGTGGAAGGTGAAATGCGGCGCATAGGTCTCGTCGCCATCTCCGCTGAGCGTATAGAAGGTGTGCGCGGTAGCCGCGCGATAGTTGCGATTGTCGAAGTAGCGTTCCGGCCCAAGGACTTCCGAGTGCTCGACCCGCACTTCGGTGCCGCCGACGCCACGGACCGTGTATCTGACGTAGCCGCCGACATTCTGGCCGAAATCATAGATCGTCCTGCCTTCATGATCGGTCCAGCTTTCGATGGGGGCGACCGGCCGCAGCTCCCGCACCGCTGCGGTCTCATGCGCGACGAGCAGCCCCGTGTCGAACGGCAATCGCTCGGTCCCGTGGGTTTCGGCGATGTTTTCCAGGCGTGCGTCGTAAATCTCGCCGAAATAGATCCCCGACTTCTGGATCGGCAGAAGCCCGCTTTGCCAGGTCGTATCGGTGGAAAGAATGGTGCCGCTGGGGCCGACCAGATCCGCAATGGCCCCGATCCTGTCGCCCCAGCAGTTGGGAATAGCCTGGGCGCCCCACATGATCGGCGAGCGGTACCATCCGTCGGCGAGCCAGATTTCTATCCGGTTAAAGCCTGACTTCAGCAATCTCGAGATGTCGTATCGCTGATAGGCAATGCGGTCGTCGTAATTTGTCCAGCCGGGAGTCAGCAGATCGTTGCCGACGCGGGTGCCGTTGATGAAGCAGCGATAGAGGCCGAGCGCCGAGATGAAGAGTTCGATCGGAAGGCCGGTGTCGTCATGATCGAAGGTCTTGGAGACGAAGCTTGCGGCCGTTCCCTGGCCGCGGTCCGACAGCGGGGCGATCATCTCTCCGGACCAGGCGCGCGAAACGAGATTGCCGTCGATGGCTGCCGGCTGAAAGTTCATCAAGTCCTCCCGACGAGTTGTAGAACGTTCTCCATATAACGTTCTACATTTTTTTCGGAAGCGCAATAGAAATTTCGTCGCCAGTCTGCCATGGTGGTTCTGCGAGCGATTGACGGCCCGCAGCGTAACCCAGAGATTTCATGTCGATCGAAGAGAAAAAAAGACTGCAACGAAATGATCGCGTGACGATCCGGACAGTGGCAACGCATGCAGGCGTCTCGGTCGCCGCGGTCTCGAAGGTAATGCGAAACGCCTACGGCGTCAGTGAAGCGCTGCGGGCGAGGGTGACCGACGCTATTGAAGTGCTTGGATATCGTCCCTCACGCGCGGCGCGCGGGTTGCGGGGCCGCAGTTTCACCATCGGCGTGCTTTTGATCGACATCCGCAATCCCTTCCTTCCGGAGGTGATCGCCGGCGTGAATGGCGTGCTGGCGCCTTCGCATTACCAGGCGATGATCGGTGTCAGCGATGCGCGCGTGCAGCTGGAGACGTCGCTGATCGAGTCGATGATCGACTACAAGATGGATGGTCTGATCCTGGTTGCGCCGCGCCTGCCTTCCGACATCATCGCAAAATTCGCGGCTCAGATACCGATCGTCGCGGTCGGTTATCACGATGCCGGCGCCACCGCCTTCGATACGGTCAATGCCGACGACCAGCGTGGCGCCGAGATTGCGGTGGAAGCGTTGCTTGCCTGCGGCTATCGCGACATCGAAATGCTGAGCCTCGGCGAGCGTGAGGGGCACCAGGTCTCCGTCGTTCGCCAGCGCGAGATCGGCTTCCGCCGGGCGATCCAGCGCGCCGGATTGGGATCGTCTGCGCCGATCACTAAAATTCCGATCGCCCCGCCAAAGCGGGAGGAAACGATGCGAAAGTTCCTGTCGAGGAAGAACAGGCCGCGCGCCGTGTTCTGCTGGAGCGACCTCGACGCCATCACCCTTCTGAGCCTGGCGATGGAAATGGGTGTGCGTGTGCCCGAAGATCTTGCCGTCGTCGGATATGACAATTCGTCGACCGCAGCGCTCGGCCTCGTCAATCTCGCAAGCATCGATCAGTCGGGCAGGGAGCTCGGCCAGGTCGCCACCCGGACGTTGATTTCGAGAATAGAGGGTCGCACCGGCGCCGAGCATATTTTCCAGATGCCGTCGCTGGTCAGCCGCAACAGCCTGACCCGATCCGGCAAGGCTCCGGTCACTTAGAGCGAGGGATGGAAGGGCCGGCAGCTCATGTGCGCTGCCGGCCTCGTAATCTCAGGCGGCCTTGCCGAGTTTCGAGGGACGCGTCGCGGCAGCCTTCTCGACCATGGCGGTGACTTCGGTGCGCCGTGCCCCTGAAAGCGGCAGGCGCGGCATGCGCACGCGTTCGGAGCCGCGGCCCATGATCTGCTCGGCGAGCTTGATCGACTGCACGAGATCGTGCTCGGCATCGAGATGCAGAAGCGGCATGAACCAGCGGTAGATCCTGCGGGCCTCCTCCCAGTCGCCGCGTTCGGCAGCAGCAACGAGCTGCACGGATTCCTCAGGGAAGGCGCTGGTGAGGCCCGAGACCCAGCCCTTGGCGCCGAGCATCAGGCCTTCGAGCGCGACGTCGTCGAGGCCGGCGAAGATATCGAAACGGTCGCCGAATTCGTTGATGAGATCGGTGAAGCGGCGCGGATCCGGGGCGCTTTCCTTGACCGCCTTGATGTTCGGCACCTCGGCAAGCACCTTCAGCACATCGGCGCCGATGTTGACGCGGTAGGCGGGCGGATTGTTGTAGAGCATGATCGGCAGCGAGGTCGCCTCGGCCACGGTGCGGAAATGCGCGATCAGCTCTTCCGGCTTCGGCACATAGACCATGGCCGGCAGCAGCATCAGCCCGTCGGCGCCGAGCTTTTCGGCGTCACGGGCATAGGCGACGGCGCGGCGCGTATCGAATTCGGAGACGCCCGTCACGACGGGAACGCGGCCGTTGACGACCTCGACGGCGGCTTTGAGGATCGTGCGCTTCTCATCGGGATCGAGCGAATTGTTCTCACCACATGTGCCCATGACGATCAGCCCGTTGACGCCGTCGTTGACGAGCGCGTCCTGGACGCGCTGGGTCGCGGAGAGATCCACGGACAGATCTTCGTTGAATTGCGTCGTTACGGCGGGAAATACGCCCTTCCATCCTGTTGTCATCGATCGAAACTCCGTTAAAGTCGGCTCGTTATATACAAACTGTCGACAATACTCAATCGCCGTGATTTGTAAATTCGTGGGGCGTTGCCGAAATCGGCCAAAACGCACTACAAGGCTCTCATCAAGGGGAGGGACGCATGCAGAACGACGCAGAAAATGTGCGGGTGCGCGGTTCCGGCACGCAGAGCATCTATGCCGCGCTGCGCCGGGAGATCCTGTCGATGGCGCTGGAGCCGGCCAGCCCGCTCGACGAGGTGCGGCTGTCGGAGCGTTTCGGCATGTCAAGGACACCCATCCGCGAGGCGCTGTTACGGCTCGCCGCCGATGGGCTGGTCACGACCCTGCCAAACCGGAACACGATCGTCGCGCCGATCGACTTTGCCAGCCTGCCCACCTATTTCGAAGCGCTGACGCTGATGTACCGGGTGACGACGCGCGGAGCCGCCGGGCGGCGAAATGACGCGATCATGGAGACCATCCGCCGGCACCAGAAGGATTTCGCCGGCGCCGTTGCCGCGCGCGACGCCTATGCGATGATCGAGGCGAACCGCGAATTCCATGTGGCGATCGCCGAGCTTGCCGGCAACGCCTATTACACCGCCTTCTTCGCCAGGCTGCTCGACGAAGGCCGGCGCATCCTTCGCTTGTATTATTCGACCTTCGACGACCGGCTGCCGCGCCAATATGTCGATGAACACGAGGAAATCATCGCCGCGATCGAGGCCGGTGACGCCGATCGCGCCGACCGGCTGGCGATTGCCCACGCCGCCCAGATCGTTCGCCAGATCCAGGACTATCTTGCCCGCAACCTGGACCGGCCGGTGGCGATCGGCCTGTCCTGAAGCACCGGTCGCGCGAGGACAGCAGAAACGCTAAGAACAGGAGAGCGACATGTTGTGGCCGCACCCGGTACCCCGCATCACTGAAGATGAACGGCGCGTTCGCCTCGGCAGGCTTCGAGAAGCGATCGACGCAGAAGGACTGGCCGGGGTGCTTCTCGGCCCGACCGAAAGCCTGCGGTACTTTACCGGCCTCGTCTGGCATCCGAGCGAAAGGTTCCTCGGCGCGCTCGTCACACCCACGGCCGCTTCTTATATCGTCCCCGGTTTCGAGCGCAGCCGCGTCGAAACCCTGCCGCATCTGCCGGGAGATATCCTGGTCTGGGAAGAGGAAGAGAGCAGTGCCGCCCTCATTTCCCGCCTTGTCGAACGAGACGGCAAGCTCGCACTCGACGATGGTCTGCCGCTTTTTTGCTATCACGCCTTGGCCGCGGCGATGGGCGCCGAAAGGCTCGCCGATGGCGGACGGCTGATCCGCGGCCTGCGCCGCATCAAATCGGCGGCCGAGATTGCGCTGATCCAATATGCGATGAACCTGACGCTCGACGTGCACAGGCAGGTGCATTCGCTATTGAAGCCGGGCATCACCTCATCCGAGGTCGTCGATTTCATCGACCGGCAGCATCGCCAAGCGGGCGCCGATGACGGCTCGACATTCGCAATCGTCTCCTTCGGCGCGGCGACCTCGCTGCCGCATGGCGCCGACGGCGATCAAATCCTTGGCGACGACGACGTCATTCTCGTCGATACCGGCTGCCGGATCGACGGCTATCATTCCGATATCACCAGAACCTATATGCTCGGCGGCGGCGACGGCGCCTTTGAACGTGCCTGGTGGATCGAACGGGAGGCGCAGCAGGCCGTCTTCGATGCCGCCGGGATCGGTGCCGCCTGCTCGAGCCTCGACGATGCGGCCCGCAAGGTGCTTGCCAAATATTCGCTTGGCCCCGACTATTGCCTGCCGGGATTGCCGCATCGCGCCGGCCACGGGCTCGGGCTGGAAATCCATGAAGAGCCCTATATTGTTCGCGGCAACGACACGCCGCTTGCCGCCGGCATGTGTTTTTCCAATGAACCGATGATCGCCTTTCCCGAAACATTCGGGATCCGGCTGGAGGATCATATCTACATGACCGCAGACGGCCCGTGCTGGTTCACCAACCCGGCGGCGGGGCCGACAGAGCCGTTTGCCTGAGCGGACGTCATTTCACGCCCCGCTCAGAGAGCTGCATCTTAGCCTTGAATGCCGGAAGCGCTTCCGGACTTGAGCTTGACCTCGATGACCGGGACGACGACCTTGGGGCGGCGTACCGGCAGGACGAAGGTCAGTTCATCCTCGGCGACAGGAAATTGGGTGTTTGCCCATAGCGTATTGGCGGCGGGGCGCAGCCAGGTGACCTCGCTGGCGTCATGCAGGAATTGCGCATATTCGATCTTGCCCGCCAGCGCATCGAAATGCAGATGCTTATAGGGCCAGTTGAACAGGTGGATGTAGAGGCGATCGCCGTTCTGGGTCAGACGGCAATCGGGCGGCGCAGTGAAGTCGGACTGGGTGCAGCCGACGATGCTGCGCTCGTGCAGCGCCATCCACTCCTCATAGGCTGAAAGCGCCGATTTGGCGCGGTGGTCGAGCGTGCCGCGGGCTGTCGGCCCGACATTCATCAGCAGATTGCCGCCGATGGCAACGGTGCCGACCAGCATCTGCACCAGTTGCTCGGTGCTTTTCCAGGTGTCCTCGTCGCGGTGATAGCCCCAGGAGCCGCTCAGCGTCTGGCAGGCTTCCCAGACGACGCGCCGGCCGTCGCGTTTCGGCCAGGCGCGCGGCATATACTGCTCCGGCGTAACGATGTCGGGCTGCAGGCCGGCGAGATCGAGCCGGTTGTTGATGATGATGTCGGGGGCGAGCTCGCGCACCAGGCACACGAGTTTCTCGCTTTCCCAATCCTGATGGCCCTTGCCGACCAGTTCTCCTAGCTTCCACTGCGGATAGCTGAAATCGAACCACATGATGTCGATCCGCCCGAACTCGGTCAGCAGTTCGCGCACCTGCTCGCGCATGAAGGCGGCATAACGCTTGGCGTCCCGGCCTTCATTGATCTTCATCGCATCGGGGTGATTGCGCTGCGGGTGGCGCGGATCGACCGTGAAGTCGGGATGGTGCCAGTCGATCAGCGAATAATAGAAGCCGATCTTCAGGCCCTCGGCGCGGAAGGCGTCGACGAAGGGGCGCAACAGATCCTTTCCATAAGGCGTGTTGGTCACCTTGAAGTCGGTGGCCTTGGTGTCCCAGAGGCAGAAGCCTTCATGGTGCTTGGTGGTCAGCACCACATATTTCATGCCCGCGGCCTTGGCGCGTCTTGCCCATTCGCCGGGATCGTAGAGATCGGGATCGAAGTGATCGAAATATTTCTGGTAGTCGGCGTCGGTGAGCTCTTCGCGGCTCTTGACCCACTCATGGCGCGCCGGCAGAGCATAGAGCCCCCAATGCACGAACATGCCGAACCGGTCATGGACGAACCAGGCCTTCTTCTCGTCAGGCAAGGCCAGTGACTGCAGATTGTCGGCATCCATGGATATTCCTCCTGTTTCATTTCAGAATTGGCGCACGACACCAGAAACCGCTCGCCGATTTTGGGCTGGCACTCCGGCGGCCCTCAGGTCGTTTCGCGGACGATGAGTTCGGGAACGATGACGATGCCGTGCTGCCGGTTCTTGGTGGCAATGCGGCTGAGCAGCAGGCGCACTGCTTCTTCGCCCATTTCCCGTTTCTGCACCCTGAGCGTGGTGAGCGCCGGTGACAGCAATTCGGCCGTCGGGATATCGTCGAAACCGATCAGGGCGATCTGCTCGGGGATCGAAATGCCGGCCGCCCGGCAGGCCTTCATGGCGCCGATCGCATTGAGATCGTTGTAGCAGACGAGGGCATCGATGCCGGGCGCTTCCGCCAGCAATTGCGCCGCCGCCGTCTGTCCGGCCGCTGCCGTCGGATCGCAGTAGACGATGCCTTCCGCCTTGAGCCCGTGCGACGCCAACGTCTTGCGGATGCCGACGAGGCGGCTCTTGCCGCCGAAGGAGCTGCGCGGCCCTGCGATGATCGCGATCCTGCGGCGACGGCGCTCGACCAGATGATCGATCGCACGCGACGCTCCGGTTTCGTAGTCCGTGACGATCGTTCCCGCCACTTCGGGCGGCGCTTCGCGGTTGATGAGCACCGCAGCGCGATGGTGCGCGAGCGCCTTGTGCAGGGCGGCATCCGGCAGGCGCGCGCTGCAGACGATGATGCCGTCGACCCGATGGCGCAGCAGCGCCTCGATGAGTTCGCCTTCGCGCTTGCTGTTCTCGACGACGTTGGACAGAAGCAGGTTGTAGCCGGCGGCACTCGCCGCGTCCTCGGCTCCTCTGATGACCTCGGGAAAGAACGGATTGGTGATGTCGGGAACGAGAAGGCCGATCGTCTTCGAGCGGTCGGACCGCAACCCGCGTGCGAAAGGATTGGGCCGATAGTTGAGTTCGTTCGCCGCCAGAAGAATGCGCTGCGTGGTCTCGGCGCTGGCGCCGCCCTGATCGTTGAGCACGCGCGACACCGTCATCGGCGATACGCCTGCGGCGCGCGCGACATCGGCAATGGTTATCTTGGCTTCCGGCTCTTTGGTGCGGCTCAACGGGACAGTCTCTCGAACGGCAGGAATTGCGATAACGATAACTAACACAATTTGCAGGAAAACCAAGGATGCTCAGGCTTGGCTCACGTATTTAAGAATTTCTTTGACAAGGTTGAACGGTAACGTTAACGTCCGAGACGGAGGAAATACGTTAACGATAACCTAAACGAGATCATTGGGAGGAGAGAATGCAACACGTCAGAATCCTACGAGGGCGGGTCGTCTCGACCGTTGCCGCTGCTATTCTCATTGGTTCCGGTTGGGCGGGTGCTGCCTTCGGTTTTCAGGAAGCGCCGGAACTCAAGGCGCTCGTCGATGCCGGCAAGCTGCCGCCGGTCGAACAGCGGCTGCCGAAAGAGCCGCTGGTGCTCACTCCTCTTGAATCGGTCGGCAGCTATGGCGGCACTTGGCGAACAGCCACTTTCGGCGGCGGCGACAGCGAGATCGAACGTTCGATCGGCTATACGAGACTGGTGCGCTGGAATCCGGAATGGACCGAGGTGATCCCCGACATCGCCAAGAGCGTTGAGGTCAACGACAATGCGACCGAATATACCTTCACCCTGCGCGAAGGAACGCGCTGGTCGGACGGCGAACCTTTCACCGCCGACGATCTGGTCTGGTGGAACGAGAATGTGCTGCGCAACACCAAGATCACGCCCGCCGCACCCGACTGGCTGACCGCCGGCGGAGAGACCGTCAAGGTCGAAAAGCTCGCCGACGACAAGGTCGTCTTCAAATTTGCCGCGCCGAACGGCCTGTTCCTGATGAATATGGCGACCGTGCGCGGCTCCGATATCCTGGCGGCCGCACCGGCGCATTACCTCAAGCAGTTCCACAAGGATTTCAATCCCGACGGCATCGACGCCCTGGTGAAGGCGGCCGGCGCAACCGACTGGGTTCAGCTCTTCAACAACAAGATCGGCTTTCCCGGCCGCTGGCGCGATCTCGGCCGGCCGACGCTGGATGCCTGGGTGCTGACCGCGCCATATAACGGCACGACCCAGGTCGTCGCCGAACGGAATCCCTATTATGCCAAGGTGGATACCGCAGGAAACCAGCTGCCTTACTTCGATCGCATCACCATCGACGTGATGCAGGATACCCAGGCGATCATCCTGAAGGCGATCAGCGGCGAAATCGACATGCAGAACCGCTTCATCGAGACCACGGACGCCCGCACGGTGATCGTGCAGAACCAACAGAAGGGTGGTTACGGACTGTTCATCGCCCGGCCGGCCTGGTCGAACGCTCTGCTGATCACGCTCAACCAGACCCATAAGAATCCGGCGCTCCGCGCCGTCTTCTCCAACAAGGATTTCCGCATCGGCCTCAGCTACGCCATCAACCGCGAGGAACTCAACCAGCTGATCTATGCCGGTCAGGCCAAGCCCTATCAGGCCGCCCCGCGCGAAGGCACGGCGCTCTACGATGAGAAGATGGCGACTCAATATCTGGAATATAACGTGGATCTCGCCAACCAATATCTCGACAAGGCGGGTCTGACCAAACGCGACGCCGACGGTTTTCGCCTCGGCCAGGACGGCAAGCGGATCACCTTTGCGATCGACGCCTTGACCGGAAGTCCGATCCAGGTCGACGCGCTTGAGATGATCCAGCGCTACTGGCGGGCCGTCGGCATCGACATGCAGCCCCGTCCGGCCGAACGGTCACTGATCTTCTCGCGCTTGCAGAACAACGACAATGACGGCCTGGGATGGGTCGGCGGCGGTGGCTACGACTTCCTCGGCCTGCTCGATCCCAAATGGTATTTCCCGCACGAATATGAATCGAGCTTCGCGACGGCCTGGGGCCTCTATTACCAGAACCCCAAGGATCCGAACGCTGAGGAGCCGAGCCCGGCCGCCAAGAAGCAGATGGATCTCTATCGGCAGGTGCAGGAAGCCCCGACGCTCGAAAAGCAGCTTGAAGCCATGAAGGAACTGCTAGCGATCACCCGTGACGAGTTCTACGTCATCGGCACCAACCTGGAGCCGGACCGCGTCGGCATCGTCAAGACCAATATGCACAATGTCCCGAAGGTCATCCCCAGCACCTCGTTCTACATGACGCCGGGACCGGCCAAGCCCGAGACCTTCTACTACCAGCAATAAGACACATGATCGGCCGGAATGGCGCCCGCGCGCATTCCGCCACCAGCCCCGCCCCATCATTCAGACCGATCGGCGATCGCTGGTCGAAGGAGCTTGAACATGGCCGGCTTCATCATCAGACGTCTGCTTTACATGATCCCGATGATGTTCGCGATCTCGGTCGTGACCTTCATCATTATCCAGCTACCGCCGGGCGACTTCCTGACCGCGATGACGGCGCGTCTGGCCTCGCAGAACGAAACGATCGATCCCGGCATCATCGCCGGCCTACGTGAACGCTACGGCCTCGATCAGCCCTGGGCGGTGCAATACTGGAAATGGATCAGCGGCATCCTGCTGCGCGGCGATTTCGGCCAGTCTCTCGATTGGAACAAGCCGGTCAGCGAGCTGATCTGGGCGCGCATGGGCCTGACCATGGTGGTCTCGGTCACCACGCTGCTCTTCGTCTGGGCGGTGGCCTTTCCGATCGGCATCTATTCGGCCGTGCGGCAATATTCGGTGGGGGACTATTTCGCCACCTTCTTCGGCTTTCTCGGCCTTGCCATCCCGAACTTCCTGCTGGCGCTGGTGCTGATGTTCGTCTCGGCGCAATATTTCGGCCAGAGCGTCGGCGGGCTGTTTTCGCCCACCTATATCAATGCCGCCTGGAGCTGGGCCAAGCTCGGCGATCTCGTGTCGCATATGTGGATCCCGGTCGTCGTGCTCGGCACCGGCGCTACGGCAGCGCTGATCCGCATCATGCGCGCCAATCTGCTCGACGAGCTCAACAAGCCTTATGTCGACATGGCGCGGGCCCGGGGTCTCAGCGAAATCCGATTGTTGTTGAAATATCCGGTGCGGGTGGCGCTCAACCCGTTCATCTCCACCGTCGGCTGGGTGCTGCCGCACCTCGTCTCCGGTTCGGTGGTGGTCTCCATCGTGCTCAGCCTGCCAATCACCGGGCCGCTCCTGCTCAACGCGCTTTTCGCCCAGGACATGTATCTGGCGGGCACCTTCATCCTGCTGATGAGCATGCTGACGCTGATCGGAACGCTGATCTCCGATCTGCTGCTCGCCTGGCTCGATCCGCGCATCCGCAACGGCTGAAGGACGACAGACATGACCGATCAAGCCATCGCACTATCGCCCGAACCCATTCGCAATTCGGACGCCGCCGCCGGTCAGTGGAAACTCATTTGGCGGCGCTTCTGCCGCCACCGGCTGGCGCTGGCGGCGGGCGTCGTGATCTTCCTGATTTATCTGGTCGCGCTGTTTGCCGAGGTCCTCGCTCCGGTTTCATCGCAGACCTACGATTCCCGCTACACCTATGCGCCGCCCCAGCAGCTGAGATTCGCCGGCTATGACACGGCGGGGGGATTTCATCCGCTCTATGTCAACGGCTATTCGATGAAGGTCGACCCGATCGCGCTCAGCCGCACCTATGTGCCCGATCCCGCCGTCGTCATCCCCGTCGGTTTCTTCGTCAAAGGCGAGCCTTACCGGCTCTGGGGATTGTTCGATCTCGACCGGCACCTGATCGGCCCGGCCGAGGCGGGCAAACCATTCTACCTGTTCGGCGCCGACCGGCTCGGCCGCGACGTCTTCAGCCGGACGGTGCACGGCACCCGCATTTCCATGTCCGTGGGGCTCATCGGGGTGGCGATCAGCCTGATCCTCGGCATCATCCTCGGCGGCATTTCGGGGCTCTATGGCGGCTGGGTCGATGATGTGATCCAGCGCTCTATCGAACTCATCAACTCGATCCCGACTATCCCGCTGTGGATGGGGCTTGCGGCCGCCGTTCCGATCAGCGCCGATCCCATCCTGGTCTATCTCTGGATCACGGTCATCCTGTCGCTGATCGGCTGGACCGACCTGGCGCGCGTCGTGCGGGGACGTTTCCTGTCGCTGAAGACCGAGGACTTCGTCATCGCCGCCCATCTCGATGGCTGTTCGCGGATGCGCATCATCTGGCGGCACATGGTGCCATCCTTCATGAGCCACATCATCGCGTCGGTCACGCTCGCCATCCCGACGATGATTCTTGCCGAAACCGCGCTCTCCTTTCTCGGCATCGGGCTGCGTCCGCCTGTCGTGAGCTGGGGCGTGCTGCTTCAGGAAGCGCAGAACATTCTCGCGGTCTCGAGCGCCCCCTGGCTGTTCCTTCCCGGCCTTGCGGTGATCGTCACCGTGCTCGCCCTCAATTTCCTCGGTGATGGATTACGCGATGCTGCAGATCCCTATGAATACTGATAGAAATTTCGCGGCCGCCGGCGGCCGGCACGCCGAGCGTGACTCGCTGATCGAGGTCGACGATCTCCGGACCCACTTCTTCGGCGGCGCGAGCACGGTTAGGGCGGTCGACGGCGTGTCCTTTGGCATTCCACGCGGCAAGACGGTCTGCGTCGTCGGCGAATCCGGCTCGGGCAAGAGCATCACCGGCCGCTCGATCCTCAACCAGGTTCCGCGCGGCGGGCGGATCGTCTCGGGCGCGATCCGCTACCGGCCGGATCCGGCGGCACCGGCCATCGATCTGGCGGCGCTTGATCCGCGCGGCCGTGACATGCGAGCGATCCGCGGTGCCCAGATCGGCCTGATCAGCCAGGAGCCGATGGCAGCGCTTTCGCCCGTCCATACGATCGGCAACCAGATGATGGAAGTAATCCGCCTGCATCTGAAGATGGGAAAGAAGGAGGCGCGTGAACATGCAATCGAGACATTGGCGCTGGTCGGCATCCCCCGTCCTGCCGAACGGATGGAAAGTTATGCCTTTCAGTTTTCCGGCGGCATGCGCCAGCGCGTCTGCATCGCGCTCGCGCTCGCCTGCCGTCCCAAACTGCTGATCGCCGACGAGCCGACTACGGCGCTCGATGTGACCACCCAGGCCAATATCCTCGATCTGCTCGCCTCGCTACAGGCCGAGTTCGGGCTTTCGGTGCTGTTCGTCACCCATGATCTCGGCGTTGTCGCCGAAATCGCCGACGAAGTCGTCGTCATGTACCTCGGCCGGGTCGTCGAGGCAGGCGATGTCGATACGATCTTCCACGCGCCGGCCCACCCCTACACCAAGGCCCTGCTGCAATCGGTGCCGCGCATGCATGGCCAGCCGACGAAACGGCTCGCGACTATCGACGGCATGGTGCCCTCGCGTTTCGACCGGCCCGACGGCTGCAGCTTTCATCCCCGATGCAGAGAGGCGAGGGCGGGTCTCTGCGACCGGGAGGATCCCCAATCCGTCGTCATCGGCGATGGGCATGTTGCGAGCTGTCTGCTTTATAAGGGAGGAGTGTGATGACCGGTCCCGCGACACCACGCAGCCCGCTGCTCGAGCTCAATGATCTCAGAATGCATTTCCCCATTCGCAAGGGCGCGTTTCGGCACGTTGTCGGGCACGTCAAGGCGGTCGACGGCGTTTCGCTTCGTGTCGAGGACGGCGAGGCGCTCGGAATCGTCGGCGAATCCGGTTGCGGCAAGTCCACGCTTGCCCGCACCGTCCTGCGAATCTATCGGCCGACAAGCGGAGAAATCCGCTATCGCGACCGAAGCGGCGGCACTGTGGATCTCGCCGGGCTGTCAGGCCCGGCGCTCAAGGAAATCCACCGCGATCTGCGGATGGTGTTCCAGGATCCGCAATCCTCGCTCAATCCGCGCCTTCCCGTCATCGATATCATCGGCGAGGTGCTTGGTGTCAACGGTATCGCCAGGGGCCGGGAACTCGAACACCGGGTCGCCGATCTCATGCAGAGCGTCGGCCTGCGGCCCGAATATATGCGTCGCTATCCCCATGCTTTTTCCGGCGGCGAACGCCAGCGTATCGGCATCGCCCGGGCGCTGGCGTCCAATCCACGCCTGGTGATCGCCGATGAGGCCGTCTCGGCGCTCGATGTCAGCGTTCAGGCCCAGACCATCAACCTGCTGCAGGATCTGCAGGAGCAGTTCGGCCTGACCTATCTCTTCGTCGCCCACGACCTCTCGGTCGTACGGCACATCTCGGACAACATCGCCGTCATGTATGTCGGCCGTGTCGTCGAAAAGGCGCCGACGGAGCAGATCTTTTCCCGCCCGCGCCATCCCTATACCGAAGCGCTGCTTTCGGCCGTGCCGATCGCCGATCCGAGACTGCGCCGTCACGGCCGGCGCATCCGGCTGGCGGGGGAGGTGGCCGACCCCGCCCATCCGCCTCCCGGCTGCGCATTCCATCCGCGTTGCCGCTACGCAACCGAGCTTTGCAGGCAGGAGGTGCCGGCCCTGCGCACCGTGACCGCCGATGGGCACGCAGTCGCCTGCCACTACGCCGAATCCTTGACCCTCAATCCCTTTGCCGACCGTACCGTTCCGGAGTTCAATTGATGCCCGAATTCATTCCACGCTCCGAGCAGCGTCCGATTGTGGATACCTCCTCCAGGACGCTCGATCTCATCTATTTCGACCTCGTCACGCTTTCGGCCGATGGCTGGGACGCGCGGCGGCTGCCCTTGCACGAAAGCCTCTACGTCGTGCTGTCGGGGCAGGTGGATATCGAAGTGGATGGTATCAGTTTCGAAGCCGTGGGCCGGCGAGCCGATATCTGGGGAGGTGACGCGGACTCGGTTTATGCGCCCGTCGACGCCATTGTCCGGATATCGGCCCGTGGCGGCCCGGCGGAAATCGCCATTGCCGGCGGCATTTGCGATACGCGCTACGCACCGTTTCGGGTGACGCCCGACGAGGTCGATGCGGTCAATGTCGGCTCGCCCGACACGCATAGCCAGCGGCGGATCGTCCACCTGCTCGGGCAACGGCAGAACGGCCGCTGCGGCAATCTGCTGGTCAGCGAACTCTATGCCGGCGAGGGTTGCTGGTCGGGCTATCCTCCGCACAAGCACGATACCGAAGACGGCGATGCCGAGACCCTGCACGAGGAGCTCTATCACTACCGTTTTCAGCCAGAGACCGGCTTCGGCAGTCAGATCACCTATGACGAAAATGGTCCGGTCAAGATCCTCATGACCCGTAACGGCGACACCTTCCTGCTCGACCGGGGCTACCACCCGACGGTCACCTCGCCGGGGCACCGCGGCTATATCTTCACCATCCTGGTCGGCAAGCACCGCCGGGGGCTGATCCAGCGCTTCGATCCCGCCCATCAGCATCTGACCAAAACAATCCCCGGCATCGACGCGATGCGCGACAAGTTCAAATAATCCGGCTCCGGCCGCTTTGCGGACACTGCCCGTTCGAGGAGAGACGATCCATGCGTGAACGTACGCGAATAAAGGTCGATGCCGATGAGGCGGTGCGCCCCTTTACCCGGTTCTGGCGCGGCACCGGCTTTTCGCCGGCCGAACTGCTGCTCGAACCCGAAATGCGCCAGATGCTCGCCTATATCGGCGGACTGCCGAACGAAGGCATCCGGTACCTGCGTGTGCACTATCTCTACAATCTGCTGCGCTCGACCGGCGGCGCCGGTTATGACTGGTCCCTGCTCGACCGCGCGCTCGACGTGATAATCGAACATCGTCTGAAGCCGTTCTTCGAACTGATGGGCAATCCCTCCGGCCTTTTCACCGATTATGAGGACATGGACCAGGTCAAGCGCTGGCGGGATCTCGTCACAGCGACGGCCGACCGCTATGGCGCGCGTTACGGCATGGACGAATTGCGCAGCTGGTATTTCGAAACGACGAACGAGGCCGACTCCGGCTGGTGGACATACGGGATCAAAGGCTACACCAATTATTACGACGCCTGCGTCGCCGGGCTCGATGCCATCGATCCCGGCCTGCCCATGGGTGGGCCCGGCACTGCCCGCACGCTCTCGCCGATCTTTGGCGCCCTGATGGCCCATTGCGACGTCGGCACGAGCTGCCTCACCGGCGAGGGGCCGCCGCGCCTCGACTACATCTCGATCCACGAAAAGGGCGTCAACGGCAGCAAGGAAGACCTGACCCCGAAAACCCACGCCATCGTCGACCGCACGCTTCTCGTCGTCGACTATCTCAAGGAGCACCATCCGCGGCTTGCGGCCTTGCCGATCGTCAATGATGAATGCGATCCGCAGCTCGGCTGGAGCGATCATCACAGCTGGCACGGCAAGGCCTACTATGCCGGTATCATCGCCCGGATCATCGAACAGCACGACCGGCGCATCATTGCCCCGAAGGCGGCTGATTTCACCTTCCTCAGCAATGACCATGCCTTTATCGGCGGCTGGGGCCAGCGCACGATCTTTGCCTATTTCGGTTCGCGCAATTTCACTAAGGCGCAATGGGAGCACAAGACCGATCTGAACAGACTGGTTACCGATGTCGACAAGGCGCCGCCCTTCGACATCATCAAGAAGCCCGGCCTGACATCGATGGAATTGCTGGCAACGCTCGGCGACACCGTCTGCAAGGTGACGGCCGAGCCGCCGTTGGCGCCCGACCAGGATGGCCTGGCGATCCTGCCGACACGGCTGCCGGACGGCGGTGTTTCCATCAGCCTCATCCACAGCGTCGATGCGATCAACCGTTCGGGGCGGACCGCTGTCCGCCTCGAAGTGAGCGGGCTGGTTCCCGGCCGCCATGCGCTGTGCCTGCTGCGCATCGACGAGGAATTCACCAATCCGATGGAGGTCTGGGAGGCGCAGCGCGACGAAAGCAATCCCCGCGGACCCTTCGAGCCGGTCGGCGCGCCACCCGAGCCGAGCGAAGCGCAATTCGCCGAATTGCGCCGTGCGCAGGAGCCCGCCTTGCTGCATCCGATCAGCACCATCGAGTGTAGCGAAGGCCGGATCAGCGTCGATCTGGACGTGCCCTTGCCGTCGCTGACGCAGGTGCTCGTCGTTCCCGATCTCGGCAGCCCTCCGGCCGCGCCTACAGACCTCGTTATCGAACGTTACCTTGGTCTCGGCGGCCGGGAGCGGCGCATGCTGTTCTGGGCCGCCGCCGATACGAGCCCTGCCATCTTCTATGATGTCCTGGTCAGCAGGGATGGCAAGACATTCGAAAAAGCCAATTCCGTGCCGCTGATCTCGACGGCATTCCTGCACATGTCGCCGCCGGA
The DNA here is from genome assembly GCF_001664145.1 of Rhizobium sp. N731. Lineage (NCBI taxonomy): Bacteria > Pseudomonadati > Pseudomonadota > Alphaproteobacteria > Hyphomicrobiales > Rhizobiaceae > Rhizobium > Rhizobium sp. N731. The sequence goes on from NZ_CP013603.1 coordinate 65,142, forward strand.
GGGTTCACGTTACGCGGTCTGCGCCCGTGATGCATTCGGCCGCCGGAGCGAAGTTTGTGTTTCCCGTTGATGAACGGCCTTCTCCACTTCGGATTTGATCATGGATATCGCCTATTTCACCAAGACACTGGAGGGACTGCCGCTCGAAAAGGCGGCGGAGATCACCGCCGATCTGGGCTTCGACTGTGCCGACCTGCTCATCCGCGACGGCCATGCCGTTTCCCCCGACAGGCCGGAGCAGATTGTCGAGGCGGTGAAACTCTTAGCCGCGGCCGGCCTTCGCATACCGATGGCGACGATTGATTCCACACGGCCCGACGATGCTACGTCCCGGATTCTCGGGCATTGCGGCGAGGCTGGCATCGGGCAGATCAGGCTCGGTTTCTGGCGCTATGATCCCTCTCGACGCTGGAGAGTCCAGCTCGACGAGGCGCGGCACGATCTTGACGGCTTTGAGCGCCTGGCCGCACGCTTCGGCATCAAGCTGACCATCCAGCTCCACGGCGGGACGCTGCACAGCTCGGGCGCGCTGGCGCTGCAATTGCTGACCGGACACGATCCGGCGCGGATCGGCGTCTATCCCGATCCAGCCAATCAGATCGTTCGCGAGGGAAGCGAGGACTGGCGCCTCACCCTCGACGTTCTCGATCCATGGTTCTGCTGCTTGGGCGTCAAGAATGGCGGCTGGTTTCCCGGCGCTTACGGCGCCGGCGGTCAGCGCGCATGGCATTCGGATTGGCAGGGGCTCGACGAGGGCATGGTGCCCTGGAACGAAATCATCCCCCATCTGGTCGTCACCGGATTTGCCGGTGTGCTCTCGGTGCATTCCCAATACCGGGTTCCCCGGCCGCAGGCGCTCGACAAGGTCCGCGCCGATCTTGCCTATCTCAGGCGCCTGGTCGCCGCAGCGAAAGAAGCAGAAAGATGAACGAGCAGGCTTCCATCATTGCCGTCCTTTTGACCGAAAAGACCCGCCGCATGATGCTGGACGATGCGGCGACCGCTGAGTTGAACGCTCTCGGCGAGGTGCGCTGGCCGACCGGCGCCGTTATCGACGCCGCCGATGCCGACCGGCTGCTGCAAGGCGCCACCGCCTGCCTGACCGGCTGGGGAACGCCGCCCTTCGATGCCGCCACGCGCCAGCGCCATCCGCAACTTGCCCTCGCCGCGCATTCGGCCGGCAGCATCCGCACGCTCGTTCCTGCCCGTCTGTTCGATGAGGGCCTTCGCGTCAGCCATGCTGCCTCGAAAATTGCTGCCTCGGTTGCCGAATTCGTCGTCGCCGAAGCGTTGCTTTCCATGCGCGGCATTCACCAGCTGCATGCTCAATTGCGTGGAGGCGGCGAATGGCTCGACGTTCGTGCAGCAGTGCCGCAGAGATTGCTGGGCGCCCGCACGGTCGGCATCGTCGGCGCCGGATATGTCGGACGGGCGGTCATGCGCCTGCTCGTTCCGTTCGGCTGTCGCGTACTGGTCGTTGATCCCTATTTGGACGAGAGGGAGGCCGCAGCACTTGGCGTTGTCAGTGTCGCGCTGGAGGATGCGCTGGTTCAAAGCGAGGTGATTTCCTTGCATGCGCCCGTCCTGCCCGAAACGCGCCGCATGATCGGTGCCCGCGAACTGGCGCTGCTGCGTCCGGGCACCCTGTTCATCAATACGGCCCGTGCCGAACTCGTTGATGAGACAGCATTGCTCGCCGAAATCCGGTCCGGCCGTATCGAAGCGGCACTTGATGTCTTTGACAACGAGCCGCTGCATCCTGACAGCCCTTTCCGCGACCCTGCGCTCGCCAACCTCACCATTTCGCCTCATACTGCTGGCCACACCGAAGAGGCACATTTCGCCCAGGGGCAGGCCATGGTGGACGAGATCGGCCGGCTGCTTCGCGGAGAAGCGCTCCACCACGAGGTGACCCGCGCCATGCTCGAGCGGATGGCATGACCATGGACAGAAGCATTGGAGGGCCTGTGGAGGCGCCGCGTGTCAGAATCGTCGAGATCGACGCCTTCGAGCGCGATATCCGGCTGCGCCTGCCGTTTCGCTTCGGTGCGGCTACCCTTGAGCAGGCGCCGCAGGCCTTTCTCAGGGTTCGTATCGAGGACGAGCAAGGGAAAACCGCCATCGGCGCCGCCGCCGAGATGATGGTGCCGAAATGGTTCGACAAGAATCCGGCCCTGACGCCGGCGCAAAATGTCGATCAACTGCGCGCCTCGATCCGCCTTGCCGGCGCTGCGTCCCTTGAAGCATCCACGCCGACGACATTGTTTGCCGCTGCCCGGCTGAACGAGTTGGAGACGGTGCGGCGCCTGCCCGGAAATCCGTTGGCGGCCGGCTTCGGCCCTTCGCTTGTCGCCCGCGCGGCGCTCGACGCCTATTGCCGCCTTGCAGGCATTTCCTTCTTCGATGCGGTGCGCCGCAATCTCATCGGTATCGGCGGGCCGATGCTGCCGGGGGATATCCATGCGGATGCGTCATCGGCGACGCTTGCCGACCTTCGCCCTGCCGGTTCGATCGCAGCCCGGCACACGATCGGACTGCTCGACCCGATCACCGAGGGCGATGTCGCCCATCCCGTCGAGGACGGCCTGCCGGAAAGCCTCGAGGCCGTGATAACGCGTTACGGCAACCGCTGGTTCAAGATCAAGTTGTCCGGCGCGATCGATGCCGATATCGACCGCCTGGCCCGGATCGCCGCCGTGCTGGACCGCTTGCCCGACTACCGGGTGACGGTCGACGGCAACGAACAGTTCGGCGCCGCCGATCAGCTTGGCGCCGTGCTGGCGCGGATCGATGAAACCCCGCGGTTGAAGAGGTTGCGGGCGACCATCGCCTTTGTCGAGCAGCCGTTCTCGCGCGAGATCACCATGGAGACGCCGCTGGGAGATCTGGCGGCGCAATTGCCCTTTCTGATCGACGAGAGCGATGATGGCGACGATGCCTTCGCCCGCGCCCGGGGGCTCGGTTATACCGGCGTCTCCTCCAAGACCTGCAAGGGCATTTACCGCTCGCTCATCAAGGCGGTCCGCATCAGGACGGGAGGTGTGCCGGGACTGTTCCTCTCCGGCGAGGATCTCACCTGCCAGGCCGGAATTGCGGTACAGCAGGATCTGGCGCTGGTCTCACTGCTCGGCCTCTCCCATGTCGAGCGTAACGGTCATCACTATGTGGCCGGCATGCAGGGTGCGCCTCAGGCAGAGCAAGCGCGCTTTGCCGCAGCCCACCCGGATCTCTACCAGCAAGGCGCCGACGGGCCGATCCTGTCGATCCGCGGCGGCCGGATCGACATCGGCTCGCTGACGGCGATCGGTTACGCCAGCGGCGCCTTGCCTGATTTCGAAGCGATGGAGCGGCTCTCTTGACATCCATGGACGTTCAGACGGGAGCCTGTATCTTGCTGGCCTCGGATACTTCAAGCTATGTCAATATTGGAGGCTGGTCGGCATGTCATTGAAAACCGTCAAGACACCGGGGGAGCTGCGGTCGGCGCGCTGGTTCGCATCCGAGGACCTGCGCGGCTTCGGCCACCGCTCGCGCCTGATGCAGATGGGTTATGATGCCGGCGACTGGGCCGGCAAGCCGTTGATCGGCATTCTGTCCACCTGGTCGGACCTAAATCCTTGCCACGCCCATTTCAAGCATCGCGTCGAAGACGTGAAGCGTGGCGTGCTGCAGGCTGGCGGCTTTCCGGTGGAGATGCCGGCGCTGGCGCTGTCGGAAAATTTTATGAAACCGACGACCATGCTCTACCGCAACCTCCTGGCGATGGAGACCGAGGAGCAGATCCGCGCCCATCCCGTCGACGGCGTCGTGCTGATGGGAGGATGCGACAAGACCACGCCGGGCCTCATCATGGGCGCGCTCAGCGCCGGCGTGCCGATGATCTACCTGCCGGCGGGGCCGATGCTGCGGGGCAATTATGCGGGCCAGCAGCTCGGGTCCGGTTCGGACGCCTGGAAATATTGGGATGAGCGGCGCGCGGGAACGATATCGGACAAAGAATGGGCCGGCATCGAAGCCGGCATCGCGCGTTCCTACGGCCACTGCATGACGATGGGCACCGCTTCGACGATGACCGCAATTGCCGATGCGATGGGACTGACGCTGACGGGAGCCTCATCCATTCCCGCGCCCGATGCCAATCATATCCGCATGTCGGCTCATTCAGGCCGGCGGATCGTCGAGATGGTCTGGGAAGATCTGACGCCGGACCGGATCGTCACCCCGGCGGCCATTCGCAATGCCGCGACGGTCGCCATGGCGACCGGCTGTTCGACCAATGCCGTCATCCACCTCCTGGCCATGGCGCGCAGGGGAGGGGTGGCGCTGACGCTTGACGATCTCGACGCGCTTGGCCGCGTCACTCCGGTCGTCGCCAATGTCCGTCCGTCCGGAAAGACCTATCTGATGGAGGATTTCTACTATGCCGGCGGCCTTTTGGCGCTGATGTCGCAGATTCGCGAGCGGCTCGATCTGGACGCCTTGACGGTTTCGGGTGAAACGCTGGGCGCGGCGCTGGCCGATGCAAAGATCTATAATGACGACGTGATCCGGCCGCTTTCCAATCCGATCTATCCGGAGGGCTCGCTTGCCGTGCTCAAGGGTAATCTGGCGCCCGACGGCGCGGTGATCAAGCCGGCGGCCTGCGATCCGCGCTTCCATGTGCATCAAGGGCCGGCGCTGGTCTTCGACAGCTATCCCGACATGAAGGCGGCGGTCGAGGACGAGACACTCGATGTGACGCCGGATCACGTAATGGTGCTGCGCAATGCCGGGCCGCTCGGCGGTCCCGGCATGCCGGAATGGGGCATGCTGCCGATGCCCAAGGCGCTGCTGAAGCAGGGACATCGCGATATGCTGCGGTTGTCGGATGCGCGCATGAGCGGCACCAGCTACGGCGCCTGCGTGCTGCATGTGGCGCCCGAAGCCCATGTCGGCGGTCCGCTCGCTCTGCTGCGGAACGGCGACATCGTCAGGATCGATATTCCCAGCCGCCGGCTGGACATGCTGGTCGATGAGGCGGAGCTGATCCGGCGCCGCGCCGCCTGGATGAAGCCGGCGGATCGTTTCGGCCGCGGTTACGGCTGGATGTACGCCTCCCATGTCAGCCAGGCCGACAAGGGTTGCGACTTCGATTATCTGCTGCCCGAATTCGGTGCGGCAGCCGGAGAACCGGACATTTTCTAGGAGGACATGTATGACGACACTTTCGGACACTACGCGCGACAAACTCATGCGGGTCAGCGTCGCCACCATCAGCACGGCGCTCTTCAAGCGCGGCCTGCGCAACCAGACCATCCAGGATGTGCAGCCGGTCGCTCACAAAGGCTGCAACATGGTAGGCCCGGCCTATACGCTCCGCTACATTCCGGCGCGCGAAGACCTGAACAAGCTCGAGGTTTTCCGCAATCCGGAACACCCGCAGCGCGCCTGTGTCGAAACCTGCCCGCCGGGCTCCGTGCTGGTGATGGACAGCCGCAAGAATCCGCGCGCCGCCTCCGCCGGCTCGATCCTCGTCACGCGGCTGATGGTGCGCGGCGTGGCGGGTGTCGTCACCGATGGCGGTTTCCGCGACAGCCCCGAAATAGCGGGGTTGGCCATCCCTGCCTATCACAACCGCCCCTCGGCGCCGACGAACCTGACGCTGCACCAGGCGCTCGACATCAATGTACCGATCGGTTGCGGCGACGTGGCGGTCTGGCCCGGCGATATCATGGTCGGCGACGACGAAGCGGTGATCGTCATTCCCGCCGAGCTCGCTGACGAGATCGCCGAGGAGGCCGTGGAAATGACCGCCTATGAGGATTTCGTTACCGAGCGCGTGCAGGCCGGCCAATCGATCATCGGTCTCTATCCGGCGACGCAGCCGCGCAATCTCGAGGAATTCGCCGCCTGGCGGGCCAAACACGGCCGCTGACCAGCTGAGGACGTTATGTTCTCTTCATGTCGATGAGCTTGACCCTGCATGCTTGCCGATCCGATGGCAGGACGCGCAGGCGGCATGATACCGCCTGCGGGGGGACACGTCCCGCGGTCTTGTTCCTGTGAGGGTTGGAACGCGACCGAACAGGTTTGCCACAAGTGCCGAGCGTCAGGCGGCGTGGAACCGTGTGGGGATACATTTGCGGACCGCACGTCATCGCTGACCTTGTCCGCGCCTGGATTGTTCGGGGAGTAAAGCGATCGCGGTGCGATCGTTGGAGGCCTGCGGCTCCCTTTCCGCGGCTTCATCGTGCGGCCCGGACCGGCGCACGAGACGCTTCAATGCCTCATGCAGGTCGTCGACGAAGGTGAAAATGACGGGGATGACGATAAGGCTGAGCAGCGTCGACATGATGACCCCGCCAATCACCACGATGGCCATCGGCTGTCGGAAGCTGGAATCGCCGCCCATCAGGCTGAGAGCCGCCGGAAGCATACCGGATGCCATGGCAATGGTGGTCATGACGATCGGCCGAGCGCGTTTGTGGCAGGCATCCACCAGGGCGTCAAACCGCGACATGCCCTGGTGGCGCGACATGATCGCATATTCGATGAGAAGGATAGAATTCTTCGTTACCACGCCCATCAGCATGAGCAGGCCGATGACGGCCGGCATGGAGAAGCTGGTTCCAGTCACGACGAGCGGTACCAATGCCCCGCCAAGCGAGAGCGGCAGAGCCATCAGCAGGGTGAGCGGCTGCAGGAAATCGTGGAAGAGCACGACGAGAACCGCATAGATGCAGAACACGCCAATTGCCATTGCGAGCGCGAAGCTTTGGAAGAGTTCCGAACTGCGCTGAAGCTCGCCTTGTTCAACAAGCGTGACGCCCGGCGGCAGATGCCGAAGTGCCGACAGCGCCTGTGCCTCGCGGTTGACATCGCCGAGGATGCGGCCGTTGAGTTCGACGGACACCGTCACATTGCGCATGCGGTCGATTCGATCGATTTCGGAGGGGCTGCCGCCGATGCGGATATCGGCAATCGATCCGAGGTCGACATTGCCGTTCGTGCCCGCCACCCGCATGTTCCTGATGTCGTCGAGTTTCGTGCGGGACTCGGGGCTGAAGCGAACGACGATGGGAACTTGCCGCTGAGGCAGATTGAGCTTGGGCAGGTCTGAGGAATATTCGCCGTTGGTTGCGACGCGCACTGCGCTGGCAATGGCAGTCGATGTTACCCCAAGTGCCGCAGCACGCGTGAAATCGGGGGTGATCTGAATTTCCGGAGCCTGACGGGATGCCGTCGACGTCACGGCTCCAATGCCCTTTATGGTGCGGAGCTGTTCCTCAAGCGCCGCGCCCGCCGTATCGAGTGCGTTTGCATCGTCGCTGGCGAGCGTGATCTCGAGCTTCGTCCCGTTAGAGCCGTTGCCGACCTCCACCCGCATGCCGGGGAGGGCCGAGAGGGCCTGGCGGATGTCGTTTTCAATTTCCGACTGCTTGCGATTGCGCTCATCGATGGGTTTGAGCACGACGACGATCGTGGCAGAGCCTAGATCGCTCGAGGTGGTGACGTTAGGCCCGCCGCCGTTCGAAGAGGCGACACCCACCGAGGAAAAGACACGCGTGACGTCCTTGAGCTTGCCGACGATGTCGGCGGCCTTCCTGGTGGCGGCATCGGTCTGCTCAATGGTGGCGCCCGGCTGCATGGTGAGCGTGATGCGGGTTCGCGCATCGTCGGAAGCAGGCAGAAAACCTGATTTGAGCAAGGGGATGGTGGAAAGAGACAGCGCAACGACGACCGCGGTCAGGGCCACCGTGGTCTTCCGGCGGCGCATGGCCGCTTTCACGACTGCCATATAGGCGGTCATGACCCGTCCATCCGTTGCCTCGGCCGAATGCGCCTTCATGAAATAGGCCGCCATCATTGGCGTCAGCAGGCGGGCGACGACGAGCGAGGCAAGAACGGCGACGGCCGCGGTGATGCCGAACTGACGGAACACGAGACCCGGTATGCCGCTCATGAAGGCCGTCGGCAGAAAAACCGCGACCAGCGTGAAGGTGGTTGCGATAACGGCAAGCCCGATCTCGTTGGCGGCTTCGAGTGCTGCATCGAAAGGCCGCTTGCCCATCTGCAGGTGGCGGGCGATGTTTTCGATCTCGACGATGGCATCGTCGACGAGGATGCCGACCACCAGCGACAGCGCCAGCAGCGTGACGATATTCAGGCTGAAATCGGCGAGGTACATGACGAGGAAGGTCGGGATGACCGACAAGGGCAGCGCCACGGCCGACAGGATCGTTGCCCGCCAGTCGCGAAGAAACAACCAGACGACGACGATAGCGAGGATCGCGCCTTCGTACAGCATTTCCATTGAGCCGTCGTAATTGTCGAGGATCCGCCCAATCGTGCTGTAAGCCTCATCAATCTGCACGTTGGAATGCGCGGCTGCGAATTGTTTGATCGTCCTGTCGACGTCGGCAGCGACACCGCTGTCGGAAAAGCCGTTCGAACGCTTGATTTCGACCGCGATCACCGGTTTGCCGTCGAGATAGGCGAGCGAGGAGCGCTCGGCAAAGCTGTCCGTGACGGATGCGACCTCATCGAGGCGAACCTGCTGGCCGTTGGCCAGCGGAATTCTGAGCGCCTTCAGCGCTTCGACCGATGGCAGGGCGCCGAGTGTCCGCAGCGTCTGACGGGTGCCGCCGATTTCGCCGAGGCCACCTGACGTATCCGCCTGCACGGCCTTCAACTGTGACGACACGGTTGCGGCGGTAACTCCGAGCGAGGCCATCGTCGAAGGATCGAGATCAACATGAACCTCGCGGTCGATCCCGCCGATGCGATTGACCTGCCCGACGCCGGAGACGGACAGCAGCGCTTTCGTCAGATCGTTATCGACAAACCAGGACAGCTCGGTCTCGTTGAGAGCGGTCGACCGTACGGCATAGGTAACCAGTGCGGTGCTCTGTACCGTGACCTTGGTGACGCTCGGCGTCTCCATCTGCGCCGGCAGATCACCCTTGACGCTGTCGACGGCATTGCGGACTTCGTTCAACGCTGTTTCGCTATCCTTTTCCAGCTTGAAGGAAACCTTGATCGAGACGCTGCCATCAGTGATCGTCGTGGTGACATGGTCGAGATAGCTGAGCGCGGCGAGACTATCCTCGATAGGGCGGGCGACCTCGGTCTCAAGCTGCGTCGGCGCCGCTCCTTCGAGCGTGGCGCTGACGGTGATCGTCGGAAGGTCCATATCGGGAAAGTTTTGGATCGGCAGCCGGTTGAAGGCCAGGAACCCACCAACGGTGAGCATCACAAACAGCAATATCGCCGGTACGGGGTTGCGGATGGACCATGCTGAGAAGTTCATCAGTTTTTCTCCGCAATCTTCACAAGGTCATTATTCGACAGGAATGCGCCGCCCGAAGTCACCACTTTGGCCGAGCGCTCTATGCCCGAGACGATTTCCACTTCGCCATTGTTGCGGCGACCGGTTTCGACCCGGACCCTTTGCACCCGTTGATCCGCGGCGGCGGTAAAGACGTAGCTGATCCCGTCCCGGAACACGATTGCCGTTTCGGGAACGGTCAGCGCCGGGGAGGTCTGCAGCTCGATATTTCCGGTCACATAGAGTCCGGTGCGAGGACGTGCGTCTGCGGGAAGCGCGACATAGACGATCGTCCGGCTGGTATCGGTGCTGACCGACGGACCGACCAGCCTCACCTTGCCTTCGATGAATTCGTTGTCCGGTCCGTTGATCTTGACGCGCAAACCTTCTGAAATGCGCGGAAGGTAACGTGCTGAAACCTCGGCCTGCCATTCGATCCGCTGCTGGCGAACCATGCGGAAGAGTTCAGTGCCGGCGGAGACGACAGCGCCGAGGTCGGCGGAGCGCGACGTGATGAGGCCGTCGTCGACGGCAGCGACGGTCGTCTGTGCAAGCTTGATCTTTTCGCTGTCGAGCGCCGCTTCTTCGGACTTAAGAGTCGCCTCAGCCGTCTGCTCGTCCGCGAGATATTCGACAATTTTCTCGTCGGAGAGCGCACCTGAGGGTTGGAGCTGTCGTGCCCGGTCGGCATTGGCCTTGGCCTTCGCAAGGCTTGCCTTGGCGGTCTCGACGGCCGCCTCCTGCTTACGAAGGTCGGCCAGCACGCTCTCCTGTGACAACCGGACGAGCGTCTGCCCCTTCGTTACGACGGAGCCGACATCGACGAGAACATCGGTTATCCGCAGACCGCTCGTCTCGGACGCGATGACTGCTTCCTGCCAGGGCTTCAGCCATCCGCTGGCAGGCACTGTCTCAGGCCAATCCCGCTGCTCCGGCGCCGTCAGCGAGACGGTGAGCGCGGGTGCGGCGGCTTGCTCGGCCGCGGCGCCGCGAAAGGAAAACAGAAGTGCGGCCGCGACGCATAAGGCGGCAAATGTCATAGACGGCTTTTTCAACGATCAAATCCTTGCAGTTCCGGCACAGGCGCGGGCAAATCCTGCCGCATGACCGATGCCGCCCCTGCTACCAGTAGCGGGACGAACGTTAAGTGCGGTCAAGTTAGTGTTAAGCTGGGTAAAGTTGGGCGGAGTGCCCGAACATGGAGCTGTCAAGCCGCGGGATATCATGGCCGACGGGCGAGCGGTGGACGGGATCGTGCCTGCTCGGAAATTGGGCGCAAGTAAAGATTTTGGGCCGAGACGGCCCAAAATCCTGCGAAGCTAGAGCTTTTCCGGGTTAGATTGAAGCATTCTGCCGGAGCAGGTTTTCGTCAGGGCAGAGGCGATTGGCGACGGGCATACCCCAAGGTATGTCCGAGCCGATCGCCTCTGATCCTGGCGGAAAGATGCCCGGCCCTTCGGGTTGGCTGAAACGGGCCGGCTGATCGACCGGCCGGCTTGGCCGTAGAGCTGGGCTACGACGCGCGCCGGCCGGTCGACCATCCGACTTCGTTTGAGCCAATGCTTCAATCTAACCCGGAAAAGCTCTAGTGGGTGAGCTTCAGGTCGGGCTTCTCCCCATCCCAAGCCTGGAGACCGTCGGGAATCTCGCGGAACCGGAGGCACTTCGACATCATCGTGCCGGAGATGCACATCGCGTCACCTTTGACGGCCCAGTTTACGGTCAGCTGAAACAGCAGAGGCCCCTTGATGTTCCCCGTGCCATCCTTGTTCAGAGTGAGTTTGAAGTTCCTGCCATTTGGCGCTTCCGCCGACCACGGCTTTCCATTGGCGATAATAGCGGCCGCTGTCTGCGGCGGCAGATAGGCTTTTCCCTCTGCGGCAAAAGCGGGTGCTGCGGCAACAACCGCGACGGCCGCCATCGCGAGCGTTAGACGTTTCATGCTGGTATCCTTTCTTTCTCTGATATCAGGAAAGCGAGCGTCAGATTGCGCATGTCGCGGCATCTGTTTTCCGTTGCTATCAAGGGACAGCGGCCTCATTGCCGCGGTCACGGTAGTGTTCACCTGCGTCCGGTTCGCCGATATCGCCTGCCATTTGACCGAGGCCGACCATGACGGCACTTTCGCGCCACAACCGTTCCCGGGCGTCCGGGCTTTGCGCCAGCGCCGAGGGATCGGGGAATGTTGGTTTGCCCTTGACGAGGGAGAGATAAATTCGGCCCGCCGGCAGGGTGACGGCGCCAAGAGAGACCTCGGCCAGTGCTTCGCCGGCGCGCTCAGGTGTTCCGACCACGTATTCGGGACGGAAGAGGCCGACCAGGCGGAAGACAGTATGCATCAGGAACATGACAAGCGCCCGTGCGACGCGCGGACTGTCGCGGCCGAGCGAGGTGCCGCCGGTGAGGCCGGGGCTGAAGGCGACGACGGTGATCCCGCGTGCCTTGACGTCATCGAGAGCAGCGAAGGATTGTGCGGTCAAAAGATTGCACAGCTTGGAGGCGGCATAGGCGCGTATTCCCGAGCCGAAGCCACTCTTGCCCGGGCGCGCCAGCACCTGCGGCTCAAGAGTCTTGGGAGCGATCGGAGTAACGGCGGGATCATGGGTTTCGCTGGTGGTGATGATCAGGCGGCCGTGGTCGGCCATATCAGGCAGCAGCAGTCTTGCCAGCAGATAATGTGCGAGGTGATTGACCGCGAATGTCAGCTCATAATCGTCCGAACTCCGCCCTTCGCTCGTGGAGGACTGCATGCCAGCGTTGAGGACGAGGACGTCGATGCCGGCTTCACCGAGTTGATCCCTTACCGTGTTGATGAATTGGCGGACACTGGCAAGCGAGGCGAGATCGAGCGGTATCACCTCGACGCCACGCGGGATTTTCCGTCCATTTCCACGGGCATCGACGATGACGCGCGTGTCGGGCTGGGCGGCGATGTGCCGTAGAGCGTGTGCGCCAAGCCCCGCGGTGACTCCGGTCATGACGACAACACGCTGTGGCTTGGTTCTATCCATGGCTGATCATCTCGTAATTATCCATCTCGATTCCTTGGGCCGCAGTCGCGGCGCAGTTTATCCGGTCCCCGAACATGATCGGCTCGCGGGAAGTGGCAGGGCTGGAGCGGTCTTCAGTTCGATATTGCCGGTCACATAAAGGCCGGTGCGCGGACGCAAGTCCGCGGGAAGCGCCACATAGACGATCACGCGGCTGGTATCGGTGCTGACCGAAGGTGCAACAAGCCTGACTTTGCCTTGAATTGGCCGATCATCCGGTCCGTTGATTTCGACGCTCAGACCTTCTGCGATGCGCGGGAGGTAGTGCGCCTGAACTTCGGCCTGCCACTCGACGCGCTGTTGGCGCGCAAGGCGAAACAGCTCAGCACCGGCCGAGACGACAGCTCCCAGTTCGGCGGAGCGCGAGATGATGAGGCCGTCGTCGACGGCGGTGATGGTCGTCTGCGCAAGCTTGATCTTTTCACTGTCGAGCGCCGCGTCTTCAGATGCAAGGCTCGCTTCTGCCGCCCGTTCGTCGGCCAGATATTCGGCGATCTTTTCGGCGGTAAGATCTCCCGCTGGGGAGAACTGCCGTGCCCGGTCGGCGTTGAGCTTGGCCTTGGACAGATTTGCCTTGGCGGCTGCGACGGCCGCCTCCTGCTTGCGCATATCGGCCAGCACGCTTTTCTGCGACAGCCGGACGAGCGTCTGTCCCTTGGTGACGACGGAACCGACATCGACGAGAACATCGGTTATGCGCAGGCCGCTCGCCTCGGAGGCGACAATCGCTTCCTGCCACGGTTTCAGCCATCCGCCTGCGGGAATGGTCTCAGGTCCGTCCCGCTGCGCCGAAAGTGAGACGGTCAGCGCGGGCGCAGCCACCTGCTCCAGCATGGCATTGCGCAAGAGAAAGAGAAGCGTTGCCGCGATGCATGCGGCGGCAACTGTCCCAAGCGACTTTCTCACGATGCCACTCCTTGCCGTTTTAAGCACCGGCAGGTCGTGTCAGAGCCGATCGATGCCGTCATATCGATCAGTAGCGGGACGAACGTAAAGTGCGGTCAAGTTAGTGTTAAGCTGGGTAAAATTGATGGAGTGTTCCCATTTGTGCTGTATGACCGCTGACATGAATGACGGACGACGCGAATGAACAAGGTTCTCCTCATCGACGACGACGTCGAGCTGACGACGCTTCTGCAGGAATATCTGACGGAAGAAGGATATGACGTCGCCACTGACACGGATGGCCGTGCGGCGATTGCCGCAGCCGCCGGCAACACGGCCGACATTATTGTGCTCGACATCATGATGCCGCGAATGAACGGGATCGAAGTGCTTCAGAGAATCAGGAAGCTCAGCCAAGTCCCCGTTCTGATGCTGACCGCCCGAGGAGATGATGTCGATCGGATATCCGGTCTCAATCTCGGCGCCGACGATTATGTGCCGAAGCCGTGCTCGCCCGGCGAACTTGCGGCGAGGGTTCGCGCTATCCTGCGTCGAGCGGGTCAGCCGGTCGCCGGAGTCTCGATCGACACGGTGAGGGCCGGGCAGCTCGTGATCCATCCGGGCAGCAGGATTGCCGAGTGGCGCGGAGAACCCCTTGATCTGACCGGCACGGAATTCAGCCTGCTTGAGGTTCTTGCCCGCAATGGCGGTCAGCTCGTGTCGAAGCAGGACATTTCAAAACGCGCCTTCGGCAAGCCGCTTACGCCGTTCGACCGGCGTATCGACGTCCATATCAGCAGCGTCCGTCAGAAGCTCGGGCTGAGGGAGGACGGGCAATCCTGGATCCAGTCCGTTCGTGGCCAGGGTTACCAGCTTCTCATGGACTGAAAATGCCACGTCTTTTCTGGAAGTTCTTCAGGATCATTTGGCTGACGCTGGCGATAAGCCTCGCAGTCGTGATCCTGCTCGTCAAATTCCTTCAAGCGGTTCCGTTTGCGCGGCAGCTGGACCAGGAGCGACGGGCGATTGTCATGAATCTGACGGAGAACATCCTGCTCCACGACGGCGAAGACGCCGCCGCGCGTTTCGTTCGGACAAGCGAGAGAACTCAGCCCCTCGGCCTTACGCTTTCGAAGCCTGCTGAAGCCGGCGCCTGTACCACGAAGAGCACGGTCACCACCCGGGACGTGCTGAGGGATGGGATTTGCTATCGGCTTTCTCTCTCAGCGCCCCCCAGCTTCACGTTCGATAGGCTTGGTCCTATCATACCGTGGCTCACCATCCTGGTTGCGAGCACGATTGCGGCGGGCGCGCTCGCCCGGTATTTGATCCGCCCCGTCGTGCATTTGCGCGATGGCTTGAGCGCGCTTGCGCATGGCCGCTTCGATTTTCGCATTGGCGACAAGATGGCCGGCCGGAAGGACGAGGTGACGGCGCTCGCCTACGACTTCGATTCGACCGCCGCACGGCTTCAGGAACTTCAGGATGCGCAGCAGAGGCTGTTTCACGACGTCTCTCATGAACTGCGTTCGCCTTTGTCCCGCCTGCAGGCCGCCGTCGGCGTACTCAGGCAGAGCCCAGCCAAACTCGCCGCCATGCTGGATCGAATGGACCGGGAGGTCGAACGCCTCGACATGCTGGTAGGGGAGGTATTGACCCTTGCCAGGCTGACGGCCGGATCCGGCCGGCCGCTGAAGACGCAGACCCTTGATGTCATCGAACTGCTGAACGAAATTCTTGGCGATGCGGCCTTCGAAGCCCAGGCGCGGAAGGTCTCGATCACGACGAGCATCGACGGCACATTTCGGGCCGAGGTCGAGGGTGAACTGATCTACCGGGCCTTCGAAAACGTCGTGCGCAATGCCGTCAAATACACCGCCGAGCATTCGCACATAAGCGTTTCCTGCGAGTGGACTGCCGAGCGCCTCAGGGTCTGCGTCACGGATCAGGGGCCTGGCGTCGGGCGGGATGAGCTTGAACGGATCTTTCAGCCGTTCTCACGCGGAAAAGAGGCGGTGCCGAAAGGAGGATACGGTCTTGGCCTCGCCATCACCAGGCAGGCCATCGAACGTCACGGCGGGCGCGTGCATGCGTCGCTACCGGATGCCGGCGGCCTGGCGATCACACTGGAGCTTCCCAGGAGGCCAACGTCCTATGGTGCAGCCGACGATGAAAACTGATCCGGATCGCCCGCTGAGGCGCGCCGGATTTTACCTAACTTTACAGTTTCTTAACTGCTGTTAACGCTGGCACCGCTAAGCCTGAACGCCCAATCCCGGTTCAGAAGGCTCGCCAGTGAGTACCTCGCTTCGCACAAGACTCTCATCCCTCCGCTACGCCGCATCCGCATTCACACTGCTGCTGACCGGCTGCGTCAGCGGCCCGGATCACGTCCCCCCTGAGATGCCGCTTCCCGCCAAATTCGAAGCGGGGAGCAGCAAGAGCAACGGCGATGTCGTGGCGACTGAATGGTGGACGGCCTATCGCGACAAGAAGCTCGACGGGCTGGTCACTCACGGCCTCAGAGAGAACCTCGATGTGCTGCAGGCGCTCGAGAACATCAACTCCGCTTTCGCCAACGTCACGATTGCTGGGGCAGGCGCTCTGCCGAGCTTGAGCGTGGACGCATCGCACACGATATCCGGCGAGAAGGGGCGGCTGCGCACGACGGTCGGCACCACGAACACGACGGGAGGCGATGCCAGCCTGTCCTGGCTGCTCGACGTCTTCGGCCAGTACCGTCGCTCGAAAGAGAGCGCCATCGCCTCGCTTGGAGCCGCTTATGCGACGGCCGACAATGCGAGGCTCACCTTTCTGAAAGACCTCGTCGAGAGTTATGTCGACGCCCGCTACTATCAGGAACGGATTGCACTCTCACAGGCGAATTTGAAATCCCGCCAGCAGACTTACGAACTTACGCAGCTGCAGCTGAAAGCCGGTGCGGCCTCCCGCCTCGACGTCGTTCAGGCCGAGGGCTTGGTACAGTCGACAAAGTCGGACATTCCCGGCCTCGAACAGAGCTTCACCGAGTCGACCCATCACATTGCCACTCTGCTCGGAATGCCGGCGGCTTCGCTGACGGACGAGCTGCGCAAGAATACAGGCCAGCCGGTGTTCCGCGGCGACATCCGCGCCGGCATTCCGGCCGATCTTATCCGCAACCGTCCCGATATAAGAAAGGCCGAACGCGAGCTGGCGGCGGCTGTGGCCGATATCGGTGCAGCCGAAGCCCAGCTTTACCCGTCGATCTCGCTCTCCGGCTCGATTTCGCCGAGCTGGGTCAAATCATCGGGCGCCAGCGGCGCAAGCCTGACCAGTTGGTCGTTCGGCCCGACGCTCAACCTGCCGATTTTCGATGGCGGCAAGTTGCGGGCCAATGTCGACATCGAGAAATCCGATGCCAGAACCCAATATCTGGCGTGGAAGGCGGCGGTGCTGAACGGGGTCGAAGAGGTCGAGAACGCGCTTGCGGCCGTTCGCCACGACACGCAGGCGCTGGGACCGTTGCGCAGGCAGGTGCAGACGGCGCAGGAATCGCTGGCGCTTTCGACCACGAGCTACAAGGATGGCGCCTCTTCGCTGCTCGACGTCCTGGATGCGCAGCGCTCGGTCTCAAATGCTCAGGAGAGCCTTGCTGCCACCGTGCAGCAGGTCGCGAAGGATTATGTCGACCTCTATGTGGCCATCGGCGCCGGTTATCTCGAGCCGGAACAGGCCGCCTCCAAGCAAACTGCTAAGTCGGGCTGATTGGATGGGAGGTCGGGCCTATCGTCCGGCGCTTTCCAGAATGCGCAGCGCAAGTTTGAGATGCGGCAAGTCAAGCATGCGTCCGTCAAGCTGGATGACGCCGGCGTCGGGCCTGGCGGCAAAGGCGGCGGCGACTTTCTCGGCCCAGGCGACCTCGGAGGCGTCAGGTGTGAAGGCGTGATTGATCGCTTCGACCTGGTTCGGATGAACGGCCATCATGCCGGAAAAGCCGTCGCGCCGGGCACGGCCGACATAGGACCTGAGACCGTTGAGATCGCGAAAATCGGGATAGACGGTATCGATTGCCGGAACGGCGGCGGCATGGGCTGCGAATAAAGTGAGCGAGCGGGCAAGCTCGTAAGGCGGCGTATAACGGCCATCCGTCCTCCGCGCGGTCGCAGCCCCTATTGCGGCGGGCAGATCCTCGGCGCCCCAGGTCAGGCCGCAAAGCTTCGTCGAGACCTCGCGGTAGCTGCCGATCTCGAAGATCGCGGACGGCGTTTCCGTCGCGATCGGCAAAATGGGAACGGCCGGCGTCAACGAGGCTGCGAGTTTGCCCACGGAAACGGCCCCCTCGGCCTTCGGCAACATGATGGCAAAGGGATGAAGACCGTTCAGAGCGGCAAGGTCGGCTTCGAATTCAGGGGAGGTGAGGGGATTGACGCGGATCAGGAGAGCGGTCTCGCCGGTATGGCCGAGGACGAATTCGTGCACGGCCTCCCGTGCTTTTGGCTTGTTCGCGGGCGCAACTGAATCTTCCAGATCGAGAATGACGGCATCGGCGCCGGAGGCGAGCGCTTTGTCGAAACGCTCCGGCCGGTCGCCGGGCACGAAGAGCAGCGAGCGCAGCCTCATGACGGTTTTACCTTCAGCATCGCCGTGCGCAGGCACTGGCAGACGATTTCATCACGCTGGTTCAGGGTCAAGTGTCGGAAGGTGACGATGCCGGCATCGGGGCGGGAGTTCGAGCGCCGCAGCTCCGTCACTTCGGTTTCCACCCGCAGCGTGTCGCCGATGAAGACCGGTTTCGGCATCGTCACCTTGTCATAGCCGAGATTAGCGACGAGCGTGCCGAGCGTGGTGTCGCCGACCGAAAGGCCGATGGTGAGCGCAAAGGTGAAAGTGCCGTTGACGACGATCCGGCCGAACTCGGTGCCGGCGGCATAATCGGCATCGAGATGCAGCGGCTGCGGATTGTGGGACAGCGTCGTGAACAGCAGATTGTCGGTCTCGGTGACGGTGCGGCGGATCTCGTGGGCGATGCGGTCGCCGACCGTCCATTCGTCGAAATAGCGGCCGGCCATCACGCCTCCTCCTTGATGACGCTGACGACCAGCTGGTTTTCCGAAACCCGGACGCCCGTGGAAACCTGCAATTTCCCAACGATGCCGTCGAAGGGCGCGCGTAGAGCATGTTCCATCTTCATCGCTTCGACCGTCAGCAGACGATCCCCCTTTGCAACAGCGTCGCCTTCGGCGACATCGACCGATATGACGAGACCGGGCATGGGCGAAAGGATGGCGCCGTCGCTTGCACCCTGGCTTGCCTCGACCTCACCTGCATGAGGCAGGCCGATCGGCCAGGCATTGCCGGCCTCGAAAAGCACGGTCTTCTCGTCGGCCCAAACGGCATTCGCCTCAAGGTCGGGTCGTACGCGCCCCCAGCGGAGGTGACCGTCGATGCGCACCCGGACGCGGCCGTCGCCTGGCCCGGCGATGCGAAAACCGGTCAGCGCCGACCAGGGATCCTCATTCGCGGCCTTCGAAAGTGCCGTGGCCGCCTTGTCGATTGTCGTCTCATCCGGCTCCTTCGCCACCAGGCTTTCACCATGGCGGTCGAGAAAGCCGGTATCGATTCGGGCGGCGCGAAAATCCGGGTCGACGGCGATGCGGGCAAGAAGACCGGCATTGGATCTGACCGGCCAGACCTCGATGCCGGCACAGGCGGCTGCGAGCTTCGACAGGGCGGCCTCGCGGTTCGGCCCATGCGCAATGATCTTGGCGATCATCGGGTCGTAGAAGGCGGTGATCTCATCCCCCTGTTCGACGCCGCTGTCGACGCGGACCGCCTCTGGAAGTTTCAGATGGTCGAGCCGGCCGGTCGAGGGCAGATAGCCGGCGGCGGGATTTTCGGCATAGAGCCGGGCTTCGAAGGCCCAGCCGTTGATGGCGATCTCGTCCTGGTTTTTCGGCAACGGCTCGCCGTTTGCCACCTTCAGCTGCCAGAGCACCAGATCCTCGCCGGCGATTGCTTCAGTGACCGGATGCTCCACCTGCAGGCGCGTGTTCATCTCCATGAACCAGATACGGTCGGGACGCAGGCCTTGCGAGGCATCGGCGATGAATTCGATCGTGCCGGCGCCGACATAGTTCACCGCTCTTGCGGCCTTCACCGCCGCATCGCAGATCGCCGTGCGGGTGGCAGCATCGAGGCCGGGGGCGGGGGCTTCCTCGATGACCTTCTGGTGGCGGCGCTGCAGCGAACAGTCGCGTTCGAAGAGATGGACGCAGTTCCCGAAGCTGTCGGCGAAGACCTGCACCTCGATATGGCGCGGATTGGCGATATAGCGTTCGATCAGAACGCGGTCGTCGCCGAAGGAGGCGGCGGCCTCACGGCGGCAGGAGGCGAGGAGCTCGCTGAAATCCTCACGGCGGTCGACGCGGCGCATGCCCTTGCCGCCGCCGCCGGCGACAGCCTTGATGAGAACAGGGTAGCCGATGGCATCGGCCTCAGCTGCAAGCCTTGCTTCGCTCTGGTCCGGCCCGAGATAACCCGGTGTGACCGGTACGCCGGCCGCCTGCATCAGTTCCTTGGCGGCGTCCTTCAGTCCCATCGCCCGGATTGCGGCCGGGGGCGCCCCGACCCAGATGAAGCCGGCCTTCTCGACCGCTTCGGCAAATTCGGCATTTTCCGACAGGAAGCCGTAGCCCGGATGGATCGCGGTAGCACGAGTTTTGCGGGCTGCTTCGAGGATGCGTGCCTCGGACAGATAGCTTTCGCGGGCGGGCGGCGGGCCGATGGCGATCGCCTCGTCGGCTTCTCTCACGAAGGGCAGGCCGGCATCGGCCTCGGAGTAGACGGCGATCGTACGGATGCCGGCGATCTTTGCTGTCCGGATGATGCGGCGGGCGATCTCGCCCCTATTGGCAATGAGAAGGCTTTCCATTATCGCCGCCTCACATCCGGAACAGGCCGAAGCGCGGCCCTTTCGGGATCGGCGCATTCAGGCAGGCGGAGAACGCAAGACCAAGGACGTCGCGCGTCTGGCTGGGGTCGATGATGCCGTCGTCCCAAAGGCGGGCGGTGGCGTAATAGGGATTGCCCTCCGCCTCGTAGTCGGCACGGATCGGCGCCTTGAAAGCCTCCTCGTCGTCAGCAGACCAATTCTCTCCGCGCGCCTCCATCGCGTCGCGGCGGATGGTGGCGAGCACGGAAGCCGCCTGTTCGCCGCCCATGACGCTGATGCGGCTGTTCGGCCAGGTGAAGAGGAAACGCGGGCGATAGGCGCGGCCGCACATGCCGTAATTGCCGGCGCCGAAACTGCCGCCGATGATGACAGTCACCTTGGGCACGGTCGCCGTGGCGACCGCCGTCACCAGCTTTGCCCCGTCCTTGGCGATGCCGCCGGCCTCGTATCGGCCGCCGACCATGAAACCTGAAATATTCTGCAGGAAGAGCAGCGGCACCCGGCGCTGACAGGCGAGCTCGATGAAATGAGCGCCCTTCAGCGCGCTTTCGGAAAAGAGCACGCCGTTATTGGCGATGACGGCGACAGGCATGCCCCAGATGCGGGCGAAGCCGCAGACGAGGGTGGTGCCGTAGAGCGGTTTGAACTCGTGCAGTTCCGAACCGTCGACGATCCGGCCGATGACTTCGCGCACGTCATAGGGTGAGCGCACGTCATCGGGGATGAGGCCGTGAAGGTCTTCGACGGTTAGCTTCGGTGGCCGCGGAGGCTGGATGTCGATATCGACCGATTTCACGCTGTTGAGGCTGGCAACGATGTCGCGCACCAGGAGCAGTGCGTGTTCGTCGTTCTCTGCGACATGGTCGACGACGCCGGAGCGGCGGCCGTGGGTCTCGGCGCCGCCGAGCTCTTCGGCCGAGATGATTTCGCCGGTGGCGGCTTTGACCAGCGGCGGGCCGGCGAGGAAAATCGTGCCCTGATTGCGGACGATCACCGTCTCGTCGGACATGGCCGGCACATAGGCGCCGCCGGCGGTGCAGCTTCCCAAGACGCAGGCGATCTGCGGAATGCCTTCGGCCGACATCTGCGCCTGGTTGTAGAAAATCGCACCGAAATGGTCGCGGTCGGGGAAGACCTCGGCCTGATGCGGAAGATTGGCGCCGCCGCTATCAACCAGATAGAGGCAGGGCAGCCGGTTCTGCAGGGCGATCTCCTGCGCCCTGAGATGTTTCTTCACCGTCATCGGAAAATAGGCGCCGCCCTTCACCGTCGCATCATTGGCGACGATCATTACCTCGCGGCCGCAAACGCGGCCGACGCCGGATATAATGCCGGCGCCCGGCGCCTCGCCGCCATACATGCCGTTGGCAGCCAGCGTGCCGATCTCCAGGAAGGGACTGCCAGCATCGAGCAGGAGCTGAATGCGGTCGCGCGGCAGGAGCTTGCCTTTGCTGGTATGGCGCGCGCGCGCCGCCTGCGATCCGCCCTCGCGCGCTTTCGCCGAACGCTCGCAGAGTTCGTCGATAAGCGCTCGATTCTTGGCGGTATTGGCTTTGAAGCTTTCGCTGTGTCGATCGATCGCAGTCGAAATCACCGTCATGATGCGATGAGCTCCCGCCCGATCAGATACCGGCGAATCTCATTGGTGCCGGCGCCGATATCGTAGAGCTTGGCGTCGCGCAGGAACCGCTCGACCGGCCATTCCTTGGTATAGCCGGCGCCACCAAGCGCCTGGATCGCCTCCAGCGACACCTTCACCGCGTTCTCGCTGGCAAAGAGGATTGCGGCGGCCGCGTCGGTGCGCGTCGCGCGGCCGGCATCGCAGGCGCGGGCGACGGAATAGACATAGGCGCGGGCCGAATTCAGCGCGACATACATGTCGGCGATCTTACCCTGCATCAGCTGGAAATCGCCGATCGGCCTGCCGAACTGCTTGCGATCGCGGACATAGGGCAGCACGACATCGAGACAGGCCTGCATGATGCCGAGCGGGCCGCCGGCGAGCACAGCGCGCTCGTAATCGAGGCCGGACATCAGGATCTTCACGCCTTCTCCCTCCCGGCCCATCAACGCCTCGGCCGGCACCTCGCAATCCTGGAAGACCAGTTCGGCCGTATCGCTGCCGCGCATGCCGAGCTTGGAGAGCTTCTTCGAGACGCTGAAGCCGGGCAGGGCTTTTTCGATGATGAAGGCGGAAATGCCCTTCGGGCCGGCGGCCGGATCGGTCTTGGCATAGACGACGAGCACGTCGGCATGCGGTGCATTGGTGATCCAGAATTTGGTACCGTTGAGGACATAGCGGTCGCCTTTTTTCTCGGCCCGCAACCGCATCGAGACGACATCGGAGCCCGAGCCGACCTCCGACATGGCAAGCGAGCCGACATGTTCGCCGGAGATCAGCTTCGGCAGATGGCGGCGTTTCTGCTCCGCCGAGGCCCAGCGGCGGATTTGATTGACGCAGAGATTGGAATGGGCGCCGTAGCTGAGGCCAACGGAAGCCGAGGCGCGCGAGACCTCCTCCATGGCGACAACGTGCTCGAGATAACCGAGACCGGCGCCACCCAATTCTTCCTCGACGGTGATGCCATGCAAGCCGAGCGCGCCCATCTGAGGCCAGAGCTGGCGCGGAAACGTGTTGCTTTCGTCGATCTCCGCAGCCAGCGGAGCAATGTGATCGGCAGCAAACCGCGCCGTCGCTTCGCGGATCGCATCCGCGGTTTCGCCGAGCGAAAAATCAAACATGGCACTCCTCCCGCTAAAATATGTAGCGCGGGTTGCGAAAGGTTCAAAGTGCTGTTGGTTGAATGGTATTTGGAAGCGCTAATGGAAGGTGGTGCGGCAAGCCCGCCCGTTCCTCCCTCATGCCTGTGCTTGTCACAGGCATCCAGCCACCGCGCGTCCGCGCGGTGAATGACTCATTTTTGAAGGGCGTCTCTTGCGCCCAAGGACTTGGGCGTGCTGGATGCCTGTGACGAGCACAGGCATGAGGGAACGTGTTGGACGGCCAGCGCCAGATCGCAGCGCTGATCAAGATTCTATGCTACCGCTCGCGATCTTGTTCACCCGCTTCCTCACGCCGGAACGTCTCCGGGCTCTTGCCCATCCATTTCCGGAAGGCCCGGAAGAAGGCGCTGGGTTCGGAATAGCCGAGCTGCACGGCGATCTCGCCGATCGTTTTCGATGTATTCAGCAGCAGTTCGACGGCGAGATCGCGGCGGATCTCGTCCTTGATGGCGGCATAGCTTTGTCCTTCGTCGTGCAAGCGATGGCGCAGCGTCGAGGGCGGCATGCGCATATCGGCGGCGAGTTCGGCAAAGCTTCGCCACGTGGCCGGCGTTGCCTGGTTCAAGCGCCGGCGGACGGCGGCGGCGATGCCGGCATCGTAGCGGTAGCGCACCAGAATATTGGCGGGCGCGCCGCGCAGGAACTGTTTCAACGCCTGCTCGCTGCGTGAAATCGGCAGGTCGAGCAGAGTGCTGTCGAAGCCGAGACGGCTGATCGGTTGCGAGAAGCGCACCGGCGCGCCGAAGAACAGCCGGTAGTCGGCGCCTTGTTTCGGTTCGGCACAGCGGAAGTCGACGAGCCGGATGGGGATGCGGCGGCCGACCAGCCAACAGGTGATGCCGTGCAGGATGATCCAGTAGGTACGGTAGGCGAAGGCCGAGCGCGGGCTGCCCGCATCCCTGAGTTCGACCTCGGCGAGGCCGTCGCGGATGACGAGCTGCCCTCGGGGATCGTCGAGCACGACATCGAGGAAGCGCAGGGCCCGGCGGAGCGCTTGGCCGAGCGTCGGCGCATGCAGAACACAATGGCAGAGCAGGGTGAAGCTGCCGCTGCGCATTGGCCGGCCGCCCATGCCGAAGAATTCGTCATCGAGCTCGGCGGCGATTGCCAGCCAGAGCGCGCCATAGGTCTCGGCAGACACCGGCTGATCGACGGCCGATGGCAGCCCGACCCGGGCAAGGATCGGCGCCGTTGGCTTGCCGAGCCGCCGCAGGCTGTCGAGCGCCTCCTCGACGAAACCCGGTGCAATCATGCGTCGCTCGATCTCGGCCATCCCAACCTCGCTATGGCAATAATGGCCGAAATAATGGAGCAGTTCTGTCATCGCTTGCAATAGCTGGAGCGAATAGAATCCTGCCTGCCGGCAACATCTGGAGGAAATGGCCGGCGGCGAGGAGAAGAGATCCATGCTGATCCATGGGGCAAGTTTCATCGTCACCGGCGGCGGCTCCGGGCTCGGAGCGGCGACGGCGCGCATGCTGCTCGAGGCCGGCGGGCATGTGACGATCGCCGATCTCAATGTTGACGCGGGCGAGGCGCTCGCGCGGGAATTCGGCAGCGATGCTCGCTTCGTCAAGGCCGATGTGACCGATGGCGAGGCGGGAGCAGCTGTGGTCGCGGCGGCTGTTGAAGCCTTCGGCAGCCTGCGCGGTCTGATCAATTGCGCCGGGGTGGCGCCGGCCGAAAAGGTGATCGGCCGTGACGGGCCGCACCGCCTGGAGAGTTTCGCGCGCACCATCGGCATCAATCTGATCGGCACGTTCAACATGATCCGGCTTGCGGCTGCCGCGATCCAGACTGCGGCGCCGGATGGCGAAGGGGAACGCGGCGTGATCGTCAACACGGCCTCGGTCGCCGCCTTCGACGGTCAGATCGGCCAGGCGGCCTATGCCGCTTCCAAAGGCGGGGTGGCGGCGATGACCTTGCCGATCGCCCGCGAGCTTGCCCGTCACGGCATCCGTGTCGTGTCGATTGCGCCCGGCATTTTCGAGACGCCGATGATGGCCGGCATGCCGGCCGAAGTTCAGGCGGCACTCTGCCAGAGCGTGCCCTTTCCGCCGCGGCTCGGCCGGCCGGCGGAATTTGCCGGGCTGGTGCGCCATATCTTTGAAAACAATATGCTGAACGGCGAGGTCATCCGCCTCGACGGCGCATTGCGGATGGGCGCGCGCTGAGCGTCTGCCCCAAGGAGGAAAGATGGCACTGCAGGATCCCATCGTCATCGTCGGCGCGGCGCGCACGCCGATCGGCAGTTTCCAGGGAGAGCTGAAGGAGGTGACGGCGCCGGAGCTCGGAGCAACGGCGATCCGCGCTGCACTGGAGCGCAGCCGGGTCTCGGCCGAGGCGGTCGAGGAGGTCGTCTTCGGCTGCGTGTTGCCGGCGGGCCTTGGCCAGGCGCCGGCGCGTCAGGCGGCGATCGGCGCCGGTCTGCCGTTCGCGACGGGGGCCAGCACCGTCAACAAGATGTGCGGCTCGGGCATGAAGGCGGTCATGATGGCGCATGACCTGATCGCCGCCGACAGCGCCTCGGTGGCGGTCGCCGGCGGCATGGAAAGCATGACGAACGCGCCCTATCTCCTTGACAAGGCCCGCGGCGGCTACAGGCTTGGCCATGGGCGTGTCGTGGATCATATGTTCCTCGACGGGCTGGAGGATGCTTATGACAAGGGGCGCTTGATGGGCAGCTTCGCGGAGGATTGCGCCGAGGCGTATCAGTTCACGCGCGAGGCGCAGGATAATTACGCCATCGCCTCTCTGACGCGGGCGCAGAAGGCGATCACGGATGGCTGTTTCGACAGCGAGATCGTGCCGGTCACGGTAAAATCAGGCAAGGCCGAGCAGCTGGCGAGCCGCGACGAGCAGCCGGGCAAGGCCAAGCTCGACAAAATCCCGACGCTGAAGCCCGCCTTTCGCGAGGGCGGCACGGTGACGGCCGCCAATTCCAGCTCGATTTCCGACGGCGCGGCCGCCCTCGTTCTGATGCGCCGATCCGAGGCGGAGCATCGCGGTTTGACGCCGCTCGCCACCATCCTCGGCCATGCCACCCACTCACAAGCACCCAATCTTTTCGCCACCGCGCCAATCGGCGCGCTGCAGAAGCTTTCCGACCGGACCGGCTTGGCGCTCTCGAATGTCGATCTCTTCGAAATCAACGAGGCTTTCGCCGTCGTCGCCATGGCGGCGATGCGCGATCTCGATCTGCCGCATGAAAAGGTGAATGTGCATGGCGGCGCCTGCGCCCTCGGCCATCCGATCGGCGCATCGGGGGCCCGCATTCTGGTAACGCTGCTTTCAGCATTGGAGCGCTACGACCTCAAGCGCGGCATGGCGGCACTCTGCATCGGCGGCGGCGAGGCGACGGC
The DNA here is from genome assembly GCF_001664145.1 of Rhizobium sp. N731. Lineage (NCBI taxonomy): Bacteria > Pseudomonadati > Pseudomonadota > Alphaproteobacteria > Hyphomicrobiales > Rhizobiaceae > Rhizobium > Rhizobium sp. N731. The sequence goes on from NZ_CP013603.1 coordinate 91,464, forward strand.
CGTCGCCATCGAGCGGCACTAGCGGGAAGGGGAGGAGCCACATGATTCTTTCCGAACTCCAGCAGCAGATCTTGTATGTCGCCCGCGACTTTGCCCGCGATCGGCTGGCGCCGGGGGCGGCCAGGCGCGATCGGGAGCATCTCTTTCCGCGCGAGGAATTGCAGGAGATGGGCGAACTCGGGCTGCTCGGCATGCTTGTGCCGGAAGCTTATGGCGGCTCGGATACGGGTGTCATCGCCTATGCCGCCGCACTCGAGGAGATTGCCGCCGGCGATGGGCCGTGCTCGACGATCATGAGCGTGCACAGCTCCGTCGGCTGCGTGCCGATCCTCAAATTCGGCACCGAAGAGCAGCGGCAGCGTTTCCTGCCGAGGCTTGCGAGCGGCGAATGGATCGGCGGCTTTGCGCTCACCGAGCCGCAGGCCGGTTCCGATGCCTCGAACCTCAAGACCCGAGCCCGGCGCGACGGCGATCACTATGTGATCGACGGCGCCAAGCAGTTCATCACCTCGGGAAAGAACGGCAATGTCATCATCGTCTTTGCCGTCACCGATCCCGACGCCGGCAAGAAGGGCATCACCGCCTTCATCGTGCCGACGGACACACCTGGCTACGAGGTGATCCGGGTCGAAGAAAAGCTTGGGCTGCATTCCACCGATACCTGCCAGATCGCCTTCAACGCCATGCGCATTCCTGCGGATTTGAGGTTGGGTGCGGAAGGCGAAGGTTATCGCATCGCGCTCGCCAATCTCGAGGGCGGGCGGATCGGCATTGCCGCGCAGGCCGTCGGCATGGCGCGCGCAGCCTTCGAGGCGGCGCGCGACTACGCGAAGGAGCGTACCGCCTTCGGCAAGCCGATCTTTGAACATCAGGCCGTTGCCTTCCGCCTTGCCGACATGGCGGTACGGATCGAGGCGGCGCGGCAGCTCGTCTTTCACGCCGCTTCCCTCAGGGAAGCGGAGCTTCCGTGCCTGTCTGAAGCCTCGATGGCGAAGCTCTTTGCCTCGGAGATGGCCGAGCGCGTCTGCTCCGATGCGATCCAGATCCATGGCGGCTATGGCTACATGGCCGATTATCCTGTCGAGCGCATCTACCGCGATGTGCGCATCTGCCAGATCTACGAGGGAACGAGCGACGTCCAGCGCATGGTGATTGCCCGCAATCTATAGGAATGACATCCGGTCCCGCTTCCGGGGAGAAGGGCAGGGCCGGCAAAGGGAGGAAAGAAAAAACCATGGTGGATTCCGCTCGTTTGAGCCTGCACGTCCCCGAACCTGCCGTCCGCCCGGGCGGCCAGCCTGATTTTTCCAATGTCAAGATCGCCAAGGCCGGCTCCGTGCCGCGGCCGGAGGTCGATGTCGCGTCCGAGGATATCCGCGATCTCGCCTATTCGATCATCCGCGTCTTGAACCGTGACGGCGAGGCGGTCGGTCCCTGGGCCGGATCGCTCTCCGACGAGGAGCTGCTGACCGGCCTTCGCAACATGATGAAGCTGCGAGCCTTCGATGCCCGCATGCTGATGGCGCAGCGCCAGGGCAAGACCTCCTTCTACATGCAGCATCTCGGCGAAGAGGCCGTCAGCTGCGCCTTCCGCAAGGCGCTTGTTAAGGGCGACATGAATTTCCCGACCTATCGTCAGGCGGGCCTCCTGATCGCCGACGACTACCCGATGGTCGAGATGATGAACCAGATCTACTCGAACGAGAGCGACCCGCTGCACGGCCGGCAGCTGCCGATCATGTATTCCTCCAAGGAACACGGCTTCTTCACCATCTCGGGCAATCTCGCCACACAATATGTGCAGGCCGTCGGCTGGGCGATGGCTTCGGCGATCAAGAACGACAGCCGCATTGCCGCGGCCTGGATCGGCGACGGATCGACGGCGGAATCCGACTTCCATTCGGCGCTCGTCTTCGCCTCGACCTACAAGGCGCCCGTCATCCTCAACATCGTCAACAATCAGTGGGCGATCTCCACCTTCCAGGGCATTGCCCGCGGCGGCTCCGGCACCTTTGCCGCCCGCGGCCTCGGCTTCGGCATTCCGGCGCTGCGGGTCGACGGCAACGATTATCTCGCCGTCCATGCGGTCGCCCGCTGGGCTGCCGAACGCGCCCGGCGCAATCTCGGGCCGACGCTGATCGAACATGTCACCTATCGGGTCGGCGCGCATTCGACCTCCGACGATCCGAGCGCCTATCGGCCGAAGACGGAATCGGAAGCCTGGCCCCTCGGCGATCCCGTGCTGCGGCTGAAGAAACATCTGATCGTCAAGGGCGTATGGTCGGAGGAGCGGCATGTGCAGGCGGAAGCCGAAATCATGGACGAAGTGATCGAGGCGCAGCGCCAGGCCGAGGCGCATGGCACGCTGCATGCTGGCGGCAGGCCTTCGGTGCGCGATATTTTCGAGGGCGTCTATGCCGAGATGCCGGCGCATATCCGTCGCCAGCGGCAGAAGGCAGGGTACTGACATGGCCAGGATGACGATGATCGAGGCCGTGCGCAGCGCCATGGACGTCTCGATGGCGAAGGACGACAATGTCGTGGTCTTCGGTGAGGATGTCGGCTATTTCGGCGGCGTCTTCCGCTGCACCCAGGGCCTGCAGGCAAAATATGGCAGGACGCGCTGCTTCGATACGCCGATCAGCGAATCCGGCATCGTCGGCACGGCGATCGGTATGGCGGCCTATGGGCTGAAGCCATGCGTCGAGATCCAATTTGCGGACTATGTGTATCCTGCCTATGACCAGCTGACGCAGGAGGCGGCGCGAATCCGCTATCGATCGAACGGCGATTTCACCTGCCCGATCGTCGTGCGTATGCCGACTGGCGGCGGCATCTTCGGCGGCCAGACCCACAGCCAGAGCCCGGAAGCGCTCTTCACCCATGTCTGCGGGCTGAAGGTGATCGTGCCGTCCAATCCCTATGATGCCAAGGGCCTGCTGATCGCGGCGATCGAGGATCCCGATCCGGTCATGTTCCTCGAGCCGAAGCGGCTCTATAACGGTCCCTTCGACGGTCATCATGAGCGGCCGGTGACGCCCTGGTCGAAACACGATCTCGGCGAGGTTCCCGACGGCCATTACACCATCCCGATCGGCAAGGCCGAGGTGCGGCGCGTGGGATCGGCGGTAACAGTCGTTGCCTACGGCACGATGGTGCATGTGGCGCTCGCCGCGGCCGAGGATGCCGGCATCGATGCCGAGGTGATCGATTTGAGAAGCCTGCTGCCGCTCGATCTCGATACGATCGTCAAATCGGTCACCAAAACCGGGCGCTGCGTCGTCGTGCACGAGGCGACCTTGACGTCGGGCTTCGGCGCCGAGGTCGTGTCGCTGGTACAGGAACATTGCTTCTATCATCTGGAAGCGCCTGTTGTGCGCGTCGCGGGCTGGGACACGCCCTATCCGCATGCGCAGGAATGGGACTATTTCCCCGGCCCCGGCCGGGTCGGGCGGGCGCTTGCCGAAGTCATGGAGGCCTGAGCCATGGGCGAATTCATCATCAAGATGCCCGATGTCGGGGAAGGGGTGGCCGAGGCCGAGCTGGTGGAATGGCATGTGAAGCCGGGAGATCCCGTCCGCGAGGATATGGTGATCGCCGCGGTGATGACCGACAAGGCGACAGTTGAAATTCCCTCTCCCGTCGATGGCACCGTCATCTGGCTCGCCGGCGATATCGGAGATCGTATCGCCGTCAAGGCGCCGCTGGTGCGGATCGAAACGGCAGGCGATGCCGGCGAGGCTTCGCCTGTACAGATCTCGCAGGCGCCGGTTGCGGAACCGGTCAAGGTCGAAGCTGCACGGCCGGCTCCGGCTGCTGCGGCCCCGCCGGCTCTCGCGTCGCCTCCGGCCGAAAAGCCGCTGGCAGCCCCCTCTGTGCGGCTTTTCGCCAGGGAAAGCGGCGTCGATCTCCGGCAAGTGCAGGGCACTGGACCTGCCGGACGCATCCTGCGCGAGGATGTCGAGCACTTTCTGTCTCAGGGAGCAGCGCCAGCAACGGTAAAGAATGGTCTCGCCAGAAAGACCGCGACCGAGGAGATCAAGCTGACCGGCCTGCGCCGCCGCATCGCCGAGAAGATGGTGCTGTCCACCTCGCGCATTCCCCACATCACTTATGTGGAGGAAGTCGACATGACCGCGCTCGAGGAGTTGCGCGCCACCATGAACAGCGACCGCCGGGAAGAGCACCCGAAGCTGACGGTCTTGCCCTTCCTGATGCGGGCGCTCGTAAAGGCCATTTCCGACCAGCCCGACGTTAACGCCACCTTCGACGACGATGCCGGCATCATCACACGCCACAGTTCCGTGCATATCGGCATCGCCACCCAGACGCCCGCGGGTCTGACCGTGCCGGTGGTTCGGCACGCGGAAGCCCGCGGCATCTGGGATTGCGCCGCCGAAATGAACCGGCTGGCGGAAGCGGCGCGCTCGGGCACGGCGACGCGCGACGAGCTTTCCGGCTCGACCATCACCATCAGCTCCCTCGGCGCGCTTGGCGGTATCGTCTCGACACCTGTCATCAACCATCCCGAAGTGGCGATCATCGGCGTCAACAAGATTGCCACACGCCCGGTCTGGGACGGCACCCAATTCGTGCCGCGCAAGATGATGAACCTGTCCTCCAGCTTCGATCATCGCATCATCGACGGTTGGGATGCGGCGACCTTTGTCCAGCGCATCCGAATGCTCCTCGAAACCCCGGCGCTCATTTTCATCGAAGGCTGATCCATGAAAGAGATTGTCTGCAAGCTCCTCGTCATTGGCGCCGGCCCGGGTGGTTATGTCTGCGCCGTCCGCGCCGGGCAGCTCGGTGTCGATACCGTCATCGTCGAAGCCGGCAAGCCCGGCGGCACCTGCTTGACGGTCGGCTGCATTCCTTCCAAGGCTTTGATCCATGCGGCTGAGGAATTCGACGCGACGCAGAGGATGTTCGCCGGCAAAAATCCGATGGGCATCCGCGTCGAAGGTCTCTCGATCGATCTTGCCAGGACGATCGCCTGGAAGGACGGCATCGTCGGCCGGCTGACAGGCGGCGTCTCGGGGCTGTTACAGAAGGCGCGGGTCAAGATCGTCCATGGCCGGGCTCATTTTCGCGACGGCAAGACGGTGGAGGTCGAGACGGAAACCGGCCAGCAGATCATTCGCGCCGAGACCGTGGTGATCGCCACCGGCTCCGATCCGGTGGAGCTTGCCAATCTGCCATTCGGCGGCCGCGTCATTTCCTCGACGGAGGCGCTGTCGCTGACCGAGCTGCCGAGAAAACTGGTCGTGGTCGGCGGCGGTTATATCGGCCTGGAGCTCGGAATGGCCTTCGCCAAGATGGGATCGGCTGTGACGGTGGTCGAGGCGACACAGCAGGTGTTGCCGCTCTACGATGCCGAACTCGTGCGGCCCGTCCTGCGCAAGCTCACCGAAAGCGGCATCCGGGTGCTGACAGGCGGCAAGGCGATGGGCCTTGCCAATTGCGAGGCGTTGCTTGTCGAAACCTCCGATGGCCGCCGAGAAAGCGTGCCTGCCGACCGCATCCTCGTGACCGTCGGTCGCCGCCCGCGAACGGCGGGATCCGGTCTCGAAGAGCTCGATCTCAATCGCGCTGGTCCCTATCTCAGGATCGACGATCGCTGCCGCACCTCGATGCGCGGCATCTATGCGATCGGCGACGTCACCGGCGAACCGATGCTGGCGCATCGGGCCATGGCGCAAGGCGAGATGGTGGCGGAGATCATCGCCGGCAAGAAGCGCGCCTGGGACAAGCGCTGCATACCCGCCATCTGCTTTACCGACCCCGAGATCGTCAGCGCTGGCCTCTCGCCGGCGGAAGCGCAGGCGCAAGGCTATGAAATCCGCACCGGCCAGTTTCCGTTCAGCGCCAATGGACGGGCAATGACGATGCTCTCGGAGGAGGGTTTCGTGCGCGTCGTCGCCCGTGCCGACACCAACCTCGTTCTCGGCCTGCAGGCGGTGGGGGCAGGGGTCTCCGAACTGTCGGCGGCCTTTGCCCTGGCGATCGAGATGGGCGCGCGCCTGGAGGATATTGCAGGCACCATCCACGCCCATCCGACCCGCAGTGAAGCGGTCATGGAGGCAGCGCTGAAAGCCATGGGAAGCGCTTTGCACATCTGAGCTGAAGTCCGCTGCGAATAGCGTCAATCTTTCCAAGATTGAACGAGAAAAGACTCGGATAAGTGTCTGGCGATCTACGTGCCGCCGACGCCTGCACCGACCCGGGTCGAATCGAAAGTCAACGCCCGCTGATCCCTGGATTTCGTCCCGACTGGTTCACCTGCGGCAGACGCTTTCGCGTCCTCAACATCGGCGGTTCATCGCCGCTGGATGAAAACGTCAGTGGTAGGTCACTACCTGCGCGCGCGTGAACGATAAAAACTTTCGACATCCGCTGGGACGCTCAGGCCATAGCCTAAAAGTTGTCGAGCTTTCGGATCAGCTGTGAAATCATCTTGCAGCGCGTTGGGAAAATCAATCTGCTGTTTCAATAGTGGGATCGTGTATACATGATTAACGGCCCGCCGTTCGCGTTCCGTACGGTTTACGCCGCCGGAATGATAGGTCATGCAGTCGAGCACGATGAAGCTACCTGCTCGCGCCGGGACTTGGATCTGAAGAGCTGCTACACTTCCATCGGAAGGGAAAGCCTCCTGTTTGTGGCTACCAGGTACAACAAACGTCGCTCCATTCTCAACTGTAAAATCATCTATGCAGAACAGAGCATTTATTGCCAATGGCCTGCTCGACGTAAAGTGCTGGAAAGGTAGGTCGCGATGATAGGAGCCCTGATTATAGCGAGCAGAGCCGCCGGGATTGCTAATACCATTCTGCTGGTTCAGTACGAAATAATCGCTGATAAGCTTGCCACAAAGCTCCACAATGTTGTCATTCATTGCAAGCTTAAGGAATAGATCGTCATAAAGCATCGGAAGTCGAATGGTGTTGTGCTCGTCGATAGTTTCCAGCGCCGTTCTGCCGCCGTGCCGCATCTCCATGGCTACACGAGCGGAATCAAAAGCCCTACCGAAAGCTTCAACCTCGCCCGGGCTATAGCCGCCATCAACGACCGCATAGCCCAGAAGGCTGATCTGCTCAGCCGCAAAGTCAACTACCGTCGTCGCTTGGGTTTGCTGTTTGATGCCGTAGCTAGAAATTTTGCCCATTTGTCCTACTCTTGCCTCTGATTGCTTTCATCTAACCATCGTTTCTTGAATGGATCCTTGTAATCCGTGGCTTGAAAGCAGCGGCAGGGTTCCCGACGGCTTGAGTATGTATTCAAAATACGTCCTGCGCATCGCGGCTACCGCCTGTGTACATTCACCATTCTTGCCAGCGCGGTGGGCATCCAACGCATTTTTAGCAATTACATTGAAACGACCGTGTAACTCGGAGACGCCTTCCACTGCTTTAACCAACTCTGGCGCCAGTGCAAGGCCGGCTTCGCAAAGGTTGCGAGAGTCCGGTTGAGGGACATCGGTTCGCAACGCCTGATCGGACTTCATGAAGCTTATTGCTCTAAACAAACAGTCGAGTTGAAATTCGCCATACCGGTCCTCGAACAAACCGCGAGCATCACGAAGGATAGAGGAGGAGTTGACGAGCGAGGCGTTCAGATCAACAACAGTGTTCAGCCAACCGGCATCCGCACGACAAGGATACTGAATCGCGGCGGGGATAGCTGGCGCCTCAAGGATCGGCGGCCAATCATTTCGGCGGGCTGCCTCGTCCACACCGGCCTGGTCGAATTGAAGTTGCAGGACTTGACCCGTGTCGACACTTATCTCGGCGGTGCAGAGACGCCAAAACTTTCTCGGTGAGCTGGTATAGTTTAGGAGTTCAGTGCGGGTTGGCCAAGTGAAAATACCGGCCGTGATGACAAGCGACTCATTTGTTTTGACGCGCTCCTCAGGAACGAGGGCCTCAACATACATGGGAGCGACGGCATCCCAGAACTCTCGATCGCAACCGATGTTCATACGCGACATGCGTCGCGCATGGCGGATAATAAAATAGCGTTGCCTGTCTGTAAGATTGAAAAGAGGAGAGGCCGGATCCGAACCCGTCTTCGTGATTGCACTGGTCGTATTGCCATTCGAGCCGACGGGACGTCGGAATGCTGAGAATTCAAGCTTGAAAAGTGCGAGATCGACTGCGTTGAAGACGTTGATCTGGCCAATGCCGAAACCAAGGGGTGCAGATCCAACGAGATCCTTCGACCATCGACCCGGAGGGCCAGCGTCAGCACTTGTCGAGAAAGCCGGCAAACGCATGACAAAAAGCGATGCCATCGTCACGAGCGTGATCAACACCCCGCAGATCACAGGCGTAAAGGCCTGTAAATTGCAGAATACCTCCGCATTCTTTGGCCGGTTAATATACTCATCCGGAATGTTGGAAAACTCACAGACGCCAAAAATCTTCGTCCGTCTGTCAGCAATGAAGCGGTAGACCAACGGCCCTACGCGCGTGATGCGACCAAGCAATAGGATTGGCCAGACCGGCCAAAGCAACACAATGCGTCGTGAGATGGTTTCGTAGAGGGCATATCCGTCATAGCGATCACCGTTGCGTTGATCAACGCCCACAAGGTCGGTCAGGCCCCGCTCAAGGGTGACTCCATGGCTTTGCGCGAATTCGATATTCCTGCGTATTGGGCGGAAGGTGATGCGCGAGTAAATATCGAGGGTTGCAATGGTTTTTACAGTACGATCGCAAAGGTTGCATCGGTCATCGAACATCACAGACAGAGGATATTGCGGTCGAGAGCCGAACGCCGGACCCGTAGCAAATAAGGCAAACCAAAATGCCAGCTCGAAAAATCCAAGAAAACTAAGGGGCAGGACGAAGGCGCTAACGAGGAAAAATGCAAGCCCCCAGAGAATTACGAATGCTCTCGATATGGTATGAACGAAAAGCCCGGGCAAGATGGCCATATACCATATGAACATTCCCAAGATCGATAACTTGGAAAAGTTTACGAATAGCCACGGCCAACTCTCGTACAGACTCCAAGCAAGAGTTGAAAAATGCGGGTTTGATCCAGGTGAAAGGAACACCCAAGCGATGATGAGCCCTGAACGCCAAGCATCGTCGTGAAGATGCCAAGACACAGAGTAAAGGCAAAGGCAGTAATAGGCGAGAAGCGCACCCAGCTTCGCGATGACTAAGCGATCCGCACTTGGCTCGCCGAAAAACCGGTTCTGAGCGGCAATCAGCCGGGCGACCCAACCACCTTTACCCAGCAGATAGCTGTCCATCGAAAAATTTCTTCCGGCCGGCCCCAGGACGAACAGAGCCAGTACAATTGCAAGCACCATTGTTCCAAGGGTAGACGAACCGAGAAAATTATCGATCAGCATATTAGAGCTGGACATCAACACGATCGAAACGATTGGGGTCGCGAATCCGATCGCGACAAGCAACGAAAGGATTGTTGCCGAACCCGCTATCGCCAACGTAAAAGGATCGCCGCCCTCTGTGGCGACGAGGAAAATATAGCCGAACCGCCAAGCCGCTAATCCGCCCACTATAATGCGTGACAGGTCCAGCGTGCGAAGATCTGCATAGAGATCATGTTCCGGCAGTGCATTCCGGCGACGTACGGTATTCGCTATTTTCTCGGCGAGGAGCGCTGTTCCCCGAAAGACAGCTGGGAAAAACATTGATACGCAGAACGCGACCAATAAAATTCCGACGAAAATTAAAAACTCCCTGATCGGATTGCCGTCTGTAAAACCAGGGCTTATCAAAGGCCTACCTATACTTTTTGAACTTGCGATTGTTTTTGGCGAGGACAATGCGTCAAAAATTTGAGCATTTCAAGACAGAGTAGTCATCATTGGTGGTACTCCACGGGTTTAGCACTAAACCAGTTTTCGCGGCATCGACCGGCTTGACAGCGCATGGCGAATATAACGGATGGTAGCGAGTTTTTTGCCTTTGCCCTATTGGATCCAGACTATGATTCCTGACGTTAGTCAAACTCATCACGAGGCCCCACAACCTGCGCGCTCCGACAGGATTAGATGCTGGCTTGGCATATTCGAAACATGCCACATCGATGGAAACTCATGCGGCCGAGACTGCAAAGCGAAGCTGGCGTGGGGGAGGCTGGTGTTGCTGCTATCTTTGCCCCTCTTTGCTCAGTTCAGTGGCGCCTACGAGCTCTTCCCGCGGCCTGGCTGGGTCGACCCCATGATCTACGTGGGATATTTCCTGGATGCAGCGGGTCAAATCCGAAATTATGGTCCGTATTATTTTTCTCAGCGCGTACCTGTCATTGCACTTGGATCTCTTTCTTACAAGTTCTTATCCCCAGCCTACGCGCACTTGGCTCTGGGGATCGTCTTTCAGATTGTCGCACTCATATCCCTCTTCGTTATAGGCAAAAAGGCCGGTGGCCCGCTTGCCGGCGTGTTCACGGGATGGTGGCTAGGAACTAATCCTCTCTGGATCGCCTCGGCAACCAGCGGCTATATCGACGCGCCAGCGATAGCTTTTGCCCTTGCCTCAATCGCCCTTTTGATACACGGAACGGACTTGCGCAAGCGTGTGAGTAGCTTATTGGCGACCGCAGGGTCTGGTTTTATGTTTGCTTGCGTACTGGCGCTGCATCCGGTGCCGGCACTTCTCACGGCTGTTGCGCTGCTCCTAGCGCTTTTTCTACTGCCATCGATTTCAAGCAATCTTGTGCGGATGCTGTCTATGGTCGCCGGCTGTCTGTTTGGCTTATCGGCAATGGCCATATACAGCTATGCAATAGGCGGTCCATTCCTTTTCTTACTGCACGACTCGGCTCCGATCAGGAACGCGATCGCTGGCAACGCTCTGCCTTTTGTCCGTCCAACAAGCGACTGGTTACCCGGAGCTTTCCGCCTCGGCACTCCATTCATCCTTCTGGCGCTGGCTACAATTCTTCTGGTCCGGACCGGAAAGGGAGAGGCAGTCGCAAGGAAACATCTCTTCAGTTTGGGATTGCTGACTTTGCTGGCAACGTTGGTATTCATAGGGGTATGGGATCTTCTGTTGCAAGGCCTCATGGCGCAAACGTGGTTCTACGCCAGCTACCTGCTAATCGGTCAGGGTCTGCTGGTGGCCTTCATCTCCGGCACGTTGCTCGCAAAACGCGAGATAAGCGTCCGTAGGGACTTAGGCGCTCTAATAGCCTATGGAGTTATTATCGCTGGGACCCTCAGCGTGCATGAAGCCATCGAAAGCTTCGCTGACTACCGCGGCGCGACGGTGACATGGATTGGAATTTCTCTTTTGTCTGCATGTCTAATCCTGGTCGCCATGATCGGAATGGTACGAACCGCGCTCGTCGGATTGGCGTTGATGACGTCCATTGTGGGAATTGCCAATTCGGATACTCGGTTCGCCTTTGCTCTGCCTGGAACTGTCCCTTTCCGTACGTTCTTCGAACTTTCGCTCGACATCCGAAGATCGGCAGATAGCACCCGCCTACAAGGGCGACGTGTGGCCTTGTGGGTCGACCGCAACAATTTCACGACAGGCGACGCGAAAAGCGACGAACATGCCACCTATAGATTTTTCGTCGGAGGCAAGAAGCTCGCCCTGAACAGTTTTGACAGCTTGGCCGGTCTTTGGCTTTGGGATAAGGGTGTAATCAATTTCGAAATGCCGACAGTCTTTCCTGAGAACAGGCAGTGGTTAGAGAGGGCTCAGATACCGACATCCCTGATTTTAGTTTGTACTACGACCGAAACCTGCGGGCAGGGACACTTGCAGCTCGATGCGCTGAAAATTCCGACACAAATACGATCGCGCACGATTATCTGGGAGGAAGGGCTGCAACCGATAACCGTCCTGATCGTCGATTACATCATCGAATCGTCAAAGCAGAATTGATCTTTGCCAATGGGGCGCCGCAAAGTCAGGGCAGCGGTGCAACCGTCAAAGTCCAAAGCGGGTGGATTGATCCAGATCAACGAGTCCGAATTTGGTTTCCGTTTCTCGAAGGAAGGCACGTGTCGTATGCGCACCCGTATTATTCGATCTCACCGCCGCCGGGTTGCTTTCTGATTCGGAGAAAACGGAGGTGCTCTAGAGCGCTTCCGTTTTTAGCTGAATCGGAAGGGATTCCGTTTCTGGCCGTTTTGTGATTCAAGATGCTGGCTGGAGTGGAGGCCAGCATCGGATGACTCGACCTCTTTCAAATGATCTTCGCAAGCGTGTTGTTGATGCCATCGAAGCCGGCGAGAGCTGCCGGTCGGTGGCGGTGCGGTTCGGTATTGCGGTGTCTTCAGCGGTGAAGTGGTCTCAGCGCTACCGCTCGAGCGGATCTGTCGCGCCTGGGAAGATGGGCGGTCACCGCAAGCGTGTTCTTGAGCCGTACCGGGCGTTTATCGCCGAGCGAATTAACCAGACGCCGCATCTATCACTGCACGGATTGAAGGAAGAATTGGCCGCACGAGGGGTGAAGGTATCCCACGACACCGTATGGCAATTCCTGCGGCGCGAGGGGCTGCGGTTCAAAAAAAACACTGTTCGCCCTTGAACAGGGACGTGCCGACATCGCGCGGCGACGACAACGCTGGCGGTCCTGGCAGACCGGTCTCGATCCTAGGCGGCTGGTCTTCATCGATGAAACCTGGATCAAGACCAACATGGCGCCGCTTCGGGGCTGGGGGCCGAAGGGCAAACGCCTGCGCGGCTTCGCCCCGCATGGCCATTGGCGCACCCCTGACTTTCCTGGGCGCGTTGCGCTACGATCGGCTTGCCGCACCTTGTGTCTTCGATGGACCCATCAATGGCGAATGCTTCCGAGCCTATGTCGAACAGCAACTCCTGTCGGTGCTCGAACCCGGCGACATCGTCGTGATGGATAATCTTGGCTCCCACAGGTCGGTCGCCATCCGTCAGATGATCCGCAACGCTGGTGCGCGACTCTGGTACCTACCGCCATACTCTCCCGACCTCAATCCGATCGAACAGGCCTTCGCCAAAATAAAGCACTGGATGCGCTTGGCTCAGAAGAGAACGATCGATGACACTTGGCGCCATATCGGACACCTCGTCACAACCATCGAGCCCAACGAATGCAGCAACTACTTCGCCAATGCCGGATATGCTTCCGTGAAAACCTGAAACGCTCTAGGACGGCTCAACATTGATCGAAGCCAGATTCATCGCTGCGACGAGATATACGCAGCTTCATCGGGAGTCCTGAATGTCGATTGGTCCTAGCGGTGCCTTGAAAGCTTGTAGAGCACCGCGGTCATCGGAAGATATCCGGTATCGACTGCGATCTTCTCATTACCGGTGACGTCAAATCCATAGTCGCCGAGAGCCGCGGCAGCATTATTGCAAGCGACTTCATTGAGGCACAAGGTTACAACGGATGTCTGACCCTCGAATGCCCGCAGATTGTTCAGTTCATCAACAGTAAGCGCAGGCATATTTGAGCCGAGTAGGGCGCGATCCCAAAGCCAGACTGCAACCAGGCTGTCCCAATAGTTGAGCAGCAGATAGTTGTCTCGGTAGCGAAGTGTATACAGCGTGAACGCGCTGCGCGGCGCCTCTCGACGCGACATCTCATCTCGCTGAAACCAAAACAACAGCCGCTCATCTGGCCCAACATGTCGGTTTACAAAATTGGCCACTTTGATCGTCGAGCGGAACGTTGTCACAAAATCCACGCTGTCGTGCGTATTGAAGATCCTTCGCGTATCGTGATTGAGCAGCCCGGCAACCATTGTTGACGCCAACAAAAGAATAAGTCCGGCTAGCGCCAAGCGTGAAAACACCAACGCACCCGCGATAGCAAATGCTACCCCAAGTGCTGCCCATGTCAGCAAATGGCCCAGTTCGGCGCCGACGAGGGACCAGATTGTCGTGGTATACCCGTATATTGCTAGCGCGAAGGCGACCGCGATCGTACCGGTTGTAATGACGGTAACGAGATGGTGCTTAATATGACGAGATGCGTATGCCGCTAAGGCGCCCACGATCAGCGCCTGTCCGACGATCATGTAGCTGGCATAGAATGACGATTGTAGCATCGCGCCGCCAACTCCATAGTCCCAGAGCAGCAGAAACAGGCCGACGCCCGCCGCCATTGAAAGGCCGCGCAATGCCAGTGCTCGAATGTTCGGCTCCTTGCATTGGATAACTAGAATCCCCCCCAGTATCAGCAGCGCTAAGGGCGGCGCGAGACGATAAGCGGCGGGCACCCAGTCGACGAGGTCATAGCGGTAGTTGGCGCCGAAACCGTTCAGAGAGCGAGAAAAGACAGTCGTATCGGCGAGGAAAAAGAAAAATCGGCCGCCGACCATCCTGCTGACAATGGCCAATACCGCAGTGCCGGCAATGCCGCCAACAGCGGCCCATAAAGTGTCCTTTAGTAGAGCAGCCATCTGCCGCCGTGAGCACCAAATATCATGGAGACCGAAAAGCAAAAGCAGAAGTGCGGTGATCGGGTGGGTAAAAACTGCCAAAGCCGAAAACGCACCGCCCACCGCAACGGTCAACCTGCGACGCTTCCAATCCTGCCTATAGTCGAGCAGGGCAAGCGAGGCCAAGAGATACGCCATTGCGGGTCCGTCGACGTATCCCCGGGCAATCGAAGCGATCCAAAGGGGATTAAGCGTTAACCACAAACTCCCAAATACACCTGCAGTTAATCCACCACGCCGGCTGACAAGTACGAAGACTGATGCCGCGGCCATTGAATTGAAAAAAACGATCAAGACCCGCTGGGCTACTTCAGGGGGAAAGGCGTAAAACAACGAGGCTCCAAGAGCCGTAAATGGCAGACGCATTGAGAAGTAGTTCGCGCCGTAGGTTGAAATCCTAGGGCCGAGTCCGAGGAAGTAGCCGAGGTAGATGCCGGGATCTACCCATCCGGGAGGCTGAAAAACTTGGAAGAATCCTGAAAACAACCAGATATTCGGGAGAACGAGAACCAAAAGGAGAGCTGATAATCCCCCAGTTCTGCTAATGGACACTCCCCGCTCGTTTGACGTCGCATCGTGGTGCGATGCCGCGTTGTCTTCCTTCTCCGTCACCCTCGAATAAGAGGCCATCCTGTCACCAAAATGCGGTCAATCTTTCTAATTGCCGTAACTATGTCTTGTATTTACGCGCAATCACAGGGCGGCGTTCTGCGACAATTCCGGCGGAATGGCAAGAATTCTGCGTGCACGTGGCACGGTTTTCGAGAGTTAGTGCCCAGTCCTTCGTAGAATCGAATGGTAATGGGAACTTTTTTCGAGCCGATGGCTCATGCAAATTTAACGAGTGGTTCAAAGCTGGTTGCCATCTGTCAGCATTTGAAGCGACTCACCGTCAGAAGCCACGCACATAACATTCACCTTGGGGAAAACTGTCTGTGAAAATGAGTCAAAAAAGGTTTGATAGGATGCTAAGAATGACATTTCTGAAGCCAAGGCGGAGCTGACGGATTTGAAAATATCATTTATTACAACCATTTACTGTACCGAAGATGATATTGACCCGTTTGCAGACTCTTGCTTTGAGGTGTGCAAAGATCTTGGTGTCGAATGCGAGGTGATTTTTGTTAACGATGGCTCTCCGGATAACGGTCTCGATGTCGCCAAGGCTCTAGCGGAGCGCGACGCGCGTGTCGTGGTTGTCGATCTTTCAAGGAATTTCGGGCAGCACAAGGCATTGTGGACGGGGCTTGGAATGGCTACCGGCGACCTGATCATGACTCTGGATGGCGACCTTGAAGAGGACCCGCGCTGGGCCACCCGGTTCATCGCCACGATGAAAGAAAACGGGGCCGACGTCGTCTACGGTGTTCAGCAGCGTCCCAAAGGAAATTTCGCCTACCGACTGTGTCGAAACGCATTTTACCGAGTGTTGGACACCGTTGGCGATTTCGAGTTCCCGCGTGATGTTTCGACCGCTCGCCTGATGACACGGCGGTATGTTGAGGCTCTGCTTTCACACGATGAGAGGGAGAGTTTCTTTGTCGGCCTGATGCATGCGACGGGATTCAAACAGGTCCCGCTCCTGGTTGATAAAATCTCGCGCTCTCCTACAACCTATACATTTAAAAAGTTGCTACGCCTTTTCCTTACGGCCGTTACTGCCTTTTCGATCACCCCGTTGATCGGTGTTTTTTTGGCAGGGGTGATGATCAGCACGGGAGCGTTCTTCTTTATCTTGTTCCTAATTGCGCGCTACTTCATCACAGGAGTTGGTGTCCCAGGTTGGACATCCGTTATGGCGGCATTGATACTCTTCAGCGGTGTCCTTACGCTCTTCAATGGTGTCATAGCGATCTACATCGGGACCATCTTTCTTGAGGTTAAGCGCCGGCCCCGAGTCATCATTAGCGCTGTCTACCGCAGGCAGGAAGGGGGGCGCACCCCGCGGGATGCGGGGTTGCCCGACGCCAACCGAACGGATACAGGGTTGAACGCTCGATAGCTTCGGATAGGACCAGCGCTTGCATTTTTACAGTGAAACGAAAAGCCGGGCTTTCATCGCGCGGTTTGACGCGGCGATAATCGGCCTTTTAGCAATCGCATCTGCCGCCTTCCTATTTCGTCTGCTTGCGATCGCGAATCGCGGGATCGACTTCACCGATGAAGGCTACTATTTGGCCTGGATCTCCAACCCGTGGGTATTTAAGGGCGAAGTCACGCAGTTTGGCTATATTTATCATCCGATCTACCGTCTGGTGAAGGGCGATATTACGCTGCTGCGGCAGCTAAACATTCTGGCCATTTTTCTGCTTTCGAGCATTCTTGGTCAAGCGGCGCTATTTCGTTTCGTTCAGATCGGCATCACGTTGTCCAAATTCTATTGGCTGACGATGATGTCGCTGGCAATCGCCTGCACATCGTTGATGTTTTTCCAAGTGTGGATTCCGACACCAAGCTACAACAGCCTTGCTTTCCAGGCACTTCTTATCGCTGGCATCGGCCTGCTGCTGGTGGATGCAAAAGTCTCCGGATGGCGAATTTTCGGTTGGCAGGCTGTGGGACTGGCCGTCTATCTGGCATTTATGGCGAAACCGACAACTGCGGTTGCCTTGATTTTCGTCGCAGGCCTGTACTTTCTTCGTCGGCCGCGTGCGTATTTGCTGCCAGCCGCGCTAGCTTGTTGCACCGCTATCGCGTTTATCCTCATGTACGGATCGTTTGTTCACGGATCCGTCGCAGCTTTTTTCGCAGATTTGAACGAGGGAGCGTCTTTCGCGCGCCGCATCGGTGGTCCCGCCTCCTATTCTTTCGGTACAATCGTGCGATTGGACATTCGCACTCCTAGTGCCGGAATTGCCCTGCTGACAATTTCAATCTGTATCGTGCTAACTCTAGCACTGCTTCTCAGCCTTTCCGATTTTCGTCGGCTCTTCATCGGGCTGACAGCCGCCGCTACCTTGGCTGTGTTGGCGCTCTCGGTGATAGTCGGGTCCATCGAGATAATGCCGTCGAAATATTTTGCACTGGAGATCTTTGCAGTTCCAGCCGCGGTCGCCGCGGTCCTTGTTATTGCTCGTTGGAGAAAAAAACCTGTTTGGCCGGCCGATACGTGGGCGTTGTCGCTTTGTTTTTTTGCGTTTCCTTTTGTCTATACTTTTGGAACGATGAGCAACTACTGGGCCAGCGCCGCATCCGCGGGGTTATTTTGGGTCATAGGCGGCATTCTTCTTCTGCGGTCTTATCCAGGCTTTTTGCGAGGCCTTCTTCCAATCGCTGCCTATGGCCAAATCCTCACCTTCGTCGTGCTATTGATTTCGCTCCAATACCCCTACCGGCAGTCGCACGCGCTCGTAATGCAGACCGAACCGATAACGCTACCTTCCGGAGCACAGCTTCTTCTCTCTTCTGACGTTGCAGACTATCTAAAGCGTCTCATCGCGGACGCTGGCAACAACGGTTTCCGCCACGGTGATCAAATTACTGATCTTACGGGTCAGTATCCGGGCACACTTTACTTGATGGGCGCAACGCCGGTGGGCAGGGCATGGATGATCGGCGGCTATGTCGGCAGCACCGACATCGCAAAAAGGGCTCTCGAACGGGCGGGTTGCAGGCAGATAGCTGGTTCTTGGCTGTTGATGGAGCCGAATGGCACGCGCAGCCTACCGACATCGATTCTCGATAACTTTGGAATCGATCCTGAGACCGATTATACAATAGCTTCCACGGTGCGCCCACCAGACCCGGATGCTGGACCTGACATCAGGCAGCTATTGCTTCGTCCCACAAGGACTATTGATGAGGCGACCTCAATTTGTGAAGACCACAGCCGAGTACAGAAAGAAATCAACCAAGGACCGTAACGAGGCAGAAGACAACACCACCTCCGCGGTAAGCACGGATTTTTTGGATTTTGGAATTGCCGAACACAGGGGAGCGGTCGAAAGAGGATCTGAATAGTCCCGCCGGCCCGATCGAACGAATACAGTGTTGCGCTTCACGGCGGAGGCAGCAACAGGGATTTTGATAATTAGTCGAGGTGGCTTTCTGACGCCGGCTAAGTGGAGCCTGCGGCAAGGAAATCGCCACTACACAGCATCAAGGATACGATCTTCGTGGCCAGTCAAAAGTGGAGAACCACGTCTTGCGGGAGGTTTGTGATTTGAACACTCCAGCGAATTGCCCCGCGTGCTCGTCTTTGCGATGGCGCGCCTTGCCGAGTTGGTCCCACCAGTCCATGCTTTCTGATGGGCGCAATATTGGCGAACCGTTGGAAAAGGAGCACTGCGAGGACTGCGGATTGATCCGGCATGCCTCCCCGCCTTCTCAAGAGGAGGTGGAAGCGATATTCAGCCGCGATTATGCGCTGCACGACCGTTTGATAGACAATATATTCGAAGATCAGCGTCAACGCATTTATGCCGACTGGATCCTCAGTCTACTTGGAGATCGGAGGGTCAACTCAATTTTTGAGATCGGGGCTGGCACGGGATCACTGATGGCCGAGCTGCGACGCCGCGCGCCTCAATTGCGGCTGAACGGCGTCGAACCCGTCTCCTCGGCGGTATCCCGACGTGCTGACGGACTCGATATAGAGTGTGGGCTTTTAAGGGATATCGACACTGCAGTGCTGCGGGTCGACGTAGTGCTCTCAGTCAACGTGATCGAACATGTGCACAATCCAATAGAGTTTTTGCAGCAATCGAGAACTGCCATTGCGGACGGCGGGTGTATCGTCACGATCTGCCCTGACGGGGACCGGCCGACGACGGAGATGTTGGTCTATGATCACATCCACTCTTTCACTTCGCATGCACTTGAGAGGATGGCTCAGCGTGCGGGACTTGCAGTCGCCGACAAACAACTGGCTCCGGCTGCATTAGGTGCGTTCCAGGCTGTTGTGCTGGTGCCCGGATCAGGCACGCAGATCTCTGTGCCGTTGGCCGACGCTCTCTATAACCGTCGGGTCAGCTTTCTTCGCGGTTGGCAGCGCCTTGATGAAGCCTTGCTGGACAGAGTCCGCAACGTTACGGACCTTTTTGCCTTTGGGAGTGGCGAAAACGCACAGCTTTTGCGCGCATACGCGCCACGAACTTGGGAAATGGTATGTGGAATTATTGCTGACAGCGAAGGGTCGTTTGACGGGCGGCCGGTAACTCTCTACAGCGGCGTGCGAACCGGCAAGCGGCGGACAGTGCTTCTGGCCGTCCGCCCTGAAATTCAGGAGACCGTAGCGAATCGACTCACTAGCGACGGTAACATCGTGATTCGCTGGGATGATCTTGTCCGATCTGATGGGTAGTCGGGGATCCGCTTGAACATTGTTCAGTAGGCAGCGAAATATCGTAAATATACATATGTGAAATTAAAGCTTGTCTGCCTCCATTGTGCGTTTTAGTACAATAAAAAGGGGGCGTCTCTTCGTATAGTCAAGAATATTGGACGCGAATACGCCCAGAATGAGAATGGCGATGGAGAGCAGGACTCCAAACGTGGCGATTTGACCTGATCGTATAAGCGGATAACCCGTCCCAATCAGTGCAAAACTTAGGGAGACAACCGTCAATGCGCCCACAACAGCAATCAAGATATACAGTAGGGATTGCGAATAAAAGATCACGCCCTGATAGGAGTGTCGCAAGAGGCGCGAAAGACGATAGCTGGATTTGCCGACACCGCGTTTGTCGCGATCATATTTCACGTCGATACCGCCACACCCGAGCCAATACAGAACGAAAAGGAAGTGTCGGTTTGGTTCATTGAACTGAAGGTATGCGTCAACCACCTCCCTCGAAAGCAAAGTGAACGTGCCGTAGCCAGGATCGATATTGCGACCAGATATCAGTCGCAGAAAGGTGAAGTAGAGTTTTCCTGCCCCTATCCTTGCGACCGATTGATGGTCGGAATGGCGTTTGCCGTAAACAAGCGGCGCGCCCGCTTCTGCGGCGTCCCAGAGAATTTTGATAGCCTCCGGCGGATCCTGCAGATCTCCGTCCATCACGATCACGCGTGCTCCGCGAGCCTCCGATAAACCGGCGGCAATTGCAATGGATTGGCCGAAATTGCGGCTCAACTTGATCCCGCGCACGTGGTGGTCCGTAGCGGCAAGCTCCTCAA
Organism: Rhizobium sp. N731; assembly: GCF_001664145.1. Lineage (NCBI taxonomy): Bacteria > Pseudomonadati > Pseudomonadota > Alphaproteobacteria > Hyphomicrobiales > Rhizobiaceae > Rhizobium > Rhizobium sp. N731. The sequence continues at coordinate 112,000 of NZ_CP013603.1, forward strand.
TTACCTCCCAGGATTTGTCTGGACAGTCGTCATCAACAAAGATGATCTCGTAATCAGCGACTAGGGCTTCAAGTGCAAGGCCGAGACGACGATGTAATTCGACAAGTGAGCCCCTGCATTTGTAGATGGCAACGACAATCGATAGCTCGACAGACGAACGGGTAGACAATTGAGAATTCGGGCTCATGATCTAACTCAGGCCGAGAGCCGGTCGATGCGCTCGATCACTCTGTTCAAGTGCGCCTGTGTCATGCCCAAATGAAGTGGCAGACGAATCAGCCGACTGGAAACATCGTCTGTTACGGTTAAATTGCCGTGAGCCCTGGCAAACTTGCGACCAGCCGGTGCCGAATGCAGTGGAACGTAGTGAATAACTGCGCCGATACCGGTTCTTGCCAACTCGTCCAGCCAAATTTCGCGCAACCGTGCGTCGGGCGCCAAAATGTAGAAGATGTGGCCATTATGCTTGCAGTATTCGGGGGGATGGGGGATTTGCAGGCGCCCCGCACGCTCCATGGGTTCGAGTCCCTTTTTGTATCCTTCCCATAGGGCCAGCCGTGACTGAGTCGCTTCTTGTCCGTTCTCGAACTGGGCGCAGAGGAATGCAGCGATAATTTCACTCGGCAGGAAAGACGAGCCGATATCCACCCAATTGTACTTATTTACCATTCCTCGCTTGAATTTGACACGATCGGTCCCCTTCTCCCAGACGATCTCGGCGCGGTCTATCTTGCTCGGATCGTTCACAATCAGTGCGCCGCCTTCGCCTGACACAATATTCTTCGTCTCGTGAAAACTGAAGGTGGCAAGCTCAGCGAAGGAACCCAGAGGCTTACCTTTAAAGTCAGCATACATCGCCTGAGCGGCATCCTCGATTACGACAAGATTATGCTTGCGGGCGATGTCGAGGATTGCATCCATCTCACAACCGACACCGGCATAGTGAACAACCATGATCGCTTTGGAGCGGGCTGTTATGGCGTTCTCTATGAGCGTTTCATTGATATTCAAAGTGTCGGGTCGAATGTCCACAAAAACCGGGACCGCGCCGCGTAGCACGACCGCATTAGCCGTGCTGGTAAAAGTGTAGGACGGCATGATGACTTCATCGCCAGGCTGCAAATCGCACAAAATCGCAGCCATCTCCAGCGCCGCGGTGCATGACGGCGTCAGGAATGCCGCGGGGCTCTTCAGCAGATCCATTAGATAGGCACTGCAAAGCTCGGTAAACCTGCCATTACCCGAAATGCTCTTTTCGTTAATCGCTTTGGCTATGTAGGCAAGCTCATTTCCGAGAATACCTGCTGAATTGAATGGGATTTTGTCAGTTCGTGGTTCGATTTTCAAAGCCATATCGCTAGCTCTTTCCTGAGCGAAACCATCAAGCTGTTGCCTGTGGATTAATTTCTGTTGCCGAGTATTAGAACTTAACGGAGACGCTTATTTGGTCGGCTGGGGTTAATGCCCGATGCGCATGATCCAATACGTGTAGGGTATCCAGGTTCGCGGCTCGAGCCAGCCTTCCACATTGCCAAAATGCGACTTCGCCAGCGCTGTATATGCTTCCGGGCGGCGCACGCTCCGCCCCCGATCCTGGCTAATTACAAAACGGGCGACGGGATTCTGCCCCTGAACATAAGTTCCGTCGACAGTGATGATACGCCCGCCCGGCTTCAGTCCTTTAGCCAATGTTTCGAACAATGAATCGACCTCGTGATCATCGAGGTGATGAAGGAGCCCGGTCGCGAGGATCAGATCAAACTTGCCAAAATGCTCGATACGCGCGCTGTCCAGAAATTCCGCATGAAACTCACCGCGCTTCCCCCAACGGGCCTTTGCTTTGGCTATATATGGTTCGCTGATATCGAACCCAACATAGTCGATCTCGGGCATGACAGAGAGAATATCTGCTGTCCCGCATCCGACATCGAGCACGCGCTCTCCAGGTCTGGCTCGAATGAATTCGCGTTGCATCCAGTTCCGGTTCCGAGATGCACCCATTATCGTTTGGGCGAGATCGTAAATTGCCGGAACCGACAAGATCGAATGAATGCCGGAAGTTATCTGAGCCACTATTTACCCTCTACTTTGCGCGCGACAACTACACGGCTGCCGCCAACCGGCCAGCGCAGGCCGCGCTCGGTCAGCGTCACCTCCAACGACAAGGTTCGCTTCAACAGACCATTGAGAGCTTTGGAGATTTCAAACTCCTTGCGTGCTATCGCGCGCATATCGCCTCCGGACGCATTTCGTTTTGCCAAAAGACGGCTGAGTATCATCAGCGGCAGCAGTATCGCCGTGTAGCTAGTGGAGAAGACGATGTCGAAACCTGCTGTTCTTAACTTCGCTTCGAGTTCACCTCGACGATAGCGGCGTTCATGGTGAGCAACCTCGTCCGCCGGCCCCCAAAGGAACGGGTGTTGCGGGACCGTGGCGATGAGCGTGCCCCCAGGCGCAAGAACTCTGTTGATGCCAGCCAAGACGGCTTCGTCTTCGGCGATATGCTCAAGCACGTCGAAAGCACCAGCGAGATCAAACGTTGAGTCGAATGGAAGATTGCGTCCGTCCGCCTGCAGAAACTCAACATCAGCGGGCATTCGCGAGCGCGCGAACGCCAGTCCGCTCGGATGAATTTCTGTCGCAAGAATACGGTCCCACCGGCGCGATTCGGCCAAAGCCTTGACAACGTTTCCCGAACCACAGCCGACCTCTATGAAGCTTCGGGCGGAGGGGGCATACTTGCCAGCGAGTGAGACGATCAAGCGGCGGCGCGCGACAAACCAAAAGTGACTAAGCTCAGCTTCTGCCAGATACTGAAAGTCCTGAGGGTCAAATCCCGAAACAGTATCCGCGAGCGCTGGAGCGGTCAGCGCAATTTCGTTTATTACCGGTGCCGAGAACAAGCATTGGCCACACACAAAGGACGTCGGCCATGAGAGCTCGTCCGCAGCGATCGATGACGCCGCACCGCAGCCAGGACATATACGCTGCGCCTGCTTCGAGCTTAAAGCTGTCCCTATTTGCATGAATCGCCTCCGGCTGCCACTCAACGCGAAAAGGCGGACAACGTAACGCCCAACGCGATTAGAGCCAGCCCCATCGCCTGCATCAGTTGGATGCGTTCGCCAAAACAGACCACTGCGCCGAGCGGAACAATAACGAATGACAGGGCCATCAAAGGATAAGCGTAAGCCAGTCCAAGTCTATCAATTGCCATCATATACGCGATGCTTGCCAAAAACGCTCCGCCAAGGCCACTTAATACCCACGGATCGGTCAACATCGCAAAGATGTAGCCGTATCGTCCCAACTCGCTCGTGTTCTGCGCGTGCAAGCCGGAGCGCCATTTCATGATCAGCTGGCCATATAACGATAGGGCGAGCGTTGCCCCAATCCAATTTAGTCGGTCCATATTTGCCTAGCATTTTCTGATGAGATGTATGGCTAAGGTTACGGGTTCCGGGTATCACACCCACTCAACTTGAGCAACTATGTCTAAGCGAGTGATCGTTCCGATGGTGAAATCTGAAATGAGCGTTGCAGTCAGGCCCCAGAAGCGGATTGCGATCATTCAATCCTGCTATATCCCATGGAAAGGTTTTTTCGATCTCATCGGCCGTTGCGACGAATATATAATTCTCGATGGAGCCCAGTATCGCAAGAGGCACTGGCACAACAGGAACAAGATCAAAACACAGCGCGGTGCTGAATGGTTGACAATACCGGTCATCACCAAGTCACAATTCGACCAGCCTATTGATGAAGTGGAAATCGCTGAGCCGTGGGCGGAAAAGCATTGGCGAAGCATTGAACTCAATTATGCCCGCGCACCACATTTCAAGACACACGCGGAACGTATCAGGGATCTCTATGTACGGGCCGGCGGCCTTTCCAAGCTTACGGAAGTCAACGAGTTGTTTCTGCGCGAACTTTGCATGCAACTCGGTATGAGCCTGCAAATCCGTCGGGATTCCGACTACGCATGTGAGGGGCGACGAAGCGAGCGTCTGCTTTCACTCTGTGTCGCCGCAGGCGCCACGCATTATCTAAGCGGACCGAGTGCGCGAGAATACCTTGACGAAAAGATTTTCAGCGATGCGGGTGTCGTCGTAGAATGGATGGAGTATGGGCCTTATAGACAATATGAGCAGTTGCACGGTGATTTCGAGCATGCAGTCTCGGCGTTAGATCTCGTCTTCCATCTTGGTGAAGCGTCGCGATCTTTCATCTCTCCGTGAAGCAGCTCAAACTGGCTCTGTTGCTGATTTAATAAGGATACGATGGCTACCCGCAGCCAAATAGGGACCGGAGAAGAAAATTTGACAAAAGATACATCTAGTATTCTAGACCGCGTTGCAGGCTATTATTCAGAAAAAGTCGAAACTTTTGGCGCGACCCCACAGGGAGCTGATTGGCGCGACGAAGAAAGCCAGCGTAAGCGTTTTGACCAGCTTTTGCTTGTAGTTAAGAACGACGTAGTGGGTTCCATTGCCGAGATTGGTTGTGGGTATGGAGCTTTGCCGGTGTACATGCGCCAGCAGAATTTAAATTTCGACTATCTTGGGTGTGATATTTCCACAAGCATGCTCAAGGCCGCGTCACATTATTGTAGCTCGCTCAAAAGGGTCAAATTCGAACAATCCACGAAACCCAGCCAACAGGTGGACTATGTTATCGCCAGCGGAATATTCAATATCCGCTTTGATTACGATGACGACGTTTGGCTGCAGTATGTCTGGGATGCTATCTCTTCCATGGCTGGATGCGCCCGCAAGGGAATTGCCTTCAATTGTCTAACTGCGCATTCGGATCCAGAGCGAATGCGTGGCAATCTCTGGTATCCCGATCCTGGCTATATTCTAAACCATTGCCTCAAGCACTTTGGGCGACGAGTTTTGTTGGCTCACGACTATGATCTCTATGAGTTCACCGTCCGAATAAGCCTAACCCGTTGAAGTTGAATGACAAGCGGATTTCTGATATCAGGGCTTGCGGCTGATGGATTTCGGGACCCCAGCTTTGGTCCCGGTCTATCGCGCAGGAGAGGTCGCGACGCAGAAAGGTGCGTTCAACGTTGCCGAGCATTCGAAGAGGATCTGCGTCACCGCTCTTTCGAATCTATGGAATCTGTACTCTGCGAGGGATTTTACGTGAAGCCAATACTCATCTTTGGAACGGGCGAAATCGCCGAAGTTGCCGCCTATTATTTCGAAAAAACACTGGGGCGTCAGGTGGCAGGGTTCACCGTCGATTCTGATTTCATCAGGGAGGAAACCTTTCAAGGGCGCCCCGTCATCGCGTTTCAGAACGTCGCTGAAACCTTCCCGCCTTCCGTCCATGACGGTTTTGTCGCTCTTTCTTATGCAAGGATGAACGTGGTGCGGGCCACCAAAGTCGATGCAATGCGGCAAGTCGGTTATAGCTTGACCAGCTACATCAGTCCTCATGCAAACGTCTTTACTGATGACATCGGAGAGAACTGTTTCATTCTCGAAGACAATACGATTCAGCCGTTTTCTCGCATCGGGGATAATGTGACTCTTTGGTCCGGCAACCACATTGGCCATCATTCAGTAATCGAAGAAAACGTCTTTATCTCTTCGCACGTAGTGGTTTCCGGCGGCGTAACCGTCGGACATAACAGCTTCCTCGGCGTGAACTCGACGATTTCTGACCACGTTTCTGTTGCGCCCTTTAGTCTCATAGGAGCTGGAGTGCCGATCGGCGAAAATACCGACGCCGAGGGTATTTATGCGTTGCCATTCAAAGCGGAGAAACGCTCGGTTCCTTCCACTCGCCTAAAGAAATTCTAGAATAGCTATGACTCAAATATGGCAGCGCCTCGGCCGCGTCATTGAACCACGTTCCGACCGGGGTTGGTGGCGAAGCCACGCGAGTTACCCGACGGCCGTTGTGCGGGCGGACGGCTTGGTTGACGTGTATTTTTCTGTTCGTGACTCGCTCAACCGTTCTTCGCTAGCACGCACGACATTGTCTGTTGAGCCGAGCGGATTTCGTATCGTTTCGGAACCCGAAGGTCCGCTTTTCGAACCCGGAAGGCGAGGTGCATTCGATAGTGACGGTGTCACGGTTGGCTGTGTTATCCAGGACGGCGAGCGGCTGTTCGCCTATTACCTCGGTTGGACTGTCGGCGTCTCCGTTCCCTTCACGAATTTTATCGGTCTGGCTATTGCGGAGTCTCGAGACGACAAGTTTGAACGGCATAGTCAGGTCCCCATCGTCGGACGAAGTGAGGCAAATCCGCTGACGGTTGGCTATCCTTGGGTCGTTCGAGAGGATTCAGCTTATCGAATGTGGTTTGGAAGCCATCTGTTCTGGGGCGAGAAGGGCCTCGAGATGCAGCACATCGTTAAAACGGCGCAGTCTACCGATGGCCTTGCCTGGGTAGCGTCGGAGAATACCGTCGTTCCTTTGCATGGTTCCCTGGACCCGGCTGAATTCGCGATCTCGCGTCCAACAGTTATCAAGGAAACGGATGGTTCCTATTCGATGTGGTATGCGCGCCGTAGACCTCATTACGAAATTGGGTGCGCGTACTCCGCGGACGGCATGAGTTGGACACGTGATGACTCGGCTATCGTGTTTGCGAATGAGCCCCAAGAATGGGAGAATAACGAATGCACATATCCATGCGTCTTCGATATTGGAGCTCACCGCTATCTTTTATACAATGGCAATGGCTATGGTAAGAGCGGTTTCGGATTGGCGGTCTTGACGGTTTGACTGGTAAGGCGTGTCTCAGGGAACGCGAATTTGAGCGTGTATTTCAGGCGGGCGATGTTTGTTTTTGGGCTACATGCAGGGTTCGCCGACAGAAATTGAGCAGCTTAACTGTTTTCTAAATCCCACAGAGAACTGACCGAGAAGCTAGGGACTCGTGCACTCGCGATGCAGGGAATCGCGACTCAGATCCTGCCTGACTTGGAAATCACCCAGCTCCCAGGCGGGATCGTATTCCGAGGTTCAGGTATTTGCTCGCCGAAACAGTGAGAATTGCGGCTAGAATGAAGGTGGAGATTGCAGTGGCTATTGCCGCCCCGGTGAGCGAATAGCGGCTTATGAGTAGCAGCCCCAGCATAAAATTCGCAACTACCGCACCTATGCTTGCAGCAGCATAGGCTGTCTCACCATCGGTCATCAAGAGCAGGTTGCTGAGCGGAAGAGAGAAAGCGAACACTGTTTGCGATATGACGACAAGCCACATGATTTCGCCTGCTTGGCGGTATGTGTCGCCGAATACAAAACCAACTACTTCATTGGGAAACAGGACGAGGGCGGCAGCTAGGGGGCCGACCGACAGTCCGATCAGGGCGAGTTGGACGGAGACTTCAAAACGAAGCTGCCGCACATCGTTGTTCATGTACGCCTTGCTGATACGGGGAGCAAATACGGGGAGCAATATCGTCGGCACCAGCAACATCAGATTGGCGATACGAACGGCGGAGTTGAAGAACGCTAATTGATCCAGCCCCGCGATGGGGGCCAAAAGGAGGCTGTCCATTCGATCCATTAGAAGCTTGCCACCATACCCAACCAACGTATAGGCGGCAATACGCGACCATTTTCTCGTATCGTAGATTGTTGTTGTCGACGCCAGCAGAACGCCGAACGGCTTGGCAGTAATAAATATCTGCAAAATGAGGCCAAATACCGAACCCGCCACCACGCAGAACGACGCACTGCGAAGGTCGTCAGCGCCGATGGCGTATAAAAGCACGAGCGCCAGCCCTAACGGAATGGTCTCGCTAGAAAGGACACTAATGGCAGGTCGGTTGAGGGCGGCGAGATATTCCCTAAGCATCAGATTGAAAAGAAGAGGCAAACTGACAATGCCGGTGTAGAAAATCGATTCAGAAAGACCGCGATCAACCCAGTCGGTAAAGGACAGAAAGATCAAAAGAACACAGATAGTCGTGACAACTGCGGTCGGAATTTGAAATGATCTCAGAAGGAAGCCTTTTGCCCGCGCTGGATCCTCATCATCGAAACGAGCCGCCATCCTGCGGCTGAGATTGAGCCAGCCTAGTGTGCCGATCTGAACGACGAGGTTCGAAACCCCCGTGACGTAAATTAGCCCTGCATTCTCAGTCGGAGACAAAAGCCGTGCAGAAAGCGCGAACAGCCCAAGTGACAAGGATCTGGCGAGCAGGACGGCAATCGTTGTACTAGCAACCGACCGAAGCCTAACATAAGTCTCGGATCGAAAATTCATCTTCTCCAGCCGGCGCCCTTGACCTTTTGTCTCAACCCGGCGAGCATCAATCGCTGGTATGTTCATTTTCCTGCTCTATCCGAGTGAGCGGCTCATGGCAACAAGTGTTGCGTGCCGCGGTTTATCCCAATCAAGGTTGCGCCACGAAGATCTGAATGTCATGAATTCGGCGAGCGGTGCGACCTTTCGCCTTCCGCCGTTCAGGAGCCCGTTTTCGACGAGCAAGAATTTCGCCACGACGCTACCTTGGTTCCTGGGAGACGATCAACGATTTCGTGACAACGTCGAGTTTGGGAGTCGCCGCCGGGCCAACGCGGGTAGAGCTCATATTGGGCTGGGGTGCCGGCGCCAAACGGCTGGTCTTCGGAGCTTGGATTTGTGGCCAGGCCGCTGGGACATAGGGGTCACTTGCGCTGGCAAATACAGCTGCCAAAGCACAGGCAGCCAACATCGCAATCGCCACAATTTTATAGAGCATCCCGAACATCTCGCTAAGCCAATAGTTTGTCCGATGCAATCTACGTGGTGAACGATCCGTTACCAACCGGAAATTGAATGAGGACCGAGCGTCTGAGCGGAGCGCTGCTCGATCGTATTGCCGACCACGTCAATATTCTCCGGACGAATGGTGATAGCTATCGTCTCGCGCAAAGTCGCGCCCGAAAAGACCGGCTGAAATCCACTCGAAAAACTCGCCACGCGGGTATCAGGCTCCAGGCTATGCCCATTCGGTCGATCACTTCGGCTTAATGGCCATCAGAGTGCCCAACTCCATCGGGAAGGGAAATAAGATCGTCGAAGTCTTCTCGCTGGCGATGACGTTCAAAGTGCTCAAGTAACGAAGTTGCATCGCCTCCGGCTGTTTGGCCAGAATTTCCGCCGCTTCCAGTAGCTTCGCTGCGGCTTGCTGTTCGCCCTCGGCATTGATGACCTTCGCGCGGCGTTCGCGTTCGGCTTCCGCTTGGCGGGCAATCGCGCGTATCATCGACTCGTTGATATCGACATGTTTGATCTCGACAGTGGCTACTTTAATTCCCCAAGCGTCCGTTTGAGCGTCGAGGATTTCCTGAATATCGGAGTTGAGCCTGTCGCGTTCTGCCAGCATTTCATCGAGGTCGTGCTTGCCGAGCACGGAGCGCAACGTCGTCTGAGCAAGCTGGCTTGTTGCCATCATGAAATCCTCGACCTGTATTGTCGATTTCTCGGGGTCAATGACCCTGAAGTAGATCACCGCGCTGACACGAACCGAGACATTGTCATGTGAGATGACGTCCTGGCTGGGGACATCGAGTACGCGCGTGCGCAAGTCGACTCGGATCATCTGCTGGACATAGGGAATGAGCAGAATCAAGCCGGGTCCCTTGACTCCGGTAAAGCGGCCAAGTGTGAACACGACGCCGCGTTCATATTCCCTCAGGATCTTAACCGCGGATGCGAGGATGGCGACTGCAATGACAATGGCCACCAAATAGAAGGCAAGATCTGCAAACATATCCATGGCTTCTCCTCCTGCGTTCTTGAGTGCCGCTAGGTGTCCTTAGGACGGCTGGTGACCTCGAGCGCCAGCCCGTTGCGGCCGGTCACCCTGACAGGGTCACCAGCGACAAGGGGTTCGGCGGAAACGGCCTTCCAGCGTTCGCCATGCGCGATGACGTACCCCGTGAGCCCCGTCCAACTCTCAACTTTACCGGAAATGCCAATCATCTCCTCTGCACCGGTGGCAACCTGGCGAAAGCGCGAGGTGAATGCCAGGCGAGCAACGACAAGGCTGAAGGCAAGAGTCGCAACTGCAATTGCGCCCAGTAGGGGGCGCGACACCTCCAAGCCGGGTATCTCGGTATCAAACAAGATGGTTGCTCCCAGGATCACGGCTACCCCGCCGCCAATGCCAAATGCGCCGAAACTTGGCGAATGCGCCTCAGCCACAGTCAATCCTACGCCGAGCAAAATAAGCCCAAGGCCGGCAAAACTCACCGGCAGCAATGCCAGGGCATAGAGACCGAGGAGGAGGCAGATGCCGCCGATCGTGCCAGGAAGCATTGTCCCGGGTGCGAGAAATTCGAAGATCAGGCCATAGATACCAACCATCATCAGGATGATTGCGATGTTCGGATCGGTAATGACGGAAAGCAGGCGCGTGCGCCAGTCCGGCTCGAATTCCTGCACGGCCAAACCGGCGGTATCGAGCCGGACCTCCGTTTGACCGACCCGCACCATGCGGCCCTGCGCCTTTGCAAGGAGATCGTTGACATCAGCTGCCGTGAAATCGATGGCATGTTCGCGCACTGCCGCTGTGGATGAAAGGCTAGCAGCTTCGCGGACAGCACGCTCTGCCCAGTCGGCGTTGCGATTGCGCAATTCCGCAAGCCCACGGATGTAAGCGACTGCGTCGTTAACGGCTTTTGCTTCGTGGGCATTGCCTGGAGCTTCCGGTTGCTTGCCGCTAGGTTCGCTCGGCTTCTTTTCGGGTTCCTCATCACCGCCGAAAGGCTTCACGCTGAGCGCGATTGGTGTCGCTGCACCCAAATTGGTCCCAGGGGCCATTACCGCAATGTGGCTTGCGTAGAGAATATAGGTGCCGGCGCTGGCAGCCCGTGCCCCGCTTGGCGCGACGAAACTCGCGACAGGCACCGGCGAGGCAAGGATCGCGCGGATGATTTCCCGCATGGAGGTGTCAAGACCGCCTGGTGTATCCATTTGCAGGACGATCAAGACCGCTTCACGTTCGCCAGCACGCTGAATGCCTCGTACCACGTAGTCAGCTATAGCAGGCCCAATGGCGCCATTCACCTTGAGGACGACAGACGCGCGGTCAGACGCCGACGGTATGCCGAAGCCCCAAGCTGAAAGCAGCAAAAACAACAAAGTGAAGATTGGCGGTTGCCATCGCCAACACCTCAATCCCCGCGTGCCAATCGGCGGAACGTACATAGTATTTAATGTATGTCGGAAATTACAAAGAAAAAGACGGAGGCATCAAAGGCTCATGTTCAAGCCGTCTTATGCGCTCGTAAGGCGAGGTTGGCTAAGCGCATTGCACGGATGCGAGCCGCGTGGCCTATGTTTCTTGAAGGTCGCTGACGGCCAATCAGATACTTCAGGATCTTATCGCCAGACGAGAATATCTCGTTCGGCAGGACGCCTTACGACCAAACTATATGTCAACAGCTTCAATATTTGGCAACCAGATTATGCAATTCTATAGAGCGTCAGCGGCTAGTTCTTCCGCTTCTACGACCCATGAAGGGTTTCACTCCGCGTCATCAAGCGCTGCGAGGAGCCCAAGGTCGCATGTCACTTTCAGAAGATGAGAGATTGAATCTCCTCCACCAGGCCAGCATTCTCGATACGCCGCCGACGGAAGAGTTCGATGCTATCGTGCGGCTGGCTTGCAGTGTGTTCGACATGCCGATGGCGTTGGTTTCGTTCGTCGACGGGGATCGGCAGTGGTTCAAGGCCGAGCACGGTCTCTTTTTGAAAGAGACGCCTCGCGAGCATTCCTTCTGCAGCCATATCGTACAAACGAAGTCACCGCTCGTCGTCGAAAACGCCGACAAGGATTCTCGCTTTTCCGGAAACACCTTCGTTAGAGAGCGTTCGGTCCGGTTCTATGCGGGAGTGCCGCTTTCGGAAGGGGAGACCTGCTACGGCAGCTTTTGCGTCCTCGACACGAAGAACCGCCGCTTCGGCGATCGGGATATCGAACAGCTTCGCAGTTTGGCACGCGTGGTCGTCGGCCTGATCCGGGAACATCGTCAGCAAAGCCTCTTGAGAGAGCAGCAACGCGAATTGGAACTGAAGCAGGCTCGCTTCGAGCAGACTGAACGCTCTGCCAAGGTCGGCGGCTTCGAGATGGATCTCAGCACCGGCACGATCATCTGGTCGGACCAGATTTACCGCACCGTCGGATTGCCGGTCGGCAAACGCATGACCTCGGAGGAGGTGATCGGCTGCTATGCTCCCGAAGAGCGTGAAAGCGTCAGGCGCAGGATTGGCGATGTCCTCAATGGCTCCGGGGCCGGAATCGACAGGGAATATCGCATCGTAACGCCGGAAGGCGAGGAACGCTGGATTCGCGTGGTCAGCGATATCGAACGCTTGAACGGCGAGCCCAGTCGTTTGTTCGGCATCGTTCAGGATGTTTCCGAAAAAGTGCGCTACGAGCAACGTCTGCTTCAGGCGGCTAATGTCGATTCTCTGACCGGACTTGCCAACCGGGCAGCCTACAATGCTCATATGGAGCGGCTCACAGCGGCCGACGCTCCTTCCATCGGCTTGCTGCTGATCGACGTCGACCGCCTGAAGCAAGTGAACGATATCCTTGGCCATGCGACAGGTGACCTGCTGCTGAAAGGCGTGGCCTCACGTCTGGATGAACGTTTGGGAAAGCGAGGAAAGGTCTTTCGCCTTGGCGGCGATGAGTTCTCCGTTGTCCTGGACGCGCCCGCGAGTGTACGCCGCATGGGTTCGCTCGCGCGCCACCTGATCGAATATATCGGTCGCCCGCTGCAGGTTGCGGGATCGACGATAAATCCGACGATAACTGTGGGTGGGGCAATTTCGGAGGGCATGATGGATGCCGCAACGCTTTCCCAAAACGCGGATTTCGCCCTCTATCATGCCAAAGAAACGCGGCGCGGCAGCTATGTACACTACGAGCCGAGCCTGCGTTCGAGGATCGCGCGACGCATTCAGATCGTCCGGGAGGTGGAAGCGGCTCTTACCGAACATCGGATGGTGCCCCACTATCAGCCGATCGTTGGTAGTGCCGACGGTCAGGTCTGGGCGTTTGAAGCGCTTGTGCGAATGCAGCGTCCGGATGGTTCAATCGTGTCGGCGGCGCAATTTCACGAGGCGTTCACAGATCCAAGCGTTACCCACCACATTACGACCCGCATGCTTGAACAGGTCGCGGTCGACATTCGAAGCTGGATCGACCGAGGGCTGGAATTCGGGCGGGTCGGTCTCAATATAAGCGCCTCCGATTTCATGAGGGGCGACTTGGAAACCCGGATCGTTGCCGCCTTTGCGTCCAGAGGCATTCCGCTGGACAAGCTTGTGCTGGAGGTGACGGAAACGGTCTTCCTGCAGGGCCTGGAAGATACCGTTGCGACAACCCTGCAACGTTTGCGCAAAAAAGGCCTGACAGTGGCGCTCGATGACTTCGGGACAGGCTATGCATCGCTGACGCATCTGCGAAGTCTGCCGGTCGATATCATCAAGATCGACAAGAGCTTTATCGACACGATGCTCGTGGATGAATCGAGCCTCGCAATTGTTGAACTAGTGCTCAATCTGGCGCGGAAGCTTGATATGAAAGTCACGGCGGAAGGCGTAGAGAGCCATCGGCAGGCGATGTGTTTGCTGGAAATGGGCTGCAACACGCTGCAGGGTTATTTGTTCGCCAAACCTATGGGCCGCGAACGTGTTGGCGAATACCTGTGTGCACGGAAAACCAGCGTGACGGAGAAGGCCGACCGACCGCAGGAGGAACCGCGTCTCCTCGGATAGCAGGGGGCGAGGTATTCGCCGCTCCGACAAGGCTCAGGCGGCGGCCGTGGAAAGATTCGGATCGGCGTGGTGGCAGGCGGTCAGCAGTCCGGCAGCTGCCGTCCTGTTCTTCAAGGCCGGTTCCTGTTCGGCGCAGATCGATGTCGCCTTCCAGCAGCGTGTTCGAAAACGGCATCCGCTCGGCGGATCGACCGGGCTTGGCAGGTCGCCTTTCAGGACGATGCGCCTGCGGTGTCCGCGAAGCCGCGGATCCGGTGTCGGCACGGCCGACATCAGGGCTTGGGTGTAGGGATGGGCCGGCGCGCTGAAGATCGAGTGTTTCGGTCCTGTTTCAATGATCTTGCCGAGATACATGACCATCACCCGGTCCGAGACATGCCGCACGACGGCCAGATCATGGGCGACGAAGAGCATCGCCAGATTGCGCTCGCGCCTCAGCCTGGCGAGCAGGTTGACGACCTGCGCCTGGACCGACACATCGAGGGCCGAGACCGGCTCGTCGCAGACGAGGAGTGTCGGATCAAGCGTCAGAGCGCGCGCAATGCCGAGCCGCTGACGTTGGCCGCCTGAAAATTCCGATGGATAGCGTTCCGCATGTTCGGCGCGCAATCCGACGGATTCGAGCAGCCTGATCGTCTCCTCCCGCCACCGGGACTTCGGCAGCACACCGGGATGCAGCGCCCAGGGTTCGGCGATCAGTCGGTCGACCCGCAGGCGCGGATTGAGCGACTGGTAGGGGTCCTGGAAGACGACCTGCATCTTTCGGCGCAAATCATGCAATTGGCGGCCGCCTGCCTCAGTGATCTCGACGCCGTCGAGCCGGACGCTGCCGCTCGTTGCCGGCCCGAGCTTCAGGAGCGTACGCACCAGCGAAGTCTTGCCGCATCCGCTTTCGCCGACGAGGCCGACCGTTTCGCCCCTGGCGATCTCGAAGCTGACGTCGTCGACGGCGCGAACTGCTGTTGCGCCACTGCCGAAGTGCCGGGAGAGGTTTTGCACTTTGAGAAGAGGTTCGGTCATGCTGGCAGTACCGGGAAGTGGCAGGCGGCCTGGCGGCCTGGACCCACGGTTTCAAGGTGAGGCGCGAGCTCGGCGCAGACAGCCGCGGCGCGCGGACAGCGCGTTCGGAACGCACAGCCGGACGGCAGGGCGACAGGATTGGGGGCAGAGCCGGGGATCGGGACCAGTTCGTCCTCGTCGGTGTCGATGCGCGGCTGCGAGGCAAGCAGTCCGACGCTGTAAGGATGCCGAGCATCGTCGAAGAGTTCGAAGACGCTCGCGGTTTCGACGATGCGGCCGGCATACATGACCGCGACACGGTCTGCGAGCTCGGCCACCACGCCAAGATCGTGGGTGATGAAGATCATGCCGGCATTGCTGCGTTCGCGGATGGTGCGGAGCAGATCGACCACCTGTGCCTGGATCGTCACATCGAGCGCCGTCGTCGGCTCGTCGGCGATGATGATGTCCGGTTCGAGCGCCACAGCCATCGCGATCATGATGCGCTGGCGCATGCCGCCGGAAAATTCGTGCGGATATTGCCGGGCGCGACGTTCAGGGTCGGGAATGCCGATTGCCGTCAGGAGGTCGATTACCGCATTTTCCACACCCCCTTCCGGCTTGCGCCCATGGATGCGGAACATCTCGGCGATCTGCCAGCCGACCGGATAGACCGGATTGAGCGAGGCCAGCGCGTCCTGGAAGATCAGAGCGATCCGGTCGCCGCAGAGATCACGCCGTTCGTTGCGCGGAAGTTGCAGCAACTCGGTTCCCTCGAAGCGGATCGATCCGCGGTCGATCGCGCCGGGCGGGTTGGGAACGAGGTCCATGATGGCCGAGGCGGTCACCGACTTTCCCGAACCGCTCTCTCCCAGCAGCGCCAGAACCTCGCCGCGCTCGAGCGAAAAGGAAACGCCGTTGAGGGCGAGGATGCGGCCGGCAGCCGTGTCGAAGCTGACCTGAAGGTCTTTGACGTCGAGAAGGGCCATCAGCGCCTCCGGCTTACAAGCCGCCAGTGC
Source organism: Rhizobium sp. N731 (assembly GCF_001664145.1). Classification (NCBI taxonomy): domain Bacteria; kingdom Pseudomonadati; phylum Pseudomonadota; class Alphaproteobacteria; order Hyphomicrobiales; family Rhizobiaceae; genus Rhizobium; species Rhizobium sp. N731. The sequence goes on from NZ_CP013603.1 coordinate 127,762, forward strand.
TGCGACGGGTCATTGACGATCCGGAACCAGTTGGCGAGTAGGTTGAAGGACATGGTGGTGAACATGACGGCAAGGCCGGGAAAGAAGCTGAGCCACCAGGCAGACGACAGGTAGCCCTGGCCCTGTGCGACCATCAGCCCCCAGCTGACCGAAGGCGGCTGGATGCCGAGCCCGAGATAGCTGAGCCCGGATTCGAACAGCATCACCATGGCGAGATTGACGGAGGCGAGCGTCAGCATTGTCGGCGCGACGCTCGGGAGAATGTGCGTGCGCAGGATCCAGACAGGCCCGCCGCCGAAGACGCGCGCCGCATCGACGAAGAGCCTCTCGCGGACCTCCAGCGTTTCGGCTCGTGCGACGCGGATATAGGCCGGCATGCGGGTCACGGCGAGTACGATGACGAGGTTGCTGACGCTCGGGCCGAATAGATAGAGGCCGAACAAGGCCACCAGCAGCGTCGGGAAGCCGAGGATAATGTCGCAGATCCGCATGATGAGGCTGCCGACGAAGCCGCCGAAATAGCCGGCGATCACGCCGAGCAGCGTACCGCCGGCGAGGCTCGTCAATACCGTGACGAGAGCGATGCCGATCGTCGTCGATGCCGCCTCGATCAGACGGACGAGGAGCGGGCGTCCGAGCGCATCGGCGCCCAGCCACAAGGTCCAGGGTTGCCCGAAGCCGAAGGGTGGCAGGTTGCGCGCCTTGAGCGAGATGCGATGTTCGCCGAGGAGGGAAAGGCTGTCAGCGGCAATGGCAAGGACGACGATCAGCAGCCAGACGGTGGCCGCGACCGCCATCGGGTCACCCGACAGCGCCCGCATGAGCCAGAGGATGCGCCGGTCGCGGCGCGCGCGGGCGGGGAGGAGCTCAGCGGATGTGTCGGTCATTCGACCCTCACCCGCGGATCGATCGAGGCGTAGAGCATGTCGACCAGGATATTGATGAAGAAGATGACGACGGCGACGGCAAAGATCGATGCCTGAACGATGGCGAAGTCGCGTTTCAGGATGCCGTCGATCAGCAGTTTGCCGATGCCTGGAAAGCCGAAAACCACTTCGACGACGCCGCCGCCGCCGGCGAACTGGGCGGCGAGATCGCCCGTCACCGTGACTGCCGGAAGGAGAGCGTTGCGCAGCGCATGCACGAAGGTGACGCGTCCGCCGCGGGCACCCTTGGCGCGGGCCGTGCGGACGAATGTCGCGTTCAGAGCTTCGATCATCGAGCCACGGACGATCTGCACCAGCGTTCCGAAAGGTCGGGCAAACAGGCAGGCGACCGGCAATACCCAGTAGACGGGACCACCAAAGCCTGAGGTCGGCAGAATTCGGAACGTGACCGCAAACAGAAGGACACCCATCAGGCCGAGCCAGAAATCGGGTACGCTGGCGGCCGCCTGCGACAGGAGATTGATGCCCCGGTCGACCCAGCCACCGGCATTGACCGCCGCGATCGACCCGACGACGATCGCTGCCGCAAAGGCCAGTACCAACGCGACGGCGCCGAGCGCCAACGTGTTCGGCAGCGCTTCCAGCACCACGTCCATGGCCGGGCGATTGTGCCAGAGAGACGTCCCGAAATCGAGGCGGAGCATATCCCAGGCCCAATCGAAGAACTGGGCGAGAAGGGAACGATCGAGCCCAAGGCGGACGCGCATGGCTTCGCGCGCCGCAGCCGAGGCGTCGACGGGCAGATAGAGATTGACGGGATCACCCGTCAGCCGCACGAGGAAGAAAGCCGACGTCATCAGGGCAGCAAGCGCGAGCGCCGCGAAGGCTGCACGTCTCAGGAAATAGGTCAGCGACATCCGCTCTCCTCAGGCGACAGACGTTAGGCTCTGTCAGCGATAGCTGATCGATTTCAGCTTGATCTCGTTGCCGGCCTGCACATCGGGGGTGTAGTTCACGTCCTTTGCGACGCGGGCGATCGAGACCATATGGAAGAGCGGCGCGATATTGACCGCATCGACGGCGATGTATCGGAACGCCTCCTGGAACAGCTTCTTGCGCTCGTCGCCGGTTGCCTTCGACCCATCGGCAATCAGCTTGTCGAGCTTGGCGTCTGCGATTGTCGACTGATTGCCGTCGGTGGTGAAGCGGTTGGGCAGGGTGAACACCGCATCCCCCTCGGCATTGTCGATTTGCGTCTGCAGGATGGACGCCTGGCGTTCCTTGTCCCACGGCTTCAGAAGCCGTTTCAGCCATGGGCTGGTCTCGAGCATTTCAAGCCGCGCGTTGAAACCAGCCTCCGCCAGCATCGCCTGAATGGCCTCCAGGCTTTCCGACGAGTTGGGATATATGCCGATGCGACCGTAGATGACGATCTCCTTGTTGACCGGCACGCCATCGGCCTTGGCCGCAGCAAGCAGCGACTTCGCCTTTTCCGGATCATAGGTCCAGACGGGAATGTCGGGATTGAAGCCGAACACCGAAGGCGGCACGACCTGCATTGCCTTCTGGGCTTCCTCATGGAAAATGGTTCCGACGAGGCCGTCCCGGTCGATCGCGAGATTGAGCGCTTCACGCACGCGTTTGTCGTCGAGCGGCGGCACCTGGGCATCGATCCTCAGCAGCGACGTTTCAGCGTTCGGAAAGGCCTGATCCTGTTTACTCGTGCCATCCTGCGGCGCGATTTCGTAAGCGATCTGCGCCTCGCCGGTCTCCACCATTGCCGCACGAACGGCAGATTCGGCACGCCAGATGATCGTCGCATTCTTGATTGCCGGCTTATCGCCCCAATATCCGTCATAGGCCGCCAGCGTCACCGACTGGCCTGCTGTCCATGCTCCCAGCTTGTAAGGCCCGGTTCCAGCCGGGCTGCGCGTCTTGCCGTCATTCGGGGTCGCCGGCGAACCGATGTCGACGGCAGACATCTTGTTCGGCAGGATCGGCTCGACGACGTCGGTTTTGATGAGGACGGTCGTCGGGTCGACGACCACCGCATTGAGCTTGACGCCCTTCAAAGTGGCCAGTCCGACTTCACAGGCCAGTGCCGGGTCTTGAGCACGCTTGACGGCGGCGACGACTGCGTTGGAATCGAACAGCTTGCCGTCATGGAACGTCACCCCCTCGCGCAGCTTGAACTCCCAGGTCAGGTCGTCGACCTGTCGCCAGCTGGTGGCAAGGCTTGGAACGACCGATCCGTCTGCCGGGCTGAGGTTGACCAGTGCTTCGGTGATATTGTTGTGCAGGATGCGGGAATTTCCCGAAAGATCGGTGTCGCAGGGATCCAGCGACTTCGGCTCGTCCGTCACCACAACCGTCAGCTTGTCCTCGGCGGCGTAGGCCGGCATTGCGACACCCGCCGCCAAGGAGATCGCAAGCCCGATGCGTAACGCGTGCATATTCCTGATCGTCATGAAAGCCTCCTCCCGTTCCAGCCGCGCGCGCCTACATCCGTTTTGTGGCAGCCCCTTCGGCTGCGCGGATCCCTTCGGCGCTCTGATGGCTTTACTTCCTCCCGCAAGCGCGTAGTGTCAAATACGACACTTGCGAGGGACAACATGGTTGCCGCCCTGAGAGAAGTCAAGCAGATTAATTCTCTAATGGAATTCGAAATTCATGAATGAACCAAAGCATGGTTCTCCAGTGGTGGAAAAGACGGCGCATCTGCTTGAGGCGGTGGCCGATGCGAAAACGGGAATTTCCCTTGGGGCATTGGTCGATCAGCTGCGCGTGCCTCGCTCGACGGTCTATCGCATTTTGAATTCGCTGACCGCGCATGGCCTGGTCGCGCGGGTCAATGGCGGAGCCTCCTACGAACTCGGGCCGAAATTCGTCGAGCTTGCCCGGCGGATATCGCCCGGCGCCGATCGGGTGACGCTGATTGAGGCGGCAAGGCCAATCCTGGCGGCGGCGGCGGAGCGGGTAATGGAATCCTTCAAGCTGGCCGTGCCCGAGGGACGTGAGATGATGACGATATTTGCCGCTTCGAGTCCCGGCGATTATGCTTTGTTTATCAAGGTCGGCGGGCGTTCGCGCAAGCACGTCGGAGCCGCAGGCAAGCTTGCTCTGGCCTATTCGGACTATAGTGAAACCGAAGCCTACTGCGCCGGCGGGCTGGAGGCCAAGACGCCCTATACGATCACCGATCCGGAGGCGCTGAAAGAGGCGCTGGTGGAAATTCGCCGCAACGGCTATGCTGAAGACAATCAGGAATCCAACCTCGGCTTGCGCGCCTTCGCCGCGCCGGTATTCGATGATCAAAGTCGTCTGATCGCCACCGTCAGCGTGCCGTTCATTGGAGAGGCAACACCGGATCGGGCTCGGTCGATCCGGCGCGAGGTCTTGGAGGCGGCTGCGACGCTGACGAAAACCATCAATGGGCTCCATCCGTTGTCTAAATAAGAAACTCTAAATTCACTATTGAACAATTACTTTGATATGGTAGATCTTGTCGCCGACAAGGGGAGGGATCTTGTGACCGCTTTGGACCCATCGGTTTATGCCAAACTTTTGCAGACGAATTCGGCGAGTCTCAGCAGTTTGCTGCTGAAGCGGGGGCTTAGGAACACCGCTGTTCGTGGCGTGCGGCCGCTCGCGGCGGCCGAAAAACCGATGATCGGTCCGGCCGTCACCGTCCGTTATATTCCGGCCCGCGAGGATATCGACGGTTCGACCTACAGTTCCGATCCGTCCAACCAGCAGCGCAAGGCGATCGACACGATACCGGAGGGCCACGTCCTCGTGTTCGACTGCCGTTCGATGGCCGAGATTGCCGGCATTGGCGCGGTACTGGCTCGTCGCCTTATCTATCGCGGCTGCGCCGGTCTCGTGCTCGATGGAGGCGTTCGCGACACTGCCGATATCGCCCAGCTCGGGCTTCCCACCTATTGCCTCGGGCCGGCAGCGCCCGCCAATCTGGTTGCCCATCACGCATCGGATATGAACCAGCCGATTGCCTGCGGCGGCGTTGCGGTCTATCCGGACGACATCGTGTTCGGAGACAGCGAAGCCGTCATCATCATTCCTCGCGAATATGTCAGCGAAATCGCCGATGAGGCCGTCGCGATGGAGGAGCAGGAAGAGTTCCTCAAGCTGGAGATCGAATCCGGTAAATCGACACTCGGCGTCTATCCCCCTAATAAAGAGACGCTCGAGCGGTTTGAAGCGTGGCGCAAGGCTCGTGTCGAAGCCGTCTGAAGTGCTTGCAAGGGTCAATCCCGGCCGAAATCACTCCGGTTGTTTGATCTCTATAGGGCTTTTCATGATGATTTCATGATGCGGAAACGGAATAGAGACGCCAGCTTTCTTGAAGGCGTCCCACAGCGCCATCAGGACTTGCCCACGAACATTTGTCAGCCCGTTCGCTGGATCCGAGATCCAGAAGCGAAGCCGAAAGTCGAGGGACGAAGCGCCAAAGGCAGTCAGCCAGCAGACGGGTGGCTTATATTGGTTTGCGACCCGGGGCACCGTCGACGCTGTCGCAATGGCGATCTTAACGACTTGATGCGGATCGCTGTTATAGGACGTTCCGAAGTCAACGTCGATTCGTACATAATCACTGGAAAACGACCAGTTGACGACCTGCTGCGATATGAAGTCCTCATTTGGAATGAGGTACTCCTTGCCATCGCGAGTGATGACGGAAACAAACCGCGAGCGCAGGTCACGGATCGACCCGAACGTGTCGCCAAGGGTGATCGTGTCACCCGGCTTGATCGACTTGTCGATCAAGATGATTATGCCGGATATGAAGTTCGATACCACTTTTTGAAGGCCGAAGCCTATTCCGACGCCGACTGCGCCTGAGAAAATGGTCAGCGCCGTCAGGTCGACCCCGGTCGCCGACAAAGCGATGGCTCCAGCGATTATGATCAGGCTGATCTTGATGCATTTGCTGATCAACACCTTGATGGAAGGCGACAAGTCGGCCGAGCGCTGAACCCAGTGGGAAAGCATGTTGCCGATGAGGACGGCCAACCAGATCAAGGCGATCGCCAGCACGAAGGCTTTGAGCACAAGGAGAAGCGAGAGTCTCACCGCACCTAAATTAATCGCGAGCCCGTCAAGAGCAGATAGAACCGGGCCGTCAAGGCCGACCGCATAAAGAGCGATGTAGCTCCAGCTGCCGATCGCAACGGCGCGTGACAGCGTTGGGTTGCGGATGATTTTGGTCAGGACGGAGATGAGGAACCATGCCGCTGCCAGCGTCAGAGCCGTGGACACAAGCCAGCGTTGTGAAGGCCATGCGCTCTTGCTCAGCACGACGTTGGCGAGCCACAACCAACCGACAAGGAAAAGCCACATCATCCGGCGCATAGGAGCAATGATGACCCGAAGAAGGTCTGGATTACCCTTGATCAGGCGCGCCTTTGCCTCCATCGCAGGCTCTGTGCGTGACGCAAGTAAGGAGGCAAAACCCAAGCCCGCCACGATGATCGCAAGCTGAAAGAACGTCCATTCGTTCAGAATGAATGTCGTTAGCCACTGCTCGGCGATCTCGGTCATCTGCCTGATATTCATGATGATGATCCGACGAATGTCAGCTAGAGAAAGCTAGCGCACGAGTTTAGTTCATTTGGAAGAAACAAGCATCAGCATTCCATTTCGTCGTGCGAAAACAGGTCGATGAAACGCCGCTCGCGGATATCGATCAGCTTGCGCGCCCGCGCAGCCGTGCGCGCCCTTCTTTCGCTGAGCTTCACGCCGAGGATGGAACGGTGCGCGGCAAAATCTGCGTCCGCGCCAAAAAATATATTTCGGCGCCCACTGACACAAGACGTTCATTTGAACACTGTATCGAGCATCCGAGCGGCTGATGGCGAAATCCATGCGAGCCAATCACGCTTGGGAGCAAGAGGCCCGTGCGGCTTTCGGTTTGCGAGCGCTTCAAATGTTCATTTGAACATTCCGTTGTTGCAAAGTGAAACTCGGCTGCTACCATCCGCGCGTCTGGAGCGGGAGGCTGCGGACCGAGAGAAGTGGGAGAGATTATGAACAAGATCGCTTTTTTCCTGTCCGCAGGATTGACCAGCCTGTCCTTATCAGTTCCGGCGATGGCCGCCACGAAGATCCAGTGGTGGCACGCGATGGGTGGGGAGAACGGCGCGAAGCTGGAGCAAATTGCCAAGGGCTTCAACGCGTCTCAGTCCGACTATGAAATCGTGCCGGTTTACAAGGGCACCTACGACGAGACGCTGACGGGCGCCATAGCTGCGTTCCGCGCCAACCAACAGCCGGCCATCGTGCAGGTCTATGAAGTCGGCACCGGCACAATGATGGCAGCGCAGGGCGCGGTCTATCCGGTGTATCAGTTGATGAAGGACCAAGGCGAGCCCTGGGACCAGAACAAGTTCATTGCGCCGGTGGTCGGCTACTACTCCGACACCAGCGGCAACGTGTTGTCGCTGCCCTTCAATTCGTCGACTCCGATCATGTATTACAATAAGGATGTCTTCAAGAAAGCCGGGCTCGATCCTGAGACGCCGCCGAAGACATGGGCCGATGTGGAGGCCTTCTCGCGCACGATCATCAAGTCCGGCGCCGCCAAATGCGGCTTCACCAGCGCCTGGATCTCCTGGATTCAGACGGAAAATCTCAACGCCCTGCACGACAAACCCTATTCCACCAAGGCCAACGGTTTCGGCGGCCTGGATGCGGAATTCACCTTCAACAACGATCTGACCATCCGCCATTGGGGGAACCTGAAGAAGTGGCAGGACGAAGGGCTCTTCAAATTCGGCGGGCCGGTCGGCGGTGACAACGCGCCTCCGATGTTCTATTCGCAGGAATGCGCGATGTACATGAACTCGTCCGCCGGCCGGGCGGGCGTCATCAACAATGCCAAAGCCTTCAAGGTCGGTTTTGCGCCGCTTCCCTACTATGACGACGTCATCAAGCAGCCTCTCAACTCGATCATCGGCGGCGCCACACTCTGGACGCTGAAGGGGCGCCCGGAAGAAGAATATAAGGGTGTGGCAAAATTCTATACCTATCTGCAGAAGCCGGAAGTTCAGGCCGACTGGCATCAGTTCTCGGGGTATCTGCCGATCACCGAGGCTGCCTACAAGCTGAGCCAGGAGCAGGGATATTACGAAAAGAACCCCGGTGCAGATGTCGGCATCAAGCAGCTGACGCGGGTGACGCCGACCGAAAATTCCAAGGGCATCCGCTTCGGCAATTACGTTCAGGTCCGCGGCATCATCGATGACGAATTCGCGGCATTGCTCGGCGGCAAGAAGACCGCAAAGGAAGCACTCGATTCCGTTGTCGCGCGCGGCAACGAACAGCTTCGCGATTTCGAATCCGCCAACTAAGGGCTCGGGGCAGGGCCCGCCTGGCCGGCCCTGCCTCTCCATCATTCTGTGAGGGCCCATGCAAACGAAACGAACCGTCTTTCCCAATAGGGTCTTGCCGTATCTGCTTATTGCTCCCCAGCTTCTGATAACCGTCGTCTTCTTTCTTTGGCCGGCCGCAACCGCCTTCTGGCAATCGTTCCTTCGCCAGGATGCGTTCGGTTTCAAAACGAACTTCGTCTGGTTTCAGAATTATCGCCGGCTGTTTGCCGACCCGCTCTATATGGACGCCTTTGGTCACACGCTGGTCTTCGCCGTCTCGGTGACGATCTTGTCGACGACGATTGCACTCACTCTGGCCGCCGCGGCCATGCGTGTGCTGCGGACGTCCCGCATCTATTCGACCTTGCTGATCTGGCCTTACGCCGTCGCGCCTGCGATCGCCGGCATACTCTGGTGGTTCATGTTCAATCCCTCGATCGGCATCGTTGCCTATATGCTTCGCAGCATGGGGATCAGCTGGAACCATCTGATCAACCCGGATAATGCGATGGTCCTGATCGTGATCGCCGCCACCTGGAAACAAATTTCCTATAACTTTCTGTTTTTCCTTGCCGCGCTGCAATCCGTGCCGCGCTCGCTCCAGGAAGCCGGCGCCATCGATGGCGCCGGGCCGGTGAAGCGCTTCTGGACGATCGTCTTCCCGTTGATCTCGCCGACAACCTTCTATCTGGTCGTCATCAACATCGTTTACGCCATGTTCGATACTTTCGGCATCGTTCATGCGACGACGCAAGGCGGACCGGCGCGCGCCACGGAAATCCTCGTCTACAAGGTTTATTTCGACGGTTTCATCGGCCTCAACCTGGGCTCCTCGGCGGCGCAGTCGGTCATACTCATGATCATCGTTGTCGCTCTTACCGCGGTCCAGTTCCGCTTCATCGAACGCCGCGTGCAATATTGAGGAGCGTCAAAGGTGGTTGAAAATCGTCCTTTCCTGAATTTCCTGGCTCACCTCGTCCTTATCCTCGGCGTCACGATCGTGATCTTCCCGGTCTATATCGCCTTCATCGCCTCGAGCCATGGCCCCAACGACTTTCTGTCCGGTGTCGTGCCGCTGGTGCCGGGACCGCACATCCTCGAGAATTATTCGACCATGCTATCATCGGGAATGACGAGTTCCGGCGCGCCGCCGATCGGGCCGATGCTCATCAATTCATTGATCATGGCCGTCGGTGTTGCGGTTGGAAAGATTGCCATTTCCATCGTTTCTGCCTTCGCCATCGTCTATTTCCGATTTCCCTTTCGCACGCTCGCCTTCTGGATGATCTTCATCACCCTGATGCTGCCGGTCGAGGTGCGCATCGTGCCGACCTACAAGGTGGTCGCCGACCTCGGAATGCTGAACAATTATGGCGGGCTCATCATTCCGCTGATCGCATCGGCGACCGCCACCTTCCTGTTTCGACAGTTTTTCCTCACCGTGCCCGACGAGCTGATGGAGGCTGCGCGCGTCGACGGGGCGGGGCCGATGAAATTCTTCCGCGATATCCTGTTGCCGTTGTCGGTGACCAATATCGCAGCCTTGTTCATCATCCTGTTCGTGCTCGGCTGGAATCAGTACCTGTGGCCGCTCATCGTCACAACCGACCAGAGCCTCTACACTGTCGTCATGGGTATCCAGCGCATGGCCGCGGTCGCGGATGCCGAGCCGCGCTGGAATCTCGTCATGGCAGCGGTCATCCTTGCCGCCTTGCCGCCCGTCCTCGTCATCGTCGCCATGCAACGCCTTTTCGTCAAAGGCCTGGTCGAAACGGAGAAATGAAATGGCCCCGATCAATATTGTCGACGTCAAGAAAAACTATGGTTCGGTTCCTGCTGTCAAAGGCATCAATCTGGCTGTCGAAGACGGCGAATTCATTGTGCTCGTCGGCCCTTCCGGTTGCGGCAAGTCAACCTTGCTGCGCATGATCGCCGGATTGGAGTCGATCACCGACGGCCGGGTCGAGATTGGTGGCCGCAACGTCAACAAGGCGGAGCCGGCCGAACGCGATATCGCCATGGTCTTCCAGAATTATGCGCTTTATCCGCATATGACGGTGCGCGGAAACCTTGAATATGGATTGAAGAATCGGGGTACGGCGCGAGCGGAAATCGATCGCCGCGTCAAAGAAGCGGCCGACATCCTCGAAATCGGGCCAATGCTGGCGCGCAAGCCGCGTGAATTGTCGGGAGGACAGCGCCAGCGCGTCGCGATGGGACGGGCCATCGTGCGCGAACCGGCGGCGTTTCTTTTCGACGAGCCTCTGTCCAATCTCGATGCCAAGCTGCGTGTGCAGATGCGGGTTGAAATACGCCGGCTGCAACGCCGGCTGAAGACCACCAGCATCTACGTCACCCATGACCAGCTCGAAGCGATGACGCTTGCCGACAGGCTCGTCGTCATGAATGGCGGACTGGTCGAACAAGTGGGAACGCCGGTCGAAGTCTACGACCGTCCGGCAAGTTTGTTCGTTGCCGGCTTCATCGGCTCTCCGCCGATGAACCTCGTGCCGCTCGAGGTGCTGGCTGCGGCCGATGCCGGGAACGTCCTGGCCTTGCCCGACGGAACGGACATTGTCGGTCTCAGGCCGGATGCTCTTCTCATAACAAAGCCCGCCGAGCCTTCCGTTCGTCTGAACGCCATCGTCGAATTGCTCGAGCCGATCGGCGGCGAAAGCCACCTGCATGTCAGACTGGGGGAGGGCCAGCAGACGGTCGTCCTGACGGTTCAAGGCCGGCCGGACTTCGCCGAGACTGCCAGGATCGAGATCTTCGCGCGGATTGATCAGATGCATCCCTTCAACAGCAAGACTGGACGACGCACGGACTGAAACGGCCGGATAGAGCTGTCCGACATCTGCAGCGTCGAAAAGTGAGGAAAGAGAAAGACATGCCACAGTCAGAGCCGCGATCCGGACCCGGCCGCAGTGAGGTTCAAGCACATCGAGGCGCATCCGCTGTCGCGCCCGAAAACACGATCGCCGCGTTTCGGGCGGCTGCCGACCAGGGCGCCCAATGGGTCGAACTGGACGTCGCGCTCCTTGGCGATGGGACCGCAGTCGTAATCCACGACGTATCCGTCGACCGTTGCTCCTCGTCGACCGGCAGGCTCAGCGATCTCACCGTAACCGACCTGCAGAAGATCGACGCCGGCGCGTGGTTCGATCCCCGCTTCAAGGGGGAACCCTTGCCGACCCTTGCCGAGGTCCTGTCCGCATTGGGTGAGCTGGGATTGAACGCCAATGTCGAGATCAAGCAGCATCCGCATCACAAATCTCTCGACCAGTTGGTGAAGACCGTTGACGAACATCTGAGGGCGCGCGCGCCGCAGACCAAGATCATGATATCGAGCTTCGACGCGGCGGCGCTCAGGCGCATGCACGAAATCGATCCGGATTACGAGCTTGCCATGTTGTGGAGTCAACTGCCGGATGACTGGAGCGATGTTCTTAAATCAATTCCCGCGGGAACGGTCCATCTTGGTTACAAGTCTCTCAGCATCGGTTTCCTTGAGGAGGCGGTGCACCAGGGGATCAAGGTGCGGGCATGGACCTGCAACGACCCGACGCTGCTCGCATCTTTTTGGCCTGTCGGCTTGACCGGTGTGATAACAGACGACCCGAGTGTCTATCTCTCATAGGAAATAGCGATGGGGCAGCGGGTCATATCGAGCCGACAACGCGAAATACTTGCGCTGATCGAAACCGAGGGCGTCCAGTATATCGATGATCTGGCGCGCCGGTACGATCTGACGACCCAGACGATCCGCCGTGATATCAATGCCCTGTGTGATCTCGGGCACGCCCGCCGCTTTCACGGCGGTGTCGATGTGCCCGTCGAAGGCAGCAATATTTCGCTGAACGCCCGTGCCCAACTGAACCGTCGGGCCAAGCGGCTGATCGCAAAGCGGGTCGCCGCCGACATAGGCCCGGATGCGACGGTATTCCTCGGGATCGGCAGTACGGTTCAATTCGTGGCAGAGGCGTTGCGCGATCACCAGGGGCTGACCGTTATCACCAACAATATCCATGTCGCTCTCACTCTTTGCGATTCCCCGAGTGTCGAGGTCCATCTCACCGGCGGTCTGCTGCGCCATGACGACCGCGACGTGGTGGGTAGCGATGTGATCAAGTTCGTGGAAAAATTCTATGCGACCTATGCAGTCGTCGGTGCCGGTGCCCTGAGCCCGGTGAACGGCCTGATGGACTTCAGCTATAGCGAGGCGCAGATCACCAATGCGCTTCTGGAGAATTCGCAAACACGTCTCTTGGCCGCAGACGTCAGCAAATGGACCCGCCACGCGGCGGTGCGCGTAGCGCCTTTCAATAAAATCACCCGCTTTTACACGGACCGGCTGCCGCCTGATCCGTCGGTCGCTTCTGTGCTGGCCGAGAGCAGCATGGAGGTGGTCACCTGCGAGGACATGACGTGACGTTCGTAGATCTGGCACCCTCTGCGCAGGAACTGCGGCACGTGCGTTATCTCTTCACCGATATCGACGATACGCTGACGACGGAAGGCAAGCTTCTGCCGTCTACCTATGAGTCCCTTTGGGAGCTCAGCCGGGCCGGCATCGCCGTCGTGCCGGTCACGGGTGGTTCTGCCGGCTGGTGCGAACACATCGTCCGTGCCTGGCCGGTTGCCGCGGTCATCGGCGAAAGCGGCGCTTATGCCGTTATGCGCCGCAACGGTGAGGTTGTTTTCGAATACTGGGAGAACGGCGCACTGCAGGGCGAGCGTCAACGCCAGCATCTTGGTGCCATCGAAAAGCTGATCTCGGAAAAAGGCGGCACCTTCAAGATCGCTCACGACCAGGTGTTCCGCCTGGCTGACGTGGCAATCGACATTCAGGGTCATAATACCCGGGACGTCGAAGATCTGGCATCCGATATCAGGGCAATCGGCGGCACCGTCGCCATCAGTTCCATCCACATCAACACCTGGATAGGCGTTTATGACAAACGCGCCATGAGCGAACGCCTCCTGACCGGCATGTTCGAGGTCGACCCCGCTGAATTGCCCTCCGTCACGGCGTTCGTCGGCGATTCTCGAAACGATGTGCCAATGTTCGGTTTCATCCGAAATTCTTTCGGCGTCGGAAATATCCTTCCTGTTCTTCCGTATTTGCAGCATGTGCCGAGGTGGATTTCCTCCCAGCCTGCAGGGCTTGGTTTTGCCGATATTGCCTCGACCATTCTGAATGCCAGGACAGAATGTACCGATAGCTAGCTATTCAAATCTAAAATTGTAAATGTGGCGGGGAAGTTGGAATGTCCGCCGTTGTGCAAAGTAGAAATGTCCGCGAGGTTGCTACGCGGCACACCGATCAGCCCCGATCTGAGCGGCTGATACCGGTTGCAAGAGCAGATCGGGGCGGGTGAGAGACACCCCTTCGGCTTTAGCTTTGAGACTATCCGATCGACGGTTCACTCGGCAGCCTGCTGCCTCAACAGCGCTTTCTCTCGCCGCGCAATCACCGCCGGATCATTCATGTAGTCCGTGCGCCTTCCGGGCTTGCGACCTCTCGGCTTATAGCCATTTTTGTCGCTGTTGCTCTTCACGACCGGCTTTTCCTGCTGGTCCTGACGCTCCTTGATATAGGCCAGAACATCACCGAGCCGCTTGTTCTCGGTAATTGCCGCATGCGTCACCCGCTGGTCCTTGTCGAACACCGTGTAGGGCAGGGAATGTCCCTTCCAGCGCACATCCAGGCGGCCGTCAGCATAGGCATAGGTCTCGACATAGCGGCCCACCAGACCGCGCGTCACCTCGGCCTCCTCCAGCATGATCCGCTTGCGTTCAAACGAAAACGTCAACTGCGCCCCGACGTAACGCTGCTCGCGCTTGCAAAGGATCTCAGTTAACCGACCCGGGGCCAGATTCAGCGGCCGGTGCAAATCCTCGGACCGGGCAGGGATGATCGCAAACCGCGCATTGTAGTGCTCCATGAAGCCAGGCAAAAACGCATTGCCAGTCTCCATGTCGCAGATCCCCGCCAGCCGTAATTCCTTGACCAGCCGATCCTGTAGCGTCCGGTTCATGCGCTCGACGCGACCTTTGGCCTGGCTCGAATTTGCGCAAAGAATCTCGATGTTTAGCTCGCAAAGCGCCCGCCCGAACTGGGTCATCCCCTGGCCACCCTTGGCGTCCTTCTTCGCCACCCGGAATACCGAATGCTTGTCGGAGTAGAAGGCCACAGGCGCGCCGTGACGCCTGAGGTATAGCGCCAGTGCCTCGAAATAGCTGAAGGCGCTTTCCGAGCGCACAAACCGCAACTGCATCAATCTGCCAGTCGCATCGTCGACAAACACCAGCAGCGAGCACGGCGGCCCGCGATCCTCGAACCAGCGGTGTTCCGACCCGTCGATCTGCACCAGCTCGCCATAGGCCTCGCGCCGCAGCCGCGGCTGATGAAACGTCCGCCGCTGCTTGGCAGATAGCCACAGGCCAGCCTCCACCATCCAGCTGCGCAACGTCTCGCGCGACACACGCAATCCATCGCGTTCGGCCAGCTTCTCGGCCGCCAGCGTCGGACCGAAATCCGCATAGCGTTCGCCAACCAACGTCATCGCATAATCGCGAACGCCGTCGCTGATCCGGTTGTTCGATGGCCGACCGATCGCCTTGTGCCTTATCGATGCCGCGCCGTCAGTGCGGATCCGATCCAGCAGCCGACGCACCTGGCGCTCGCTCAGATCAAGCACATGTGCCGCCGACACCAACGTCATGCGGCCGTCGACCACCTTCGACAAAATCTCGATCCGCTGCAGATCGCGCTCGCTCATCGCTATCAATCCCATCCGCAATCTCCACCGTCATCAAAAACGGGAAGAGAGTGACATTCTAACTTTGCAGAAACAGGACACTTTAACTTTGCGGCTACAGTAAAATGTGGCGTAAGACGCATTATGGAACAACAGCCTTTTCCAGCCGCACGACGGCTTGTGTAGGTGTTCGCTAGGCCGCGCGCAGCGCGTAGCCGGAGGTTCATCCGCCAAGGGCGCTGAGCGTCAGCACGGCGGAGAATGCCACGAGGGTTGCGGATCCGCACCGCCGGGCAAATGACGGTATCCGTTTTTCACGTCCGAGGATGAGCCTGCCGATCGACAGCCAGATCGAGGATACCGCTAGGACCACGGATGCGAGAATGGCGATGGAGGCCGTCACAGGCACCTCTCGCGCTGCAGGCATCATCGTCAATCCGATGATCAGCGCTTTGGGATTTAACAGCGTCGTCACGGCCAGCTGCCGCACGCGCACGGCCTCGACGGGACTCGATCCGATGCCCCAGAGCCGCAGCGCCAGGTACAAAACCCAGATCGCCGAGACAAGTTTGACGCCTTGCGAAACCAGAGGGTGGTCGCGGAGAAAAGAGCCGGCCAGACTGGACGCCGGAAGGACGATCGCAAGATAGGCGGACAGGACGGTGGCGAGCAGCACGATGGCGCGTCCGAAAGTCAGGCCCTGAGATGCCATCGCCAATATGGCGTTGGTCGGTCCGGGCAGGATGAGAAGCGTGAAAACGCCCGCTGCGAAAGGCAGAAGATGCACTGTTACGATCTCCGGTTTCTTCCACTTCTTGCACGGCCGCGCCTGGCGGTCGTTGACAGAGATCATTTCCGGGGCGGAACATTCCGGGCACCCCGGACGTTTATTGCGGTTATGTCAGAGGTAAGCGCCATGCCCGGCATGATCAGGTTCATGCTCACTCGATTGGCCACGGGCTTTGCAATCGGATGCGCCGTGGGGTTCTTCATCTGGCAAAACGGTTTTGCTGCGGCGGGCGCGCCTCAGAATTATCTAGCTCAGGGCCTGTTCATCTACCTCTTTGCGAGCACAATCGGCATGGGTTATCTCGCGACGGCTCTCCTCCTGGAAGAATAGCGCCGGAAGATCAAAGTGCCGCTGCGCGGACGCCGGATGATATCATCACGCTGCGTCCTGTTCCGGTTCGAGACCGGCCGGAATCTTGAACTGCAACTCCGCCAGGCGCGTGTAAAGGCCGCCCTGGCGCAAGAGCGAGGCGTGAGTCCCCTCCTCCACGATCCTGCCTTTGTTCATCACCAGAATCCTGTCCGCTTTGAGCACGGTGGCGAGCCTGTGCGCGATCACGATCGTGGTCCGCGCCTCCATCAATTCCTCCAGGCCGCGCTGGACGAGCGCCTCGTTTTCGGCGTCGAGCGATGCGGTGGCTTCATCCAGGAGCAGGATCGGAGCGTTCTTGAGCATGGCCCGTGCGATGGCCAGCCTCTGTCTCTGTCCGCCAGACAGCGTCAGCCCACGCTCGCCGAGAACCGAGTCGTAGCCGTTCGGCAGCTTCGCGACGAAACCGTGCGCCTGTGCCTTGATCGACGCGGCGATCACGTCTTCGCGCAGTGCATCCGGCCTTCCGAAGGCGATGTTGTCGTAAACGGAGGCCGCAAACATCGTCACCTCCTGCGGAACAATGGCGATTTCCTTGCGCAGGGTCTGCGGCGGGATCAGGCCGAGTTCCCTGCCATCGATGGAAATGCTGCCCGTCTGGTTTTTGTAGAAGCCGAGGAGCAGGGAGAAAACGGTGCTCTTTCCGGATCCGGAAGGGCCGACCAGGGCGACGGTTTCGCCTGGCGAAACGCGAAAGGAAAGGCCGTTCAGAACCTCCTTTTCCGGTGCGCCCGGATAGGAAAAGCGCACGTCATGCAGTTCCATGCCTCCCTGGATGGGGGTGGGGAGCGACATGCAGGCTTGCGGTTCGCGCTCGTCGGTCTGTTCGTTCAGAAGTTCGAACAGCCGTCCGGCGGCGCCGGCTGTCTGCGAAAGTTCTCCCCAGACTTCCGACAGTGAGCCGAGAGAACCGGCTGCGATCACCGCGTAGATGAGAAATTGGCTCAGGCTGCCAGCCGAGAGCGTTCCCGCCAGCACCTTATGGGCGCCCAGCCACAGCACGCCGACGACGCTGACGAAGACCAGCGTGATGGCAATGGCAGTCAGCAGGGCTCTTGCCCGGGAGGCCGCGACTGTCCGGTCGAAGGAAAGTTCGACATCGCGCCCATATCTCTGCCCTGCAGCATCTTCGCCGTTGAAGGCCTGCACGGTGCGGCTTGCCGCGATGATCTCGCTCGCATAGGCCGAAGCCTCGGCAAGTGCATCCTGTGCTATGCGGGACTTCTTTCGCACCGAGCGACCGAACAGGACCAGAGGGGCCACCACCAGGGGAATGGCCCCGAGAGCGATGGCCGATAGGCCGGCACTGGTCACGAACATCATGGCCAGGGCGCCGAGGCAGAGGATTGAATTTCTCAAAGCCACCGATGCCGTGAGACTGATGGCGGACTTGATCTGGGTCGCATCCGCTACGAGGCGCGACGCAATTTCGCCCGAGCGGTTTCGGTCGAAGAATGCCGCCGGAAGCCGGATGATATGGTGGAAGACCTCGAAGCGAAGATCGGTGACCAGCCGCTCTCCCAATGTCGTGACGAAGTAATAGCGCGCCGCACTTGCTATCGCCAGCGCGACGGCGAGAGCGATCAGCATGAGAAAATAGCGATTGATGAAGGCTCCGTCCGCCTGGTTGAAGCCGTGATCGACCATGCGCCGCACAGCCATCGGTAGGGCGAGCGAGATGAGCGCTGCCGATGTGAGCGCCAGAAGAGCGCAAACCGAGAGCGACCTATGTCGGCGAAGACGCGGAAGCAGGCTGAAGAGCGGAGTGAATGTGCGGTTCCGCGAAGGGGATTCTTTCTCGACCTCCTCGCCGATAGCGGAGACTGTTTCTGATGAGATGGCGGCTTGCCGGTCATGCGGGGCTATCATCAACGCGTTGTCTCCTCGGTGCTTGCTTCGCGCCTTGTCCCGCGAGCGGCGAGCTAAATCCTTGATCGCGGTCAATATTGGGCATTTTCCCGTGTGTCAGGCTACCATCCGGGCCAGCGCGCAACGCGACCAGAGCGAATGCAGGGCGTCGACGAGATGGGCGATATCGGCGTCGGAATGCAGCGGCGTCGGGGTGATGCGCAGCCGCTCGGTTTTCTTCGGCACGGTGGGATAGTTGATCGGCTGGACATAGACGCCGCAATTGTCGAGCAAGAGGTCGGAGATCCACTTGCACTTGGCTGCATCGCCGACCATCACCGGCACGATATGGCTGGGATTGTGCATATGCGGAATGCCGCGCTGATCGAGCAGCGAGCGCAATTTGCGCACCCGGTCCTGATGGCGGGCGCGCTCGAACTGGCTGACCTTCAGATGCTGGATCGAGGCGACGGCGCCGGCGGCAAGCGCCGGCGGCAGCGCCGTGGTGAAGATGAAGCCGGAGGCAAACGAGCGGATGAAGTCGCACAGCGCCGTCGACGCGGCGATATAACCGCCCATCACGCCGAAGGCCTTGCCGAGCGTGCCCTCGATGACCGTCAGCCGGTCCATCAGCCCCTCGCGCTCGGCAATGCCGCCGCCGCGCGGGCCGTACATGCCGACCGCATGCACCTCGTCGAGATAGGTCATCGCGCCGTATTTGTCGGCGAGGTCGCAGATCTCCTTGATCGGGGCGATGTCGCCGTCCATCGAATAGACGCTCTCGAAGGCGATCAGCTTCGGCGCCTTCGGATCGGCGGCGGCAAGCTTGGCTTCGAGATCGGCGACGTCATTGTGTTTCCAGATCACCTTGTCGCATTTGGCATGCCGGATGCCCTCGATCATCGAGGCATGGTTGAGCGCATCGGAGAAGATGATCAGGCCGGGGATTTTGGCGCCGAGCGTGCCGAGTGCGGCCCAGTTGGAGACATAGCCTGAGGTGAAGATCAGCGCCGATTCCTTGCCGTGCAGATCGGCAAGCTCACGCTCGAGCAGGACGTGGTAATGGTTGGTGCCAGAAATATTCCGGGTGCCTCCCGCACCCGCGCCACAGTGGTCGATGGCGGCTTTCATCGCCTCGATCACTTTCGGGTTCTGGCCCATGCCGAGATAGTCGTTGGAGCACCAGACCGTGACTTCCTTCTCGCCATCGGCCGTATGGCGCGTCGCCCGCGGGAAGTTGCCGCGGTGACGTTCGAGATCGGCAAAAACGCGGTAGCGGCCCTCGGCATGAAGCCCGTCCAGCTCGTTTTTGAAAAATGCTTCGAAATCCATCATATGCTCCCTTTTGCACGGTCAACCGATACATCGGGGCAGCCGGTCGGTATTTGATCTCCGTCAAGTTCGGCGCAAGTCGCGTGCTTTCGTCGATCTCGGCGCGATTGACTTTCATCAAAGAGGAAGTCCGGCGGTTGGGCTAAAATCCTAGGGCGAGTCGGGAGTTTCCGTGTCAAGCAGGGAAGTTGACAGATGGCTTGCTCGATCTTGACAGATCGAGCAAGCCTCCTCGTCATTTGGCGCGATGACGGCGCGCCAAAGCAAGCGAGCTTTCAATCCTGGGTTTGAACAGGCGATACGAGCAGGCAATCCTTATAGCCGGCGATCCCGCCAAGGCCCTCGATGAGAACCTTGATCGCCCTGCGCTTGAGTTCGGATTCCACCTGACCGTCGACCGTCACCTGCCCGTTCCGGACGGATACCTGGACCTTTTGCGGCGTGAGACCGAGGTCCGATCTCAGCCGGGTTCGCACCGCCAGCCTGATGGCCTCGTCTCCCCGCGGCAATACGGTCGTCGGCGCCTCGGCAATGACACGCAGGATATCCCGTCGGCTCACGATCCCGACCAGACGTTCATCTTCGACGATCGGTAGCCGTTTGATGCGGTGCACCTGCAAGCTTTCTGCGATATCGGAGATTTCGCTGTCCGGCCGGGCGACGATGACGTCCTGGGACATGATGTCCGCCACACACCATCCGTTGCTGCCGATGTAACGCTCGAGGTCGATCTCGGAAATCAGCTCCGGCGCCCGCGCCGGACGGGGAGAAAAGCGGACCTCCCGGCGTAAAAGCAGATCGCCTTCCGTGATCATGCCGCAGACGCGGCCGTGGTCGTCAACGACGGGAAGGCCGCTGACGTGATTTTGCAGCATCGTCGCGACCGCATGGCGCACGCTGACCACCGGGCTGATCGAAACCGCATTCGTGGTCATTATATCCCTTGCTTGCATGGTCTCTGCCTCACCGATCATTATTATTCTAGAGATATGCTAGAGAGCGGGCGGTCATACCGCTTTGATCTTCATCAAACTGTTCATGATCGCCGTCACATTCGCTCCGGGCGCGGGCGGGGATTTGCCGCATCATTCCGCCGCCTCCATCACAGGCGCGGCCGGTTTTGCCTTCGCCTTCCGGCGCGGGGCGCCGACGCGCAGGCGCCGGTCGGAGAGCGAGACGCAGCCGCCGGCGGCCATGATCAGGGCGCCGCCCCAGATGCAGAGGATGAACGGCTTCCACCAGATGCGCACGACGATGCCGCCGTCCTTGGTGGCGTCGCCGAGCGAGACATAGAGCTGGCTGAGGCCGAAGGTCAGGATGCCCGCCTCCGTCGTCGGCATCTGCCGGGCGGTATAGAGCCGCTTGGCCGACCAGGTGTCGGCAATGGTGACACCGGCGCGCCGGATGGTGAAGTGGCCGCGCTCCTCGGTGTAGTTCGGCCCCCTGCCCGCCCGCATGCCGTCGAACTCAAGGCTGTAGCCGCCGGCCTCGACCGTCTGACCCGGCTTCATCTCGACGACATGTTCGCTCTGGAAGGTGGTGACGGCGACGATGCCGAGCACACTGACGCCGAGCCCGGCATGGGCAAGCGCCGTGCCGAAAGCCGAGCGCGGCAGGCCCGACAGGCGGCGCCAGGCGACAGAGCCCGCCACCTTGCCGATGCCGGCCCGATACCAGAGATCGGCAATGGCGCCGAGGATCAGGAACAGCCCGGCCGCCAGCCCGAGCACGGAGAGCACCGGCCCGCCATGTTGGAGATAGAAGAAGACCAGAGCGGCGGCGAAGGCGAGAGCCGCGACAAGGTAGAGCCGCTGCAGGGCGCCGAGCAGATCGCCGCGCTTCCAGGCCAGCAGCGGCCCGAACGGCACGATGACGAGCAGCGGCGCCATCAGCAGGCCGAAGGTCAGGTTGAAGAAGGGCGGCCCGACCGAGATCTTGTCACCGGTGATCGTCTCCAGAAGCAGCGGATAGAGCGTGCCGGTCAGCACCGTGCCGCAGGCGACCGTCAGGATCAGATTGTTGAGGACGAGCGCGCCCTCGCGCGAGATCGGCGCAAACAGCCCGCCGGCCGCAAGCTTCGGCGCCCGCAGGGCAAACAGCGACAGCGCCCCGCCGATGAAGATCAAGAGGATCGAGAGGATGAAGACGCCGCGGGTGGGATCGCTGGCAAAGGCATGCACCGAGGTCAGCACGCCGGAGCGCACCAGGAAGGTGCCCATCAGCGACAGCGAGAAGGTCAGGATGGCGAGCAGCACCGTCCAGATCTTCAGCGCCTCGCGCTTTTCCATGACGAGGGCCGAATGCAGCAGCGCGGTGCCGGCCAGCCACGGCATGAACGAGGCGTTCTCCACCGGATCCCAGAACCACCAGCCGCCCCAGCCGAGCTCGTAATAGGCCCAGTAGGAGCCCATGGCGATGCCGAGCGTCAGGCAGGTCCAGGCAGCCAGCGTCCAGGGCCGCACCCAGCGGGCCCAGGCGGCGTCGATCCGGCCTTCGAGGAGAGCCGCCACGGCAAAGGAGAAGCAGACGGAAAAGCCGACATAACCGAGATAGAGCAGCGGCGGGTGGATGGCGAGCCCGATATCCTGCAGCACCGGATTGAGGTCGCGGCCCTCGGCCGGGGCCGGATCGAGCCGCAGGAAGGGATTGGAGGTCAAGAGAATGAACAGGGTGAAGGCGAGCGAGATCCAGGCCTGGACGGCAAGCACATTGGCCTTCAGCGTCTCCGGCAGGTTGGCGCCGAAGATCGCGACCAGGGCGCTGAACAGCGCCAGGATCAGCAGCCAGAGCATCATCGAGCCCTCGTGATTGCCCCAGACGCCGGAATATTTGTAGATCAGCGGCATCAGCGAATGCGAATTCTCCCAGACGTTCTCGACCGAGAAGTCGGAGACGACATGGGCATAGGTCAAAACGGCGAAGGCGAAGGCGACGAGCGCAAACATGACAAGCGAACCGACGCTCGCCACATCCATCATCGCCCGGTCATGGCGGCGGGCGCCGATCACAGGCACGATCGAGACGATCAGCGCCGTCGCCAGCGCCAGCACCAAAGCGTAATGGCCGATCTCGATGATCATGGCGTCGCTTTCGCCTCCTGCCCTTGGCCTTGTCCCCCTTGGCCTTGTCCCCCTTGGCTTTGTCCGCCTTGGCCATCCTGCCACAGGCCCTGCGCCTTCAGCTTGTCGGCCACCTCCTTCGGCATATAGGTCTCGTCATGCTTGGCGAGAACCGTGTCGGCTGTAAAGACGTTCGTTCCGGCGGCAAACATGCCTTCGGTGACGACGCCCTGCCCTTCGCGGAACAGATCGGGCAGGATGCCGGTATATTGAACCTTCACCGCATTGGCGCTGCCGTCGGTGACGGAAAACTCCACCGTCGAACCGGCGCCGCGCACGACGCTGCCGGCCCCGACCAGGCCGCCGAGCCGGATGCGGGTCTCCGGCGCCACCGGCGTCTTTGCCAGATCGGCCGGCATGTAGAAATAGGCCACCGACTGGCTGAAGGCGAACATCACCAACAACACCGCCGCCAGGATGAAACTCATCCCGCCAGCAATCACCGCAAGGCGCTTCTGCTTGCGCGTCATCTCGAACCTCCTGCAGCTGTCATGTCAGGCTTCTGCCCCGAAGCGGTCAGCGGAACGCCGCCATTGGCGGAAATATGTTGGTTGACGAGCGGCAGCCACGCCGCGCCGGCAGGCGACAATTTTGCCAGCCCTTCGAAATCTGCCAGCGCCTCGCTGGTCCGCCCCGCCTGCTCCATGCCGACAGCGATGTAGAACAGCGCGCGCGGGTTTTTCGGTTCGAGCCGAAGTATCTGCCGCAGGATGTCGAGCGTATCCGCGGTCACCGAACCTTCCGCTTCGATCATCAGGGCCTCGGCAAGGCCGCCCAGGCGATCGACGTCGGGGCCGAGGATCCGCAGCGCATTCCGATAAGCCAACTGTGCCTCGGCGATCCGGCCGGTCCTGAGATAGACCGGAGCGATGACGTTCCATCCCCGCCCGTCATCGGGCTGGCTTGCGAGATGGCGTTCCGTCCTTGCAATGAGCATTGCGATATTCCGGCCGGGATCTTCCAGCCGCGCCTGCAGCGGCTGCGACGGCACGTCGGGCGAACCCAGCCGGCCATAAAGGCCGATGCTTGCGAGCGGCAGAAATAAGACGATGGCCGGCTTCAGCCATCGATGGGTATGCGGCGGTCTCCGGCGCTCTTCACGCTGCTGCTCGCTTGCCTTCAAAAGCCGCCGCGCGATTTCGGCACGGGCATATTCATACTCGTTGCGAGGGAGTTGGTTCGTCTCCATGTCCCTGTCGAGCTCGACAAGCTGGTCCCGGTAGACCTGGCATGCATCAGCCGCGCCACTGTCGATCCGGGCAAGGCCCGAAGCAAGCGGATGAAGAAGGGAAACGATGACGGCAGTCGCGATGACCGCGAAAACAATCCAGATAAGCATGACGTCGAGGTGCCTTTTGCCCTGACCTTAGTGGAACGGGCGCTGGCCACATTGACGCCGGTCAAATTACGGCGTGCTTTCCGGCTTGTTCCCGATGTCAGCACGCCTTCCGCAACAGGTCGACACTGTCGACCAGCACGATCTTGCCTCTGACTTCGACACCTGCGGGAACGAGCGCGGCGAACGCTCGGGACAGGGCTTCGGGGGCAAGCCCCAGTTTGCCGGCCAGAATTCTCTTCCGGTAAGGCAGGCGAAACGTGGCCTGCGAGGCCGAGGCCGGGCATCGGCTTACGAGGTAGTTCGCGACACGCTGCGCGGCCGTGTGCAGCCGGTCTCCTGCTATGCAATCCATCGCGCCGAGCAGATGCCGGGTCATGATCCGCATGACGTTGCGATGAATGATGGGGTACCGCTCGGCGAGCGCCCGCAAGTCCGGAAGTTCGAACAAGGCCACCTCCGCCCCGTCGGCGGACCACGCACTGTAGGCGTAGGCGCCGCCGCCCGACAGAAGATACTCGCCGAAGGTTTCGCCGGGCTCGCAGATGCAGATATCCGCCTCGCGTCCGGCGGATTCGGATTTGGAAAGTCGGACGAACCCGCTCATCACGCAATAGACGAATGACGCCGGCTGGCCTTCGGCGATGATCCGCTCATCCGGCGCGAAGGTTTGAAACTGAGCCGCAGCGGCGAGCTCCTCTACCGTCGCCTCGTCGAGGCCGTCGAATAGGTCAGACCGCAAAAGTACGGGATTTTTCGCAAGCATCGATCTTCCTCTCGTCTTGATCTGTATGCGGCTCAAGATTTTTCGCGGTCGGTTTCGTCGTCGACGAGAATTCGCCAGGCGGCGCCTTCAAGGTCGTCATACTGGCCGCTTTTCAGCGACCAGAGGAATGCCAGGAGGCCTATCCCCCCCATCAGCAGCGCGATCGGGATCAGATAGATCAGCATGTTCATGCGGTTTTCACCTCTCCGCCGGCTCGCGCTTCGGTCCGGATGGGGGAATGTTTGCCGAAGGCATTCAACCGCAGCGCATTGGTTACGACGATGATCGATGATGTCGACATGGCCACCGCTGCGATCAGCGGCGTCGCCAGGCCGGCAATCGCGATCGGGACCGCCAGCACGTTGTAACCGATGGCCAGAACAAAGTTCTGCCGGATGAGGCTTGCGGATCTTCGCGCGACGGCGATCGCTTGCGGGACGGCATCGAGCCGTTCGTTGAAAAAGACGAGGTCGGCGGCCTGCCTGCCGATGTCGGATGCCGTGGCGGGCGCCATCGAGATATGCGCGGCGGCAAGCGCCGGAGCGTCGTTGATCCCGTCGCCGACCATGAGCACGCGGCGGCCCTCGCCGCTCAGCCTCTGGCATTCCTCGACCTTCTGCTTCGGCGCCAGGACGCCCAGAGCCCTCTGAATGCCGAGAGCCTGCGCCGTGTTGTCGACGACAGTTTGCCTGTCGCCCGATACCATCAGCGTTTCAAGGCCGGCGGCAGTGAGATCGCGGACGGCCTCGGCAGCGCCCGGGCGAAGCGTGTCGTCAAAGAGGAAACATGCCAGATCGGCGCCGTTCTTCGACAGGACCACCTCCGAAAACGGACTGTCGCCCGCGCCGGGCGTAAGGCCGGTTCCGCAGGCAAAGGCCCGGTTGCCCAGCCGATAGACATCCGATCCGTTGCTGGCCTCCAGCCCGCCGCCGGGGATTTCCGTGACCTTGTCGAACGAGAATGAAGAAGCCTGCTCCATGTCCCGCAGCAGCGCCTGGGAAAGAGGATGCCGTGAATGCGCGGCTAATGCGCAGGCGATCGCAGTGTTGCCTGCCTCGGTCGCTTCGACCCTGACGAGACGGGGCCGCCCCATTGTCAGCGTTCCGGTCTTGTCGAAGGCGACGATATCCGCCTCGGCCAGTCTTTCGAGCGCCGAACCGTCCTTGACCATGATGCCCTTGCGGAAAAGCTCACCCGCCGCGACCACCTGGACCACGGGAACGGCAAGGCCGAGCGCGCACGGGCATGTAATGATCAGCACCGCGACCGCCACCAGCATCGCCTGTTTCCAGTCGCCGCCGAAAAATCCCCAGGCGAGAAAGGAGACCAGCGCCAACAGGTGCACGGCCGGGGAATAGAGCGCTGCGGCCCGATCGGCGATCCGGCGATAGCGGGCCCTGCCGCCTTCGGCGGCTTCCATAAGGCTGATGATTTCCGATAGAAGGGAATCCCTCGCCACTTTCGTCGCCCGCAGGATGAGCGAGCCGGTCAAGTTCATCGCACCCGAATTCACCGCACTCCCTTTGGCGACGGCGACCGGACTGCTTTCACCGGTGACGATGGAGAGATCCACGTCGCTCTCGCCGTTGACGATCGTGCCGTCGACGGGGATGCGCTCGCCCGCCGCGATCGCGATGTCATCACCCACCGTGATCTCTTCCACCGGAACGTAGCGGCGCGATCCGTCCGGCATCATCAGCAGCGCCCCGCGCGGGGCCAGTCTTGCCAGCCCGTTGATCGCCGCGCGCGCCTTTTCGCGCATCACGTGATCGAGGGTTCTGCCGATCAGCAGGAAGAACAGCAGCGAAACCGAGGCGTCGAACCACGCATGTTCGCCGTGATGCACGGTCTCCCACAGAGAGACGGCATAGGAGAGCGTCACTGCAAGCGAGATCGGAACGTCCATGTTGGTGCGCCCGCGCTTCAGCGCGTTCCAGGCCGATTTGAAGAAGAAGCGTCCCGCATAGACCAGCGCAGGGGCCGCGATCATCGCCGAAACCCAGTGAAACATGTCACGCGTCACCGCATCGGCGCCCGACCAGACCGACACCGAGAGCAGCATGATGTTGGCCGCTGCAAAACCCGAAACGCCGATCGCCAGCAGCAGCTGGTTCCTGGTCCTGTCGTTTTCAGGTGCCGTGGGCGTGAAGAGATGCGCGCGGTATCCGACCGCGTTGATGGCGGTGAGAATTGCCGACGGATCGGTCGGCCGCGTCTCGATTTCCTCCTGGTAGACGCAGCTCACCCTGCGGGCAGTGAGATTGACCCGGGCTCTCCGGACGAAAGGAAGCGCCGACAGCGCCTTTTCGATGGTGACTATGCAGCCGCCGCAGTGGATGTCGGGTACGCTGAGGTCGAGCTGGTGCAATCCGGCCCCGAGCGAGTGGCTGGCAAGCCGGACTTCCTCGGCGCTGGCGGATGTCGCACTGAGGGCGAGCACGCTTTCCGTATCCATGGAGCAGCAGGTCATTGGCCAAACTCCGCAGTATCGATGCGCTTGGCCTCATGCATGACGACCGCGCCGTTCCTTGTCGATATGGCTTCGACGATCCAGTCGCCGCCGGCGACCTCATGATCGGTTTCGAAGCGGCCCTCGCCCATCTTCCGGAGCGTCAGGTGGAAGTCCTCGTGATCGCCGACCGGCCGTTTGAAGTTCAGCGTGACATCGTCGATGATCGCAGGCGCACCCTTGCCATCGTGGACGTCGTAGCGGATCTCGTGGCCCTTGATGGAGAGCGCGCCCTCGAGGCCCGAGGCGGCCATCGCCTTCATCGCTGCCGCCTTGCCGTTGAATTCCTGGCTGGCCACATAGGTGTTTTCCACGACCAGGCCGCTCCAGGTGGAAGAGGCATAGACGGCCATGGTGACGTTGACGGCGATCACCACGGCGAAGAATGCGGAGGTGGCAAGCAGCATGTGCCAGCCGGTAAAACCTCTGGAAGCCTTCATCTCACGTCTCCCGGTGCATTGAACGCCGCGCGATAGGTCGCCCGGTCGGCATGGTCCGTATCCTCGATGACGAAGAGGAATTCACTGATGGCGGCTCCGTCGGGCTTGCGTGTGACGAAGACCTTGAGCGTCGTCGCCGCGTCGGGTTCGGCATGGACGGTAAAGCTGCGGCCATCCTGCCGGCCGAACTCGGGAATGCGCATCTTGCCTCCCTCCAGCCCGACCAGGGTGATGGTCACGTCCCGCGGCTTCGGCACCATGTTGAGGACGCGAAGCGTGTAGCCGTTGCGGATGGAACCGTCGCTTTCCAGAACATATTGGGGGTTACGGTCGTGGACGACGTTGAGCTCGAGCCGTTCGCGGAAGGCGAGATGCATGACCATGGCGACGCCGATCGATGCCCAGACGACGGCATAGAAGAGAATTCTCGGACGGAAGATGATGCGCCAGTCGAAATGCCGGACCGCCGGGATGAAGCTGCCGTCGTCGTTTCGCACATTGGAGGGGCGGATGGCTGTTTGCCCTCCGTCCGTCGCAAGCGACATGTTGCTCGAATATTCGCTGAGCGTCGCATAGGCGATCAGGCCGCGCGGCTTTCCGAGCTTGTCCATGACGCCGTCACAGGCGTCGATGCACAGCGCGCAGGTGATGCACTCCATCTGCTGGCCGTCGCGAATGTCGATCCCCATCGGGCAAACCGCGACGCAGGCATTGCAATCCACACAATCGCCGATCGGCAGACCCTGGGCCTGGGCCTTCTTTGCGTGGCGCGACCGCTGCTCGCCCCGCCAGTCATTGTAGGTGACGACAAGCGAATTCTCGTCGAGCATGGCGCCCTGGATGCGCGGCCACGGACACATATAGGTGCACACCTGCTCGCGCATCAGGCCGCCGAGGACATAGGTCGTGGCGGTCAGGATGGCAATCGTGGCATAGGCGGCCGCGGGTGCGCTGCCGGCAAACAGCGACGCCGCCAGGCCCGGCGCGTCGGCAAAATAGAAGATCCATGCGCCGCCGGTGGCGATGCCGATCAGCAGCCAGATCGCATGCTTGGTCACCCGCTTCCTGATCTTGTCGAAGGTGAAGGGACCGGCGTCGAGCTTCATGCGCGCGTTGCGGTCGCCTTCGATGGCGCGTTCGACGACGAGAAAGAGGTCGACCCAGACGGTCTGCGGACAGGCGTAGCCGCACCAGGCACGGCCGACCGCGGCGGTGACGAGAAACAGGCCGAACCCCGCCATGACCAGCAGGCCCGCCACATAATAAAATTCCTGCGGCCAGATCTCGATGAAGAAAAAGAAGAAACGCCGCGAGGAGAGGTCGACGAGGATTGCCTGGTCGGGCGCGTAGGGGCCGCGATCCCAACGGATCCACGGCGCGAGGTAGTAGATGCCGAGCGTAATCAGCATCACGATCCATTTGAACCGGCGGAATTGCCCCTCGGCGCGCTTCGGGAAAATCTTCTTGCGCGGCGCATAGAGAGGCTGGCGGTTGCGCCGGGCATTGACCGGCTCGACGCTGACGCGCTCAATGTCATTTGGATCGGGGGCGGTATAGAGATTCATGGGACCTGTCCGGTTTTCACCCGCTCTTGTCCCATCCGCGGCGCATTCGTTCCTTGATGCAGATCAAGAATGACCTTTCCGGAAGCGAAAAGGCCACGCCCGGGGTAAGGGCGTGGCCGGAGGACAGCGGGGGAGAAACGCCGCTGGGACGTCCTCGACAGGAGCCGATACTATCGGCTCGTCTGCTTGTGATCTTTGAGGCTGGTCAAACTCACGATCGAATTGCCGATCTTTGCCGGGTCGTCCTGCTCCGAAGATGCAGGCATCGGTTGGGCGCGCGCCGAGACACGCGATCGGATAACAGCACGCGGCGTGCCGTAGAGACCGAGGATCGGATTGTGGTCGTGGGCTGTCATGGCTTTCTCCTTACGTGCCGCCGCCGAGCGAATGGACGAAGATGGTCAGCTCCTTGACTGTCGTATCGCCGAGACGTCCCGCCCAAGCCGGCATGACGCCATGCTTGGGAGAGGCCACCTGGCGAAGGATGGCGTCTTCGCCGCGCGCTTTGAGCCAGATCGCATCGGCGAGATCCGGCGCGCCCATTTCGGCTTTGCCCTTGGCGTCCTCGCCGTGACATGCGGCACAATTGTCAAGGAAGACCTGCTTTCCCGCCTCTGCGAGAGCGGGGTCCGAGGGCGTATTGGTCAGGCCCCAGACATAGGCCGCGGCCTGCTTCATCTGGATGGGTTGCAGCACGTCGGTAAAGGGCGGCATCTCGGAAGCATGGGTCTCCGTATCGCCGTCGAAGCGGATCCCATGAGCGATCGTGGTCTGAATCGCATCGAGGTCCCCGCCCCACAGCCAGTCATCGTCGTTGAGATTCGGGAACCCTGGGCCGCCACTCGCGCCCGAGCCGTGACAGGGCGCGCAGTTGACCTTGAAAGCGGACGCGCCGCCGGCAATGGCGAATTCACGCAAAGCCGGATCCGCGTCGATTTCCTGCACCGTCTTGGCAGCGATCAGATCATGGAACTTCGTCTGGGATGCCTTGGCGAGATCGAGGTCCTGCTGCAGCTCGGCGCGCGTCGAGTAACCGAAATAGCCTTTCGTGGCGGATGTGATCATCGGGATGGCCGGATAGGCGATGGCATAGCCGATCGCCCACAGGATCGTGACGTAGAACGTCCAGACCCACCAGCGCGGCATCGGATTGTTGAGTTCTCGGATGCCATCCCATTCATGTCCGGTCGTTTCGACGCCGCTCAATTCATCGATATGGTTTTCCGACATCTCAATCGTCCTTCAAGGGAATATCGGCGGCTTCTTTCGCCGTCTGCTTGCTGCCTGGGCGAAGGGTGAACACGACCGCGCCGACGAAGAATGCCGCCATCGCCAGGAGGCCCCAGCTGTCGGCGAAGTGTCTCATTGCAGTATAGGTTTCCATGAATTCCCTCACCGGTAGCCGGTCGCGTCGTCATAGGTCGAGAAATCGACCAGCGTTCCGAGCATTTGCAGGTAGGACACCAGGGCGTCCATTTCGGTCAGCCTGGCCGGGTCGCCGTCGAAATCGCCGATCTTCGCCTTCGGGTAGCGCTGAAGCAGCGCCGTCGTGTCCGCATTCGGATCGGCCTGAGCCCTCATGTCGGCCTCGGCATTCGCCAGGATGTCGTCGCTGTAAGGCACGCCCACGTCCTCGTTGGCCTTGAGGTCCATTCCGACATCCTTGACCGTCACCTCCTGCTCCTTGAGGAAGGCGTAGCTCGGCATGATCGATTCCGGCACGACGGCGCGCGGATTTGCGAGATGCTGGACGTGCCATTCGTTTGAGTAGCGTCCGCCGACGCGGGCCAGATCCGGCCCGGTTCGCTTGGAGCCCCACTGGAACGGATGGTCGTACATCGATTCCGCGGCCAGCGAGTAATGGCCGTAACGTTCGACTTCATCGCGGAACGGCCTGATCATCTGGCTGTGGCAGAGATAGCAGCCTTCACGGATGTAGATGTTCCGTCCGGCGAGCTCCAGCGGCGTGTAAGGCCGCATGCCTTCCACTTTCTCGATCGTGTTCTGCAAGTAGAACAGCGGTGCGATTTCGACGATGCCGCCGATGCTGACGACGAGCAGCGAGCCGACCAGAAGAAGCGTCGCGTTCTTCTCGAGGATCTTATGTTTATCAAGTATCGATGCCATGTCTCACCTCATTCGGCAGGCTGTGCCTGGGGCACGAAAGTGGTCGGGATTGCAGCTTCGTCGCGCAGGTGGCCGCGGATCGTCATGAACACGTTCCAGGCCATGACCAGGCCGCCCGCCAGGTAAAGCGCTCCGCCGACCGCGCGCAGCACGTAATAGGGGATCATCGCCGCGACCGTCTCCGCGAAGGAATAGACGAGGAAGCCCTGGGAATTGTATTCGCGCCACATCAGCCCCTGCTGGATGCCGGCAACCCAGAGCACCGCGGCGTAGATCACGATGCCGAGGGTCGCGAGCCAGAAGTGCCAGTTGACCATCCGCAGGCTATAGAGACGCTCGCGTCCCCAAAGCTTCGGCGTCAGGTAATAGATCGCCCCGAAGGTGATCATCCCCACCCAGCCGAGCGCGCCGGAATGCACGTGGCCGATCGTCCATTCGGTATAGTGGCTGAGCGAATTGACTGTTTTGACCGACATCATCGGGCCTTCGAAGGTCGACATGCCGTAAAAGGCGATGGCGACGATCATCATGCGGATGATCGGATCCGTGCGGATCTTGTCCCAAGCGCCCGAAAGGGTCATCAGGCCGTTGATCATGCCGCCCCAGGAGGGCATCCAGAGCATGACCGAGAACACCATGCCGAGCGTCTGCGCCCAGTCGGGCAGCGCCGTGTAATGCAGGTGGTGCGGACCGGCCCAGATATACATGAAGATCAGAGCCCAGAAATGGATGATCGACAGCCGGTAGGAATAGACGGGCCGGTTGGCCTGCTTCGGCACGAAATAGTACATCATGCCGAGGAAGCCGGCGGTGAGGAAAAAGCCGACGGCGTTGTGGCCGTACCACCATTGCGTCAGCGCATCCTGCACGCCCGAGAAGAGAGAATAGCTCTTGGAGCCCAGGAACGAGGTGGGAACCGCAAGGTTGTTGACCACGTGCAGCATCGCGATGGTGACGATGAAGCCGAGATAGAACCAGTTCGCCACATAGATATGCGGTTCCTTGCGCTTCAGGATCGTTCCGAGATAGACGGCGAGATAGGCGACCCAGACGATGGTCAGCCAGAGGTCGACATACCATTCGGGCTCAGCATATTCGCGGGCCTGGTTGATGCCGAGCACGTAACCGGTCGCCGCCATGACGATGAAAAGCTGGTAGCCCCAGAAGACGAACCAGGCGAGACTGCCGCCGAAGAGGCGCGCGCGACAGGTCCGCTGCACCACGTAAAAGGACGTCATGATCAGCGCATTGCCGCCGAAAGCGAAGATGACCGCCGATGTGTGAACCGGCCGCAGCCTGCCGAAATTGAGATAGGGCGCAATATTGAGATCGGGAAAGGCCAGCTGCAGCGCAATTATGACGCCGACCAGGAAGCCGACCACGCCCCAGAATACGGTGGCGATCAGGCCATAGCGGATCACGTCGTCGAAATAGCCGGACAGGTCGACCTTCCGCCGTTGGTCCGCCGGTGCGAAGTCGACCCTCCTGACAAGGAGCAGGGTTCCCGCAATCAGGCAGAAGCTGAGTATGCCCATATGGACCGCAAAGAGATGATCGTGCGCGAATGCGGCTCCCAGCAGTGCTAGAAATGCCGCGACCGCGAGCATCATTGTTTCCATCGTATAATTCATGATGTCGTCCCCGGTGCAAAGACGACCGCCCCGCGGCCGGCTTTCTCGTAGTTCGGGGCAGGACTGTCACGAAGCCGGCGACGGCTCCTTGATCTACATCAACAAGGAGACTCCAAGCCGCGAATGGGCCGCCGCTGTTACACATTGTTACACTCTTTCACCCTTTGGCACCGTCCGCTCATTCGCGTGTGACGCAGCGGCTTTCTACTGCACCCACTGCCACGAGGGACATGACGATGCTGATGCAGGACAACCACGCGTTCGAAAATGCCGAGAAAACGGGCGAAGCCATTAATGCCGGCCAATCGCTTTCGTCGCTTTTCCTGAGCTCGGCGGCGGAACCCGTCGCCGCCGGCAAGGCGATTTGCTGGGAGGGCGACCAGGCGAAACATCTCTTTCAGGTGGAAGAAGGCGTCGTTCGCCTGCATCGCATCATCGGCGAAGGCCGCCGGGTGATCACCGCCTTCCATTTTGCCGGCGATCTCATCGGCGCCTCGTTGCAAAATGACTTCATTTTCACGGCGGAGGCCGTCACCGAATGCAAGATCCGGCGCATGTCGCGCAAGAGCTTTCATGACGAAGTCGCCCGCTCCGACGCACTCGGCCCGGCCTATATCTCCCTGCTTTGCCAGGAGGCGGCCGCCGCGCATGAGCAGATGGTGCTGTTGTCGAAAAAGAATGCCGAGGAGCGTCTCTGCAGCTTCATCGTCAAACTTGCATCCCGCCGCAACCCGCGCCAGGGTCTGGTGCGCATTCCCATGAACCGCCAGGACATTGCGGATCATCTCGGCCTCACCATCGAGACCGTGTCTCGCACGATCACGAAACTGGCGTCGCGCAACATCGTCATTCCCGAGGGCAGGCACGACCTGAGAATCGTCAATCTCGCCCGGCTGAAACAGTTGTCCGGCGACGCTGATGATTTTTCTGACGATTCCTGTCATAGGGTCAACCTGCACTGATGCAACAAGCCGCAGGATCGACCGTCATGCCTCACCGCCTCGTGTCACCGAGAACCGCATCGCCGCAGGAGCTGGACGCTATGGTGCACGTGCTCGACGGAGCGGATATCGTGGTCCATCGTTTCGACGGAACGATCACGCACTGGTCGATCGGCTGCGAGAACATGTATGGCTGGGCAAGAGAGGAGGCCGTCGGCGAGAAGGTCCACGAACTTCTGGCGACGAAGTTTTCCGAACCGGCGGAAAATATCCGCGATCAGCTGAAATCCCGCGGCTTCTGGCAGGGCGAAATCATTCATCGCCATAAGAGCGGGCACGACATTCATGTCGCATCCCGCTGCGTGCTGGTCAATCTGCCGGACGGGGAGCTTACCGTGATCCAGACAAACAGCGATGTCAGCGCCCTGAGGCAGGCTCAGGAGGCGGTCAAGTCGCGTGAGGCGCATCTCAGCTCGATCCTCGATACCGTCCCTGATGCGATGGTGGTGATCGACCATAAGGGAACGGTGCTGTCGTTCAGCAAGGCCGCCGAAAAGCTGTTCGGAATGCCCGCGGACCAGATTTGCGGCCGCAACGTCAGCAACCTGATGCCGACCCCCTACCGTGAGGCTCATGACGGCTATATCGACCACTATATTGAAACCGGCGAGAAGCGCATCATCGGCTACGGGCGCGTGGTAACCGGACAGCGGGCCGACGGCTCACAATTCCCCATGGAACTGCATGTCGGCGAGGCGACCGCCAACGGCGAGCGCATTTTCACCGGTTTCGTCCGGGACCTGACAAGCCGTTTCAAGATCGAGGAGGATCTTCGCCAGGCGCAGAAGATGGAGGCGATCGGACAGCTGACCGGCGGCCTCGCGCATGACTTCAACAATCTCCTGACCGTCATCAGCGGCAATCTCGAAATGATCGAGGACAAGCTGCCGCCCGGCAGCCTTCGTGACATTCTCAACGAGGCCCAGGCCGCCGCGCAGGACGGAGCGATCTTGACCGGCCAGCTGCTGGCCTTCGGCCGCCGGCAGCCGCTGAACCCCAAGCATGCCGATCTCGGTCAGCTCCTGAGCGGCTTTTCGGATCTGCTGCGGCGAACGCTCGGCGAAGATATCAGGCTGTCGACCGTCATTGACGGGTCGGGCCTCAACGTTCTCGTCGACAGTTCACAGCTTCAGAACGCCATTCTGAACATCGCCCTGAACGCAAGGGACGCCATGCCGAAGGGCGGCAGCCTGACGACAACGATTTCGCGCGTTCACCTCGATGCCGATTATGCGAAAATGTATCCGGAGGTGCGCAGCGGCAACTTCGTCCTCATTACCATGACGGATACCGGCACGGGCATGACCGAGGAGGTCAGGAAGCGCGCGATCGAACCTTTTTTCACGACGAAGGAAGTCGGCTCGGGCACGGGTCTCGGGCTCAGCATGGTCTATGGTTTCGTCAAACAGTCGGGCGGGCATCTCCAGCTTTACAGTGAGGTGGGACGCGGCACGACGGTTCGGATATATCTGCCGGCCGTCGCCGGCGCCAAGCCCCGCGAGCCGGCGCTGGACCAGGGCGCCGGCGAGAGCCAGCTGCCGTGCGGCGATGAAACGGTGCTGGTCGTCGAGGATGACGCCCGCGTCCGCCGCGTGGCCGTCGCCAGGCTCGCGTCAATGGGCTACACGGTGCGTGAAGCCGAAAACGGCCGCCGCGCACTCGAAGTCCTGCAGGAAAACGACGACATTGCGCTCCTGTTCACCGACATCGTCATGCCGGGCGGAATCACCGGTGACGAACTCGCCCGGGAGGTGCGCGTTTTGCGCCCCGACATCGCGGTTCTGTTCACGTCGGGATATTCCGAGCCGGGCCTTGCGGGCAAAGGCATCGTTCCCGGCGCACAGTGGCTGCGCAAGCCCTATACCGCCAAAGAGCTGGCGTTGAAGATCCGCGAGCTTCTCGACGCAAAGTGATCTCAGGCCTGCGCCATCTCGAATAGCCGTCTGGAACTGACGCTCGCCAAGCGAAGGTCCTGCCCGTCATCCGCGTCGCCCGACGGCTTCGTCGGAGCGTTCCGGCAAGTTGCGATCGCCGTTGAAAAACTGGATCGCCGGCCCGGCAACTGGCGCAAGGCCGCATGGCCGCGCAAGGCAATGGCATTCTTGGCACGGCATCGGGCAAACAGCCAAAACCTGGTTCCCGGCTTTTTTCGCGAATTTGACGGGCGTCAAAGAACCCGGTTCCGGTATCTCTTAAACCATGTTCATGAGGCTGATCGAGCCTCGCAGAACAGGAGATTGCAAATGCGTTTGAAATTCGGTCTGATCGCTGCAGCGGCAGCCTTGATTGCCTCGGCAGCGCCATTGCTGGCCGCCGACCACCAGGTTCAGATGCTTAACAAGGGCGCCGACGGCGCAATGGTGTTCGAGCCCGGCTTCTTGAAGATCGCCCCCGGCGACACCATCACCTTCATTCCTACCGACAAGAGCCACAACGTCGAGACCTTCAAGGGCCTCATTCCGGACGGCGTCGCCGAATTCAAATCCAAGCCGAACGAACAGTATCAGGCGAAATTCGATGTCCCCGGTGCCTACGTCGTGAAATGCACGCCGCATGCCGGCATGGGCATGGTTGCCTTGATCCAGGTCGGCGACAGCCCCGCCAATCTCGACGCGATCAAGACGGCAAAGGTGCCGAACATGGTACGCAAGCGGCTCGATGCCGATCTTGTCCATATCACCCAGTGATCAACGACCGGTGCGGATGGCAGCGCTCGCGCGCCATCCCGCACGATGGAGAACCATCATGTTCAAGCCCATGATGCTTGCTTTCGCGGCAGTTGTCTGCGCGGCCGGGGTGGCCGATGCTCACATTACCCTCGAGCAGAACCAGGCGCTGTCGGGCAAAGCGTACAAGGCAGTGCTTCGCGTCGGACATGGGTGCGAGGGCAAGGCAACGGTCAAGATCCGCGTGAAGATCCCGGAGGGTCTGCTATCGGCAAAGCCGATGCCGAAACCCGGCTGGACCGTCGAGAAGGCGAATGCGGCCTATCAGCAGAGCTACGATCTGTACGGCAAACCTGTGAAGGAAGGCGTCAGTGAGATCACATGGTCAGGCGGCAACCTCGCCGACGATGAATATGACGAGTTCGTTTTCCGTGCGACGGTCGCAAAGGAGATCCCGGCCAAAACCCGCATTTACGTTCCTGTCGTCCAGGAATGCACTGAAGGCGCGGTCGAACGCTGGATTGAAATTCCTGCGGCAGGCAAGTCTTCCGACTACTATGACGCCCCTGCTCCCTATTTCGACGTGATCGAACAACCGCGTTCGTGAACGGGTGAGAGCCGTCGATAATGTGGCCCTTGAGAATGGGAAACCTCGCGACACGGCTCCTTAGAGCGGTTCAGCTTTTCATGGAAGCGCGGAACCGCTCCAACCTTTTGGATTTACGCAATTCCCGGCAAAAGCGCTTCGCGCTTTGCCTGGGAAAACCCGCTTCGCACTTTTCCTGGAATTGCTCCAGGCCGGCTTGCGCTGCCGCTGTCATAGTTATGGGCACGTGTCTGCCGACAGGCGCGCTTGCCCACGCCACCTTGAAAAATTCGACGCCGGCCGCCAACGAGACACTGGACCGGCCGCCGACCGCAGTCGAACTGCATTTCAATGAACCGGTCCGGCTTATCCGGGCGACAGCAAACGACGGCAGCGGCCCGAGCCAGGAGCTGGCCGCCGAGACTTCGGGTGCCGACGTTCGATTGCGATTTGCAAATTCCAATGTCCGCGGCACCGTGATTGTGAGCTACCGCGTCGAGTCCGAGGACGGCCATCCCGTCGGCGGCGCCCTCGCGTTCAATATCGGCGCGCCCTCCACGGGATTGCCCGTTGCCCTTGGCGAACGGACGGACCCTTCTTTGCCGATCGCCATCTGGCTCGTGCATACCGCCACGGTTCTGTTCATGGCATTCATCGTCGGCGGCGCGCTCTTCGATCGCTGGCTGGGCGCGGGCCGCGGCCGGGCAGCAGGCGTCGCAGCGGTCCTGCTGCCGGGAGCCGCTTTGCTGGCGGCGGGCCTCTACCTGCAGGGGCTGGACGAAGCAGGACGTGGCCTTGTCTTGGCCGGCGGCGAACCGTTCGAGATCGCACTGCAAGGCAATGCGGCGATCTGCGCCGGCCTGTTCTTTCTGTCGCTCATGGTCACCACGCTTCCCTTTGGCGACCGCAAAATCGCCGGCCGCATCCTTGCCGCCGTTGCCCTGGCGCTGGCCGCGGGCGCCTTCGCATTCAGCGGGCATTGCAGTATCGTCGAGCCGCGCTGGATAGGAAGGACCGCCATTTTTCTCCAGAGCGCAACGCTGCTGTTCTGGATAGGAAGCCTTCCACCGCTCTGGCGGCTCTGCCGAATGCCGCTGGAGCTGCGTCCGCTGGAGAGCTTCTCGCGCAGCATTCCCCTTGCGTTCGCCGTGACGATCGTTGCCGGAACCGTACTGGCGGTCGCGGAGCTTCCGGCGCTCGCGCAAATCCAGTCGTCGCTCTACGGCCGGATTCTCGTCGTCAAGATCATGCTTGTCGCCGTTCTTTGTATGCTGGCCGCCTACAACCGCTTCTGGCTGACCGGCGCGACTTTGGCGGGAGACGCGGTTGCGAGAAGACGTCTGCGCCGAAGCATTGCCTTTGAAATTGTCCTGGCCGTCGCAATCATCGGCGCGGCCGGCCTCTGGCGGTTTGCCGGCCCCGGGCAAGCGGATGCCGCCGATGTTACGCCGATAGCATCCGTTCATCTGCATGCCGACAGCGCAATGGCTCAACTGGAGCTGGAAGCCGAGCCAAACGGAACCGGGAAGATCCACGTGGCGGTCATGGCTCCCGATTTCGGCGCGCTCGATCCCCGACAGGTCGTTCTTCGCCTGAAGAAGCCGGACTCCGAAATCGAGCCGATGAAATTCGAACTCGCCCGGGCGGCGCAGGGCGGGTGGGAGACGAGCGGCCTTCCGGTGCGCGATCCGAAGGGCTGGCTGGCGGATCTCGAGGTGCTGATCGACGATTTCCATTCGGTGCATCTCGAAGGCAGCCTGTCGGAATGACGGTCACTCCGGAATTCAACCATGGCGTCTACTTGCCAAGATAAACAGCCGACACATCTTTGATCGATGAACAAGGCGCCGACACTCCTGTCCCAGCTTGCCGGCCATGCCGAGACGATTCTCCTCGGCAAGGCCATGGAGCAATTCGGCGCGCTTTGCCTGCGGGAGGAGCCTGGCGGCGGTTTTGAGGTCCTGCTCATCACGACGCGCGAAACCGGCAGGTGGACGATTCCCAAGGGCTGGCCGATCAAGGGTCTCGCGCCGCATGAGGTGGTCGAGCGCGAGGCCTGGGAAGAGGCGGGTGTGAAGGGGCGGGCGAAGAAACGTGCTTTCGGCTGCTTCTCCTATCTCAAGACGCTTCCGGACGGAAAACAGGTGCCGTCATTCGTGACGGTGCACGTCATGACGGTTCGCCGCACCAAGGCCCATTTCCCGGAACACAAGGAGCGCAAGCTCGCCTGGATGCCGCCTCTCGAAGCGGCCTCATTGGTGAACGAGCCGGAATTGAAAAGCCTGTTGCGGCGCGTGGAACGGCAAGCGCTTCCCTGAGGCGTCGGGACGGTGATCCGCCTTTGCTCAGGCCGCTTCGGTCTGATCGGTCGCCTCTTCTAACCGCGCGGCAATTTCCATCGCCCGCTGCACTAACCTCATGATTTCGCGTTCGGACCTGATATGACCGCGCGTCGAGCAGAAGAACGAACGCAGCTGGTATCCGACGGCTTCCCAGGAGAGCCGGCAGCGTCCCTCGCCCAGCGTTTCCAGCGTGACGACGACGTCTCGCGCGGCGCCACGATCGATCAGGCGGCCTGCCCGCCGCCGTTCTTCCGCGCCGGCCTTTTCTGCGGCGTCCATGATCAATCCGAGCCCGGAGGAGGTCAGCTGCTCTTCGAGCTCGTGTGTCGTTTGCAGCAGCGGAAGCAGGCCGTCTGAGATACGGTCGCAAATGTCTTCGTCGATGTGGCAAGGCAGGAAATCGGCGATTGCCTGGAGCACGTCGCACCACGACATCAGTTGATCGTAGCAGCGTTCGAGTTCTGTGAAATCGGTCGGGATCGGCTTCATCATATTACCTCTGCAGGAACAGGCTGGCGGCGATCGCAACCGCCGCGAGAACCGCGGAGACCGTGCCCGTCCGCTGCAGGACGCCCATCCGATAGAGGGCGATCGCGAATATGATGATCACGGGCGTTGCTATCGACAGTCCTATCTGGGCATCGGTCATCGGGTTCTCCTTTCGGCAAAACCTAGGTCTTCTGATCTGCCCACTCTTTGCGATCGGTCAAAGAGCGCGCGCGAAATCATCTCTATCGTCACAGCCATGACAGCGATGATTTCCCCCGAGCTCCGCAGCCAGTCCACAGCCCAAAGCGACGACCTGATGGTGTGGATATTGGCGTGGAGCGAACTCGCGGCTTTTGCGGCGATGATGATGGGCTTCGTCATCGCGTCGTGGTTCCAGCCGGAATTATTTGCGGCCGGAAAGGCCAGGCTCCATCATGAAATTGCACTCGCAAATACAGTGGTCCTGCTGGTGAGCGGCTGGTGTGCGGCGCTCGCCGCGCGGTCCGTCAATTTGCGGCAGCAACGGCAAGCCCTGTTTGCTTCGGCCGCCGGCGGGATTCTGTTCGTCGCCCTCAAACTCTACGAATACCAGGTGGAAGGCGCATCGCTGCTTGCCGAGGACAGCTTCTGGCAGCTCTACGTCCTGATAACAGGATTTCACCTGGTTCATGTCCTGTTCGGATCTCTGGTCCTGGCGCTGATGGCCCGGTTTCCATCGCCTCAGAATATCCATCTCGTGACGACCCTCTGGCATGTCATCGACATCGTCTGGCTGGTCATGTTCCCGGTGGTCTATCTCTTATGACTGTACAAAACAGGGTGAATGCTCCCTCGCGGGCGCTGATCTTTCTGCTGATGCTGACAGCCTGCGTCTTCGCAACCTCGACGCTTCTGTCGGGCGCTGCGGCAAAGCCCGCACTGGCGCTAGCCGCCGGGCTGATTGCGCTGGCGAAAGTGCGTCTGGTCGTCTCCGGTTTCCTCGGCCTGCGCTTCAAGGGTTCGCCGCTCGGCCTCGCATTGATCCTGTGGGCGGCAGCCGTGCTGCTCCCGGCCTTGGCCAGTGCGCTCGCATTCTCGGCGGTCTTTGCGAATTAACAAAGACCCGCCGCCGCCATTCCGTCATCCAGGAAGCGTGAGCCCTAGGCTCCGTTTTCGACGTCACGGCGGGCTCCGCCACGGACATGAAAGGATCATCGATGGCTGAGCGCCTGACAAAAACCGCGGCCCGAAACGTGTTCTACGGCGGATCGGCCTTTTTCTTCGCCATATTCATCGGGCTTACCGCCCACAGCCACTATTACATCCGGACCGTCTCGACCAACGAGGCGACACTTACCGAGAGCGTCGCCAGAGGCAAACACATCTGGGAAAAGAACGCCTGCATCAACTGCCACACGCTGGACGGCGAAGGCGCCTATTTCGCTCCCGAGCTCTCCAATGTCTGGATCCGCTGGGGCGGCGACAAGGACCCGGCTAGCGCGCGCGAGGCGCTCCACGCCTGGATGGCGGCACAACCCTCCGGCATCGAGGGCCGCAGGCAGATGCCGCAATTCAATCTAACGGAAGAAGAAGTGAACGATCTCGCGGACTTCCTCGAATGGGTCAGCAAGATGAACACGCAGGGGTGGCCGCCGAACCAGGCGGGCTGACGGGCGAGAGGATCAAGCAATGAAATACAAGACACAAAGCGTCGCCATGCTCTATTTCTACGGAGCTCTCGGCCTTTTCATGGCACAGCTGCTGTTCGGCGTCCTGGCGGGAACGATCTATGTCCTGCCGAACACGCTGTCGGTCGAGCTGCCGTTCAATATCGTCCGCATGATCCACACGAACGCGCTGATCGTGTGGCTGCTGATGGGCTTCATGGGCACCACCTATTTTCTTCTTCCGGAGGAATGCGAGACGGAGCTCTACAGCCCGAAACTCGCCATCGCGCAGTTCTGGATATTCCTGGTGGCCGCGGCGGTCGCCGTCACAGGCTACCTGTTCCACATTCACGAGGGCCGCGAGTTTCTCGAGCAGCCCTTCGCGATCAAGGTCGGCATCGTTATCGTCGCCCTGATGTTCCTGTTCAACGTCACCATGACAGCCTTGAAAGGACGCAAGACGACGATCACCAACATCCTGCTGTTCGGACTCTGGGGCGTGGCGATCTTTTTTCTCTTTGCCTTCTATAACCCGGTCAATCTCGCGCTGGACAAGATGTACTGGTGGTATGTCGTCCACCTGTGGGTCGAGGGCGTCTGGGAGCTGATCATGGCGTCGGTTCTGGCCTTCCTGATGATCAGGCTGAACGGCATCGACAGGGAAGTCATCGAAAAATGGCTCTATGTGATCATCGGCCTGGCGCTCTTCTCGGGCATTCTCGGCACCGGCCATCACTATTACTGGATCGGCGCGCCCGGATACTGGCAGTGGATCGGCTCGCTCTTTTCGACGCTGGAGGTTGCCCCGTTCTTCACCATGGTGGTTTTCACCTTCGTGATGACCTGGAAGGCCGGCCGCAAGCACGAGAACAAGGCGGCGCTGCTGTGGTCGATCGGCTGCTCGGTCATGGCCTTCTTCGGCGCCGGCGTCTGGGGTTTCCTCCATACGCTGTCTTCGGTGAACTATTATACGCATGGCACACAGGTTACCGCGGCGCACGGGCACCTGGCCTTCTTCGGCGCCTACGTCATGCTCAATCTCGCGGCAATGGCCTATGCCATTCCTCAGATCCGCGGCCGCGCGCCCTATAATCAGTGGCTCTCGATCACGAGCTTCTGGGTCATGTGCTCGGCGATGTCGGTCATGACCTTCGCCCTCACATTTGCAGGCATCATCCAGGTTCACCTGCAGAGGGTGCTCGGCGAGTCCTACATGGACGTGCAGGATCAGCTCAGCGTCTTCTACTGGGTCAGGCTCGGCTCCGGCATCTTCGTCTTCATCAGCGCGCTGATGTTCATCTGGTCGGTTCTCGTCCCCGGCCGCGCCCGCCTGCCCGACGCAATTGCACAGCCCGCCGAATAGGCGGGCTCCCCTCCCCTCTTTGGAGAACAGAAGAAATGACGATCGCGTTTAATCTGCCGCTCGATGCGAATGCGGGAATCCCGCACTACACTGCCCATGGAAACGAATGCGCGCTGTTCGAGAGCGCCTGGAGCCGGCAATTGCCGATTTTGCTCAAGGGGCCGACGGGCTGCGGCAAGACCCGGTTCGTGCATCACATGGCCGCGCGCCTGGGGCTGCCGGTCTCGACCGTCTCCTGCCATGACGATCTCACCGCTGCGGATCTGACCGGCCGGTATCTCTTGAAAGGCGGCGAAACCGTCTGGGTCGACGGTCCGCTGACGAAAGCCGTGCGCGAGG
The DNA here is from genome assembly GCF_001664145.1 of Rhizobium sp. N731. Classification (NCBI taxonomy): domain Bacteria; kingdom Pseudomonadati; phylum Pseudomonadota; class Alphaproteobacteria; order Hyphomicrobiales; family Rhizobiaceae; genus Rhizobium; species Rhizobium sp. N731. The sequence goes on from NZ_CP013603.1 coordinate 171,065, forward strand.
GCGGCATCTGCTACCTCGACGAGATCGTCGAAGCGCGCAAAGACGTCGCCGTCGTTCTTCATCCGCTGACCGACGACCGCCGGCTCCTGCCGCTCGAGCGCACCGGTGAACTCATCGAGGCGCAATCGTCTTTCATGGTGGTGGTATCCTACAATCCCGGCTACCAGAATCTGATGAAATCCCTGAAGCCCAGCACCCGCCAGCGCTTCGTCTCGATCGAGTTCGACTTCCTACCGCGAGACCGCGAGATTGCGACCGTATCGATCGAAAGCGGCCTCGCGGAGAGCCGGGTGGCGCCGCTGGTGGACCTTGCTCGCCGGCTTCGCGCTCTCAAGGGGAAGGATCTGGAGGAGGGCGTCTCAACGCGCCTCATCATCTATTGCGCCACCCTCGTCGATGCCGGAATGTCGGTTGCCGAAGCGGTCAGGGCCGCGATCATCGAACCGCTGACGGATGAAGTCGACGTGAAGGCCGCCCTTGTCGAGGTGGCCGCAGCGACGCTCGGCAGGTGAGAGATGCTCGAATTCCTGGAACTCGAGGAAACGGTCGGACGCGCCTGGCATCGCCTTGTCGGCGACACGCGCTCCTGGCCCAGCCATCCGCAGCACGCGGTCAGATTGGCCGACATCAAATCGCAGCTGGCCGTCTGCTTCCGGGCCTTTGGCGGCGAACCGACATTGCAGATCCAGAAATCACGCCAGCAGATCTCGTCACATCGGCTGCGTTTCCGGCAAGTTGTCGGCCTCGGCGAAGAAAGAAGTGATCATCCGAGTTGGGACGGCAGCGCCGTCCACCTGCCCGCCTCGATCGATATCTTCGATGACGAGCGGCTGAACCGGGATCTCTATTTCTGGCTCGCCGCCTATATCGCGGTGGCTGTCATTCCGAGCTGCCAAGCGACCGACGCCATGCTTTCCGACATTGCCCGGATCGAAACAGGTCGTGAGAACGCCGCGCGAGTGGTCGAAATCTTTCCTGGCATGCATGCACGATACCTGCGCCTGAGCGAGGCCATTCTCGCATGCCGGACGCGCGGCAGGCTGCCCAAGGCCGAAAGGCAGGTCGAGGATTATCTGCGCTTTGCTCTGGCTTTTCCCTTGGGGGACCGGTTGCCCGATCTTGTCCGGCCGAGAGGCGCCAAGGCGCCGCCGGGATATCTGCCGATGCTGCCGGTCCCGATCTGGCCCGATTTCACCGGCCGCACGGAAGCCGAAAGATCCGAGCGAGAAGACCTGCCTTCCGAGGGTGGCGAGGCAGGCCCTGCCCGCTCTTCGCATCAAGCGGTCCGCAAGAGGGATGCCGGCGACCGCAAGCGCGATCCCTTCATCCTCAACCGGTTCGAAAAGATCCTCGCAATGGCCGAGATGGTCAATGTCGACCGGCCGACGGACGATCGCGAGGAGGACGATGCCGGTGCGGCCGACGAACTCGACGAGATCACCTTGAGCGAAACACGGGAGCGGCCGAAGTCGAAATTCCGTTTCGATCTGGATCTCTCCCCGGAGGCCTCGGACGTTTCCCAGATCCATGGCGTATTGACCTATCCCGAATGGCATTTCCGCAGAGAGGAATATTTGGAGAATCACTGCCGCGTCCTGCTCGGCAGCGTCCCGGCCGCGCAACAGGCTCCCGTCGTTGCCGATCAGGCGATCGTGCGCAAGGTCAGACGGCAATTCGAGACGCTCAGGCCGAAGAGGAAGATCAGGAAGGCGCAGCTCGACGGTGACGACCTCGACCTCGAGGCCGTGATACGGTCGCGCGCAGACCTGCTCGCGACCGGACAGCCGGACGACCGGATCTACGAATGCGCCCGTCCTGCCTCACACGAGCTTGCAACATCGATCCTCGTCGACGTCTCGCTGTCGACTGACTCCTGGGTGGACAATCGCAGGGTTCTCGACGTCGAGAAACAGGCGCTCGATGTCTTCGCGCGCGGCCTGGATGCCTGCGGCGACAGTTTCGCCATTCACACCTTCACATCGAGACGCCGCAGCTGGGTGCGCATCGACAGCATCAAGGAGTTCGACGAAACGTTCTCGCAGACGACTGCGCAGCGGATCGCCGATCTCAAACCGGGTTACTACACGCGAATGGGGGCAGCCCTCAGACATGTTTCGGGACAGCTGCACAAACACGCCGCAAGGAAAAAGCTGCTCCTCATCCTGACGGACGGCAAACCGAACGACGTCGATCATTACGAAGGACGGTTTGCCCTGGAAGACAGCAGGAAGGCGGTCGCCGAAGCCCGCGCGCTCGGCCAGGCCGTGTTCGCCGTCACCGTGGACCAGAATGCCGGTGACTACTTGCCGGCAATTTTCGGAAGGGCGGGCTTTGCCGTAATTTCGGATATTGCAAAGCTGCCGGGCGCGCTGCCGGCGATCTACAGAAACCTCACCGCCTGAACGGCATGAACAAAAGGCCGGAGGTCCCGAGTGGCACCTCCGGCCTGGGCTTGATGCTGTCAGGCGGCCTTGCTGTGCGTGCGGCCGAGCGAGCCGAAATAGGCGTCGAATGCCGCCGCGACGGCACGGACCATGAAGCGTGCATCCCGGGATACGACGATCCGCTCACCGCTGATCGTCACGACGCCGTCGGCGACCAGATCGCCGAGACGGTCGTTGCGTTCGACAAGGAAGCCGGTGTCGAAACCTGACCCGCTGCTTAACCTACCGAGATCGACCTCGAAATCGCACATCAGCCTTTCGATGATCCTGGCCCGAAGCTTGTCCTCTTCGCTGAGAAGATATCCCTTGGCCGTCGGCAGCACGCCGTCGGCAACGCGCTCGGCATAAAGACCGAGAGGCACGTGGTTCTGCATATAGCCACTCGGCAGCCGCCCGATCGCGGAAGCGCCAAGACCGATGAGGCTATCGCAATCATCCGTGGTATAGCCCTGGAAGTTTCGTCTCATCGTGCCGTTGCGCGCGGCGAGCGCCAGCTGATCCTCCGGCAGTGCAAAATGATCGAGCCCGATGCGCACATATCCGGCTTGTTGAAGCTCCTCGGCGATGGCTTCCGCCTGCTCGTTACGCTGTTTTGCGTCCGGCAGTGATGCTTCGTCGATAAGGCGTTGGTGTTTTTTGAAGGCAGGTATGTGGGCATAACCGAAAACGGCGAAACGTTCGGGACGCAGCTCTACGGCGAGGCGGACCGTTTCCACGCAGGATTGGATCGTCTGCTTCGGAAGGCCGTAGATCAGGTCGAAATTGATGCTCGTCACGCCTGTCGAGCGCAGCCCGGCGACCGCCGTTTCGGTCTGCTCGAAGGACTGCAGCCGGTTGATTGCCGCCTGCACGACCGGATCGAAGCTCTGGACGCCGAGGCTCGCGCGATCGACGCCGTTTTCGCCGAGCGCATCGATCATGGGAGCGGCCAATGTGCGCGGATCGATCTCGACCGCGACGCTGGCATCCGCCTCGAAAGCGAAGGCGCTTCTGAGCTTTGCCATCAGGGCGGAAAATTCCTGCGGCTTCATGATTGTCGGCGTGCCGCCGCCGAAATGCACGTTCCTGACGGGCACGTCGTTTCCAGCGGCAAAGGAGACGAGCTCGATCTCCTGGCTCATCACATCCAGATATTCGACGACCGGAGCGTCCTGCCGGGTGATGGTCGTGTGGCAGCCGCAGTACCAGCACATCGAACGGCAGAACGGTACGTGGAGATAAATCGAGACAGGCCCGGCCTTTCCGATATTGGCGAGGCCGGCGGCATATTCATCCGGCCCGACGGTGGCCGAAAAAGCCGGCGCCGTCGGGTAACTCGTGTAACGCGGAAGCCGCGCATCGCCGTATTTGGCGACCAGATCGTCGGACATGTCACATCCCTTTTCAAAAGCAGGATGCTTTATGACCTCTAGCGGCACGCTCTTCCTTGTCCCAAATCAATGATGATGCCGTCGCCGCGGAAATCATCCGGATATTTGTCCGCTGTCAAAGTCAGCTCTTCCGAAGCCGCCTAGGGTCTCGTTCCGACAACGGGACGAGCCGCGGTCCCGTCCGTTCGAAGGACGCGGCACAAGGAAACAAGCAAGAATGACTGATGCGCAAAACCTCCAGGGTGAAACTCCTCATATCGATGTCCGCACACTGCCACCTGCCGAGCGGCATCCCCGGATCTTCGGCACGCTAAGCGCGCTGACCCCCGGCGGCAGTTTGCTGATCACGAGCGATCACGAACCTAGGCCGCTGCATTATCAGCTTGAAACCGGATTTCCCGGAAAGTTCTCCTGGGACTATCTGGAACAGGGCCCTGAAATCTGGCGCGTGCAGATCACCCGGCAGGATGCCGGTTGCGACTGCTGCTGCGGCAGCCACTGAGGTCGGATCGGCGCGATGATGCCTCTCGGCACAAGCCTGTCGCGTTGGACAATGTCCTATTTCGGCGCGGCGCTCTTCTTCCTGCTTCTGGCCGAAAGCCTGCTTTCGGCCGGGATTTGGGCGCCGTCCTCGGCTGTCGCCGAACCCGATGCGCTCATCATCGTGCATTCGATGACGATCGGCTGGCTCGGCCTGCTGATGATTGGCGCGCTGCTGCAGTTCACGCCGGTGCTGACGGGTCTCGGCCTGCCGACCGGGCGGTTCGACCTGCCCTGCCTCGTGGGCTCGATCGCCGGGCTCGGACTTCTCCTCTGCGGCTTTCAGCTCATCGACGCGGGATCCGCTGCGGCAGGCCCGGTCATGATCGCGGCATCGGCGATACTGCTTGCCTCGCTCCTGTCGATCGCATGGGCGCTGTTATCAGGCCTGTGGCGCGGCAGGGCGGCGCATCCGGCTTCGCCGCTCGTCATGCTCGGCCTGACATGCCTTGCGGTGACGGTCGCGCTGGGATCGTTGTTTGCCGTCACGGTTTCGGGGCCGACGGCCACCCCAAGCATCAGCGAATTCGTCGCCAATGCCGTCCCATTCCATGCGAGCTTCGGTCTCGCCGGATGGATGACCTTTGCCGCGATCGGCGTCAGCTACAAACTGCTGCCGATGTTCCTGCTTTCCGACGAGATGAAGAAATCGCCGTTCATCCGCAACACGGGATCGTTTGCGGCAACGACGCTTGGCTTTGCCGCGGTCGCGACGATATTCGAGCCATCCTTGGGGCAACGGGTCTTTCTTGTGGGATCGCTGTTCTTCCAGCTGCCGATCGCGGCCTATCTGGCCGAGCTGTTCCTGGCCTATCGCGCAAGACGCCGAAAAGACCTCGAATTGAACATGTCGGGATCCCTGCCCGCCTTCGTTCTGCTCGGCCTTTCGGTTCCGATGTTTGCCGTTGCCCTGGCCAGCGATGCCGGCCCTCAGAGTTTTACCGCCATAGCCTATCTGTTCGTCTTCGGCTGGCTGACCGGCCTCGGCTTGTCACAGCTCTTGAAGATCATTCCTTTCCTGACCTGGATCGAGGCGTTCGGACCACTTCTTGGACGCAGGCCCACGCCCCGGCTGGCCGACCTGCTCAATGGACGACGGGCCGCAGCCTGGCTCTGCATCTTCTATCTCGCCGTCGTCGCATCAGCGGCGGCGATCGCGGCCGGATCGGATGCCGGTTTTCGTCTTGCCGTCACGGCTCAGACTTTCGCCACGGCTGCTCTTGTCACGGAGTTTGTCCTTGTACGTCGCCTGGCGAATATCGACTCCGCCGCCAAGGGAGCACCCTTTCAACAGCCGGCGCTTTTCGTCGCCGCCAAACCACAGAGGTAACGACAATGGTTCAGCTCCGTGAACTCGACGTAAGACAGATCCTGCGCGACGGCGGCATGCCGTTTCAGCTCATCATGGACACTTTCGCAAGTCTCGACCCCGATGAAGGCCTGCGGCTTCACGCCATATTCGAGCCAGTCCCTTTGATCCGCCAGCTGGAACGTCGCGGCTATTCGCACCTCAGCCGGCGCCTTGCCGAGGACGACTGGGAAATCGATTTCGTCCCTCATCAAAAAACCAACGGCGATCCCGTAACGGCAACCGCAACCGCGGAGGCGATCTGGCCGGAACCGAGCTGGAACCTCGATCTGACGGACCTCGCGCCGCCGGAGCCGATGGAGCGCATCCTCTCCCGCCTGGAATCGATGGAAAGCGGCGAAGTGCTGTTTGCGCTTCTGAACCGCGAGCCGCTGTTTCTGTTCAATGAGCTCAAGGCCCGCGGCCATGAGTGGATCGGAGATTTCGACGCCAGCGGCAGGATCTACAGAATCATGATCAGGGCAACCCCGGCGAATGTTTCCGATGTCCGCGCATGAGATCTCCAGATCGGCAATTCTGGCAGCGTTACGTGCTATCGAGGATCCGGAGCTCGGAACTGACATCGTCGAGCTCGGGCTTGTTTACGCCGTCGGAATTTCAGATGACGGTACCGTCAGGATAGAGATGACGACGACGACCCGCTTCTGTCCGGCCTCCGCCTTCATCGCGGAGGCGGTGAAGGCGCGGACGGAAGAGATCGCCGGCGTTTCAGCCGCCACCGTCGACATGGTCTACGAACCGGCCTGGACGCCTGAGATGATGGGGCGGTTGCCGGGGGAGTGAATGCGAATGCCGCCTGAGAACCAGGCGGTATTCATGGTCACGGCCGCCGCGCCGCCAGCGGTTTCCGGTCACGGCACAGGAACGGAGCATGTTCGAGCGCAAACAGGCCGAAAGCGACCGACCAGCCGAGCGCCGATAGCGTCAACACCTGCATCGTGAAAGCGGGAACCAGTTCTGCCGCGGGCCTGAGGAGCGCGACCACGGCAAGCACGACATAGGATGCGTTCGTCATCGGGCTGGACTTCAATTTTCGCCCGGTATGGCCTCGGCTTGCCCGCGTCATGACGGCCAGCATCATCATCGACATGGCGCCGATCGCAAAAACATGCAGTACGGCGACCTGCGACAGACCGATCGAACCGAAGGCGACGGCGGCAAATCCCAGGGGGATGAAACCATAGGCGGCGTGCAGCACGAACAGGATCGGCTCCGGCCAGGTCGTCCAGCCGCGCCAGCGGATCAGCCTAATACCGTTCATGGCCGCGGCGGCGGCCGCAGACAGACCGGTTGCGATGGAGCCGGGCGAGATCGCCCACGCGGCGAGCGAGACGGCGCCGACGATGATCGTTGCCGCGTCGAAGCCGCTGTAGGGCACCGGAAAATCGGTGCGGCCGCGTTGATTGATCCAGTTCCGGGTAAAGCTCGGCAGGATCCGCCCTCCGACGATGGTGACGAGCAGGACGTAAGCGCCAAGGCCGAGACGCATGCCAAGTTCGGGACTGCCGCCCGCGAGCACCTCGAAATGGAAGAAGACGTTGGCGAAAGACAGGACGGCTAGCCCGCCAACGACCTTCAGATCCTTCCATTTCCTTCCCGCAATCACTTCGCGGCCGGACAAGACGAGCATGAGCGGAAGGAAAAGGCTGTCGACAAAGACGGCGGCCGTCACCCAGACGCCGCTGCTCGTCAGCATGGCGATACGGCCGATGCTCCATACCGCAAAGAGCCCGACGAGCGGAGGCCCTGCAATGGGAAGGCGGCCGGTCCAGTTCGGGATTGCGGTGAGGAGAAAACCGGCGAGAACAGCGGGCGCGAAACCGAAGAGCATCTCGTGCGCGTGCCAATACAGCGTCCCGTAATCGCCTGCCACCGCGACGCCGTAATTGAGGAATGCTGCCCAAAGGCCGATGCTCACGATCGCCCACAATGCCGCGGCCAGAAAGAAGGGACGAAAGCCGTAAGAGAAGAGGACCATTCCGGAGCGGCTCATTCCCCGGGGCGTTCTGGTCTCCGCGTCCTTGGTAATCTGCATGATCAATGTCTCCATTTTGATCATGCAGAAATGCCGGGAAGCAAGACAGCAGTCGTTGAGATTACGCAAAGAACATCTGTCGAACTTTGTGCCGGCACAAACAGTGAGTTTGCGCCACGTCAAAGATTTCCATCCGGTTTCTTCTACTCTCCCCTTCGACAGGGCGGCGTCCGCTCGGTCTTCGACTACAGGAGATTAGAATGACAAATACTCTGCAAATGACCCGGCGCACGATGCTGACGGGTGCTGCTGTTGCCGGAGCGCTGACGCCAATCGTCGTATCCAGCACGGTGCAGGCCAACGAAGAGGTTGCGGCGGCCGACGCCCTCAAGACCGCCAAACAGACGAAGGTCGACCTGGCGAAGCTTCCCCGCGAGAAGGTCGCGCTCGTCAAGCCGCCCTTCGTTCACACGCACCAGCAGAAGGCTGACGGCGGACCGAAGATCAAGGAGTTCACGCTGACCATCCAGGAAAAGAAGATGATCCTGGACAAGGACGGCACCGAAATCAACGCCATGACCTTTGACGGATCGGTTCCCGGGCCTCTTATGGTGGTGCATCAGGACGACTACGTCGAGCTGACGCTGGTCAATCCCGAAACCAATACACTTCAGCACAATATCGACTTCCATGCCGCGACGGGCGCTCTGGGCGGCGGGGCGCTGACGGTGGTCAACCCGGGCGAGAGCACGGTCTTTCGTTTCAAGGCGACCAAGGCGGGCGTATTCGTCTATCACTGCGCCCCTCCCGGCATGGTTCCGTGGCACGTCACATCAGGCATGAATGGCGCGATCATGGTCCTGCCGCGCGAGGGTCTCAAAGACGGCAAGGGTAGGCCGCTGGTCTACGACAAGATCTATTATGTCGGGGAGCAGGACTTCTACGTCCCGCGCGACGAGACCGGCAAGTTCAAGAAATATGACAGCCCCGGCGAAGCCTATGATGAGACGGTCGCAGTGATGAAAACCCTGACGCCGACCCACATCGTCTTCAACGGCGCGGTCGGCGCTCTGACCGGAGAAAATGCGATGACTGCCAAGGTCGGCGAAACCGTCCTGATCGTTCATTCGCAGGCCAACCGCGATACAAGGCCGCATCTGATCGGTGGGCACGGCGAATATGTCTGGGCGACCGGCAAATTCCTCAACCCGCCCGACACGGATCAGGAAACCTGGTTCATCCCCGGCGGCACGGCGGGTGCTGCCATCTACACTTTCGCTCAGCCAGGCATTTATGCCTACGTGAACCACAACCTTATCGAGGCCTTCGAGCTGGGGGCGGCGGCCCACTTTAAGGTGACCGGCGAATGGGACGACGATCTCATGACCTCGGTCAGGGCGCCGTCGGCAAGCTGACCTGGCGGAGGGGGCGGTGCGCGGGCCAGGGGCGGCCCGCGCACCATTCTCATTTCTGGAACAGGAGCATGATATCGCCGGACATACAGGTTTCGGCATCATGCTCCAGGGGACGCGACTTGCGAAAAAAACATGGCCCGGAACGCAACGATTGAGCCGGTTTCAGGCATATCCATCGCAATTCCTCTCGCGCTGCTCGTGGTCCTGTCGGCCGCGCTTGCGATGCAATCCGGCTTCGTGGTGACGAAAGGGCCCGAGGCGACCGTTGCGGCGCCGCAGACAATCACGGTTGCGCCGCATCGTTTCGCCTATCGCGACGCCGCCGAGTATTTCCGTGACGGTCTGGCCATCGACGCACCCAAACGCGACGTGAGCGTGATTTCATCGCTCGAAATCATGAAATACCAGACCACGCTTCGCGATTATAATCGCTGCGTGGCCGAGGCCATTTGTGCGCCGGCCGAGACCGGAGACGATGCGCCGCCGCGGGAGGAGACGCCGGTGACCGGCGTAAGCTACGACGACGCGCTCCGATATGCGGCCTGGCTGTCGGAACGCACGGGGATCGAATGGCGGCTGCCGACCGATTTCGAGCTGGCCTATGCCGCCGCCGACCGTTTTCCCGACGATGCTCTCGGCATAGATCCCGACGACAGGAACCCTGCTAACCGCTGGCTCGCCGACTACGAGCGTGAAGCACGCAGGGCAAAGGCGATCGACCCCCGACCGCAGCCGCAGGGCTCGTTCGGAATCAGTGAAACCGGTCTGGTGGATTTCGCCGGAAACGTCTGGGAGTGGACATCGACCTGTAACAAGCGGGTCGATCTCGGCCAGAACCGCCGCGTCGAGGAGCCTGACCCCAGGAGCTGTGGGATCATGATAGCCGCCGGCAAGCATCGCGCTCCGATGAGCAGTTTCGTCCGGATTCCCAAGGGCGGCGGATGTTCCGTCGGAAGTCCGCCCGACAATCTCGGCTTTCGCCTCGTTCGCCAGCACGGGCTGCTCGAAGGCCTGAAAGACTGGGCGCGCAGAGCAATGACCGATGTGTTCGAACAGGCGGCGAGCGACAAGGCCAGAACATGATGACGATGAAAGTTGACCGCACGGTTTTGAAGGCGCTGCCGCTCTTCGAGCGAATGACGGATACGGATCTCGACGCGATGCTGCAGCATGCCGCGCCGCGCCGCGTCGCCCAGGGTGATGCGGTGTTCGAGCAAGGCGCCCAGGCGAAATCGTTTTTCCTGCTCCTGCACGGCCGTCTGAAGGTGACGCAGGTGACGCAGGACGGACAGCAGATCATCGTGCGGATGGTCCATCCGGGCGATTTGTTCGGCTTTGCGATGGCGCTGCGCCGGGAGGATTATCCCGGGACAGCCGTGGCGGCAGCCGAAAGCCTCGTCATCAGCTGGCCAACGGATATGTGGCCGCGCTTCGTCGAACAGAATCCCCGCCTGGCTGTGACGGCCATGCAGACGATCGGCCAGCGACTGGAAGAAGCGCATACGCGCATTCGCGAGATGTCGACCGAGGAAGTGGAAAAGAGGGTTGCGCACGCCGTCCTGCGGTTGTCCAAACAGGCCGGGCGGCCGGTGGCAAGCGGTATCCGCATCGATTTCCCGATATCTCGTCAGGACATTGCCGAAATGACGGGAACGACGCTGCATACCGTGTCGAGAATTCTGAGCGCCTGGGAGGCGAAGGGAATGGTCGAAGGCGGCCGGCAGAAGCTGACGGTGACCGATCCTCAAAAACTTCTCAATCTCGCAAATGGCGAGCGGGATTGACCTCTGTCCATCCCGGCGCGGTCCTTCGCAGTTGGCTGCGAAACAGGAGAATGAATTTGACCGAGTTCCTTGCCGCCTTCGCGCTGTTTGTCGCGCTCCATTCCATCCCGGCGGTTCCGACCATCCGGTCGGGAATAATCCGCCGCGTCGGCCGTCCGGTCTATTTCGCCGGTTATTCCGCCATCTCCACCGCCGCCCTGATCTGGGTTTTTTCCTCCGCACTCGCATTGGACTATATACCCTTATGGGAACTCGGGCCGGCAAATGCCGCGGTCGCTTTCGTGCTTGCCCCTTTCGGCATATTTCTTGTCGTCGCCGGGCTTTTGAGCGCCAATCCTCTGTCCATTACCTTGAACCCGTCGCCGACGCTCGGCTCCGTCACGAAAATCACCAGACATCCGGTGCTTTGGGGTTTTGCCGCCTGGGCGAGCGGCCATATCGCCGCAAACGGCGACCTGCGTTCGCTTCTGCTGTTCGGAGGATTTGCCGCATTTGCTCTGGGCGCGATCCCGATGACCGAAAAGAGATCGAAACGACGTCTCGGCGGCTCTTGGGCGAAGCTCGCGGGGCATAGCTCGATCCTGCCGTTCGCCGCCTGTTTGAAAGGCGAGCAGTCCACCTTCGATATGCCGATGCTTGTCGCAGGCCTTGCGACTGCGGTCTTGACCCTGTGGCTACTGTTCGCGGGCGGTCACAGCGCGATGTTCGGCGCCGACCCCCTCGCCCTGTTCATTTGACCGAAGTCAAAGCGTCTTGCGACCGGCGCCGTAACTTGAAGAAAATTTTGAAGCCGCAGCGACGAACCAATGATCCGGAGCGATGGAATGCCATATGAAATCGTCACAGCAAGTCTCGATGCGAAAGACAAGTCGGGGCATATCGATGTGCGGTTCGGGCCCGACATGAAGACCGTCATTGTGTCGCGGCGGGCATTGCTGTCGGTGGCGTCGCCGCCGCGGGCAACCGAATTCCGCCTTCTTCAATATGTCGACACTTTCTGCCAAATAGCTGCGCGCCGCCTTGCCTCAACGAGCGGCAACACGGTTCTGATCACGGCGAACGATGTCCGCGGATGGCTCTGCGCGTGGCAATCCGCGCCGGCCCCCGTCCCGATGCAGACGAAACGCCATCGGCTGCACGACGCCAGACCCGCGTAATTCTGACCGGAGTGGATTTGCGCTTTGCGATGAGGACAACGACCGCTTGGTGGTGACACCAGCTTGACGGGCATGTTAAAGACGATGCCATTGAATACGATCTGTAACGAGCAACGGCTTGGCGGATGGACGATGGCAGCACTTCAACATGACGCGCATCTTCTCGTCGTCGACGATGACCCGCGCATTCGCCAGATGTTGACGCGCTACTTCGAGGACGAGGGTTACACGGTCTCTTCCGCCGCCGACGGGATCGAGATGCGCGTGCGCCTGCGCCAGCAGAATTTCGACGCGGTCCTGCTCGACCTCGTTCTTCCCGGCGGCACGGATGGCCTTGACCTCGCCCGCGAAATCCGCGCCCAGTCCGACGTGCCGATCATGATGCTGACGGGCCGCGACGACGTCGTCGATCGAATCGTCGGTCTGGAGGTCGGCGCCGACGATTATATCGCCAAGCCCTTCCATCTCCGGGAGGTCCATGCGCGCCTGAAATCGATCCTGCGCCGCCGGCAAGCTCCTGCGCGCAGCGCCGAGGCGGCTGGCGAGGAGATTATCGGCTTCGAAGACTGGAGGCTCAATCTCAGCCGCAGGCAGCTTTTCGATCCGGAAGGCGCGGAAATCGAGTTGACGACCGGCGAGTTCGATATGCTGACGACCTTCGTCCGGCACGCCGGACGGGTTCTGACCCGCGACGTGCTGATGGACCTGACCCGGGGCCGAAGCCTCGAAGCTTTCGACCGGACGATCGACGCCCAGATCGTCCGGCTGCGGCGCAAGATCGAGACGGACCCGAAGAAGCCGCAATTCATCAAGGCCGTGCGCGGCGTCGGCTACGTCTTTACCGCAAGGCTGGATTGACCGGTTCTGGCGAGACTGACGGGTCTGGCCCAATTCCTCTGCGGTATTCAATCATCAGGAGCCCAGCAAGGCGCTGATCTCGGCGCGAGAAGGCATGGCGGGAGCCGTGCCCGGCCGTGTTACCGCGATCGCGGCGGTCGCGCAGCCGAAACGGACGGCCTCGATTGGCGCCCGGCCTTCCGAAATCGCCGTCGCGAACCCGCCGAGGAAGGCGTCGCCGGCCCCGGTTGTGTCAATGACATTTCCGGCCGAAAATGCGGGCACGAATTCGCTCTGCCCGGCTGTGTGATAGAACGCACCGCGGGCGCCGAGCGTGATGACCGCTGCTTTCGCGCCCCGATCGACCAGCGTGTGTGCCGCTGCACGTGCCTGCTCATCGGTTTCGATCGCATGGCCCACCAATTCCGCTGCTTCGACTTCGTTGGGAACGATGAAATCGCACAGGCCATAGATGCTGTCCGGGATGGCGCTGGCCGGCGCCGGATTGAAGATTGTCGTTGCCCCTGCCCTCTTGGCGATCGACAGGCCATGCAAGGCCGCTTCCAGCGGTTGTTCGAGTTGTGTCATGAAGATAGCGGCGCTTTCGATCGCCGCCCGATTTACTTCGACATCTTCGATGCCGATCAGCCCTGCGGCGCCCGGCACCACGATGATGGCATTGTCGCCGCTCGCTTCGTCGACGAAGATGAAGGCAGCGCCCGTCGAAACGCCTTCCATCTGCATCACATTGGCTTTGACGCCCGCCTCCGCATAGGCCGCAAGGGCCATCGCGCCGAACGCGTCGTTGCCGACCCGTGAAATGAAAGTCACCTTGCCGCCTGCCTTTGCCGCGGCGATCGCCTGGTTGGAGCCCTTGCCTCCCGGCCCGAGCGTGAAACCCGACCCCATCAGCGTCTCGGCAATATGGGGCAGGCGCTTTGCCTTATAGGCGGTGTCGGCGGCAAAAATGCCTAAAATGACGATCCCGCTTTTTTCGCTCATCTCACGGCCTCTTCCGCTGGAATGACGCCCTTGGTCAAAAGGAAGCATCCATAGAACCGCAGTTCCCCGGTTGCGATCACGCAATAGGCCTTTTTGGCGATGTCATAGAACGCCATGCGTTCGACGGGATACATCGGCGACGGCTTGCCTTCGGCCCGGTCGACAATCGCCTGCACTTCCTGTTGAATCGGCGGGATTTCACCCGGCTTGCCAATCACTTCCATGCGGCCAACCGAAGGCTGGATCGGCGTGTCCAGAGGCAGGACCGAAAGGACCGCGTCGATCGCCTGCGGCGCGGGAATGTTTTCCATGGTCAGCAGTCTACCCAGACGCGTCTGGCGGGCTATCGAATCCGACGGAAAATTCATGTCGGAGATGACGAGATAATCGCCATGTCCCATGTTGCAAAGCGCCTGAAGAATGTCGCCGTTGAGTTCGGCCCGAATTCCCTTGAGCATTGATCTTCCACCCTTTCTCTAGCCGGTACGCCCGGCCGTGCTTCAATTTTTGTGTCCGTCGACATCCGCCCTGGAGTGCCGCGCGTCCTTTCGGACGCAGAAAGGACGCTTTCACGCTTTGGATCTACGCATCGGGCTTTCCGAGAATCGATTCCGATTTTCGGGCCGGTGCGCCAGGTTGCGGGCACGGGCCGCTCGAACCACGCACGATCAGCGATCCGTCCACCATTTCGTCCCCCTTGCCCGGCGGTTCCTCCAGGAGAAGGCTGACCGCGCGCCGCGCCAGCATGTCGGCCGGCTGGCGGATGGTTGTCAGCCGCGGCACCACGAGATTGGCAAGCGAAATGTCGTCGAAACCTGTCACGGACAGTTTTCGCGGCACGTCGATCTTGAGGTCGCGGGCGGCACGTAATGCGCCGATCGCCTGCTGGTCGCTGGCGGCAGCGATCGCGGTCGGCCGGCTTTGTGGCGGGCGCGAAAGCAGCTCACGGGCAATTCTTTCGCCGGACTCGTAGTCGAATCTGCCATGGGCGATTTCCAGTTCGACAGGCTCGCCGGTCTTGCCGAAGCCGTCCATGCGGCTGACGAAGGCCTCTTTGCGGATGCGCCCTGCTTCGGTGTCGGTCGGCCCGGCAATATAGGCGATGCGCCGGTGCCCCAGCCCATAGAGATGATCGGCAATCAGTGTGGCCGCTTGCGCATGGTTGGTCGACACCAGGGGAAAGGCGCCGAAACGCCGGTCCAGCGATATGACCGGCACCGAGGCTGGCAGATCGAGACCAGAACCGTCGCTCGAAGCCACCACGATGATGCCGCGCACCGATCGGTCGAGAAAAGCCGAAACATGGCTCTGCTCCGCCTCGCTGTCGTTGTGCGAGCTTGCCAGCATCAGGCTGTGACCGCATTCGAGCGCCGCGCGCTCGATGCTTGCCGCAAGCTGCGCAAAAAAAGGGTTGGTGATGTCGGGAACGACGAGGCCGATGACGTCGGTTCTGCTGGTGCGCAAGGCTCGTGCAGTCACGTTCGGTCGGTAACCGAGCGCCGAAATGGCGTCGTTGACCCTTCCACGCAGCATGGGTTTGACCGCGGCTTCGCCCGACAGAACACGCGAAACGGTGCCCACGGAGACGCCCGCATATTCGGCGACATCCTTGACTGTGGGCATCTTTGCCATATTCAAACGTCCCGCGGCTATTTTACCGCTCCTGCGGTCATCCCGGCGATGATGTGCTTTTCCAACACGACGCCGACGATGACCAGCGGAAGAATACCGGCGGTGGAAAGGGCGGCCATCGACCACCAGTTGATGCCCTGACTGCCTGTCTGGCTGGCAATCATCACCGGCAGCGTGTTGGTATTGGTGGAAGTCAGCAATGCGGCGAAGAAATATTCATTCCAGCACAGGATCAGCGCCAAAAGAAAGGCGGCAACCATGCCCGGCAGAACGAGCGGCACGATGATGCGGGCAAACGCGCCCCAGATCGACAGGCCGTCGACCAGCGCGGCTTCCTCGAGCTCGACTGGTATGGTGGCGAACTGATCGCGCATGATCCAGACGACGATCGGCAGGACCATCAGCGTATAAACGGCGATCATGCCGGCATAGGTGTCGAGCAGCGCCAGTTCCTTGTAGAGAACCAGGAATGGCAGGGCGAGGACGACGGGCGGCATAATCAGCTGCGACAGGAAGAAGAAGGAAATATCGGAATTGCGCATATGGCCGAACTTGTATGAGAAGCGGCTGAGGCCGTAGGCGGCGAGCGATCCGAGCACAACCGCAAGAGCGGATGCGGTGACGGAGATGATGACGCTGTTCCAGAGCCTGCGCATGAACTCGTCACGCACCGTCGAGATCTGGGAAATCGTATCGGGAGAGATCCCGAGCGAACGCCAGCCGAGCCAGTTGGGTGCGAAATTGAACCACGGGATCAGATTGCCGCGCATGACATCTGCGGCTGTTTTGAACGAGGTCGAAACCGTCCAGAACAGCGGGAAGATGCAGACACAGGCCCAGATGACGAGTAGGCCGTAGATGGCCAAACGCATGGCCCACCAGCGAATGCGCTGGCCGCGTCCGTATTTTTCGAAATCGATCCGAACCATCAGAGCCTTCCTGTCATCCGCTTCACGATACGGTCGGAGATCTTCATCAGCACTGTCATGCCGAAGACGATCATCACCAAATAGACGAGCGCGAGCAGGGTCCCGTATCCGACGTTCGACCGGTCGCGGTATTCGCGATAGATGAAACTGGTGACGGAGTCGGTCGCCCCGCCGGGGCCCCCGGATGTCACCGTGATGATGATGTCGGCGAGCTTGAGCTTGAAGATGATGCGGATCATTACCGCCGTGACCGAGACCGGCAGCATGAGCGGAAAGATGACCTGCCAGAAGCGCTGCCATTTTGTGGCGCCGTCGACTTCGGCCGCCTCCAGCACCTCCCGAGACAAGGCCTGCAATCCGGCGAGCAGCATGATCATCATGAAGGGAATGAAGGTCCAGGCATCCATGATCATGATCCAAAGGCGCGCCGTCAGTGGATTTCCGAAAAAGGAGGGATTTTCCCAGCCGAGCCAGCGCGCCAGGCGCGCGATCGGACCGAAACGGGTCTCCAGCATTGACTTGCCGACCATCCAGCTCACCGCGACCGGCGACAGCATCAGGGGCATGAGGAACGTTACCCGCCAGAACTTTCGGGCAATAATTTCCTGGTTGAGGAGCAGCGCCAGGCCGAAGGCGATCGCATATTCGACCGCGATCGCGAGGCAATATAGGATCATGTTGAGCAGGGCATTGGCATAGAAGGGATCGGCGATCATCCGGCGTACATTGTCGAGCCCGTTGAAGCGACGCCCGGCGGAAGAGGCGAGGTTCCAGTCGGAAAAGCCGATCCAGAGCGCAAAAAGCAGTGGGAAGACCACCATCGATACGACGAAAAGCGCCGCCGGCAGAACAAAGAGCGCCTTCTTGCCGGCCTCGCCGTAGATGACGACGCGGGTGACGCAAAGAACAGCGGCCCAGATGAAATAGGCGTAGAGAACCGGCCGCCAGTTGGCAAAGCCCCAATTGGTCCAGCCAAGTTCATGGACAGCCTGCAATACAAAGGATGCCACGAACCATAGGGCGCTCAGCCACAGAGCCGCGCGGCCCCAGAAACGGCGGCTCGCGGAAATGGAGCCGGCTTCGACCGTGTGGAGCAGGTCGCCTTCGACTGTCGACATTGATATTCCTCGCCCGGACAGGATGGGCGCCGGCGGAGCCTTTCAGTCCGCCAGCGCGTTTATGTCAATCGATCAGAGCCCGAGGCTCGCCCGATAGAGTTTCAGCTGGCTATCGCGGCCAATCTGGTCTGTGATCTTTTCCCAGGCGGCGGCAATCGCATCCGCGGTTTCCTGTGCCGACTTGTATTGTCCGGCAAAGCCCTTCGCCAATTCGTCCTCCGCAACGGAGTAATATTGGAAGATGCCGGGGATGCGCGGCTCGATCGCTGCGTTCGGGTGATTATAGCTGTCGGCGTTCGAACCCAGATAGTCTTCAATGTAGGCGCGGTCGTAACCTGCCTTTTCCCATTCGTCGTAGTTGAAGTGCGACTGACGATAGGGCTGGAAACCGGACGGATAGGCCGACGTCCAAAGGGAAAGATCCTTGCCGCCGAGATGGGCTGCAGCAGACCAGGCCGCCTTGCGCTTCTTCTCGTCGCTGGAGACCCGCTTGGTGACGTAGATGCCCCAGCCGAGATAGGCCATGTTGGGCGCTTCGTTATACTTGTCTTCCCATTGCCCGGTCTTGCGGTTGTAGACACGATTGGAGCCGCGGTTGATGCCGAATCCGACGACATCGCCGACAACCGAAGAGTCTGAAGTGCGCGCGCTGGAGCCGACGTCGCCCCACCACATCAGCATTGCGCCGGTGCCTGCCAGGAACTGCGAAAAGGCCGTTGTGTTAGGATCCGCATTGATCTGATCGGCCGGATAGGCCTTGGCTGCGATCAGATCCAGCACGTCCTGGATCGCCTGGACCCAGGCAGGGTTGTTGACCAGCGGCTTCATGTTTTCGGGGTCGAACAGCCAAGCCGGATCGCCGGGGTATTTGGCATAGGCCGTCGCGCGGTTCTCGATGAAATAGAAGCCGAACCCGCCCCAGCCCTTGAGCGGGTCGAGATAGCCGTAGGCCGGCTGGCCGGTCAGCGGATCGGTTTTGCCGATCAGCGCCTTGGACGCTGCGTTGATGTCCTGCCAGGTCTTCGGCGGCTCGGCCATGCCGCTGATCGAGCCTTCGCCGAAGTAATCCTTGCGATAGGCGAAGGTATGGCAATCGCCATCGATCGTAACGCGATAGGTCTTGCCATCCCAGGTGCCGACCGGTGGCTTCAGGTAGTTCACCAGGTCGTCGGCTTCGATCTGCTTTGCAGCCCAGTCGGGCATCTCGTCCAGAAGGCCGCGTCCGGCGGTGTCGCCTTCGAAGGGTGCGCCCATTTCCAGAATGTCGTAATCAACCGTGCCGGTTGCGATCGACTGCTGAAGGCGGGCGTTGTAATCGGCCTGAGCAAGGTCGATCCAGTTGATCTTGGCGCCGGTATAGGCTTCCCAAGGCTTCAGGAAGCCGCGAAACAGGAAGTTGTGGAGGTTCTGGTTGTTGAGCCCCATGAAGGTCAGCTCGACGCCGGCGAATTCGCCCTGCTTGACATTGGCCTTTGTCGGGCCGAGGCAGAGCTCGCCCACCTTCTGCCAGTCTGTGTCCGTCGGCGAACCCTTGCCGACGCCCGGGATCTGCAGGATCTGCGCACGCAGATCATCGGCGGCGAATGCGGTGCCGGCAATTCCGCCCATCGCGCCGGACAGGCCGAGCAGAGCCGCCGCACTTGCCGTTCCGCGCAAAACGTCGCGGCGACTTGCCTGACGGCGCATCAATGCATCGTAAATTTCGACTTTCATGTCTTCCTCCTCCACGTTTGGTGCGCTGCCGCCAGCCAGTATCCCGGATAGGCTCCGGCCCGAATTTGGGACTGGTCTCGTGCAGAACTATCTGGTAAACAAGAAAATGAAACGTTTCATAATTCTTGTTCGAAACCGCTCCTCTCATCATTGAGCATTAGACGGGAAGCGGAAAAAGTCAATAAAAAATGAAACGTTTCATGGAGGAGGTTTTGAAGGTATTTCGGGTCGTGGCAGAGCGCGCTTTCGCTGTGCCTCATACTCTGGATACTGTCGAGAGATTCATCCCCTGGAATGTGTGCCGGGGATGACCGGAAAGCGAGTGGGAGGCATATGGCTGAGGTCAATATTTCAGAGGCGCGGAAGGCATACGGCGCCTTAAATATCCTGCATGGGGTCGATATAGACATTCGCGACGGCGAGTTCGTGGTGCTCGTCGGTCCGTCCGGTTGCGGCAAGTCGACCTTGCTGCGCATGGTCGCAGGGCTCGAAAGCATTACCGGCGGCACCATCTCGATCGGCGGAAAGATCGTCAACAACCTGCCGCCGAAGGATCGCGATATCGCAATGGTCTTCCAGAGCTATGCGCTCTATCCCCACAAGACCGTTGCCGAGAACATGGTCTTCGCGCTGCGCCTGCAGAAGCAGCCGGCCGATGTCATCAAGCAACGCCTGCAGGCGGCGGCCGAAACACTCGACCTCGTGCCCTATCTTGACCGCTATCCGCGCCAGCTTTCGGGTGGCCAGCGGCAGCGCGTGGCGATGGGACGAGCCATTGTCCGATCGCCGCAAGTCTTCCTGTTCGACGAGCCCCTGTCGAACCTCGACGCCAAGCTGCGCGTGCAGATGCGCAAGGAGATCAAGGAACTCCACCAAAGACTGAGAACCACGACGATCTACGTCACCCATGACCAGGTCGAAGCGATGACCATGGCCGACAAGATCGTCGTCATGCAGGGCGGCAGGATCGAACAGACCGGAACGCCCCTGGAGCTATACGATCGTCCGCGCAATACGTTCGTGGCCACCTTCATCGGCTCGCCGTCGATGAATCTGCTGAAAGGTCACTACAAGGCCGAAGGTGCGGTCTTCGTCACGGAGACAGGCGATGAGATTGCGCTCGGCTTCACGCCTGAGGCATCCGACGGCCAGGCTGTGCGCCTGGGCGTGCGGCCCGAACATCTGTCACTCGCTCCGAGCGGCTTGAAGACGACCGTCAACGTCACCGAACCCACCGGCCACGAGACGATGGTATTTCTGCGCTACGGATCTGGCGAGCTTGTCGCGGTGCTGTCCGAACGTCACGATTTCGAGCCGAGGCAGGCCGTAACGATCGCTGCCCGGCCGGGCAAGCTTCATCTGTTCGATGCGGAGTCCGGTAAAACGCTGCGACGACATTGACGAGCCGCCTGTTGCCCGCCGACATACCGCGGCTGATGAGGCACGCGGCCTTCGTGGCGTTGACAATGAGTTCGAGAGCCGGTCCTTGATCGCATGCTCTCTCAATGCGACAGCAGGACAGGCAGAGTGACGCTGGTCAGCACCGCCTGCGTCGCACCGCCGAGCACGAATTCGCGCAAACGCGAATGGCCGAAGCCGCCCATGACGAGAAGGTCGGCCCGCAATTCGAACGCCTGGCTCTGCAGTACCTCGCCGACCGGATCGCCGTGTGCGCGCAGGTGCGTCGCCTCCGCCGTCACGCCGCTCTTCAGCAGGTTTTCGATGAGATAATCGCCAGTTTCGTGGCGGTCTGTGTTCACCACTCCGGCACTTGAGCGGGAATTGCGCGTTGACATGTCTCAAACTGTCCACCCTGCCCATTGATGCCGATCAATGCAGCCTTCCCAGGCAGTTGTAAGGTGATGAGCGTTGCATTCGGCCGGCCGAATGGGCGAATAGAGCGCGGCATGTGCCGCCGTTTCACGCAGCGGGAAAGCTTCGATGAAGAACGAAGAGATAGAAAACAAACTGAAGACCATGAAAGCGGACCTGCAGCGCCGGCGGTCGGCGATCGATGCCGATCTCGGTGCCGCACTGGATCCGGATAGCGAAGATCGTATCACCCAGGTCGAGAACGATCAGGTGCTGACCGAAATGCGAAGGGAAGCCGCTGCGCAAATCACAGCGATCGATGCCGCCCTTGAACGCCTGAAGCGCGGAAGCTTCGGTCACTGCGTCAGATGCCTCGCCCCGATCGAACCCAACCGGTTGGAGGCCATCCCCTACACGCCATATTGCATGAGCTGTGCCCGTCTGGCGGACGAGGGGCTCTCCCCGTAAGACCGAGCGTCTGTGGCGGCGAGAAAGGGAGGGGTTTCTGCCTTTCTCAGCGTCTGGATAATCGCTCCTCTGGTCATCCGGCATCGGCCTACGGCACTCTTGGCCGTTAGCCAACTGACCTCTTCTGTGATGAGCGATCTGTTGCCCGAGCGGTCAGTCGGCCCTGCCGCACCCAATACGACATTGCTCTTTATCAATGCGCGAAGCCGTGGTCGGCCTAGAATGACTCCTCGACCATTCGAGAGGAGCATCTCATGTCATTGGGTTTACGGGAGCTTACGCCGGCTGGATGCCACGCTGTTCTGGAAGAGGCAAGATTTGGGCACCTGGCCTGCTGCAAGGACGGCCAGCCCTATGTCGTGCCCATTTATTTCTCCTATAAAGACGGCGTCGCATACTGTTTTTCGATGCCCGGCCGCAAAGTGGAATGGATGCGGGAAAACGACAGAGTGTGCCTGCAGGTGGACCGGCGGGTGGGCAAAGGCTGGACGAGCGTTATCGCCGAAGGAAAGTTCGAGGAGTTTCCCGACACCGAACTCTGGCGGAGCGAGCGTCTGCACGCCTGGGAAATATTGCAGAAGCACCCGGACTGGTGGGAAGTCGGTTCGCTCAGCCCGAAGGAGGTTCCGATCTTTGCCGAATCTCCGCACATCTTCTTCGGCATCCTTGTCCGGACATTATCGGGCCGCGCGGCTTTCGCCATCGATTAATACCTATCGCCCGGGCACGTGCAGCAACCGGGCAACAGTGCACAACAAGATATGAGGCGCCGGGCCGACTGAGCGCCCGGCCGGTTAATGGGCCATGAAGATAGGCATCGTGCTTTCTTCGATCATGCCGCGCGTCACGCCGCCAAAGATCGTCTGCTGCCAGCGGGGATGGTTATAGGCGCCCATCACGATCAGGTCGGCGGACACGTCGACGGCGTGCTGCCGCAGGACCTCGTCTGCGCGTTGTCCGCCGCTTGCAATGCGATCCACCTGCACCTTCACGCCGTGTCGGGCAAGATAGGCGGCAATGTCGGCGCCCGGTTCCTCGCCGTTCGCGCGCATCCGCGCCACCGGATCCACCATCGTGACGTAAACGGTGTCGGCTTGCTTAAGCAGATCAAGCGATTGCCGAGCGGCGCGCGACGCTTCGTCGCTGGAATCCCATGCCAGCAAAACCGATCTCGACGAGGCATTCATCGCCCGTGTTCCGCGGTTGATGAGGATCGGGGTCGGCGTCTGGAAGAGTGCACCATCGATGATGCGTTTGCGGAGACCGTCGTCTCGGGCCGCCTGCCGCCCGATCAGGACGACGTCGGCGTAGAGTGCCCTTTCGGCAATATCTTCGTCGGCCCATGCGAATTCCGTGTAGACGTCCTGGACCTCGCAGGAAATCTCGCCTCGGTCGAGAGTAGTCTTGATCTCGTCTGTTCTCCGGGACAGAACGTCGATTTCGCGTTGGCGTTCGTCAAGCCAGACAGAAGAGATGGTGTTATAATTGCCGATCGTTGGTGCAGTTCCCAAAGAGATCACCAGCGCATTCAAATGCGCGCCATGGACACCGCAGAAGTCGATTGCGGTTTTGAGATCTTCCTCGAACTGATGAACGCTAAGGATGCTGAGTACCGTCCTGATGGTCATGTCGATATACCTCTCTGGTAGGATAGGAAAAGGATAGTCGCCATCGCCCCGGGTTCCTTGACCTTCATCAAAGCGCTATCGATTTCTGCCCTGTAGGCTGCTTCTCGAATGACAGGCGTGGCCGTGGACGTCTCGATCGCGGAATTCGGAGAGGTGCAGGGCCTGTCATCGGTTAGGAGGCCGCAAATGCTGTCGACGGAACGAGACTTCAAACGGGGCGGCGAGCGGTCGCCCATTCCTTCGCAAGGTGAAGTCGAAGGCAAGCTTCTCATGTTCGAAGCGGTTGCCGTCACCTGTTTGCAGGAGCTTCTCGCCAAAACGCAATCGCGCCTGGTCCCCAGGCTTCGCCGGAGACTTATCAGTAATCTGAAGGAGCGATGCGCCCCATTGAAGCTTTGCGCGGATGACGAAAAGGCTGCAGAGGAGTTCGCGCTCCAACTGTTGAACGCAGCCCTGGAAAAAGCAGAAGACGAGAGAGCGGGCTGAATGCCGGACGCCTCAAGCGCAGGTTCGAGCGCCCAGGTCTTTGACCGTCTCATCCGCCAGCTTGCGCACCACCTTTGCGGAGACCACCCCCATTTTCGAGGCGATTCCAGCCAGTCGCGCAGTCTCTCGGGGCGCCTCGGCCAAAGCATTCTGCGCAAAGTCGGCCACGACCTCGAACGTATCGTTCAGTACGGCACTTTCGGTGAGGTCGTCCAGGAAGATTTGATAGAGTTGAAGCCGGCGCCGGAATGACGTCAGTAACTCGATCTGACAACACAGCATCATCCGCGACGCCTCGATGTTCAGTCTGTAGGCGGCGAGGAAAAGATTTCTTGCAGAAGCAGGCAGCGCCTGCTCCGGCATCAAAAGCGCGTTGTCGACCATGGCGGAATCCTCTCGTCTTCTTCAAGATTATCGTCGCGGCGAAAGATCTTGTTGATCTGCATCAAGCGGACTCTGCTCACTGCAACGGCACGATCAGATGGGGGTGATTGAGCAATCGCAATGACCGGACCGCATGGGGGGGATGGCTTCCAGGAACAGGGAGATCGAAATGCATGCTTCTCATGACATATCGGGCGGAAGACCTCCGGGAGGCGGCGCCGACAAAAACTGGGCCTTCGGATGATGACTTCATTGGTGATGGCGGATGCATTCCAGCGCCTCAGTCTTGCACTTGCGATCGGCATACTCGTCGGCATCGAACGTGGATGGCAAGAACGCGAGGCCCTGCCGGGCAAGAGAGTGGCGGGTATCCGCACCTATGGCCTCTCGAGTTTCCTCGGCGGCTTTTGCGGCTTCCTGCAACCTATTGCGGGGCCGATCCTGCCGACGGCCATCTTCGTATTCTTTTGCATCACGATCCTTGTCTTCAGCCGCATGCAGGCGCTGCGGGAGGGTGACTACAGCGCAACCGGCACCATTGCCGCGATCACGGTGTTTGCGCTCGGTTTCGGAGCCGTCGTTGCAGATATGACGACGACCGCGGCGAGCGCGGTCGCCATGACGGCACTTCTGGCGGCGCGGGAGCCACTGCACGGATTTCTGCGGAAATTGACCTGGCTCGAGTTGAGAGCCGCCCTGATCTTGTTGACGATGACCGTCGTCATTCTTCCAATTCTTCCCAATGAGGCGGTCGACCCCTGGCAAATGATCAACCCCTTCGAGCTGTGGATGCTGACCATATTCGTGGGAGCGGTTTCATTTGTGGGCTATGTGATGATCCGGCTCACCGACGCCAGAGCCGGACTGCTCCTGACGGGCGCCTGTGGGGGTATCGTTTCCTCGACGGCCCTGACCCTTTCCTTTGCCCGACAGTCCAAGCAGACGCCCGCGCTCTCGCCGCTGCTTTCAGCCGGAGCGATGATGGCGGGGGCGGTATCCCTGAGCCGGGTGCTTTTGATTTGCGGTGTCATCGCACCGGCGGTGCTGGAGGAGCTTGCGGCATTGCTCGGCCCGGGTGCGGCGGCGCTTGCCGTCGGCGGTAGCTTGGCCGGCTTGTCGCCGCGCGCCGGTGACAGTCCCGACTTTTCACCGAAAAATCCGCTGGAGGTCATCGTCGTCTTCCGCTTTGCTCTTCTTCTTGCCGCTGTCACCATCGTGACGCGGGCGGCTTTGGAATTCTTCGGAACGCAGTCACTGGCGGTGGTCGCCTTCATCACAGGGCTGGGCGATCTCGATGCGATAACGCTTTCGATCGCGAAGCTCCCTAACGTGCCGGCGGATGCGGCTGCACAAGCCATAGCGGTCGCTGCGTTCGCCAATCTTCTTGCGAAAACAGGGCTTGCAGCAAGCGCGGGAAGCTTTAGCTATGCGGTTCGGCTCGCCATCGTGAGCGGCATCGCGGTGCTCGCCGGCGCCGCCGGCTTGTTCCTGACGTGAGCGGCTGATCTCGTCGTTGGCGCCGGTGCTTGGCTCTCGATCGTGCCGGATACGACGCGCCACTTTCTATGCGAGCCTCACCACGTCAGGGAGGTGAGCGGCACTC
Organism: Rhizobium sp. N731; assembly: GCF_001664145.1. Lineage (NCBI taxonomy): Bacteria > Pseudomonadati > Pseudomonadota > Alphaproteobacteria > Hyphomicrobiales > Rhizobiaceae > Rhizobium > Rhizobium sp. N731. Next base: position 196,731 of record NZ_CP013603.1, read on the forward strand.
ATGCGACAAGGTCGGCTGCATGAATTCTGATGCGCCCATCGCGCTCGATATCGCCGCGATCGAATTTCGCGCAGGCAATTCGGCTGAAAAGGCCGATATTTTCCTGAAGCCGGCTTTCGTCGCAACGCGGCGGCTGGGCAACCTCAAGAAGGGCTTCCCTGTCGATAACGACCATCTGGTTCGTGCCGCCGGCATCCATGACCAGCAAGGCTTCCTCGCCGGACGACTTCATCATTCCACTGATCAGCTTCAAAGACATTGCTTACCTCCGGACCGGTTGATTTCGCAAACCTGTCGCAAGAAGCGCTGCCGGGCTCCTCTGGCAGGCTGCCCGGCGACCTTATGCCGGCGCGGGGAGCCCAGCCTTGATACATATCAAGAAAAGATCGCCGGAAAGGCTTCTCAGCCAAGGCCGCTCAAGAATTCAACGGTCTCCATGAGCTCCAGCTGCACGGAAAAGCGGTCGTGCAGAAGTTCCAGCGATGCGTCATAGGTGTCGTCGGCGCTGCTGAAGACGGCGTCCTTCAGCATGATGACACGATAGCCGAGATCGATGGCGCCGAGCGTCGCGGCGAGCACGCAGACGTCCGTTTCCCCACCGGTAATTACAAGGGTGTCGACCCGTTCCGATTGAAGGATCGTATGAAGGCGGCCGTCGATCCAGGGGGAATAGGTGCGTTTGTCGAAATATCTTGCCGGCGGAACATGCGAGGCGAGCGAGGAAGTCAGCTGGACGAGGCCATGCGGAAGATGCTCACCTGTCATCATCCACCATTTCCGGTAATAATCGCGCCATTTTCCCGGCATCGCATCCGCATGCTGAGGCGGCACGAAACGGGTGAAGATCGTTCGGGACGGATAGCGGCCGGCGAGTTCCTCGATCTGAGGGGAGATCCGGGCCATCCACGGAACGTGCCATGGCGTGTCTTCGGCAAACATCCGCTGCATGTCGACGCAAAGGTGCCGCCACTCGCCGATCTCACCCATCACGTCCTCCGTTCGTCCTAGAGCCTTTCCTGGTCAGAATGCTTCAATCTGACGAGGAAGGCTCTGGGGCGTCAACCGCTGCCCGGGACGAAAGTTCCTGATCGCCAAAAGATCAAACGGTGCTCAGGCAATGGCTCCTGGAGCGATCGTCCGTGCGGCGCCGCTTTCGGATTTGCCGAAGCACTCGAGTTCGCGAAGCGGAACCGGTTTGGAGAAGAAGTAGCCCTGAAGGTCGGTGCAGCCGAGGGCGGCCAGAAAGTCCCTTTGATATTCGGTTTCGACCCCTTCGGCCGTCGTCGAAATCCCGAGGTTGCGGCTGAGAGTGACGATGGCGCCGATGATGGCAGCGCCGTTGGCTTTTGCGCCCAGCTGGGAGACGAAGGAACGATCGATCTTGATGCGGTCTATGTCGAAGCGGACCAGGTGGCTGAGGCACGAAAAGCCGGTTCCAAAATCGTCCAGCGAAATCTGAACTCCGTGGCCACGCAGCGATTTCAGTACCGTGTAGACATCCGAGCTATCCTCGATCAGCGAGGACTCGGTGAGTTCGAGCTCCAATCGAGACGGCGGCAAGCCGGTCTCTTCAAGCACTGCGAAGACCTCCTCGGCGAAGTTGGGCCTTCTCAGCTGGGAGGGAGACACGTTCACGGCCACAAAGGTGTCTTTAGGCCACTTGCAGGCAGCTCTGCAGGCTTCGCGCAGCACCCAGAGACCGAGGGCGTCGATGAGGCCACCTTCCTCGGCCGCAGGGATGAAGCTGGCAGGCAACAACAGTCCGCGCTGACTATGACGCCAGCGCACGAGAGCCTCCGCGCCCGACGCCGAGTATCCGCCCTCGGCGCGATGCACTGTCTGATAGTAGACCTCAAGCGACCCGAAGTCCGGTCTGTGGCCGATCGGACCGGGTTGTGGAACGCCGGCCGACAAGGCCGTGCTCTTCGCCAGAACATCTCGCAATTCGTTCTTGAGGACGTCACGCGCATTCCTGCCACCGTCCATGGATGGCGAATAGACGCGCCACTGGCCTCTTCCGCCCATCTTAGCCTCGTAGAGCGCGACGTCGGCATAACGCATGAGATCGTCGGCATTGCGTCCGGCGTCAGGCACCACGGTCACACCGATCGAGCCGCCGACCCGGGCGACCGCTTCGCCTCTCAAAAGCGGGAAGGGCCTGCCAAGTTCGGCAACGATCGCTTCGCAGATGGAGGGCAAGATTTGATCATCTTTGACATTCCGGAGAAGCAGGGCAAATTCGTCCCCGCCGAGCCGGGCAAGCGTGTCGTCCGGACGAAGCAACGCGTGGATCCGCTCCGCAGCCATTCTGATCAGTTCGTCGCCGGCAGCATGCCCGAAGGTGTCGTTCACCGCCTTGAAGCGGTCGAGGTCAAGAAGCGCCACCGCCGACCGCTCGGCAGAATTGCGCGTATCGGCCAGGCACGCCTCGAACCGCATCGCGAACAAGGCGCGGTTGGGAAGGCCGGTCAGCACATCATGCAAGGCAAGCTGCCTGGCGTGCAGCTCGCTTTTCTTCAGTTCGCCGAGACTGCTTCGCAGGCGCACCAGCAGAACCGAAAACAGGACCGCGATCACCAGGGCGGCAATCGAAAGCGCCGGCATCAAGCGGCCGATCACCCTCGAACCAGGAAGATCAGGCCGCCATACGATAAAGCCGATCGGTTCGCCGTTTGCCGTTGCGTCGATCTGGAACGCAACCTCGTTTTCGTCAGCGTCGGCCGTTCGCGCGAAGCGCGCGCCGTTGAGGCCTTGCTGCCGGCTCAACTCGTCGAGCGCTGCGCCGTCGAGAAACCGCACGACGATCAGGAATTGCCGCATGGGCTGTGGTTGCCCCTCGGCGGCTTCGTTGACGGCGACGACGCCCACGATCGTCGGCCGGCCTTCGAGCCGCATCAGATTGGCCAGTGCATGGTTCGACCGGGCGGTGTTGGCCGCTCGGCTTTCCAATGATGATGGGGTCCGTTCGCTGGAAACGGTGCCCTGGTTCGCCGTCAGCCGGGCGTCTTTCAGGAGAGGCAGAAAGAGCGGTCTCATCCAGCGATAGCGCTTTTCGGTTTCGGCATCGGTCAGCATGATCAGCTGCGCCTTGTCATCGACAACGAAGGCCTGGTCATAGCCGAAGGCCGACATCGCAGTGTGGCTGATCGCACTCCCGGCCGCCGCCGTGAGAACGGTATCGAGGCTGGAGGAAACTCCGGCAGCCCGGGAGGCGGGATAAACGCCGGAGAGGTAGCCATTACCGAATTGGCCGATGACATGCGCGACTTGATCGACCTGTTCCCTGAGGCGCGCATTGACAAGCTGACGCTGTCTATCGAGGGCTGCCGCATCGCTCTCGGTTCCCGCCCAGAGTGCGGAAAGCACGACCAGTCCGATCGCTCCGAGCCCGCTGACAGCGATCAGGAACAGAATTCTCCCCGAAGCGATCCAGGATTGCTGAAACGTATTGGAGCTGGAAGGGACAACGATATGCAAGCCTAAACCCCTGAACCCACCACGGGCGCATTCGTGGACGTTAACAAAGAAGCGTTCACGTAGAATTAAAGGCTGGGGCGCACTATGGCGGGACTACGCTACAAGGAGTTTCCGACGATGTTGCGCCTATCCATTCAGACTATACTGCGCGGAGCGCTGATGGCGGGCGGATTGGGCCTCCTTCTCGCCGCCGCCTCGCCGCTGCAGCTGGCTGCGCAAGATCGCACGCCTCTGAGAGTTGCCGTCGAAGGTGCATTTCCGCCCTTCAATTACCTTGATGCAAATAACCAGCTGCAAGGCTTTGACATCGATATCGCCAATGCCCTTTGCGAAGCCGGCAAATTCGAATGCCAGTTCATCATCGAAAAGTGGGACGACATGATCCCCGATCTCGTCGCCGGCAAATACGACGCGATCATCTCGTCCATGTCGATGAGCCTGGAACGCCGCCAGAAAGTCGCTTTTACCGAGCAATATTACACCAGCCCGTCGGTGTTCATCGCCCGCAAGGACTCGCCGATCAACGACGTCAGCCCTGCCGCCCTCAGTGGCAAAAAGCTCGGGGTGACATCGTCCACGGCGCAGGAATCCTATGCCAACCACTTCTATCCGGAGATGAAGAAGACGGTTTTCCGATCTTCACCGGAATTATACAAGGGTCTATCGGACGGGCGCGTCGACATTATCCTCGAGGATAAGCTTGCCATTTATGACTGGATCGCCAACACGAAGGCGGGAACCTGCTGCGAGTTCAAGGGACCGGATCTGGTCGACGTCACCTATTTCGGCGAAGGTGCCGGGATCGCCTTGCGCCTGGACGACAAGGAGCGTCTTGCGCGCCTGAACGAGGCCTTGAAGGCCATCAAGGCCGACGGGACCTACGACATGATCAACGCCAAGTATTTCCCGTTCAGCATCCAGTAGTTTTGCCGTAAAGCACTGGTGATCGATCGATTCAGACTGTTACGCCGCCGCGCCTGCGAAAACAGGCGCGGCGGCGTAAATCTTGTCGTCAGTCCCTGGCGTCAGGCGGCTTTCGCCACCTCTCCGTGCGGATCGAGGACATACTTCGTTGCCGCGCCATGGTCGAAACTTTCATATCCAGCGGCGGCATCGTCGAGCGGGATGACCTTCGCGTTGACGATATCGGCGATCGGCAACCGGTCGTGAAGGATCGCCTGCATGAGCTGGCGATTATATTTCAGCACCGGCGTCTGGCCGGTGTGGAAGGATTGTGCTTTTGCCCAGCCGAGACCGAAGCGGAGTGACAGATTGCCGTGCTTGGCGGCATTGTCGACGGCGCCCGGATCCTCGGTCACATAGAGGCCGGGAATACCAATCGAACCTGCGGCGCGGGTGATCTCCATCATCTGATTGAGCACGATCGCCGGCTGTTCTCCGCCGGAATGGCCACGCGCCTCGAAGCCGACCGCATCGATGGCGCTGTCCACCTCATTCGTGCCGACCACCTCGGCGATCATGTCGCCGAGACGGTCGCTCTTCGAGAGATCGATCGGCTCGAAGCCGACTTTCGCCGCATGCGCCAGGCGATCCTTGTTGAAGTCACCGATCATGACGACGGCGGCGCCGAGGATGCGAGCCGAAGCCGCAGCCGCAAGCCCGACCGGGCCGGCGCCGGCGACGTAGACGGTCGATCCGACCCCGACGCCTGCGCGCACTGCACCGTGAAAGCCGGTGGGCAGAATGTCGGAAAGCATGGTGAGATCGCGGATCTTCGCCATTGCCTTGTCGCGATCCGGGATTTTTAGCAGGTTGAAATCGGCATAGGGAATAGTGACGTAGCGTGCCTGCCCGCCGATCCAGCCGCCCATGTCGACATAACCGTAAGCGCCGCCGGCGCGGGCCGGGTTTACCGTCAGGCAGACGCCCGTATCCTGAGATTTGCAGCAGCGGCAGCGGCCGCAGGCAACGTTGAACGGCACCGAGACGATATCGCCGATGTCGAGCATCTCGACGTCGACGCCTTTCTCGATGATTTCGCCGGTGATTTCATGGCCGAGGATCAGGCCCGGCATTGCCGTCGTGCGGCCGCGGACCATGTGCTGGTCGGAGCCGCAGATGTTGGTGGAGATAACCTTCAGGATCACGCCGTGCTCGATGCGGCGGCCATCGGGCGCTTCCAGCTTCGGGTCGTCGATGTCGCGAACTTCGACCTTGCCCGGCCTCAAATAAACGACGCCTCTATTCTTGCTCATGGATTCCTCCCATGTGTTGAATGCCTCGAGCTGCAACCGATGCAGTCGACGACAACTATTCCTCCGGCCTGCCTCCTCTGCAGTCCGGCATTCAGATCGCCGCACGGGGCGATATTTCGAAATTTCGCAGATAGGCGGGGGCAGCTGAATCGAGGAGAGAGTGAACACGAAAGGTCTGGCCTGTCGTTCCGCTCGTCATCGCCCGCCGCAATCCGGAGATCTGCTGCGCACAGAGCTGGTTTCGGGCTCCAGAACCTCCTTTCGATCCATCTCGAGATCTCCGGATGTCAATCCGAAGACCGCTTTCAGGACTTCAGTTCTTCTACCGCTACGGGGCAGCGCGCCGGCGGCTGGCCAGACTCGCATGTTCATGTCGCCAGCTTGCGAGGCAGCGCCGTGAACATGACCAGAAAACCATGCCTGGCCGAAAACGGCGCCCGAAAAAACGACATAGGTGCACCTCCAGGCGACAGGGCGGCAAAGCTGTCATCACTTTCGGTAGGGGACGACAGATTGATCTCGCGAATGCGGCAGTTTTCCGGATCGCTCCGGATGATGTTATCGCAGCTGTCGGGCTTTCCCCCGTTAAACTCGTGGCACTTGCGATCACATCTATTGGCCAGCGGCAGATGTCGTTTTCAATCGTGATTGGACTTCGGCTGTGACCTGAGCGAGGCTGTTCTTGGGAGCGGACCATCTATTTTTCCGGGGATAGGAGGCCGAAATGGAACAGCATGCACTTGAGCAGTTGAAAACGATCGCGAAGGTCAGCACGACCTATAATCGCCTTGAAATGACGAGGCGCGAACGGCTTGAACGGTGGGCCGACAGTCTGGAACACAGTCCCAGGCCGTTTCTCAAGACGCTTCACGAAACCGAATATCAGCCGATTGCCGATCGGCTTGCCTTGCGGGACGACGACACTCCGATCTCTGTTGCGTTCGCTGATCCCATTCTGCGGGCGGCAGGAATGGAAAACGACAGCTATGGAGAAGCCAGGCGGTTCTTCGAACTCAGCGATGAGCAGTTGCACGACCTGGTCTGCTTTTGTCATTTCGGAGAACGCGTCAGCGCTGCAACACTAGCTCGCCGCGTACGAAAGATGGCGGCTCACAAACCAGGCGGGTTTTTCGCTCAGCTTCGTGCGTTCTTTGGCTGATCGAGGCTGAGGCCACCTGGAGCTACAAAGGGCTGGCCCCTGCCGGCTGGAGCGGTCGCCACGGCAATCGCTTGGTCGCTCATCGGCGCATGAGCGAACACGGCCAAACCCGTCGCGTCAGTGGACCGGAGGATAGGCGGCAGCTAGCCGCCTACGGCCGGCGGTTCCGGTTGAAATCGACCGCCGTGTGCCAGAACACGGCGCCGATGATGATCGCGCCGCCGAAATAGGTGGCGATCGGCGGCTGCTCGGAAAACAACAGCCAAACCCAGAAGGGCGTCAGCACGATTTCCATTGTGCCGATCAGCGCCGCCTCGGCCGGCGGCATCCGCTTTGCCCCGGCAAGGAAGAGCACCAGCGCGAGAGAAAAATTGGTGGCGCCGAAGGCGGCAAGGACGATCCAGTTGTGCAGGTCGAGAGAGCCGACCGAGCCGAAAGGCGCGAAGATGACGAGAGTGAGGAAGGCGCTGACCACGGTCGGCGGCAGGCTCGGCACGCCGGGGTCGATGCGCGGAATGATGATGACGAGCGCGAAGGAGGCGGTCATGCCGAGCGCCAGAAGATCGCCCCAGCCGGTGCCGCCGCCGATCGACGACGCGACGATGATGCCGACGCCGAAGAGGGAGACGGCGCCGGCAATCATCGTTCGCCTGGCCACTCTCTCCTTGAGGATGAGCCAGCCGAACAGCGCCGCGATGAAGGGCGTGGTCGCATAGATCATCGTCACATTGGCGACGGTGGTCATGTAGAGCGCCCCGATGAAGCATCCCTGACTGAAGGTCTGGCATGCGATCATCGCCAGACCCGACGGATGGAGGACGGAACGCCATTGCCGCCGCGAGATGCCCCCTTCGAGGAAAAGGCAGGGGATCAGCAGGAACAGGCCTCCGAACAGCGACCGCCAGGCGATTGCCGTCCATACGTCGGTGGTGAGGAGTCGCGAGTAAACGCCGCTCGCACTCCAGGCAAGTGTCGCGGCAACGATGAGAAGCACACCCTTCTCATGCTCGCTGCCTGCGAGTTGTCTAGCCGGATTTTCAATGGTCACGCAGAGATTCTCAAAGAAGGAAGTCGAACGCCGCTCATTTCTGCGCCACGAATTGACATTAGACAAACGAATAGTAGTGATAGCTATCATCGATTTTTTCTATGGCTGCCATGCAAGAACCGATCGAAAGCGATCTTCTCAGAACCTTCCTTGTTGTCGCCGAGACGTCGAACTTTTCGGCGGCCGCCCAGCGCATCGGGCGGACGCAATCTGCCGTCAGCACCCAGATCAAGCGGCTTGAGGCGGCAATCGGCGAAAACCTTTTCGAGCGCGGCGCCCGCGGTGTGCTGCTGACGCGCCAAGGCATTCAGCTGGTGCCCTATGCCCGCAGGGTCATCGATCTTCTGAACGAGGCGGCCGCGACAATCCGCAGCAAGCCTCTTGACGGCCCGGTGCGCATCGGAATTCCCGAGGAATACAGCCAGACGGTACTGCCGGCAGCCCTTGCGGCTTTCGCGGTTCGCCATCCGGCGGTCGAAGTGACCGTCTCCTGCGACTACACGGTCCGCAACCTCGCCGCCCTGGAACGGGACGAACTCGATCTCGCCGTCGTTTTCGACTGGAGCGATCAGAACAAGGGCGAGGTCCTCTGCGTCGATCCGACCGTCTGGGTTACGTCCATGGTGCATCGGCTGCACGACATCGATCCCCTGCCGGTTGCGACCTATCGCAACTCCACCTGGTCACGCGATTTTGCGCTCCGTTCGCTGGAGCAGATCGGCCGCAGCTACCGGATCGCCTTCATCGCCGATACCGGTTCGGGGCTGAAGAATGCCGTGACAGCGGGCCTTGCCATTACGACGCTTTCCCGCAGCAGCATTCCGCCCGGATGCCGGGAACTGACCGCCGAGGACGGTTTTCCGCCGGTCGATTCCTCCAAGGTCGTATTGCGCCGCAATAGTTTCCGCTCCAGCGAGGCGGTGCGGGAATTGGCCGAAATGTTGCGGGACGCATTCCAGCCTATGTCGGCGCCGATGATATGATGCGGCGGCGCAAGCGGCGGCGCGTCTCCGACGGGCTCTCGAAAAAACTCGCCCGGTAGCTTCTGGCGAAGGCCGAGGCCGAATTGAAGCCGGTCGCCGCCGCGATGTCGGCGAAGGAGGCCGTCGTTTCGATGACCTTGCGGCGCGCCGTGTTCAGGCGCAGCGCGAGATAATGCACGTGCGGCGGCGCGCCGATGCTCTGCTGGAAGAGATCCTGCAGATGCCGGGCGCTGACACCGACCCTGCGGGCGAGCCGGGCCAACACCAGAGGCTGCTCGATATGCTCCTCCATCAGATGCACCGCCTGCGTCACGCGGGGATCGTGCGCGCGCAGCCCCGCCGAAGCGGCGGAAAGCGTTTCGTCGGCATGGAAGGAAGGCTGCTCATAGCGGAACAGCCGGCTGACTTCGAGCGCCAGCGAATAACCCTGCCGTTGCCGGATCACTTCCAGCATCAGGTCAACGGTCGGAAGCGAACCCGATGTCGTCAGCCGTTTGCCGTCGATGACGAAGCGATCCTTGACGGCCCCGACCTCGGGATAGGCGAGTGCAAAGTCCTCGTAATCCTCCCAATGGACCGTCGCCCGCAGCCCATCGAGCAGGCTTGCTTCGGCGAGCAGCCACGTGCCGGACTCGATGCCGGCAATGATCCTACGGTAGCGGGCGGCCTGGGAAAGCTGCATCTTCAATGCCGGCGTTGCGCTGCGATGCCAGTTATAACTCGCCAGCACGAAGAGCGGCCTGTCCTCGGCCGTCGCCTGGAAGGTGCCTTCGGCCGGGACGGCGATATGGCTGGTGGTCGGCACCGGCGCGCCGTCCGGCGTCAGCAGCCGCCAGCGATAGAGCTCGCTGCCGGCGATGCGGTTGGCGCCGCGCAGCGGCTCGATGACCGACGCGATCAGGATCAGGTTCGTATCCGGCAGGACGAGAAGGTCGATATCGAGCCGTTCCGTCGATCGCTGCAGCATGACCGCCTCCCCAGGTTTCCGATAATGTATCGATAGCTTCCGAAAATGCAAAGCATTGCTGCCGATCCTGTCGCGTAATGCCTGACAAGACGGGAGAACTTAAAACATGCCTCTAGCGATGAACCGCGATGTCTTCATCACCTGTGCCGTCACCGGTGCCGGCGATACGGTCTCCAAATCCAGCTACGTTCCCATCACTCCCAAGCAGATCGCGGATTCCGCGATCGACGCCGCCAAGGCTGGGGCGGCCGTTGTTCACTGCCATGTCCGCGATCCGGAAACGGGGGCCGCAAGCCGCCGCAACGATCTCTACAGGGAGGTCACAGAGCGCATCCGCTCGGCGGAAGTCGACGTCGTCCTCAATCTCACGGCCGGCATGGGCGGGGATCTGATCTTCGGCGATGTCGAAAGCCCCCTGCCCCTCAATCAGAACGGCACTGATATGGCGGGCGCCAGCGAGCGCGTCAGCCATGTCGCCGAATGCCTTCCGGAGATCTGCACGCTCGACTGCGGCACGATGAACTTCAATCTCGGCGACTATGTCATGACCAATACGCCGGCCATGCTGCGGGCCATGGCCAAGAAGATGACGGATCTCGGCGTACGCCCTGAGATCGAGGCTTTCGATACCGGCCATCTCTGGTTTGCCAAGCAGCTCGCTGAGGAAGGCCTGATCGAGGACCCGGTGCTGATCCAGCTCTGCATGGGCATTCCCTGGGGCGCACCCGACGATCTCAACACCTTCATGGCGATGGTCAACAACGTGCCTCAGAGTTGGACCTTCTCGGCCTTTTCGATCGGCCGCAACGCGATGGCCTATCCGGCAGCGGCGGTTCTGGCCGGCGGCAATGTGCGAGTCGGCCTGGAAGACAACCTCTTCGTCGGCAAGGGCCAGCTCGCCACCAATGCGCAGCTCGTCGAAAAGGCCGTGCAGGTGGTCGAGGGCATGGGCGCGCGGATCATCGGACCGGAAGATGTGCGCAACAAGCTGAAGCTGACGAAGCGCTGAGGATATCATGACCAAGATCAGCAAGGCGGCCTGTATTGGCGGCGGTGTCATCGGCGGCGGATGGATCGCCCGTTTCCTGCTGGCTGGCATCAACGTCGATGTCTTCGACCCGCATCCGGAGGCAAGCCGCATCGTCGGCGAGGTTATCGCCAATGCCGAAAAGGCCTATGCGATGCTGACCGGCGCGCCCTTGCCGCCGCGCGGCAGGCTGACCTTCTGCGAGACGCTGGTGGAAGCCGTTGCCGATGCCGACTGGATTCAGGAGAGCGTGCCGGAAAGGCTCGGTCTCAAGCGCGGCGTCCTGGCCGAGATCGATGCCGCCGCGCGCCCGGACGCGCTGATCGGCTCTTCCACCTCGGGCCTGCTGCCCACCGATCTGCAGCGCGACATGAGACATCCCGAACGCTTCTTCGTCTCCCATCCCTATAATCCCGTCTATCTGCTGCCGCTCGTCGAACTCGTCGGTGGTGAGAAGACCTCGGCGGCGACCATCCAGGCGGCGATCGCAAGACTGGCGCCGATCGGCATGAAGGGCGTCCACATCGCCAAGGAGATCGAGGCCTTCGTCGGCGACCGGCTGCTCGAAGCGCTCTGGCGCGAGGCGCTGTGGCTCATCCACGACGACATCTGTACTGTCGAGACCCTCGACGATGTTATCCGCTATTCCTTCGGCTTGCGCTGGGCGCAGATGGGCCTGTTCCAGACCTACCGTATCGCCGGCGGCGAGTCCGGGATGCGCCATTTCCTCGCCCAGTTCGGCCCCTGCCTTGCCTGGCCCTGGACCAAGCTTACCGATGTCGTCGATCTCGACGATGCGCTGATCGAAAAGATCGGCGGGCAGTCCGACGAGCAGGCCGGCGGTCTTTCGATCCGCGAACTCGAGCGTATCCGCGACGAGAATCTCGTCGGTATCCTCCAGGCGCTGAAGGGCGGCGACGGCGGCAAAGGCTGGGGCGCCGGCAAGCTGCTCAAGGAGTTCGAGCAATCGCTCTGGGCGAACGGCGGCGGCGAGACCATGCCCGCCGATCCTTCGAAGCCGCTGCGGCTTGTCGAAACCAAAGTGAGCCCGGCCTGGGTCGACTATAACGGCCACATGACCGAACACCGCTATCTGCAGGTCTTCGGCGATACGTCCGATGCGCTGCTGCGCCTCGTCGGCGTCGACCTTGCCTATGTCGAGGCGGGGCACAGCTATTACACGGTGGAAAGCCATATCCGCCATCTCGGCGAGGCGAAGCTCGGGCAGGCGATCCATTCGGCCTGCCAGATCCTGAGCGCCGACGAGAAGCGGCTGCATGTCTTCCACACCCTGCACGACACGGCGACGGCCGAGGTCATCGCAACCGCCGAGCACATGCTGCTGCATGTCGACAGCAAGGCGGGCAAGGCGGTCCCGGCGCCGGCAGCGGTACTGGGCAGGGTGAAGGCAATTGCTGCGGCCCATGCGGAACTGGCGCTGCCGGAGGGCGCCGGCCGTCATGTCGGCCAGAGGCGGTAGGAGGATGGGCATGGATTTCGGTCTAAGCGAAGAACAGGAAATGATCGTCGAGACGGTCCGCGCTTTCGTCGAGACCGAGATCTATCCGCATGAGAACGAGGTCGAGCGGACCGGCATCGTCCCGCCGGACCTCGGCCGCGAGATCCAGCGCAAATGCATCGATCTCGGCTTCTACGCCTGCAATTTCCCGGAAGAGGTCGGCGGTGCCGGTCTCGACCATGTCACCTTCACGCTGGTCGAGCGCGAGCTCGGGCGCGGCTCGCTGGGGCTGACGGTTTTCTTCGGCCGGCCTTCCGGCATCCTGATGGCCTGCGAGGGCGAGCAGCGCGAACGCTATCTCCTGCCGGCGGTGCGCGGCGAGAAGATCGATGCGCTTGCCATTACCGAGCCGGATGCCGGTTCCGATATGCGCGGCATGAAATGCGCCGCCCGCCGCGACGGCGCCGATTTCGTCCTCAACGGCACGAAACATTTCATCTCGCACGCCGATGTCGCCGATTTCGTGATCGTCTTTGCCGCCACCGGCGAGGAGGAAACGCCGAAAGGCGTCAAGAAGAAGATCACCGCCTTTCTCGTCGATCGCGGCACGCCGGGATTCGAGATCTTGAAGGGCTATGATTCCGTTTCACATAGGGGCTACCACAACTGCACCCTCACCTTTACCGACTGCCGGATCCCCGAAGCCCAGGTGTTGGGCGAGGTGCATCGCGGCTTCGATATCGCCAATCAATGGCTCTACGGCACGCGGCTGACCGTTGCTGCCACCTGCGTCGGCCGGGCGCGGCGCGTCTTCGAGATGGCGCTGCCCTATGCCGCCGAGCGCAGGCAGTTCGGCAAGCCGATCGGCGCCAATCAGGGCGTGTCGTTCAAGCTCGCCGATATGATCACCGAGATCGACGCGGCCGACTGGCTGACGCTTGCAGCCGCCTGGCGGCTCGACGCTGGCCTTGCCGCCGACCGGCAGATCGCTTCGGCCAAGCTCTATGCCTCCGAAATGCTGGCCCGCGTGACGGATGAAGCGATCCAGATCTTCGGCGGCATGGGTCTGATGGATGACCTGCCGCTTGCCCGCTTCTGGCGCGATGCGCGCGTCGAGCGCATCTGGGATGGCACCTCGGAAATCCAGCGGCATATCATCAGCCGCGACCTGCTCCGGCCGCTGGGAGCATGAGCCGATGACATCCAACCCACTCGACCGCCTGCTCAGACCGCAAACGATCGCCGTCTTCGGCGGCCGCGAAGCGCGCCGGGTGATCGAGCAGTGCGACCGAATGGGTTTTGCCGGCGAAATCTGGCCCGTTCATCCCAAATTGGACGAGGTGCTCGGGCGGTCCTGCTACCGCGCCCTTTCCGATCTGCCTGCCGCACCGGACGCCGCCTTTGTCGGCGTCAATAGAGCGCTTACCGTCGACATCGTGCGCGGCCTTTCGCGCGCCGGCGCCGGCGGGGCGGTCTGTTATGCATCGGGCTTCAGCGAGGCGACGGCGGAACTCGCCGATGGCGCGGAGCTGCAGCGGGCTCTTGTCGAGGCGGCCGGCGACATGCCGATCCTCGGGCCGAACTGCTACGGGCTCATCAACGGCCTCGATGGCGCGCTTCTTTGGCCCGACCAGCACGGCATGGAGCGCGTCGAACACGGCGTCGCCATCCTCACGCAGTCGTCCAATATCGCCATCAACCTGACCATGCAGACCCGTGGGCTGCCGATCGCCTATGTGGTCACCGCAGGCAACCAGGCGCAGACATCACTTGCCGATGTCGCCTGCGCGCTCATCGAAGATCCGCGCATCACGGCAGTCGGCCTGCACGTCGAAGGGTTCGGCGATCTCTCCGCCCTTGAACGTCTTGCCGCCATTGCCCGCCGGTCGAAGAAGCCGGTCGTTGTGCTGAAGGTGGGCAGGTCCGAGCAGGCAAGACACGCGGCGGTGTCGCATACCGCCTCGCTTGCCGGCAGTAATGCGGTAGCGGATGCCGTGCTCGCCCGCCTGGGCATCGGCCGTGTCCAAAGCCTGCCGGCGCTGCTCGAAACCCTGAAGCTTCTGCATATCGCCGGGCCTCTCCCGAACCGATCGATTTCATCCATGAGCTGTTCGGGCGGCGAGGCTTCGCTGATGGCGGATGCCGCCGTCGGCCGCAAGGTGGAATTCCCGGCCCTGCAGCCGCAGCAATTGCCGCGTCTGCGGCAGGTGCTGGGCGAGATGGTGGCGCTTTCCAACCCGCTCGACTACCACACCTTCGTTTGGGGCGATGCGGCGCGCCAGACGGAAGCCTTTACCGCCATGTTCGCGGGTGGCTTTGCCCTCAACCTTGTCGTCCTCGATTTTCCGCGCGGCGACCGCTGCGATGCAGCCGAATGGATGACGACGGCAGACGCCGTCATCGCTGCCGCCTCTGCGACCGGTGCGCTCGCCGGTCTTCTCGCAACCCTTCCCGAGAACATGCCGGAGCCAGTCGCCGATCGTCTGATGGCAAACGGTATCGTCGCTTTCTCCGGCATCGATGAAGCCATCACCGCCGCAGAAGTCGCCGCCGCCATCGGCCGGGCCTGGGATCGCCCGCCGCCCGCGCCGCTGCTTGATGTGCGGCAGATGGATGGCGAGATCGAAACGCTGACCGAAGCGGATGCAAAGATCGAACTTTCTGCCTGCGGCCTTCCCGTTCCCCGAGGGCTGCAGGCCTTTTCTTCTCGCGAAGCCGCAGAGCAGGCCGAACGGCTCGGCTTCCCCGTCGTTCTGAAGGGCCTCGGCATAGCGCACAAGACAGAGGCAGGAGCTGTCGTGCTCAATCTTAGGAATGCGCAGGCCGTATCGGATGCGGCAGCGGCCATGGCCTGCGATGCCGGTTATCTCGTCGAGAAGATGATCGATCCTCCGGTCGCGGAGCTCATCGTCGGCGCCACCCGCGATCCCGTCTTCGGATTGTCGCTGACATTGGGAGCTGGCGGAATTTTCGTGGAATTGCTCGAGGATTCGGTCATCCTGCCGCTTCCGGCGACGAAAGCCGAGATCCACGCAGCGATTTCGCGTCTCAAGATTGCGAAATTGATTCATGGCTATCGCGGCCGGCCAAGAGGCGATCTTGAAGCCGCCGTCGACGCTGTCGCAGCTACGGCAGAATATGTCGTAACGAATGCGGTGCGACTGGAGGAACTGGACCTTAATCCGTTGATGGTTCTTCCCGAAGGGCGCGGTGTGGCCGCAGTTGATGCTCTCATACGGCGAAGGAGGTAACGCAGGTTTGAGCGATCCTATTCGCACACGACGTGACGGCGGCGTATTGGAAGTCGTCATCGACCGGCCGAAGGCGAACGCCATCGACCTTGCGACCAGCCGTACCATGGGACTGCTCTTCCGGGATTTCCGCGACGATCCGGAATTGCGCGTCGCCATCGTGACGGGTGGGGGCGAAAAGTTCTTCTGCGCCGGATGGGACCTGAAGGCGGCCGCATCAGGCGATGCGGTCGACGGCGATTACGGTGTCGGCGGCTTTGGCGGACTGCAGGAACTGCGCGACCTGAACAAGCCAGTCATTTGTGCGGTCAATGGCATCTGTTGTGGCGGCGGATTGGAGATCGCGCTTTCGGCCGATCTGATCCTCGCCGCCGAGCATGCGACGTTCGCCCTGCCGGAAATCTGCTCGGGCACGGTTGCCGATGCGGCGTCGATCAAGCTGCCGAAGCGTATTCCCTATCACATCGCCATGGACATGCTTTTAACAGGGCGCTGGCTCGACGTGCACGAGGCGCATCGCTGGGGCTTCGTCAACGAGGTTCTGCCGGCCGACCGGCTGATGGAGAGAGCCTGGGAGCTCGCCCGCCTGCTCGCAAGCGGGCCGCCGCTTGTCTATGCGGCCATCAAGGAAATCGTGCGAGAAGCGGAGGGTTCGACGTTCCAGACTGCCATGAACAAGATCACCAAACGGCAATTTGCAACCGTCGACCGCCTCTATTCGAGCGAAGACCAATTGGAAGGCGCCCGCGCCTTCGCCGAGAAGCGCACCCCCATTTGGAAAGGAGAATAGTCAGGCGGCAGCAACCGCTATGTTTCCCGCATGATGCGGGCACCGGAGGTGGAGAGGAAACCACCTGCGATCCTGCCCGGAAGTTCTGTCAACGCACACAAAGAAGGAACTGGGGAATGAACGACTATACGAAATATCTCACAAGTCGCGTCACTGCAGGCGGATTGAGCCGCCGCGAATTCATGGGACGCGCCATGGCGGCCGGCATCACGCTTGCCGTCGCCGACAAGCTTTTCACCGAAAGCGCCGAAGCCGCCGAACCAAAGCGCGGCGGCCATCTGAAGCTCGGTCTCGAAGGCGGTGCCGCCACCGATTCCAAGGACCCGGCAAAATTCCTGTCACAGTTCATGTTCTGCGTCGGCCGCTGCTGGGGCGACATGCTGGTCGAATCCGATCCACTGACGGGTGCCGCCGTGCCGGCGCTCGCTGAATCCTGGGAACCCTCGAAGGATGCCGTGACCTGGACCTTCAAGATCCGCAAGGGAGTCAAGTTCCACGATGGCAAGGAACTGACGATTGACGACGTCGTCGCGACGCTGAAGCGTCATACCGACAAAAAGTCGGAATCAGGCGCGCTCGGTGTCCTCGGTTCGATCAAGGAGATCAAGGCCGACGGCGGCAACCTCGTGCTGACGCTCAGCGAAGGCAATGCCGACATGCCGCTGCTGCTGTCCGACTACCATCTGGTCATCCAGCCCAACGGCGGCGTCGACGATCCGCTGGCCTCGATCGGCACCGGCCCGTACAAGCTGACGAGCTTCGAGCCTGGCGTGCGCGCCACCTTCGAGAAGAACAAGGACGACTGGCGCAGCGACCGGGGTTATGTCGACTCGATCGAAATCATCGGCATGAACGACGCAACCGCCCGCATCGCCGCACTCTCGTCCGGCCAGGTGCATTACATCAACCGCGTCGATCCGAAGACCGTCAACCTGTTGAAACGCGCCCCCAATGTCGAGATCCTCTCGACTGCCGGCCGCGGCCATTACGTGTTCATCATGCATTGCGACAAGGCGCCGTTCGACAACAACGACCTGCGGCTCGCGCTCAAATACGCCATGGACCGCGAAACCATGGTGCAGAAGATCCTCGGCGGTTACGGAAAGGTCGGCAACGACTTCCCGATCAACGCCACCTATGCGCTGTTTCCAGAGGGCATCGAACAGCGCACTTACGACCCCGACAAGGCTGCCTTCCACTACAAAAAGTCGGGCCATAGCGGCTCGGTCCTCTTGCGCACCTCCGAAGTCGCCTTCCCCGGCGCTGTCGATGCGGCCGTGCTCTACCAGGAAAGCTGCAAAAAGGCCGGGATCGAGATCGAGGTTAAGCGCGAGCCCGGCGACGGCTACTGGACCAATGTCTGGAACGTCCAGCCCTTCTCGACTTCCTATTGGGGCGGCCGTCCGACGCAGGATCAGATGTATTCCACCGCCTATCTCTCGACGGCGGACTGGAACGACACCAAGTTCAAGCGTCCTGACTTCGACAAGCTGCTGCTGCAGGCCCGCTCCGAGCTTGATGAAGCCAAGCGCAAGGACATGTACCGCACCATGGCGATGATGGTGCGCGACGAAGGCGGCGTGATCCTGCCGATGTTCAACGACTTCGTGAATGCCTCCACCAAGCAGGTGAAGGGCTATGTCCACGATATCGGCAACGACATGTCGAACGGTTACGTCGCAACCCGCGTCTGGCTGGACGCCTGATGGCAAGGGGCGCATCGCCCCTCCGATCTCCGACGAAGCTGGGACCGTGGGAAGAAAACCCGCGGTCCTCCCGACGTTTTAGCCAAAGGCATTTGCCATGACCAACCCTGCCCCAAGCAATATCTTGCCCGGCCTGAGGCTCCGGCAGCGTTTTCCGTTGCTTACCCTCATCCTCGAGCGCTTCGTGCTCAGCATCGTCCTGCTTTTTGCGGTTTCCATCCTGATCTTCGGTGGGCTCGAAGCCCTGCCTGGCGATTTTGCCACCACCTATCTCGGCCAGTCGGCAACGCCGCAGGCTGTTGCCAATATCCGCCAGGATCTCGGACTGGACCGGCCGGTGACGACACGTTACGTCGAGTGGCTCGGCAATGCCGTCCGGGGTGACTTCGGCACTTCCTGGGCCAGCAAGAATTCGGTGAGCGAACAGATCGGCAAGCGCCTCGGCAATTCGCTCTTTCTGGCAGGTTTCGCGGCGGTGATTTCGGTGCCGCTCGCTGTCGGCCTCGGCATGTTCTCGGTGCATTTCCGCAACCGCATGCCGGATAAGATCATCAACGTGATCTCGCTTGCGGCGATCTCCCTGCCGGAATTCTTCATCGGCTACCTGCTGATCCTCTTCTTCGCCGTGAAGTTGGGCATGGCCACCTTTCCGGCGACCGTCTATGACAGCATGGGCTTCCTCGAACGCCTGAAGGCGATCGCCCTGCCGACGGCGACCTTGGTGCTTGTCGTGCTGGCGCATATGATGCGCATGACCCGGGCTGCCATTCTCTCCGTCATGTCGTCAGCCTATATGGAGACCGCGGAGCTTAAAGGTCTCAGCGCCTTCCGCGCGATCGTCAAGCACGCCGCCCCCAATGCGTTGGCGCCGATCATCAATGTCGTCGCATTGAACCTCGCTTATCTCGTGGTCGGCGTCGTCGTCGTGGAGGTGGTCTTCGTGTATCCCGGCATGGGGCAATATATGGTCGACGCGGTCACCGTGCGCGATATGCCGGTCGTGCAGGCCTGCGGCCTGATCTTCGCGGCCGTCTATATCTTCCTCAACATGATTGCCGATATCCTGGCGATTGTCGCCAATCCAAGGCTGAGGCATCCGCGATGAGAGCAAGAGACATTCCCATCACCGCCTGGATCGGCATGGCGGGCATCGCCATCGCCTTCATCTTCGCGCTCTTCGCGCCCTGGATCGCGCCCTACGGGGAGACCCAGGTCGTCGGCGACGTCTGGCAGCTGCCGGACGACAAATATATCTTCGGGCTCGATAATCTCGGCCGCGACATCCTCTCGCGGCTGATCTATGGCGCGCGCACGACGCTCTTGGTCGCCTCCGCCGCCACCATCATCTCCTTCTCGCTCGGCGTGATCCTGAGCTTCACCGCCGCCGTCTCACGTGGCCTCATCGACACGGTCTTTTCGCGCTTCAACGATCTGATGATGTCGATCCCGACGCTGATCTTCGCGCTGGTCGTGCTGGCGGTGCTGCCGCAAAACCTGGTCGTCCTGATCCTGGTCATGGCGATCCTCGATTCCACCCGCGTCTACCGTCTCGGCCGTGCCGTGGCGCTCGATGTCGCGGTGATGGAATTCGTCGAGGCGGCCAAGCTGCGCGGCGAAGGCAAGCTCTGGATCATCTTCCGCGAGATCCTGCCGAACACGCTGTCGCCGCTGCTGGCCGAGTTCGGACTGCGCTTCGCCTTCTCGATCCTCTTCCTCTCGACGCTGTCCTTCCTCGGCCTCGGCATTCAACCGCCGGCGGCCGATTGGGGCGGCATGGTCAAGGACAACAAGGACGGCATCATCTTCGGCATCTCGGCAGCACTGGTGCCGGGCACGGCGATTGCCGTGCTCGCCATCTGCGTCAACCTCGTCGTCGACTGGCTGCTGAAACGCACATCCAGCCTCAAGGGAGGGCGTGGCGATGCCTGAGCTTCTTTCCGTTCGCAATCTCAAGATCGAAGCGACCAGCTATCCGCCGGGCGAACCGCCCAAGCGGGTAACGATCGTCGACGGCGTGTCCTTCGACCTCAAGAAGGGCAAGGTTCTCGGCCTGATCGGAGAATCGGGCGCCGGCAAGTCGACGATCGGGCTCTCGGCGCTTGCCTATGGCCGCGGCGGGGCCGAAATCACCGGCGGCGAGGTGCGGCTCGACGGCACCGATATTCTGGCGCTGGGCAAGAACGGCATCCGCAAAATCCGCGGCGCCCGCGTCTGCTATGTCGCGCAATCGGCGGCGGCCGCCTTCAATCCGGCGCACAGGCTCGGCGATCAGGTGATCGAAGCCTCGGTCAAACATGGGCTGATGACGAGGGAGGAGGCGCGCAAACGGGCGCTTTATCTGTTCCGGGTCCTCGGCCTGCCCAATCCCGAAACCTTCGGCGAGCGCTTTGCCCATCAGGTCTCCGGTGGCCAGCTGCAGCGCGCGATGACGGCGATGGCGCTCTGCTCCAACCCCGAGCTCATCGTCTTCGACGAGCCGACCACGGCACTCGACGTCACCACGCAGATCGACGTGCTGGCGGCGATCAAGCATGCGATCGAGGAGACCCATACGGCCGCCCTCTACATCACCCACGATCTTGCCGTCGTCGCGCAGATTTCCGACGACATCATGGTCCTGCGCCATGGCAAGCAGGTGGAATATGGCAGTGTTCAGCAGATCATCGAGGCGCCGCGCGAGGACTATACCCGCGCCCTCGTCAATGTCAGGCAGGCCTATCGCGAGGAAGCCGCCGATCAGTCCACAGCCCTTCTCAAAGTGGAGAATGTCAGCGCCGAATATTCCAACGGCTTCAAGGTACTGCACGATGTCTCGCTGCATGTGCCAAAGGGGCAGACGCTTGCCGTCGTCGGCGAATCCGGCTCCGGAAAATCAAGCCTGGCACGCGCCATTACCGGCCTCTTGCCGCCGAAGAGCGGACGCATCGTCTTCGGCGGCAAGCCACTGGTGCCCGATCTGAAGAACCGGCAAAACGACGACCTCAGGCGTATCCAGCTGATCTATCAGATGGCCGACACGGCGATGAACCCGAGGCAGACGGTCCGCGACATCATCGGCCGTCCGTTGACCTTCTATTATGGTCTCAGAGGTGCGGAGAAGACGGCCAGAGTGAAGGAACTGCTCGATCAGATCGAGATGGGCAACGGCTTCATCGACCGCTACCCGGCCGAACTCTCCGGCGGCCAGAAGCAGCGGGTGGCGATCGCAAGAGCCCTTGCCGCCAAGCCCGAGCTCATTCTTTGCGACGAGCCGACCTCGGCGCTCGACCCGCTGGTGGCCGAGGGTATCCTCAAGCTGCTGCTGCGACTACAACAGGAGGAACAGCTGTCCTACATCTTCATCACCCATGACATCGCGATCGTCCGGGCGATTGCCGACAGCGTGGCGGTGATGCATCGCGGCAAGCTGGTGCGCTTCGGCCCGAAATCGACGGCGCTGTCGCCGCCCTTCGACGACTACACCGACCTGTTGCTGAAATCCGTACCCGAGATGGAGATCGGCTGGCTGGAGCGGGTGCTGACGACGCGGAAGATGGCAAGCGCCGGGAATTGAAGGCTCGAAATCTTCCGGCACTCATCCGGATATGACGGCTTCGTTGGAAAATCGGTGTCTTCAATACTCTGCCGGCACCGCATACACTTCCGCCGATGGATCTGCGAGGAACGAGCGCACCGTCGGTGGCAGCTGGCGTGAAGACAGCGGCAGTGGTCCGCAACGCGACAGAAGCTCGCGCAGGTTGGGCTCGGCGCCGACATGCCGCCAGATCATCCGCGACGCATACGGGAGATTTTCCCGTCGCCACGAAACTCCCATTGTCGTCCCGCGCAGATAGACGCGCTGGTACTCATCGAACGGCAGGAGGATCGTCTGTGAAAGTACCGGATTCGGGCCGACGACTCGCTCCGTAATGAAGATCCGGTTTCGATAGAAGGCCGCAAGGCCGACATATTTCGAAAATTGCTGGATGCCGTTTCCAGCGTCCCGCAGACGCTCCATTGATTTGACATGCACAAGCCCACCCTTCTCCACAAAGCGGCTGCACGAACAGACAACCATTCCCGGCCAGGACGGGGAGCGATGATAGGTCTGGAAATAGCCGATATGGCGCCGGAGCGCGGCCAGATCGCCCGGGAACGCCTTTAATAGTTCCGAACTTTGATTGAGATCTAGAGTCGGTTTGCGAAGCCGCTCGCGAAAGAGCCTGGGAGCGAGACCAAAGTCGGCTGCGTCGAGATCGAAATACTTGGCTATGCGCGCAAGATTATGGGCAGACGGCCTCGTCTGGCCGTTGATATATCGATTGAATTGCTGCCGGTTGATATCGATCGCGCGGCAAAGATGCGAAATGGAACGCTGCGTGGCACAGGCGATCTTGAGGTTGTCGACTAGGTGAGGCATCGGCGGTTCCGTCTGAATGATAGCAGCGTAAACTCGCTCAAAGATGCGTCAAGTCGCGAAATTGCGTGAAGCAGCCTGATCTCTACGTTCCCTTCTAATAACGTTGAAAAAGGGAACTGAAATGACACGTGAAAAGAATCAATCTTCGCCTCTGAGTATCGGCCGCCGTCACTTCGTTGGCGGTGCCGTCGCGCTGGGAGCTTTGCCAGTCCTCACCTCCGGCCTCCTGATGCCGCGCGATGCCCGCGCGCAGGAAGCGAAGCGCGGTGGTCATCTGAAACTCGGTCTCAAGGGCGGCGCCACCAGTGATGCGCTCGACCCCGCGACCTATAGCGCCTCCGTGTTGTTCGTGATTGGCCGTCTCTGGGGCGACACACTTGTCGAATCCGACCCTAAGACCGGTACGCCCTTGCCGTCGCTGGCGACTTCCTGGACGCCATCGGCGGACGCATCCGTCTGGACTTTCAAAATCAGGAACGACGTGCAGTTTCACGACGGCAGCAAGATGACCGTCGCGGACATCGTCGCGACACTGAAGCGACACGCGGACAAGAATTCGCAGTCGGGCGCTCTGGGGCTCATGGCCTCGATCACCGGCATCGACGAAAAAGCGGGCGACCTTGTCCTCACACTTTCGGAAGGCAATGCGGACCTGCCTTTGCTGTTGACCGACTATCACCTGATCATCCAACCGAAGGGCGGCCTCGACAAGCCTGCGGCGGCCATCGGTACAGGTCCTTACATTCTGAAAAGCTTCGAACCGGGCGTTCACGCAACCTTCGAGAAAAACCCGAAGGATTGGCGCTCCGACCGCGGCTTTGTCGACAGTGTCGAGATCCTCGTCATCAACGACAACACCGCCCGCGTTGCCGCACTTGCCTCCGGCCAAGTCCATTTCGTCAACAATGTCGACCCAAAGACAGTCCCGATGCTGCAGCGAGCACCGACCGTCGAAATCCTCCGGAATGCAGGCAAGGGCTTCTATTGTTTCCTGATGCATTGCGACACGGCTCCCTTCGACAACACCGATCTTCGGCTTGCGCTGAAATATGCCATCGATCGTCAGGCGATCCTCGACAAGGTTCTGGGCGGCTACGGAGTCATCGGCAACGACTATCCGGTCAATTCTAACTACGCTCTCGCCCCGACCGATATCGAGCAGCGCCCTTATGATCCAGACAAGGCCGCCTTCCACTTCAAGAAAGCGGGTCTCGACCGCTCCATTCAGCTGCTCACGTCAGACGCAGCCCTTCCGGGCGCTGTGGATGCGGCGATCCTGTTCCAGCAAAGCGCGCGCAAGGCCGGCATCACGATCGACGTCAAGCGCGAACCGGAAGACGGCTACTGGACCAATGTCTGGAACAAGCAGCCCTTCTGCGCCTCGTTCTGGGGCGGTCGTCCGACCCAGGATTCGCGCTATTCCACCTCTTACCTGTCGACCGCAGAATGGAACGACACGCGTTTCAAGCGCCCTGACTTCGACAAATTGGTTCTGCAAGCAAGGTCAGAACTCGATGAGGCCAAGCGCAAGGTGCTTTATCGGCAATTGGCCCTGATGGTACGAGACGATGGCGGTCTGATCCTGCCCGTCTTCAACGACTACATCATGGCCTCTTCGAAAATGCTGAAGGGATATGTCGACGATATCGGCAACGATATGTCCAACGGCTACATCGGCAGCCGCGTGTGGCTTAATGCCTAAAGCTCTTCTGGATATATGACAATGTCAGACCGCAGCTTCACAACCATCGAAAATCAGTGGATCACCTTGAAGGATCGGACGCGGCTGGCGGCACGCATCTGGATGCCCGACGGCGCGGAGAAGGATCCCGTGCCGTCGGTCTTCGAGTTCCTGCCCTATCGCAAGCGCGACGGGACCAGCCTCAGGGACGAGTCGACCTATCCGGTGTTCGCCGCCGCCGGCATTGCCGGCGTGCGCGTCGATATCCGCGGATCGGGCGAATCCGACGGCGTCATCGACGGCGAATATACCGAGCGGGAGCTTGCCGATGCCTGCGAGCTGATCGCCTGGATCGCAGCGCAGCCATGGTCGAACGGCTCGGTCGGCATGATGGGCATCTCCTGGGGCGGCTTCAACAGCCTGCAGGTCGCCGCATTGCGGCCGCCGGCGCTCAAAGCCGTCATCTCGATCGCCTCGACCGTCGACCGCTATAATGACGATATCCACTATAAGAACGGCTGCCATCTTTCCGCCCAGCTCTCATGGGCGGCGACGATGCTTGGCTACCAGTCACGCCCGCCCGATCCGGCACTTGTCGGCGAGCGCTGGAAGGAGATGTGGCTGGAGCGCCTGGCAGGCGAACCCTTTTTCATGGAGGAGTGGCTGACCCATCAGCGGCGCGATGATTTCTGGCGTCACGGCTCGATCTCGGAGGACTTTTCGAGCGTCGAGATCCCGACGCTCGTGATTGCCGGTTGGGCGGATGGCTACCGCAATACGCCGTTGATGGCGGTCGAGGGTCTGGGCGAGAAGGCGAAGGCACTGATCGGTCCCTGGGTGCACAAATATCCGCACTTTGCCTGGCCGAAACCGCGCGCCGATTTCCATGGCGAAGCGATCGCCTGGTGGAACAAATGGCTGCGTGGCGAGGACAATGGCATCGACAGACTGCCGCAGGCCCGCGCCTATATTCTCGATGCCGTCCGCCCGGCGCCGCGGCGCGACAGCGATCCCGGATTCTGGATCGCGCGGGATGTCTGGACGCCGCCGCACATGCAATGTTTCTACGTCGAGCAATTCGGCAGGCTGACCGAAGGCATGCCGATCCCGCATGCTCCCGAGCATCCCGTCTATGTCAGGTCTCCTCTCGATACCGGCACGGCATCGGGTGAATATTTCACGCTGAAGCCCGACGCGGAAATGGCGATCGATCAACGCTTGGACGATGCCGGTTCGCTGGTCTTCGATACCATGCCGCTTGCCGATGATTGCGACTATCTCGGTCGGCCGGTGCTGACACTGCGGCTGCGGCCCCGGGCGGCGCATGCGAACCTCTGCGCCCGGCTCGTCGATGTTCATCCTGATGGCACGGCGACGCGGGTCGCCTTCGGCGTCGTCAATCTCACCCATCGCGACGGCAATGCCGATCCGAAGCCGCTGATCCCGGGCGAGACGGTGTCGATCCGATTGGTGCTCGATGCCTGCGGCTATCGTTTCCGCAAGGGGCATCGCATCCGCCTTTCGCTGTCCACCGCCTATTGGCCGATGATCCTGCCGCCGCCTGAGAACGAAGGGATCGACATCGATATCGCCTCGCTCGGTCTGGGGCTGCCGATACTCGGCGATTATCGCAGGATTGAAATCGCCGAACCGGCCAACCCCGATCCCCTGCCGAAATATATCGAGCATGCGGCTGCCGCGACGAAACGGCAGATCGTCCGGGATCTCTCGGCCAATCGGACGGACTATCGCATCCACGAGGAGACCGGGCTTTACGAACATCCCAACACGGGCCTGTCGACCCGGCATTTGCGCGAGGAAGTCTGGTCGATTTCGCCGGATGAACCGCTGTCGATGACCGGTGTGTCGACCTGGACCTGCGACATGCACCGTCCCGGCTGGTTCGTGCGGACCGTGGCAACGGCGCGGATTGCCTGTACTGCATCCGATTGGATCATCAGCGCCGTCGTCACGGCGTTCGAGGACGACGTGCAGATCTTCGAAAAGATCTTCGCGGAAAAGAAGGTTGCGCGCGATCTGATGTGATCGTCAAAGCATCGCGAAATGCTTGACAGCCTCGCAGACAGCTCGGAAGCCATCGCGCGCGCCATCGCTCATATGGCGGGCGCGCAGCCAGGCATGCACCATCTGCGGCTCCTCCCGGAACCAGACTTCGATGCCGTTCGCGGTCAGCCGGGCGGCATAGTGCCGGCCGTCATCGCGAAGCGGATCGAAATGCGCGACGGTGATGAAGGCCGGCGGCAGTCCGACGAGCGAAGCTGCCTGCAGCGGCTCGGCGATTTCATTTCCTTCAGGTGCCCGCAGGATCTCGCGATAATAGGCGACATCGGCCGTCGTCAGGCTGGGTGCGGCGGCCATATCTATATAGGATCCCGCGTCGAGGTCGCCGCCGAGGCTGGGGTAGATCAGCACCTGGCCGACAACGCCCGATAGCTCCTCATTGCGCGCCCGCAAGGCAAGGCCTGCCGCAAGATTGCCGCCGGCGCTGTCGCCGATCAGCACGACTTTGTTGCTGGCGGCAAGCAGATGTTTGAGCACGGCGAAGCCGTCATCCGTCTGCGCCGGCCAGCGATATTCAGGGGCCAGCCGGTAATCGACGGAAACGAGTTCGGCGCCGGCAAAATCAGCGATCTCGGCGCAGATGGCGTGATGGCTCTCAAGCGAACCGACAACGAAGCCGCCGCCATGGATATAAAGCAGAATAGTCCGGGTGATGATTTTCCGCGGACGGTAGCGCCGGATCGGTATGCGCTGAACCATGCCGTCCGCAAAGATCATATCCGGGGGCAGCGGGCGGTCGAAGCGCGCACAAAGAGCATCGTACCAATGCCGCTGCTGCTCGACCGGCGCTTCGACGGCGTCTGCGGGATAGAAGCTATCGCAAATCTGGAGAAACTGCAGAATGCCCTTTTCGGTGGGGACAGGCGACGGAGCGGACATTGAGGGTCCTTTCGATTTTGGACATGCGGATCATGCCCTTGGCCGACTCTGCATCCATCATGCCTCTTTGCGGCGGAGGCAATCTGTCTGGCCGCGACCCATGGATGTCGCGATGCTTTCTTATTTTGATCTCGCATTTCCAGGGCTTTGCCGCTTTTTCCAAAAAGATCCGATAAAATTTCGGCGACGACCCAAGGAAAGCCCTCGGAGAAACGTCTCAATCCTGAAATAGCATCTTGCTTGATAGCTTGGGGGTAGGTGCGCATTGGATGCGGAGCTCATAGAACGAGCACAGAGCGGCGACCGGGAGGCCTTCGGGCAACTGGTCTCGCGCCATTATGATTTCGTCCGCGCGACGGCGTGGCGATGGTCGGGCAATTCCACCGATGCGGACGATATCGCCCAGGAGGTCTGCGTCAAAATCGGCGCCGCCATCCGCGACTTTCGCGGCGCCAGCCGCTTCCGGACATGGCTTTATACGCTGACGCTGAACGCCGCTCGCGATCACAGACGCAAACGCGCACGAGAGCAGCAGACGTTCCGCGCCTATGCGGCCGAACCGCAGGCGGATGCGCCGGGCGGAGACGACAACGAGATATCGAGCGCATTATGGGCGGCCGTGCGCGCTTTGCCGGAACGGCAATGCGACGCCGTGCTGCTCGTCTATGGCGAAGGCCTCAGCCATTCGGCCGCCGCCGATGTCATGGGCTGCTCGGAGGCGACCGTCTCTTGGCAGGTCCACGAGGCGCGCAAGCGGCTGAAGGCCATGTTCGGCAAGGAAGAGGTATGATGGACAAGGAACTCGAAAAACTCTCCCGCCTCACCCCGCCCGCCATCGATCCGCAGGCGCGGACGCGCGCCCTTGCGGCGGCGATGCAGGCCTTCGACAGCGCAGAAAATAATGCAGCGGCAGCCCAAGGAAATGCCCAAGGCTGGCGTCCAAGCTCCATCATCAACTGGATATGGAGCCCTGCTGTGAATAAGAAATTCCTCGCCGGTTCAGCCCTTGCGACGCTGCTCGTCATTCCCGCCGCCGGTTATCTCACCCTCGAGCTGACCCGCAATCCGCCGATTATCGACCAGGAGAAGATCGCCGGCACTGTTTCGAAAAATGGGGTGGCGAAACCGGCCGAACCTCGGCTTTCCGAAGCGGCCGAAGAGAATCGGCCGGCTCAATCGTCTGCGGCTGATAGCGCTCAAATCTTGCAGGACAAGGAGCCTCAGGCGGCAAAGTCCGCCGCGGAGTTGCGCGCTGAATTCGATGCAGGCGAAATCGCCGCTCTCAAGAGCAAGTCGGAGGATTCCGCGGCGGCTCTTGGCATGGCCAAACGTGCTGCGCCGGCCGCTCCTGGTGTGGTTGCTCAGGGTCAGCGGTTGGCTGAACCGATGGCCGTTGCCCCCTCGCCTGTTCCGCCAGCAGATGGGCGTATGCAGATTCAGCTCGATCCCAGCCGCGAACGCTTTGCCAATGCCGCGGCTAATCCGATCAAGAGTGTCGCGACGGATCCGGTTTCCACCTTCTCCGCCGATGTCGACAGCGCTTCCTATTCCTTTGTCCGCCGGTCGCTCACCGACGGGGCGATGCCGGATCCGCAATCGGTTCGCGTCGAAGAGATGATCAATTATTTCCCCTATGACTGGCCGGGTCCCGAGAAGGCCGATCAGCCTTTCAAGGCGACCGTGACGGTGATGCCGACCCCGTGGAACCACGACACGGAACTGATGCACGTGGCGATCAAGGGTTATGACATCGCGCCGGCGACCGCGCCGCACGCCAATCTCGTCTTTCTGATCGACGTGTCGGGCTCGATGGACGAACCGGACAAGCTGCCGCTGCTGAAGAGCGCCTTCCGGCTGCTGGTCAACAAGCTGAAGGCGGACGACACCGTGTCGATCGTCACCTATGCCGGCAATGCCGGCACTGTACTAGAGCCGACGCGGGTGGCGGAGAAATCGAAGATCCTCTCGGCGATCGACAGGCTGGAGGCCGGAGGCTCGACCGGCGGCGCCGAGGGTATCGAGGCGGCCTACGATCTTGCCAAAAAGGCCTTCGTCAAGGACGGCGTCAACCGGGTGATGCTGGCGACGGACGGCGACTTCAATGTCGGCCCGTCGAGTGACGAGGATCTGAAGCGAATCATCGAGGAGAAGCGCAAGGACGGCATATTCCTCACCGTTCTCGGCTTCGGACGCGGTAATCTCAACGATTCCCTGATGCAGACGCTCGCCCAGAACGGCAATGGCAGCGCCGCCTATATCGACACCCTGGCGGAGGCGCAGAAGACCTTGGTCGAAGAAGCCGGATCGACGCTGTTTCCGATTGCCAAGGACGTCAAGTTCCAGGTCGAGTTCAACCCGGAACGGATCGCCGAATACCGGCTGATCGGTTATGAGACGCGCGCCCTCAAACGCGAGGACTTCAACAATGACCGCGTCGATGCCGGCGATATCGGCTCCGGCCACAGCGTCACCGCGATCTACGAGATCACGCCCCAGGGAAGCCCCGCGGTGATGAACGACGACCTGCGTTATGGCGCCGCCGATAAGGCATCGGCCGAGACATCGGGCAGCGCGCATCAGGGCGAGCTCGCCTTCGTCAAGATGCGCTACAAGTGGCCGGGCGAAGACAAGAGCGCCCTGATCACCACGCCGGTCGGTGACGGCAACGCGGTCGCCACCATCGACGCCGCGCCGCAGGACGTCCGCTTCTCGGTGGCCGTCGCCGCCTTCGGCCAAAAACTGAGCCGCATCGCCGCCGTCGATGCCTATTCCTACCAGGCGATTGCCGACCTCGCTGCGGCATCGCGGGGGACGGATCCCTTCGGCTACAGATCGGATTTCCTCGGTCTCGTCAGGCTGGCTGACAGCCTCAGCCAACGATAGGCCAAGAAGTCCCGAAAGGCGAAGCCGCCTAGAAAGACGGCCTCGCCTCAGTTTGTTGATAAAGTCTCCTCCGTCATGCTCGCCTTGTGCCGAGCATCTGAGCACTGCAATTGCTTGGCAGGAAAATGTTTGTTTTCTGATGATTAATTGAGACGGGCGCAGATCCTCGGCACAAGGCCGAGGATGACGTTGGGGCAGTAGTTTGTAAGCAGCCGGCAACAGAGGCCGTCCGGGAAGGCGGCCTCTGGATCGGCCTATAGTATGAATGACGGACATGGTGATCCAGGTCAGGAGCTGATTTTTGTTGCGGGCAGGACTAAGCCGTCGTCGGGAGGCCATGTCGACTACACACAACCCAACCGAGCCCGAAACGATAGCGTGCTCTATCCCGGTCTCGACCCGTTGGCCGTGAGATAGACAGCGTAGAGAGAGGTTGTTGCGGTTATGAAGAGGCGGTTCAGTTTCGCGCCGCCGAAAGCGACATTGGAGACGATCTCGGGAATATGGATCTTGCCGAGCAGAGTGCCATCCGGATCGTAAGCATGCACGCCATCGGCGGCGCTCGTCCAGATCCTGCCCTTCCGGTCGACGCGAAAGCCGTCGAAAAAGCCTGAGGTGCATTCGGCGAAAATGCCGAGATCGGCCAGCTTTCCATTCTCCGATACGGCGAGTTTTCGAATATGACGCGGGCCGCCCGCCAGATGCGTACCTCCGGTATCGGCGATGTAGAGCACTGTCTCATCCGGGGAGAAGGCCAGCCCGTTAGGCTTGACGAAATCGGACGTCATCTGCTCGGTCGTGCCTGTTTCCGGATCATGCCGGTAAACATGGCATCCGCCGATTTCCTCTTCGCCGTAGTCGCCCTCGTAATCGTGGAGGATGCCGTAGCTCGGGTCGGTGAACCAGATTGTGCCGTCGGATTTGACGGTGACGTCATTGGGAGAATTGAGCCGTTTGCCCGCAATGCGATCGGCCAGGACGGTCATCCCACCGTCGAAATCCGTCCGCGTGATCCGGCGCGTCAGATGCTCGCAAGTAACAAGCCGTCCCTGGTTGTCGACGGTGTTGCCGTTCGAATTGTTGCTGGGCGAGCGGAAGACCGAGGTCTGCCCGCTGGTATCGTCGTAACGCATCATGCGGTTGTTGGGGATATCCGAAAAAACTAGATAACGCCCGGCGGCGAACCAGGCCGGTCCCTCCAGCCAGCGACCGCCCGTCCAAAGCCGCTCGACGCGGGCATGGCCGACGAAGCAGTTTTCAAAGCGCGGGTCGAGAACCTCAAAGCCCGTACCCTCGATTTCTCCGAACATGATGCTCCCTTCCAAATTGTTATCGATATCATCCTGCCTTGTTTTGCAGTCTTCGTACAGAGACCCACGGACTGTGGAACGACGCATTCCTGCAATAATATCGATTGTGCGATGATAGCGATAACTTTATCGTGTCCGGAGTTGCCCAACTCGGAAGCTGTTTTGAAAGCGGGGCCCATTGAAAAACGAGGATGAGCCAAAAGACAAGCGTCTCAAAGGAGGAGACGCCCAGAAGCTGACGATGGCTGAGGTCGCCAAATATGTCGGCGTATCGGCTATGACCGTCTCGCGCGCCTTTCGGCAGGATGCGAGTGTTTCCGAAGAGACGCGCAAGCGCATCATGGAAGCCGTCGATGCGCTCGGCTATGTGCTCGACCTTTCGGCCGGCAGTCTTTCCTCGCGGCGCAGCGGCTTCATCGCGGCGCTGGTGCCCTCCATCAACAATTCGAATTTCTCCGACACCGCCCGCGGCATTACCGATGCGCTGGAGAATACCGGCCTTCAGCTTCTTCTCGGCTATACCGACTATTCCGCCGAGAAAGAAGAAAAGCTGATCGAGGCGATGCTGCGGCGGCGCCCCGAAGGCGTCATCCTGACCGGCGGTTCGCATACCGACCGCGCCCGACGCATGCTTGATAAGGCCGGCATTCCGGTGGTGGAAACCTGGGAGCTTCCGGAAGAGCCGATCAACCATGTGGTCGGCTTTTCCAACAGCGAGGCGATGTCGCTGCTGGTGCGGACGCTGGCGAGCCAGGGTTATAGGAAGTTCGGTTATATCGGCGGAACGACGGCGCGCGATACGCGCGGCAGCCAGCGGCGAAGCGGTTTCCTGAAGACCGTCGAGGAACTGGGCCTGGGGCCTGGCCGGGCGATTTCCTTCGGCGTGCCGCCGATCACCATGGAACAGGGCGGCCAGGCGATCGTGAGCCTGCTGGAGCGCTGGCCGGACACGGAAGTGGTTCTCTGCGTTTCCGACCTTTCCGCCTTCGGCGCGATCATGGAATGCAAGCGCAGGGGAATGAGCGTGCCGGGTGATATCGCCGTTGCCGGCTTCGGCGATTACGAGATCTCGTCGATCTGTCATCCCAGCATTACCACCATCAATGTCGACTGTTACGGCATCGGCCGTCAGGCCGCCGCCCGCCTGCTCGATGCCCTACAGGGCAGCGGCGAGGCGACCGGCGACGAGATTACATTGACAGGCTACAGGGTCGTTCTGCGCGAAAGCACGGATCGCAGCGGCGCCTCATAGGTTAGGCATAAGCGTCAGAAGGCGATCTGCACCTTCATCGACTTGCTGCGGTCGCTGGCCAGTTCGAAGGCGGCGACGGCCTCTTCGATGGCAAAAACCCCTGTCAGCAGCGGCTTCAGATCGACGCGGCGCGCATTGATCAGTTCGACGGCGAGCGCAAATTCCTCGTGAAAGCGGAATGTGCCGCGCATCTCGATTTCCTTGGCAACGATCATGTTCTGCGGAATGGAGACATCGCCGCCAAGGCCGAGCTGCACGAGGACGGCACGGGGCTTCAGGGCCTCCAGACCGGCGCGCACCGCCCGCTCGTTGCCCGACGCCTCGAACATGACGTCGAAATATCCCTTGTCGGCGCCGTAGGCGGCAAGGTCGGCGGCATCAGTGGCAACATTGATCGTTCGATCCGCGCCGCTGGTGCGGGCAATCGCCAGAACGCTGTCGGTGACGTCGGTCGCGACAATTTCGCGGGCGCCGAGAACGCGGGCGGCAACGATCGCCAGCATGCCGATGGGGCCGCAGCCGGTGACCAGCACCCGCTTGCCGAGCAGCGATCCGGCGCGGCTTGCCGCATGCAGCGTCACGGCGAAGGGCTCGGCGAAGGCAGCCTCTTGAATGGAAATGCCGTCGGCGACCTTGTGGCATTGCCAGCGCTCCGCCACCAGCCGCTGGCGGAAGCCGCCTTGAATGTGCGGCATGGGCATGGCGCTGCCGTAGAACCGCATGTTCAGGCAGTGGTTCTGCTGTCCCTTCAGGCAATATTGGCAATGGCTGCACGGCCGGCTCGGGGAAACCGCAACGCGGTCTCCAACGGCAAGGTCGCTCACGCCGGCGCCCAGCGCCTTGACCGTGCCGGCGATCTCGTGGCCGAGGATCATCGGCTCGCGCAGACGCACCGTGCCGAAGCCGCCATGATTGTAATAATGCAGGTCGGAGCCGCAAATGCCGCCGGCTTCGATGGCGATCTCCACCTGCCCCTCTCCCGCAACCTCCGGCTCGCGCTCCTCGATCCTGAGATCCTTGGCGGCATGAATGACGATGGCTTTCATAGCGAAACCCTCACACGACGGGAGTTGGAAGCGGGTTGCCGGCAAAATGCGCGGCGAGATTGTCTCTGACTAGCTGGCCCATGGCCTTACGGGTCTCGACGGTACCGGAGCCATGATGGGGCTGCAACACCACGTTTGGCAGCGTCAGGAAACGCGCATCGATCTTCGGTTCGTTGAGGAACACGTCGAGGCCGGCTGCCTGGATGGTGCGGTTCTGCAGGGCCGCGATCAGCGCCTCTTCATCGACGGTCGTCCCGCGCGAAACATTGATCAGCATGCCGTTGGGACCGAGCGCTTTGAGCACCTCGGCATTGATGATCTTCATCGTCGCCTGCCCGCCGGGGACGATGACAATCAGGAAATCGGCCCAATCGGCAAGCGCCACTAGGTTCGGCTGGTAGGCATAAGGAACATCCGTGTGCTCGTTGCGGGCAAAATAGGCGATGTCGCAGCCGAAAGCGGCAGCCCGCCTGGCGATCGCCTTGCCGATCCGGCCCATGCCGGCGAGTCCGACTTTCTTGCCGGCGACGCGCGTTACCAGCGGCATGGCGACATTGCCCCACTGGCCGGCGCGGACGAAAAGGTCGGCCTGCGGAATCTGCCGCGCCGTGGCAAGCAGCAGTCCGATGGCGATATCGGCGACATCCTCGGTCAGCACGTCAGGGGTGTTGGTGACGCGAATGCCGTTGGCGCGGGCATAGGAGAGATCGATGGCATCGGTGCCGACGCCGTAACAGGAGACGATCTCCAGCTTCGGCAATTGCTGCATCAGCTCGGCGGAGGCGCCGAGTTCGCCACGCGTCGCAATGGCGCGAACATCCTTGCCGACGTTCGCAATCAGTTCCTGCTTGTCGGCCGCTTCCCACAGGCGGTGAACGCGATACTTCGCCTCCAGATCGACCATATCCCATTCCGGATAGGCTCCGGTCATCAAGATCTCTACCTCAGGCATTCCGTCTCCGTCCCGCATTTTGACAGTTGATTATGTTATCGATAACATATAATCCGGAAAAGCGATGTCAAGTGAGTTTCACCTGAAGTGGCGGTATAAGCCGTCATTCGCAGCGACACCGGAGGAGTTATTTGCATGAAGAACCTGTTTGATCTGACCGGGCAGCTTGCCCTGATTACCGGCTCGAGCCAGGGGATCGGTTATGCGCTGGCCGAGGGCCTGGCGCAGCACGGCGCCGCGGTGGTCATCAACGGCCGGACGCCCGAAAGCGTCAAACGCGCGGTCGAGAGCCTCAAGGCGCAGGGACTGTCTGCCCATGCGGCCATCTTCGACGTAACCAGCAAGGACGCCGCCAAAGCGGGCATCGATGCGATCGAGGCCGATATCGGCCCGCTCGACATCCTGATCAACAATGCCGGCATGCAGTTTCGCACGCCGCTGGAAGATTTCCCGGCGGACAAATGGGAACTGCTGCTGACCACCAATATTTCGAGCGTATTTTACGTCGGCCAGGCGGCCGCCAAAGCCATGATCGCCCGCGGCCAGGGCAAGATCATCAACATCGCCTCGGTGCAGAGCGAACTGGCCCGCCCGGGCATCGCCCCCTATACCGCGACTAAGGGCGCGGTGCGCAACCTGACGCGCGGCATGTGCGCCGACTGGGCCAAACATGGCCTGCAGATCAATGCGATCGCGCCCGGTTATTTCAAGACGCCGCTCAACCAGGCGCTCGTCGACAATCCCGAATTCTCGTCCTGGCTCGAGAAGCGGACGCCGGCCGGACGCTGGGGCAATGTCGAGGAACTGGTGGGGGCCGCCGTTTTCCTCTCGGGCCGCGGCTCGTCTTTCATCAACGGCCACACGCTTTATGTCGATGGCGGCATCACCACCTGCCTCTGACAGGGACGCGACGATGGAGCTCGGGAAAGAAGTGCTGCCTCTGGCCGTCGTGGTCATGGGCGTCAGCGGTTGCGGCAAATCCTCGGTTGGAGCGGGCGTCGCCGCGCGAAATGGCATGCGGTTTGTGGAAGGCGACCAACTCCACCCCGCCGCAAATGTCGAGAAGATGGCGCAAGGCATACCGCTCACCGACGCCGACCGCCTGCCCTGGCTCGACCGGATCGGCGAGGAAATAAAGACCGCAAAAGAGGCGTCGCAAGGGTTGGCAATTTCGTGCTCGGCGCTGAAGCGCAGCTATCGGGACCGGTTGAGACAGGCGGCGGGCGGGCACTTGGCCTTTGTTTTCCTGGAGGGGTCGCGCGACCTGCTGTTGTCGCGGATGCAGGCCCGTCAGGGCCACTTCATGCCGGCGT
Source organism: Rhizobium sp. N731 (assembly GCF_001664145.1). Lineage (NCBI taxonomy): Bacteria > Pseudomonadati > Pseudomonadota > Alphaproteobacteria > Hyphomicrobiales > Rhizobiaceae > Rhizobium > Rhizobium sp. N731. The sequence continues at coordinate 232,611 of NZ_CP013603.1, forward strand.
CGCTGCTTGATAGCCAGCTGCAGACGCTGGAGCCGCCGACCGGTGAAGCCGGTGTGGTCACGGTGGCGATCGATATGGCTTTGGATGATGTGGTGGCGCTGGCTTGTGAGGGGCTGAAAAGCGCGGCCGTCAAGGGAGGGTTTCATGCAGGATGATTATAGAGCAGATGTCGCCGTCATCGGCGCCGGCATCATGGGAACGGCGATCGTCACGCGATTGATCGAGACCGGCCACAAAGTCTCGGTCTTCGATCTCGATGCCGAAAAGGTCGCGGCTTTGACGGCAAAGGGCGCGCACGCGGCGAGCTCCGTGGCGAGTGCCGTCTCGGCGTCGGAATTCTGCATTCTCAGCCTCAACCACGCCAGCATCGTGCGCGCCGTCATCTTCGGCGAGAACGGGGTTGCGGCGGCGGCCAGCGCCGACAAGCTGCTGATCGACATGTCTTCCATCGACCCTGCCGAGACCGCCGACATGGCGACGCGGCTGCGTGCGGAAACGGGCATGGCATGGGTGGATTGCCCGCTTTCCGGCGGCGTGCCCGGCGCGCTCGGTGGAAAGCTGACGATCATGGCCGGCGGCAGCGCTGAGGATTTCGAGCGTGCGCGTGTGGTGATGCGGCATCTTGCCGCCAATTATACGCTGATGGGCGCCTCCGGCGCCGGGCAGACCACCAAGCTGATCAATCAGCTGTTCTGCGCCGTGCTGTTCCAGGCGGTCGCGGAAGCCGTCAAGCTCGCCGAGGCCGGCGGCGTCGATCCCTCCGCCATTCCGGCCGCTCTTGCCGGGGGCAGGGCGGATAGCCGGATATTGCAGGAATTCATGGCAAAATTCGCCGCCCGGGATTTCTCACCGACAGGTCGGATCGACAATATGCTGAAGGACTTGGATTCGCTTCAGGCCTTTGCGTTGAAGACCAAGACGCCGCTGCCGATGACGGGTGCGGTGGTGGAGATTCACCGCCTGCTTTGCGCCGCCGGTCTTGGGCCGAGGGACTCGGCCGAGATGATGCGCCTTCTCGATGGATTGCAGGCCGACTAACATCATCTTCGACGGCGTTGGAGATTGTCACTTTCCGCTTGACTACCGGGGAATGTTATCGATAACATATTTTCGTAAGGACAGCTGCAGCTTTGGGAGGAGCCACAGTGGAAGCCAAGAGACTGCTGGAGTTCCAATCGATCACTAAAAGCTTCGGCGGCACGCAGGCGCTGCGTGACGTCTCGATCGACCTGCGCGAGGGCGAGATCCTGGCGCTGCTCGGCGAAAACGGCGCCGGCAAATCGACGCTGATCAAGACGCTAGCCGGCATCTACAAACCCGATAACGGCGACATCCTGTTCCGCGGCCAAAGTTACCATCATCGCCCGCCGAAACCGAACGAGCGGCAGCCGGTCGCCTTCATCCATCAGGATCTTGGTCTGATCGAGTGGATGACGGTCGGCGAGAATATGGGCTTGTCGCAGGGCTTCTCGATGCGCAGCGGCCTGATCGACTGGGGAAAGACGCAGGCGCGCGCCAAGGAAGCGCTAAAACTGGTCGGCTGCGACTTCGATCCGACGACGCGGGTCTCGGCCCTGTCGCGCACCGAAAAATCGCTCGTCGCCATCGCCCGCGCGCTTGCCGTCGAAGCCGACGTTCTGGTGCTCGACGAACCCACAGCGAGCCTGCCCGCCGACGAAGTCGATCGGCTGTTCAATGCGATCCGCCCGCTGAAGGAGCGCGGCGTCGGCATGATCTACGTCTCCCACAGGCTGGACGAGATTTTCCGCATCGCCGATCGCGTCGCCGTGCTGCGCGACGGATGCATGGTCGGGCAGAAGCCGGTCAGCGAGACCACCCCCGACGAACTGGTGACGATGATCATCGGCCGCAGCAGTGACAGCCTCTTTTCCAAAGCCGAGATCAAACCCGGCAAGGCGATCGTCGAGGTTCGCGACCTCGTCTGCACCGGCACGAGCCCGATCTCTTTCGATATAAGAGAGGGTCAGCTGCTCGGGCTGGTTGGATTGCGCGGTGCCGGCCAGGAAAGGATCGGCCGGGCGCTGTTCGGCTGCGAGCCCTTCAACGGCTCGGTGCTGCTGCATGGAGAGGCGCCGGATCTTTCCAGCCCGCGGCAGGCGATGGCCTCGGGCATCGGTCTGATTGCCCGTGACCGGACGGAGGAATCCGTCGCACTGTCGCTGTCCATTCGGGAAAATACCTATCTCAATCCGGGCGCTGTCGGCCGCGGGATTTTCTCCTTCCTGTCGCCGCGTGGGGAAGCCGATCTTGCCCATGCGATCGGCCATTCCGTAGGCCTCAGGCCGAACGATCCGGATCTGCCGGTGGAGGCGCTGTCAGGCGGCAACCAGCAGAAGGTTGTCGTCGGTCGCTGGCTGGCGACCGGCCGCAAGCTGCTGGTCGCGGAAGACCCGACCGCAGGCGTCGACATCGGCGCGCGTGCGGAAATCTACCGCCTGATCACCCAGGCGCTGGAAGCCGGTCTCGCAGTCGTCGTGGTGTCGACCGACTTCGAGGAAATCGCTCATATCTGCCACCGCGCGCTGGTTTTCTCGCGCGGCAAAATCGTCAGCGAACTGACTGGAAGTGCGCTCACGACGGAGGCGGTCATCACGGCCGCGTCCGCATCGGAAGCCGCTTGAGCCATCGGGAGAACAGCCATGCAATCCATTGAATCCACGGCGCTGGAGCCGACCAAGAGCGAAATGGCCGGCTTGTCCACAGGACAGAAGATCGGGCGCCTGATCCCCGTTTACGGGCTGGTGATCCTGACCGTCGGCCTGATCCTGCTCTTCTCGATCATGCTGCCCGATACCTTTCCGACCGTCTTGAACGTCCGCTCGATCGTCTCCGACAAGGCGATCATCGCGCTTCTGTCGCTCGCCGCGATGATCCCGATGGCGTCGGGCCGCATCGACCTGACTGTCGGTTACGGCATCGTGCTCTGGCACATTCTCGCCATCAGCCTGCAGACGGTCTACGGCCTGCCCTGGCCGGTCGCCGTCCTCATCGTTCTCGCGCTCGGCATCCTCACCGGCTTCATCAATGGCCTTTTGGTCGAGGTCGCCAAGATCGACAGTTTCATTGCGACGCTCGGCACCGGCACGGTCCTCTACGCGCTTGCCCTCTGGCATACCGGCGGCCGGCAGGTGGTCGGTGTCCTGCCTGAGGGATTCTATGCGCTGAACGGCACCATGCTGTTCGGCCTGCCGATCACCGGCTTCTACGTGCTGCTGATCGCCATCTGCATGTGGATCGTGCTCGAATACCTGCCGATCGGCCGTTATCTCTATGCCATCGGCGCCAATCCCAAGGCCGCCGCGCTCAACGGTATTCCGGTGCGCAAATTCGTGATCGGCGCATTCGTCACATCAGGCCTGCTGGCGGCCCTGACCGGTGTCCTGCTCGCCTCGAAGCTGCGGATCGGCCAGGCGAGCGTCGGCCTCGAATATCTGCTGCCGGCGCTTGTCGGCGCATTTCTCGGATCGACGACGATCAAGCCGGGCCGGGTGAACGTCTGGGGCACCTTGATCGGTGTCATCATCCTGGCGGTCGGCATTTCTGGAATTCAGCAATTCGGCGGGTCGTTCTTCGTCGAACCGCTGTTCAACGGCGTGACTCTGCTGATTGCCATCGGCATTGCAGGCTACGCCCAGCGCAAGCGCGGAGCTGTGAGGAGGATCACACCCGCATCCAAATGAGGATGCCCGCTCATCGGCATTTCATAACAAACAAAATGGAGGAGTGAACATGAAGCGCAGAACTTTAATGCGGGCAACGGTTGCAACCGTCGCTCTTATGCTCAGTGTGCCGGCAATGGCGGATTCGATGGCTGACGCCAAGGCCGTGGTCGACAAATATGCGTCCAAGGTGAGCGCATGGGATGGCCCGACCAGCGGCCCCAAGGGTGCGAGCGGCAAGAACATCGTCATCCTTGCCGCCGATATGAAGAACGGCGGCATCCTCGGTGTGGCCAATGGCGTTCAGGAGGCGGCAGGCGCATTGGGCTGGACGGTGAAGGTGCTCGACGGCGCCGGTTCGATCGGCGGGCGCACGGCGGCTTTCGGCCAGGCCATGGCACTGAAGCCGGATGGTATCATCATCAACGGTTTCGATGCGGTCGAACAGAAGCCGGCGATGGAAGCGGCCAAGGCGGCCGGCATTCCGATGGTTTCCTGGCACGCCGCCTCGGCGGTCGGCCCGGTTCCTGAGGTCGGCGTCTTTGCCAATGTCACCACCGATGCGATGGAAGTGTCGAAATCGGCGGCAGACTGGGCCTTCGCGGACGCCGGCGGCAAGCCGGGCGTCATCATCTTCACCGACTCCACCTATGCGATCGCGATCGCCAAGGCCGACCGGATGAAGAAGGAGATCGAGGATCTCGGCGGCACCGTCCTCGAATATGTCGACACGCCAATCGCCGAAACCTCCCAGCGCATGCCGCAGCTCACCACGTCGCTCTTGCAGAAGTACGGCGCCAAGTGGACGCACTCGCTGGCGATCAACGACCTCTATTATGACTTCATGGGACCCTCGCTCGCTTCGGCCGGCATTGCCGGCGACGGAAAGCCGGTGAATGTCGCAGCCGGTGACGGCTCGGAGAGCGCCTATCAGCGCATTCGCGCCAAGCAATACCAGGCCGTCACGGTCGCTGAGCCGCTCAATCTCCAGGGCTGGCAGCTGGTCGATGAACTCAACCGGGCCTTCGCCGGCGCGCCATGGTCGGGCTACGTGTCGCCGCTTCACGTGGTCACCAGCGCGAACGTCGAATTCGACGGCGGACCGAAGAACAGCTTCGATCCCGATAACGGCTACCGCGATCAATATAAGAAAATCTGGGGAAAATAAGCGTTCCCGAGGGCGCATCGACCGATACGCCCTCCCCTCATTTCATCACCTCGACATCGATCCGGCTCCCCGAGTTTTGGAAAAGAGAACCTATGATCATTCGCTACGCTTTGTTTGAAGGCGAAATCCATCCCGGCCGGGAAGAGGAATTTCGCGACTTTGTGAGACAGCGCCTTGTCCCGCTCTGGACGAAATTTCCGGGCGCGGAGGAAATCCGGGTGCTGGATGGAATGGAGCGCGACGAAGGCGCGCCGATTTATGCCATGGCGCTCGCCATTCGCTATCCTCACATGGAGGCTGTGAACGCGGCGCTTCTCTCCGACGTGCGTTTTGAGAGCCGCGAGGTCACCGGCGAGCTTCTGAAGCTCTTCACCGGCAAGGTGCATCATCACATATTCCAGGCCAATGAATACCCGCCAGCCACTGCCTGACATCGAGGATGCTGGCGATCAAGCTTGCCGAGAAGCGCCTGCGGACAAGGATCTCAGGCGCTTTTTCCGTGTCCCATGCATCGACAATCCGCTGATGTCCGATGCGGCTGCGCGCTCTGGCATAATTTTTTATTAGTGACGCCATTATCAAATTAAATAGTCTACGTATTTCGTGGATAATATTCCATCCTGCCACGCATCGTTTCTGCAGCCAGCCTTTCCGATCACCAGACCCGCGGCGTAGCATGAGTAATCATTCCGAATTTCTGTGGTATATTCCGAACGACGTCAGGCCCGGCCATCGCGGCGATACCACCGTCGAAAGTCACAATAGCCTGGAGACGCTGACCAGCCATGCGAAGGCGCTGGAGGAGCATGGCTGGAAGGGCGCGCTCCTCGGCACCGGCTGGGGGCGTCCCGATACCTTCACCGTCGCGGCCTCGCTGGCCGTGCGGACCACCACCTTCGAACCGCTCATTGCCATCCGACCGGGTTATTGGCGGCCGGCAAACTTCGCTTCCGCGGCGGCGACGCTCGACCACCTGACTGGAGGCCGGGTGCGAATCAATATCGTCTCGGGCAAGGACAACCTGGCGGCTTATGGCGTCAGCGAGGGCGATCAGGCGCATCGCTATAGCAGAACAAAGGAGTTCATGCGGCTGGTCCGCAGACTATGGACTGAAGAAAATGTCACCTGGGCAGGCGATCATTTCCGGGTTGCCGAATCCACTGTGGTGCCGCCCATCGAGGAGCGCGGCGACCGCCGGCACCCGAAACTCTATTTTGGCGGCGCCTCCGAAGCGGCCGAACGGGTGGCTGCCACAGAGGCCGATGTCCAGCTTTTCTGGGGCGAGCCGCTCGAGGGCGTCCAGGACCGGATCGGGCGACTTAAAAAACTGAGCCGAGAGCTCGACCGCGACCTCCCGCCGCTGGAATTCGGGCTGCGAATAACGACGCTGGTCCGCGACACGACGGATGAGGCCTGGGCCGAGGCTGAGGCGAAGGTTGCCGAGATGGCAAGGAGCAACGGCACCGGCTGGCACGATCACCAACGCGCGCTTGCCGTCGGTCAGCAGCGGCTGCTCGCTCTTTACGAGCGCGGCGACGTGCTCGACGATAATCTCTATACCGCTCCGGGAAAATTCGGCGGCGGTGGTGCAGGCACCACTTGGCTGGTCGGTTCAGCGGACGACGTCGCCCGCTCGCTGCGCAAATACCAGGATCTGGGGATCACGCATTTCGTGTTGTCCGATACGCCCTATCTCTCCGAGATCAAGCGGCAAGGCAACCAGCTTTTGCCGCTGCTGCGTAAATAAGCCGAAGGCGCCGGTACCTGGCGCCGGGCAAGAAGATCAGAACCAGTGTATCTGAAACATAGGATGGATGGCGACTGCATCGGGCAACCAAGCATACCGCCGTTTATCCATTCTCCGCAGAAAAACGCCGCAAAATATACGAACGGCGCAGCATACTGGCGCTCCGCTCACCCCGTTTACATTCCCTAAAGGATATCCTCTTACCTTTTAACTTATCGGAGCGACGTCCCAGAGATGGTCACCTACGCCATGAGGGCGATCGGGCATCCGGATCGCGCATGAAATCGGCTTTGGCAGCTTGATAGAGGCCCGCACATTGGATGTGCTGCCGCCTATTGTGTGCGCGCTCCGGCCAAAGAGCTCCCGCATTTGCGCGAGATGCGCCGACGATCCTGGCAGCAATGACACCTGTGACAAACCTCCCATGCGACGGAGAGTGGTAATGAACAGCATTAAGAATTCCGGGATTGCGGTGCGTCTCGCTCTTGGCTTCAGCTTCCTGATCTTGCTGATGGCCGGCCTGAGCATCTACGCAACGGTGAAGGTCGCCGAGATCAACAGCAATCTTCAAACAATCAACGACGTCAACAGTGTCAAGCAGCGGTTCGCCATCAACTATCGCGGCAGCGTGCACGATCGGGCGATCGCCGTTCGCGACGTGACCCTGGTGACGTCTGTCGATGAACGCAGGGCGGCCGAGGCACTGATCGAAAAGCTGGCGGCATCCTACGCCGAAAACGAAAAACGCATGGCTGATATGGTCGCCTCCCCGGCTGGCGCGACCGACCAGGAAAGGTCCATTCTGAAGGAGATCGCCGACATACAGGCAAAAACCAATCCCCTGGTCGCCCAGATCATCGCGCTGCAGGAGAAGGGTGACGGTGAGGCTGCTCGCAAAATTCTGCTTGAACAGGCGCGGCCGGATTTCGTTGCCTGGCTCGGCGCCATCAACAAGTTCATCGACTACCAGGAAGCACTGAACAAATCGATCGGCGGAGACGTCCGCAGCACGGCGAGCGGCTTCAAGCCGATCGTTCTGACGGCGCTGGGCATCGCGGCTGTTCTTTCCGTCCTCGCCGCGATTATTACCGCACGCACGATCGTCGGTCCGCTGGCAAAACTGCAGCTGTCGCTGAAAGCGATGGCGGAAGGCAATCTCGATGGTGATCGTCGCCTCGAAGCACGTGGCGACGAGATCGGCAAGCTTGCCCGCGCCGTGGCGGGATTGCGCGACGCCATTTCGGCAAAGGCGGAGCGGGAAGCCGATGCGGAAGCCAGACGGGCTGTGGCGGAACGGCACCGGCTCGAACAGGATGCCGACGAACGCCGCACCCTTGCCGAGCAGACGGACCGGGCTGTCGGCCAGCTTGGCAGTGCATTGCAGGCGCTGGCCGATGGCGATCTCACGCAGCAGATCGGCACGCCGTTCATCCCGTCTCTGGAAAAACTCAGAGCCGACTTCAATTCAGCGGTCGAAAAGCTCCGCGCCGCCATGCAGAAGGTTGCCGAGAACGCCAGCGCCATCGCAGCCGGCGCACAGGAAATCCGCTCGGCTTCGGATGACCTCGCCAAGCGGACCGAGCAGCAGGCCGCCTCCGTCGAGGAGATCGCCGCGGCCCTGGAAGAGATCACGACCACCGTCGCCGACTCCAGCAACAGGGCTCAGGAGGCAGGTCAGCTCGTCCGCAAGACGAAAGACAATGCGGAGCGCTCGGGCAGTGTCGTCCGCGACGCGGTCGATGCGATGGGCAAGATCGAATCCTCCGCCACCGAAATCGGCAGCATCATCGGCGTCATCGACGAGATCGCCTTCCAGACCAACCTGCTGGCGCTGAACGCCGGCGTCGAGGCGGCCCGTGCCGGTGAAGCCGGCAAGGGTTTTGCCGTTGTCGCCCAGGAAGTGCGCGAACTGGCGCAGCGTTCCGCCAAGGCGGCAAAGGAAATCAAGGAGCTGATCAACGCGTCGAATGGCCATGTGAAAAACGGCGTCGCGCTGGTTGGCGAAACGGGGAAGGCCCTGCAGGAGATTGCGGTACAGGTGCAGCAGGTCGACGGCAATGTCGGCGCCATCGTCGGCGCCTCGCAGGAGCAGGCGACCGGGCTGAAGGAAATCAATACTGCCGTCAACAGGATGGATCAGGGCACCCAGCAGAACGCCGCCATGGTGGAAGAGGCCACGGCCGCCGCTCACAAACTCGCCAAGGAAGCCGACGCATTGTTCCAGCTCCTGGGTCAGTTCAACATTGGCGGAGCAGTGGGATCGAGGCGCATTTCGCAGCCGGTCGCCGCGGCACAGCATGCTCAGCCCGTGGCTTCGCCGGCGCGCCAGATGATTGCCAAGGTCGGCAGGTCGTTCCAGGGGAATGCAACCCAGGGGAACGCGGCATTGGCGGCGATTGGGAAGAGTTCTGAACCACACGGCAATCTGCCGAAAATGAAGTGATGAAGGGCAGCGATTGCTGCCCTTCGTATTTTTTGGTTTACGCCCGGGCGGGGACCTTGGACGGTAGCAGGGCGTTGACGATGACGGCGACGCCGATATTTGCTGCGAGCGCCAGCAGTCCGGTGTAGACGGTGAAGGGTTCGCCGCCGAGGCTGATCAGGTGCAGCGGCTTCCAGCCGGCGTCCCAGACGAGGAAGGTGCCGCCGCAGAACCCGACGAACCAGCCGGCAAGCAGCCCGGGCGCACGGAACCAGTTGGTGTAGAGGCCGAAGACCAGGGCCGGAAGCGTCTGCAGGATCCAGATGCCGCCGAGCAGCTGCAGGTCGAGGGCGAACTGAGTCGGGAGGAAGATGATGACGAGAAGTGCGCCGACCTTCACCACCAGCGACGTCACCTTCGCGACCTTGGCTTCGCCCGCATCGCTGACCTTGGGATCGACATAGGCCTTCCAGAAATTGCGGGTGAAGAGGTTGGCGGCGCCGATGCTCATCACCGCTGCCGGCACCAGTGCGCCGATGGCGATCGCCGCAAAGGCGAAGCCGGAGAACCAGCCCGAAAACAGCGTCTTGAACAGGGTGGGAACGACGTCATTGGCGCTGTCGAGCTTCAGGTTGGCGGCGTGGCCCATATAACCGAGCAGCGCCAAAAGGCCGAGCAGCAGCGTATAGGCGGGCAGCATGATCGCATTCTTGCGGATCGTCTTGCCGCTGTTGGAGGCAAAGATGCCGGTCAGCGTATGCGGGTACATGAAGGCCGCAAGCGCCGAACCGAGGGCGAGCGTGGCATAGGCGACATATTGATTGCCGCCGAGCAGCAGGTTGCCGGAACCCTTGGCCTGGAAGGCCGCGTCAGCCGATGCGAAGACATTGGCGTAGCCGCCGAGCTTCGACGGGATCAGCGCGACCGCTGCGATCACCACAATATAAATCATGATGTCCTTGACGAAGGCGATCAGAGCCGGGGCGCGCAGGCCCGCCGAGTAGGTATAGAGCGCCAGCACGATGAAGGCGATCGCAAGCGGCAGTTCGCCATGCAGCCCGAGCGCCTTCAGGACCGCCGTCATGCCGACGAGCTGGAGGGCGATGTAAGGCATGGTGGCGATGACGCCGGTTGCCGCGACCGCGAGTTCGAGACCGCGCGATCCGTACTGGCCGTGGACGACGTCGGCGGCCGTGACATAACCGAAATCCTTGGCGCGTTTCCACAGGACCGGCATGACCATGAAGACGAAGGGATAGACGACGATCGTATAGGGTAGCGCAAAGAAGCCGTAGGCGCCGACGGTATAGACCAGCGCCGGGACGGCGATCACGGTATAGGCGGTATAGAAATCGCCGCCGACGAGGAACCAGGTGATCCAGGTGCCGAAGTTGCGTCCGCCGAGACCCCATTCATCGATGTGGGCGAGCGTCTCGGGCTTGCGCCAGCGGCTGGCGACGAATCCCATGACCGTGACGAGGGCGAAGAAGAAGATGAAGACGGCAAGCGCCGTGCCGTTGATGTCAGTCGTCATGGCGAACGCTCCGATAGGCGATCCAGGTCAGCGTCGCGGTGATCGGCACCCAGAGAAGCTGATACCAGTAGAAGAAGGGAAAGCCGAAAAGCGACGGCTCTCGCAGATTGTAGAATGGCGCCCAGAGCAGCCCTATGTACGGAATGATCAGCAGCCAGAGCGCTGCCTTGCTATGTGGTTTTTCCATGTCGGGATCCCTTTCAGGCGCCGCGGGCGGCGGTCGCCATGTTCCAGTTGTCGGCGTGGAAGGCAGGTCTGTCAGCCGGCGGCCGCGGCGAGCGCGGTTCGGATCGCTCGATCTTTCCAGCCGATCGAAAGCGGATGTAACGCATGTGAATTCCTCCCAGCGACTGACACTTGGCCAGCCGCGGATGGAGTCCTATGGCGTCGGTTTTGTCCTCACAAGATGGGCACGGGGCTGAAATTCCGGGGCCTACCCAGAAGTGGGTAGGCGCGGGTTTCCACTGATTTTCGAGACGATACCGTGATCGAGCGCATAGCGGATGAGGCCGGCCGTGGTGGCGATGCCGAGCTTCTTCTTGAGGTTCTTGCGGTGCGTTTCCGCCGTGGCGGCGGTTATACCGAGCGCTTCGGCGATCTCCCTGTTGCTCCTGCCGGCAACGATCAGCCCGAGAATGTCGCGCTCGCGAGGCGTCAGGGGATCACTGCCCTCGTCTGCGCGTTCGCCCATCAGCGCGTCGAAGACGCCCGAGGAGAAATAGGTGCCCCCGGCCGCCACGGTGTCGATGGCCGAGACGATCTCGTCGGTCGAAACATCTTTGAGTACGTATCCGGCAGCGCCATGCATGACCGAGGAGGAGATATATTCGCGGCTGTCATGCATGGAGAGCATTACGACACGGGCCTGGGGAAGCTCGCTCCTGAACAGTTCGATCGCATCGATGCCGCTGAGTTTCGGCATGTTGATGTCCATCAGCACCACCTGCGGCTGGACCTGTCGGGCGATATCGAGGCCAGTTTGCGCAAGCCCGGCGGTGCCGGCGACTTCGATATGGTCGAATGTCTCGAGCACGGCTTTCAACCCGTCCAGCACCAGCGGATGGTTGTCGATCAGGAGAACCCTGATTTTCGGCCGTTCGGTCATGCGGCTTCCGCCTGCTTGCCGGCCGGCAGATTGGCCGACCTCGGCATCATTGCCGTCAGCGTCGTGCCGGACTCGCTGCTGTTGATGAGCAGCAGGCCCCGGAAGTGGGCCATCCGCTCCTGCATGTTGCGCAGCCCCAGGCCTGATCCGCCGGCTGCGCTGTCCTTGCTGCCGTCGAAGCCGGTGCCGTTGTCTGAAATCGTCATGCGGGCGCGGCCGCCGTCGCACCAGAGCTTCACCGAAAGCGTCGAGGCGCCCGAGTGCCGCTCGACATTGTTGAAGGCTTCTTGGGCGACGCGATAGAGGGCGGTGTTGGCCTCGGCTTTCAGCGTGCCGGTAAAGCCTGAAGCGTCGATATCAGTCTCGATCCCCGTCCGCTCTGCGAAATGATGACAGAGCGCCTCCAGTGCGGCCGTCAGGCCGAGATCGTCGAGCACGCGGGGGCGCAGATCGTGCGAGAGCCGCCGTATTTCCTTGATGGCGCCGTTCAGCGCCTCGACGCCCCGATCGATGGTGAGCGCTGCATCGTCGACATTGGTCCTGACCTTGCGGCCGGCGAGATCCATCGCATAGCGCACTCCGAGAAGGTTCTGGGAAATGCCGTCGTGCAGCTCGCGGGCGAGCCGCGCGCGTTCTTCCTCCTGGGTATCGATGACCCGCTGCGTCAACTCCTTCAGGCGGCTGTCGGCCATGCGGCGCTCATGGAAGGTCAGCAGCATGCAGGTGGTAAAGACGACAAGCACCGACGGCACGGCGATCAGCGCGACGATCACGAAGGTTCGCTTGATATTGGCGCGCATCACCTTGTTGGCGGCGGCACTCTGGGCGAAGACGTCGTCCAGATAAACGCCGGTCCCCACCACCCAGTGCCATTTGTCGAGGCTGACGACGAAGGAGAGCTTGTCGGCGATCTGACCGGTCGAAGGTTTCTGCCATTTGTACTGGTGCAGGCCGCCGCCAGCTTTTGCCGTGGCGATCAGCTCGGCAATGACTTTGTCGCCGTCGGGATCGGTCAGATTCAACCAATTTTGCCCATGCCGGAAGCTCTGGCGCGGATGGACGATATTGTTGCCGTCATAGTCATAGACGAAGAAATAGCCATCCCTGCCGTAATCGAGCGAGGTCAGAATTTCAGCCACCCGCTGCTTGGCGGCTTCGTCGTCGGGACCGGCCTTGTCGTAGATCGCCTGGATGGCGGACAAGGCAAGGTTGGTCAGGTTGAGGATTTCGGTTTCCTTGGTCTTCAGCATGTTCTGCTCGAACGCATCGATGCTGTTCTTGGCGAGATTTGCCGATTGCCAGGTGATGAACGTGGTGATCGCAAGGATCGAAATGACGAGCGGGACGATCGCCAATGCGATGATCTGGTGTCGTAGGGTCAAGGCTCGTTCCTCCCGAAATTGCGTCCGGAATTATGCCCTTTGTCCGACATGAGTCCAGCAGCTTGCCGGCGGCAGGAGCTGGTGGCTATTCCAGCGGCACGAATAAGCCGAGCTTGACGTCCCGCAGCACGACATTGGTGTGCATGCGGCGGATCTGCGGATTGTCAGCCATGATGAGGGCGGCGATATCATCATAATGCTCGACGTCGCGGGCGGTAACGATCGCGATCAGATCGACCGCGCCGGTGACGTAATAGACCTGCTGGATATGATCCTGTTTTTCCGCCCAGACGCGGAACTTCGCCAAGGCGTCATAATTGTCCCGCTCGATCTCCATCCCGACGATGAACACCATCGATGTCCCCGTCGCCTTCCGGTCGAGGACTGCGACCTCCGCTTTGATGATCCCTTCCTCGCGCAGGCGTTTCAACCGCCGCTGCACGGCCGAGACCGACAAGCCCACTCGCTCGGCGATCGTTTCGGCCTTCAGCTGGCAGTCGCGCTGAACGATATCGAGGATGTCACGGTCAAAACGATCCAGTTGTTCCATTATCCAGTCCAAATCTTGCCGCAGCATTTTACGCGTTCTGCTGCATTCGCCGCGTGAAGAAGATTATTTTGCACAAAATACGCAGAAGAGACAAAAATTGCGCGAAAAAACCGCGCAGCTTTATCATTATCCTTCGCAAATTCAGTTCAGCCGGACCCATGCATGTCGGATCAGTCCATTCCTGCTCTTCGCGTCGAAGATCTTCATAAAAGCTTCGGCTTGCAACAGGTTCTCAAGGGTATTTCGGCCGAGGCCCATAAGTCTGACGTCATCTCCATTATCGGGTCGTCCGGTTCTGGCAAGAGCACCTTCCTCAGATGCATCAATTTTCTAGAAACGCCGGATCGCGGCCGCATCGCCGTGAACGGCGAGGCGGTCGCTCTGAAAACCGGCCGCGGCGGGCGGCTGCAGCCGCAGAGCTGGCGGCAAATCGAGCGGCTGCGAACCGGGCTTGGCATGGTCTTTCAGAGCTTCAATCTCTGGGCTCATCGGACCGTGCTGGAAAACGTCATCGAGGCGCCGGTGCATGTCATGGGCGTTTCCAGGCGCGAAGCGATCGAAAAGGCAGAAGCCCTGCTGCACAAGGTCGGGCTCTTCGACAAGCGTGATGCCTATCCCGCCTTTCTTTCCGGCGGCCAGCAGCAGCGCGCGGCGATCGCAAGAGCGCTTTGCGTCGATCCCGCCGTCATGCTGTTCGATGAGCCGACATCGGCGCTCGATCCCGAGCTCGTTGGCGAGGTGCTGAAAGTCATCCGTGATCTGGCGGAAGAGGGCCGGACGATGCTGATCGTCACGCATGAAATGCGCTTCGCCCGCGACGTCTCGAGCCGTGTCCTCTTCCTGCACCAGGGACGGATCGAGGAGGAAGGCCCGCCGGAGCAAGTCTTCGGGGCGCCCGTCAGCGCCCGCTGCCGGGAATTCACTCGTCTCACCGCCCACTGACCCCGCTTCCAGTCATCACCCATCACACGAACCAGGAGAATCCTGCGAATGAAACTGCTCCCCACGCTTTTCGCCGGCGTCGCATTTGCACTTTCCGCCGTCGCGGCACAGGCCGAAGTCCGCTTCGGCGTCATGAACGAATCTTATCCGCCCTTCTTCGCCAAGGACGCTTCGGGCGAATGGCAGGGATGGGAAATCGACCTGATGAATGCCGTCTGCGAAGAGATGAAGGAGAAGTGCTCGATCGTCGAGATCTCTTGGGACGGCCTCATTCCGGCTCTTGAGAGCAAGAAGTTCGACGTGATCTGGTCGTCGATGTCGAATACCGAGGAACGCTCGAAGGTGATCGACTTCACCGACAAATATTACAACACGCCGAGCACCCTGATCGGCCCCAAGGACCAGAAGCCGGGCGCCACGGCCGAGGACGTGAAGGGCAAGACCATCGGCATCCAGGTGTCGACGATCCAGTCTGAATATTACAAGAAGTACTTTGCCGCTGCCGCCGAGGAAAAGACCTACCAGACGCTCGACGAGGCTTTCCAAGACCTCGCTGCCGGCCGCATCGACTATGTCTTCGGCGATTCTCTGGCGCTCGACGCCTTCCTGAAAAGCGATGCCGGCAAGGATTGCTGCGCTAACATGGGCGATGTCGCCGACGACAAGGAGATCCTCGGAGCTGGCGTTTCAGGCGGCCTGCGCAAGGAAGATACCGAATTGAAAGCCAAGCTGAACAAGGCAATTGCCGCGGTGCGCGCCAGCGGCCAGTACGACACGATCACCAAGAAATACTTCGATTTCGATATTTACGGCGCGAAGTAAGCACTTCTAGAGATGGCGACTGCGCAACAAGGCATTCTGGACCTGCTGTCCCCCTATCCTCCGGGATGGGGCGGCGTTCTCTTGGCAGGTGCAGTCTCCACGGTCGCCATCTCGGCCTGCGCCTTTGCTGTCGGTCTGCTGCTTGGCACGGGCGGTGCGCTGGGGAAGCTCTCGGGCAATCCAGTGCTCCGCCTAGTGCTCGATCTCTATACGACGGTCATTCGCGCTGTTCCCGAGCTGATCCTGATCGTCGGGCTTTATTATGCCGGTACCGATGGCCTCAACCGGCTGCTGGCGGTATTCAACCTGCCGCCGGTCGAGGTGAACGGTTTCGTTGCCGCCGTCGCCGTGCTCGGTTTCGTGCAGGGCGCCTATATGACCGAGGTGCTGCGCGGCGCGATCCTTGCCATTCCCGTCGGCCAGATCGAGGCCGCCAAGGCTTTCGGCATGGGACCGGTGCTGCGCTTCCGCCGCATCCTGCTGCCGGCGCTGTTGCCGAACGCGCTGCCGGGTCTTGCCAATCTGTGGATGTCGGTCACCAAGGACAGCGCGCTGGTCGCGGTCGTCGGCTATCAGGAACTGGCGCTCGCCACACGTCTCGCCGGGGCAAGCACCAAGCACTACTTCGTTTTTTTCCTCGCCTCGGCTCTTCTCTATCTCGCCATCACACTCGCTTCCAACGCCGTCTTCAAACTGATCGAAGGGCGGGTGCGGCGGGGACAGCCGCGCCTTGCCTGAAGAAAGCGGCCCCATGAGTTTCACCTGGATCTCCTCCTATTGGCCGCTGCTTCTGACCGGCGCCTGGCAGACCGTAGCGCTGCTGGTCATTTCCGTGGTGTTCGGTTTCGTGACCGCCATCGGTCTCGCTTTCGCGCAGGTCAGCGGCGGCAGGCTGACGCGGCTTGCCGCCCGCGGCTACTGCACCTTCTTCCGCGGCACGCCGCTGCTCATCCAGCTTTGGCTCCTCTATTACGGGATCGGCTCGCTGCTGCCCATGATCCCCGGAATCCGCCAGAGCCTGTTCTGGCCGATCCTGCGCGAGGGCTTTTTCTTCGCTTCGGTCAGCTTCACGCTGAATTATGCGGCCTATGAGGCTGAAGTGCTGCGCGGCGCGCTGCTTGCCGTTCCCAAGGGTGAGCTCGAAGCCGGTCGGGCCTTCGGCCTGTCGCCCTGGAAACTCACCCGCCGCATCTGGCTGCCGCGCGCCATTCGCATCGCCCTGCCGACCATCGCCGGGGAAATCGTCATGCAGCTCAAAGCGACGCCGCTCGCCTTTACGGTGACGGTGATGGATCTCTACGCCGTCGCCAACAAGGTTCGCCAGGACACGCTGCTCGTCTACGAGCCGCTCATCGTCGTCACCCTCTTTTATCTCGCCCTGACCGCGGTGATCGCCCACGTCTTTCGAGGTCTCGAAGCGCAGGTGCCGGTTCGCCGCTAGGCCACGAAAAGCTCGCCACTTTGTTTTGAAAAGCCCGCTGCCGGTAACGGCGCGACAGCCTGAATGGAGACTACCTCATGAGCACAACGCGAATTCTCGATGGCGGCATGAGCCGCGAGCTTCTGCGGCTGGGCGCCGAACTGAAGCAGCCGGAATGGTCGGCGCTGGCGCTGATGAATTCGCCCGACATCGTGCGGGAGGTACACAGGGAATTCATCGCCGCCGGCTCTGAGATCGTCACGACGAACAGCTATGCGCTTGTGCCCTTCCATATCGGCGAAGACCGCTTTCAGCAGGAGGGGCCCGCCCTGATCCGACTTGCAGGTCGTCTGGCGCGCGAGGCCGCCGATGGCGCGACCGACCGGAAGGTGCTGGTCGCCGGCTCGCTGCCGCCGATCTTCGGCTCCTACGAGCCTGAGAATTTTCAGCCTTCCCGGGTGCAGGACTATCTCGAGGTGCTGGTCGAAAACCTCGCTCCCTTCGTCGACCTATGGCTCGGTGAGACTTTGAGCCTGATTGCCGAGGGCGAGGCCGTCCGCAAGGCGGTGGGGGCATCGGGCAAGCCGTTCTGGATTTCCTTCACCTTGGCAGATGACGAGGCGGCGATCAGGGACGGCGCGCCGAAACTCCGCTCCGGCGAAAGCGTCGCGGAGGCGGCGTCCTGGGCGGTGTCGTCGGGCGCGGCGGCTTTCCTGTTCAATTGCAGCAAGCCCGAGGTCATGCAGGGCGCGGTCGAGACGGCGGCACGGGTGTTCCGGGAGAGGAATGCTCCCATCGAAATCGGCGTCTATGCCAATGCCTTCGAAGGGGAAACAGGCGAGGCAGCCGCCAATGAAGGCCTGCACGATACCCGCGACGACCTGAACGACGATGCCTATTCGCGCTTTGCCTGTTCCTGGGCCGAGGCCGGAGCGACGATCATCGGCGGCTGCTGCGGCATCGGCGCAGTGCATATCCATCGCCTCAGGAACACGCTCTTCGGTTGAAGGGACGGCCGACGAGATGCAGGCTGGGACGATGGCTACATCTGCCGGCTCTGTCACTCACTCGGCCTTCGGCGCCGTCTTTTGAAGCTCGAGAAGGAGCTCGATCAGTTTCGGGGCCATCACCCTGATTTCTGACAGATGCACGGCGCTCAGTCTGGTCAGAAGCTCGTCGGCCTTGTCGGTCAGGGCGAGCGTCTGGCGGCGCCGATCGGCCGGGTCGGCATGGCGTTCGACGAGCTCGGCATCCGACAGCCGCCCGACAAGCTCGGTCGCCGTATGGGGGGCGATGATCAGCCTATCGGCCAGCATGCCGATGGTCATCGCTTCGCCGCGTTGGCCCTTGATCGCCAGCAGAGCCTGGTGCTGCTGCGGAGGCAGCCCTTCCGACTGTGCGGCGGAGGCGCTGAAATCCATGAATTGACGAAGTGCGAATCTGAGGTCGGCAAGAGCCTCGTAATCCTCCCGTCTCAGCGGCGGCGCGGCTTTCTTCAAACTCGTTCTCCTCTGCCGCTCGTCGGCAGTTGGTGATCCGTGCGGGAGTTATTTCCGGTCTCGAATAGATGGGCAGGCGTCAGCCGGTCAAGGGAAGCATGTTCAAAAGACATGTTCGTCTTCACGCTTTCATCCGTTGATTTATATCGTATTACGATATATTCAAGCCGCTCAAGCATACCTATTTCCGCGTAGCAGAGGCTTCCATGTCGCAGCATCAAACCAGCAACCGGCCGCACGACTTTACGGGCGGTCTTTCCCGGCGCGAGGCCGGAGATTTCACCACCGACAGGCGGGTTCTCGTCCTGATCAGCATGGCCATCATCATCGGCTCCGCCGGCGCCTTTGCAGCATGGTGCCTCGTCAGCCTTATCGCGCTGGTGACCAATGTCATCTGGTTCGGGAAGATCGGCATCGAGCCCGCCTCGTTGGCAGGCGTGACGCGTTCGCTGTGGGTGGTGCTGGTGCCGCCGCTCGGAGGGCTCGTCATCGGGCTGATGGCCCGCTTCGGATCCGAGAAGATCCGCGGCCACGGCATCCCGGAAGCGATCGAGGCCATCCTGATCGGCGGCAGCCGGATGTCGCCGAAGGTCGCTGTCCTGAAGCCGCTGTCTTCGGCGATCTCGATCGGAACGGGCGGTCCGTTCGGCGCCGAGGGACCGATCATCATGACCGGTGGCGCGATCGGCTCGCTTTTTGCCCAATTCTTTCACATGAGCGCGGCCGAGCGGAAGACGCTGCTCGTCGCGGGTGCCGCCGCAGGCATGACGGCGATCTTCGGCTCGCCGATCGCCGCGGTCATGCTGGCGGTTGAACTGCTGTTGTTCGAATGGAAGCCGCGCAGCTTCATTCCCGTCGCCGTTGCCGCCTGCGTATCGATCTGCTGGCGCCCCCTGCTGTTCGGCGCGGGGCCGCTGTTCCCGACCCATTTCCAGGTGACCCTGCCCTGGTGGGGAATTTTCGCCTGTGCGGCAATGGGCATCATTTCAGGTCTGCAATCCGGCTTGCTGACGACGCTGCTCTACAAGATCGAGGACCTGTTCGAAGCATTGCCGATCCACTGGATGTGGTGGCCGGCGCTTGGCGGTCTCGTCATCGGTCTCGGTGGTCTGATCGAACCGCGGGCCATGGGCGTCGGATACGACATCATCGACGGGCTGCTCAACAACCGGTTGCTCGCACCGGCCGTACTGTCGATCCTGCTGGTGAAGACGATCATCTGGCTGTTTGCCCTGTCGTCCGGCACTTCGGGCGGCGTGCTCGCGCCGCTCCTGATTTTCGGCGGCGCACTCGGATGGCTAGTCGGCATTGCCATGCCGGGCAACGATCCCGGCTTCTGGGCACTGCTCGGAATGGCCGCGATGATGGGTGGAACCATGCGCGCACCGCTGACGGGGACCTTCTTCGCAATGGAAATCACCGGCGACGTCAGCACCCTCGTTCCCCTGCTCGCGGCAACGGTGGTGGCCTATGCCGTCACGGTCCTGCTGCTGCGCCGCTCGATCCTCACCGAGAAGATCGCGCGCCGCGGCCAGCACATTACCCGCGAATATGGCGTCGATCCGTTCGAGCTGTCCCGAGCCAGGGAGATCATGATCAGCGATGTCGACACGCTTCCTGTCAGCATGACGGTCGGTCAGGTATGCGACTTGTTCGTCTCTCAAGAAAAAACGCACCGGATCTATCCGGTGGTCGATGCTGCGGGCAGGCTGGCCGGCATCGTATCACGGGCCGAGGCCCTTCTCTGGCAGGGGAAGCCTGATCTCGCCGCCCAGACGCTTGCGGAAAATGTAACCGATGACTCCGTGCCAGTCGGGCATCCCGATGATACGGTCGCCTTCATCGCCGACCTGATGCTGTCGACGGACAGCGGCCGCATTCCGATCGTCGATCCAGCATCGGGCAAGCTGTGCGGTCTGATCGCCCGCAAGGATCTGCTGCGGCTGCGCAGCTCCTATCGGTCGGCGGAACTGGACCGGCGGCCTTATCTGACGGCCGGAGCGAGGAGCAGGCCTTCATAACAGTCTGCGGTCTTTTCCTGGCAATGTGTGAGCCGAGCGTCTTCGGCCCACACAAGCGAACCAATGACGGCTGCTTGCCACTCACCCAGTTTCGGCTTATATAGTCACTATAGTCATTCTGGTCAGGAGATGCGCTATGCAGCCGCCACCGCAAGCCGATGAAAGCTGGACCGTTGCCAGCGCAAAGGCGAAGCTTTCCGAGGTCATCGAACGCGCGCAATCCACGCCGCAGACAATCACACGCAACGGCAAGCCCAGTGTCGTCGTCGTCTCTGCCGAGGAATGGCAGCGGAAGACCACCCGCAAGGGAACGCTTGCCGAATTTCTGATGCAATCGCCCTTACGCGGCGCCGATCTGGACCTTGAACGTCAACGCGATGAACCGCGTGATCGGGCGCTGTGAAGCTTTTGCTGGATACCAATGTCCTGTCCGAGGTGACCAAGCCGAACCCCGACGTGCGCGTCCTTGAATGGCTGGGCAAGCTCGACGAGGATCGTTCCTTCATCAGCATCGTGTCGGTAGCGGAGATCCGGCGCGGCGTTGCGCTGATGGACAAGGGACGCAAACGCGACGCGCTGGCCGAATGGCTCGCCCACGACCTGACGCAACGCTTCGAGCATCGCATCATTCCGGTGGATGAACCGGTTGCCCTGGCCTGGGGAGACCTTATGGGCCATGCAAAACGGAGTGGCCGCGGCCTGTCGTCGATGGACGGCCTGATCGCGGCGACAGCGATTGCTCATGATTTCAGCCTCGCGACGCGCAACATTAGGGATTTCGAGGGTTTTGGGATCGAACTGATCGATCCCTGGGCCGGGTGAAATATCTCCAGCCTGCAGAACCCATGGAGGCCGCAGTTTTCAGTGCAATCCGAACAGGTTCAGCAGTTCCTCGCGGTGCCGGACGAATTCCGGTGCGCTGCGGTCGCGCGGACGCGGCAGATCGATGTCGATCAGGCGCGGCGCTGCTCCCTTTTCCCGCGGCAGGATCAGGATCCGGTCGGCAAGATAGATTGCCTCTTCGAGATCGTGTGTGACGAGAATGGTCGTCACATCCTCGTCGCGCCAGATCCGGGCGAGCTCCTGCTGCATGCCGATCTTGGTCATCGCATCGAGCGCGCCGAGCGGTTCGTCGAGCAGCAGGATTTCCGGCTGCACGGCAAGCGCCCGGGCGATGCCGACGCGCTGCGCCATGCCGCCGGACAGTTGCCGGGGATAGGCCGCCTCGAACTGCTGCAGGCCAACGAGCTTGACGTAGTGACGCGCACGCGCCCTCGCCTGCTCGCGGGTCAGACCTCTCGTTTCCAGCCCGAAGGCGACGTTGCCGAGGACGTCAAGCCAGGGAAGAAGGCGCGGCTCCTGGAAGATGACAGCGCGTTCCGCGCCGACGCCGCGGATCGCCTTGCCGTCAACGAGCACCTCGCCGGTATCGGACTCCTCCAGGCCGGCCAGAACCCTGAGCAGGGTCGTCTTGCCCGAACCGCTGGCGCCGACGATCGCGAGGCTTTCGCCGGAGCGGATGTGGAGGTTGATATCTTTCAGAACCTGCAGATGGCTGCCGTTCAGCTTGTAGGATTTGGAGAGGTGACGGATCGTCACCTCTCCGCGGCGCATGTCCTGGGCGAGGCTCATTGCAGTTCCTCAGTTGCTTGCCGGCTTGGTATCGGCCGTATAGATGATGTCCTTGGCCGCCAGCTGCCCCTGCTTGAGCTTGCCTTCGCGAACCAAAACGTCGATCCAGAACTGGATGTCGCGCTCGACAGGCAGACCGCCGGCGCGCACGCCGTAGCCGCGGAAATACTGTGCGATGTCAGGGTTCTCGCCGCGCTCGCTGAGCGCCTTGGCCAGGATCTTCTTGGTTTCCTCGGGATGTTCGCGGGCATAGTCGAGGGCGCGGGCCGACTGCTCGACGAAGATCTTCGCAGCCTCGGGATGCTGCTGAATGAAATCGCGGCGCAGGACCACGAAGCCGCCGGCGATGTCGCCAAGCACGTCGGTATCGTCGAAGACCGCACGCAGGCCGCCGTTCTTCAGCGCCGCGCCCTCGAAGGTCGTCTGCCAGTAGCCGAAGGCGGCGATATCGACCTGCTTCGAGCGCAGCACCTGCTCGAGCTGCGGCCCGGGAACGACGACCTGGTTGGCAGAGTCGCTCGGCAGTCCGACGGAATGCAGGGCTTCGCGGATGGTGTAATCGAGATGGGCACCGAGCGTGTTGACGGCGATGCTCTTGCCGGCAATGTCCTTGATGCTTTTGATCGGGCTGTCTTCCAGTACGTAGAAGGTCGACTGCACATCGTCATTGATGCCGTTCGATGGATAGGCGGCGACGAAGTCGTTGCCGCCGATGATCGAATTCAGGACGGCGGAGGTGGCGGCGCTGCCGATCTCCACGTCGCCGGATGCAAGGGCAATGAGAGAGGCCGGGCCGCCCTGGGCATAGCCGACATTCTCGAACGTGATGCCGGTGTCCTTGAAATAGCCGAGCGCGTCGGCGAGTTCATGGGCGGCGAGGCCGCCCTGGCTTGCGAGATAGCGCAGCTTCACCGTGTCGGCGGCGGCCGGTGTGGCAAGACCGAGAGCGATCACGGCCGGCAGGAGAAAATTGCGGGGATGGAAGGTCATGGAAAGTCCTTTCGGAAGAGGGAAATCGAAGGAAGAGGTCAGGCGTTCGGCTGCGACCAGCGGCAGAGGCGGCGCTGCAGCAGAACGAGCAGGGCATTGGCGGCAAGCCCGAGGAAGGCGAGCAGCAGGATCGCCGCAAACATCAGCGGGATCTGGAAATTGTACTGGGCGTTCATCACCTGGAAGCCGATGCCCTTGTTGGCGCCGATCATCTCGGCGGCGATCAGCAGCAGAAGCGCAGTCGTCGCCGAAAGACGCAGGCCGACGAAGATCGCGGGAACGGAGGCCGGCAGGATGACGCGGCGGAAAACGGTCAGCGATCCGGCGCCGTAGGTCCGCGCCATCTCGATGAGCTTCTGGTCCACCTCCTTGACGCCGCCGATCGTGGCGAGCAGCACCGGAAACAGCGTCGCCCAGAAGATCACGAAGATCTTCGATGTTTCGCCGAGGCCGAGCAGCAGGATGAAAACCGGATAGAGCGCCAGCGCCGAGGTCTGCCGGAAGAGCTGCAGGATTGGGTCGAGCGCCTGTTCGACCAAGCGAAACTGGCCCATGAACAGGCCGAGCGGAATACCGACAACGACGGCGAAGGCGAAGGCGGTTCCGGAGCGCTGCAGGCTGATGGCGATGTCATCGAGCAAGGCGCCATTGGCAAGATTGGTCCACAGCGCCGACAGGATCACGTTCAAGGGCGGGAAGACGGCGGGATTGATCCAGCCCCGGGTGCTCGACACCTGCCAGAGCACGAGGAAGCTGATGAGCAGACCGTAGCGCGGCAGAAATGCCGCGAGCACTCCGCGGACATGGGAGACCAGAGGGGAACTACTGCTTTTGCTGCTTTTCAGCCGGCCGAAGCTTCTCGGAAGAGCCTGATTGATTTCGTAGGCCATGGGTTTCTCCTCACTCCGCTGCCTCAAGGACGGTGCGTCCGGCAGCCCAGCGGTTTGTCGGGAAAGGCAAGCCGAGATTTTCCCGGAGCGTCTTGCCTTCATAGGCAGTGCGGAACAGGCCGCGGCGCTGGAGTTCCGGAATAACGAGATCGACAAAGTCGTCGAGCGCCGTCGGCAGCCAGGGCGGCAAAATGTTGAAGCCGTCGGCGGCTTCGTTCTCGAACCATGTCTGCAGCGTATCGGCGATCTGCTCGGCCGTGCCGACGATCGTGTAGTGGCCGCGGGCTGAGGCGATCCACTGATAGAGCTGGCGGATGGTGAAGTTGTTTTCGTCCGCGATCTGGCGGATGAGGGCCTGGCGGCTCTTCATGCCTTCGGTCGGCGGTGCGGGCGGAAGAGGCCCGTCGAGATCGTAACCGTGCAAGTCGAGCGTGCCGCCGGTCAGGCCGTTGAGGAGGCCGATCCCGTCTTCTTCGACGATCAGCGAGGTCAGACGTTCGTATTTTTCGCGTGCCTCGGCTTCGGTCCTGCCGACGAAAGCGGAGACGCCGGGCATAACCAGGATGTGATCGGGATTTCGACCGAGACCACGGGCGCGTGCCTTGATGTCCCGATAAAACTCCTGGGCGGTTTCGATATGCTGGTGGGCGGTGAAGATGACTTCGGCGGTTGCTGCGGCGAGCCCGCGCCCGTCTTCCGACTGTCCTGCCTGCACGATGACCGGGTGCCCCTGCGGCGAGCGCGAGACGTTGAGCGGACCGCGCACGCTGAAATGCTCGCCGCGGTGGTCGGTGTCGTGCAGCTTCGCCGGATCGAAGAAGACGCCGGTCTCCTTGTCGCGGATGAATGCGTCGTCCTCGAAGCTCTCCCAGAGTTTGCGGACGACATCGACATGCTCGGCGGCGCGGCGATATCGTTCGGCATGCGGAAGCTGGGTTTCACGGTTGAAGTTCTGCGCCGTGAGGTCGCCCGTCGTTGTCACCACGTTCCAGCCGGCGCGGCCATCCGAAATCAGGTCCAGCGAAGCGAACTTGCGGGCGGTCGTATAAGGCTCCTCATAGGTGGTCGAGGAGGTCGCGATGAAGCCGAGATGGGTGGTGAGAGGCGCAAGAGCGGAGAACAAGGTGACGGGCTCGAAGCCGGCCACGCGGGCGTTGCCGCCTTCACGCGCTCCACCGAAACCGACGGCCAATCCATCGGCCAGGAAGTAGGCATCGAAGAGGCCGCGTTCCGCCGTCAGGGCGAGCTGCTTGTGAAACTCGAAACTGGTCGCGCCGTCGACCGGCTGGTCGGGATGCCGCCACGACGCAACATGCTGTCCGCCGCCGGGAAGAAATGCCCCAAGCCTGATTTTCCGTGTCATTTCGCGTCCTCTCCGTTTTCCGTCTGTCGTCGGAATGTTAAAATACGCACTCTATAAATTTTATAGAGAAACTTCATTCCGTAGTTTCGGGAGAAGAGTGAATAGATTTGCGGGATTGGACTGAAACTGGAAATCAACATCGAAGCGCGCAACGAGACATGGCTCGTCCTGCGGCGGCTCTTCGATATGCACGCGGCAGAGAACGAGCGCGAGCGCGCTATGATTTAAGGAAGCACGCGGCTCGGTGCGGCTTCCCGCAGGAAGTGTCGCCGGCGATCAATGCGTGTTCGTGTGCCGGGTATCAGCCCCGCTTCGGGCGGGCCGGGGCATGCTCCAGGCCGGCGGCGGCCTTCTTCAGGCAATCGAGGTAGCGGTCGCGGTTCGCGATGCCGTCGTCGCGCGGCGTGACCAGGCAGAGCGTCGCGGCCGCATGGCCCTCCTCGCCCCGCACCGGCACGGCAAAACAATGGGTAAAGCTGTCGACGATGCTGTTGAACGTAAAGAAACCTTCTCGCTCGGCCTGGCGTACCTCGACGATGAAGCTTTGCGGATCGAGCCATTCGCCGTTCGGCAGACGAAAATCCTGCGATGGAATGAAGTTCAGAATTTCCTGATCCGACAGATGCGCGACGAGCAGACGCCCGGAGGCCGTCCACGGGATCGGCACCGACTGGCCGATATCCGTCGAAATGCGGAATGGCCGCGCGCCTTCGCGCATGCGCACGACCGTATATTTGTTTCCGTCCAGCATGCAGAACTGCGCCGTCTCCCGCGTTTCGTCGGCGAGCTGTTCCAATGCGGCCTCGCATTCGCGGGTGAAATCGAAATGGTTTTCATAGGCGGCGCCGAGGAAATAGAGCTTACGGCCGAGGTAGACGCGCCCCTCGCCGCCCGTGAATTCCAGAATGCCATTGCTCAGCAGCAGGTTGACGAGCTCGTAGACCGATGAGCGCGGTGCGCCGATCTGCGCTGCTATTTCATTCGGCTTCAAAGCCTGCCGCTTCTGGCGCAGGAAATCGAGGATTTCGAAGGCGCGGTCGAGCCCTCGGGCACGCTTGCCGATCGCTTCGTCCTGAATTGCGTCCATTGCTGTCGATCCCAATTTCTGTCCGGCCAAGCTTTTCAAACCCTCCGCCACATCTGTCAACCGATCCTGTTGTTCCCGGCCGACGAAAATTTTTTTCATCCCTCTTGCGAGGCGGAAAAATCGGCATAAGATCGGCGCGTCCGGTATTTAGATCATATGTACATTATATTGGACAAAAACAGATGGCAAGCGTTTAACGCTTCCACACAAAAAGGGGATCGACATGAAAAATTCTGAAAACAGCATTTCCGCCTCGCCTCGCCGCCGCCTTCTCGCCGGCGCTGCCGCTGCTGCCGCCCTTCTCGTTCTTTCCACCGGTTCGGCCTCGGCTGCGGCCAATTGCATCAAAGGCGATAGGAAGGCGCCTTTCACGATCGGCTGGGCGAACATCTATTCGGTGCCGACCTGGATGAAGCAGACCGAAGGCACGATTACGGCCGAAGTGGAGGAGCTGAAGAAAGCCGGTCTGGTGAAGGATCTGATGATCACGGATGCGCAGGGGAACGCCCAGACGCAGATCCAGCATATCCAGTCGATGATCGACGCCAATGTCGACGCCATCGTCGTGATCGCCGGTTCCTCCACCGCGCTTGATCGCGTCATCTCCGACGCCTGCGACAAAGGCATTGCGGTGGTGAATTTCGACAGCCTGGTCAATACCGACAAGGTGACCGCGAAGATCAACACCGATTCCAACGAATGGGGCGCGACGGCTGCCAAGTGGATGGTCGGCCAGCTCGGCGGCAAGGGCAAGATCATCGTCATGAACGGCCCTGCCGGCATTTCGGTGAGCGACGACCGCCGCAAGGGCGCCCAGCCGGTGCTCGATGCCAATCCGGGCATTCAGGTGATCACCGAGACCAACACGGAATATAATGTCGCGCCGGCACAGGAAGCGATGACCAGCCTGCTCTTCGCCAATCCCGAAATCGACGGCGTGCTGTCGCTCGGCGGCGCCCTGTCTGCCGGCTCCGTCCTCGCCTTCGAGCGTCAGGGCCGCGATCAGGTGCCGACAACAGGGGAAAATGCCCGCCAGTTCCTCGAGCTCTGGAAAGAGAAGGGGTTGAAGGGCTGGGCGACGATGCAGCCCAACTGGCTCGGTGCGCTTTCCGTCTATACCGCCGTCCAGGCGCTGCAAGGCAAGGATGTCCCTGCCTTCGTCAAGGTGCCACTGCCTGTTATCGACGACAGCTCGATCGGCAGCTATCTCGCGCGCGCCGACAAGTTCCCGGCCGACGGCTATATCTATTCGGACTACGACAAGGCGCTCTTCGACAAGCTGCTGACCAAGTGATCCGCGTCTGGGGAACGTCGTCATGACGGAAGAAAACCCCCTGCTGGAAGCCCGGCAGCTGTTCAAGGGATTTTTCGGTAATCCGGTTTTGAAGGGCGTCGACATCGCCCTTCTGCCGGGCAGGGTTCACGCCCTGCTCGGCGAAAACGGCGCCGGCAAGTCCACTCTGATCAACCTCCTGTCCGGCGCCCTCCAGCCCGACGGCGGGTCTATCCTTGTCGACGGGAAACCCGTCGGGCGTTTCAGCCCGGCGGCGGCCCGCAAAGCCGGTATCGCTGTGGTTCAGCAGGAGCTGAGCCTGACGGCCAGTCTCTCGATTGCCGAAAATATCGGGCTCGGCGCCTTTCCGCGCCGCTTCGGTCTCATCGATTACCGAGCGCTTCAACGCCGGGTGCAGGAGGTGTGCGGCATGGTGGGGCTCACCGAACCGCTCGACATGCCGGTCGCCGACCTCGCGCTCGGCCGCCGCCAGATGGTGGAGATCGCCAAGGCGCTGTTCCGCAAACCGCGCGTGCTGATCCTCGACGAGCCGACCTCGTCACTCTCGGCCCATGAAGCCGGCATCCTTGCTCGGCTGATCGAGACGCTCAAGCGTCGCGGCATGGCACTCCTCTATATTTCCCACCGTCTGAACGAGGTGCAGGCGCTCTGCTCGCATGTCACGGTGCTGAAAGACGGCGGGGTCACTGCGGATCAGTCGCTCTCCGGCATCGACGGCGAAGGGTTGGTGCGTCTCATGGTCGGCCGCGAGACCGGCGACCTGTTCCCGCCGCGCGGCGCCACGACACCCGGTGTCATGCGCATCAGCGTCGAAGGCTTTTCCGCCGGCATGGTTCGCGACATCGCTTTCTCCGCCCGCTCCGGCGAGATCGTCGGCATCGGCGGGCTCGTGGGGCAAGGGCAGGAAGACCTGCTGCTTGGCCTCTACGGCGCCATTCCGGCCGCAGCCGCCCGAGCGGAAATATCCGGCAACCCTGGCCTGCCCGCTAATGTCGCCGAGGCGAATGCGGCAGGGATCGTCTATGTCCCGGCCGACCGCAAGCATGAGGGGCTGGTGCTGCCGCATTCCATCGCCTCCAATCTCATCCTGCCCTCGCTCGGGCGGCTCGCCGTCAAGGGCCTGCGCGACCGGCCGGCGGAAACCGGCCTGATCACCGATCTCGCGCACCGCCTGACGATCAAAGGTGATACAGCCCGCCCGGTACAGGCGCTTTCCGGCGGCAATCAGCAGAAGGTGGCGCTTGCCAAATGGCTGCCGCTCGATCCGTCCGTTCTGCTGCTCAACGATCCCACCCGCGGCGTTGACATCGAGACCAAGCGGGAAATCTATCTCATGCTTCGCGCCTTCGCCGCCGAGGGGCGGCTCGTCATCCTTGCCAGTTCCGATACGCCGGAACTCGTGCATCTCTGCGATCGTGTCGTGGTTCTGCGCGAAGGGCGCGTCGCGGCGATGCTGTCGCAGGATGAGATCAGCGAAGGATCGATCGTCGGTGCGGCCATGGGCGTCAACACCACGGCGCGGGGAGAGGCGGCATGAACACCAATTCCTCATCCCGGCTCTATCCCTCGATCCAGATGCGCCGCAATCGCGGCCTCTCCGGCCTCTATCTTGTCGTCGCAGCCTTTCTTATCCTCTATGCGATGCTCTTCCCGGGCATCCTTTCGATCGGCGGCTTCTCGAAGTTCACGCAGAACTGGTTCCCGCTCGCACTCGTCACCATGGCGCAGGCGCTGCTCATGCTGAATGGCGGCATCACGCTGGCGATCGGTCCGCTCGTCAGCCTCGGCGCGGTCATCGCCGCGACGACGATGGAAGGGGCGCTCGGCGCGCCGGGCGGCATTCTCGCGGTCGCCGCCGCCGGCCTTGCGGTCGGCGCCGTCACCGGCGCCATCGTCACCTATCTGAGGCTTCCTGCGATCATCGTCACGCTCGCCGGCTCCTTCATCATCAGCGGCGTCGCACTCATTCTGCTGCCGCGGCCGGGTGGCACCGTTCCCGACTGGCTGTCGATGGTGCTGGCCGGCCATACGCCCGTCGCCTTTCTGATGCTCGCGGTGATCCTGGCGCTCTGGAAAGCCTTCCTGGCGACGCCGCTCGGTCTCGGCATCTATGCGGCCGGCGACAACCCGGTCGGGGCGTTCCGTTCCGGCGTTCCCGTCGAACGGGTGAAGGTCACGGCTTTCGCGCTCTCCGGTCTGCTGGCTGCGCTGACCGGCCTCTTCGTCGCCGCGCAGACCGGCTCCGGCGATCCTGTCATCGGCACGCCCTTCACGCTAAACTCGATCGCTGCCGCCGTGCTCGGCGGCGTCGGCTTCCTCGGCGGCAAGGGCACGATGCGCGGTGCGATCTGCGGCAGCCTGCTGCTCTCGGTCATGATCAACGTCATGTTCTTCCTCGGCTTCCCGCCGGTGGCGCAATATGTCGCTCAAGGCTTGATCATCGTCGGCGCGGTTGCCGTTCCGGAACTTCTCGGCGCGTGGAGGGCAAGACGTTGAACATCGTCAGATCAGCATTCCGCAACCCGCCGCTGCTGACCTTCCTTCTGGTGGCGCTCGTGTGGATCGTCGCAAGCTTCACGCTGCGGGGCTTCGGCGCCTACGGCCATTTGCGCTACCTTCTCGAGCTCGCCGCCGTGATCGGCATCGTTGCCGCCGGGCAGACGCTGGTTATTCTGATGGGCGGCATCGATCTTTCCGTCGGCGCCGTTATCACCGTCACGGCGATCCTGTTGCCCCTGATCTCGCCGGCTTGGGATCCGACCGGCCTTGCCGGCATCGCGGCGGCGCTTGCCATCGCCACCGGCATCGGTTTGATGAACGGCGCGGGTTCCACCTATCTCCGCGTGCCGCCGATCATCATGACACTTGCCATGGCGACCTTCCTGCAGGGCTTGCTCGTCATCGTCGCCGGCGGCAG
The DNA here is from genome assembly GCF_001664145.1 of Rhizobium sp. N731. Classification (NCBI taxonomy): domain Bacteria; kingdom Pseudomonadati; phylum Pseudomonadota; class Alphaproteobacteria; order Hyphomicrobiales; family Rhizobiaceae; genus Rhizobium; species Rhizobium sp. N731. Next base: position 263,076 of record NZ_CP013603.1, read on the forward strand.
CGCCGTCACCGTCAGCAATCCCGCAGTCATCCTGCTCGGGCAGGCGCGGCCGCTCGGCATTCCCTCGGGCATCATTCTGTGGCTCGTCGTTGCGGTTGTCGTCCTGCTGCTCGTCCACCGCATGCCGATCGGCGCCCGTTTCCTCGCGGTTGGGGCGAACCCGCTGGCCGCCCGGCTTTCCGGCGTCAGCGTCACGCGCAGCACGCTGATCGCCCATACCCTGTCGGGCTTTTTCGCCGGCCTTGCCGGCATTCTGGTTCTCGGCATGAATCGGCAGGGTTATGTCGGCATCGGCGATCCCTATCTGCTGACCTCGATCGCCGCCGTCGTGCTCGGCGGCACCTCAATTCTCGGTGGCCGCGGCACCTATGCCGGGACCGTTCCGGGAGCGATCCTGCTTGTGACGGCGACGGCGCTGATCACCGTCGTCAACGCCTCGCCTGGCTGGCGGTCGATCATGTTCGGCACGCTGATCCTCACCCTCCTGCTCGTTTCCGGCCGCGAGGCGCGCCGATGACGGGACGCTACGATGGGCCGGTAATCGATCCGCACCATCATCTCTGGGACCTCGGCCTGCAGCGTCATCCCTGGCTTGAGAAGGCGCGGGCATCCGGTGAAGGGATGGTGTTCGGGAGCTTGGCGCCGATCCTGCGCGACTATGGCATCGACGATTATCGCGCCGACGCCGCGGGCCAGAATGTGGTTGCGACCGTTCATGTCGAGGCCGGCTGGTCCGCTGCCTATCCGCTGGAGGAGAGCCGCTGGCTGGATGGGCTCGACAGCCGCTCCGGCGTGGCGCACCGTTATATCGCCGGCATTGCCCTCGATCGGCCGGACGCCGCGCGCTTGCTCGAGGCGGAAGCGGAAAACTCCAACGTCGTCGGCATCCGCGATATTCTGAGCTGGCATCCCGATGTGGCCAAGAGTTTTGCGTCGCGTCCGGATCGCATGAGGGATCCCGTCTGGCGGGCGGGGCTTGCCCATGCCACGCGGCTCGGGCTGGTCTTCGACCTGATGCTTTATCCCTGGCAGATGGATGACGCGCTTGAGCTCGTCCGGGCTTTTCCGGAAACGCTTTTCGTGCTCAATCACGGCGGAAGCCCCGCTGACCGGACGCAGGAGGGCATGGCGCTCTGGCGCCGCGGCCTGCGGGCGCTCGGCAGAGAGGCCAACGTGCGGCTCAAGATTTCCGATCTCGTCGCCTACGACAATGACTGGACACTCGAAAGCCTGCGGCCGGTGATCGAGCATTGCCTCGATTGTTTCGGGCCGGAACGTTCGATGTTTGCGAGCGATTTTCCGGTAGCAGGTCTGCACGCCTCTTTCGACGAGATCTATGAGGTTTTCCGTACGGTCGCCTCGCAGCTCTCTCCGGGCGAGCAGCGCGCTCTGTTCTTTGCCACCGCCAACGACACCTACCGTCTCGGTATCGCCGAACCGGCCGACGCCCGGAGGGGCTGCCATGTCTGACCTTCATGCTGCCTGGGAAAACCTGCTGATCGATGAGCGGGTGCGAGGCTTTCCGCCGGGCCATCCGCCGCTTTCGCTCTCGGAAATCGGCAAGCAGGGATGGAAGCCCTATGACGGCAGGATGGCTCTGCCGCTGATCTCGCTCGATCGGCAGGCCTTCTCCGCCAATGTCGAACTGATGATGGCTTATGTGAAAAGCCACGGCGCCGAAATTGCGCCGCATGCCAAGACGCCGATGTCGACGGTGCTGGCAAAGGCGCTTGTGACGGCGGGTGCCTGGGGCACGACAGTCGCCGATATCCGCCAGGCCGCCGTCCTGCTCGAGGCGGGACAACGCCGCCTGATCCTCGCCAACGAGATCGGCGGCGTGGCCGCCGCCCGACGGCTTGCGGCTTTGCTCGGCCAGTATCCCGATGCGGAACTCCACGTCTTCGTGGATTCGGCAGCGCTGGTCGAAGCGCTCCGATCCGCGTGGCGAGAGCGCATGGACCTGCCGCCTCTTGGCCTGCTGGTGGAGCTCGGCGCCGGCCGGGCCGGCATCCGCAGCGCCGCTGCCGCTGAGGCAGTTCTCGATGCGATCCTTGCCGCCGAGACGTCGACCTTCCGGTTGAGCGGCATCGCCGCCTATGAAGGTGCTGCCGCGACCGCCGATGCGGCAGAGACGATGCTTCGCATCGAGACTCTGATGGCGATGACGGCAGATTTTCTGCCGAAGGTGCGCGCCCGCACCGGCCCTGACCGGCCGCTTCTTGTGACGGCCGGCGGCTCGGTGTTTTTCGATGTCGTGATCGCCGGGCTTTCGGCCGCGGTTGCGGCCGATCCGGTCTGCCGGCTGATCCTGCGTAGCGGCGCCATCTTCTTCCATGATCACGGCGTCTACGAGCGCGGCCTTGCCGGTCTCGATGCGCGCGGCGGTTTCCGTGTGGCTGGCGAGACGCTTTCGGCGGCGGCAGGGTTTCGTCCGGCGCTGCGAGTCTGGGCCGAAGTCCTGTCGCGGCCGGAGCCGCGGCTTGCGATCTCAGGCATGGGCATGCGCGACGTGGCGATGGACCAGGGCCTGCCACGGCCGCTGGCGCTCTATCGCGATGGGGCATGCCTCGGCGACCTCAAAGGCGCCGAGGTTTTCCGACTCAACGATCAACACGCCTTCGTCGCCCTTGCCGAGGCGAGTGACGTCCGCGTCGGCGACGTAATCGAGTTCGGCATCTCGCATCCATGCACCTGCCTTGACCGGCATGCCATTCTCTATGGTCTCGACCCCGAGCATTCGGTGACGGCGGCCTATCTCACAAGCTTCGGCTGACCTCTCCTTCAAAAAGCAAGAAAAGGAAAACCTGCCCATGATCCAGCGTTATCAGAAAGGTTCGCGAATGAGCCAAGCCGTCAGCTATGGCGGTCTCGTCTATATTGCCGGCCAGGTCGCGGAAAATCGCAAGGCAGGGATCGAAGAGCAGACTCGCGATGTGCTCGGCAAAATCGACGCTCTTTTGAAGGAAGCCGGTACGGACCGCTCTCGTCTGATCGCCGTCAATGTTTTCCTGCCGGCAATCGTCGATTTCGAGGCGATGAACGGCGTCTATGACGGTTGGATCGATATAGAAAACCCGCCTGCGCGCGCCTGCACCGAAGCACGCCTCGCCGATCCAGATCTGCGCGTCGAAATGACCGCGGTCGCAGCCCTCTGAGGGCGCAGTAACCGCCTGGACTGGAGACATCATGCACAGCGGCCTCGTCAACCCGATCGACTTCTCGCGTGAGGGCCGGCAAGCCGGCCACCTCGCAATTCCCTATTCGGTGGACCGTTCGCCCTATTATCAGATCCGCATCCCCGTCTTTCATTTCAGGAACGGCGAGGGCCTGTCTCTGCTGCTGATGGCGGGCAATCACGGTGACGAGTATGAGGGTGAACTGCAGCTCGGCCGGCTGATGCGGCTGTTGGATGTTGCGGAAATCCGCGGCGCCGTCACCATCTTGCCGATGGCGAACTTGCCGGCGGTGATGGCGGCCAAGCGCTGTTCGCCGTTCGACGGCGGCAACCTCAACCGTGCGTTTCCCGGTGACCCCATGGGCTCGCCGACAGCGCGAATGGCGCATTTCCTCGAGCATGACCTCTTTCCCCGGCACGACGTCCTGCTCGACCTGCACTCCGGCGGCACGTCGATGGCGCACCTGCCCTGCACGCTGATCGAGCGGCAGGCCGATGCCGTCCGCTTCGAGCGCTCCGTGTCGCTGATGCGGGCACTCGGCGCGTCCTATGCCTTCATCGCCGATAACGGGCCGGCAGCGCCGACATCGATGGGGGCCGCGGCACGGGCGGGGATTATCGGTCTTTCCGGCGAATTCGGCGGCGGCGGAACCGTGACGCCCCAGACAATGGCCTTCACGGCGGCGGCGATCGACCGGTTGCTCGTGACGCTCGGCATTGTCGAGCGCCCGGTCCTGTCGCGCGGAACGCTCCCTCAGCCCGGGCCGCTGCATCTGCTTTCGCTATCTCGGCACAGCCAGGGCATCTATGCGAGCCGCAGAGGCTGGTTCGAGCCGGCTGTCGGGCTCGGCACCGTCGTTGCCGCCGGCGATTTGGCGGGATGGTATCATGATCTGGAACGCCTGGAGCAGACGGAGGAAGAGCTGCGCTTTGCCGAGAGCGGCATGGTGATTTCCCACAGGCTGCATTGCGACAGCCAGGCCGGCGACTGCCTGATCCAGATCGCCGAATCTATCGCATCCTGAGCCAATCCCCGCGCGCGATTCCACTTAACTGATTGCGTCCACCGCGGCCTTGACCCAGTCGAGGCGCTTTGCCGGAATGAGGCCGTAGTTGTAGAAATTGACGCCGTCGGCGCCGGCATCGACGGCGGCCTTGGCGCGTGCGGCGAGCACCATGGGTCCGCTGACCTCGGGATAGAAGATGCGCAGGCCGACTCCAAGGAACTTTTCCCGCCCGATTGCCGCTCGGCCGGCTCGGATGACATCGCCGACCGCCTCCGGCGTCATGTCGTAACAGCAAAGAATTGCCCCGTCGCAGAGCTTGCCGACGGCTGCGAGATCGACGCCGCCGAGCCAGCCGTCCTTCAAATCGATAAGCACGATACGCGTCGCCGGATCGGCCGCGGCCTTGATCTCGCCGATCAGGCTGGTCACCGGTTCGCTGCGCCACGCTAGATAGGCGTGGAGATCGGGATGGTCCCGGAAGGCATCGATGCCAGCCGCCGGGAAATCGGGGAACTGCCGCTCCGGCACCGCTCGTTCGCAGAGTTCGACGATGAAGCGCGCTACAGTTCTGCGCGCGCCTTCCACGGGCACGCCGGCCCTGGCGGCGCGCGCGATACAATGATCGCAGAAGCAGAGCGACAGCAGGAAATCGTCTTCGGCATTCAGGCCGACCCCATCTTTTTCGTGATGATATTCATGCGCGAAGCCCATGAAGTTCGGGCTCTCGAGCTCGACCATGTCAGGCCGGTAGTTCGTCGTGATGTCCTGCACGAGAGTGACGACATAATCCCGCGCGGCTGGGCTGGAGGGGCAGAGGTTGTAATAATTGAGATTGCCGAAGGCGTTTCGCGTCACGTGATCGGGATGCAGCACGCCGAGACGGGTATTGTGCAGGCAGACCGTCCAGCAGGAGAATTTAAGACCTGTCGCCTCGCGCTCCCTGACGAGCGCTGCCAGCATATCGCCGCGCTCGGTCACATTGCTCGCCATCAGCGGTTGGATCAGCTTGTCCTGCCACAGGCTTTCGTCCGGCCGGAAGTAGACCGTCCCGTCCTCGGGGAAGTAGGCCTTCTGCTGCGGGCTGCGCGGCTGAAGGAAGCGGCCGGCATGATAGGAGGTCGCCAGGCTGACCCTTGTCAGGCCTGCCCGGCCGGTAAGCTCGGCGGCAAAGACGCCGAGCCCCTGGTCCTGGATATCCCAGGGATAAGTCCACATGGAAAGATGCATGGCGCGCTCCCGTCGAATCTGTCCATTTTATAGAACATGCGTCCATAATAGTGTCCAGATCGATCTTGGAGCGCCGGCACCGATTGCTCATCGTCGCCGGCGCCGCTCCATCATCGGCTGATCGTCGCCTGCAGCGCGTCGATGGAGGACTGGATCCCGGCATCGGTCGACATGGTGAAGTCTTCCATTTCGAGGCTGACCCAGCCGTTGTAGCCGACCATGCGGACGACCGAGAAGAACTCCTTCCACCACTGCAGGTCATGGCCGGCGCCGACGGCGACATAATTCCAGCTGCGGTTGGCGACGTCGGTGACGTCCTTGAGTTCGAGCAGGCCGTTGACATCAGCGAGACCGCGCTCGATGCGCGTATCCTTGCCGTGGCAGTGATGGATCGCGCTTCCCAGCGCGCGGGCCGAAGCGATCGGATCGGCGCCCTTCCAGAACAGATGGCTGGGATCGAGATTCATGCCGACGGACGGGCCGACCTCCTTGCGCAGGCGGAACAGGGTCTCCGGATTCCAGACCAGCATGGCCGAGAAATTTTCGAGCGCATATCTCTCGACCCCGACTTCTCTCGCGAGCTTCACCAGGTCATGCCAGAGCGGGAAGGCACGGTCTTCCCACTGGTAGCGGTCGCGCTCGGGCATCTCTTCGGGCCAGCTCTTGGTGTAGACGAGCCAGTTCGGCACGGTGTCGCCGGGGGCCGCTTCCGGCAGGCCGGACATCGTCACGATCGTCTTGACGCCGATTTCGCCGGCAAGACGGATCGTCTGCTCCATTTCCTTGCGGTGGCGCTTGCCCATCTCGCCGGGATCGAGCGGGTTTGCCGAGCAGTTTAGAGCCGCGATTTCAAGGCCGCGGGCTTCGATTTCCTTAAGCTTGGTTTTCAAAAGCCCCTTGTCTTCAAGCAGTTCGTCGGCGTGGAAATGTGGGGCACGCGACCAGCCGCCGCCGGTCATTTCGATGCCCTCGACGCCGAGTTCAACACATTTGTCGAGCATGTCGGTAAATGACAGGTTGCCCATCACGTCGGTGCAAATGGAGAGTTTCATCGTCTCGATCTTTCCTTATCAAAAATGAGGGCGCGCCTTGTGAGAGGGGTGGAGGAGTTCCCGGCGCGCCCCCGGAGGGAGCTATTTGAAATCGATCCAGGCGGCACCCGCATCCGCCGAGCGGACGCAGTTTTCCAGCCAGCGCACGCCGTCGGTGCCGGCCTCGATGCTGGGATAATGATGGCCGTTGAGGAAGGCTTCGTCGCCGCGGCGCTTTGCGTCGATCGCCTGGGCGATCCAGAGGTAGATGTTCGCCCAGCTGTCGCCGAGGCCCTCGGTGTGCAGGGCGCCCATGCGATCGGCTGCAAGGCTTTCCTCTTCGAGATAGGGCATGCCGTGGTGCAGGGTGCGGTTCGGCTCGCCCTGGACTTCGTAAATCAGCTGGTCGGGCTGGGCATCCGACCATTCGATCGAAGCCTTGGAGCCGACGAAACGGTAGCGCTGCGAACCCATGTTGCCGGCATTGACCGACGACACCCAGAGACGGCCGCGGGCGCCGTTATCGTAATGCATGAGAACGGTGGCGTGGTCTTCGAGCGGCGCGCGGGTCGGAATAAAGGCCTTGCGGTCGCAGAGCAGTTTTTCGATCTTCAGATGCGGCAGCACCACTTCGGAGAGATAATAGAGGTGGGTGCCGATATCGCCGAGAACGAAGGTCGGGCCCGCCGTCTTCGGATTGGTGCGCCATTTCACTGCCTCGCCGGCGCCGACATCATCGCCCGAATTGAAGCCGTGGGTATATTGCATGTCGACGATGCGGATCTCGCCGAGCATGCCCTTTTTGACCATCGCCGCCATCTGATGGACCAGCGGATGGCCGGTGAAACCATAGGTCACGCCGACGATCAGGCATTTCTCTTCGGCGAGCTTGGCGATCTCATCGCATTCGGCGACGGTGAAGAACAGCGGCTTTTCGCAGATCACGTGCAGCCCGGCTTCCAGGCACGTCTTGGTGATCTCGTAATGGGTGAAGTTCGGCGTGGCGATCGAGACCACCTCGATGCCGTCCTCGCGCCCGGCCTCCCCTGCGATCAGCTCCTTGTAGTCGCCGTAGCATCGGTCGGCGGCGACGCCGATCTTCGTGCCGAAATCGCGCCCGCGCTCGGCGTCGAGGTCGAAGGCTCCGCAGACAAGCCGATAGGTGCCGTCCCGCTGGGCGCCGGTTCTATGCTTGTAGCCCACCTGCCCGGTGCGGCCGCCGCCGACCATGCCCCAGCGCAAGGGGCGCTCGATCAATCTTTCTCCGTTGATCATCCGATCATCGCTCCTGAAATAACCTGCCGGATCACTCCGCCGCCATGGCGGCCGGACGTCCGTAGAGATTGGGTTTCGCTATCATGTTGACTGGTTCGAAGCCGCCGCCCGTAGGGCGGCGTCGGCCACGAGCGTCGCCGCATATCCATCCCAGGTGGAAGGGCCGGAGGCCGTGCCATTCGAGGCGGCGACGATCCATTCGCGGAATTCCTGGTCGTAAGCATCGATGAAGCGTTCGCGCCAGTCCTCGGGGATCGCCTGACGAATGCCGTTCGTGTCTGAAATCACGGTCGCCGGGCGGTTCGGAAGCGCGGCCACACCCGCCTCGCAGCTGACCTCGCCGCGGATGTCGTAGCCATAGGCGATGTTCACCGAAATCTCGACATCGACGAGCGCGCCGGAGGCCATGTGCAGGAGCACGAAAACCGGATCGCGCAACGCGCCGCCGCGCGTGGAGCGGCGCGGCACACGCACCTCTACCCCGGTGACTTCGTCGGACAGGAGCCAGCGGGAAATATCGGCGTCATGTACCAGCGTGTCGTTGAGCGGCATTTCGGAGGTGTAGAGCCCCTCGGGAACCGAGGCATTGCGATGCACGGAATGGAACATCAGCGGGGCGCCGAGCTTGCCTCCGTCGATAACCGCTTTCAATCGGCGATAATCGGCATCGAAGCGGCGCATGAAGCCCACCTGTATAAGCCGCCGGCCGCCGGCGGCTTCGGCCTCCATCACGCGAAGCGCGGCCGACTCGGATGTCACCAGAGGTTTTTCGCAGAAGACGGGTTTGCCGGAGGCAATGCAGGCGAGCAACTGCTCCTCATGCGCCGGCCCCCACGAGCAGATGATCACAGCCTCGACTTTTTCCGAAGAGATCAGTGCCGAAGGGGTGGCGAATACCTCCGCCCCTGCGGGGGCGGCAGCGGCAGCGCGGGCCTGATCGATATCGGTCACCCCGACGATTTTAACGCCAGAAACGACGTTCGTCAGGCGGCGGATATGATCTTGACCGATCATACCCGTACCGATGACACCAACCTGGAGGGTCATTTCGCCCCCCAGTACTTGTCGATGTAACGCTGCATTTCCGAGCGCATGAAGGTGCCGCTGTGGTCTGCCTTGTCTTCCCAGGCGAAGACGCAGGCGGTCATGATGCCGTCGAAGCCGATCTCGGCGAGCGTGCCGAAGAACTCGTCCCAGGGAACTTCGCCCTGGCCGATATTGAGATGCTGGTGCACCCGTGCGTTGGTGCCGGGCGGGTTGAGGATATATCTGAGGCCCGACGAAGCCTTGTGGTTGAAGGTGTCGCCGACATGGACATGCGCCAGCACATCCCTAGCTTCGCGCAGCATCGCCTTGGTGTCGTCGCCGAAATAGAAGGTGTGCGGGGCGCAATAGAGGAATTTGACGCTCTTCGAATTGACCGTGCGGATGATGTCGAGCGCCGGCTGCAGCGTCTCGCACCAGTCTTCGGGATGGGGCTCGACATGGAGTGTGATGCCCTCGCGCTCGAAGACCGGCACCAGCTCTTCCATCGAGCGCCACCAGGCGTCCTCGCAGGCCTCGATCATCGATCCCGTGTGGCAGCAGTAGCACGATCCTTTGTCCGGATGCGGACCGCGGCCGAACTCGGAATTCATCACGCCGACTTCCAGCTCGACGGCGATCTCGATCGCCCGCTTCCAGTGCTTGACGGCGGCCTTGCGTTCGATCTCGTCGTTGGAGGCCCAGCGGTACATCGGCAGCAGCGAGGCGATACCGACATCGGCCTCGTTCAGCGCGCGCTTGAATGATTTGATCCGCTCGGGAAAGACGCGCGGCGCTTTGAACCATTCGAGGAAATCGCCGCGCGGGGAGAGTTCGATCCAGTCGTAGCCGAGCTCCTTGACCTTCTTCGGCAACTCCTCAAGCGAGAGATGCCGATGCATGAACGGGTCGATTGCGATCTTCATTTTGACCTCCGGATTCCAGACATGATTTTCCTTTCCCGGCGGCGGTCTTTTCTGACGCTGCCGGACGTTACGTGTTTTGCTCTGTGTGTTTGTGGTGCCGTCAGCGGTTAGCCGGCCGGCGGCGAATGGCTCTCATGACTTGCAACGTAAGTATCGATTTGGGCCTCGAGATCCGCCATGGTTTCCCCGCCGGCCATCAGGTCTGTGATCTCTTCGCGGGTCTTCTCGCCCCTGCGGAAGTCGGCGGCGATCGCCCCACGGATGAGAACGGCGAAGTGATCGCCCACCGCCATCGCATGCATGACCTGATGGGTGATGAAGATCACCGCCAGGCCCCGCCGCTTCGCCTCGTTGACGATCCGCAGCACATGCGCCGCCTGCTTGACGCCGAGAGCAGCCGTCGGCTCGTCAAGGATCAGCACGCGCGCGCCGAAATGCACGGCTCGGGCAATCGCAAGCGACTGGCGTTCGCCGCCGGAAAGCCCGCCGACAAGACGATCGCCATCGTCGATCCGGGTGATGCCGAAATCCTGCACGGCCTTGACGGCAATCTCATTGGCCTTCGTGCGGTCATAGACCTTGAACGGCCCCCAGCCCTTGGTCGGCTCGACGCCGACGAAGAAGGATCGGCCGATCGACATCAGCGGAAATGTTCCGCCGAATTGATGCACCGCCGAGATGCCCTTTTCCTGCGCATCGCGCGGCCCGCTGAATTCTACCGGGTTGCCATCCATCAGGATTGTGCCGCGCGTCGGCTTGTGAACGCCGGCAAGCGTCTTGATGAGCGTCGATTTGCCGGCGCCGTTGTCGCCGAGCAGGCAGAGCACCTCGCCCGCACGGACCTTGAGCGAGATATCGTGCAGCACGTCGATCGGGCCGAAGCTCTTGTCGACATTCTGGAGTTCAAGGATTGGAATAGTGTCGGACATGGTGACGCTCACTTGTTTTTCTTCGGCGCGAAGCTCAGCGCCATCTGCCGAAAGGTGTTGTTCATCAGAACGGCGGCCATCAGCATCACGCCGATAATCAGGTTGGACCAGTTGCGGTCGATGTCGGTGAAGTAGATGCCCTGGCTGACGACGGCGAAGGTCAAAGTACCGAGAAAGATCCCGGCGACCGAACCGAAGCCGCCTGTGAGCAGCACGCCGCCCACCACGATCGAGACGATCGTATTGAAGATATAGTTCATGCCGCCCGAGACCTGCGCGGAATTGAACAAGATGGCGCCGCACATTCCGACGAAGGAGGCGGCCGTGCTCGAGAGAACGAACAGGACGATCCTGAGCCCGTCGGTCGGGATGCCGGCATTGCGCGCGCTGACCTCGTCTCCGCCCATCGCGACGATCCAGTTGCCATAGCGCGTCGCATGCAGCACGAAACCAAAAACCACCGTCAGCGCCAGCCACCACAGGATGATCACCTGGAATTTGCCGTGGATGAGGTCGCCGAAGACCGTCTTGGCCCAGGCCGGGGCATTGAGGGGCACCGACGCGGCTCCGGTCAGGATGACGGATCCGGCAAGAATGAGGCCCTGCACAGCGACCAGCGTGCCGAGTGTGATGATCAGCGAGGGCACGCTGGTGCGCACCGCCAACACACCGTTGACCAGCCCGACGGCAACGCCGATGGCGAGCACGCCAAGCATGCCGACGACGATCGGCAACTCGTAATAGCCCGAGAGGATGGCGATCGTCATCGAGCCCGCCGGGATCATCGCGCCGATCGAGATATCGAGCTCGCCTGATATCATCAGAAGGCCGACCGGCAAGGCGACGATACCGAGATTGGCGGCGAAGTTGACCCAGCTTGCCGCGCCGAAGAGCGCGGCAAGGCTGACGCCCCCGAAGGCGACATAGAAAGCGATCACCGCGATGAAGCTCAACAGGGCGCCGAATTCCGGGCGGCGTACAAAGTGTCCTATGGAAAAGCCGTTCATCTCCCTGCCCTCACTTCTTCTTTTTCGCAGCGTAGGACATCGCCATCAGCCGGAACTTGTCATTCATCATCACGGCGAGCAGCAGGAGCGCCCCGATGATGACGCTGCCGAGGTTCGGGTCTATGCCGGTGAAATAGATGCCCTGGTTGACGATCGCGAAGGTGAGCGTGCCGAAGACGATGCCCACCACCGATCCTGCGCCTCCGGTCAAAAGCACGCCGCCGATGACCACGCACATGATCGAATTGAAGATGAAGGATTGTCCGCCGAGCACCTGCGCACTTTGGTAGACAAGCACCTGGCTCACGCCGACGAAGGCGGCGGAAAAGCCCGACATCATGTAAAGCGCGATGGTCAACCTTTGCGTCGGAATGCCGGCGTTACGGGCCGAGACCTTATCGCCACCAAGAGCGAAGATCCAGTTGCCGACGGGCGAGATGTGCAGCAGCCAGAAAAATGCCGCCACGAACAGGATCCACCAGAAGACCGTCACCTGGAACATGCCGCCAATGAAATCGCCGAGGATCGCCTTGACGCTCGGGCTCGGCACGAGCGACACGCCGGTGCTGCCGGCAATGAGCACGGTGAAGCCCAGCGTCAATCCCATGACGCCGAACATGGAACCGATGGTGATGATCAAAGACGGCACGCGGGTGCGATTGACCAGATAGCCATTGAAGAGCCCGACGATCAGCCCGACGCCCAGGCCGGCGGAAATTCCCACGATCTCGGGAAGGCCGTAATGGCCCGATATGATCGCGACCGTCAGGGATGATGCCGGAATGACCGCGCCGATCGAGAGGTCCATTTCACCTGCGATCATCAGGAGCCCGATCGGCAGCGCGACGATGCCGATCTCCGCGGCGACGTTAAGCCAGCTTGCATAGCCTGCAGCGGACAGGAAGACCTTGCCGCCCAGCAAGGCGAAGAAGACGAACACCGCAATCAAGCCTAGTAACGAACCGGCTTCAGGGCGCCGGGAAAGCTGACCGATGGTCGCTTTGGCGTGGCCGCTCGAAGGAACCGAAGAGGCGAGGACATCGTTTCTCGCGTTCATTTGACACCACCATAAAGCCGCGCGACCGATCGGCCGGGCTTTTGAAAGAATGGAAGCCGCCTGCGTGAGGGACAGGCAGCTTCCGACGTTCGGCCGATCCCTTACCGGGCGCCGGCCTTCACACCTGCCAGGGTGGCGTCGACGTTGGAGGCGTCGATCACGCCGGGGCCGGTCAGGATCTCACGCGTCGGTACGGTGAGGCCGTAGTTGACGTTGCCGTTCAGGATCGAGACTGCGAGGTAGCCCTGTAGGTAACCCTGCTGGTCGATCGCGCAAAGCTGGCTGCCGCTCTTGATGTTGTTCAGAACGGTTTCATCCATATTCATGCCGCAGACCTTCACCTGTCCCTGCTTGCCGGCCTGCGTCACGCCGTTGACCGCCGAGTTGGTGTCGACGTTGCCGATTGCGAAGACGGCCTTGATTTCCGGATGCTGCAGGAGATGCGCCTTCAGGGCCTGCGCCACGGCGGTCGCCGAACCGAACGAGGTTGCCGGCAGCGGCAGTGACGAGCCGACGCCGCCCCCTTCGGTCACGCCATCGGTCATGCCTTTGCAGAAGGCTTCGATGTTTGCCGCACCGGGCAGCGTATTGAGGCAGACGGCGTTCTTGAGGTCATGCTTGGCGAAGTAGGTGCCCGCTGCCTTGCCGGACAGATAGTCGTTGGAGCCGACATAGTTCATCGCGCCGAGACGATCGGCAGCTTCGATGCCGCCGGCATTATAGATGACAAGCGGAATTTTCTTGTCGACGACCGCTTTGAAGGCAGGGTCCATCGCTTCCGGCACCCAGTCCGGACCGACGATCGCGTCGGCGCCCTGGTCGATGGCCTGGCGGATCAGCTCGGCCGCGTCGACCCCGAGATTGTCGTAGTTCTGCGGCCCGAGCCAGACGACCTTGCCACCTTGGGCTTCTGCGACCTTGCCGGCATCCTCGGCGCCACGCTTGACGATCGACCAGAACGGGTCGTCCGGCTTGCCGCCCACGACGAAGATGTTTGCGGCCATAACGGCCGTGGCAGTGCAGGTCATGATGGCGGCGGCCGATACGGTTGCCGCAAGGCGGCGAAATTTAGGCATCTCAATCTCCTCCCTTGGTCCGCCTCCCTGGCGTGACCGTGAGGAGAAACATATCACTGCTTGAAATTCCAGAAATGTGAAATCATACTAAACATGCATAAAGTATCACAGAGTATCAATCATAATGATACGAACGCTTTGACGATGGAGGGAACAATCATGCGGCGGCCGACGATCTCCGACCTTGCCAAGGAGGCCGATGTCTCCATTGCGACCGTCAATCGGATTCTGGGGGGCACCGCCTCCGTCAAAGGAACGACCGTGCAACGCGTCCAGGCCGCCGCGGAGCGCATCGGCTTTTACGGCGCGGGGGCAATCGAGGACCGGCTGCGCAAGTCGGTGCCGAAATACCGGCTTGGCTTTCTGCTGCAGCAATCCAGCCGCGAACTCTACCAGCTCTTCGGCAAGAAGATCGTCGAGGCATGCCGCGCCAGGCGTGACGAGGTCATCGACCCGGTGGTCGATTTTGTGGATCTCCTGACGCCGGAGAATATTGCCGGCCGGCTCAAGGCGCTCGGCGCAAACTGTGACGCCGTCGCGGTGGTCGCCGCCGATCACCCGGTGATCGCCCAGGCCATCCGCGAGCTGCACGAGAAGGGCAAGCCGGTCATTGCCTATATTACCGACCAATCCGCCCGCGAGCGGGCCGCTTATGTCGGGGCCGACAATTGGAAAATGGGGCGGACGGCGGCATGGCTGATCTCGAACATGACGCACGGACCGGGGCGGATTGCCGTCTTCATCGGCAATCACCGTTACCAGTGTCAGGACGTCTCCGACGCGAGCTTCCGCTCCTATGTGCGCGAACATGCGCCGCATCTGACCATCGAGGACAGCCGCCCCACGCATGAGGAGCCGAACGAGGCCTATCGGATGGTCAAGGAACTCTTGGCGACGACGGACGACCTCACCGGCATCCTGATCGTCGGCGGTGGCATTTCCGGGGTCTTGCGGGCGCTGAGGGAAGTGCCGCAGGAGCGGCGCCGAAGCATCCGCCTCGTCTGCCGGGATATTGGCCCGGAGACGCGAAAAGGCCTGTCAGAAGGGATGATTACCGCGGCCCTCTGTCATCCGCTGGAACAGACGTCCACGGCGCTGGTGGAGACGATGATCGAAACGATCACGCAGGGCGCGTCGGGCAGCACGATTCAGCGGACCATTACCTTTGAAATCGTGACGCCTGAGAATATCTGAGCCCGCGACCGGAAGGCCGGCGCGGGCTGGGAGTGAGGCGATCGTCTCAGACGTCGACGACAAGGCCCTTGGCTTTCAGCACCGGTGCCAGATTGCTGACCTCGATGACCGATTTGCCCGCCTTGTAGGCGGCGATATAACCGGCTTCGGCATCTTCGCGAGCCTGCGACAGCCGGGCGGCTTCCTGGGCTTCCTGCCTGCGCACGACCACCAGCCCGTCGGCATCGCCGACGACGATGTCGCCGGGATTAATGATTTCGCCGCCGACGATGATCGGATCGTTCACCGCGGCAATGGTTTCCTTCACCGTGCCCTTGATGCAGACGCTGAGCGAGAAGACCGGGAAGCCGAGTTCGCGCAGCTGCAGCGTGTCGCGTACGCCGGTATCGGTCACGAGACCGCCGATGCCCTTGGCAAGGCAGGCATTGGCAAGCACGTCGCCGAAGGAGCCGGCCTCTTCATATTCGCCGGCGGAGACGACGATGATGTCGCCGGGCTTTGCATAGTTGATGGCGAGCTGCAGCATGATGTTGTCGCGCGGCGCGCATCTGACCGTGAATGCCGGGCCGCACAGTTTCATGCGGTAGTCGACGGGCTTGAGACGGGAGGAAAGTGCGCCGCGGCGCCCCTGGGCTTCGTGGATGGTCGCCGGCGAAAATTTCGAAACGGCCTCGATGTCGGCTTTGCTGGGCCGTTCAGCGATGTCTTTTATATGAATCATGGGTGCCTCGCATCGTTGGTAGACGGCGGGCAAATCCCGCCGTCTTGTCTCGGTTGAATGTCTTCGGGAGGTTCCGAGACCGGTGGTCTACGGGATCGGGTCGAATTTCAGCTGCGCGAGCGGCACGACTTTGTCGGTGCGGGTCATCTTGTACTCGGTGTTCGGACCGAGCCACTTGTCCCAGATCTTGTTGATTTCACCGGACTCGTCGAGCTTGTGCAGGATTTCGTTGATCTTGGCCGTCAGCTTCGGCTGATCCTTGGCCATGCCGATGCCGATCGGCTGGTAGAGCATCGGCTCCTCGATCATCCGCATTTCCTTGCCCTTGCTCTTCGATTCATTGACGAACTTGGTCGTCGTCATGGTGTTGGCCACCATGCCGCGCGCCTTGCCCTGCTGAACGGCGAGATAGGCCGAGGCGGTATCCTGGAAGGTCAGCGGTTCCGATTTGTTGAGCTTGATCGACATTTCTGACGTCGAGCCCTTGGTCGAGGCGATGCGCTGGCCGGCATAATCGGCCTTCGTCTTGCCGGCATCGTCCGCCGGCACGATCAGCATTTCCTTGGCGAGGTAATAGGGATCACTGAACTGGATCTGCTCGGCGCGGCTCAGCGTATAGGCAAGGTTGGCAACGGTGATGTCGACGCGGCCGAGCTTGACCTCGGGCACGCGGGCTTCGACCGAAACCGGCTTGATTTCAGCTTTGACGCCGAGTTCCTTGGCGATGGCGCCGCACAGATCGACGTCGAAACCGGCCATTTCGCGGGTCTTCGGATCGGGAGAGGCGAAAGGGGGAACGTCGGCAAATGTCGCGCAGCGCAGGGTCTTTGCCGACATGATGTTGTCGAGCTGATCGGCTTTCGCGGGCATCGCCGCCGCCAGGCCGGCCAATGCGACGGTGAGGCTCAGGTATTTCCAGTTCATTGCTGTTCTCCTTTGTTTTTGATGGTTGGTCTCAATGCCTGAGGTCAGCGAGGAAACGCTGAGCCCGAGGATGGGTCGGATTGCTGAAGAAATTTTTAGGCGTCGCCATTTCGATGATCTGGCCGGCATCGATGAACCAGATCCGATCCGCGACCTCGCGCGCGAAGCCCATTTCATGAGTGACGCAGAGCATGGTCATGCCTTCCGATGCCAGGCTCTTCATCACGGCCAGAACTTCGCCGACCATTTCAGGGTCGAGCGCGCTCGTCGGCTCGTCGAACAACATCACCGGGGGCTCCATCGCAAGGGCACGGGCGATCGCCACACGCTGCTGCTGGCCGCCCGAGAGTTGGCCGGGATAGGCTCGGGCCTTGTCGGCGAGGCCGACGCGGTCGAGAAGTTTGAGCGCCTTCTCGTGCGCGACATCGGGCGCCACGCCCTTCACCCGGATCGGCGACATCGAGACGTTTTCAGCCACGGAAAGATGCGGAAAGAGGTTGAAGTTCTGGAAGACGAAGCCGATCCGGCTGCGCATTGTGTTGAGCTCCTTCGCCCGCATCGACGCATGGATGTTCTGTCCGTCGAGCGTGATCGATCCGCTGTTGATCTCCTCGAGGCGATTGATCGTGCGGATCAGCGTGGATTTTCCCGAACCGGATGGACCGCAGATGACGACCACCTCGCCGCGCGCGACCTCAGCATCGATGTTCTTCAGGACCGGATAGTCGCCGTAGCTCTTGCAGACCTGCGAAAGCCGGATCGTCTGCGATTCCTGCGCGGAAACCGACATGGTCATAGCTGCTCCGATATGATTTTCGATGGCGTGACGAGAGAGGCCGTGGGAACGTTGAGAAGTCCCGCACGTCGCCGCGTGATGCGCCGCTCGAGGCGATTTGCGAAGTAGGTGAGCGTCCAGCAGATGATGAAGTAGACGATCGCCAGGATGAGGAAGACCTGGAAGGGCTGCGTCAGGAGCTGGTTGTTGACCTGGCTCGCCGCAAAGGTCAGATCCGGCACGTTGATCACATAGCCGAGCGTCGTATCCTTGATCGTCGAGACGAAAGTGGAGAGGATGCTCGGGATCATGTTGTAGAGCGCCTGCGGCAGAATGATGTAGCGCATCGCGCCCATATAGCCGTGGCCAAGCGCACGCGCCGCGTCCATCTGGCCGGGTCCGAGCGCGACGATGCCGGCGCGGACGACTTCGCTGAGAAACGCGCTCTGATAGACCACGAGCGTCGTCAGCATGGTGACGAAGCTTGGCACATCGGCGCCGGTCAAGAGCGGCACCAGGAAATAGCTCCACAGGATGAGCATCAGAAGCGGCACGCCGCGGGTGAAATAGACGAGCGCGGTGACGGGCCAGCGCAGCAGCCGCGACTTGGAGAGCCGCGCCATTGCAAACAGAATGCTGGCCGGAAAGGCGAGAGTGATGCTGAGCGCCGAGAGGATCAGCGTGTTGGCAAGCCCGCCGAGCGGTCCGTTCGGATATTGGCCGATCAAGAGCAGCAGCCAATAGTCTTTGATGATGGCGATCATGTCCTGGATCATGCGCGTGCACTCCGGGCAGGATCGGCGCGCATCGAGAGGTAGGCGCCGATGCTCATGATCACGAGCGAGAAGAAGAGGTAGAGAACCGTGCCGATCAGGTAGATCTCGAAGGTGCGAAAACTGAGGTTCTCGATTTCCTTGACGGCATGCGTCAGTTCCGACGCGCCGATGATGACGGCGAGGCTGCTGTTCTTGAACAGGGAGACGCTGTGATTGATGAGCGGCGGTAGAGCGTTGCGCACGCCTTGTGGCATGATGACGAAACGCATCGCCGAGACGTAGCCATGGCCCAGTGCACGGGCTGCCTGCATCTGGCCGTCACCGACCGAGCGTACGCCTGAACGAAGATCTTCGCTGAAATAGGCCGCCTGGCAGAGCCCCAGCCCGATCACCGCGAAGATGGATTCCGCATTGTGGCTTGCAAGCCAATTCGCGATGCCGCTCGGCATCAGCGTGAAGATCCCGAAATACCAGAGCATGAGCTGCACCAGCGTCGGGACGTTGCGGTGATAGGAAACGTAAGCGGCGACCAACGGATCGCCGAAGCGAAAGGGCGACAGGCGCAGACCCAGCAGCAGCAATGCCAGCGCCATCGCCAGCGACCAGGACCCGGCATAGATGATGAAGGTCATCTCGATGCCATGCAGCAGCATGGAGGAATATTCGGGATTTCCGAGGATCGCCGAAAGGTCGAAACCGCTCACGGACTTGGCTCCCCGGATGGATCCGTCTTCGGCTGCGGCCTTGCGGTCTGCAGGCCGCCCATGACCTGCAGCGTCGGCGTGATCTCCATATGCCCGATATTGACGGCGACCGGAGCTGATATGGCGAAGGCGATCGCGTCGGCGATATCGGTGGCCTGCGGCAGTTCGAAACCGTCGATGAACCGCTCCCGGATGCTGGGATCATTGCCGTGGACGTGGTTGAAAATATCCGTGGCGACCCGGCCGGGGCAGATTTCCGTGACCCGCACCCGTTTGCCGAAGGCGTCGATGCGCAGCTGGTTGGACAGCATGCTCACCCCCGCCTTGGTGGCATGATAGGACGAGTTGCCGCCGAAATTGTAGGTGCCGGCGATCGAGGAAATATTGATAACGTGGCCGCGATCGCGCGCCACCATGCCCGGCACCACCAGGCGGCAGAGGTGCAGCACCGCCCGCAGATTGACGTCGACGATAAGATCGATGTCGCCCTCGTCGGCTTCGAGGAACTTCTTCGGCCGGTCGACGCCGGCATTATTGACGAGAATGTCGAATTCCACCCGAGCCGCGAGCTCGGCCATTGCCTTTCGGTCGGTCACATCGATGACATGAGGGATGCAGCCGGTCCGCGTGGCCAGCTGCTGCAGCGCCTCAGTGCTGCGGGCAGCGGCATGGACCTCGATGTTCTCCCGGCGGAGCCGCTCGACAACGGCTGCGCCGATTCCGGAGGATGCGCCGGTTACCAGTGCGGTCTTGTAGTCGGAGAATGGCATTGTCGTTCCCTTGTTGTTGATGGAGAGAGTAGCGAAGCTTTAACTCCTTGCCTAAGACCGATTATCTCTGGAGCAATAAGCAACGGTTATGGAGCCTTGCGCGGCTGCCGAAGAACAGAAAGACGCGATGTCGGCGCTATTGGCGTGGTTCGTGCTCAGCAAGGCCCGGCCCGGTTGGCGATCTCGTCGCGTTGCAAAAGCTATACGCGTCTGCAAACATGCCATCCCAGCAGATCAGAATGGTTCCCCGATCCTCATGGACATCAGACGCCTCAAATCCTTCATCGTGATCGTCGACAGCGGCAGCATCACGCGCGCGGCGGATCTTTTGCATATCGCCCAGCCGGCGCTCAGTCAGCAGCTGGCGGCGCTGGAGGAGCATTTCGGCCAGAAGCTTTTGATCCGCAGCCAGCAGGGCGTCAGCATGACCGATGCGGGCCATGCGGTGTATCGCCACGCGCAGATTATCCTCCGGCAGATGGAGCAGGCGCAAGCGGATGCTTCGGCGGCCGGCAATTCCCTTGCAGGGCGCGTGTCCGTCGGTCTGGTCCCTTTCAGCAGCGCTGCCACGTTGTCGGTCGATCTGCTGGCGGAGACCCGGAAGCGGCATCCCGGCATCCTGTTGCATCTGACCGAAAGCGTGGGTCAGACCTATAGCCAGATGATCATGAACGGCCGGCTGGAGATGGCACTTCTGCATGGAACCGGGCCAATCAAAGGCGTGCGGTTCGAACCGATCCTCAGCGAGGAATTTTTCCTGGTCGCGCATCGCGATTTTGCGATCGACGCGGATGCCAAACCTGTCGCCGTCAACGCTCTCGACGGGATACCGATGCTGCTGCCGCCGGCCTATAATTTTGTTCGCCGCGCAGTCGATACCGCCTTCACGCGCACCCGCACCAATTTGAAGGTCGTGGCGGAAGTCGAGATCGTCCGCACCCTGGGACGCGCGGTCGGCGACGGTCTCGGCGCGACGATTATGCCGAAGGCCATCGCCGATCGTATCGTATCGGAATCGAGCGAGCCGTTGATCTGCCGGCTCGTCTCTCCGCGGATCGAGGAAACCCTGTCGCTTTGCGTTTCCGACCAGAATCCCCTGTCGGAGCCGGCGCTTGCCGTCCGGGACATCCTCCTCGAGCTGACGGCGCGGCTGAAGGATTAACGGCTGCCGGTCAGCGCATATCCCTACAGAACTCAGCGATGCGGGCGCAGCCTTCGCCGAGTTTTTCCATGCTTGTCGCATAGGAGATACGGAAGAAGGGGCTCATTCCGTAAGCGGCGCCTTGCACGGTCGCGACATGATGCTCCTCGACGAGCGCCATAACGAAATCGACATCCGTTTCGATCTTTCGTCCGCCCTTGCTGGTCTTGCCGATCAGCCCTGAAATGTTGGGATAGATGTAGAAGGCGCCTTCGGGCCTGTGGCAGCGCAGCCCTTCCACCTCCGACAATCTCTCGAGGACAAAGTCGCGTCTCTTCTTGTAGATCGCCGCCCGCTCCTTCAGGAGATCCTGAGGTCCGTCGAGTGCTGCGGTCGCGGCCGCCTGGGTGAGCGTCGCGATGCCGCCGCCGTTCTGACCGTTGACGTTGCTGATAGCTGCCATCAACTCTTTCGAGCCGGCGCAGAAACCGAGCCGCCAGCCCGTCATCGCGTAAGCCTTGGAGACGCCGTTCATCGTCAGGACGCGCTCATAGAGCCTGGGTTCGACTTCCGCCATGGTGCAGAACTGGAAGTCGTCATAGACCAGGTGCTCGTAAATGTCGTCGGTCATGATCCAGACGTGGGGATGGCGCAGCATGACCTCGGCAATGGCGGCCATCTCGGCCCGGGAGCAGGCCGCGCCGGTCGGATTATTCGGGAAATTCAGGAAGAGCCATTTGGTGCGTGGTGTGATCGCCGCCTCCAGATCCTCCGGGCGCAGCTTGAAGCCGGTCTGTTCGTGGCAGGGGACGGCGACCGGGACGCCGCCGGCGAATTTGACGATATCGGCATAGCTGACCCAGGAGGGTGTCGGAATGACGACCTCGTCGCCCGGATTGCAGGTTGCGAGCATCGCATTGAAGATCACCTGCTTGCCGCCGCCCGAGACGACGATCTGGCTGCCGTCATAGTCGAGATTATTGTCGCGCTTGAACTTCCTGATGATCGCGGCCTTGAGGGCCGGCGTCCCGTCCATCGGCGGATATTTCGTGTCACCCGCGAGAGCCGCCGCATGCGCCGCTTCGACGGCGTGCGCCGGCGTGGGGAAATCCGGCTCGCCGGAGGAGAGGCTGACGACCTGGATCCCTTTGGCGGCGAGCTCTCTGGCCCGCTGGGTCATGGCGGCGGATGCTGATATGGAGACGTTTTTCAGGCGGTCGGCTTTGATGGACATCGGAATGGTCCTTCGGTGAGGGATTGGAGTTATGGACCGCCCGCGGGCGATCGGGATCGTGTCATTCGGCGAGTTCGGCGGCGGGAGCGAGCGCCGCGCCGGTGGCTTCGATCTCGCCGCGCACGACGCCGGCGAGTTCGAGGGCACCGGGTGTGTCGCTGTGAACGAGAATGGAGCGCGCCGGCATGGCGATCACGGCGCCGTCGATCGTCCGGACGGTCCCGCCGAGCAGGAATTGCCGCACGCGGGCGCGCACCGAGGCTTCATCCTTGATGACAGCGCCCGGGAGCCCACGCGCGACGAGTTTGCCGTCGGCATCATAGGCACGGTCGGCGAGGAAAAGCGCCAGCGTCTTCAGCCGCGCACGTCTGGCCGCCAATTCGATCTCGCTGCCCGACGTGACGAAGACGACGAGACCGGGGTCCACAGTAGCGATCGCATCCATCATCAGGTCGGAGAGGACGGGATCGCGGTTGACCATATTGCCCATCGCCGCATGGAAGCTGATATGGGAGACGGCGACCCGTTCGCTCCTGGCGATCGCCATTAGGGCGCCGAGCTGATAGAGCATCTGCTGGCGAAGCTCGTCCGCCGAAAACGGTATTTCGCGCCGGCCGAATCCGAGCCGGTCGGGCAGACCGGGATGAGCGCCGATGCCGACGCCGTTCAGCTTTGCGAGCCGGACCATGCGCCCCATCGTATCGGGATCGCCGCCGTGGAAACCGCAGGCGATGTTGGCCGAGGAGACGATTTTCATCATCGCTTCGTCGTCGCACAGCCGGTAGGGACCAAATCCTTCGCCCATATCGGAATTCAGATCGATCTTCATGAGTTCCTCCTCGTGAGGGTCCTAGGCCATCGCCTTCAACGCGCGCTTGACCATCCGGGACGTCCGTCTGACGTCGTCGACATAGCGGGTGACGGCCTGTTCGACAGCGCGCGCTTCGGCGTGTGTCGAGCGAACAAAGCTCAGGCGGGTGCCGATGCGGGCCTGTCCCAGCCGCCAGAGATCGCATTCGATCACACCGGCGATTTTCGGATATCCGCCGGCGGTGTTCGCATCGCTCATCTGCACGATCGGTTCGCCGCCGGGCGGTACCTGGATAACGCCGGGCACGACACCGTGGGAGCGCATCTCGATCGATGCCACCGGCTTGATGGGTTCGCCTGACAAGCGGTAGCCGGTCCGGTCGCTTCGGGAGGAAATCCTCCACATCTGGCTCCAGAAGGCTTCGCCGTCTCCGGCGAAAAGCTCATGCTCGCCAGCCGGCAGGGCGCGGATCGGCAATACGCCGTCGACCGGGGCGGGGAAGACATCGCTGAGCGCTGTCGCCGGTTCGACGACGGCGAGGCCCGTGGCCGGCAGCATGGCAATCTCCGCGTCCTCGCCGACCGCGATCCGATCGCCTTTCGCCAGTGGCCGGCCTGCATTGCCTCCGAAGCCGCCGCGTAGCGACGTGCTGCGCGAGCCCATGATAACAGGAACGTCCAGCCCGCCGCCGAGTGCAATGTAAGAGCGTGCCAGCCGCGGCGGCTGCCTCAGCTCGAGAACCTGTCCGGGTTCGGCGATATGGGCGCACCAGGCAAGCCGTTCCGATCCGTCGAGATGAGCATTGCCGTCGGCGCCGGTTACGGCAAACACGGTGCGTCGCTGGAAACGCAGGCTGAACGGGAAGGTCTGCACCTCGATTGCGGCCGCATTCTCGTCATTACCGAGGAGAATATTGCCGATCCGGACGGCAAGCGGATCCATCGCGCCGCTCGCCGATACGCCGATATCGCGATAGCCGGAACGGCCGAGATCCTGCACCGTATTGAAAGGGCCGCTTTCCAAGATCTCGATCATAGCTCGATCCTCGCCGGCAGGAACCGGACCGTATCTCCCGGCGCCATCATGGCCGGGATCGGCGAGGTGGGGTCGAACATTTCAAGTGTGGCAAAACCGATGGAATTCCAGCCGTTCGGTCCTGTCAGCATGGCGACGCCGGTCTGCATGCCGCCGATGGTCACGCAGCCCTTCGCCATCTTCAGCGAGGGGACGGTCTTCCGTGGCATGTAGATACGTGGGTCGAGACCATGCAGATAGCCGAAGCCGGGAGCGCTTCCCAAAGCGAAAACACGATAGATCGCTTGATGATGGATGCGCACCACTTCGCGGTCGCTTAAGCCCGAGAGATCGCAAAGGGCCGGAAGGTCCGTCGCGTGTTCGCCGCCGTAATGGACGGGGATCTCGATGGTCTTGCCATCGAGATCGATGCTCTCAGCATTCGCCCATGCCTCCAGCAGCCGTGCGACCACCGCATCGGGGTCCTCGGGCGTCTCCTTGAAAATTACCAGCAGATTGGTCATCCCCGGAATGTCTTCCGCGAGGTCCGCCCAGCCTCTCACGGTCTGGGAGAGAGCCCAGATCCGCCGCTGCGCGGCAACGTCGAATTCACCCGGCGCCTCGAGCAGGAAGGCTCTAGCGCCGATCGAGGAAACCCGTGCCCGGCTTTTGGTGGCCGGAACGATCTCGCGTTGCGAAGCGTGCCTGTTTGTCGTGACGATCATGATGGAAACTCGATTTCGAAAAGAGGATCGCCGTAGCCCACCAGCGCGCCGGGCGCGGCGAGCAGCCTGGTCATAACGCCGGAACCGCCGGCGCGAAGGGGAAGCAGCACATCCCCGACCCTGATGAAGCCGAGGATATCGGTGTCGGACAGGGACCGCGGCAAATTTTGCGGCACGGCGGAGGCGGCCGGATGTTCGACGCAGAAGCGGCCCGCCATCGGCGCCGTCACGACCGTCCGTGCAGAGCCCGGCGCGCGCGGCGCTGCTTCCGTCGCGCTGATCCGCGCCTCTCCCTCGCCTGAAATGATGATGCGAAGCTGTGCGCCCGGACGGGAGATCTCCAGCCCGTCCACTCCGGCGGCCGTCAGTGCTTGGGTCAGCAGCGCGATGGTGGCCGGATCGCTGAAATCGATCGCGCTCATGCCGCCGCCCTCCGCAGCTTCAGCCATTGTTCGAGATAGTGAATGTCCGTCTCGCCACGGGCGAAAGCATGATCCTCGAACAGGGCGCGCAGGAAGGGGATATTGGTGGCGATGCCCTCGATTTCGGTGCCGGCAAGCGCCTCGCACATTCTGGCCATCGCTTTTGCCCGCGTCGGCGCATGCACGATCAGTTTGGCGATCAGCGAGTCGTAATAGGGCGAGACCTTATAGCCGGCATGGATATGCGTATCGACGCGGATGCCCGGCCCCTGCGGCAAAGTCAGATGGGTGACGACACCGGCCGACGGCAGGAAGGTGTCGGGATCTTCGGCGTTGATGCGGCATTCGAAAGAGTGGCCTTCGCAGATCACCTGACTTTGGATGAGGTTCAGAACCTCACCCCGGGCCGCCTTTATCTGCGCCTGGACGATATCGACCCCGCTCGTCAGTTCGGTGACGGGATGCTCGACCTGAAGCCGTGTGTTCATTTCGATGAAATAGAAAGCACCGTCCTCATAGAGGAATTCGAAGGTTCCGACGCCGCGGTAGCTGATCTGCCGACAGGCCTCGACGCAGGCCATGCCGACCGGCCGGATGATCTCGGGCGCAATCCCTGGCGCCGGTGCCTCCTCCACTACCTTCTGATGGCGGCGCTGCATCGAGCAGTCCCGGTGACCCAGCCACACGGCATTGCCGTGGTCGTCGCAAAGAACCTGTATCTCGATATGGCGCGGATGCTGGAGGAACTTCTCCATATAGAGCGAGGGTGAGCCGAAAGCCTTGCGGGCTTCTTCCCGGGTCAGCGCGATCGCTTCATGCAACTCACCGGCCTTCGGAACGACGCGCATGCCGCGCCCGCCGCCGCCGCCTGATGCCTTGATGATGACGGGATAGCCGATCTCCAGCGCGAGCCGCTCCACCGATGCGGGATCGTCGGGCAGTGCTGTGTCCGGCCCGGGAACGCAGGGCACGCCCGCCGCCATCATCGCCCGCTTCGCCGCGATCTTGTCGCCCATGGTCGCGATCGACGAAGCCGTCGGACCGATGAAGACCAGCCCTGCCTTTTCGACGGCGTCGGCAAATGCCGCATGTTCCGATAGAAATCCGTAACCGGGATGGATGGCGCCCGCACCGGTCAGGCGCGCCGCGAGAAGAATGGCATCCTGATTGAGGTAGCTTTTCGCCGTGCTCGACGGGCCGATGCAGAGAAAGCCGTCAGCGGTGCTGCCGTAGGGCGCTTCCCTGTCCGCCTCGGAGCAGATGGCGACCGTCCTAAGGCCGAGCTCGCGACAGGCACGCTGGATCCGTGCTGCGATCTCGCCGCGATTGGCGATGAGGACGGTATCGAAGCGACGCCCTGAGACAGCGGATTGTTCAAATGTTTCCGGCATCAGACAATCTCCGCCAGCAGATCGCCGGTCTCGACCTCTCCGCCGTCTATTTCGGTCAGGCGCATGATGCGCCCGGCCCGCGGTGCGGTGATCGTGTTGAAGACCTTCATCGCCTCGATGATGAAGAGCGTCTGCCCCTCCTCCACCGCATCTCCGATCGCGACAAATGGCGGTTCCCCGGGCGCCGGGGCCTTGTGTAGAACGCCGAAAACAGGCGCCGTCACCGCATGGAAGGTTTGCTCGACGCCCGAGGGCGCATCGGCGATCGGTCTCGGCTTTTGCTCGGGTTCGGCGACAGCCTCCTGGCCCGCCGCCGTTCGGAAAATCCGAACCGTCACGTCCTTTTCCGTCACGGTCAGCTCGGTAATATTAGATCGTCCGACAAAGTCGATCAGCGTCTTGATCTTCGAGAGGTCCATGTGCGTGCTCGGAATTTCAAAATCCCACCGCGCATAGCCGAAGTTTCAGATCGCCCGGTGTTGTGATTTCGTAGCACGACGGGCGGATTGATGGGGTCAGACGAAGTTTTGATGGAGCGCAGTCTGTACCCTATGGGGCATCTCGCCTGTCGGTTGCGAATTCCCCAACCGACAGGTGCGGGACCCTCGAAATCCTGGTCAGAACCCGGCTTCCTTCTGATGCCGCACGGCGAGGATCGTCAAAATGTCGCCATCCATACGATAACGAGCGACGTACCCGCTATCTCTGAAATCGATGAGCCATTCCCGGTATTGCTCGGGCATATCCTCGATGAGGCGTCCTATATGGGGATGCGCACCGAGGACGCTCACGCCTTTGAGAATAGTTTCGCCTGCCCGCTTGGCGACTGACGGGTTTTTCGGTCGCAAGAATTCCCGAAGCCGCTCAAGATCGCGGATTGCGGCCGGGGAGAAGATCACTTGTGGCATTCGGGTGCGGACAACTCGTCGTCAGTTCCCCATGTCGAAAGCCATTTTTCGACCTCGGCGCCGGTGACATGCAGTCCCGTCGCTTCAAATTCATTCCAGGCCTCAAGCGTCTCCTGCCGCAGCGCCTCGCGCTTCTCCTCGCGCTCGACATATTGCGCAATGGCTTCACGCATGATCCAGTGGGACGATCGGCGGCGCGCCTCGGCCAGTTGTTGGACGCGGCCCTTCAGCTCGTCATCGAGCTTGAGCGAGGTTGGCGATGCCATAAGGCTTTCCTTAGCTACAGGTAATACCTGGCGCTAACTTAGGCTTCCCTGCGGTATATGTCTATGAATGAATTTACCCATCGCGCAGCGCTTATTCTTACGGTCATGTGCTTCTGGTGTGGTTGGTTCCGCCACCGTCAATCCCTCGCAGGGGCAATGCTCTCCCGCAGGATAAGCTGGCTGCGGATGACGGTGCGCGTCGTTGCCGCATTCTGCGTCTGGCTGATGGCGCCGAGCAGAAGTTCCACGGCCGCGCGTCCCATCTCTTCCACGGGCTGTTTGATCGTCGAGAGCGGCGGCGAACAGAATTCGCAGACCGGGGAGCCGTCGAAGGAAACGACGGACACGTGCTCTGGAATAACAAGGCCTGCGCGTTGAATGATGCTCATGAACGAGATTGCCATGTCATCGCTCGTTGCGATGACAGCCGTCGGCCTGACGGCGAGCTTCATGAAATCGTCGGCGGCGCGAATGCCGATCTCGAAGCCATGCTGGTATTCGAGGTCGCCGCCAGATCTCGACACGGCTTCCTCGGAAAGTCCCCCTGCGCGTAGAGCCTCAAGGACCCCGGCGTAGCGCTCGACGTCGTGGTAGTTTCCCTCGGGGCCGGCTATATAGAGGAAGCGCCGATGACCCGAACGGATCAATTCCATCGTCGCGTCACGGATCGCCTCCCGGTCGTTGGTGACGACGCTCGGCAAACCGGCATCACTCATGTCGAACAACATCGAGACGATCGGCAGGCCTGCCCCCGCAGGCGAACGCCCTTCGATCTCCGGAAGTTTCGACGAGAAGATAATGGCTCCCCGAACCGTGCCGCTGAAGGCAAGATCAAGTATGTGCCGTTCGGAAGCTTCCTCGCGATCGAGATTGGCGATCATCAAGTTATACCCCCTCTGGATCAGGGATTTATTGATGCTTTGCAGGACCTGCGGGATGATCTGCGAGGCGCCATAATAAGGCGAACCCGGCAAAATGATCATAATGGTATTGGATTTTCCGACCCTGAGGCCGCGCGCCATTGCGTTCGGCGTGTAGCCGAGTTGCCTGGCGGCCGCATTGATCTTGGCGCGGGTCTTCTCGTTGACCCGTCCGGGATTGGCAAGCGCCCGGCTGACCGTCGATATCGCGACGCCGGCGAGCCGCGCAACGTCAGCCATCAACGCGCCAGACGGCTCTTCTCCCGCCACGCCTTTGTTTTTATTCACCTTTAGTTCCGCTCCCGGATGCTTCGATTTGCAACTCTAAGGCAGGTGGCGGTTTATAGCAAACGTTTGCCAAAAATCGCTTGCTTAAAAAACCAGCTTGGTTATCATCTGGGTATGGCAAACGATTGCCATTCCTTAATGCATTGAAATCCATGGCTTCTTGGATGTGGAACTCTCGTTCCGCACGCGGTAGGTCATGCCTTGAGAAATGGATAGGTTATGGCTGGCGACAGGCTGCGTTTCGGCGTCGATCTCGTGACATTCTTCCATCCCGGCTTCTGGGGCGTCGGCAGCCATGATGCGATCGTCGACCATGCACGCGCCGCGCCGCGCGCCTTCTGGGACATGATCCTCGACAGCGTCCAAGCTTCCGGCGTCACCGGTGTCGAGTTGACCTTTTCTCCCTTCAACTGGCAGGACGCGATCAAGACCTACGGTTCGATCGATGGCTTTGCCGCCGAACTGGCAAGGCGCGGGCTGACGCTTTGCAGCGGCTTCTTCGCAGAGCTCGAGGCAGCGGGAGACTTTACCGACGCTGAAGCCCAGCGCGCGCTGATCGACAAGGCGGAACGATATGCCGATTTCCTGAAAGCCTGCGGCAGCGACATCATGGTGATAGGAGCCCCGTTACGCCAAACCCTCGGCGCCCAGCCGGTGCAGTTCCACGATTTCGATCGCGCCAAGACGATTGCCGATTTCCTCAACCGGCTCGGCGCGACCCTCCATGCCGCAGGCGTCCGGCTCGCGCTGCACACGGAGGCTCACTCGATCTTTGCCGCCGCGCGCGACGTCGATCTGATGATGCTGCTGACCGATCCAGCCTATGTGCATATGTGCCCGGACACGGCCCACATCATCGTTGCCGGCTCCGACCCCGTCCAGTTGGTTGACCGTCATCACGAGCGCATGATCATCGCCCACTGGAAGGATGCGGTCGGCCCTATGCCAGCCGATACCCCGATCGACAAGCACATCCATGAACGCCACCAGCCCTATTTCTGCGGCTTCGGCCTCGGGCGGGTGGACTGGCCGGCCTGGATCCGGTTGCTGCGTGACCGGGCCTATGAAGGCTGGGCGATCCTCGAACTCGATGCCGCGCCCGATCCCGTCCGCGACATCGCCAACGGGCTCACGCTCGTCCGGCAGGCGCTCCTGCCGATCTACCGCTGATATCAATTCCGAAGACGATAAACGCCCCGCCAAGAGGGCATTTTCAAGAGGTGGAACAATGAAGACCATGATGAAGCTTTTTCTTGCCGGCGTGGCTGTCGCCGGTCTCTTCGCCGCGGCGCATGCCGAGGACAAACCGACGATCGAGATCATGTCGTCCTGGACGTCGGGCGGCGAAGCCGCGGCCTTGAACGTCATCAAGACGGAATTCGAAAAGCGCGGCGGCATCTGGAAGGATTCCTCCATTGCCGGCTTCGGCGCTGCCGATGCCGCCTTCCAGAACCGCATCGTCGCCGGCGACGCGCCCGGCGCCAAACAGGGCGTCATCGGTCTTGCTGCCGCCGATTTCGTCAGCCATGGTCTTTTCAACCCGATCGACGACGTTGCTGCCGCCGGCAAATGGGCCGACGTCTTGCCGAAATCGATCAGCGATCTCATTTCCTATGATGGCAAGGTCTATCTCGCTCCGACCGGAGCCCATGGCGAAAGCTGGGTCTTTTATTCCAAGGAGGCCTTCGACAAGGCCAGTATTGCGCAGGAACCGAAGAGCTGGGACGAGTTTTTCGCTGATCTCGACAAGCTGAAGGCCGCCGGCCTTATCCCGATCGCCTGGGGCGGCCAGCCCTGGCAGCAGACCAAGGTCTTCAACATGATCCTGCTCTCGCAGGTGGGGAGCGACGGCTTTCTGAAGATCTATGCAGACAAGGACAAGAGCGAGGCATCCGTCGACGGCGTAAAGAAGACTCTCGAAATCCTCGGCAAGCTGCGCGGTTATGTCGACGCGGGTGCGGCGGGCCGCAACTGGAACGATGCGACCGCCATGCTGATCACCGCCAAAGCCGGCGTGCAGTTCATGGGCGATTGGGCCAAGGGCGAATTCACCGTTGCCGGCAAAGAGCCTGGCAAGGATTATGGCTGCATGATCGCTCCCGAATCCAAGGGCATGGTCTATATCGCCGACTCCCTCTGGTTCCCCAAGACCGGCAATGCCCAGACCGACAAGGCGCAGAAACTTCTCGCCGAGGTCGTCATGGACCCGACCGTCCAGGTCGAATTCGCCCGTAAGAAGGGCTCTATCCCGATGCGCTCCGACGTCGACAAGTCTAAACTCGACGTCTGCGCGCAGAAGGGCGTCGAGCTGATGAGCGCCGGCGCGATTGTGCCCGATCAGGCGATCGTGCTCACACCACAGCAGGTCGGCGCGCTCGATGATTTCGTCGACGAATACTGGAGCGGCGGCTCGAACGACGCGGCGGCTGCGGCCGAGAATTTCTTCGCCATCTTCGAGTAGGATCGTGTCCGTGGCGTCGGACTGCCTCCGGCGCCACGGCTTCCGCGCTGCGTGCTCCGCGGCGGCGCGTGTTCCGCTTTCCATCCGTCAACGAGCTGGCCGATGTCCGTCAAACGCAAGCGCAATTTTTCCGCGACCATCGCCCTCTTGCCGACATGGTTTGCCGCGGTCGTGGTCTTCATCGGCACCATGGCTTGGTCGATAAGGCTGTCCTTCACCAATTCCACGCTCTTTCCGTCTTCGACCTATGTCGGCTTCGCGCAATATTCGAAGCTCTTCGCCTCGGCCAAATGGCTGGCCTCACTGCAAAACGTCTTGATCTTCGGCGTACTCTACGTCGCGGGCTGTCTGGTGCTCGGCTTTCTGCTGGCCGCCGCACTCGACCGCAAGATCCGCTTCGAAAGCGCCTTCAGGACAATCTTTCTCTATCCCTACGCCATGTCCTTCGTGGTGACGGGGCTGATCTGGCAATGGATGCTCAATCCGACGCTCGGCATCCAGGCGAGCGTGCGTTCGCTCGGCTGGGAAGGTTTCGTCCTCGACTGGGTGGTCAATCGCGACATGGCGATCTATGCGCTGGTGCTCGCCGGCGTATGGCAGGGCGCGGGGCTGGTCATGGTCATTGCGCTCGCCGGCATACGCGGCATCGAGGCCGAGCAGTGGAAAGCGGCGCGCATCGACGGCATCCCCGTCTGGCGCATCTATGTCTCGATCATCCTGCCCCAGCTCGGACCGGCCCTCGCCGCCGCCGGCATGCTGCTCGCCATGGGCGTGATCAAGACTTACGACATCGTCGTCGCCATGACCAATGGCGGCCCCGGCAATGCCACCGAAGTGCCGGCGAAGTTCATCATGGACAATCTTTTCGGGCGCCAGAATCTCGGCCTTGCCACGGCAGGCGCGACGGTGCTCGTCCTCGGCGTCATCATCGCGGTCGCGCCGTTCCGCTATGCGATGCACATGCGCAACCGGGCAAAGGGAGCGGCGTGATGAACCAGCCTCACCCGAACGGGCCGAAGCCGGCGCAGATCACGGCGGGACGTATCGGCCTTTATACCTTCCTGGTCGTCGCCGCACTTTTCTTCCTTCTGCCACTCTATACGATGGTCGTCACCTCGCTGAAGAGCATGGACGAAATCCGGCTCGGGCAGATCTTCGCCCTGCCGGCAAGGTTCGATTTCTCCGCCTGGGTGACCGCGTGGTCGGGCGCCTGCATGGGAACCGTCTGTGTCGGCATTCGCAGCGGCTTCTGGAATTCGGTTGCGATCACCGTTCCCGCGGTCGCGATCTCGGTCTTCATCGGCGCCGTCAACGGCTATGCGCTGTCGCTCTGGCGGCCGCGCGGGGCAAATGCGCTCTTTGGCTTGTTAATGGCCGGCGGTCTCATCCCCTACCAGATCTTCCTCTATCCGATGGTTCGCGCCATGGCGAATATCGGCCTCTACAATTCACTCAGCGGGATCATTCTCGTCCACGTCATCTTCGGCCTGCCGCTGGTGACACTGCTCTTCCGCAACTATTTCGTCAGCGTGCCGGAGGAGCTCTGCAAGGCGGCGCGCGTCGACGGCGCCGGCTTCTGGCGCATCTTCTTCGAAATCATGCTGCCGATCGCCGTGCCTATGGTCGTCGTCGTCTCCATGCTGCAGTTCACCGGCATCTGGAACGACTTCCTGCTCGGTCTCGTCTTCGCCGGGCGCGACAACCTGCCGATGACCGTGCAGCTCAACAATATCGTCAACACCACGATGGGCGAGCGAACCTACAATGTGAACATGGCGGCGACGATCCTGACCGCCATCGTTCCGCTCGCGATCTATTTCCTGTCCGGCCGCTGGTTCGTGCGCGGCATCGCCGCCGGTGCAGTCAAGGGGTAAGGCTTCGATGCAATCCGCCGTCTCCGTCAAAGACCTGAAGATCGCCTATGGCGACCACACGGTGATCGAAAAGATGTCAATCGATATCGCGCCTCGCGAGTTCCTGGTGCTGCTCGGCCCTTCCGGCTGCGGCAAGTCCACGCTCCTGAACGCTATCGCCGGCCTGCAGGACATTACGGCGGGCGAGGTCTGGATTTCAGGCAAGAACGTCAGCTGGGAAGAGCCGAAGGACCGCGGCATCGGCATGGTCTTCCAATCCTACGCGCTCTATCCGCGCATGTCGGTGCGCAAGAATCTCTCTTTCGGCCTTCGTGTCGCCGGTCTGCCGAAGCCAGAGATCGAGGCGCGCGTCGCCCGGACCGCTGCCCTTCTCCATCTCGACAAATTGCTCGACCGGCGCCCTGCCGAACTATCCGGCGGCCAGCGTCAGCGTGTCGCCATCGGCCGGGCACTGGTGCGCGAAGTGGATGTGTTCCTCTTCGACGAACCGCTTTCGAACCTCGACGCCAAGCTGCGCAACGAATTGCGCGTCGAGATCAAGAAGCTGCATCAGAGCCTCGGTAATACCATGATCTATGTGACCCACGATCAGGTGGAGGCGCTGACGCTTGCCGACCGCATCGCCATCATGCGTGACGGCGTGATCCAGCAGCTCGCCTCGCCGGCGGAGATCTACCGCCGTCCGGCCAACCTCTTCGTGGCCGGCTTCATCGGTGCTCCGGCGATGAATTTCATCGAGGGCCGGATCGAGCACGACGGCGAGGCTCCCCTCTTCCGGAACAGCGGGCTGGCCGTCGATCTCTCCGGCTATGCCTTCCGGGCAGCCGTGGCGGAAGGGCCTGTTACGTTAGGCTTTCGCCCTGAGCACCTTGTGCTCGACGGTGTGGCAAGCGGGCTGGCCACCATTCCTGGCCGCGTTTCCGTCGTCGAGCCGATGGGTTCGGATGCCGTCGTCTGGTTCGACTGGGCGGAGCAAAGCCTTTCGCTTCGTTTCATGGGCGACGTCGACGTCAAGCCCGGCGATGCCGTGGCTCCAGGTCTCGATATCACCAAGGCGTCGCTCTTCGCTGCCGATGGGTCGCGGCTTTGACGCGCCATCCCTTTGCTTTCCCGCAATTTCGGATGCGCTTTGCGCTGCTTTGAGGAATTGCCCAGGACAGGATTTGAAAAAAACATGTCTGAGATCGTTTATGATGCGCTGGTGATCGGCTCCGGCGCGGCGGGTTCCTTCGCCGTCAAAGAACTCACGGCTCAGGGGCTGTCGGTGCTGCTGCTCGAGGCCGGCCCCGCCGTCGAGCCGAAGGATTTCGACCCGGCGCGCAAGAAGGCGCCGGCAAGTAGTATCAATATCTGGGAGCGCGCACGTGCCACCCTGAAGGGCCAGCCGATCCAGGCGCGGGCGGCCTTCTTTACCGAACGCTTCAGCCACTTCTTCGTCAACGATCGCAAGAACCCTTATACGACGCCGAAGGGCGAGCCCTTTCTCTGGATCCGCGGCCGCCAGGGCGGCGGGCGTCTGCACAGTTTCGGCCGCGTGCTGCTGCGCTGGACCGACGATGATTTCAAAATCCGATCGCGCACCGGAAAGGGCGTGGACTGGCCGGTTTCCTATGACGAGCTCACGCCGTTCTACGAAGAGGTGGAGGCCTATCTCGGGCTCTACGGCAACAAGGACGATGTGCCGACCTTGCCGGACGGCCTTTATGCGAAACCGGCCAACCTGACGCCGGCAGAACAGATCTTCAAGCAGGCTGTGGAAAGCCGCTGGCCGGAACGGCACGTCGTCTCCTGGCGTTATATCGCGCCGGACGCCGAACGCATGCCGCGACCGCTGCGGGACGCAAAGGCGACCGGCCGGCTGACGGTCCGCTACGACGCCGTCGTTCGCCGCATCACCACGGACGAAAAAACCGGCCGCGCCACCGGCGCGGAGTTTGTCGATCGCAATAGCGGAGAGGTATCGACAGCGCGTGCCGCGACGGTGGTGCTCTCCGCCTCGCCGATCGAGAGCGTGCGCCTGCTGCTGAACTCGGCATCGGCAAGACATCCTGATGGGCTCGGAAACAGCTCGGGCGCGCTCGGACGCTATTTCATGGATCAGCTTCCATGCCTCGCTTTCGGCTCCTTTTCCAAGGCGAAGGGTTGGGTCGTTGACGATTCCGCTCCCGTCGATCCCTTCTACAATCCGTCCGGTGGGATCTTCATCCCGCGTTTCGGCGAGGGTGACGCCGCCCGCGGCGATTTCGACTATCAGGGCAGCATCGGCAGGGCGCCGGTTTCAGAGGAGACCGATGCGCGTCTCGCCTTCTTCGGCTTCGGTCGTATGCTGCCCTATGCCGACAATCGCATCACCCTGGATGGCAAGCGAAAGGATGCCTGGAACATTCCGGTGCCGCACATTCGCTGCGTCATGCAGGAGGAGGAGCGGCGGCTGCTCCGCCGGCAGGAGGAGACGTTGATCGCCATAATCAGGGAGGTCGGCGGCGATCTCGAATTCATCGGCTCGCCCACCGGCCTCAGGGAGATGGGCAGGGGCGCCTTTCCCGACGCCGACGCCTTCAGCCGCTTCGTGTTCCGCACATGGTTCCGCAAGACGATGTGCATGGGCGCGGCAATCCATGAAACCGGCGGCGCGCGCATGGGCGAAAGCCCGGAAGCTTCCGTGCTCAATTCCTACAACCAGCTCTGGGATGCCGCGAACGTCATTGTTACCGACGCCAGCGCCTTCCCGGGCAGCGGCATCGCCGGCACGACGCTCACCGTCATGGCGCTGACGATCCGCGCTTGCCGGAACCTTGTCGAGCGCTACAGGACGGGACTGCTCTAGACACGCCTTCGCCTCGGTGCGACCGGCGTCGAAAAGGCCTCCTGCATGCGGAGTGGCGAAAGAAGCGAACAAGTGAACGAGCTTGGGGTTATCCAACCGTCACACAAAGTTTGCAGTGACATGCTCCTGTCAGATGAGCAGGAAGGAAAAGCCCATGTCTAAAACACATCAGGACCAGCTCAGCCGGATAAAGGCCGAAATCGCCGACAGCTTCGATGAGGAGCTGGAAATGCAGATGGAGGAAGACCGGCTGGACGATCTGGTCGTCGAAGGAATGACCGAACCGGCGGAGCAGACGCTCGATCGAAGGATCTATTTCCGCGAGCTGTTCCGGCTGCAGCATGAGCTGGTGCGGCTGCAGGATTGGGTCCAGTACAAGCAATTGAAAGTGGTCGTGCTCTTCGAAGGCCGGGATTCGGCCGGCAAGGGCGGCGCGATCAAGCGCGTGACCCAAAGGCTCAACCCGCGCGTCTGCCGGACGGTGGCCCTGCCTGCGCCGACCGAACGGGAGCGCCATCAATGGTATTTCCAGCGTTATGTCCCGCATCTTCCCACCGCCGGCGAGATCGTGCTCTTCGACCGCAGCTGGTACAACCGCGCCGGCGTCGAGCGCGTGATGGGGTTCTGCACCCCTGACGAACTCGAGGAGTTCTTCCGCTCGGTGCCCGAATTCGAACGGATGCTCGTGCGTTCCGGCATCGTCCTGATCAAATACTGGTTCTCGATCACCGACGAGGAACAGGAATTCCGCTTCAAGATGCGCATCCACGATCCGCTGAAGCAGTGGAAGCTTTCGCCGATGGACATGGAAAGCCGCATCCACTGGGAGGAATATACCAAGGCCAAGGAAGAAATGCTGGCTCGCACACACACCAAGGAGGCGCCCTGGTGGGTGGTGCAGGCCGTCGACAAGAAGCGGGCGCGGCTGAACTGCATCGCCCATCTTCTCGACCAGATTCCCTATGAGGATGTCCCGAAGCCTGAGATTCAGCTGCCGGATCGTATCCGCCATGCCGACTACATCAGGGCGCCGGTTCCGCCTGAAATGCACGTACCGGAGCGCTATTGAAAGCATAGCCGCAACAAGTCGGCAGCCGAAGCGCTGAAACCGAGACCGCATGGTCACTGGACCGTGCGGTCAATGCGTGTTTCCCAACGGCTGCATCGTGAAGTATAAAGACTGGGCGTCCCATCGGCCGATAATACGGAGATGACAGGAGGTTGGTCATGACGGGTTTTTGGAGATTAATCGTTCAGGAGATTGTGCTCTCGGCGATTCTGGCGGCCGGCGCTGTCCTCGGCCTTCCCAAGCTTACCGATCCGAACACCAGTGCCAATTATCCGTTGGCAATCGTGGTTTTTCTGGCGATGTCAGGAGCCTTGGTGGCTTATGAGCTTCTGACACGGAAGCCTTCCTGATGCTCTCGTTTACCGGCCCGTTGGCGCAGCCAACAAGGTGCGGCCGACCTGCAGATTGCGCTACCACGTCCGGCAAGATCGCCACGCCGCGCGAGAACACGGCGTAACGATCGCACCACCGGCAGGCGTCAGGCCGCGATGTCAGCCATATGGTTCAGTTCCTCGACGGCATCATCCGGCAGCGCCAATCCGGCGGCGGCGAGATTCTCCCTGAGATGGCCGAGCGAGGCCGTGCCTGGGATCAACAGGATATTGGGTGCGCGGCGCAACAGCCACGCGAGCGCCACCTGCATCGGCGTGGCACTCAGGCGTGCGGCGACATTGGAGAGCGTGGACGATTGTAGCGGCGTAAATCCGCCGAGCGGAAAGAACGGTACATAGGCGGTGCCCCGACGGGCAAGATCGTCGATCAATCGGTCGTCGTTCCGATGCGCCAGATTGTACTGGTTTTGCACACAGACGATCTCGGTGATCCCGCGGCCTTCGGCGACCTGGCGCGAGGTGGCGTTGCTCAAGCCGACGTGGCGGACGAGACCCCGGCGCTGGAGATCGGCAAGCACCGTCAGGGGTGCTTCTATAGAGCCTTCGGCCGGGCCATGCACGTCGAACATAATCCTGAGGTTGACGACGTCAAGCACGTCAAGGCCGAGATTACGGAGGTTGTCCTGTACGGCCTCGGTCAGCTCATCGCGCGAGAAAGCCGGAATCCAGGACCCGTCCGTGCCGCGCCTTGCGCCGACCTTGGTGACGATGACGAGATCATCGCGATAGGGGTGGAGGGCTTCGCGGATGATCTGGTTGGTGATGTGCGGACCGTAGAAATCGCTGGTGTCGATGTGATTGACACCGCTTGCGACCGCCTCGCGCAGCACCGCAAGCGCGGCGTCATGATCCCTGGGCGGGCCGAACACGCCGGGCCCGGCGAGCTGCATGGCCCCATAGCCAAGTCGCCTCACCTTGTGGTCGCCGAGATTGAATGTGCCAGACTGATCTATGATGGACATGATTTCACTCCTTTCAAGAGATGAGGTCGAGCTTACGCCGTAGCGGCGCGTATGATAATTGGGTACAATGTGCACAGGCTGTGCGGAGTGACGAACAGTGAAAGCAGACCTGAGTGATCTCAACGCCTTCGTCGCAGTGGCGCGGGCGGGTGGTTTTCGCGAGGCAGCGCGTGCCAGTGGCAGCAGCGCCTCCTTCTTGAGCGAAGCGGTGCGTCGCCTGGAGGCCGATCTCGACGTCAGGCTCTTCAATCGCACGACGCGTAGCGTCGTTACGACCGAAGCGGGCAAGGGACTGCTAGAGCGGCTCGGCCCTGCTTTGACGGAGGTGGAGGCCGCGCTCGACGTGGTCAACCGTTTTCGCGACAGGCCGGCTGGTTCGCTGCGGCTCAATG
Source organism: Rhizobium sp. N731 (assembly GCF_001664145.1). Lineage (NCBI taxonomy): Bacteria > Pseudomonadati > Pseudomonadota > Alphaproteobacteria > Hyphomicrobiales > Rhizobiaceae > Rhizobium > Rhizobium sp. N731. The sequence continues at coordinate 301,770 of NZ_CP013603.1, forward strand.
TTCCGGTCAGCGCTGCGAGGCTGGTGCTGCCCGCTATCGTGCCGCCATTCCTCGCCGCCTATCCCGACATTCGCGTGGAGATCGTCGCCGAGGAGAGCTTTGTCGATGTGCTCGCTGCCCGGTGTGATGCCGGCATCCGTTATGACGAGCGGCTGGAGCAGGATATGATCGCGATTCCGATTGGTCCGCGCCACCAGCGCTTTGCCACTGCAGCATCGCCTGCTTATCTTGACCGCCACGGGCGGCCGCAACATCCGAGTGAGCTCCTCGATCATGCCTGCTTGTTGGGCCGTTTTGCCAGCGGTGCGCTGACGACCCCATGGGAATATCAGCGGGGCGGCGAGGTGGTGCGGATCGAACCGGCCGGCCCATTGATCGTCAGGGTCGGCGGGGCGACCGATCTTTCCGTCGACGCGGCGATAGCGGGCACAGGAATCGTCTGCATTTTCGAAGATTGGCTGCGCCCGCATTTCGACAGCGGCGCACTTGAGCCTATCCTCGAGCCGTGGTGGCAACGCTTTTCCGGGCCGTTCCTCTATTATCCCGGCCGGCGTCTGGTGCCTGCGCCGCTCAGAGCATTCATCGATTTCGTCAAGGCGTCGGCCAACCGGGCTTGACGTCGGTTGGCGAGCGGCATGCCTTCGGCCTCCGCGCCTGTGTCTCAGAGCGTGACCTCGGCATTGTCGCCCATATGCGGTTTGCTGTTTGTGACCGCTGCGGCCGCCATTTTGATATAGCTGATGATGATGCCGGGGCTGTCCCAATATTCGGCCGAAGACGGGGTGACCTTGAGGATGCGGATGGAGGGATCGTCGGGATTGTCCCACCAGGCCTTTGCCGGAGTGGCCCACAATTCACGGATCTTCTCGCGATCGTTCTGCACCTCGTCCATGCCCGATACGGAAAGATATTTCTGTGCCTTGGTGTCGGCAAAGGCCAGGCAGACGTTCGGCCAACGGGCGACCTCATCGTCCTTGTGGCTAGCGAGATCAGTTAGAAAATAGACCGCGTTTTCAAGTTGCGCGCTATAGGCGGACATCGGCCGGGCGCGCAGATTGTCGCCGTTGCGGGTCGTCAACATGCAGAACCCTATTCTGTCGATCAACTCCCATACCCGTGTCGCGTCATCCTGGTCGGCCATCGTCATCTCCATTCGTGTGAAGACGGAGTAACCATCTGCTGGAGCCGATGTTCCCGCGGTCTATTCGGCTAATTCCCGGAAGGTGATTGAATAACGCAGTTGATCGACAGGCGGGATGGAATGCTCCCAGAGCGTTCTTGAGGCGCCGGCCAACAAATAGACGGAGCCGGGTTCAAGCACGAGCGATTGCCGCTGCCACTTATTGCCGTTCCGGCGCCTCAGCCTGAAGGTGCAGGACGAAATCAGAGAGATGCCGACGACCCGTCCGAACACGGATTTATCCTTGTGCCAGCCGATCGGCGCGCCGGGTGCGTATTCCGTCACGAGAGCATGTTCCAGCGCCTCCGGCACAATATTCGCGAAGTGTGCGGCGACCTCTCGAATGGGGAGCAGCCATGACGGTATTTCCTCTGTTTTTCTCATGCGCTGGCTCTCGAAGTCGTATCTCCAGCCGAAGGAGACGGTTCCGCGTTTGCCTTCGAACCCATGGAAGTCGAAGGCTTTGAACGGCAGGACAGGTATTGCTTCGAGAATCGAGCGCTGCAGATCGGCGGGCACAATATCCCGCGAATATTGGAAACCCTCGGGAAAGCCGTCGTCAGCCCCGCCAAAGAGATCCTTCTGTGCCATCATGGCCACCACTCGTTCCTCAATGCACGCTCGGGGTTTCCATGACCATCGCGAAATCTTCTGCGACCAATTCGCTGACTGCTATGAGGATTTCCTCTCGTGAAAAGCCCGATGTCAGTGCGCGCTGGATCAGCTCCTGCAAATCCGGCTCCACGACATCGCGGCAATCCTCGAGACGTTCCTCCGAAATGGTGAGGCTATTCAATTCGTCCATTGTCTATCCTTTCGGGAAATGTAACCGCTGAGACCGGGGCATGATTCTAACGTGCGGCCGTCCGCTTGCGCCCGACCAGCAGCCCTTCGCGCTGCATCTTCTTGCGTGTAGCCTTTCGCTGCCGGCTGATCGCCTGCGCCTTTTCCCGGACGCGGCGTTCGGACGGTTTCTCATACGCGCGCCGTTCCTTCATTTCGCGGAACAGCCCTTCGCGCTGCATTTTCTTCTTCAAGGCCCTGAGGGCCTGATCGACATTGTTGTCTCTGACGAGTACCTGCATGTCGAATTCTCCTTGTTGAATGATGTGTCGATCGTCTTTCAGCCAAACTGCGCGACGATCGGCGTCTGTATTCGCGCGGCTAAAGAGGTTGAAATGCCTTTGAGGCTCCGGCAAGTTCGGGAACATGTCGTCCTTTTGCGCTTGCCGGCCTACGACCGCAATCGCAGTCGCTGTGTTTCGTCGCTCAAAAAGAAATCCTCTGCCGGCCCCGGCCGGATTCATCGTTTGTTGCTGGGATTGCCCATAGCGGGCGGATGACGCCCACCGCCGATCCTTTACGTTCTTTGACGAGTCGGCACTGCTTGAGTGCCCGATGGGATCGGGTTTGGCTCTAAAAATAGGTGGCGGCGACGGGGATTGCAATGGTGTGCGGGCACCATAAAGCAGCACCAGAAAAACGCCGCCGTAACTCAGTCGCCACAGAAGTTCCTTCAAGTTTACCGCGTGTAAATTGTTCTAAATTGCTTCAAATTTGATTGAAACGGCGTACGTAATGGTCGTTTTAAGAAGCGGCGACACACGTTATAGGTGAATCTTAACCTTTCGTTAAATAACCCGTTGACTTGAAGTATTAATAAGTTGTTAAAGAAGCCGCTCTCGAAGGTCAAATTGGCCCGATAATATACAATTTTAGGAGAAACTAATGGCTTCCCCAATTCACGCAACTGATGATAGTGCAACATTTCAAGAAACTGACGTAATTTCCGGAAATCTGCTTTCCAACGATTCGTCCGACAACGGTCACCTGTTCCTGCGCGCCTTTGACGGTGCCAGCGTTGGTGCTAAGAGCGGCATGAGCCAGGTCACCGAAATTCAGGGTGAGTACGGCACGTTCTTCGTCAAGCCGGACGGCAGCTATACCTATGTTCTGAGCGATGCTGCCAAGATTGGCTTCACCAACGGCGAACTGCTCCAGGAGAAGGTATCGTACAAGATCTCCGACGGCAGCGGTCACACCGATGTTGGCCTTTTCACGCTGAACATACAGGGCGTTACCCAAAAGCCGATCGCGGTCGACGATACCTACAGCTTCACCGAAGGCAGCCCCATTGCCGGCAACGTTCTCGACAACGACATTGCCGGCGACAACGGCAAGCTGTTTCTCCGTCAGTTTCTGAGCACGAAGGTGGACTCCAAGGCTGATGCCGTAACCGATGTTCAGGGCACCTACGGCATGTTCCACGTCAAGGCCGACGGCTCGTTCACCTATGATCTGACGAGCGATCTGAACGATGGTCAGACCTACACGGAAGTTCTTCGCTACTACAAGATCTCCGACGGCGAAGGCCACACGGACACTGCCCTGGTGACGCTCAACATCACCGGCACGGACGCTCATCCCGACAGCGTCGGTGTTTGATCCGCAGCAATAGATCAGTGAGACAAGACGCCCGCCGCGCAATCGGCGGGCTTTTTTGTACATGCTCCGCTCTTGGAGCAAGGGTGGCAGACATAACCCTTTTTAGCTAGTTCTTATAAAAGAGAGGCGGGCGTAGTCTCGATGTTCGGAGGACACGCCCTTGACCGAACACATCGAACCCAAGCAAATCGAAACGGACGATCTGACGAAAGTCTGGTCCGTAACCGAGTTTTGCGCTCGCCATCGGATAGATGTCGAGGAGCAAGCGTTGTTGCTCAAACTCTTCGGACCATTCGCGACAGCCTGCGAGTTGCTCCATAATGCCAGGCGTGCGCCTCGATACCGATGAGGTCCTCGCTCGCCGACCGGCGATATTCCCCGCTTCCTTAGTTCATTTCGACTTGCCATTCCCGTGAACCGGCAGAAACATCACCGGATCGGGTGACGTTCGTTGTCGCGCTCCGGAGGGATCGGGGAATTCCCGCAGTCACGGCCGCTGCGAGCTGGAGCGACCCTCCATGACTTCCCGATCGGACAATCTCCTGAATTGCTCCTCGCTCTCTGCACAAAATCTGCAATCCGGCGGGGCATCTTCCCGTCATGAGCAAAAACGACACCCTGCCGCGCCTCACATCGCCAACCTTGCCGGATCGCCTGCGCAAGGACGGGTGGTGGCTGACCGAGGTTCCTATCGAGGCAAGGTTGGGAAATACGCTCATCATGATTGAAAATCGGCATCCGCAAGAGGAGCAGCAATGGACACAGCCGACATCCTGACACAACCGATGCCCATCAGGCGCGGCAGCGGCCGGGTCGCCGCGCTGCTTGCGCTGGTGGCGCTTGCCGACTTTCTGATCTTTGGTCACGCGCCCGGGATCAATCTTTTTCTCTTTGCTGTTGCGGTCTGCATCGGCATTCTGTTCTCGGCGCACAAGCCGCCATCGCCTTCGACAGCGGCTCTTCTCGTGGGCTTTCTGGTCCTGGCTTCGGCGCCTCTGCTGGAAGCGCCCTCACTCACGGGCCTTGCCTTTTGCGTCGGTGGGCTGATGTCGGTCGCTCTCGTCAGCGCCGACCTGATGCCTCGTCGGCTAGCAGCCCTGCCCCCGGTATTTCTTCGGTTCGCGTTCGTCATTCCTTTGCGACTTGTCGAGAGCATCAATAAATATCTTGCGACGCCGGGCAGACGCCTCTCCCTTGTCAGCGTTCGACGGGGCATCGGTCTTTGGATCATGCCTGTTGTTCTCGCAGCGGTTTTCGTGTCTCTCTTTGCGGCTGCGAACCCGCTTATCGAGATTGCGCTGCGGAGCATCGATTTCGGCGTTCTGCTGCAGTTCCTCGATCCTTGGCGGATCGGCTTCTGGCTGATGACCGCCATCGTGGTTTGGGCGATGCTGCGGCCGCGCTTGAAGCGGCGTGCTGCGCGGTCGCAGGCCGGCAGGACGTTCATGATCGTGCCCGCCAGGAATGCACCGCTCGGCCACGCCTCGCTGCTGCGGTCGCTCGCCTTGTTCAATGCCGTCTTTGCGGTGCAGACGCTCCTCGATCTCGTCTATCTCTGGGGGGGCGCGGATCTGCCGGATCACATGAGTCATGCTGAATATGCACATCGCGGCGCCTATCCCCTGATTGCGACGGCGCTTCTGGCCGCCGGCTTTGTCCTCGTTGCCATGCGGCGCGGCGGGCCCGGCGATTATAGTCCGCTCATCCGCGGCCTTGTCCACGCCTGGATTGCCCAGAATGTCCTTCTCTGCCTGTCGTCGATGCTGCGCCTTGGACTTTACGTCGAAGCTTATTCGCTGACGGAACTGCGTGTCGCCGCCGGTCTCTGGATGGGGCTCGTCGCCATCGGTCTGGTGCTCATCCTGCTGCGCATTCTGCTCAACCTATCCAACCAGTGGCTGATCGCCGCCAACCTCGCCTCCCTCGTGACGGTTCTCTATATCAGTGCCTTCATCGATTTCCCGGCATTCATCGCCCGCTTCAATGTCATCCATAGCCAGGAAATCAACCAGGAAGGCCTGCCGCTCGACCTTGCCTATCTCTCCTCGCTCGGCCCTTCCGTCATTCCGGCGCTCGATCTTTACCTCAGCATGCTGCCGGACCACTTGGTCGACAAGAGGAACGAAGCGCTATCAATCCGATACGACCTCGTCAGGGATTTTGAACAGCACCCGCGCGGCTGGCGAAGCTGGACTTTCCGGACAGCGCGGCTGGAGACCCATCTTCTGGCTCCTGCGACCATTGCAAGATCGAACGAGAACAATAACAACAGGCACGACAAACCAACGCAGGACTAGTAATGGCGCCCCGTATTCTCGTCGTCGATGACGAACCTCACATCCGCGATGTGATCTGTTTCGCCCTTGAACGCGCGGACTTGGCGTCGATGGCGGCCCGCAACGGTGCGGAGGCGATAGCGGCGTTCCGCCGCGGCAATATCGATCTGATCATTCTCGATGTCGGCATGCCCGGTATGGACGGTCTGGAAGTCTGCCGTCAGATCCGCACGACGTCAGGACTGCCGATCCTATTTCTTTCGGCGCGGGACGAGGAAATTGACAGGATATTGGGCTTCGAAATCGGCGGGGACGACTATGTAACGAAGCCCTTCAGCCCGCGTGAACTCGTGGCGCGGGTGAAGGCGATCCTGAAGCGCAGTGGCAATGAAGCGGGGCCTGACAGGCGCCGCGCCACGCTCGTCGCCGGCGAGCTCAGCCTGGATCGCGCCGGCAGGACCGTTATGTTCGAGAAGAGCGCTGTTGCGATGACGGCGCTCGAATTCGCCATCCTGGACGCATTGCTGTCACGGCCCGGTATGGTCTTCAGCCGCGAGCAATTGATGGAGGCGGCCTACGGCGCCGGCACCTATGTCGCCGATCGCACGATCGACAGCCATATTCGCAATATCAGGGCCAAATTGGCCGCCGCCGGCGGCTCCGGGGTCATCGCAACCGTTCACGGCATCGGCTTCAAGCTCGGCGGTGAAATCGGGAGGAAGGCGTGATGCCGGCGCCGAAAGTCCGGGTGAAATGGCGGCCGCCGCTGGCGCTGATCGTCTACGCGGTGCTTCTCACGGTGATGGCGCTGCCTGTCCTGATCGTCATCTGGTTTCGCGCCACGGAGGCGAGCCCGAACCGGATGGAGCCGGTGGAAATCATCGCCCTCGTCGTCGTCCTCGTGTTGACGCTCGCCGTCGCCTACGTGCTGACGCGCACCATCACCGGTCCCATCGACGCCCTGATCGCCCGGACGGATGAGATCGCCCGCGGCGGCAAGGCAGCGATCCGTCCGCTTGAAAGCTATGGGACGCGGGAGATCGCCGTGTTATCGCAGAGTTTCCTCGATCTCGCGGGAAAACTGGTCGACCGCACCGAATATGTCCGCTCCTTTGCCGCCCATGTGTCCCACGAACTGAAATCGCCGCTGACGGCCATTCGGGGCGCGGCGGAGCTTCTGCGCGATGATGATGCCGACAGAGCGATGACGAAGGCGCAACGCCTGCACTTTCTGGACAACATCGCCGCCGACGCTGTCCGTCTCGACGCGCTGCTGCAGCGGCTGAGGGAACTTGCACAGGCGGAAATGCCGATGACCGGGGGCGCAAGCAGCATTGCAAGCGTCATGGCCCTACTGCGCCAGCGATTTCCCGCTCTTGATATCTCAGGGACAGGCGATACGGAGACATTGATTGCGCTTCCCGACGAGGCTGCCATCATCGTTTTCGCCAACCTTGCCGACAACGCCCTTCAGCACGGCGCCACGCTGCTTGAATTCACGGTGTCGGCCGACGCCCGAACAGCACTCATTCTCGTCCGGGACGATGGCAGCGGTATTTCCGAGGCAAACCGCGACCGCATCTTTCAGCCGTTCTTCTCGACCCGCCGCGAAGAGGGCGGCACCGGCATGGGGCTCGGCATCGTCCATGCCATGCTCAGCTCCCACGGCGGCACGATCCACCTTCGGCAGACGACCGGCGCCGGCGCCGAATTCGAGATTGCGATGCCCTTGCTTTCCCAGCGCGGCTGAGGAGACCGCGCCGTCAGCTTTTCAGATAGCTGACGACGGCATCGGCGATCATTCCGCGATGGCGTTCGATGGTGTCGCTGTCCGATAGGTTGCGCCGGAAGATCGTGCCGAACGTATAGCGGTTCGAGACGCGGAAGAAGCAGAAGGCGCTGATCATCATATGGATGTCGATCGGGTCGGCGTTCCGCCGGAAGACGCCCTGGTCGAAGCCGCGCTGCAAAATGCCGGCGATGGTTTCGATGACCGAGACGTTGAGATCGCGGATCGCCTCGGAGCGAAGCATATGGGCGGCATGATGGATGTTCTCGATGCTGACGAGACGGACGAAATCAGGATTGGCCTCGTCATGATCGAAAGTCGTTGAGATCAGCGTCCTCAACGCCTCTTCCGGCTCGAGATTGGACAGATGCAGATCGGATTCCAGCGAGCGTATCTTGCGGTAGGACTGCTCGAGGACGGCAAGATAGAGCCCTTCCTTGCTGCCGAAATAGTAATAGATCATCCGCTTCGAGGTGCGCGTCTTCTCGGCGATCGCGTCGACGCGGGCGCCGGCAAGCCCATGGGTGGAGAATTCCTCCGTTGCGACGAGGAGGATATCTTCCTTCGTCTGCTGTGGATCGTTCTTCCGGCCGTTTTCGCCCCGTTCCGCCATGAGCCTGATTGCCGATCCTCTAACTTATTGTCGTGCATAAGGAATTCAGACTATGGCCGGCGTTCGACGCGAACGTCTCCATCTGTCTTTTCGTCAGTCTTATTCACCTTGGCCGCATGTTTCAATAGATGACGCTTGACATACGAACTAGTTAGTACATTTTGGAAGTGCGACAATGGAGGATTTGATCGCGACGGCAATTGTTCGGTCACGGCACGCTTTCGCATGTCTGACGGATGGTCGGCGGACGGCCTAAACAAGGCCGCGCTTGGAGGAGCGAATGACCCGTATTATCGACTTTTATTTCTTCGCGCTGAAAGCAACGATCGCTCTGTTACTGGCGGGCATGGTCGTCCTCGTCTTCGGGAACGTCGTGTTGCGTTATGCCTTCAACCAAGGCATCACCTCGTCGGAAGAGCTGTCGCGTATCTTCTTCATATGGCTGACTTTCCTCGGCGCGGTGGTGGCAATGCGCGAGCATGCCCATCTCGGCGTCGACTCCCTCATCGTCCGCCTCCCGAAACCCCTCGCGAAGCTCGCCGTGCTCCTTGGCTATGGAATGATGCTGGTCGCCACCTGGCTGATGATCAGCGGCAGTTGGGCCCAAACGCTGATCAACCTTCACGTCTCGGCCCCGGCGACCGGCATTTCGATGGGCGTCTTCTACGGCGCGGGGCTCGCCTTTGGCGTGCCGGCCTTCTTCATCCTTCTCTGGGACGCTTTTGCCATCGTGACCGACCGCATCGACGTGACGACCGCCGAGCTTGTGCGCGACAGCGAGGAACAGGCGGCACTCGAAGATCCCGCGCAGACGGCCTTCCCCGTTCTCAAGCCGAAGCACTGAGGAGCGCGTCATGACTGTCACGATCTTCCTCGGCGCCCTTCTCGGTCCGATGGCGCTCGGCGTTCCGATCGCCTTTGCCCTCATCATTACAGGAGTGGCGCTGATGATGTATCTCGGCATGTTCGATGCGCAGATCGTCGCGCAGAACGTGCTGAACGGCGCCGACAGCTTTCCGCTGATGGCCGTGCCTTTCTTCCTTCTCGCCGGCGAGGTGATGAACACAGGCGGCCTTTCGCGCCGCATCGTCAATCTCGCCATGGCCATGGTTGGCCATATCAGAGGCGGCCTCGGCTTCGTAGCCATCTTCGCGGCTTGTGTGCTGTCGAGTCTTTCCGGATCGGCCGTCGCCGATGCGGCCGCGCTTGGCGCCCTGCTCTTCCCGATGATGCTGAAATCGGGCCATGATCCGGCTCGCGCCGGCGGCCTGCTCGCTTCCGCCTCGATCATCGGCCCGATCATCCCGCCCTCGATCGGCTTCATCCTTTATGGCGTCATCGGCGGGGTCTCGATCACCAAGCTGTTCCTGGCCGGCATTTTTCCAGGCCTGATGATCGGCGCGGCCCTTTGTGTCACCTGGCTGATCGTGGCGCGCAAGGAGCAGTTCGCCCTTCCGCCGAAGCAAAGCAGCGCGGTGCGGATGAAGGCATTCGCCGAGAGCATCTGGGCGCTGATGCTTCCCCTGATCATCATCTTCGGCCTGAAATTCGGCGTGTTCACGCCGACTGAAGCCGGTGTCGTCGCGGCTGTCTATTCGCTCTTCGTATCGATGGTCATCTATCGTGAGCTGCCGCCGTCGCGGCTGTTCGAGGTCTTCGTCGCGGCCGCGAAAATCACCTCGGTGGTGATGTTCCTGGTCGCCTGCGCCGCCGTTTCCGCCTGGTTGATCACCGTTGCCGACGTGCCCGGCGAACTTGCTGCCCTCGTCGAACCGCTGATGGACAATCAGACGCTGCTGCTGCTTGCCATCATGGTGCTCATCGTCGTCGTCGGCACCGCCATGGACATGACACCGACGATCCTGGTGATGACGCCGGTGCTGATGCCGATCATCAAGCAGGCGGGCATCGACCCGGTCTATTTCGGCGTGCTGTTCATCATCAACAATTCGATCGGGCTGATCACGCCGCCGGTCGGCACGGTGCTCAACGTCATTTGCGGCGTTTCGAAGCTCTCGATGGAGGATCTGATGAAGGGCGTTATTCCCTTCATGATCGCCGAGCTGATCGTTCTGCTTCTGCTCGTCCTTTTCCCGCAGCTGGTGACCGCTCCGGTCGCCTGGTTCGGACACTGACTTCGCCTGCGGCGATTGAATTTCAACATGGCCGGAGGGAGATGCCGGCCTCATCCTGGGAGGAAAACATGCTGACTAGATTGACGAAACTGGCTCTGGGGCTGGCCCTGCCGATTGCCCTCCTGGCAAGCGGCCCTGCAATGGCCGAAATCCGCGAACACAGCCTCAAATTCGCCGCTGCCAACAATAAGGGCCATCCCCAGGTCATGGGCATGGAGAAGTTTGCCGAGCTGATGAAGGAAAAGAGCGGCGGCAAGATCGAGGTCAAGCTGTTTCCGGGCGGCGTGCTCGGCGGCGACGTCCAGACCGTGTCGGCGCTGCAGGGCGGCGTGATCGAGATGACGGTGCTCAACGCCGGCATTCTCGCCAGCAACGTCAAGCAGTTCGGCGCTGTCGACCTGCCCTTCCTCTTCAACAGCGGCGAAGAGGCCGACAAGGTGATGGACGGCGCCTTCGGCACCGACCTGATGAAGCTCCTGCCCGATAATGGCCTCGTCGGTCTCGCCTATTGGGAGCTCGGTTTCCGTAACCTCACCAACAACCGTCATCCCGTCACCAAGCTCGAGGATATCAAGGGTCTGAAGATCCGCACAATCCAGTCGCCGATCCCAATCGAACTCTTCAACAGCCTGGGCGCCAACGCGGTGCCGCTGCCCTATACGGAGCTTTATACCGCGCTCGAAACCGGTACCGTCGATGGCCAGGAGAACCCGGCCGCCAACATTATCAACGCCAAGTTCTTCGAAGTGCAGAAGTACATGACGATCACCCGTCACCAGTACAATCCGCAGATCGTGCTCATCAGCAAGAAGTTCTGGGATGGTCTGAACGACGAGGAAAAGGCGGTCTTCGAGGCGGCCGCGACGGAGGCCCGCGACTATCAGCGCAAAGTTTCCAGGGAGCTGGACGCCAAGGCGATCGAGGAAATCAAGAAGACCGGCATGGAAGTCGCCGAGCTCAGCCCCGAAGAGACGCAGAAGCTGCGTGACGCCGTCAAGCCGCTGGTCGACAAGTTCGCGGCTCAGATCGGCGCCGATACCGTCACGCAGCTCTTCAAGGAGCTCGACACGGTTCGCGGCAAGTAAGCAGATCGGGCCCGCGGGCGACGCCGCGGGCCTTTCCCAATCACGAGCAAGACAGGAACTGGCGCATGGCCGAGACACTCCTGAAACCGTTGAAGGCCGGGCTGATCGGCTCCGGCATCCAGGCTTCGCTGACGCCTGCCATGCATATGACGGAAGGCGCGGCGCAGGGGTTGGATTACGACTATGAGCTGATCGATCTCGTCAAATTGAATGCGTTGCCGGCCGATCTTGCGCGTCTGATCGGTGATGCCGAAGCGCGTGGACTTGCCGGTCTTAATATCACTCATCCCTGCAAGCAGCTCGTCATTCCTCTGCTCGACGAGCTGTCGCCCGAGGCCCGAGCGCTTGGCGCCGTCAATACAGTCGTGCTGAAGGACGGCCGGCGCTTCGGCCACAACACCGACTGGTGGGGTTTTGCCGAGAGTTTTCGGCGCGGGCTGCCGCAGGCAGACCTTTCCTCCGCCGTGCAGCTTGGTGCCGGCGGGGCAGGCGTAGCGACCGCCTATGCAATCCTGACGCTCGGCCTTGAGCGGCTGACCGTCTTCGATCGCGAGCAGGAGCGCGCCGTCGATCTGGCTGAAACAATGTCCGCGCTCTTTCCCGGCGCGTCGATCGCAGCGGGGAGTAACCTGCACGCCGCGATGAAAGACGCATCGGGCCTGATCCATGCGACACCGACGGGCATGGCCAAATATCCCGGCACGCCACTTCCGCCCGATTTGCTGGAAGGGCGGCATTGGGTCGCCGAGATCGTGTACTTCCCCCTAGAGACCGAGCTTCTGCGGCAGGCGAGGCAGCGTGGCTGCCGGACGCTCGATGGCGGCGGCATGGCGGTCTTCCAGGCTGTCGGCGCCTTTCGCCTGATCACCGGCAGGGAGCCCGATGCCGGCCGCATGCTCGCGCATTTCGAGACGATGACGACGTAAACGCCGCAACTCCGGAAGGATCACGCCGATGAAGACATCGATTGCGACTGTTTCGCTGAGCGGCGACCTCAGCGACAAGCTGGAGGCGATCGCCAAGGCCGGCTTCGACGGGGTGGAGATCTTCGAGAATGATTTCTTGATCTTCGACGAGAGCCCAAAGGAGGTCGGCCGGATGGTGCGCGATCTCGGCATGGAGATCACGCTCTTTCAGCCGTTCCGCGATTTCGAAGGCATGCCGGAGCCGCTGCGCAGCCGCACCTTCGACCGGGCGGAGCGCAAATTCGACCTTATGCAGGAAATGGGCACCGATCTCGTGCTGGTCTGCTCCAACGTCTCGCCGGCATCACTCGGCGGTCTCGACCGGGCGGCGGCGGATTTTCGTGAACTCGGTGAGCGCGCCGCCAAACGCGGCCTGCGCGTTGGCTATGAGGCGCTCGCCTGGGGCCGCCACATACACGACCATCGCGATGCCTGGGAGATCGTCCGGCGGGCCGATCATCCGAATATCGGCCTGATCCTCGACAGCTTTCACACGCTGTCGCGCAAGATCGACGTCAACTCGATCCGGTCGATCCCGAAGGAAAAGATCTTCATCATTCAGCTTGCCGATGCGCCGGTGATCGATATGGATCTGCTCTATTGGAGCCGGCACTTCCGCAACATGCCGGGTGAAGGCGACCTGCCGGTGCTCGATTTCATGAAGGCCGTTGCCGCAACCGGCTATGACGGCTATCTCTCGCTGGAGATTTTCAATGACCAGTTCCGCGGCGGATCTGCCAATGCGATCGCGGTGGATGGCCGCCGCTCGCTGATTTATCTCGGCGATCAGGTCAAGCGCCAGCAGCCGGAGAGCGCGCTGCCGGTGCCGGTTATGCCGCCGCGCGCCAAGGTTGAAGGCATCGCCTTCATCGAGTTCACTGCCGACGAGGACGAGGTGGCGGCGCTCGAGGCGCTGTTTGCAGGCCTCGGCTTCCGCAAGGCGGCCAGACACAAGAGCAAGCGGGTGACGGTGTTTCGCCAGGGCGCCATCAATCTCGTCATCAACACCGAGCAGAAGGGCTTTGCCAGCGCCTCCTATGCCGTCCACGGCACCTCGGCCTATGCCGCCGGCCTGATGGTCGACGATGCCAAGGCTGCGCTGCAGCGCGCCGTCGCACTCGGGGCGGAACACTTCGCGCAATCGCTCGATGCCGGCGAGATCGAAATGCCGGCCGTGCGCGGCGTCGGCGGCGGCATTCTCTATTTCCTCGACCGCAAGAGTGAGCTTGGCCGCATCTGGGAGATCGAATTCGATGCGATCGAAGACGATACTGCACGGCAGCCGGCCGGGTTGCAATCGATCGACCATATGGCGCAGACGATGAAATACGAAGAATTGCTTACTTGGCTGCTCTTCTACACCTCGCTCGTCGAGGCCGAGAAGACGCCGATGGTCGATATCGTCGATCCCTCCGGCATCGTCCGCAGCCAGGTGGTGGAGAATGCGGAAGGGTCTTTGCGCATCACCATGAACGGCGCGGAAAACCGCAATACGCTCGCCGGCCGCTTTATCACTGAGACCTTCGGCTCCGGCATCCAGCATCTCGCCTTCAGGACCGACGATATCTTTGCGACTGCCGCTGTCCTTGCCGCCAACGGCTTCGTCTCGCTGGCGATCTCGCCGAACTATTATGACGATCTCGAAGCCCGCTTCGGCCTCGAGGCCGAATTCGCTGAGCGCCTCAAAGCCAACAACATCCTCTATGACCGTGACGAGGCCGGCGAATATTTCCAGCTCTACAGCCCGACCTATGGCGAGGGTCTGTTCTTCGAGATCGTCGAGCGGCGCGGTTACCGCGGCTATGGCGCCGCGAACGCCATCTTCAGGATTGCCGCACTGAGGAAACATTTGCGGCCGCCGGGACTGCCCCGCGCCTGAGATGCGATGTCAGGCCGAGGTCCGCAGCATGAGCTCGGCATTGAGAAGAATACGGGCCGCCGGCGTGGTGGCAAGCCCCTCGCCTTCGCCGAGCCTGCCGAGCAGCATTTCGATCGCGAGCCGGCCGATCTCGTTATAATTCTGTGCCACCGTCGTGATCGGGGGGCAGGCGTAGCGCGACAGGGGGTGATCGTCATGTCCCGCGACCCGCAAGTCGTAATTGGCGCCGTGGCCGACCTTGAGGCCGAGCTGGAATGCAGCGGCGATGACGCCGAAGGCGACGCGGTCGTTGGCGCAGAGCACGGTGCGCGTCGGAAAGCCCTGGCCCGACGTCAGGATGCGGGTCGCCTCCTCGAAACCGAAGCGCTCGAAATCCCAGCTCTTGCTGTCGGAAAGCTCAACAATGCTGGGCTCCTTCCGGAACTGCTCCATCGCCTCCAGATAGGCCGTCTGGCGGGTCAAGGCGTTGGTATTGACGTGCGGCATGCCGAAATAGCAGGGCGGTTCGCCAGAGCGGCAGAGATAGTCGACGATCAGGCTGAAACTCTGGCGGTTGTTGGTGCCGACGAAGGAAGAGGTCTCATCGAGCGGCGAGTCGACGTAGATGAGAGGCACGCTGCGGCCGAGCTCGTCGAGCGTGGCGTGGTGAGATTCCACGCCAAGCGGCGCGATGATCGCGCCGGCGACATTCATTGATTTCAGCGTCTTGATTGCCCGGTCCTCCATTTCGGCCTTGCCGTCTGACGACAGGACGAAGGCGAGGAACCCGGTCTCGTTGGCGATCGTCTCAATGCGGCGGGTGAGCGCCATATAGAAAGGATCGGTGGAATTGGGGATGATGACGCCGAGAATGTTGCTGCGCCGCCGGTTGAGGTTGACGGCGAAGATGTTCGGCCGGAATCCCGATTTCTTCAGCGCCTGCTCGATCGTCTCCCGCGTCTTCTGGCGCACCGACATCGGATCGCTGAAATATTTCGAGACGGTTGGACGCGACAGGCCGGCGAACTCCGAAAAGTCCTCCATGGTTTTGATCGTCTTTCCCACCATCTGCTCTCCTGACGCGGCGTCTCCGACGGTTTCTAGATGACTCATCGCCGGACGAAAAGCTGCCCTGTCGATCACCCGAACCTAGAGCGTGTCGCACAAAAGTGTGTGCGGTTTTGCGTTAACGACACGCGTAAAAACAAAGACCTAAAGCACGGGAGATCGCGACGTGCTTTAGTCTATGGAGAACTGCACCTTCATCGTTGTCGGATCGGCGGACTTCTTCATGATGAAGGGAAGCACCTCGCCGAGCGGCAGCTGGTGAGACACCAGCTGCGCCATGGCGCCGGTATCTCTTCTAAGAACGTCGAGCGCCTGGGGAATGTTGCGGTTCAGCGAGTGGGAGCCGGCGAAGCGGATCTGGCGTCGGAAGATCTCGAAGGGCGCGATGGAAATGCGCTGGTCGGGGGCGCAGACGCCGAAGACCAGAACCGTGCCACCATCGGCGGTAAAGTCGATCATGCTTTCGACGACGCGGGCAATGCCGGTTGCATCGGCAACGAAATCGAAAGAGCGGCGGCGGCCGGCGAGCGCTTCGGAGCCGGAGACGGCCGTCTCCAGTCCCAGCCGCTCGGCAAAGGCCAGGCGGCCCTCGTTGATATCGGCAACCGTTACCGACGAAACGCCTTCGGCCTTCAGGGAAAGCGCGAGCAGCAGTCCGATCGGCCCGGCGCCGAAGACGAGCGCCGTTTCCGTTCCCGCCAGACCGGCCTGCAGGCCGGCGTTGCCAAGGCCATTCAAAACGCAGGCGAGCGGCTCGGCAAGGGCGGCGAGATTGAAGTCGAGATCGCCGATTTCGTGCAGGTGATCGGTCCTGACCAGGCTGTATTCGGCAAAACCGCCGTTCTCCGTGACCCCATAGGCCTTCAGGTCGCGGCAAAGATTGGTCAATCCCTTGCGGCAGGCCCGGCACTGCCCGCAGGGAAGGTTGGGATCGACGACGACACAGGCGCCGACGGCGAGGCCGGAGACATCGCCGGCCACGGCCTCGATCACACCGGCAAATTCATGGCAGGGGACGAGCGGGAAGCGGCCCTCGCCGTAACGGCCATGGAGGACGTCGATATCGGTGTGGCAAAGACCGGCGGCGCGCACGCGCACCAGCGCATGGCCGGGCCGCAGCTCCGGCAGCGGCAGCGCCTTGGTGACCGCGACGCCCTTCTCGGTATAGCAGATGGCTTCCATCTTCCTGGCTCCAGACTTCTTGCGGAAGGGCGATCAGCTCATCCAGTTGCCGCCGTCGACATTGTAGGTCTGGGCAAGGATATAGTCGCTGTCCGATGAGGCAAGGAAGACGGCAAGGCCCTTGATGTCGTCGGGTGTGGCGAAGCGGCCGATCGGAACGGATTTGGCGACGGCGGCCTTCTTCTCCCCGGGCTTCAGTCCCTCCCATTTGGCAAAATGCGCATCGACAATATCCCAATGCTCGCCGTCGACGACGCCGGGGGCGATGGCATTGACGTTGATGCCGTATTTGACGAGGGCCAGCGCTGCCGACTGCGTCGCCGAGATGATCGCCGCCTTGGAAGCGCAGTATAAAAGCACCAGCGCCTCGCCGCGCCGCCCGGCCTGGCTGGCCATATTGATGATCTTGCCGCCCCTGCCCCGCTTGATCATGACGTTCGAGACGGCCTTCATCATGAAGAGCGGCCCCTTCAGATTGATCGAGAAGACCTTGTCGTAGCTGGCCTGGGTGATTTCGCTGACCGGCGCCATGTCGAAGATGGCGGCGTTGTTGACGAGGATATCGATGCCGCCGAACTCCTTGTCGACCTCTGCAACGAGAGTGTCGATGGTCGACAGATCCGTGACGTCGAGCTTCATCGCCTTGGCCGCCGGGCCGATCGCGGCGGCGGATTTCGTTGCCCGTTCGATGTCGATATCGGCAATGACGACCTTGGCGCCTTCCTTGACGAATGCTTCGGCAAAGCCAAGGCCGATGCCGCGCGCACCGCCGGTGATGAGGGCGACCTTGTCTTTCAGTCTCATGTCGTTCTCCAGTTCAGCCGGCGCAGACGCCGGTAGTGCGAAATGACGGCTAACCGCCTGACCAGAAGGTCCCGGCAGTCGTGCTGCCGGGACCTTTCCGGGAGGAACTCGCGGCAAACCGCGAGGATGAAAGGCTTACTTCGGGTAGCCGGCCTTGTTCATATCGCGTTCGACCTGTTTCTGGGCACTGTCGAGAGCGGCATCGACCGATTGCTGTCCGGACAGCGCGGCGGCGATCTGCTGCCCGACGAGCGTGCCGATGCCCTGGAACTCGGGAATGGCGACGAACTGAACGCCGGTATAGGGAACGGGATCCTTGGTCGGCTTGGACGGGTCGGCCGAGAGGATGGCCTTCAGCACGGTGTCGGCAAAGGGGGCCGCCTTCTGATATTCCGGCAGGGCGTAGGTCGATTTTCTGGTGCCGGGCGGCACCGCGACCCAGCCCTCTGTTTCACCAACCTTCTTGACGTAGTCCTTGGAGGTTGCCCATTTCAGGAAGGATTTGGCCGCATCGAGCTTGGTCGAGGTGGCCGGGATTGCCAGGTTCCAGGACCATGACCAGCTCGAGCCATTGGCGGTGACGGCGACAGGCGCGCGTGTGAATGCGATTTTATCGGCCACTGTACTCTGCTTCGGGTCATAGACGCGACCGGCAGCCGAGGTCGCATCGATCCACATCGCGCAGTGGCCGGTTGAAAATAGCGCCTGGTTCTCGTTGAAGCCGTTCGCGGTCACGCCGGGAGGGCCGTATTTGGTCATCAGGTCGACGTAGTCTGTAATTGCCTTCTTCCAAGGCTCAGAGTTGATTTGCGGCTTCCAGTCCATGTCGAACCAGCGTCCGCCATAGGCGTTGATCATGGTTCCGAGGAACGCCATGTTCTCGCCCCAGCCGGGCTTGCCGCGCAGGCATAGGCCGTACTGTTCCTTCGATTTGTCGGTCAGCTTCGCTGCATATTCCTTGATCAGGTCGTAGGTCGGTTCATCAGGCATCTTGATGCCGGCGGCATCGAAGAGATCCTTGCGGTAGAGCGTGAAGGAGCTTTCAGTATAGAAGGGCACGGCATAGAGCTTGCCGTCGACGGTCAGGCCCGTCTTGATCGGAGCGAGCAGGTCGTCATAGTCATAGTCGGCGCCGAGATCGTCAACGGGCGCCAGCCAGCCCTGCTTGCCCCAGATCGGCGCTTCATAGCCGCCGATGGTGATGATGTCGTACTGACCGCTCTTCGTCGCGATGTCGGTCGTCACCTTCTGGCGCAGAACATTTTCTTCGAGCACCACCCAGTTCACCTTGTTGCCGGTCTCCTTCTCCCATTCCGGCGACAGTTTCTGCATGATGATCATGTCGCCATTGTTGACGGTGGCGATCGTCAGTTCCTCGGCAACCGCCAGCCCGGCGGTGAGCGCGAGGCAGGCGACGGATGCAGATAGAATGCAAATGATCTTGCTCATGGTCTCCGCTCCTCCTTTACGGATGTTCACGCATAAAATTACATGCGTAAACTTTTATCATCTTGGTCAACCTTGTCAAGGAGGTTTTGGAAGAGCAATTGGTCCGGATTCGATCGTTTCGCGTGAAAAGCGTGGATCGAAAGGCGTTTCGCAGCGCAAAATGAACCCAGCCTCTATTTATTGCGCCGCAATATTGAAATTATCGCGCGTCAAATTATTCTTGACTGGTCCTCCCAACCAAGTTACGGGCGGATCGAGGTTTTTTGACGGGTGTGCGGAGCGCAGGATGCCGCCGCTGCCCGCATGAAGGAGATTGCAGATGCCGTTGTCTCAAAGGGCGATTGCGCCGGAAGCGCTTGGGCCGACGATCACGGTCGGCGAAATCCTGGTGGAGATCATGGCGACGACGGTCGGTGCGGGCTTCCTCGAGCCGCAATCCCTGACGGGGCCTTATCCGAGTGGTGCACCGGCCATCTTCATCGACCAGGTTGCGCGAATGGGCGGTGCGGCCGGCATCATCGCCGGCGTCGGCAATGACGATTTCGGCCGCTTGAACGTCGATCGCCTGCGCCAAGACGGCGTCGACGTATCCGCCATCGCAATCCATGAGGACTGGCCGACAGGCAGTGCTTTCGTTCGCTACCGGCCGCATGGTGCCCGTGATTTCGTCTTCAACATTGCCAGATCCGCGGCCGGCCAGATCGGCTTGACGTCTGCCGCTGAGGCTCTCGTTCGGCGTGCCGGCCATGTGCATGTCATGGGAACGGCTCTTACCATTCCCGGTGCCCGCGAGGTGATCCTCTATGCCGTCGAGACGGTGCAGGCTCGCGGCGGTTCGGTGTCGCTGGACCCCAACCTTCGCAAGGAACTGCTGACGGATGACTGCGCGCTGGAAAGCTTCGGCAAGGTGCTTGCCGCTGCCGACCTGCTGCTACCCTCCGGCGAGGAGCTTTCCACCGCCGCCGGCCACACAGACGAAGCTGCCGCTGTGGCCAAGCTTTTGGAGAGCGGCATCGGTGAAATCGCGCTGAAGCGCGGCGAACAGGGCGCGTCCTTCTTCGCCCGCGGCTTTCCGCGCATCGATTGCGCTGCCTTTGCGGTTGACGAGGTCGATCCGACCGGCGCCGGAGACAGCTTCGGCGCGGCCTATCTCACCTGCCGCCGCAAGGGCATGGCGCCGGATGCCGCCCTGCTCCACGCCAATGCGGCCGGCGCTCGCAACGTGACCCAGCTCGGGCCCATGGAAGGCGTCTCCACCCTTGCCGAACTAACGGCCTTTATCGCCGAAACCCCGAGGAGATAGACGATGGACCGGATATTGACCCGTCTTGCCGCCGCCCGGCGCAAAGGCAGACCCTTCGGCATCACCTCGGTCTGCTCCGCCCATCCCCTCGTCCTCAGGGCCGCAATCCGGCGGGCGGTGCGCGAAGGCGGGCCGGTCCTGATCGAGGCGACCTGCAACCAGGTCAATCATGTCGGCGGTTATACCGGCATGACACCGGAAGACTTCATCCGCTTCGCCGAGCGCATCGGCGCCGAGGAAGGGCTCGACCGCGCGCAGATGATCTTCGGCGGCGACCATCTCGGCCCCAACCCGTGGCGCAAGGAGACGCCGGAGGCAGCGCTGACGCAGGCGGAACTCATGGTCGAAGCCTACGTCCGAGCTGGGTTCGGCAAGATCCATCTCGATGCATCGATGGGTTGTGCCGGCGAGCCGGCCGCGCTCAACGACCGGACGACCGCCGAGCGCGCCGCACGACTGGCGCAGGTCAGCGAAAGGGCGGCAAAGGCGAGCGGCGTGCCGCTGCCGCTTTATATTCTCGGCACCGAGGTTCCGGTGCCGGGCGGCGCCGACCATGCGCTCGAAGAACTCCGGCCGACCGCGGCGGATGCAGCCCGCTCGACGATCGCCATTCATCGCGAGATCTTTTCGCGGGCAGGATTGGAAGACGCCTTTTCCCGCGTCATCGCTTTCGTCGTCCAGCCGGGTGTCGAATTCGGCAGCGAGAACGTCATCGGCTACAGGCCCGAACTTGCGACTGAATTGACCGCACTGCTCGACGAGGAACCGCAATTCGTCTTCGAGGCTCATTCCACTGATTATCAGACGCGCGATGCGCTGACGCGGCTGGTGCAGGACGGCTTCCCGATCCTGAAGGTCGGCCCCGGCCTGACCTTTGCGCTGCGTGAGGCCGCCTATGCGCTCGATATGATCGCATCGGAGATGGTTGCCGGTTACGGCGATAGACCCCTTGCGGCCGCGATGGAGGCCCTGATGCTGGCAGCACCGGGCGACTGGCAGGCCCATTATCACGGCGACGAGACGGCTTTGCGTCTGCAGCGGCACTACAGCTACAGCGATCGTATCCGCTATTACTGGAACAGGCCCGAGGCCGACAAGGCGTTCGAGAGATTGCTCGGCGCGCTGCGCGGAAAGACGATCCCGGAGACGCTGCTGCATCAGTATCTGCCGCAGCTTTCGGCGGCTGAAGTCGGCGATCCCGAGACTATATTGATTACCGCGGTCGACCGTGTGCTGGCCGATTACCAGAGCGCCTGCGGCACGGCGACCTGAATTTTCTGAGCAAAAAGAGAGACGCTTGGCTGCCGGGCGGGGAACCCGCCCTCCCCTCTCGGACGCTTACCGCGTCGTATAACCGCCGTCGATAACAAGCACCTCGCCGGTGATATAGCTTGCCGCCGCCGAGCAGAGGAACAAGGCGGCCCCGGCCACCTCTTCCGGCTGCCCGACACGTGCCATCGGTGTCATGCTGCGCCAGGTCGGGAACCAGTCGGGATTGGCGATGCCGCCGCGCGACATATCGGTCTCGATATAGCCTGGCGCAATGGCATTGACGCGGATGTTCTCGGCGGCGACTTCGCTTGCCAGGCTCTTCGTCATCATATGGACCGCCGCTTTGGAGGCGTTATAGGCGACCTGGTTCTGCGGAATGTTAGATACGATGCCGGAGATCGAGCCGAGATTGAGGATGACGCCGCCGCCCTGGCGCCGCATCGGTGCGAGTGCTGCGCGGCAGGTGCGGAAGACGGCGTCGACATTGACGGTCATGATCTCGCGCCAGATGGCATCGGAGAATTCGCCGCTGTCGCCATGAATGGCGATGCCGGCATTGTTGACGAGGATATCGAGCCGACCCGCCCGTGAGAGGGTCTCAGTGACGAGCGCATCGGCGGCATTATCTTTCGTCATGTCGGCGGCGATGAAATCGCAATCGACGCCGGTCTTGGCCAGCCGCTCGTCCGCCGCCGCGCTGCGGGTTCTTCCGCTGATGAAGATTTTGGCGCCCGCCTCGCCGAGCGCTTCGGCGATCGCCAGACCGATGCCGCGCGTGCCGCCGGTCACAAGCGCCACCTGTCCGTTCAAGCGAAATCTATCGAAGATCATGGCCGATTCCTTTCTGCGGTCGTGGGGCGGCACATCCTCCTCAGATATCGGTGCTCTGCGGCAGAATGACGAGGTCGCGGATGGTGACGTTGCGTGGACGCGTCAGCATGAAGAGCACCGCTTCGGCCACTTCTTTCGGCTCCATCAGACCACCGGCGGCGAGCGCCTCGTCGAGCTTTTCCTGCGGCCAATCGCTGAGAAGAGCGGTCACGACAGGCCCTGGCGCGACGGCGCCGACCCGCAAGCCATGCTTGGCGACCTGTCGCCTAAGGGTGTGGACAAAGGCCTGGACCGCGTGTTTGGAAGCCGTATAGATCGGCTCCCAGACCACCGGGATCATCCCGGCGACCGAACTCGTCAGGATAATATCGCCGGTCTTGCGTCCGACCATATGCGGCAGCACGGCGTGCACCGAGCGAAATGCGGCGTTGATGTTCAGGTTGAGCATGCGATCCCAGGCGTCGGGATCGCCGTCAAGCACTTCACCGCCGATATAGGAGCCGGCATTGGCGTGGAAAATGTCCAACTGGCCCGCTTTCTCCAGAATAGCAGGCATCATCTGCGCCACGCTTTTTGGATCCAAGAGATCGACGACCAGGGGAATGGCCTTTTCGCCGAGTTTCGAGCAGACATCCCTCAACGCCTCTTCGTTGCGGTCGATCAGCACGACGCGGGCGCCTGCTGCAAGCATGGTCCTGGCGCACTCCAGGCCGATACCCGACGCCGCCCCAGTGACGGCCGCGACTTTTCCAGACAGATCCTGTCCCATTTTCTTCCTCTGCTTTCCTGTTGATTTAGGCCCGGCCGTGCGAAATGCGCGATCGGCGTGCCAGCGAGTCGACGATGACGGCGACGGCAAGAACGGCCCCCGTGATCATGTAACGAAGCGACGACGACAGATCGAGGAGCGTCAGACCGCTCGCGATCGACTGAATGACGATGATGCCGAGAAGGGCCGAATAGGCGCTGCCGCGCCCGCCGAACAGGCTGGTGCCGCCGATGACCGCCGCAGCGATGGCGTTGAGATTGACGTCGCCGGTGCCGGCCTGCTGACTGGCCGTCGCCAATCGCGCCGCCGAGAGCACGCCGCCGGTCGCGGCCAGCAGGGCGCACATGACGAAGGCGCTCGCATAGATGCGCGAGACGTTGATGCCCGAGCGGCGGGCCGCCTCCCTGTTGCCGCCGACGGCATGCATGGAGCGTCCCCACTTCGTGCGGGTCAGCGCATAGTTCATCGCTGCGACGAGGCCGACGAAAAGTCCGAACATCCAGGGAATGCCGCGTGACTGGTTGAGATAGAAGGCGACCGCCTCCAGGGCGAGGGTAATGATGACGGCGCGCAGGAGCAGCCCGCCGACCGATTTCGACGACAGCCCGGCGGCCCGCCGGCGCGCCGCCGTGCGGTAGCTCGCGAAGAAGAAACCGAAGCCGGCAAGGGCAACCAGCGCATAGGCGACCGGATCCGGCATGACCATGATCTGCCCGAAATTTACGAGCCACGAGCCATAGGTCAGATTGATCGAACCGGTCGCCCCGAGGATATAGAGCTGCAGCCCGAGAACGGCGAGCAGTCCCGACAGGGTGGAGACAAAGCTCGGCATGCCGAAGCGGTTGAAGAGGAAGGCGTAGAGCGAGCCGATCAAGGCGCCCACCGCCATGGCGGCAAGAATGGCCAGTACCACCGGCCAGCCCTGGTTGATCCAGAAGACGCCGGTGAGCGCCGAGGCGAAGCCGCTGACCGAGCCGACGGAGAGATCGATCTCGCCAACGATCAGAATGCAGACGATGCCGAGCGAGATGACGCCGACCGTCGAGCAATCGAACAGCATGTTGACGAGGTTGGCGCTGGAAAGAAACACCGGATTGAGCGCTTGGAAGACCGTCCAGATGATCGCCAGGCCGACTATGACTGGCAACGATCCGAGGTCACCGGAGCGGATGCGATCCCAGAAGGACCGAACCCACCCGGCAAAGCTGTCGTCATGGCGCACTCTTTCGTCGCGCCGATCGAGAAGCGCGGGTGTTGCCGGCTCGTTCTGAATGGTCTTCATCATGGCCTGCCCTCCTCATTCTCTTGGCTTTGCGCCTTGCGGCGCATCGCGCGACGGGAGACGGAATTGTTGGATGCGCCGGTAATCGCGCTGACGAGCTCTTCGTTGGATGCGTCGGGCATGAAGGTGCCGTTGTTGCGGCCAAGCCGAAGCACGACGATACGGTCGGCGACGGCCCGCACGTCCTCCATGTTATGGCTGATCATGATAACGCCGAGGCCGCGCTCGCGCACGCGCTCGATCAGATCCAGCACCTCGGCCGTCTGGGCAACGCCGAGTGCGGCCGTGGGTTCATCGAGCATGATCAGTTTTGGTTCGAGCAACAGCGACCGGGCAATCGCCACGGTCTGACGCTGGCCCCCGGATAGCGAGGCCACGGGCTCGCGCACGCTTGGGATTCGCGCGGAAAGTTCGTTCAGCAGCTTCCAGGCGCGGATCTCCATCGCGACCTCGTCGAGCTGGAAGGGGTTGAGCTCCTTTCCGAGAAAGATATTGGCGACGACGTCGAGATTTTCACAAAGCGCCAAATCCTGGAACACGGTCGCAATGCCCAGATTGAGCGCAGCGCTGGGGCTCGATAAATCTGCCTGTTGACCCTCGAATAGGATGGTGCCCGAGGTGGGCTGGTGGACGCCGGCCAGAATCTTGACCAGTGTCGATTTGCCGGCGCCATTGTCGCCCACCAGCGCCACGACCTCGCCGGAATGCACGTCGAGGTCGATGTCGGTCAGCGCCGACACCGCTCCGAAATTCTTCGAAACTCCGCGCAGGCTGAGGACCGGCTGGTGCGAGTCAAAAGTGTGAGAGGTGTCAGACATCG
Source organism: Rhizobium sp. N731 (assembly GCF_001664145.1). Classification (NCBI taxonomy): domain Bacteria; kingdom Pseudomonadati; phylum Pseudomonadota; class Alphaproteobacteria; order Hyphomicrobiales; family Rhizobiaceae; genus Rhizobium; species Rhizobium sp. N731. Next base: position 326,896 of record NZ_CP013603.1, read on the forward strand.
CCTGGCCTTTCCGAAAAGCGAAGCGGAAGCGCGACCGATGGCGGCCGCGCTTCCCTGGCGGATTACTTGATAATGCCGAGCTTTTTACAGCCGTCGGCGTAACGGCCGGTGCACAGCTCCTCGGCGGTGTTGATCTTCTTGTCGATGATCTCGGCCTTCAGGTTCTCGGCGGTCACGACAGCCGGCACGAAAAGCTGCGCCGGCGTATCGTAAAGCGTCATCTCGGCCTTGATCGTCTCGCCTGCCAAGAGCTTCACGGCGACGTCGGCAGCGGCAGCAGCGACGATTTCGCTCGGCTTGGAGATCGTGTTGTACTGATCCCCCGATATGATCAGTTGCAGCGCGGCGATCGTCGCGTCATTGCCGGTCACCGGCGGCACGGGATCGACGCCGGCTGCCTTGAAAGCGGCGATGGCGCCGCCGCCGGTGCCGTCATTGGCGGCGACGACGCCGACGATCTGCTTTCCAAAACGCGTGATCTGTCCGGCCGCCCATTGCTGGGCATTCGCCGGCTGCCAGTTCGGCGTATCGAATTCAGCAAGCGTCTTGTAGCCGCCGCTCGCCAGACCCTCGTGAATGCCGTCCTTGATCAGTCCGGCGGCGGCATCGGTCGGCGAACCGTTGATCTGCAGAATGCCGCCGCCGTCGGTCGGCACGTTCTTGGCCTTCAGATGCTGAACCAGCGATTCCGCGATCGCCTTGCCGATCGCCTTGTTGTCGAAGGAGACGTAGAAATCGGCCTTGCCCTTCGGGATCGGCCGGTCATAGGCGATGACCTTGACGCCTTGGCTCTGGGCGAGCTGGACGAGAGAGGCGGCCGCTGCCGAATCCACCGGATCGAGCACGATGACCTTGGCGCCCTGAGTGATGGCCGAATTGAACTGTTGCTGCTGTTTGGCGATATCGGCATCGGCATTCTGATAGATGACCTTGCAGGACGCACAAAGCTTCGTCATTTCGGCGACGAAGCCCGGATGGTCGTGCTCTTCATAACGGGTCGAGCCCTGGTCGGGCATAAGGAACGCGACGGTTGCATCCGCAACCGCGCTTTGTGCAAAGGCGGAAGTCCCGCCGAGCAAGGACAGCATAAGTGCCGCGGCGCCTGCCGCTTTTGTCGAAAATTTCATCATTTCCATCTCCTCCCATTGGAAAAAATCGTGTAGTGCGTGATTGCAGTGTTCTGCTGTGCCGTTCGGCTGAATGAGCGGCTGTGCCTGTCCCAGCGGTTTGCTGTTTCTGAGGACAAGCGTCTCCTCTCGCGAGCCGCTCCTCGCGCGCTCACGTTCAAGCCTGCGTCAGTTTTCGTTCCTCCTCCTTGTCCTCCCCTATTGCCGTCTTCGGCGGACCTTATGCCGCCTTTGCCACGTTGATATTGTCACCCAACAATCGCCGGAAGCGGGACGGCGTCATGCCTTTTTCCGCGAGGAACTGGCGGTTGAAATTGGACAGATTGTTGAAGCCGACCTCGAAGCAGATGTCGGTGATCGACGCATGGTCGTCGCTCATCAGGATTTGGCAGGCGAGATTGATGCGCAGGCGTTTCACATATTGCACGAGCGACATGCCGGTATGGCGGCGGAAAGCGCGTGAGAAGGCGCCTGTGGACTGTCCGGCAATCGCAGCGAGATCGGTTTCGTCGAAGGATTTCGTCAGATTTTCTCTGATATAGGCGAGCGCCTGGTTGATGCCGGCCGACATATAGCCCGAGGGATCGGGCAGATAGCTGGGGCTTGCGAGAAGCTGGGCATCCTGCGCCCGGCTGAGCAGCCCGACGATCATCATGAAGAGCTCGATGCGACGTACGCCCTGGGCCTGCTGCACCTCGTTCATTAGAGGCGCCACCTGCCGGCTGGTCTCAGTGCCGAAGAGCACGCCCCGGCGCGACGCTTCGAGGACCGGCTCGAAGGGATTGAGCTCGGGCAGCACCTTCATCGTGTCGCTGATAAAATTCTCACTGAACTGGATGAGCTGGCATCGAAGCGGAATACTCGATCCCTTCGGGACGTCGCTGATCCAGTTGTGAGGCAGATTGGGGCCGGCCAGCACCAGATTGCCGGGTTCGAACTCCCCGATGAAATCGCCGACGAAATAGCGTCCCGTGGTCGCCACGACGAGATGCAGTTCATATTCCGGATGAAAGTGCCAGCGAACGGTGTGATAGGGATAACCATGCGCCTTCGTTGCGAAGGATTCGCCCGGTCTGATCTGAACGACTTCCAAGTCGGGTTCCATCGTTTCCTCCTCCGAGGGGCGATTCTACGTCCGCCTGCCAAATTCCCTTCGGCTTTATTATTATGACGAGTGTAGTGGGCTCGCTTCATGCCCGCCACCACGATTCCCGGCCAAAACCGATACTTTTTTGATGATTGACGCTACGCCGGCGGCGCAAAGATGACGGCAATCTGAAATTCATCTCAGGCGGCAAGGGCGGCAATGACATTCCTGACCAGTGCAGCCGAAGACAGCCGGCTCGTGGCGCAGCTCGGGGCACCGATGGCCCCGACACGCACGGAGACGCCGCCGCGCGCATTGGCGATCGCAAACATCGACTCGTCGGTCAAATCATCCCCGATGGTAATCGGGCAGCGGTTCTTGAAAGGATCTGACTGAAAAAAGCGCTCCAGCGCATCGCCCTTGCTCGACCGTGCCGGTCGGAGCTCGAACACCCTTTTACCGAGCTGCAGCGCCCAGTTCGGTCCGGCAAGCTCCGCATAGTAGTGCATGCGCTCTTCAATGACTTTTTCATATTCCGGCGCCAGCCGGTAATGCGCGGCAACGGCTGCACCCTTATCCTCTATCAGAACACCCGGGTAATGTTCGGCTTCGGCGGTCAATGCATGTTTCAGCGCCTGGAATTCGGGGGTCGCCTCGACCGTATGCATTCCGGCGGCGCTCCTGATCTCGGCGCCATGCAGGCCTGCGGTTGGAAATGCAAAGGGCTTGAACAGCTCGTCTGCATAGGCAAGCGAGCGCCCGGTGACCAGCGCCAAGGCGCCGCCGAGCTTGTTCGAAAGGCGATGAAGGTGTCCAGGCAGGTCTTCTGGGACCTCAATCGCATCCGGCGTAGGCGCAAGGTTAAGCAGCGTTCCGTCGATGTCGAGAAACATCGCCCAGTGCTCCGGTTCCCCCAGCACCAATGAAAGCATTTCCTGCGTAGTGGTGTCGTCCTGCACGGCATTCTCCAAATTCTGCAATCATTGAAGCTAGGTCGCCGGCGGACGAGGGCAAGATGAGTTAATAAGCTCCGGAACATCCAGAGGCTGGTCGGCGTTTTATTTTGCCGCCTGTTCGACCCCTCGCGGCCGGAAAGGGACATCGATGGCCAAACGCAATTCGGAGCCCCGTGACGGGGCGAGTGCCCCATTAGCGCATGGCGCGATGGTCCTGCCGTTGGTAACGATCGACGACTACAACAACGAGCTGCGTGACAAGAACGGCTTCGTTGGCGACAACGCCAACAAGAAGACCTTTCAGCAGAAGCTTGAGGATTGGAGAAATCATGTCCGCAAGTTCGGAGACGATCCGCTCGGCAGGGTCGAGACGACGAAGCTTTCCAAGAAAAAGATCGAGTCTCTGCTGAAGGGAGACGACATGGAGGCCGCCGCACTGATCATGGGCGCGGTGGAGGACTTCGCACAGGATTTTGCCGAGGTCATCAAAAAATTCCTCAAGGACGAGCGCTGGTCCAAGACCGAGCGCATCGTCGTCGGCGGCGGCTTCAGGCAAAGCCGCTTCGGGGAGCTGACGATCGCCAGGACCATGGTTCTGCTCAAGGCGGCCGGTATCGATATCGAGGTCATCCCGATCGTCCACCATCCCGACGAGGCTGGACTGATCGGTTCCGTCCACCTCATGCCGTCCTGGATGTTCAAAGGCTATGAGGCGATGCTGGCCGTCGATATCGGCGGCACGAACGTCCGTGCCGGAGTCGTCGAGTTCGGAAAGGAAAAAAAACCGCACTTTGCCGATGCGAGTGTCTGGGAATCGACCATCTGGCGTCACGCCGACGACGAGCCGAGCCGCAGTGCGACGATAGAAAGGCTGGCGGCGATGTTGCAGGAGCTGATCGATAAGGCAGAAAAGGCCAATCTGAAGCCGGCCCCGATCATCGGGATCGGCTGTCCCGGTATCATCAAAGCAGACGGTTCGATCGAACGCGGCGGACAGAACCTGCCAGGCGGCAATTGGGAAAGCGACAGCTTCAACCTTCCCGCCGCACTGATGAAGGCCATTCCCGCAATCGGCGATCACAGCACATTCGTGATGATGCACAATGACGCCGTCGTGCAGGGCTTGTCGCAGATCCCATTCATCGAGGACGTATCGACATGGGCGGTGCTGACCATCGGAACAGGGTTGGGCAATGCCCATTTTACCAATCGTGAGGGAATGAAAGCGCGGTAGCCCCGACCAAGAGCGGGAAAGCGGCCGGCAAAGCAATGATCATGTCGCCCCTCCTGCGCGCGTGGACCGCAAAAATGGAGTCGGCGGGCGCTGTGTCACCTTATGGTAAACAACAGGTAAACAACGAGGAATTCCGTAGACGGAAGCAAATTCCCCCGTAGGTTCCGTTAGGCAGGAGATGGGAGGAGCAGGTCGGCATGGGACCGTTCAACGATTTTGATCATATCTCTCTAGACATGATTCGCATAGCGCGAGCGTCTGCAATCCTTACAGTCGATGGTCACATGCGACTGTTGCCGTCTGCGCGCAGCTCAGCTGCGGCCGCTGTTCGCGACTCCTGGAATACGCATGGTCCGGACAGAACACGGCCGTCGTATTCGCGGGCATGCCGTCGCATTGTCGCTGTCGCAAGCGCCATCTCGGGACCGATGCTTGATTGAGCCCCTCTCCTTTTTCGCCGCACATGGAAAAGATGGTGATAAAGTCGCCGGGCGGTTCTCCGCCGGTTCAAATTGCGCTTATCTCTCCTTCACGCAAGCTCACATGCAGACGAAAGATGGAAGATGAACTTCAAGGGAATAAGCGCTCCGCTCAATGCCGGCCGTCTCGAACAAATGCTCGGCCTTGCCCCGTCACGCCGCGATCCCGAATCCCAAGATGGAAATGTCAAGGCCTCCGGCGTCGAGCCCGTCCGCGGCTTGGAGGCCGAAAGCCTCTGCCGTTCCTCTGCCTATAAATAAGAAGCGGCATTTGCCTGGTCGATCTGTGCCAAGCGCAGTTACCCTGCGACGAGTCGGCGGTGGCTTTCACGTCCGTCGAGAATGGCCGGCGCCGGCGATGCGGGTTCGCCGCCGTTGTCAGCTGACAATTGCGCTAAGATTCCGGAATTCCACGCAATTTTTTTGACGAATTCAGTTTGTTATATATTGGCAAACCAAGAAATCGCTTGACGGAATCGCCAGACTCACGATCATTTGCGCAAAATTGCCCGATTTATCAGGATTTGCGTGAATGCCGACCAAGGCCGCGATTGTTGAGAAAGCCAGAAGAGCGAGTCAAGTCTCGATCGACGAGACGATTGCGCAGGACTCGACGATGCTCAGCAGCCAGCTCCAGGTGCTGTTCGAGCGGTTATTTTCGCCCGATGCCCGCAAATCGCTGCGGCGGTTCAGCAGCACCGAGGCCGCCAAGCTGCTCGGGGTCACCGACAGCTATGTTCGCCACCTCACCGCCCAGGTGGAAAGCATCAATCCCGAAAAGACGGCGGCCGGCCGCCGTGTCTTCTCGCTCGAAGAAATCCATGCGATGCGCCAGCATCTGGGGCGCACCAAACCCTCCTATCTGCCGACGCGCCGGCCGGGCGACCACCTCCAGGTGATCGCCGTCACCAATTTCAAGGGCGGATCCGGCAAGACGACAACGTCGATCCATCTGGCGCAGTTCCTGGCGCTGCGCGGCTATCGTGTGCTCGCGGTCGACCTCGACCCGCAGGCGTCGATGTCGGCGATGCTCGGATATCAGCCGGAGTTCGATGTCGGTGAAAACGAGACGCTCTACGGCGCCATCAAATATGACGAGACGCGCCGCGACGTTGCCGACATCGTCCGCCAGACCTATTTCCCCGGTCTCGATCTCATTCCGGGCAATCTCGAACTGCATGAGTTTGAGCACGATACCCCGAAGGCGCTGGCCGACAGCAATCGCGACGACAAAGACATGTTCTTCATGCGGGTCGGCAATGCGCTGCATTCGCTGGAACAGAGCTACGACGTCGTCATCATCGATTGCCCCCCTACCCTCGGCTTTCTGACGCTGTCTGCTCTCTGCGCTGCGACTGCCGTGCTGATCACCGTCCATCCACAGATGCTCGACGTGGCGTCGATGAACCAGTTCCTGACGATGACCTCCGACCTTCTGGCCGTCGTCAAGCAGGCAGGCGGCAATCTCGAATATGACTGGATGCGCTATCTGATCACCCGTTATGAGTCCAATGACGGTCCGCAGGCGCAGATCGTCGCCTTCCTGCGCAGCCTGTTCGGCGAGCGTGTGCTGACCTCGATGATGGTGAAGTCAACGGCGGTTTCGGACGCTGGCCTGTCCAAGCAGACGATCTACGAGGCGGGCCGCGAGACGATGCATCGCCAGACCTATGACCGCGGCGTCGAATCCGTCGACAATGTCAATGCCGAGGTCGAGCAACTCATCCGCAGTGCATGGAGCAGGACATGAGCCCAAAAGGTCGCGATATCCTGAAGAGCATGGTTGGCGCTGTCGAACCGGCACGACCGGAGACGCCAAGCGCGCCGCCGCCGCATCGACCATCGGGTGCGGTCAAGGCGATGAACTTGTCGCTGGGACGGTTGGGAGAGGAAGCAGCCGCCGCCAAGGCCCTGCGTGAGTCCCTCGCCTCTGGCGACAAAGTGCTGGAGATCGATGCGGCTGCCGTCGAAATGTCCTTTATCCGCGACCGCATCCCGGTCGACAAGGATCCTGAGTTCGAGCGATTGAAGCAGTCGATCCAGGAAAGCGGACAGCAGGTTCCAATCCTTGTGCGTCCGGACCCGGTAAAGGCTGGGTATTACCAGGCCGCCTATGGCCACCGGCGCTTGCGTGCGGCCGCGGAGATCGGTGTTCCCGTCAAGGCCGTGGTCCGCAAGCTCACGGATGAAGAGCTGATTCTCGCGCAGGGTCAGGAGAACGGCCCGCGTGTCGACTTGAGCTTCATCGAACGGGCGCTGTTTGCGCGACGGATGGATGAACATGGCTTCAGTCGCGACATGATTGCTCAGGCGCTGGCGACGGATAAACCGGAAACGTCACGGCTGCTGCAGGTAGCGCAGACGATCGATCCCGAGATCATTCTTGCCATCGGACCGGCGCCGAAGGTGGGGCGTCCCCGCTGGTTGGCCTTTGCCGAGAAATTCAGGGAGACAGGCGGGCGAAAGAAGGTGCAGGCCGCAATCGCTGGCGCCGCTTTCCAGACGCTGGAGAGCAATAGCCGCTTCGATGTCATCTGGAAGGCACTGGAGGAGAAGAGCGCGCCGCAGCGGGTCGAGCAGACGCTTCGCACGCAAAGCGGCGGGACGCTTGCTTCGGTGAGCCGCTCGGGCAAGAGCTTTCGCATCGCCGCCAAATCAGCGGCGTTTTCGGAATTCCTGGCCCGGCGGTTGATAGGCCTCGCCGCTGAGTTCGAAGAGGAAAATGAGGGAAAATGAGGCAGTTAGACCGATTGTCAGCTGACAATTCGGACAGGAGATAACGCGCAAAAGAAAAAAGCCCCCGAACGTCACCGTCACGGAAGCTTTCCTCGTAGTCTTGAACACCTCCGAGAATCGCACTTCCGAGAATCGCTGTCAAGAGTTTTTGGCGCCGTTTTGGCGAGCGGATTTCTTTTGCCTCGTCGAGGTGGAAGAGATGGAAACCGGAAGTATAACGACGCCCTTCGGGCGGCGGCCGATGACGCTTGGCATGCTCACAAGCCAGGTGATGGCGGGTGAGATCAAGCCTGATCAATCGGTTGACAAATGGAAGCTGTTTCGTGCGCTGTGCGAAGCAAAGCCGCTGCTTGGCATCAGCGACCGGGCGCTAGCGGTGCTCAATGCGCTCTTGAGCTTCTATCCCAAGAACGAACTGGCCGAGGAAAACGGGTTGATCGTATTCCCGTCCAATGTCCAGCTTTCGCTGAGAACGCACGGCATGGCCGAGCAGACCGTGCGGCGCCATCTTGCGGCACTCGTCGAGGCGGGGCTTCTGCTGCGCAAGGATAGTCCCAACGGCAAGCGTTATGTCCGCAGGGACAGGGCAGGGGAGGTCAACGACGCCTTCGGCTTTTCGCTGGCGCCGCTGCTTGCTCGCGCGGAAGAGGTCGAACAACTGGCCGCCGAGGTGATGGCCGAGCGGCTGCATGTCCAGCGCCTGCGCGAACGCATCACGCTTTGCCGTCGTGATATCGCCAAGCTGATCGAAGCGGCCATCGAAGAGGACGTTGAAGGGGATTGGCAGAGCCTTCACCTGGAGTTCCGGGAAATGATCGAAGGCCTGCCACGGTCGCCGACGACTGCACAGCTCGAACAATTGCTGGACGGATTGACGGCGCTTCGGACGGATATCCTTAACCGGCTGGAAATTCGTGTTAAATCGAAAAAACAGCGCGGCAATGCCTCTCATATCGAGCGTCACATACAGAATTCAAACTCCGACTCCACCTCTGAACTTGAACCAAGCTTCGACACGAAGCAGGGCGCGAGGCCGGAGCAAGACAACGGGCGAGGCGTCGTGACGCCGGAAGAGGGGAGGAGCGAGGCGATCCGTTCGGACAATCGGCCGGGACGGCAGGCTGGACGACCCGGCGGCCGTGATGATGCCGGCGGATTGAAATCCTTCCCGCTCGGCCTGGTTCTGCAGGCCTGCCCCGAGATCCTTGCCTACGGGCCGGATGGCGTGATCCGAAACTGGCGCGACCTGATGACGGCAGCCGTCACAGTTCGATCGATGCTGGGCGTCAGCCCGTCCGCCTATGAGGAGGCGGCAAGTGTGATGGGCGCGGAAAATGCCGCGACCGTGATGGCGTGCATCCTGGAGCGCGGGGGCCACATCAATTCCGCCGGCGGCTATCTTCGCGACCTGACGCGGCGAAGCGAAAAGGGAGAATTCGCGATCGGCCCGATGTTGATGGCGCTCTTGCGGGCAAATGCGCCGGCCGGCCGAAAGGCGGGATAAGTTTTCGGCGCTCGTCCGGGTCATCCATGCTCGGATGATCGCCGGCGACGATGCCGAAGGAGAGGGGGATGCCGAATGTTACAGCCTGTCGCGCAAAAG
>NZ_CP013604.1:0-433219 GCF_001664145.1 Rhizobium sp. N731
GTGCGGCTGATCGTTATTCCTGCCGTTGAGGATTTCGGTTGTGGTCAGCTGACCACCAAGCTAACCCCTTGGAAAACACCAACTTTCAAAGGCGGCTTGTCGCAGGCATTGTGCCGGTTACCGTCTGGCTCCCGAGCCAAATGACGCCTCTTAGGGGAACAGTAGACCGTGATCTCAATACGAACGCGCCCAAGGTCGCGCACGAACTAGACCAGGAGCGAAGTCTTCGCACGAAATGGCAGCCGCCTTTCATCAATTCATTGGCACCGGCGCGGCGAGCAAATCGCAAGGCGGCCGGCTGTGCCGGCTAATCGCGAATGGGCGATGGCGCCGCATGGATAGGACGCAATAGGAACAACTACCTGCTGCCATCCGCAGCGCCGGAATCTACGGGGCTGCTTCGCGGCGGCACTTCCACAACACTGGGAGAATTCATCAACCGCTATCTTGGGCGAGGTGACGCAATGAGCCACTCGACCCTATGGTCTTTTGACCAGGCAAGAATGGCATTCGAGGTGAGTTTGGTGCCGTTGTCGGAGAGATCATTGCGAGTTTGCCGCGCCATTCGATCAGCGTCGTCAGCTCTCGAGCGAGGCGACGACCGGAGATCGAGGTGTCCGGGGATCGCCGCGAGGCATTCTCGCGTCGCGTCATGGACGATGTTGAGCACGCGAACCCCCCTTCCGTAAGCGAACTTGCAGGCACGCGCGCACCGATCCTGGCCAACGCGAAGGCTCTGCCCGCTGGTCGCTGGATTTTGTTCGTGACCAAAAGCAAATGATCCAGTGGAACATTTCTCCACCGAACGACTGAGGCATATACCTATCTCGCAAGGCCCAGCCATCGGCACAGTATTTGAGTCTGTTGAAGAAGGTGATGGGTCCAGGCGGCTTGGAGGAGGCATAGCCGTTCCAGTCGCTGAGTTTGGCGATGATCCAAGCGGCCCAAGCGAGCGAAGCTTTGGGATGGGGATTGGATTGCAGCTTGGTCTTGCCCTTGAAGCGGCTTTCGAGGGCGGCGAGCGTGTTGATCTCCTGGGGACTGACTGCCAGGCTTGCCGGGTGAGGATCGCCGCCACTGCGGTCCTGCACGAGTTGGAGGACGATTGCCGCGGCCTTGGCGGCGATGGCGACGAGCTTTTCCAGCCGCGCCGCTAACTGCAATTGGCTGTCCTCGATCTTGAAGCCCTGCGTCTTCATCACCCGGAAGAACTGCTCGATCATCCAGCGCTGCTTGTACCAAGCGACGATCTGCCAGGCGTCAGTCGCACCGGAGAGCGCATGGGTGGTCAAGAGCAGCCAATGCAAGGGCTCGACACCGTCGGGTGCGTCCGGTTCGACGACCTCGACCCAACTGAGCCTAACCCCGTCGGGCAGCCCTTCTTCGCGCAGGTTTTGCGGTCGCCTGATCGTCGCCTGGCCGAAGCGCAGGCACAACGTTGCCTGCCGCGCCGGACGGTCGGCGCGCTCGCGCAGCTCGATCGTTTGGGTGTCGCAGAACCGAACTGTCTCTACGACATCACGCAGTTTAGAGCCGCCGATGAGTGCATGGTCATGCATGACGCGCGACAAAAGATCGAAGCGTTGGTCGGGCAGGCGCGCCCACATCATAAAGAAGTCGCCCTATTGCGCGACCTCGCCAATGAGCGATGGCGTTTCGGCGACCGGCGGCTTCGGCGGGAGGGAGCGCCGTTGGGGTCGACCGCATCTACGGGCTCTATCGCGAAGAAGGACTTTCCGTTCGCAAGCAGAAAAGCCGGGGCGGCACGCTGTTGGCACGCGTGGCCCGATCCTGGTCGAAGCGAAGGCCAATGCCCGATGCTCGCTGAATCTCGTTCACGACCAGTTCGCTTGCGGAAGGCGGTTTCGCGTGCTCAACTTCGTCGAAGACGTGACCCGCGAATGCCTGGCGGCGATCCCGGACACCTCGATCTTGCGTCGTCGCGTCGCTCGCGAACTGTCGGTCCTCATCGAACGGCGCGGCAAACCGGGGATGATCGTCTCCGACAACGGCACGGAATTCACCTCGAATGCCATCCTTGCCAGGTCGAAGGATCATAGGGTCGAGTCGCACGGCATCACGCCGGGAAGCCGATGCAAAACGCTAATGTCGAGAGCTTCAACGGCCGGATGCGGGACGAGATGGTCAACCAAAGCCTGTTCCTCGGCTGCGATTATGCCCGAAGCGCCATTGCTGGGCCGACGATTACAACCACTTCCGGCCGCACTCATCGCTCGGACCAGACCCGGGCAAGTGATGCAGATACCATTGCCGCAACCGGCTCCAACGCTGCGCGAGATGAAAGCTTCGCGTTTCCGCCACTTGGCGTACTCGGAGCGCGCAGGCTCTAGTTGTGAGCTTTCGGGAGGTTGTCCATTCAAAGCGGATTTAGGAGACTGGAGCTATCACACCTCGAGTCGGAAGGATCGCCGCGAATGAACATTCATAAGAATGCCCGACTGACGCCGTTGCGCCGGGAACAAATGGCGCTTGCTGTTATCGAAGGGCATCTGACCCAGGCTCAGGCAGCACAGGCCTATGGCGTCGCGGCCAAGATCGTCGCCCGTTGGGTCGAGCGTTTCAAGGCCGGTGGTCGAGAGGCGATGCTCGATCGTTCCTCCCGACCTCATGCCATGCCCCGGCAGACCAGTCAGGCGCTGGCGGAGCGCATCATCACGCTTCGCCGCCAGCGCCTGACTGGCAAGCACATCGCGATCGAAACCGGTGTATCTGCAGCGACGGTGAGCCGGGTTCTCAAGCGCGCAGGCCTCTCCCGCCTCAAGGATATCGAGCCGGCCGAGCCTGTGCGTCGTTATGAACGCCAGGCTCCCGGCGAGATGATTCATATCGACATCAAGAAGCTCGGCCGGTTTCATGAGGTCGGCCACCGCATCACCGGCGATCGCACTCGCCAGAGTTCGCGCAGAGGCAAGAGTTGGGGCGCCGGTTGGGAATGCGTTCATGTGGCCATCGACGATGCCTCTCGCATCGCTTTCTCACAGATATTGCCGGACGAGACGAAAGAAAGCGCCGTGGCCTTCTTGAAGGCGGCATTGGCCTATTATGCCAGCCTCGGGATCGCGGTCGAGCGCGTCATGACCGACAATGGTCCCTGCTACACATCAAAGCCATTCGGCCAAGCTTGTCGCGACAACGGCCTCAAGCACGTCCGCACCAGACCATATACGCCTAAAACCAACGGAAAGGCCGAACGCTTCATCCAGACCGCCCTCAGAGAGTGGGCCTACGCCGTCGCCTATCCCAACTCGGACATGCGCGCCGCCGAACTGCCACGATGGCTTCATCGCTACAATTGGCACAGGCCTCACGGAAGTCTAAACTCAAAACCACCAATCACTAGGCTCGCTCTTACCCAGGACAACCTGTTGAGGCTCCACATCTAGTCGCCGCCGGAGAGGATCGAGTGCTAGGTCAGCGGGTCCACTGATCGAGGTTTTTCGCCAGACTCTGCTGTCGTGGGCCAGCAAGTTTTTTGGGGTGGACGCACTGCCAACAGCTGCTTTTCCGGTGGTCAGCTGACCACAGCTCCAACACTCTGAAAAGAAACGACATTTTCGGGCGCTACTATGGACGTCGCATGACCCGCTCCTCGCGCGACCTCTCACAAGATCGGTTGTGTAGAGATAGGTACCGTCCTGTCGCCGCCATGGGTCGCAGGGTCTTGGCGGTCATTTTTGATCGTACATGACGTTCTAAGGGCATTGGTCATGGTTGCACGGGTAGAATGGCCGACAGCCCTTCGATGCGGCTGGTGTAGTAAGGTCAGTTGATGCACGGAGCCGATTGAGCGGCTTCGTGTTCGAACGAACAATGGCGGTGTTTGTCACGACTGAAAGGAGACATTGCTTTGTAATCTTAACGGCGGTCTCCGCAGGATGCTTCAGGACGAAGACCTCCCAGGCTTCGAGGACAGTGGAAATTTGCTGGTCGTAAAACGAATATTTGCAGATTTTCGGCCGTAGTCATTCTTGTAGGAAATATAGCTGGCGGCGCGGACAAATGGCTCAATCAAATTGTCGAGCATCCTTGAAAGAACGCCGAAACGCGGACGGATTGTAAAAGAAACAAATACTGTTTGACTGAGTCCCGGCTCGCGCCCGAATTCTTCGTGCAGCCGAGACGGCTTTTTGGTAGCGAGGGGAGGGGCTGTCCTCTGCTTTTACCCGCGCCACCGAGGGTCATGGCCCGCGCGCCTCTGCGGATCATAATCACCGCGGCTGAAGCCTTCAGCACGTTCCGGGGGAGGGGGCGAGCAGGCGGAGGAAGCCGGCTCCGCGGGCGAGTGTAGGCGCTGAGCTGAAACCGCGGAGCGATAGCGACTAGCGGTCCTGGCGCTTGACGGTTATGCAGTCGAATAGCGACAAGAAAAGACTCTCTGCCATCGGGCGTCGGATGAACCATGCCCTCAACGGCGAATGAGGCCAAATCTGTGGGCTTCGTCCAGCAGGACCCGCACCGAGGACGGTTGCCACTTCCTGCCGCTGCGCACGGGCCGTTCTCCCATCTGGTCCAGTTGCGCGGCAATGTCGCGCAGCGACAGTTTGGGATCGGCAATGGCAATTGCCGCCACCAGCTTCATCAGATAGTCTTCGGGAGCGCGGCGAGGGGATCGAGCAAGGAGTTCCTTCTCCGCGAGCTTTTCGCGTACCATGCGATGAACAGCGCGACGAAGGCGTTCGACGGTCCAGTCGTGGCCACGGCGATTGAGAACCCGCACGACATTGTCCCAACTGTGCTGCGGCCGGAGTTGACGCACCATCGGCAGCCACGTCTGCGCCGATGCAATGAGTTCATCGAGATAGAGTTTCTCCCGTGCCTGCGAGATTGCCTTGATCGCCTCCGGCCGTCGTTCTCGCAGACCCGGATTTCCAGGAAGCCTGCCGCGTGCCTTCGCCGCCTTAATGCCGGCTTTGGTACGCTCGGCGATTAGCGCCCGCTCGAGCTGCGCGACGGCGCCGAGGACCTGAAGGGAAAACATGCCCTGCGGGGTCGACGTATCGATTGGATCGCGGATCGACCGGAAATGCGCGCCGCGGGCCTCGAGGTCCTCGATCACCGACAAGAGATGACTGACGGATCGGGCCAGTCGATCGAGGCGCACGACAATGAGGACGTCGCCGGCGCTAAGCTCAGCGAGTAATCGCGTCAGCACCGGTCGAGCCCGCGATGCTCCGGAACCATGCTCCTGATGGATCCGATCGCAGCCGGCTGCACGCAGCTCGTCCAACTGGGCATCGTGGACCTGTTCATCCGTCGACACCCGGGCATAACCGATCAGCCGCTTGGGAGATTGTTGGTTGTCAAATGTTTGTGGCTTTGCCATCGCGCTTGTAACGGCCCTGTCTCGAAGTAGTTTGTACAGATAAGGCATGCGTTAGAAATCGAACAGTTGCAAGCGTGTTTTAAGTGTCAAATAGCGGCCCACCAGACTCAAATCGCCACCCGAGATAAGCAACGGAGCGTCCGCACTGACAAACCCGCGCCAGCGGGCTCCTGTGGCGGAAAGGCCGGAAAACAACGGTTTTGGAGATGTCGCGAGAGCAGGGGGCCGCAGGAGGACGCCGGCGCATCATGCGGCAAGAAGGGGTCGGGATCATGCGGGCCAACTGGGGCGGCCGAATTCTGTCTCGGGGAGTCCGGTCATCCAGGACGGCCGACCACTGATTTGCGCGCTGAAATCAATCGCTGCCGAGGTGGCTTTTACTTCCCGTTTTCAGTTGAAGCGCTAAGCTGAAAAACTGGCGCCGAACTTTGACCTAATGGCTTCACACGGAGCAGGGGAGGGGAGAGCGATGTTCGAAATCATTCGAGTTGGTGGAAGGGTGTTGGAAGAACGCGCTCACGGTTGTAAAAACCGGCTAACGATAACGATAGGAATTTCGGATGAGCTGGAAACTGAGGCGAGTTAAGCAGTGTGCCAAGTGCCCTTGGAAGGTGTCCACGAACCCTCATGATATTCCGAATGGCTATAGTCAAGAACTGCATCAGGCTCTTGTCCGCACCATCGCCGAGCCGGAATCGCTGAAAGGCACCGGCCAGGTGATGGCTTGCCATGAGCATGCGCCAGGGGAGGAAGCCCACTGTGTCGGCTGGCTCATGAACCAGATCGGGCCGGCAACAACATCCCTTTGCGTCTTCAAGTCATGTCTTGCGACAATATCGAGGCGGTCATCTTGGAAGGCCCGCAGCACGAACGGTTTGAAGATACGCTGCCGAAAGGCAACGACGTCGCAGTTGGGTAGGGGTCAACTTGCTGCGATCGCCAAAAGGCAGATCAGCGGCCGCTGCCCCTTGGCACAGCTCTGATTGTTGCCATTAAAGGCCCGATGCCTTGGTGAGTTTGATCCGGAAACGGTCACGGCGCAGGTGATACTTGCGGGTCATTTCCGCGCTGGTATGACCGAGCTGTTTTTGGACATACCGCAAGTCGACCTCAGCCGAGCAGGGTGACGAGCAGGCCCTTGGCAAGCGTCTCGACCCAGCCGCAGCCGCCTTCGGTCTGGTCGCGGCCGCAATCCAGCCCGACGATCTCGGAGCGGCGCAGGCCGCCGGCAAAGCCGATCAGCAGTATCGCCCGATCCCGCATGCCGCGCGGAGTTCCCCTATCGAGCGTTTCGAGTATGGCGATCATGTGCTCGGGGAGCACGGCTTCTTTTTGGCGAAGAGGGGCTACATGGGTGTTGCGGATGCCGGCCAGAACGGTGGTGGACGTTTAGCGGCATCTAATTATAGCATCCGAGAGGCCCGGCCGCTTCGACGGGTTGCACTATTGTAATAGCTTGATGCCTGCTGAACCGAACGATGACGTGACTGCTCCATGGCTTCGGGCAGGGGAATGCCGCGATTGGCGGCCTCAGTCAGATAGCCGGACCTCAACCCGTGCACCGAAAACTCCCCGGGCTCGAGCCCGGCCATTTTCACCCGCCGCTTGACGATATCATTGACCGCCTTCGGATCGAGCGCCCGGCGCGAAACATGGCCCCAGCGATCGATCCCCCGAAACACGCTACCGCTGCTAATCTTCGCGGCCGCCAGCCACGCATTCAGCGCCTCCACCGGCCGCCCGGTGAGGTAGACGACCTCGTCCTGACCGGCGCCGGAATTCTTGGTTCGGCCGAGATGGATGGACAGCGAGGGCAGGGGGCTGCCGTCCTCGCCGGCAACGGGCGGCTCGATGGTCAGCTGCTCCTTGCGCAGGCCAGCGACTTCGCTGCGCCGGCGGCCGCCGGACGCGAAGGCGACCATCAGGATCGCCCGATCGCGGAGATCGCGCAGATTGTTGCCGCCGCAGGTGGCCAGCAGTTTGGCCAAAACATCTGATGTCACCGCCTTGGCGCTCTTGCGAAGACGTTGTCTTGGCGCGGCTCGGATCGCCAGACGAATGGCTGATTTGAGGGCAGGGGAGGCGAAGGCGCCGTCGAGACCGCGCCATTTGGTCAGCGTCGACCAGTTGGCGAGCCGTCGTCCGACGGTCGCCGGCGCGTGCGGCCCGGTCGATCGAAGAAGACCGCCGTCCCTCAAGGCCTGGCCGACTGCGGCCGGCATGCCGTGCTCGGGATCGGTTTCGCGCCGCGCCGGGTCCCACAGATGATTGGCGACGAATTTCAGCAGCAGCGCTTCCGGCGCCGGCCAGGGCAGGGCGCTGCCGGTCGCCGCCAGGCACCAGGCTTCGAGGTAGCCGAGGTCGGAGGCCAGCGCCCGCAGGGTGTTGTCACCCATGCCTTCGTTGACCAGGTGTTTGAGCGTCTCAACGTCCTGGTCGGTAAGGATCTCGGCGAGCTTGTCGCGCCGGTCGATCGGCAGTACCGCGGCAATGGTGTCGAGGGTTTCGGCGCGCTTTGCAATGCCATCGGGCACTGATTTCGGGGCGATGATGTCCACAGGAGCTCCTGAACGGCGAAAATCCGGCAGCCGCAACGTCGTCGGCGCCCCGTCCTTCGTCCCGTTTTCACTGATTTGCGGCGTGATAGCAATTACTTCCGATAAGCATTACTTATCGGAGGTGATTGCCTCAAAAAAACGCCCTCGGTGCGACGGAAGTAAGGGCCAAGTTCAATTCCTTATTCCAAAAGAACGTGGTTAATTCAAATGGTTAACGAACCGTAAATTCGACGCCGTCGCCGATTTGCCAGGCACCCGGGATCCGGCGTTGTGAATTTCAGCTAGGGATTTCATTCAAGCGCCAGCTGAAAATCGGACGCCATCTCCGCAGGTCAAGACTGGCTGCGAGTGACTAAGGCTTATCGGTGGACACAATTTTGCTTGCATACGATGCATCGCGACGAACAACACCTCCCTTGGGAAGTGGCGCTGATCCAAGACCTTAACCGCATTTGCAATTGTAAACCATGAAATCCTTAGCTGAAAATTGGGCTGATTCTGCCCGTTAAGTCCAACTGACTTAAGGTATTCCGCCGTTTGAAATCGCAAATTGAAAGCGACAAGCGAAAGCCATTGTTTACGTAAGGCAGTCGAGCAAAGGCCACGTTGAGAACAATCCTGCGAGCTGTCGCCGGCAATATATGAACTGGTTGACTTCGGGCGGCATCGCGGCTTCCGCACCGTTGAGGTCATCGATGATGATCTCAGACGTTCAGCCAGCGGAATGGTTGCCCGTCCAGCTCCTGAGAAGCTGGTGGCTGCATTGTCCGTCGGCAAAGTCGGTACTGTTCTTTGCTTCGACGCGCCGCGCCTCGCGCGCAATGGGCGCGACTACCTGCCTTTCGCCCTGGCCGGCGGCCAACTCCTATTCCATCTGATCAGCAGGCTCTACGAGCGCACGTCGATCATTGTCACCACGAACCTGGCGTTCGGTGAATGGCCGACGGTGTTCGGCGATGCCAAGATGACGACGGCACTTCTCGACCGCCTGACCCATCACTGCGAGATTGTCGAGACCGGCAATGAGTCCTGGCGCTTCAAGAACCGCTCTCAAAGCTCACATGAGGATTTTGCCGTCAAGATCAATCATAGTTTCATAGCTTGTTCCCTTCAATTTCGTTTCGAACCCATGGTCTGAGCCACTTTGCTTGACGCGGCACGTTTCCGTCACCGGTTCAAACTCACATACGGTCGCCGTTTTGTCCGGCAGCACCATTATCCCGCTTGCGTAGCGGCAAGGCTCAGGAGAACGGGACCAATCTAAAGCGCGGCATTTAAAGCCCGACTTTGAGGCGGTTCGCTCACCTGGATCCGCCAGGAGTGATCAGTCCTGGAAGATTTGTGTATTCGGCAATCTTTTGGGGTCGTCAGGCGGTCTTCATGACAGCCCCCTCGATGACAACACCCGCGGTGACAAACTTCCACAGTGCGATAAGGAGTTTGCGCGCCAGGGCCACTATCGCGGCTTTTTTTAAGCGTCCACCATTCGACTGAACCCGATCCACAAACCAACGGCTAAGCGCTGATGCTGGCTGATTGCGTAGCCACAACCAAGACAGTTGGATCATCGTGGTGCGCAGCCGAGGGTTTCCTGCCTTTGAGACACCCTGTTCGTGGTCGATGGTCCCGCTCATCCATGGGGTTGGTGTCAAACCTGCATAGGCGGCAATCTGCCGCCGATTATCAAAATGCCGGGACAGGGCTTCGGTCCAAAGAACGGCGGCAAATTCAGCGCCAACACCCTTCAAGGACAGCAGCATCGCTGCGGGCGAGGTTGCCTCAACCGCTGGCTGCTCGTCCATCGATAGGAGAGAATTACGCTCGCTCTCCACTGCAGCGATCTGTTCTAGCAGCAACTCGAGACGGTCGAGTTCGCGATTGATTTGAGCCTTCAGGTGTTTCGGTAACTCGCGCCCATCTCCGGTCTGGAGTTCCTCCAGCCGCTGACGGCGATCCTTACGGAGCGGTTGATAGCCGCTGACGCCTTGAGCGAAGAGTAGCCCCTTCACGCGATTGACATGCCTGACCCGCTCAGCAATCAAAACTTTGCGTTCCCGGCAAATCCGACGTCGATCTTCGTCCTTCGGATCTGGCGCTCTGACCATCGCACATACGCGAGGCTCGCCGCGCTTGAATGCAAGCAATGTGCGCGTCAGAGCCTCTCCATCGATCTTGTCGGTCTTGGCACGCCGACGTCGACGGGAAGTCGCGATCGAAGCTGCGTCGACGACGTAACTTTCGATGCCGTGAGTCTCCAGCACGCGGTGTATCCAGAAGCCGTCCAATCCTGCCTCCTGGATCGTCACGATGGGAAATAACTTCCCTGTTCTCAACCGCGCCTTCTGTTGTAGCTGCTCAAATCGATCCAGCAGCTCGGCTACATTGCCACCGGCCACTACGTGCTTCGACATCTTCTCGCCACTGCCAGGCGACAGCGAAGTGATCAACCAGGTCGATCGGCTCAGTTCCAATGATACAAAAATTGCGCCAAGATCAATGCGGACAGCGGTCGGATGAATGGATGCAGGTTCCATAAACTGCTCCTCCTGAGCGAGTGTTTTGATGCAACCTCACTCTGCCAGAGCGGCGGCCGCTGTTCACTCCTCATGGGATCTAAAGTCGAAGAAGATCATCACCCGCACTTGGCCTACCCTCTGCAACCCCGGCCAGCGCCGGGCAGGCCAAGCGCTGATCTACAGCACAGGGGGGTCAAAATTGGATAAGCAAAAGGGGTGAATGTTCGGTGCTGATTGACGTGTCATCACGCCATTTGTCGTCGTTCAGGACAATCTCCGCGACAAACTGGTCGACAGTCGCGTTTTCGACGGCTGGGTAGACGAGCCTCGGACGTGGGTCAGGGACCGGGTTGGGACCGTTCAAACAGTTCAAGGCCGAGAAGCGGATATTGTTTTCTTTGTTCTGAGCGCGCAGTCTCCCTCTCAACAGGGCGCACGCGCGTGGGCTGGTGGAAGACCGAATCTCGCCAATGTCGGCGTAACCCGCGCGAAGACATCGCTCTTCGTCATCGGAAATCGAGCCGCATGGAAATCGGCAGGCTTCTTCGCGGCCCTACATAGGTACCTGCCGCAGCGCAATCTTTGATGCTGCCGAGCTTATTGGGAAAACGGCTTCCTGCTCTGGTCGGCATTTTAGGCTCCACCAGCGGCCACCATCTCGTCAAAGCGGGGCAGCCGCAGCAGGCTGTCATAGCGATGCAAGAGCCCGGCAACGGCGACGAACCGTCGTCCGCGCTGGGCGCTTGCCGAGAGTGCAGCGAACAGGTCTTGCGTCAGTCCCGCAAGATCGAGGAACACAACGAGTCGCGCGAGAAAAAAGTCGATTTCTCTGAGGTTGTGACGCGTCGAAAACAGTTGGCCCGGGTGACAGTCCGATGGCCAGAAAGGCGTTCCGGCGGCGATCACATCGAGGGCTTCGCCAAACCCGCTGGGGTCGTCGGCAGCAACGTCTCCCAACGCCGCCCGGATGGGGTCGTAAAGCTCCGGGGTCCGGCCACGCAACACGGTTTCCATCGCCCGGGCCATGCCGCCGTGTGCGGAACGATAGGCTGGAACGCCCTCGTTGGAGACCCGGAAGAACGCCTCTGGGGCATCCAGGATTTTAAGGTCCGTCGATGCCGGTGGCCCACTCTGGAATTCGTCGATTTGCCTGAAGAGGGTGCCAGGGATCTGCAGCAACGTCGACCCCTCGCGCTCGTCTGGCTTCAACATCCCCCAGATGGCCACGACCTGGGTGATATCCGCTCGGACGTCAAAATAGTTCCGCGGATAGGCCATCAAGGCCGGGTTCCAATACTTCGACAGCGCATGGAGGCGCAGCGATAGGATGGACGCGATTGGTGCAGAGGCAAGAACCGGATAGGCGGTAATAGCGTCGCGATAAGGAGCATGGTCGACGAAAGCCGGGGTACGTCCGAGCGCCACCGTCGCAACGGCAAGCGCCAAGAGGGTCCCCAGCGCGAAGGGGTTTCGCGACGATGGCTGAAAAGGGAAGGATGCGCTCTCGGTTGCCCACAGAAGGTCGCTTTCCTGGACGGCGCCAGTCGCCAGACAAGACAATGCCCATTTCCAAAGCCAGTGGCTGGTCAAGTCGCCCAATTTGTCAAGGGGCGGCTCATGCTCGGGAGCCTCCGCCATCCGCAATACGCCGCTCCGGCCGGAGCGAACGACGCCTTCGAAGTCGGCCTCGGAAAACAGGGCTGCGATCCGGCGAGCCGTATCAATGTCTTCCACTATGTCGAGCTGCCGTCCGTGGCCGGAGCCTTGGTAAGAATGCTCATCGGAACCCGCATCGATAAGCGCCAGCTGCTCCATCTCCAGATCGCCTATGGGCTCATATCGTTCTGCCTGCCTCGATGTGACCCCGAGGCGCGCCCGTTCGGCACGGCGAGTCGCAACAGCCTTTCTGCGCGCGTCGACAGGCAAGGCTGCGGTCTCCTGGTTGGACAGCCCGATGTCCGATTTGTCCTCGCGGCGGAGGATTGCACGCGCCGCAAGCGGCATCGCGAAGACGTCTTCCCCGGCAAGGTCAATCAGGCGGCGCACCAGGCTGGGATCGGTGAGCAGTAAACCGACCTCGCCCAAGAAGGCGTCATGATAGGCTGCGAGAGTTGCAGCGTCCGGCTCGCCAGCCCCACCGCCAGCCCGGTACCAGTTGGCGGCAGCGCGATGGACCGCGCGAACCGTCTCGCGCATGGGGATCTCGGAATTTCCCGCCGGTGACAGGTCGCTGTCGAGCATCGGCAGCATGATGCGCCTGAGGACAGGAACGTGGCGTATTGCGTCATCGCCGGAGCGCTCGACCAGCCAGACTTCACGGGAGAGGGCCTCAAAGAGGTCTATAGATTTCTGCACATCGATTGCGCCAAGTGCTGTCGGACCGGCAAGGACCTCCCGGATAAGTGTGGGCGTGACCACCGTGAGCGCAAGTCCCGGATGTGCCAGTTTGGAAAGGTCGTCCCTGGAAATCAGCCGCTCCCCGGCAGCATCGGTGACGATATGGTCTTTCAACCGGTGCAGAAAGCGGGAATAGAGCACGCGCGTACTGGATGCGGCACCAAGAACCCCTGAGCCTTCGGCAAGCGTGGCAGCCTCCTCGATCTCCGCAGCCGTGCGCCCGCGCGAAAACGCAGCGAGCAACAGGAGCACGATTGGAAACCGCGGAATGGCGCCAACGAGGCGCCGGCTTCGCGCCTGTGTGAAGATTTGGCGATCTGCACGGCTCCTCAGGAACTCGACCGCGGCCTCGGGACCGAGCTCGCCGATCTCCAGGCGTGCTTCGAACCAACGAGCAGCATCACCATCATCGCCCTGGAAGGGATGCGCTCGGCCAGCGACTACCGCCCTTACATCCTTGAACAGCGGACGTCCGTCGTGGCACCGGAGCACTTCGAGTGAGTTCAAGAATTCGAGCACAAGGCCGAACGGCTCCTGGTCCAGAAAAGGGGCCTTCATATTGGAGCGTACCAGGACTTCCTCGAAGGTATCGACGAGGACAACGAGGGTTTGTTCGGCAAACATCCCGTCACCCAAGGCCCGTTGCATTTCCTCGCGCATGGATGAAACAACGTTCAAGCTCTCGGTACCGGAGAGCCGCTCCACGTCGCCGCTCTCTTGAGTGAGCCTGTGCAGATCGTTTCGAGCCGCGTTCCGGATCGCCGATAGACGCTCGGCCGCTGCTGGCCTGGCAAAGCCGATCTGCCGAGTAACCTCGTTCAGCCATTCGCGCTCGCCCCCGAGAGCAACGTTGCGCTGGTCAAAATCAATCCAGACGCAGATCGGACCTGACCAGTCGTCTTTCTGGGTGCGGCGCATTAAATCGGCGACAAGAGCCGACTTGCCCGAGCCGCCTATGCCGGTGACGAGCAGAGGACGAAGGCGTGCGAAGTCGCTTGGCGGTTTGGGGAGCGCGACCAGTGGCTGCTGCAAAAGGCCGCTTTCAATATACTGGTCGAGGGCATGTGCCTCGAGCGCACGGCCAAACAGCTTACGGGGGGCCACAAAGTCCTGCCGGCGTCGCTCGGCCTTGCGCGCCAACATCACGCGCGGGTCTACCGGCGGTTCCCTGACCGGCCAATCCGTCGGCAAGGAACGGACGAAATCGAGCGCCAAGGCCTGTAACATCAGGTCGTCCGTCGACATTTTGCGCGGATCGCCGGCTGCCGCCCCCTTTTTCAACATTGCCTGCAGGACTTGGCCGAAGCGATCAGAAACTTGCGGTTTGGTTTGCCTGACGGTCTGTTCCAGTACCCCCTCGGCGGCCATCTCCCTCAAAGTGTCGCGCCGTGGCTGCGGCCGCAGGCGCCAGAGCACGCGCTTGTCTTCGATGACCTCTTCCATCATCGGCGATAAGAATGCCAGGACACGGTCCTCGAAGGCCTCCTTGTCCTCCGCGCGGACCGGCAGCTGCAGGAAAGCCACCGGATCGAACGTGCCGACGACGGCGGCCCGCCGGCGAAGGACGAGAGCGGCGTTTTCGGGTGTGTCATGTTTGGTTGCGTTCATACACCCATCCGTTTCTTGAGATGGGGGTCGAGGTCGTTGCGGACAACCGCGGCGACGGCCTGCGTCATGCTGAAGGTCTCGCTGACCCGGCTGCTTGCGACCGACGAGACGACGGCGGCAAGGCATTCGCACGCCACGTCCGGCAAGCCGAACCGCCCGTCAACTCGATTGCCTACCCAGGAGGCTACCCGGCTGCTGTCGAGATGCGTCAGCGGCTTTTCGAGGCGTTTGGCCTTGATGCCTTGCAGTGACGGCAGATCGACGTCAACCAGGCCGAGCATGACGAGGCGAAGCGACGGTTCGACGGAGACGTCTGCATAAAGCCGGTCGAGGAGCGTTCGCGTAGTTGTGTCCGGCAGCGCGTGTTTTTCAAGTTCGTCGATGACGAGCCACAATGTTCGCTGGCCAGCGATCCTGACGAGCTCAGCCTTTAGTTCGCCAGCAACGCGCATGACAACGTCGTTGATCTCGGTCGATTGACGATCGGCAGGTAGGCTGCTGTCATCAACGGGGGTCAGGGCGGATGACCGGCCGGCGCTGACAGCCTCAAGGAGGGCGGCTGCAGTGCGGTACGCGTTCTGCATTAGGTTTGCGGCGCTGATCTCGACGATTTCGTGTTCGGCGAGATCAAGAAATTCCCGCAGGATGCGCCTTGAGAAACTTTTGCCGACGCGCTGGAGCGGCTTTCCGTCCACACCGAGATCGGCGCGAACGATGAGTATCTTGACCTTGCCCCGGCTTGCCTCCGCAATCGCCTCCTGCAACTCTCCGCGCCCAATCAATGGATCGCCATTTGACAGCGCTGGTTTAAGTGCTTGGAGAGCACCCATCCGGGCGATGATGGCCGGTCCGGCCTTGGCACGGATACGGCGCAACGGTATGGCGATATTGACGTTCGCGCTTGGCACGGGATCGCCGTTATCGTCGCTGATATCAGAATTGCCGCCATAGGTGACGCCCGCTTGGTGCAGCGCCACCGGCATCATGTCGAAATTGAAGCAAGGTGCGCCGGATGAGCCGCCGATGGAATTTGCGCTATGAAGGATCCTCGCAGATGTCTTCGCGGGAACGCCGCCGAGAAGGTTTGCAGCTGGTAGACCGAGATCGAAACTTCCGTAGGACAGGCGCATCGAAAATTCGCCCGGGTGATGCAGGAGGACCATATTGCCTCTTGGCATAGGCGGGTCTTCGGAGACGATATCATAAAAGCGCCGCTCCAGTCCTGCCGGCTCGGCGATCTCAATCACGGCGAAATCGTCGTACGGCTCGAAATCCGCGCCGTCTGCCGGCCAGTCGCCGGCACGTTCACTGCCGGTTCGCTCGGATCCTTCGGCACTGCTTGCCGCGACCAGCCAGTTCTCGATTACACCGATGCGGATAACACCGCCCGCCTGTGCGGCGCGTGCCGTGAAATCGAATTCCACGCCGAGCCTTGCCGCGCTGCCGGCGGCAGCCTTCCATGATTCTGCCGGGGCGAGCCCTGCGGCCGCAGCCTCTTCGTCGCTCATAGGTTCCAACAGCGAACGAACGACGTGCCAGTTCGTCAGCACGAGGCGCGGCCCGATCAGGAAACCCGTTCCCCGTGTACGCCGGGCACCATCGCGCACAACGATGCGACAGGTGCAGCGTTGTGCGCGCATCACCGCGGCATTGACGTCGTCGGGATCGCGAAAGCGCTCCTGGTCATTAACGATTGCCTCGAAGGTGACGAGCACGCTCGCGCGATCGCGCGCATCCGCAACCAGCGCGGCCGCCATGACCACCCCGCCAGTACCATCATCCTCGCTGCTTGCCTTGAACAGCGTTGCACCGCCTGCGGAACAGAAACCCTGCAGGAACCCTTTATCGCTCGCATAGCGCAGCGCAGCTTCGAAATCGGCGAAATCTCGCTCGCGGCCCGGGCCAAGGGGCGCTGCCCGCTGACGTTTCAAGGCGACGGCCTTGAACGGGATGCGTTCGTCAGGGCTCACCTCGGCAAAGGCGTCGAAGGCCTTTTCGAACGTCTCGCGGGTTACCTTGACCTGACGTGAGAGCCTGCCGGGATCGAGCTCATCAGGACCTTCTGACACGGCGCGCCCTATCTCCATACCATCCGTTCGGTAACATCCGCCCCGATAAATGGCGATTGTTTCACTGCGGCCAGAGAGTGAGCGTAATTGGCGGTCATCACCTGGCCTGCGAAATGCAGGCCAAGGATCGGAAGATCGTTTGAAAAGGTAATGATTGCGGAGCCTGACGAGCCACCCAGCGTTGTCGCGTCATGGCTGAATATCCAGTGATTGCCGTCCGCCTTCACGCCCCCGGCCGCTTGGACGATGGTGCCCGGGCTGAAATATTTCCGGCCATAGTCGAGACCGAAGATCATCGCCAGACGGCCTCCGATCGTCTCAGTAGCTTCCTTGCCGGAAGGATCCTCCAGAGCGGACCGATCAGGACGGGCAGGATAACCGACCACCGCGATATCCTGCAAAGTTGCGGCTTCGCCGGGATCGCCCGTCAGCCCCACGGTCGCGGGGAGCTTCGCGGTAGTGTTCTCCGTTTCGACGTCGAGCACCACCATGTCAAGATGAGCGAAATCGACGCTTCTGCCAATTTGGGCATCACCAGCAGCGGCAACCCCTTTGACCTTGAAACGCAATTCGTTGCCCCTTCCGTTGTCGCTGAAATTGATCGTGACACCGTCACGCATGAACCATTTCGATCCGCTACCTCTCTTGACGACGACGTCCGCGATGGCCTCTGCCACATGGCGGTTGGTCACGACGAGCCCGGGACCGGCGACCCATCCCGTACCGACATGTGCGCCCGCAACGTCGATGCGGCCGACGCTCGCACAAAGGGCGGGCAGATATTGCTTGGCCGCCGTCAGAAGCGCACTCCAATCGGTGAATTCGGCATGCTTCGAGGAGATCGCGCCATCCTCCACCTTGAAGGCTGGGCGGCCCTTCAGCCGGACAAGCGCCTCGGTCACGATTCTGCCTTCGATGGAAAGCGCCGCCTCGCCATCGCTGGCAAGCTGGCGGACGACCGCTTCGGTGCTGTTCAACAGATCGCGGCGTGCGGCGGTTGCCTCAGGGGTACTTTCCGTCTGGGATTCGATCTGCGTCAGCGTGCCTTCGATGAGATCTTGCAAGTCCCTCAGACCCGTCCCGGCAAGACTTGCGCGCGCGTTTTCTGCAGTGCTTTCCTGGCCAGGCTTCAACGGCGCAATTATTGTCAGAGGGTGGCGCGCAGGCGGTGTGGGCGCAAGAATCGGAGCTTGGAGATGTGGAACTGCATTCGCAAATCGCAGGCTTCGTTTCAAGACGGTGGGCGCCTTGGCTTGAAGCCCTGGTGACGGGAGCGGCCGGGCAGGGGTTTCGAGCAGCGCGGAGCGCCCGGCGTCGCCGCGCCTCCAGGCGTCGGCGGCAAGGTAGCTTGCCTCTGCGCCGTAACGCGCCCAAACCACATCCGTGCTCTGGGCATCGGCAAAGACTTGCGCAACGGCGGCGCTCTCCGGCGCATCCGGAACGGCTTCAGGTGCTATTTCATTCCCGGTTGCTGCCGGGATCTTCGCCAGCGCCAAGCGCAGCAAGGCAGCGGCATCGACAACACCGGCACCGTAAAGCCAGCTGTTCCAGCGGGCGGGACGCCGTGCAGTCGCCGTCAGTGCCGCGCGAAAGAGCGCCTGGACGCTGACGCCGCGGCGCTTGGCCTCCGCCCGAACCTTGTCGCGTCCGAACCGCGCAAGCCATAGCGCCGCCACGCCGGCGGTGGTCGTTACCGCGAAGGAGGTCCCCTGCCCACCGCTAACCGTGCCGATGCCGAGATCATTCGGTGTCCTGCGTGCCACGTAGACATTCTCCGCTGGAGCGGCGATCGTCACACTGGGCCCGGCGCTGGTTCCCTTCCACGGTTTGTCGTTCGAATCGACACCGGCCACAGCAATGACACGGTCGTCTGAGGCCGGATAGACGACGAAGTTGACACAATTTCCTGCCGCGGCAAGCACGATCAGTCCCCGATCGACGGCGACGCCGATGGCAGCCGAAATCGATCTTGAGAAGATCCCCCCGAGGCTCATGGTGATGATGTCGGCCTTGATTTTCACGGCGTGAAGGATGGCGGCCGCCACCGGGGTCCCGTCGAATATCTTGACGTCGGTCGTGCAACGGATCGGCACAAGGCTCGCTGCTGGTGCCGTTCCGACCATCTGGCCACGTTCACGGCTTACGACCACACTCGCCGTGGCCGTTCCATGTCCGGGATTGGCAAAAGACGGATCAAGGGGATCAGCGGGGTCCTTATCTCCACCAACGATGTCGATGGCGAGATCGAAGCGAAGCGCCTCGGTATCCAGTTCGGGATGACTGGCGACACCGGTATCGGGCTGAGCGACGATAATGCCCGCACCCTTTTTGGGCGAAATCGCCCAGGCTTCGGGCGCGCGCACCGCCTTTGCCGACCAGTGGAAATCAGTGGGGGCCGACGCCTTCGACCAGCAAAGGGCATCGACAGCCGCTGATTCCGGATTGGTCCGGTCAAGCCTATGGGCATCGGGCTCGGCGTAAAGTGTCGAGCCGATGTCGGGCGTGCAGGACACGAGTTCGAGTTCACCTGCAAGGTAGTCGGCAATCGCGAATAGGCGGTCCGGTGCGATGGTGCGCGCAACGCCAGGAAATTGCAGGACATAGAACGTCGGGAGCAAGGGATCGAGCGGCTGAAGGACGAAGCGGCCGTCTTTCAGCAAACCGGCGATGTGGGCCTCCAACCCGCCAGCGTCATCTGGCCGCTTCAACTCCAGTTCGAAGCGTATAATTCCTGGCCGGAGAACGGGATCTTCGGCGTCGCAGGCTTCACAGACGGAACGCAGGATATCAAGTTCAATCACCGTATCGCCCCCCAAGGATACTACTTTATGTCTCTTATTTTTCGATTTTGCAATGAGGATACGCTGCCATGGTTGTATGAATCAGCAATATAAACAATACTGCTGACATTCTTTACAGCAACGATTGCATGCCGGTTTCAACACGTCTTCCGGGTCTTGTCACATGACCAGCAAGATTATAGAGGCGGGCTCGCTTTCTCCCGTTAACCCTGGTGCCGTATCATTTGCTGCTGAGCCGCCTGAGTACGTCGTCGGACCGGACATTGCCGAGAACCGGCTTCCGGCGGCCGGTAAATTGGCTCTTTGCGAACTTTGCGTCCGGGCCGACGTCGTGGAGGAAGATCTGGCAGATCTCCATTCCCGGCTGCAGGGCGATCGGCACCTCTCCGACGTTACTCAATTCGAGGGCAAGACAGCCAGCAAACCCCGGCTGGATTCCGGCTGCCGTCTCGATAATCAGACCGCGCCGTCCGAGTGACGATTTCCCTGTGACATAGCCGGCGAGATCCGCCGGCAGGCGCATCCACTCCAAGGTCGTCCCGAGTACGAAATTGTGCGGGTGCAGGATGAACTCCTCGCCGAATCGAACGAAATGTTCCTTGGTCGGAACCGGATCCTCATCCGGTTCACTGACGCGCAACAGCGAGGTGCGCGAGTGCCGCAGTGTCCGAAACCATCGGCCGAGACGCAGATCGAGCGACGCGGCGCCCACGGCGGCCAGCCGTCCAAGATCAGGGCGCGGCACGATTGCCAGCATGCCTCCGTCGGCGCCAGGAGCGAGATTGAGCCGGCCGATCAATCCAGTGCTGCTCAACATAGAGATTACCTCGTGCGGGACTCAAATTCCATGACTTCCATGGTTTTGAACACCAGATCGTTGAGGATTTCCAGTCTAGTGTCCTCGCGGAAGTTGAAATTCTTCCAATGCGCCCAGTTGAGCCGGATCGCCCAACCTGCGTTGATCGTATCGCCGATCGAAGTCGTCGATGCTGCCGGTGACAGGGCGCAGAATTGTTTCACAATTCGATCGCGCTCGGCGTCGGAAGGCAAAGCCAGGCCGGTGCGGGCGACGTGACCACTTACGGCGGCGATCAGATCCTCGATCATCGCGGTGGACGCCTGATCTGCCATACGCAGGCAAAACGCCTCGTTGGCCTGTAGCCGCTTCGGCAAATCGATGAAATAGCCCGAGAAGGCCGGCGGCTCGGTGATCCCGAACGCTCTCGCTGCGCTTTCGAGTGCCGTGACCCGCGAGCCCAAGGACGGATAGTAGGCGGCGCGCTCGCCTGTGTGCGGCGCGATCAGGTAGATGAACGAATAAAGGTAGCTTTCACCGAACAGTCGCAGCCCGATGATATCGCAGAAAAGCTCTTCAATCTGGCGCGTGGCCAGCCGGTAGGAGCGCGCCCAGATGCTGCGCAGGAAAAGGTCGCTCAACAGGTCGGCCGGCTTGGTTTGGACGTCGAACAACTGCTGGAATTCACTCCAGCTGTTTTGATATTCGCCAACCAGGCGGCTCTGCAATGTTGCGTCAAGGGCAGAAAGGTGGGGGCTGCGGTGCGGCTTCTTGCGCCAGATGGAATGGCCGAGTTCATGACCGGCAAGAGGAACGATCAACGGGTTGCCGGATTCGGTCGCTGGCAGCCCTATGAACATGAGATTGGGGAATTCGTCAGTAATCGCGGGATAAGTAAACGGCGAAAAGCTCCATTCCGAGCTGACGATCAACTTGGCTTCCGGCCCGTAGATAGTCTGGCTCATGCGCAGAAGCGGATCGTAGATCTCGAACGCATTGCGCACGTTAGTCGAGCGCAGGATAAAGCCGAGAACGGTATAATAGCGCGCTATGTAGGCATTGACCTGCGCGGTTACCTGCTGGCGTATTGTATGGTCAGTCGTTGGCCCGATCCCGGAAAGCCGGTTCAGTTCCCGACCGTAAAGATCGGCCAGCAATTTAAGAGCTTCTCTCGATTCCTGATAGGGAAACTCCGATGTCTGCAGATGCTTGATCTGGTCAATGACCGACAGCAGCTTCTGCCGCACGAAATCGATGTCAAGCGACCCGTTCGTCATATGCCGGCATCCACTCGTCGTCGGGCGCGGGTGTCAGTTCCTCGAGAAGAACCTGATGCAATGACAGGCAGAAGCGCTTGAGGGAGCCAATCTCCTCGCTGCCGGTGCTTTCACCGGCGGCGATGGCTTTTGCCTGCGCGACGAGATCCCTGACCCACTGTTCAAGATCGTTGAAGTTGCTGAGTGAGGCGCCTTCGGTGTGAAAGATCGCTGAGTTGAGGATCTCGACGTTGACCGGGTTTTCACTCAGGGCGAAAAGACTGACAGGCCGTCCGCCACTCGGCGGCGCCTCAAGATAGTGACCGAAGCGCTGGATAGTCGCCAGATCAGCCGGCTGCCGCTTTTCCAACTTGTCGAGCTCGATGGCGGCGTCAAGGGCGAGCGATGGGAAGTCCATGAATTGATTTCCTCGGCTTTGCATTGGTCGCGAACTGTTCCGCCTGTGATATCATCGAAACGGTTTGGTACAGAAATCGAACCGGGACGGACCAGCGAAACTATGAATCCGCGGTGACTCCTCGTCAAGCGTCTAAAACGGACTATGGTGAACGGTGATGCGTACGAATGCTCAATCATCGACTCCCTCCATGGCGAAATCCGGACCTCGACGGGCAAATAGTGAGGACGTGGGGTGCCGAGGCGCCGCAGGCAGCACGACCGCGCCCATTTCACTTTCGGCTGGCAGGACGCAAGCCGGTCGGCCTCTGGAAGAACAGAGAACGTGGGTGCGCGGCGTCCCAAGTGTAGCTGGGCGATCCCCCGCACTGGCCGCGGCTGCTGCGCGCCGCCGCACTACAACAACCACGGTCAGGCCGCCTTTCGGAAGACTTGGTCTGTCGTCCCGGCCACGCCTCCTCGATCAGGAAAGAAAATGCTTTCCCGTCGCGGTCTCCAGGACGCTTGCCAACTGGGTAGCGAGCATGCCCTCAATGAGTTCTTCCATCTTTGTCAGATCGAAGGCACCGTCTTCTGAAGCCGCATCGGCCGCTTCCAAAGCGTCGAAGTACGGGCGCCGGTTATCGACAATCTGGTCCGGGATGGTCTTGACCCCGGGTAGGGGCAATTGAAGCTTTACGCAAAGAACCAAATAGGACACCATGCGCGATGTCCGCCCATTCCCATCACTGAAGGGGTGGATCCAGTTGAGCCGCCACATCACGAACGACGCAAGATGCACGGCTGTCTTTTCGGTCCAGTTGTCGTTGACATAATCGCACAAATCCTCAATGAGTCCAGGGACCTGAAATGCCCCGACAGGCTTGTGCTTACTGCCCTCAATTGAAACTTCAGCGGGCCGGAAGTTGCCGGCATAGATGCT
This sequence comes from Rhizobium sp. N731, assembly GCF_001664145.1. Taxonomy (NCBI): domain Bacteria; kingdom Pseudomonadati; phylum Pseudomonadota; class Alphaproteobacteria; order Hyphomicrobiales; family Rhizobiaceae; genus Rhizobium; species Rhizobium sp. N731. The sequence continues at coordinate 22,685 of NZ_CP013604.1, forward strand.
AATGCCTTGCAATGCCTCACGGTGAAGCGACAGTAGCATCGAGGGACGAAGCTTCCATTTTTCCCCTTTGTCGATTGCATCGACAATCATGTCGCGCGCTAGGTCGAACTGGAGAAGGCCGTTGCGGGCTTCGGCTTCGGCGCGCGCCTTCTCATCCATGATCAAATAAGCTTCGGTTGCCACGCTGTGGCGGCGCGTAGCGTCAGTCATGTTTCTTTTGATCTGCCATCTCGTCGGCGACGCGATCGACCAACTCGCGGGTTATCATCTCATTTTCGAAATGAGTGTTGCCGTATGCAAAGCTGCGACGCTGGACTTCAATGTCACTCTTCGACAACTGCACTTTTCTGGCGGCTTCGAGGAGGTTTCTGAGCGGTTCGTTCATTGCAGGCGTCCTTTTTATTTAGGCGTCCATAAAAGCGGTTTTCCTTTGCAAGGCAACCTCGACAAGGATAGAAACATGGAATTGCGCCAAGCTTGTGGAAGAGTGTTGCAACTGCGCTAGCACCATAATGCCGATCGCGACGATTGGCGAGCAGCAAGAAGCGCGGGACGGGATTGGCAACGAGGCTTGGCGTTTCGTTCTTCATTTTTTCTCGCACTGATGCGGGCATCGGTCAGCTCTAAGACCGCCCCGCCCCGGGGGAATGGCTCCGGCAACTGACGGCCTCTGAACTGTTTCGGCTATTGCATCGAGAGGTGCTCCAATGGCCGCAACACTTCCGGCGCGTTGCCTCCCGCTACGAGCAGCGAAGTCTCTGCTTCACAGGTTTCATCGTAAGCGGCGTGCCACTCGCCCCTGACCGAATCGGATATTCGAAGGCAACGGTCGCATCCATGATGGATGCGGCAACTACGGGTCAATTGCGGTCATTCAGCTATCACGAAATCGGTGCACCTTCCCGACGGACAAATGAAAAAGCAGAGAGATTTCCGGATTGGAGCGCAAAGGCGGCAGAGCTGTGCCGCAAAACCTCGGCTGACTATGTCGGGAAGTTGCCGCAACCGCCTCTAACCCTGCGCAAGATGATCGCTTGGCATTTCCGATTGGCTGTATTCAAGCCGCCGACGCTCTGATCGCCTTTGGTTGAAGTCATTAGGCCAACCAGTGCCCCTTGCGATGCCGTCATGGGGAGAAAAAGGTCTTTGCTAATGGCACTTTATTTTCCCATTATTGGTGCTATCATCAAATTCGCAATTTATTCGAGTATCCTGACTGGCGATAAGCTTGCGCAGCCCTGCGTATTGTGTGGGGAGCTACGCCTGCGTTTGAAAATGGCCAGTCGCGCATTCTTGTTTTTCTTAGCAATGCTTTTTGTGCAGGGGGATGTGCATGTCTTCGGGCCATATCTGGCGTGAAAATTACGAGGGAGGAAACCCTGAGGCGGAAGCATTGCTTTTTGCAGAGCTGGCACGCGATATCATGGATGTGCAACTTGCCAATAGGGCGAACGCCCGAGCAAGCGACATAAGTCGCGCGTTTCACGCGAAATGTATACTTGGTGTCGACAATGCGAAACTTCAGATTCTGCCTAATATTCCAGAAGATCTCGAAGTCGGTTTTTTTGAGCGTGGCAAGCAATACGACGTGACCGTGCGGCTTTCCAACGCCAACGGTGTCCGTCAGGCCGACTTCAAGAAGGATATGCGTGGGATAGCGCTACGCGTTAAAGTATCCGAGAACGAATATCACGATTTCCTCGCAACGAATTTTCCGGTTTCTCATGCCCGCAACGCTTATCAATTCGTGGCGTTCGCCAAGGCGATGTCCGGCTCGAAGCTGCTGCTTTTGCCGCGCCTCGTCCTCGCAGTCGGCTTTTCCGAAACCCTCAGGATGCTCAGAAACGTCCTGAGGGGAGCGCGCGTCGTCGACAGCCTAGCCACAGAGGGCTATTGGAGCCGAGGCGCTCTTCTCTGGGGCAATGAAGCAGGTCCAGTTCGGTTCCTGCTGCGTCCAAGCGCCAAGACGACCGCGGCAAAGCCCGCCTCGGCAACTGACCCTGACTTTCTACATCGTGAGATTGCCGAGCGGCTTCGCGAAGGCCCTGTCGAGTTCGATTTCCTGCTGCAGCGCTATGTCGATGAGAAACTTACTCCAATCGAGGATGGTGCGGTCGAGTGGACGGAAGACGCATCGAGGCCGATCGGGGTCGCAACGCTGACCATTCCGTCGCAGGACATCGATGCGGCGCCTGGCAGGGCGATGGAGCGGCTTGTCGACCAGCTTGGCTTCAATCCTTGGAATACGACCGAGACATTTCGCCCGCTGGGCAATCTCAACCGTGTCCGCAAGGCAGCCTATACGGCCAGCTCCGCGCATCGCTTGAACCAACGGTTCCGGGAACGGAAGCCGCTACGCAACATCGTGATTGCCCGGGCTGTCGCGGCCCTGTTTAAGGCGATTAATGCACACGTGCCCTGGTATAGGTTCGGTTGGCGCATGAGCCTGCTTAACATCTCCATTCTCCGGGAAGAGCTACGCACAAAGAACTTGTTTGACACCGAATTGCCGGATGCACCACCGCAGGCGACCCCGCAGCCGCCAGTAATTCCCGAGGCGGTCCGCACTCAGCGGACATTCGACGGTACCTACAACGATCTCTCAAACCCGCGGATGGGTGCGGAGGGAGCGACGTTCGGCCGTACGATGCGAGCGGTCTACAAGCCAGAGCTATTCGGGCAGCCGAACCCAATCGAAGTCAGTCGCCAACTGATGACGCGAAAGGCTTTCATTCCGGCACGCTCGCTAAATGTGCTTGCCGCGGCCTGGATTCAGTTCCAGGTGCATGACTGGGTCAACCACAAGCGCCATAGTCTCGGGAATGCGGAGACCGACATTGCATTGCGAATGCCGAACGGAGAGCTCTGGAAGAGCACCACAGGCGGTCAGCCGGAGGCTTTTATGCGCATTGCTGGCAATGAGGTTTTCCGCATGGCTGCCGGCGGCTACCCCATTTTCAAAAATATGACGACACCGTGGTGGGACGGTTCAGAGGTTTACGGCAATACAGCGGAAAAAGCGCTGGATCTGCGAGACGGAGGTCGTCTTAAGCTCACCGAGGATCTCTATCTGCCGACCGAATTGAACGGCATGAACGTCACTGGCTTCAACGAAAGCTGGTGGCTGGGCCTCAGTATGATGCACACGCTGTTTGCTCGTGAACACAACGTGCTCGCCGAAGCATTGATGCGCGAATATCCGGACTGGGAGCCGGACCGGATCTACAACACCGCTCGATTGATTGTATCGGCTCTGATCGCAAAGATTCACACCATTGAGTGGACGCCAGCTATTCTGGCGACGCGGGCGATCAAAGTCGGCCTGCCGGCGAACTGGTACGGCGCGCCTAAGGACTGGCTCACGCAGCTCGGCATCTGGATGCTCGACACGCACGAACTCAAAGGCATTCCGCAGACTGTGCCCGACCATCACGGCATCCCGTACTCGCTGACGGAGGAATTCGTTTCGGTCTACCGTCTCCATCCGCTCATTCCCGACGATTATCAGTTTTTCAACTATGAGACCGGTGCGCGAACAGAAACATTGGGCTTCGCCGACATTCAAGGTGCGGGAACCGATGCCAAAATGCGGCACCTTCGGCTCCACAATGTCATCTATTCACTCGGAATCGCACATCCCGGTGCAATCACGTTGCATAATTACCCCAATGCGTTACGCCAGTTTAAACGGATGTCAGGCGACGTGGAGGAGATTATCGATCTTTCCGTCGTCGACATCGTCAGGGATAGGCACCGCGGAATTCCTCGCTTCAATGACTTTCGCGAGGCGTTGCACAAGCCGCGTTTAAGCAACTGGGAGGAATTGTCGTCGGATCCAGAAACGGTGCGGGCAATGCAGGTTCTCTATGGCAATATCGACATGGTGGACACCATGGTCGGCCTGCATTCTGAGCCTCCGCCGGACGGTTTCGGCTTCAGCGATACGGCTTTTCGCGTGTTTATTCTGATGGCCTCCCGACGGTTGCAGAGCGACCGTTTTCTCACCGTCGACTTTCGGCCGGAAATCTACTCGCCCCTGGGGCTCGATTGGATCGAGAACAACGGTATGACCAGCATCATCCTGCGTCACTGTCCGCAACTCGCCCCGGTATTGCCGCGCACTGCCAGTGCATTCGCCCCTTTCCGGCCTATCCTGTCTTGAGGGGCACACCATGCCAATTTCCCGCGACAGATTATACCGGCTCTTTCGCTTCCTCTTGGTGAGCGTCAACCTGCTTGTACTCATCACTCTTGTTGCAACGGGGATATTCATCAGGCTCGAAGGCGACTGGGTGCATCCAACTATCCGGGATCCAAAGGATGCGTTCGAAAATGGCACCATCGGCACGGAACTCATGCCGCTACCGGTCGCTTTGGTACTGCCCGACCTGTTTCCCGAGCATTTTCAGCCGGCCGGTGCGGATGCCGGCGATTGGGTGAAGCAATTCGGGTTCTTGCCGTATGACAACCCGGAGGCCAATAACGGTTTGCCACTCGGCTTTGCGACCAGCAACTACCGCCCCGGTTCCGCGGCGCCGTCGCCTGTCCCGTTCGTCGGCTTCAGTTGTGCTCTTTGCCACACCACGCGAATTCGCAAAAGTGAGGAGAGCAAGGGCGTCGTCGTCTACGGACCAGGCAGCGTATCGATCAATCTCTTCGCCTGGATCGATGCATTTCAGGCGGCGGTCTTGACCAGGGTGAAGCCGCAAAGAGATGGCGAAACGGACATGGAACGGCCCTATCGTCTGACCGTCGACAGCATTTGCGATTCGTATAGAGCCAAGACGGGTGAAACGCTGGGCTCGATACAACGCCTGTTGATTGGGCTATGGCTTCGCCAGGTTCGCGCTCGGATCGAGGCAGGATTGCCGCGCTTCGACGAACCGATCGGAAATTACCGATCCCGCGATGCAGACGTAACACCGACGGGTCCAACACGTACCCAACCGTTTCGCACTCTCGTTCGCACTGTGCTCGACCGGCCTGGCAACGATATGCCCGTCTACACGAAGATTGCCACGGTTTTTTCGGAGGATCATCGCGCGCGCGCCCAGTTCGATGGGTCGATCGGCGACATATATGCCCGCAGTTCGCTGGCGGCGCTCGCAGCCGGGGCCACGGTCACTAATATGGCTAAGCCGGAAATTGCCGACAATATCCGCAAAGCGAGCGATTTCACGAAGACGTTGCGTCCGTTGCGCTATTCCGACATGTTCCCGGAAGATGCGGCCTCGATCGATCCTGCACGTATCCTGCAGGGGCGCAAAGTCTACGGGCAATATTGCGCCGCCTGCCACGGCGATCGGGATTCGACCGGGGCTTGGGTCAACGGCGAGAAGACCGGCCAAGTCGTGCCGGCCGGTGAGCTCAACACCGATCCGGAACGCGTGCGGTTTCGTCATTATGGACCTCTCGCCGAAAAAATGTTTGCGCTCTTCCCCGACAAGCACCCGTTCCATTTTAAGCGAGAGGATATTTGGCCCCAGCGTGGACAAGAGGAGGAGACATCCATTAGGGGCTACGTAAACGCGCCGCTGGACGGGATGTTCCTGCGTGCCCCCTACCTCCATAACGGCAGTGTCATGACGTTGGCTGAACTGATTAATCTCAGGAAGCGTAGAGATGTCTTTTATCGGGGCGATAACACCTACGATCCGGCCGACGTCGGCTTTCGCTCTCCGGAAAGCGCTGACGATCGAAATTACTTCACGTTCGATACGACTCAGATCGGCAACTCGAACAGGGGACATGACTATCCATGGGCCTATGACGACCCGAAACGAAATCCGGACGATCTTGCCGCGCTGCTTGACTATTTGAAAATGCTCTAACGTCAGGAACGAGCCCATGAAGGCCATGCCTCCGAACAGTATAACTCTGCCGCAGTTCTCGCTGGCGTTCGTGACGTTTGGCGTACTGCTGGTTCTTGCGCTCCTCTGGCCGGAGACGACGCTGGACGACGTCGATCTCGGTCGCACGAAAGCCACTATCTGGGTGACAAGTCTCATGCTTCTCCCGAGCTTGGCGCTCTATCCCTACCGCACGCTCTCCCAACGCATGGCCAACGTCGTACACTTGTTCTGGACCTTCGCTTATCTGCTTTTTCTTGTTCACGCTTATTGGGCCATATTCGTAATATTCAACGGGCTTAAGGACACCTTCGTGCAGATGGGCATTCCCATTGCCAGCATAAATTTCCTGCTCGTTATCCTGTGGGGCTTGGATGTTTTGCTTCTATGGTTTGCGCCGAGCCGGACCCCGCCCGCGGCGCGCTTCCAGATCGCTGTACGCACGCTTACTTTTCTAATATTCGCGACCACCTTCCTGTTTTTGCGAAGTGGTCCGGTTCATATTCTTGGGATCATTTTTGCGGCCGTGATCTCGCTATCCCTGGCCATTCGGCTGTGGGTACGTGAGCGCGCCGTCCAATACTGAGACGGCCAAGCTGGGTCGTCGACGCCACATTCGGAGGCTGGGGAGGAAACATGAGCAGCGAGGAGACAAACAAAACCGGTTTTGAGCGATTGCTCGAGCGCCCATTAATCCAGACGATTCTTCAACGGCGTACGCACCGGATCGGCCGAGGTGTTCCCCTGATCAAAGCAGGCACCATGACCTATCAATCCACCCAAAAACCGGTGCCACTTACCGACCTCGAAGAGGCAATTTTAATCGCCATGACTGGCCTTACCGGCCTTACAATGCCGGACAGGCCGTTTGAGGATCCTGTCACCGGCGAGTTCGTAATGGCAAAGCCGAATGTCCATATGGAAGGGCGAACGGCCGGCAGCCCCGACAATGCCCAAGGGACATATTTCTTCCTCATCAACGATACCGGCACATACTTCATCGACAGGGTTCCGTTCACCCCACCATTATCGTTCGAACCGGAGGCACTAATCGCACATGCCAAACGAGCGAAAGTGAAAATTAGCAATGGCAGACTGGATACGGCAAACCGCGAATTCCCCGCCTATCTCGATTCCAATCGCTTGCTGTCGAACCTGCCCGGCACGACGGTGCTTTTTCCCGTCGTAGACCTGTCACATCAATATATTAACGGCCTGATGTATCTCTTGACACAGCCCGAAGGACACCGACCAACAATCGTTGACGATCGTAATTTCTATCTTAGGGCCGGCGTAGGAAAATGGGTCAAGAATCGATTTCTCAACGAAGAGATCAAGGTGCCGCTCGGCGTCATCGGTAGCCTACGGACCCAGATCGAAGCAGATTTATTGCTCCAGAATCTCATGTTGGTCGCTGATGCCATGGGCCTAGGAGCCTATATTCACGCCTCCATCAGCCCGCCGGTACTGCTCGGCGATCCAAAATTCCGGGACAGCTACGGTCCGATGCTAGGTTTCGATTTCGCTGTGCCGAAATGGCGACTGCTCGACATTTTACGCTGGCAGGTGCCGCTGCCGAAATACAGCAGCCTCAGGGCACATCCGGTTGGTCTGCGACTGGGAGACCGCGACCTTATCAAGGCGAAGTCCCCCCCGAACTATCAAAACATGAGAGAAGCCGTGGACGAAGTGGTTTCGGCCAAGTTTGGTTCACAGGGGATTTACAAGGATGCGGCCCTTTTCAAGGGAATTTACAAGGATGACTTTGGCGATCGTTACCTAACCGAGGCCGCCGAGTACAGTAGCGACGTGATTGAGTGCGTGACGGACATTTGCGAGTACATATATGATACCCATGGTCGCTTCCCCGCGCATGTCGATGCAATTCATGTTCCCGGCGTGTGGATACAGGTGCATCACGTCGACCTCGAATACTATAACCGTTATTTCAAAAACGCATTGACCGGCGCGCACCACGACCACGACAATCATTGGCATTGACGAGCTTTAGGCCAAATTTGCACGCCGGAACACAGCGAATGCCCTTTCGGGGCGGAAAGATCGGCACCAGCAGAAGGTTGACGATCTCCTTCAGGTCGGCGATTACCGGCAGCGGTGTGGGAACCGTTTTGCTGCGGGTGATCTGGGCGAAATCAGAATATTTCAACTTGAGCGTCACAGTCTTCGCGGCGATCCCGTTGGCCTCGCAATAACTCCACACCTTTTCGATTAGCGGCTCAAGCCCTTCACGGGCCGGGTCGTAGGTATGGAGGTCTTGTCAGAATGAACCGCGCCGAGTTTGCCGGAGCCCCCAACTCGTGAGAAGTAGGGTCTATGACAAGCAAGACGACGAACAAATTCTCTCCTGAAGTTCGTGCCCGCGCCGTTCGGATGGTGACGGAGCATGAAGCCGAACATCCCCCCCCCGCTGGGCGGCGGTATCATCGATAGCGGCCAAGATCGGTTGCTCGGCGCATACCCTCCATGAATGGGTGAAGAAGGCCGAGGTCGACAGCGGCAAGCGTGCAGGTTTGCCGAGTGACGTGGCGGAGAAGATGAAGGCTCTGGAGCGAGAGAACCGCGAGCTTCGTCAGGCGAATGAGATTCTACGCAAAGCCTCGGCGTATTTTGCCCAGGCGGAGCTCGACCGCCCACTGAAGCGATGATCTCCTTCATCGACGAACACCGCTCGGTGCTCGGGGTCGAGCCGATCTGCAGACTGCTGCCGATTGCCCCGTCCACCTATTATGAGGTTATCGCCAAGCGCATGGACGTGGACCGCCTATCGGCCCGCGAACGGAATGATATTGCCATGAAAGTCGAGATACGTCGGGTGTTCAACGAGAACTTCCAGGTCTATGGCGTGCGCAAAGTCTGGCGGCAGTTGCAGCGAGAAGGTTACGACATCGCCCGCTGCACCGTCGCTCGGCTTATGAGAATGATGGGGCTTCAAGGCGTCATTCGCGGCAAGCCAGTCAAAACCACCGTGTCGGACAAGTCCGCTCCATGTCCGCTCGACCGGGTGAACCGACAGTTCTTCGCTCCAGCGCCGAACATGCTGTGGTTATCCGATTTCACCTATGTCGCGACCTGGCAGGGCTTCGTTTACGTGGCCTTCGTCATTGATGCCTTCGCCCGCCGTATCGTCGGTTGGCGGGCAAGCCGAACGGCCCATGCGGGCTTTGTGCTCGATGCCCTCGACCAGGCGCTTCATGATCGGCGGCCCGTTAAACGTGGCGCGCTGGTTCATCATTCCGACCGCGGCTCGCAATATGTGTCCATTCGCTATTCCGAACGGCTGGCGGAGGCGGGCACGAGCCGTCTGTCGGAAGCGTTGGCGACAGTTACGACAATGCTCTCGCCGAAACGATCAACGGTCTTTACAAGGCCGAGGTCATCCATCGGCGAGGACCCATGGCGCAACTTCGAAGCCGTGGAGTTCGCCACGCTCGAATGGATCGACTGGTTCAACCACCGCCGTCTTCTGGAACCCATTGGGAATATTCCGCCAGCAGAGGCAGAAGAACGATACTACGCCATGCTGGACGCACCAGCTATGGCCGCATAACTTAAACCAAACGGTCTCCGGCAAACCCGGCGCGGTTCAGTCCCCCCGCTCTTGCTCGCTTAGCAAACACATTCAAAGCCGCAGGAAAAATAGCCAAGATCTCCTCGTCGCCATCATGCTCAAGCTGCTCGTGCTCGCAAGTTGCCTGCTCTCCCAGACCCGCCTCTGAGCCTAAATCCGCCTTGCCGACCAATGCAGATTCTCATCCAGGCGGCTGGTGCGCGTTTTCTCCCTGCAAGGCCTAATGCGGCCACCTGCACACCTATGGATCCATCGTCCCTACAAGTAATAATGAGTGCATGAAATAATTGTACTATGAACGATAAAGCTCTTGATGGTTGCTTGCGTTCGTGTTTTAATAAAACCTATCGTTATAAGGGCATCCACACCATTTCAGTTCTTCCGGATCCTCTCTCGGAGGGGGACGCGACTATGTCGTGACCCTACTCGCGGAGCATGCTGTGCTTTTGTGACTTTGGCGTTGAACCGTAGACGCGGGCAGAACGAACAGGACGTGCGCTACAGATGGCGAGCCGACGAGCATGGATACCTCCGCGAACGATTTAGAAGGGTGTGAGCGATATCGGATTTGACCGAAGCAACACTGCATAGCCGGCGTGCCGCCTGCGACGCGGCTGCCTCTATGGGGATGGGGATTTGCCATGGCAGAGTCACACAGGCCCGGAAACGGGATGAAATCTTTTTCGATGCACGTATCGGACGCCGGATCGGCTCCTATGTTCGCCGCTCTCGCTAAAGAACAGTCTGACCTCCCGACCTTCGCGTTTGAGCCTGCTGCCACACAGGTGGTGGACCCTGAGACTGCGGCCCGTCGATATCTCGGCCATGCGCTCACAAGCAATAGCGTCCCCGACTTTACTGCGCCGTCTGCAGAAAACGCTGACTCTCAATTCAAGGTTATCGGCACAGAAACGGTTCCACTGACCCATACCCGTACCGTCAAATTTCGCCAGGCGTTCCACGACATCCCTGTCTACGGGTCGCTGGTGACCGTGGAGCTGGACGACGACAACAAACTCGTGAGCTGAATTCGGCGCTGGGGGAGCCGACCAATGTTCCGCCTGTGGCGAAGATTTCGGCCACCAGAGCGGCGTCGGCGGTCGACAAGAAAGGCCAGTTCAAGAAGAAGATCGCCGGTGTCGCGCCCCGTCTCAGTTTCTATTACGAGGCCAAGAAGGACAAATGGCATCTGGCATATATTTTCGAGGACGTCGAGGTGACGATGCCGGAGAGTGCCGGATCCGGTCCGTTGAGGCCGCGTTATTTCGACTACGTGGTGGATGCGAATACCGGGAGGGTGATTGCGGAATTACCGCGTACCCCGACAATGGCCGCCGAGGAGCAGCTCGCCTTCGACGCCCGCAATGTTCAACGGACCATAAATGTCGAAAAAATTGGTGCCCGCGCCGTTCTGAAGGACACGGTGAACAATATCCAGACCTTCGACTTTCGTTTTCGGGATCCGAACGTCAACGATGCCCTGCTGCCGGGGGACGAAATAGGACCTGCCTGGCCGCCTGCCGCAGTCAGCGCGCATGCAAATGCGGCGGCCGTCGCGCATTTCCTCCGTGAAGTCGTGTTGAGGAATAATATCGACAATCGCGGCGGCCCGATGAACGCCAGCATCAATTGCGTCGTCATGCGCGAAAGCCCCGGTGGAAACCAGTGGTTCAACGCCTATTGGAATGGCGTCCAAATGGTCTATGGCCAGGTGCTCAACGGCAACCAGCTTCTCACCCTGGCCGCCGCGCTCGATATCGTCGGGCACGAGATGTTCCATGGCGTGACCGACAATACCTCACGCCTCGAATATGCAGCGCAATCCGGAGCGCTCAACGAATCCTATTCCGATATTTTCGGCATGCTGATCGCCAATAGAGGCAATCCCGATCCCCGCCAATGGGACTGGAGGCTCGGGCAGGGGTTCGCGCGAGGCGGCGGTCCCATCCGCGACATGTCCGATCCCGCGTCGCGGGGCCAGCCTGCACATATGAACCAGTATCGGATCATGCCGGTCACTCAGAATGGCGACTGGGGAGGGGTGCATGTCAACAGCGGTATCCATAACAAGGCGGCTTATCTCATGCTGGTGGCGGAGGAAGGCGGCAGTCTGGTCTTCACGCCAGACGAAGTCGCCGCGGTCTTCTATGTCGCGGTGACGCAGCTGCTCTCGCGCACCTCGCAATTCCGTGACAGTCGTCGGGCTGTCGTCAGTGCGGCACGCACCTTGTTCAGGACCGCTCCATCCGCTCAGCTTGCGCGACGGATTTCGGCGATCGACGCGTCATTCGACGGTGTCGGCATCGCCTGACGCGGGGGGACCCTCTGCCGCTCGCCACATGATTTGAGCATGCTTCACCGAAGGAGGACTATCATGGCGATAAGCTTTTCCGGCATCTGGAGTTATCGAAGCCTGGTGAACAACCCCGACCTTTCCGCATCTTTCGACAGTTTGCGCTTTGGCGCGGGAACGCTGATTTTGTCCGAGCCTGCGCCCGGCAAGATCGGCGGTTCTCTTGGCGGAACCGGCTGGTCTCTTTCCCTCGACGGGGCTGCCACGGACGGCGCGCCGGCGACGCTGAAATGGCAGGGGCGCGGCATGATCGACAACGAGGAATGGGTCTACGACTATCTCGGCTATCCCGTTCCCCGCTGGCCGAACGGCGTGGACCAGATCGACACCATCGTCGGTACGGTTATTCGGACAGTGACCCACTCCAATGGTCAGTCACCCGCGGGTTATACGGCCACGTTCTATGCGGTGCGCGTTTGATGCGGCCGGCCTGAGTGGTCGCGTGCAGTCTGCGGCCAGCAATTCTCGATCGTTTCCTGAGAGGACAGTGCGATGCGCAAACGGGAGAATATCTTTGAGTTGGGAAGTGACTGGGCCGACCCGATCCTCTGGTATGCAAGGGGCGTCAAGGCGATGAAGGCCCGCAAGCTGGAAGATCCGACAAGCTGGAACTTCTATGCGGCGATTCATGGGATGTGGCGCGGGCTCTGGGATTTCTATCAGATCACCGACAGTGCCGATGCGGACCCCAATGCATCCGACACGTCGACCTATCTCGACCAATGTCAGCACCAGAGCTGGTATTTCCTGCCCTGGCATCGCGGGTATCTCCTGGCTCTGGAAAATATGCTCCGGCACGAGATCGAACTGCTCAACGGACCAAGCGCCAGCTGGGCCTTGCCCTATTGGAACTATTTCGGAACCGATCAGGACGTCCTGCCGCCGGCATTCCGCACGGCCAATTGGCCGGATGGCACCGGAGACAATCCGCTGTTTGTCGAACAGCGGTGGGGGGTGCTCAGCAGCAGCACACCATTCGACGTCAGCTCGCAAACCAACCTGAATGCGATGCAGGATCCAGAATTTGCCGGACCCGGCGGCGGGGGCAGTGCCGGATTCGGTGGCGTTGAAACGGGCTTCAGCTGGAGCGGCGAAGAAAGCGGCGGAATCGAATCGGATCCGCACAACATCATCCATGTGCTGGTTGGTGGTGGTCACCCAACCCTGGTGTTTCCGCCAGGTTCGCCTCAGGCCGGGCGCCCATTGCCGGGCCTGATGTCGACTCCGACCGCGGCAGCGCTCGACCCTATCTTTTACCTACATCACTGCAATATCGATCGGTTGTGGGAGAGCTGGAACAAATTTCCCACAGGCAAACCCTTTACTTCGCCGACGGATTGGCAAAATCCGACAGACTCCAAATGGTTGGATGGGCCGGCGAGCATCGGTGAGCGCGAATTTACAATGCCGAACCCAGATAAGACCAAATGGGTTTATACTCCGACGAAAATGCAGGACTTGGCCAGTCTGGGCTATGAATACGACGACCTGACACCCGGCGCGGAGGCCGGACCGATCGTCACCGTCGCCGCACGCATGGAGAGACTGGGCATTGCGCGGAGTTCCGTTGCTGCCACAAGAGGTTTAGACATGCCGACACAGAACAAGGTGGAACTGGTCGCGGCCAGCGACAGCGGCATGTCGCTCGCCGGCAGCGGCACTATGCGCAGCTCTGTCAAGGTCGAGCCGGATGCGAGGGCCAGGGTGAGCCAAAGCCTGAGCGCCAACAGGATCGCCCCGACGGCGCCCGACCGCGTGTTTCTCAATCTCGAGAATGTCACCGGCGTGCATGACGCCGTGATATTCCAGGTCTATGTCGGGCTGCCCGAGGGGGCCGATCCCGCCGGGAACAAGAAATATCTGGCGGGCAGTGTCGCGCTCTTTGGCGTGACGCAGGCGAGCGATCCGGCAGGCAAACATTCCGGAAACGGCATCACATACAAGCTGGAAATCACAGACATTGTCGATAAAATGCACCTCGACGGCGAATTTGATGTCGCCCGCCTGCCGGTAAGTTTCGTCCCGCTCGAAAACATCCCGGATGCGGCGAATATCAAAATCGGCCGGATCAGCATCTATCGGCAATTCGAGTGAGCGTCTTGCGCAGCACCTCTCCTGCGGTGCGCGAGTGGCGCCGCGGTTTTGCGCCACTCGCACTGGCTGCCGGCTCGGCATGGATTCCCCTGGCTGTCGGCGGCGACAGCACCTCCATGCCGACGATCTGTTCCGCTGCTTTCGTCTGGTCCACTCCCTCACCGAAGACTTATGCCTTTTTCTTCAGTTACGTCTCACCTTTGCAGCTGATCGTCAGCTGGGCGATGATGGTGATGGCAATGATGCTGCCGACGCTCTCTGTTCCACTGAGGCATGTGCGCGAGCGCAGCTTCTGGCGCGTGCGGCCGTGGGCCGAGCTGTTGTTTGTCGTCAGTTATCTCGGTACATGGATGGTGGCGGGTATTGCTCTCCTCGGCGTCGCGATCACGCTGCGCCTAGCTTCAACCAGTTCCGCCCTGCCTCTGGTCGCGTGCCTGATCATCGCGTTTATCTGGCAGATTTCACCCTGGAAGCAGGTCGCCCTGAACCGGTGTCATCGCCGCCCCAGCCTGGCCGCCTTTCCGCCGGCGGCCTATGAAAATGTGCTGGCATGGGGGATGACACACGGTCTCTGGTGCATTGCAAGCTGTTGGGGCTTGATGCTGTTGCCCTTGCTTGCGCCGTCGCATCATCTGCCACTCATGGCAATTGTCGCCGTCTACATCTGGGCGGAGCGACTGGAGCCGGCCTGTGCGCCTCGCTGGCAATTCCGGGTGCCTTCAAGGGCCATCAGGCTCATCGCCCGGAACGTTGCGGGATGGCGACAAAGTTCTGGCAGTACATCGATTACGATGGCTTGCGACGAATGCGCCTTGTAGGCTTGGATTCGATTGGTTCGATCACGATGCCAAGGGAACGCCTGCAAGTCCTCGATCGCTGCGCGACTGGCCGGAAACAGATTTTCGCGAACCGCCTGGAGATCGGAGATCATTCCGGGTGTGCCTCAATTACATCGCGGCAAGACAATCGTTTCTTCCTGTCGAAGAGGCTCGGCCGTGCATAGGTTTGTGATGATATCGCTTTAAGTGACACGCGGGTTGTCCACCAGCTTCTCGACCAATCGCCTGAGTTCCGACGGCGTCGTTTGGCCAGCCACCACCTCATAATAGCCGATCCCGGCGCGTCGCAGCGCCTCCTTCTTTACCGCATCACGCGCGGCCGCGGTGCCTTGGTGGTGTGCTCCGCCCTGGTATTCGATGACGTGCCTCGGTTGGCAATTGCCGTCGACGAGGAGCAAGTCGACACGTTTGGAGTTGATGCAACTGTAGGCGTCTGGGTCGGCACTTCGAAGGATCTCGCCCAACGAAACCTGAGCCATCACCTGCCAGGTGGAATTGCAGCCGATCACGACGCTGTCGAGTTCCCGAAACACCCGGGCTTCGCTCTTGTTCAACAATGGCTGAATGGTGAAATTGGAGCGCATCACAATACGCAGTTGATCCGTGGCGTCGACTGGACGCAATGGCTCAGCAGCTGGCGTCTGAAGCCTGGGTTCCTGTATGATGCGCTCGTTCCAGCGCCTTTCCTCCGATCGTGACCTGTTTCTCTCGCGCCACGCCTGTCTGCTCGTCCTGGTTAGGAACTGCTCAACGGACATGCCGATGATAAGGCCGACAAGCAGGGCGGCGATTAGCAGTTCCGGCTTTTCGAAGTCTGCAACAGTTACACCGCTCGAAGCGCCTACTACGGCAGCTCCGATGATCAGCCAAGGTGCCGCAGACAGCACCGACCTTTGGCGATAATGCATGCCCCTCTCCGAATTTCCCGCCAAGATAGTATGACGCTTTTACGATGCGCGGAAAGTCATCCAAAAGAATGAGGGCTCGCACGCATGAAGCTTCCGCCGGCGCACCGATATTGGCTCTAGCGGTCAGTCGCAATCCGCTCGGCCCAGGACATTCCTACGTCGCTGGTACTGGGAGAGCTTTCGAGGCCAGCGGCCGGCTTGTTGCTATGGAGTTCACGTTTTGGGCCAGGAAGATCGCATAATGGATCGAAGGGAACTGGCCCGGCAGGCGAGCAAAGAAAGACAAGGTTGACAGGCGCATTGCTTCTTCGATTGAGGGTTCGGCAGTTAAAATCTTTTAAGACTCCGGCGATGCACAACAAGGAAGCTCGCCGATAAGTTGCCCACGTGCAACTTTTGAATCAGTACGGTTTGACTTCGTTCAGGGCCAATGTAGCCTCACCCGTCTCATCCCCCATTCGACTGGCCACGAATTCTGCTCCTGGAAAGGTGAGGTGGACATTCGAGCGTGGCTATAGACGGGCAGTCCGGTAATCGTTATTTCGGATACACCACCCCATCACCAAATCATCCCGTGAATTTTTCAAGGGCTTTTATATTGAAAAAAGTGCAACGCAGTTTTGCCGTCGAGTACAAAAGCGGCAGACGAAAACTCGATACTAGGTCGAACTCGATCTGGGGCAACGTGGACCTAAAATCCGTCGCTCGCGACCTAGACAAAGAGGCAATGCCGTTTCTGTCGGATAGCTCTCAGAGTGGCAAATCCAACAGCGAAATTTCTCTACCAAAACCAGATCAGGCTGAGTCGTTGTTGACACCGCCTCTTGAGCCGTCGACAACTGCATCAGATACACAGGAGACGAGCATGGCCGACGAGACTGATACTGCAACCAGTGCCGATGTGCCGGCCGTTGTCGAAACGCCAATTACGCCGAAGAAACAGCGCAAACCCAGGGCCAAGAAAGCCGCGGCACTCGAAACCGCGTCAGCTGACACTACGGCAGAGCCAGCAGCTGCTCTGGCCGGCGCCGGTGGTGTGAAGAGGAGAGGGCGCAAGACAAAGGTGGTCGAAGCTGCGGCGAGTGCCAAACGCGCACCGGTGCGCCGCGCTCCAAAGGCTGTGCAGCCGGCGCCTGCCGCGCCGATGACAGCGATCGATGAAATGGCGGACCTCCTGCAGTTAGAAGAGGAAAATCAGCGGCTGCGCAAGCTTCTGGCTGAAAAACTTCGCGCTGAAAATGCCGATCTGCGCAAACGGCTCAAGCTCGATTGATAAAAGCAGCTGGTCAATCGCCGGCCGCATTTCCATGCTTATCAAGAGATAAAATTTGGCGACGGTGAGCTGTTGCCGGAATGAAGACTTACTGCCTGCTTGCGGGATAAAACGCGAGGTCGGATAGATGGCGTCTCCCTGGAAATTTCTTGCCCGACTGGTCTCACCGGGACGCGAACAAAAGCGAGAAAGCGGCTCGACCGAGAAGGTTTCGCCGGAGGCGTTGCCTAGTTCTGGTCCGACTGAAACGCCTGCCGAGGACAGCCTGAATAGCGATGGTCGGCCGGCAGGCGCGGAGCTACCTCGTCACGGTCAACCCGGTGCAATTTCCCTCAAGCCTGTGCATTCCGAAGAAGCCGAAAGCGATGTCCACGACAAGGTCGACGGCGAAGTTGCCGAAATCGTGGAGGTCGCTGATCCCGCTATATCAGGTGGTACTGGTTTCGACGTCACCGCTGCGAATGATGCCGCTAGGCTCAAGCGAATTGCCGAGTCGCACCGCGCGAGCAAAGGAGCCGCAGCAAGGAAGCGGTGGCGATTGCAGACGATCCCCAATTTATCCAAACTGCAAACGGGATGAGCCTCGATGACGAGATCAGGATGCTCAGGGATCAGCTGGCCAGAAAGCTAACGTTGCAAAACGCGCAGTTGAGAAAAATGCTGGAGCGGTTTGAACGATGAGCGCGACGCGCTGCCTGCCTTTTAAGCTTGTTGCAGGTGTCCTTTCAAGGCGATAGAGGCGGCATCCTATCTTGCGACCTATCCTCACGACCGTTATACTGTTTTTGAAAAACAGTATAACCCTGGAGTCGAGCTATGAAGTCCATCGACCTCATGTATCAGACGATGCTCGCTGAGCTCGGTCAGCGCTCGCTCGACGCCGCTTGGACGGCCGATTTCCCTCCGGAGGGTCGGTTCACCCCGGCAAACATCAAGGGGCGCAAGTACTGGTATTTCGACATCCCGGATGGACATGGTGGTACGAAACGTCGTTACGTCGGTTCCGCTGATGATCCGGTTATCGCACAGCGCGTAGCTGATCATAAGCGGGACAAGGACGATCTACGCGCTCGCAGGCGCTTGGTAAATACCCTGACCCGCGAAGGCGGGATGATCGCCCCTGACGCCATGTCGGGCGATATCGTCGAGGCTCTTGCCGATGGCGGTCTCTTTCGGCTCCGGGGTATTCTCATAGGCACGGTGGCCTTTCAGTGCTATTCAGGACTGCTCGGTGTCCGTCTTCCCATGGCTGCGATCCTGACCGGCGATGCTGACATCGCCCAGGACTATGCCATCAGTCGGGAGGTCGAAGATAGTCTGCCTCCGATCCTTGAGTTGCTGCAGGGCGTCGACGCCAGCTTTCGTCCAGTTCCACATCGATCGGGAGCCGCGGTATCGTCAGCGTTTCAGAATGCCGACGGCTACAGGGTTGAGTTCCTGACGTCGAACCGTGGTTCGGATGACTACATCGATCAGCCGGCGAAGATGCCCGCTCTTGGTGGCGCCAGCGCGGATCCACTGCGCTTTCTCGACTTCCTCATAAGGGAACCCGTCAGGACAATGCTGCTCCACCGAAGCGGTGTTCCGGTCGTCGTCCCTGATCCGTCCCGGTATGCCGTCCACAAGCTAATAGTCGCCAGCCGCCGAAACACGGACGGGCAGGGGCCGGCGAAGCGTGAGAAGGACATCCGACAAGCTGCGCTGCTCTTCGAAGCGCTGCAGCAGACAAGGCGATCTACCGACTTGGCGCTCGTCTACAACGAAGCATGGAGGCGCGGGCCTACATGGCGAGAAGGTATTCGAACCGGGGCGGGAATGCTGCCAGCACAAGATGCCGAGCGGCTCAACACGGTCCTGACCGAGGGCGGAAAAAGAAACGGCGAAGAAATTGAACTTCCGTTTGGAGAATAGGCCGTCTTTCAAGGCTAAGCAGTTGATTTGATTCGAAGTCGTGAAGACAATGAAGATGAATATGGTCCTGCGGGGTCCTGTGCCGAATATCTGCATCGCACGGTCTCAGATCTGGCCCCGGCCAGCGCCGGGCAGGCGAAGCGCTGATCTACATAGCAAGGGGGTCAATCGAGAAGATCGCGGTCGGCGACGTGCTCCTGATACGCAAGGGCGACGTCGTACCGGCCGACGGGGCTCTCGTCAGCGAAGTCGCGACGATCGACCAGGCGGTCCTGACCGGAGAGCCTTTAAGGGTGCGCATCGCGAGGGATGGCAACATTTCAAGTGGCGCTACGAACGAGGGGGACGTGATCGAAATCCGCGTTCTAAGTCGCGCCGAGACAGCACCTATGCCGGAATACCGGAATAGTGAGGCTCGTGGAAGCATCGAGGCGCTCCAAGGCGAAGCTGATGCGACTGGCCGACCGGTTCTCGGTGTGGTTCTTGTTCGCCACGGTAGCGATTGCAGGCGTCTCGGCGTTCATGTCCGGAGACCTGTCAAGGATCGTGGCCGTGCTGGTCGTCGCCACGCCCTGTCCGTTGATCCTGGCCGTACCCGTCGCACTTGCGAAGGAGGGCGTTCTGGTGAAGGGTGCGGGACCTCTCGAGGCACTCGTCCAGGCCACCGTGGCGGTGTTCGACAAGACGGGGACGCTCACCGCGGGACAGCCCGAAGTCGGCCACATCGAGGGATCGGAGCATCCTAACAGGATCCTGCGGCTGGCCGCCTCGCTGGACCAGGCGTCGGGGCATGTGGTCGGACGCGCGCTGGTGGACGAGGCGCATAGACGTGGGTTGGGAGTGAGCCGCCCATCGGAGGTGACCGAGACCGCGGGATCCGGAATCGTCGATGGCGTGCGCGTCGGCGTCGGAGGAGACGCCTAACGGGTCAGGCAGCGCAATGCGTGTCAAGGTAGTGTTTGACGGCACGCCGGCTGGCACGATCACGCTCGAAGACCGGCTTCAATACCTTCCGCCAGTCGGCGGGGCATTGCTTTAGGAGGCCATCGACGTCGCGGTCATTCTAAACGCCCTTCGCGCCCTCTAATGGGCGAGAAGCACTAGTAGCTCGGCCTTGACGAGAAGTTCTCGAGTGACGCCGCCGAGGATGAACTCACGAAGCCGCGAATGGCCAAATCCGCCCGCGACCAGAAGGTCCGCCTTTCGTTCCAGCGCGGCCGATTGGATGGCGCCTGTCGCGGTCTCGCCGCCTGCCTGGATCGATACGTCATCCACGTCGAGTCCCGAATGCTTCAACGAAGAGATCAGGAGGGCGCGGTTCGCCTCGTCGATCTCCTTGTCGTCGGTGATCGAGATGACCTGCACCTTGATCGCGCGTTCGATGAAGACCCGTGCGCTGGAAAGGGCGCGCGCTGCGGTGGCGCTGCCGTCCCAGGCGACGGCGATCGTGTCCACACGAGAGTAGACGCTGGTGGCTGGAAATAGCACGAGCGGACGGCCGCTTCCGAATAGCAGCGTTTCGGAGAGTTGCCGGGAGAGCTCCGAGGCTTCGACGATGGAAAGGTCGTAGCACTTGGCAATTTCAGAAAAGCGTTCATAGACGAACGGTTCCCTGACCTCGAATCCGTGGATTCGCACCTCGAAGCCAGTTTCCGAAATAGCGTCGGCGATGTGTCCCCGCAGCGAAGTCCCGCTGTCCCGGCTATACCGTTCTGCTTGTCCCCGCCATGTCTCGACATCGATAACGGTGGGAAAGGGCGGATGGACCTGGGGGATCCGGACTTGTGGGATACTGGCGACGAGATGGGCGTCATTCTGCCTAGCGAGGCCGATAGCATTGTCGATTATGGCGAAGGAACTCGCGTCGGGATAGGTCGACAACGGGAGATGGAACTGCGGCTTCATGCTTGCCTCCTGAGGTTTAACTTCCGTCATGATGCATGCCGCTGAGAGAGTTCGCATTGCGCTTGGTCAAGGCCGCGGCGCAATGAAGCTCCTATAATCGCGCCTTCATCGAAGCTGGAGGACACGGCCATGACGATCAATCTGACGGAGATCAACCCCGGTGAGTGCTACCGCATCCTGGAGAACGAGCGTTTCGGTCATCTGGCATGCTGCAAGGATGGGCAGCTCTACGTGGCGGCGATCTATTTCGCCTTTTCCAACGGCGTCGCCTATAGCTTCACCATGCCCGGCAAGAAGCTCGACTGGATGCGGGGAACGACAAGGTCTGCCTACACATCGAGCAGCGTTCGAGCGCCGGCGGGTGGACGAGCATCGTCGTCGAAGGCAGGTTCGAGGAATTTCCTGACAGCGAGGCGCGACAAAGCGAACGGCTCCACGCGTGGTCTTCTCCAAAAGTATTCGGACTGGTGGGAAATCGGCTCTATAAAGCCCCAGGAGTTCCCCATGCCCGATGGCTCTCCTCATGTCTTCTACGGCATTGCCGTCACGGCCGTGTCGGGACGCAGTGCAGTCAGAACGGAATGACCGTCGATGCTCGAGCCGAACCCGCATCCCACAATCGGAGCACCACATGCCATATCTACGCGGCCTATATCCAAGCGCCACATCTAATTTCACCTCGCACCCGCGTTTCGCGCGGGCGCTCTGATTCAAGACGAGATCTTTGCCGGTCGGCAACCGTTCCGCCCTTCCGCACCACGTCGAGCGCCATTGGCACGAGCTCGCCGGCCGGCGCGAAGATGATGGCGGCGTCGAGCGGCACCGGCGGCCTTTCACCGGAAAACCCGGTCCAGACGGCGCCAAGATCAAGCGTGAACTTCCGTCCGGCCTCGTTGGTCTGCGGCGGCATCGACATGTCAGACATTCCGAGCATGCCCTATCGTCTGCTCTGGGGCGAGCGGCGGGTCGTCTCGGTGGCGAACCTGACGCGGAGCGACGGGGCGGAATTCTTCTCGATCGGGAAGGCGGCAGGGGTCAGATGCTTCACCAGCGTCTACCCCCTCGAGCATGCGAACGAGGCTCTCGACGATCTGCGCGCAGGCCGTGTCTCTGGAGCCGCCGTGATCGTTCCGTAGCCGATGTTCCCCTTGACAAGGATCAATGCGCTTTGCTTGCGCTACACAAAAGCTTCTTCGTCAAGACGTCCGCCGACAACCGGCGGCGCTTCCGCAAGGAGATCAGAGATGTCGCGTTCGTTGCTCGCCTTGGCGGCGCTCTTCATCGCAGGTGAGAGCCTATTGTCGGCTCCAGCCGTTGCAGACAGCCTGTCGCTCGCGCCGATGCTCCAGCGTGTCGTGCCGAGCGTCGTCAGCATCTCGGTGCAGGGCAGGGAACTCGACGACGCGGATGCAACGCTTGCTGATCCCTTCTACAGAAAGTTCTTCGGACTACCTGACGACGCTGCGCCGGCAGAGCACAGCTTCCAATCGGCCGGATCGGGTGTCGTCATCGACGAGGTCCACGGCTACATCGTCACCAACCAGCATGTCATAGCAAGCGCCTCAAAAATCGAGGTGGCGCTCTCCGACGGCCGACGCTTCCAAGCGAAACTTGTCGGCGCCGATCCCGAGACGGATGTCGCTGTCGTTCAAATTCCACCTGATCATCTTGTTCAAGCCGAGTTTGGAAGCGCGTCCTCGCTTCACGTCGGCGACGTCGTCGTGGCGATCGGGAATCCCTTCGGCCTGGGCCAGACCGCGACGATGGGCATCGTAAGCGCGCTTGGGCGCCGTGCCGTGGGATCGGAGGGGTACGAAGGATTCATTCAGACGGACGCGTCGACCAATCCCGGCAATTCGGGCGGCGCGCTTGTAAGCGAGGACGGCGTCGTGGTCGGGATCAATAGCGCGATCATCGGCCCCGCCGGAGGAAGCATCGGCATCGGTTTTGCGGTCCCAGCCGAGACTGTCGGCATCGTGATGCGGCAGCTCATCCTGACCGGCAAGTTGGTACGCGGCGAGGTGGGAATTTTAACGCAGGACCTGACGCCCGGTCTCGCAAAGGCGTTCGGCGTCGATGAAGGGGCGGGCGCGCTGGTCAGCGAAGTCCTTCCGGGTTCACCGGCGGCAAATGCAGGAATTCAGCCGGGCGACGTCATTCGGATGGTCGACGGAAGGACGGTGCGCGGCGCGTCCGACGTTCGAAGGCTTGTGGGATCGCTACCGTTGCAGTCCAAGCCGTCCTTCCAGATCGACCGCGCGAGCCGAAGGATAGAAGCATTTCCCGTGGTGTCCGACGCACCGGTTGCCGAACCGGCTGCTTCGCGTACCATTCATATCGCCCGCGGCCCTCTCGCCGACGCCGAGATGGCGAACTCTCCCGATGGTCCCGGCGCCCGCGTCGTCGTCGTCGCCGAGGGTTCGGTCGCGGCACAGGCCGGCCTGCAGCCGGACGACGTTATCGTCGCTCTCGACCAGCAGCCGGTGACGGACGTCGGGCAACTCCTCTCAATACTCGTGAAGGAGCATGCCCGTGCTCTCATCACCGTCGTGAGGAACGGCCACCGCCTCTTCGTGGCCGCTGACGTGCAGACCCAGTAGCAGCCCGCAGACCGTGTTCTGTCCGCTGAAATTCCAAGGTCGCTCTCGTGCTTGATGAAGATCAACGACGAAAATCTGCGGCGCTGTCACGATCGGCACGTCGCAAACCTGAAGGAGGTTGTCATGAACGACATTCAACTCAGACAGAACATTCTCGACGAAATGGAATTCGAGCCCAGCATCGACGCGGCTGATATCGGCGTCGCGGTCGATAGCGGGATCGTCACACTGACTGGTCACGTGCGCACCTACGCGGAGAAAGAAGCCGCAGAGCGCGTGGTTAGTCGCGTCAAGGGCGTGCGCGGAATAGCTGCCGATATCGAGGTCCGGATTTTCGGGCCGAAGGAAACAGACGACGACGACATCGCCCGGCGAGCTGTCAAAATGCTCGACTGGAACGTTTCCGTGCCAAAGGATTCGGTGCAGGTGGGGGTCCTCAAAGGGTGGATCACCTTGCGGGGAGAGGTCGAGTGGCAATATCAAAAGAACGCGGCCTACGACGCCGTGCGGGATCTCGCCGGCGTAGTAGGGGTGTCCAACCTAGTGGAGCTGAAGCCGCATATTACGGCGGTGGATGTCAAGAAACGCATCGAGGATGCTTTCCAGCGCGACGCCGCTCTTGAGGCCGATGCAATCAGAATCGACGTCCAAGGCAGAAAGGTAATCCTCTCCGGCAAGGTGAAGACCTGGTCGGAACGGCAGGCGGCGGAGCGCGCTGCATGGTCCGCTCCAGGGATCAGCACTCTCGACGACCGACTGACGGTCGGGTGATCGAATATCGGGATTGGCTAGACATTACTGCTCTGCCCACACTCAGCAGCAAGGGCGCCGCTGAGCGCCCTTCGCATAGAGCCCAATTTCCTTGATCGACTTGCGCGCAGATCTCGTCTTCGGAACGAAATTCCGCACCACCCGTTGCAGAGCCTCCGTCGCGAGCACAAGGCGACCATTGATGTTCTTGGAGAGCGACCTTGGGTGGCGACGTAGGCTGGGATCTTCCGCGAAGAAAGATATGAGTCCCCGCAACGGCAGCGCGATTGAGGTTTGGGTTTGATTTTTCTAAATTGAAATCCTGCTGTCGAGCAGAATCGCTATTAGGCCTCGTGGCGAGCAGCAGCCTGAGACGGGTCGACATCTCCGATGCAGTGTACGGCTTCTTCAGCCAGCCGGCGCCCGCTTCGATCTCCTTGTCCGCGGCATGGGGTTCAGAAAAGCCCGACGTCAGGAGAATTTTCACCCTCGGCCAGCGCTCCCGGACATTCCGGGCCAGTTCGTCGTCGTTCATTCCCGGCATGGCCACATCACTGAACAGGAGCGCTACGTCATGCCCCGCCTCCAGCTCCTTCACCGCGTCGATCCCGTTCGTAGCTTCGATCACGAAGTAGGCAAGCGTCTGCAGGCGGCTGACCGTCACTCGGCGAACTCTCGCGTCGTCCTCGACCACCAGGATAGTTTCCGTGCCCCGAGGCGGGGCTTCCTCAGCCCGCTGCTCGTTCGGATGAGAATCCTTTCCGGCGTCGGCGCGTGGAAGAAAGAGGCGCACCGTCGTCCCTTCGCCAAGTTCGCTGTAGAGCTGCAGGTGCCCTGCGGATTGCTTTGCGAAACCGTAGACCATGCTCAGCCCAAGCCCCGTTCCCGAGCCCGTCGGTTTCGCGGTGAAGAACGGTCGAAAGCCCTCTCCATCACATCGGACGTCATTCCGGTGCCGGTGTCGGTCACGGAAATGAGGACGTAGCTGCCGGGGCGGATCGCCGGGTACATCAGGACATAGTCGGAGTCGATCTTGCAACAGAGCCCTTGCAGGCGGGCACCTCAAAGCAGACAGGAGCTGCGATGGAGGACAAGGCTTCGCAGGTTCTATCGAGCACGAAATACAGCACTGCTACCAAGCAGTTGGCAGGATCCGTGCTCTCACAATCCAACAAAAAGCGCTGATGAACGAACAAGAACTTTCGAACCAGTTTCTGTTGTTTTTCCCGGGCTTCTCGTCAACCAGTCTTATTCCGTTTCCTGCCACCTTAACTCATCATCTTCCGGAAAAGCGGCAGTTGGTTGCGAACATCCAGTGCCTCGGTCGGTGGACTCCGCTGAAGCGCCTATTTGAAGTCACTCTGCCCCAGATACGCTTCAATGCAGCTAGGAATGGGAAGCGATGAGCAAAGTGCGTAGGAGATCAAAGTTTCCCACTCCTTGTGGCCTGCCGAGGTCGGCGATCGATGACAGGCGTAATCGAGAGACACTGGCCCCCGAGACATCAATCCCGCTTGGGGGAGACGTATCTGACAACGTTGGTTGTAAATCCGCTTTTGTTTGCCGATGCACATTCAGTGCCATGGCTGGATCGCATGGTTCAGATACACGCAGATAGACATCGCGACCGATCGCGCGCGTGCCCGGCCTCGCCGAAAAGGTGCCAGATGTGACGGCAGCCTTGCATGCAAAGCTCGACGAGCACCGGGCGTTCGTGCGGGAGCGTGGAGAAGACTTGCCGGAAATCCAGAATTGGCGCTGGGCACGCTCCTCCTAGTGCGACAGAGGACCGGATTGGGTAGCGACTACCACCAGCCATACTGCCGCAGCTACGCCGGCACGCAAGAGAAAGGATTCGAGTGCGAGGTGGCAACCTCGCCTTCGACTTGGGGTGTCCCACGGCAATCGCAGCCTTTGCAGCGTCAGCTACGTGTTTCGAGTCCTGTTCGTTCTGCAAACGATGCGATCTTAAAACGTCCTGGAGAATGATCGCCGGGTCATGCTGCAGCCGTCAACGAGAGGCAGCTAAGGGTGAAGCCCGGTCCCATCGCCGTCAGGACAGTTCTCCTGGGTAGTCCTTGCGCAAGAAGCTTCTCGAGTACGAACAGCGCGGTTGGCGAGGACATGTTCCCATAGTCCGAGAGAACCTCACGTTCCTGGTCGAGGGTTCCCTGGCTTAGTTTAAGCGCCGATTCCAAGGCGGTGATAACCTTTGATCCACCGGGGTGGCACGCAAACCGGTCAACGTCGGCAGGAGCAAGATCTGATCGGGCGAGTATGGACGTTACGCCCTTCAGCACATGAGTTTCGGCGAACGGTGGTATCGCACGATCGAAGATCACGCCCAGACCCTCCGGATCGACGCTCCATCCCATGATGTCTAGCGTGTCGGGCCACGTATGCTGGCCTGCAAGTTCGACCTCGGCCAGACCGGTCTCACTAGCACGCACCACGCAGGCGGCGGCCCCGTCGCCGAAGAGGGCGGTCGCCACGATGTTCGCCTTCGTAAGCTTGTCCATGCGAAATGCCAACGTGCAGGTCTCGACGGCGACCACCAGCACGACTGAGCCTGGCCGGGATGCCGCCAGCCGTGACCCGATTGAAAGCCCAGAGACTCCGCCGGCACAGCCGAGGCCAAACACGGGAACCCGTTCGACATCGTCCCGGAAGCCCAGTTCTCGGCTTACCCTCGCTTCCAGACTAGGTGTCGCAATACCAGTCGAGGAGACGGTTACGATCGTGTCGACATCGCCTGCTGCAATGCCCGCCGACACGAGAGCCTTGCTGGCGGCGGCGACGAACATTGCACCAGCGCCCTCGATATGAGCGAGGTTTCGTTCGGGCCATCCCGACGTCTCGAGATACCACTCGATCGGCCGGACGGCATAGCGGCGCCGAATTCCCGAGGTTTCGAACACCCTTGCCAGCTTTTCGAAATCGCCAAATCGCGATGAGAACGCGGTGTGCGAGGCTCGCGCCGCGTCACGCTGGTCGATGACATGTGGCGGAACGGCGGTGCCGACGGATACCAGCTTGACGGGTTGCTGCATAAGACTCCTTGCGACGGCGCGGGAAGAATTTGGTACGCCGCGCGAGGACGAGACCGAACCGTAACGCCTCGATCCTCAATAAGTTGCAATGCGGGCGAGCCTGACGCCGCACTTCGTCGGAAGGCTTCAGAGACGACGACGCGTGAAGGATGCCTCCCGCGGCTTCGTGTCTGCCTTGATCCACGTCAATGCGCTCAACAAGTTGGCTCCGTAATTGTCCGATCGAAAAGGAGACAGCGCGATGCTTGCTAGAGACATCATGACGACCCCGTGACGACGCTCGACGAGGGACACAACGTCAGGGAAGCCGTCGAGATCGTCAACGCCAGCAAGATCGGCGCGGTGCCCGTCATCGATGGCGAAGGGCGGCTCACCGGCATCGTCACCGGGGAGACCTGCTGCGCCGGGTGGCGTCATCCTGGGCGAGACGGGCGGTACCGCATACGCGCGACCGCGAAGATGCACTGGCGGACTATGTGAAGGCCCGAAGCTGGCGCGTCAAGGACGTGATGTCGACGCCCGTCGTCAGCGCCGCCCCGAGCGCAACCGCGAGCCAGCTCGCAGAACTCCTGCAGGCCCACGACATCAAACACCGAACGGCAGACTCGCCGGCATAATCAGCCGTCACGACTTGATGCGAGCGCTTCTCGATGTTCGACGGCAGTGTACTGCTTCCGGCGACGAGGCCCTAGGGACGGCCGTTCGTGGCCGCCTGGAAACCGAGTTCGAAATAAGGTTCCCCATCGTCAATGCGACCGTCTCCGACGGGGCAGTGACCCTGAGGGGAGAGGTCGAGACGGAGCTGGAATGCTCGGCGGCCAGGGTGGCGGCGGAAAGCATCCGCGGCGTCGGCGGCGTGGTAAACAACATCACCCTGGATACCGCATGGTGAGCTCTCTCAAACTATGAAATCGTCCCTGGAGTTTCCGTCATGTTTGTCAGGGTCATCGCAGACGCCGTCGTGTCGAGGCTTCTCCTCGTCATCCTGATCCTCATGGTGGGGACGGTCGTGAGCGTCCTACTGGTGAGGCCATCCGACGACTCCCGAACCGGGCGCGTCGAGCGCTCTCTCTGACCCGTGAGTGCGCGATGAACATCTGGCCCTCCAGGATTTAATTGTCCGGCCGCGTCCCGCAAATGGCGCGACGGATTCGATGCTCTCCGAACTATTCGGCTTCATCTGGCTGATGGGAAGGCGTCATCAGGCGTTGGTCGCAGGGCTGTCCCTGGCTCTTTTCGTTATCGGCGCGGCGCCTCTCGAACTCCAGCGCCGGATCGTCAATGAGGCGACCGAGCAAGCGTCATACCGGTCTCTTCTCTTTCTCGTCTCCCTCTATCTCGCGGTCGCAGTGTTGAAGGGCGCGATAAATTCACCTCCAACCTCTAAAGAAGCTGGGTGGGCGAAAAAAGCACGCTTTGGCTCGGGGCGCGCGTTCTGCATCGGGCCGAGACGCCGCCATCGGAATCCACGCTCGAGGGGGTTGAGCTGTCGATCGTCTTTGCGGAAGCGGAACCGGTGGGCAGTTTCGTTGGGACCAGCATCTCCGAGCCGCTACTCCAGATCGGCATCCTTGTCACCGTGGGCGGTTATCTGATCTATCTCCAGCCGCTGATGAGGATGGCCGTCGCAGCCACCTTCGCCCCGCAGATTGCGTTCGTCCCGATGTTAGGCTGCTCACCTGGCTTTTGGAGATGCCGCTCATACCCATGGCCTTGACCAAGTCGTCGACAGAACGAGTCGAGATTCCCTGGATATGCGCTTCCTGGATAACGGCCGTCAGAGCTTTCTCTGCCATGCGGCGCGGTTCAAGGAAGCTCGGAAAGTAGCTGCCTTTGCGCAGCTTCGGAATGCGAAGCTCGACGGTGCCAGCCCGCGTCTCCCGATGTCACGGTAGCCATTGCGTTGTGCGAGCCGCATCGAGTTCTTCACACCGAAGTCTGCACCCGTAGCCGAGCCTACTTCCAGCTCCATCAGCCGATCGGCAGCAAGACCGATCATCTCACGCAACAAATCTGCATCGGCACTCTTCTCAACAAGGGAGCGCACGTTCATCATGTCATTGGTCATCGGTGATCTTTCCGTCAGGTTGGTCTTGAACAACCCGACCCTAGCGGAAAAACACTGATGGCCGCCCGCAAAGCCGGTCACCCGCTACAGCGCAACGAGAAGCGCGCGGGCGCTCGGCTTTACTCCCTACCGTCACCTACGCCACGTACTGGGACACGATCCGATAGAACGGCCACCTTTTCCCGCGTGCAAGTGGCCATATGGGGGTGGCGTAATAACCAGGCATACGCGAGGTCGGTATGGCAGGTTTGATCTCTCCTTCCAGGTCGCTCGCGTTATAGATCGCGACGACGCCGGGCACCGAGAACGCATCGCCGACATCGATGTTCAGGATTCGGGCATGTGGCTGGTCGGAGCGTCGCAATGCGATATGCAACATACCGCGGCGCCATGTCATCGACATACTGACCAACACCCGTCAGCAGACGTGGATCTTCGGTGCGCTTGTCCCGCTTGCCGACAAGTTTGGGCCGCAGCTCGACGGAATGGTCCTGCTGGCTCATTCGTAGAACTCCACACCCTTTCGCAACTCTTGCCATTGCGCGTCGTCGTGGCCGAAAATGATAGAAGCTCCCCGCTCCCGAAGAGCTTTCAGGCGAGCGAGTGCCTCTGCGGCGAGTTCGATGTTCCAAGTATTTCTCGGAGCGATACCGGTGTCGACGCTCGCCTGGAGCGGGGCAGCATCTGAAGCGAGTATAAATGAACCATCTTTTTCCAGCTCGACACGGGCGACGGTCATTCCGGGGGTATGACCCGGCATGGGCAGCAAGACGATGCGCCCGTCGCCAAAGACGTCATGCTCGGCATTGAAGGTCTGGAAACCCTGGGGCTGGTCCCATTCTCCTCGAAGATAGCCTTGATTTTCTGCACCGCTTGCCGTGGCGGCCTGCGCCTCCGCTTCGTGGCAGAGGATCGTTGCGCGCCGAAAGTACGCGTTGCAGCCGCAATGATCGGGATGCAGATGTGAACAGATCACAACATCTATGTCCTCGGGATCGAGAGCAAGAGTCTTCAACTGATGAACGACCGTCCGCTCTGGCGAAAAGATCGGGGTCATAACCTTGCTTAACCCACCCCATCGCGCGCCTGGATCGATGGCGGCCTCTGGATTGCATCCGCTATCGAACAGCGCGTTGCCTTGGGGATGGCGCATCAGGGTGGCGTGAACCGGCAATTCAATCGCTTCTTCCTTCAGCGCCCCAGGGACGTAGATGGACCGGCGCATACGAAGGCGGCCGGCCTCGAGAAAATGCATCTTCATCTTAAGGTCCTCTCTTGCTAGCCAGTTCGCGGACGGCGTTGACGATGTTTTCATAGCCCGTACAACGACAGATGTTTCCTGAGAGCGCTTCCCTGATCTTATCATCGGTTTCCAGCGGATGGTGGCGAAGAAGGTCGATGATCGCCAACGATGAAACTGGGCCTACAAATTCGCATTGCAGGCCATGATGCTGGCGGAACGCTTCTTGGATTCGTCCGAGTATCGACGCTTCCCTGGCCATGGTTTCGATTTCGCTCCCGTCTGCCTGCACTGCAAGCATCAGACAGGAGCGTGCGCTCCTTCCATCGAGAATGACGGTGCAGGCACCGCAAACGCCATGTTCGCACCCGACATGGGTTCCGGTCAGGCAAAGGATCCTGGCGCAGGAAGTGGCTCAGCAGCGTTCGTGCTTCGATCGTGCGCGTCATATACGCTTCGTTGACGCTGACGGTGATCGTCTTCTCACTCATCTTGCTTGAAGCCTTTCGTGGTTCGCGCGGCTCCAGGCGGCGCGAAGGGCCCGTTTGGCAAGGACGCCTGAGAGATGCCTGCGGTAATCTGCAGAGGCATGGATATCCGTGTTGGGCGTGAGGATTCCAGCCAGGCGATCCGCCACCGTATCGAGAGCCGGCTCGGAAACATCCGTCCTCGATGATCTCTTCAAGCCGCAGCGGGGTTTCACCAACGCCCATCATGCCAACGCGAACGTCAGACGCCCTGCCATCTACACAATGCAGCGTCGTCGCAAAGCAAGCGAGTGCGAAGTCCCCGTGGCGTTTTGCAAACTCCTCAAATCCCCATCCGGCATCCGGTCTCATCGCGTCGAGCTCGACGCGAATTACAAACTCGTCCGGTTCCAACGAGTTGACCAGCGATCCGACAAAAAAATCGGCTGCAGGTATTTCGCGTCTGCCGCGCTGAGAGGAGGCGATGACCGTCCCACCGAGGAACCGTGTCATCATCGGCATCTCGGTCGCTGGATCCGCATGCGCGACGCTGCCGCCGAAGGTGCCGCGGTTGCGCACGGTCATATGGGTGACGTGATGCATCGCCTCATGCACGATCGGCAAGTGTTGGCGGATGATCGGGTCTGTCGCGGTCATGTGATGGCGTACCGTCGGCGCCGATTCTCACCCGATCTCCGTGCAGTTCGATCCGATCTCCATGAACCGACGTTACTACGCGCGGCGCCCAAAATCCCG
This sequence comes from Rhizobium sp. N731, assembly GCF_001664145.1. Lineage (NCBI taxonomy): Bacteria > Pseudomonadati > Pseudomonadota > Alphaproteobacteria > Hyphomicrobiales > Rhizobiaceae > Rhizobium > Rhizobium sp. N731. Next base: position 54,337 of record NZ_CP013604.1, read on the forward strand.
CGGCCCTGCTCGGATGGATACGATCTCTCTGAGCAGTTCGAGGTTCTCGCCGGTCATGGTGGCCACGTCTTCGATCGTGCAGATATGCATCGAACGAGCCATCAGGCGGCCTTTTGCGCAGTGGAGACCGTCGGAAGCATATTCCACGGCAACAGGTCTTCAAGCCTATCTACCGGTTAATCTTTGATCTGGGTTAGGACGTCCGTGAGGTAGCTCTCGGGGTTGCGGCCATGCAGTTTGTCCGTTCCAATGATGGTCAAATATTAGCGTTGCGCTATCCCGTTCGTAATTTGCATCGTGTAAGTCTTCACTCCTGATGCTCGTTCTCGGGCCGCGCCACGCAACGCGCGGCCCGTCTTTCGGTTTTCTCAACCCGGGAAATTGCTACTCGGATTGATTGATTATTACGAGTTTATATGCAACCTTCGGTACGATCGCCGACGGTCGGCGCACATCAGGAGGAAAAACCATGATCCGTACTAATGCAGTTGCAGCACTTGTGTTTGCTGTAGCAACCTCAGCTCTTGCTTTCGATGCAAGCAACTTCAAGGATTTTTCAAGCATCGCATCGGCTTCCAGCAGTTGGCAGAACCAGTCCGGCTCGACGATGATCATTCAAGTCGACTCGTTCGGAAATGTCTCCGGCCAATATGTAAACAGAGCCCAGGGCACCGGATGCCAGAACTCGCCCTATCCGCTAACAGGAAGGGTAAACGGGACGTTCATCGCATTTTCGGTCGGCTGGAACAATTCGACGGAGAACTGCAATTCCGCAACCGGATGGACCGGCTACGCACAGGTCAACGGCAACAACACTGAGATAGTCACGAGCTGGAACCTCGCTTACGAAGGCGGCTCCGGTCCGGCCATTGAGCAAGGACAAGACACTTTCCAGTACGTGCCGACGACTGAGAACAAAAGCCTCTTGAAGGATTAATCTCCTCTGCCCTGCCGGCGCTGGCCCGTCAGAGATTGTGGAGCAAGAATTCATCGAATATGGCCAAAGGCTTAGACGAAGCTGCTTTCCCTGCCGAATAAAAGCGCCGCGTGCTCGTCCGCGCGGCGCAAATCCTTATTTGATGAGTTCAATGCGGCCAAAACTTTCCGGACAAAAGTAAGCATCCGAGGATGCGCCGCCTTGGGGCAAACGCGGCGATCTGATCAAGGTCGTTTGGCACGATGGCCAGGGGGCCTGCCTGTTCACGAAAAAATTGGAGCGAGGAAGGTTTATCTAGCGTGACGGCCAGGGCGCTTGTCTGTTCACGAAGAAGCTGGAGCGCGGCCGCTTCATCTGGCCGTCAGCCGCTGACGGCACGGTGGTGATCACACCGGCGCAGCTCGGTTATCTGCTCGAAGGTCTACAGAAATATCCCTGCTTGTGAGTCTGACGAATCATCACCGGACAAGATCGAGGTGCTGGATCCGAGCCATCCGTTATTTGGACGCCCCTTTAATGTGATGCGTGAGGTGGGACGTAGAGGCGGCAACTTCGCGCCGTCGTATGAGGTTGAACATCGTGGTGGATCGACCTTGCTGATACCCGTGTCTGCGACACAGGGATATGTCGAAGCCTGAAATACTGACGCGCGAAGGACACCATTCGCCCAATTGTGAGGAGAAGGTTTTGCCAATCACTGTGCAACGCCTCCGCCTTGCAGCGGGCATCTAGGTAAAGGCACAGCGCAACAGATGGACACACGAACCTAGTTTGCTCAGCGCCGTACAACTTGCCGCCAGGCTCGATATTCCCGTCAATTGGATTTACGTTCAAATCAGGCGGAAGCGCCTGCTCATCGACCAGCAATCAACCGGAGCATATTTGTTCCAAAATTCCCCAGCGGTCGTCAACGCGGTTCGCGACCTTCGCAACCGTACCATTCATCAACTCGATCTGAGAATCATTCAGCCTCACCAGGAGGGGCATCAACATGCGTTGTCGCTGGAGGGAATTGACTGGCGCGCACGGCAGGAAACCTGGCGCCCCAGCCGGGTTTGACTCAATTTTTGCATTGAAATTGTTGAGAAATCTGATTCAATGTCGTTATGACATTGCCGCCGCTTACCCTGCCATCGGACCTTGCCAGCGCTCATCCGGCGCTGCTGGCCGAACGTGCTGCGCGGCTGCAAGCTGAGGCGGACGCGGCCAACGCGAAGGCGCGGCTGTCGAGCATTGAGGCGCTCAACGTGCATTTGCAGTTGCTGACCGGCAAGCTGGAGCGCGAGAAGCACGGGCCGCGCCGCGAGCGCACGCAGCGGCTGATCGATCAGTTGGAATTTGCAGCTCGAAGAGCTCGTGGCGTAGGCCGCCGAGGACGAACTGAGCGTCCAAGAGGCCGCGGCCAGAACGCAGTCCGTGCGCGCCTTCGCCCGCAAGCGTCCAGTGCGCAAGGCGTGGCCCAAAGACGTCGAGCGCGCACGCATCGTCATCGAAGCGCCGACGGCATGTGCCTGCTGTGGCGGCTCGCGGCTGTCGAAGCTGGGCGAGGATGTGACGGAAACGCTGGAGGATATCCCGCGCCGATTCAAGGTGATCGAGACGGTGCGCGAGAAATTTACCTGCCGCGATTGCGAGGCGATCAGTCAGGCTCCCGCACCGTTCCATGCGACGCCCGCGCGGCTTCATCGGCCCTCAGTTGCTGGCGACGATCGTGTTCGACAAGTTCGGGCAGCACATCCCGCTGAACCGCCAGAGCACGCGGTTCAAATGTGAGGCATCGGTCCGTCGACCTAGACCCTGGCCGGTGAATGTTGATCCGAATGTCTTCGAGCTGCGGCAAATGCTGGAGCATCACTGTCGCACGGCATACCAGGAGGCAACGTAGCCGGCTGCGGCGACCCCATGCGAATGCGGGACGTCGCGGACGATGCTACCGACAATGGCGTCCCTTTGATCGACGCCATTCGGCCAGTTCGGCACGATGTAGCCGCGATAGCTGTAGATCCAGGTCTCGCCGGCCACATCGCCCTTTCCAGTGAATTGCAGCTCGACAGGGTCTCCCGGACGCACCGTACCGGTCAATTCCAGCGACCACCCGGGCCCACCAATGGTTCCGCCGACCTTGCGCCGAGCCAACTCGGTCAGCACCAGCGTTCCCTGGCCAAATTCCAGTGCATTGAAATCAACCGATAAATCGGGATTGTTGATCAGGCTGCGATAACTCCAAGTGCCAGTGAAGCTCATAGTTCCTCCCAATGGCGATCGACGCCCTAATGATGGCCGGAAACGGTGCCACCCTGGCCGTCCGGCAGGGTGATCCTGATGTTCTGCATCATGCCCTGGTCCTCATGATCGAGGATGTGGCAATGCAGAACGAACTCGCCGATATAGCGCTGGTAGTGCGTCCGCACGGTGATCGTGTAGCGCGCCGACGGATCGGTGCCGGGATTCTTGATCCACAGCGTGTCCTTCCAGACATTTTTCAAGCCTGGATATTGCGGATCGCCGTCGTCATCGGCGCCAAGCGCGCTGACATCGTTGCCGGCCGCATCGACAATTTTGATGATCTGAAACGGATTGACATGGATATGGAATGGGTGGCTGACGAAATCCGAGCGGAGCGTCCATTCGTCGACTCCGCTCAGCGGCAACGTCCGGTCGATGCGGTTGGGATCATAAGGTTTGCCGTCAACCTCGAAGAAGGTGGCACCCGGCTGTTTCACATCGATGTTAAACACCAGTTGCTGCTCGCCGGTGACCTCGCCCGCGTCGATGTCCGGATGGGGAATAAAGCTTGAGAGCGACATCTCGTTCTTGAGGTCATCGATAACCTTGCCGGCGACATTCTGTGACATCGTGCGCTCAGCCGCCGAAATCAGCCAATCCTGAAGATAGGTGCCGATCTCGCCATTGACGGCATGGCCGCCTACTGCAGTGACTATGCCGAGAAGCCGTCGGCTTGGAGCCTCCTGGTTGACGCTGGCCGCTGCCGGTGCGGCGCCATCGATGATGCAGTAGTCACCCGCTCCTGGCAACACCACCAGCGCGTCAACGCGGTAGCCCGGTTGCAGGATCGCTTGCTGCCGCATCTGCACCTGCGCCATTGTCAGCCCGTCCTGGGCCACCACCCCATACGGAATAGTATCCTTGCCGCAATTCTGGTCGATCCATCTGTCGGTGTCCGCTGCCGCAAGCGTGCGGAACGCGGTCGTCCCGGTCTTGCGCCGGATTTCGAAATTGATGGTGTCGCGAACCCCGGCGTGTATCATCCGCCACCGCTCGACCGAGCCAGCCTCCGCTGATGCCAACTGACCAAGCACCTGGCCGTTGACGCTGGTGAAGCGGCCCGAAGCCGGCCAACTGCCAGGTCCGAACTGATCGTAGCTTTCGATGCCGCCCACCTGTCCTGGCTGGCAATCATAAGTGATGTCGCCATTGTTATCGGTGCAAGCATATTGAATCTGCTGTAGCACCAAAACCCGTTCGGCGATATCGGAGCCGCCCGGCTGCTTCAATAGGCGGTCTATATCGCCAGTCTCGGTCGGTGTCGGCATGCGATCGCCACGGATGATCAACGCCCCGGACATGCCACTCGACACCTGCAATGCGGTTGATCCGTGTAGGTGTGGGTGATACCAGAAGGTGCCGGCGGGATGCTCAACGGCGATGTTGTATTCATATTGGAACGAAACGCCGGGACGGATTGAGATCAGCACATTATCGCCATTGCCAGACGGATTTACCCAGAGACCGTGCGAATGCAGGTTGGTACCGTTGAAGCAATGGGGGGTATTGGCACTGCCACCGCCGATGCCGCAGGTGGAATCCTGAGGGAACAGGTTGTGAAGCGTTACCCGCACCGTCTGACCGGGCCGTAGATCGATGGTCGGTCCAACCAATGGCGTGTCGGCACCGGATAAGCCGGTCTGGCGGGCGTCTTGATAGCCGCGCAGTTTAACGTGGTCGTAGCGCGCCGTGGCCGGATTGTAGATCTGTCGGTCGAGATAGGTAGCGTTCATATCGAGCAGAACCTCGCCCGGAAATGTCTCCCGGCTTTGTTCGAAGGTTTTCAGCATCCCCTGGGATTTTGTGATAGGTTGCAGCATATAGGCCAGGGGGTTAGTCACGGCCCTGGCCTCTTGAGCGACTGCGAATAGCGCATGGGTGACCGAAAAAACGCTCGCCATACCGAAGATCGCAATTTTGTCAGACACAGACAAACAACCCTCCCAAACCTCTGCCCGGAGTTTTGTTCTCCCCGGGTCGAACCGCATCCACAAAGTTCTACTGCGTCACCATGCGTTCACCTGCAATTCGACTTTGACTCGCGCGCTTTCTCGGGAGAAGACAGCTGCCGCCGCGCGACGAGAAAGTTTCAAGACTCATGCCACTCTGGCCGGATCGAGCCTCAGAAGGAATCTTGTGCCTATGCTTCAAGGACTTCCACGAGAGCGCGGTAGGAAGTCGGGCGGAACAGCACCATGGCGCGCACCTGACAAACCTGACAGCAGGTGTAGTAGGCCCGACATTTTTGTGGGGAGCATCGTTACGTGCGGCAATACGCGTCTCACCTTGTTTGTTTGTCGAGCTGCACTCGAGCAACGCCTTGACGCTCATATCGCGGTCACCGCCGCGGGCATTAATGTCGGCGTCACATACCGTTCATCACACCGCCTAATCGGAGAGACACCACGGGCAGACTACGCCAGTTCTTCCGGCTCTCTGCGCTGCGCGATGATCTCGAAACAAGGTTGCTTGCTCAGGAGTATCGCGCCCTGCTCCTCGACGATCATTTCGACGACGGCAGGAGGGAGCCCTTCCACAATCTTCTCCTATGGACGTCTCTTATGGACGTCCAACGCGATATCTCAGATGCACGGAGCCGAGGCCAGCGGCTTCGGCGCTGATAAACGTGAGCCTCGCCCTGCCGGCAAGCCCATCCTCGCCGCCCTCGAATATGGCCGGTGTATTCGACTTGCCTCCGATCGCAGGGAAGATGACCAGGCTGACCTCGTCAACAAGACCCGCCTTCAAGAAATGGCCATTGGTTTGCGCCCCGCCTTCCAGCATCAAGCGCTTCACACCGAACTCGGTTCCAAGAAGGTCAAGCGCGTTTTTCAGATCGACGCCATCTTTCTCCGAGACGATATAGGAAACGCCAGCCTGGGTGAGGCCCGCCAGGTAAGCATCATCCACGTCAGATCCTGTCAGGACCACAAGGTGAGCTCCGTCAATGTCGCTCTTGTCCCAGCGTAGCCGACCGTCCTTATCCACGATGACAGCGAACTCGCCGGCGTCCGGGTTGGCGATATGGATCGGTCGCGCGGCTGTGCCGGTTGCTTGATAGGGGCGGTCGACGGCGTCCGCGAACTCTTCTCCCGTCGCTCTTCCCGAAAGCCAGGCGTCGGCACCGATCTTCTCATGCAGGCCGTCATAGATCTTCACGAGCTCATCGACCGAATGGCCGGTTGCCTCGGCCCAATCATTGACGATCAATCGGCCATCCAGCGGCGACATCATGTGACAGATTACATAGGGTCTGGGCATTGGATTACTCTCCTCTACAAACATTCCACCGTCAGTGACCTGCCTTCAACCAGGCTGCGAATTTATCCATCCAGTCGGGGTGCCAGCGTGAAAGCGCCGGCCGGTTCAGGATCATGTCGTCGGCCGCCCAGCGGATCCTTCTGGCATCGATCGCAGACGTAACCGCGTATCCGGACAGATGATGTAAAAATTCTCGTCGAGCAGACGGACCAGGAAGTATTCCACCAGTTGCTCTGCGGTCCATGCCTCATCGGGTTTCGCAATGCCCTGCGGCTTGAGTGCGATGTTCATGGGTGTCCACGTGTAGCCAGGGACGAGGAGATGAGCCGAAACACGACCTCCCGTCTCCTTCAGAAGCTCGTGCGACAGCTGTTCGGTCAGGACTTTGACAGCTGCCTTCGCCACCGAATATGCGGCGTTACCTGGAGGAGTCGTAATACCTTCCTTGGAGCCGAGGTTGACAACGGCCGACTGGCGACCGGCTTCGATCATGTAGGGCACGAAGACGTGTTGCGCGGCCTGAACACCTCGGAAGTTTACATCGATCTGGCGTCGCCACTTTGCAGGATTGTCCCAAGGGCCGGCTCCTTGCGTTATGCCCGCGTTGTTTACTAGAACGGCCACGTCGCCAAACCGCGAAATCGTTTCGTCCCGCAACCTGGTCAGTGCCGACAAATCTGATACGTCGCCGCTCACGATCAGGATGTCCGTGTCGAGTGTCGAAGTAACATCCTCAAGTGCGTCGGCGTCGAGATCCAGCAGCGCGAGCTTCATGCCGCGGGCCGCGAGAGCCCTCGCGATTGCCAAGCCGATGCCCTTCGCAGCTCCCGTGATGACCGCAACGCGGCCAGGAGCAACGACGCTGTTCATTCTCTCGCTCATTTTTTGTCTTTCCCGTCATTGGACCGTCACCGCTGGAAGGTGTGCCGGACAAGCCGTCGCCGTGGAATTTTTCTCCGAGAAGCGTGCCGGCCGATGGCACCAGCGCAGAGAAGTCCATCAACGCTACTCGGGCGCTTGGGTCGTCGGATCATATCCGCGGGCTGCGAACGACCGTTCGATCGCACTATAAGAATAGGGTAGCGCGACGGCTACTTGAAGTGAGCGGGATCGCACGCACCGATGAGCCGTGTTCACTCAAGGGCCTTCGTGACGTAGGGAATGCCTGGCCAGTTCGACCGCGGACGGGACCAAAAAGGTAACGCACTCCTGGTCCCTGCCAGATCGGTGGATGATTTTCACTCACCGCCCCGATCAATTTTGCTCATGTAACCAATCGGCTCCACGGGCATTTGGTCACCAGCGCCTCGAGACGATCGTGGTGCTGACCAAACCAAAGGAGTGAAATCATGACAGGGAATAAACCACTCGCAATGATCACGGGCGGCTCATCTGGAATAGGCTTCGAGCTTGCCAAACAATTCGCCAAGAATGGATTCGATGTCGCCATTTCAGGCTCAAGCGACAAGGTGAACGAGGCCGCCGATGCGCTACGAAGCCTTGATGCCGAAGCATATCCGTTCAAAGCGGATGCCTCGACGTACGATGGCGTCGAGAGGTTCTGGACCTTTACGCACGGGCTGGGGCGCCCCTTGGAAGCCGCGGCTCTGAACGTCGGTATCGGTATTGGCGGCGCCTTTGTCGATAACGATCTCGAGGATGAGCTTCGCCTGCTTGCGATCAATGTAACCGGGACCGTCCATATGGCCAAACGCGTCGTCCAACATATGGTCAAGAACGGCCGCGGCAGGATTCTCATCACCTCCTCGGTTTCGGCGACCCTGCCCACGCCATACGAAACCGTTTACGGCCCGTCGAAGGCATTTGGTTATATGTTCGCGTCTGCGCGAGGAGTTGCGCTCGACCGGGGTCACGGTGACGGCACTCCTTCCGGGCGCCACCAACAGCGACTTCCACGCGAACGCTGGAATGGGCGGTACGAAGCTCGGTGGCCAACAAAAAAACGACAAGACGCTCGTCGCCCAGCAGGGGTTCGAGGCTCTCATGAACGGCATCGACCATATCGTCGGCGGAGATCAGGAAACCAAGCGCCAGGTGTTGGAAAACCGGACGACCCCCGAGCCCGTCAAAGCCGCGCGGCAAGCCGAATTGACCCAACCGCAGTGAAGGAGCACGTCATGTCACATCTGAAAAACAAGGTCGCCATCGTCACAGGGGCTTCCTCGGGCATTGGAGCGGCGACCGCCAGAGGATTGGCGGAAAAAGGTGCGCGCGTCGTCCTTGCCGGCCGCAATGAGGAACGCCTCAGTCAGATCGTCGAAGACATCACCGGTTCGGGAGGTATTGCCAGCTACAAGGTTGCTGATGCCACGGATTTTGAGAGTACCAAGGCCCTCGTCGCGTTCGCCACAACGACGTACGGCCCGGTCGATATATTGGTCAACAATGCCGGCCTCATGCTCTTTTCCTATTGGAAGGATGCCGCCGTCGGCGATTGGAACAAGATGATCGATACCAATCTGCGTGGCTATCTGCATGCGATCGCCGCGGTGCTGCCGTCGATGTTGGAGCGCCGGTCCGGCCGCATCCTGAATATGAGCTCTATCGCCGGCGTTCATGTCGGCGAGGCGGCAGGGGTTTACGGAGCCACGAAGTTCTTCATACGCGGTATTACCGAAAGCCTCAGGAAGGAGGTGGGCGTGGGTAGCGGGATCCAAGTGTCTATGATCAGCCCTGGCGTGATCGATACCGGCTGGGCCGACAAGGTTCATGACGAGACGGGCAGAAAGATCGCCGGAGAGCTCAACAAGCAGGGTATTCCGCCGTCGTCGATGGCTGAAGCCGTGGTCTATGCACTAGACCAGCCCCCGGAGATCACGATCAACGACATTTCGTCCATCCAACCCGGCAGGACTGGTAGCCCGCGTTTTCGAGAGCTCAGAACTAGAACCTCCGGGACTGTTAGACCGCCTCGCGGAACCAACCGGTGCCGTCTCTCGTGGCTGTGGACACGAAGATCTTCATTGCATGACGATCTAATCCCGGACGTTTTCGTTTTTCAGCGACCGGGCCATCTCCGCCGTCCTTCGCAGGATCCAACATGGATCACTAGGTCAAATTTTTGACTGCTTCCTCGGCCATCACATACCAAATACAGGGCCAGTTAAATAAGGATTGAAGGTGCCGGCCGGCCTGAAGCAAGGTCGGCGCCGGCAAGGGCGATCTTTTTCAGTACAAGTGCGAGTATCCATAACTCATGGTATCAACGCGGGCCGATCTGGCCGACCTTGAAACTTTCGTCGCGATCGCGCGTGCGGGGGGGTTCCGAAAGGCCGCCGCGCTTCGCGGCGTTTCCGGGTCTGCCCTCAGCCACTCGATCAGGGGTTTGGAGGCCCGTCTGGGCGTCCGTCTGTTTCATCGGACAAGCAGGAGCATCAGTCTCACCGCCGCCGGCGAAGTGCTGCTTGCCGAACTGGAGCCCCGTTTCCTCGGCATTCAAGCTGCGATGGATCTCCTAGACAGTTTCAGGAGCGGGCCTACGGGCAGAGTGAGAGTGACCACCCTGCGTGACGCCGCCGAGCTGCTGATCGCTCCTCGACTGCACAGTTTTCGCAAGAGCTACCCAGATGTCGAGGTCGAAGTCAGCGTCGAGGATCGCTTCATCGATATGGTCGCCGAAGGTTTTGACGCGGGCATCCGTTATGGGGGAACGGTTCCCGAGGGGATGATCGCGTCGCGTCTGACATCCGAACTCGAATGGATCGTAGTCGGTTCTCCGGCCTATCTCAACGAACGAGGGCGGCCCGCGCGGCCGGAAGATCTCTTGACGCACGAGTGCATCCGGATCCGAACCGGTACAGATCACCTCTGCAAATGGGAACTTGGCGACGGCGATCGCATGGTTTCTCTCGACGTTCCGGGACTTCTCACGCTCGGAGATTCGGAACTATCTATCCGCATGGCGGAGGAGGGAGGCGGTCTCTTTTATTGCCTGCAGGCCCGGGTCGAGGACAAACTTGCGGCCGGTTCACTCGAAGTCGTGCTGCCGGACTGGACCTCTACCGGGCCGGGTTTTCATGCATACTACGTTTCGCATCGACAGGTGCCGTCCGCTCTCCGGACGTTTCTCGACTACCTTAAGGCGCCGGTTGCGGGCGATTGAAGTGACGGCCAGACGAGACAGCTTCACCAGGCAGGAGAATCGCATATGGATGGTAAGGAGTTGTTTTGCTGAGGCAAATCGACTCAAGAACTCTCCGATAATTTGGAGGTACGGATGAATCGATTTGCCACCTGTTTTAAAGATCTGCCCGACCCTCGGGGCGCAACACACGTCATCCGCTGATGTCGATCCTGTTCATTGCCATTGCCGCGATCGTTTGCGGCGCCGAAAGCTGCGCCGACATGGCCGATTCGGCGTTTCCAAAAAGAAGTGGCTCAAGACGATCGTGCCGCTGCCCTATGGCATCGCCGGCCATGGCACCTTCTCCACCGTTTTCCGCTGCCTCAATCAGGTTGCCTTCGAAGCCGCTTTACCGAAGCCTTTGCAAGGGGCATGGAAGGCGTGGTGGCGGTCGACGGCAAGGCGGTACGAGGCGACGCCGCTGCCCCTCGTCAAGGTCTGGGCTGCCGGTTGCGGCCTGGTCATCGGCCAACAGACCGCGCCGGGCCGCAACGAGGTCCAAGGGGCGCTCGATGCGCTTGCGCTTTTGTCGCTGGAAGGTGCCATCGTCACCGCCGATGCCCTGCATTGCCGCGCCGATACCGCTCATGCCATCCTTTCCGCCGGCGGCGACTATGCCCTGGCGTTGAAGGCCAATCAGCCCGGCCTCCTGGCACAGACGATTGCTCGTCTGGACGACGTCGAGCCACTCGGCGTCCAGACCGCCGCCGAGAATGACCATGACCGCTGCGAAAGACGCCGTGCCTGCATCGTCGCCGTCAATGACATCGACTTCCCCGGCCTGCAGGCCATCGGCTCCGTCGAGGCCACAAGCCGTCATGCCGATGGCCGTCTGACCAGCCATGTCCGCTACTTCCTGCTCTCCACCGTCATGTCGGCTGCCGCCCTGATCGAGGTAACCAGAACTCATTGGCAGATCGAAAACAAACTGCACTGGGTGCTCGACGTCCAGTTCCGCGAGGATGCCGCCAGAAACCGTAAGGATCACGGACCGGCAAACATTGCTCTGTTACGAAAGATTGCCCTCAACCTCATCCGGGCCCATCCAGATAAGGCCTCCATTCGTCGAAAGATCAAGAAGGCAGGGTGGGACGATCAGTTCCTCATCTCTATCATCGCTCATATGCGATAGCCCTGCTTCACCAGGGGAATTTGAGTGCCGGCAGAAAGCGGTCGCTCGCAGCCAGAAAAATAATTGGCAGCAAGATCGCCTGGCATCCTTTAACATGCCGAAAGCGGAAAAAAATACGTGACAGCCTCCGATCCCTCTCTGAGCCGAGGCCATCCATGATGGTAGAGAATCCGCAAGTCTTCGGCTGTCTGACACGACCAGCCGGTACGAATGCGGTACTGCCACGGCTCTCCTCCAGGCGCCCGTTTTTGATCTCTCGATATCTAAATTTGTGCAGACGAGCAGGCAAAGCTATAACGGCAGGATCAACGAATACTGGTAGCTCTCAGACAATCTGGATCGATATCAACCGGGAATGCCTGCATATGTAGGGAGGATTCAAGCACGGCGTGAGGGCGATGCAGACGGACGAGGCGGAGACGTCACGGAAACCCGAGAGCACCTGCATCACCTCGCTCGAGGTTTCCAGGCGGCCTTGTAGGAGACCCGCGGCGTAGTGCCCCGAAAACCCCACCGCGCAAATGCTGATTATGAAAGACAGTACGAAAATGATTACTCTGTAGCCGGAAACGGGACAACAGCCTGTCCATTGTGGTCGATCCTTGTCCATAGGCGGTGAAGAAACTTCATCAATCGGGATCCGCCTCCGAGGGAAGCATCGAATCATCAATGACGACACGAAAGCTGCGCGACCGAGGTTGTCTGTCAACAGATTGTCTGATAAAGCTTGCTAAGGTTCGAACTGTCTCACAAACTTGCGGAGGAATAACTCCGTAACAGAACCGGCGCTGCCGCAGCCGGCACAACTTTCACTGCTGAAATCGATTGCCGCGATGTTCCTTGTTTTCAATGGAAAGCGGTGACCGCATCTCGGCTATGTGAAGGCTTCGAACATGTCGTCGTCCTCGCGACGGCGGGACGCGACGCCTTGATGAACAAACGGGCGTCCTTTTTATGGATGGACGGCTCCATGGCGCCGAGATCACCAGCTTCCCCAATATGCATCTCGAGATGCCGATCTGGGACAGGTAAGTATCGAGATTCAAGAAGCAGAGAAGATGATTGATAAGAAAGCATTACTCGATAATATGACCTTGGCGGAGCAGGTCTCGCTACTTTCCGGCGATACGTTCTGGTCTTTACCGCCCATCGACCGCCTAGGGATAGGGAGATTGCGCTTGACCGACGGCCCCAACGGCGCCCGCGGGGCGGGGTCTTTTGTCGGAGGTGTGACTGCAGCGGCTTTCCCGGTGGGCATCGCCATCGGAGCGAGTTGGAACCCGGATCTAGCCAAGGAAATCGGCAGTGCCCTAGGTGACGAGGTTCTTTCAAAAGGTGCCCACGTCTCGTTAGCCCCCACCGTTAACATCCAGCGTAGCGTCACAAACGGCCGCAACTTTGAGTGCTTCTCTGAGGATCCGATCCTGACGGCGGAACTTGCAGTCGGCTATATCGAAGGTCTGCAGTCCACGAAAGTCGGTGCCACGATAAAACATTTCGTCGGCAACGAGTCCGAGATTGAACGTACAACCATCTCTTCAGATATCGATGAACGCACGCTGCGCGAAGTCTACCTGATACCCTTTGAGACGGCGGTGAAGCGGGCAAAGGTCTGGGCCGTGATGTCTTCGTATAACAAGCTAAACGGTACTTACACGGCGGAAAGCCATTGGCTGTTGAACGAGGTTCTGCGCGGTGACTGGGGTTTTAACGGCGTGGTGATGTCGGACTGGTTCGGCTCGCGTTCGACCGCACCCACCGTGAATGCCGGGCTGGATCTGGAGATGCCGGGCCCGACTCGCGATCGCGGCTCCAAGCTACTGGCTGCGGTCGAAGGCGGCGAGGTTAGTGTCGAGACGATCCGCGCCTGTGTGCGCAATATCCTGACTTTGATGGAACGCACCGGCGCTATCAACGATCATCGCGAGTTTAAGGAGTACGCCATTGATCGACCGGAACATAGGGCATTGATCAGGCGCGCGGGAGCGGAAAGCGCAGTTCTGCTACAGAATGACGGGGTCCTGCCATTGGCTCAGCAAGGTATGGTCGCCATCATTGGACCCAATGCTAAGGTCGCGCAGGTGATGGGAGGCGGCTCGGCGCAGTTGAACCCTCACTATGTCATCAGTCCGTGGCAGGGGCTGGTGGACGCGCTGGGTGAGGAGAATCTGTGCTACGCTCAGGGTTGCAACAATTATCGGTTTCAGCCGCTAATCGAAAACCCCACAACCTTCGAGTTTTTCCAAGGAAGGGAGCTAGCTGGCGAACCGGTGAAGGTCGTCGAGGAACCGTCGAGCCTTGGTGTATGGTTGCCCCCCGTGGCCGAGGGCTTTGTCGATCCCCTTCGCTTTTCGGCTAGAATGCGCACCATCTTCACAGCCTCGGAAGCCGGCATCTATCGCGTCGGACTAACCTCGGCCGGGCTTGGCCGGGTCTATGTGGACGGCAGACTTGTGGTGGACGCTTGGGCTTCCTGGATACGTGGTACCACATTCTTTGAAGAAGGCTGCGAAGAGGTCGTGGGTGAAATCACGCTCGAAGCCGGCCGTACATACGAGGTCGTCGCCGAGTACGCCCGGCACGACCACGTCAACCTCTATATCGCTGCAATTCGGGTAGGAATAGGCAGATTTTCGGCCGAAGCGGAGATTGCCGAGGCAGCAGCCGTCGCGGCAAAGGCTGATCATGCGGTAGTCTTCGTGGGCAGAACGGGCGACTGGGATACCGAGGGCTCCGATCTTCGCGGTATTGCACTTCCCGGTCTGCAGAACCAGCTTGTTGAGGCGGTAATTGCGGCCAATCCGAACACGATCGTCGTACTACAAACCGGTGGACCGGTGGAAATGCCCTGGCTTTCCGGTGCTCGTGCAGTACTGCAATGCTGGTATCCCGGACAGGAGGCTGGCAACGCGATCGCCGATGTGCTCCTCGGCAAGGCCGAGCCCTCGGGCCGACTGGCACAGACCTTCCCCGTGCGCTGGGCTGACAACCCCACACATACCGAGGATGACGCGGTCTATCCAGGTAAGGACGGCCATGTGCGATATGACGAAGGTGTGTTCGTCGGTTATCGGCACTACGACCGCCACGGCATTAAGCCGCTGTTCCCGTTCGGTCATGGTCTCGGTTATTCAAGCTTTGCGATGTCGGACCTGACGGTAGGGCTACCGGACGCTGCCGGCGCGGTGACAGTGACACTGGAATTGACCAACATCAGCGAGCGGCCAGGTTCGGCAGTGGTGCAAATCTATGTCGGCGATGTTGAAGCATCTATACCCAGACCGGTTAAAGAGCTGAAAGCCTTCTCGAAAATTGCCCTGGAACCCGGTGAGAAACGAAGGTTGCGTTTCATACTTGACGCCCGAACATTTGCCTTCTTCGACACGACCGAGCGGCGTTGGCGGATAGAGGCGGGGGAATTTGCAGTGATGGCTGGGTTCTCGGCCACCGACATCCGTTTGAGTTTAACTGTCACGCAAAAGGGCGCTGTCTTGGCGCTCTGAATGTGCCGCAAATCAATGACCATATTGGGCAGTGGTTGAGTTCCAACGTATGCAGTTTTGGCGGTGAAGCTGGGTGAGTTGAGTGAGAGAATGCCTCAAAACCGGTACTTGGTTAATGGCCCGGCCAAACACCGCCTGCGCCTCCAAAAACAGGCAATGTTTTCTGAACGATCGTAAGCGCGATTTTCTCCGCACCTTCTGCAATTGAGTGAGCTTTGGCATGAGGTGTCCACCCAAATAGGTGGACACCAAGGGATGGAAGAGGTGACCTGCCACTGAATTTTCATCCGGCGGCGATTAGAGCCTCGGCGGTTTTGAATACGCCAAGTGGCGCGGTGTGAGCAACCGGCGGAAACGCGAAGCCTTCATCTTGCGTAGCGTTGGAGCCGGTTGCGGCATTGTATCGGCATAGCTTGCCGGGGTCTGGTATCCGAGCGATCAGTGCGGCCGGAAATGGTTGTACAACACGACGACAGAACACCCACGGGACCGAGGTTCGCGAGCTTTTGTATCCGTGGCATCCCTGGTCCGGGCAACCCGTTCACGTGCATGAGGCGGTGTCCAAAGGGACGCATATTTCCGCTGCAGCCTTTCTGGTTCTTCTTCTGGTCGACTTCTTGAGGTCCCATCGTGGATTTCGACCGATCAGTGAGTGGTCGTTGGCGCAGCCTGGCGGTCCCGCACATCGATCTCGCAAGCCTGCATTCTTTGGCAAGATTGCTGAAGGACGCTGATGCCTCATCGCAATCTTCGGCAATGGGCGCAGCACTTTGGTCGACTCAGCCTATTCAACGCCATGGTGAGGCAGCTACAATGCTGACTTCCAAGAAAACCTTGAGCCTGCCCATCGATGCAAAATAGCTAAAAGAGCCAGCCTGCCCGTCTAACCAACGCGAGCAGAACTCTCCGGACATTGTCACCCAACTTGTAGAGGCCATCTTCGGCGTCAAGGCGCAGACCCTAACCGCTTCCGAGCAGAGAACTACGTCGGGTGCTGGACATATTTGTGAAGAACCCAACACGGCACAATACTTTTATCATCACGGAACGGGCGCGGCAGTCGGCCAGCAGCCAGGCGCCTGTAAAGTCCAAGTGTCGAGCCGACAGGGCCTTGAAGGCATGCCTGAAACCAGGATGAGGGAACATATCGCCGGACTGGGCCGAGTTGAAGAACGTTGTGGGCAAGAATCTGTGCCCTCACCTCATCAGTCCAATTCCGCCGCTGCCGCCGACAGGTGATCACCTTGATGAAAGTCTGGTGCCGGAAGCCGGGCCAACTTGCTCAACGATCGGCAAAGGCCGGCTTGCCCAAGACAGTGTTTGTTGCGGAGAGCGCAGAACCCGACGTGAACGTTTCGGCGGCTGCTAGCGTTGGGGCGTCAACCGCGGCTTTGGATGAGGAACTATAGGACGCAACCCCGTAGCTTACGCCAACTGCGTCCGCCACCTCTGCCAGACGGGAGACCACGACACCGGCATGTCCGACCGGACAATCGGTTGGCGCCATGCTCGAGCAGGTTTTCCTGTGGTGCCGGGACCGTTGCATATACGGCCCGTCACACAAGGAACTGGAACGCCTGGTGCGTTCGCAACGGCAGCATTATTTCGATAGCTGGTTGACCGGGGTGAGCGCTCGCCTTTCAGCAACTACTGTCGCATTGCTGGAAGGGTCTATTGCCGAGGCAGACGGGCAGACCGGCTTCAATACGATGAGCGGTGATGCTGGCCAGGCATCTCTCGACAACAACCTCAGCATGACGGCGAAACTTGCCTTCATTCAGAAACTTGATCTACCACGGAATATCTTGTCGACGACCGGCAAGGCATGGCATGGGTGGAACAGATCGTCCGCCGCGTCGCCGGCGAAAAGGCCTGGGAGATGCGGCGGCACGCGCCGGCCAGACAAATCGGCCTCTATGCGATTTATCTTTTTCCCTTTCTCCGACGGTAACATAGTCGTGGAGCATCTGCTTGACCGACATCCGACATCTTGTGTTGGTACTGTCGGGTCCGCAACATAGGCTTGTATGGCCAAATCTCATGGTCAACCCTAGTTTAAATAGCTGAAGAGCCGTCAGAATCACTCTTCTCGGCCTCGACCACTAAATTGGCACAAGTTTTGTAACAGCCAATTGCGAGTCCGGAGCCGTCCACCGTTGATTCCGCAATCACTAAGGAAAGCAATGCGTCAGACGCTTAAGCAGCTCGCTGAGGGCCGTTACAAGACTGGAGGCCATTGAGGCATGCCCGGACGCGGCGCGGTCCTGTTCGAAGCAGTTTAGTAGAAAGGAGATCATCAGAAGCGGCAGTCGCTGCCCGTAACTGCATACGCTTTGGGCGATCTCGCCGTATCGGGCTGCCATCGTGAGGCGATTGCAAAATGCTGCCAGATAGGAAGGAATATTTGAACTGGGATTACGGCAACTTTGAAATCTTCTGACATGAGGAGAACGCGATGTTTGTGCGC
Source organism: Rhizobium sp. N731 (assembly GCF_001664145.1). Lineage (NCBI taxonomy): Bacteria > Pseudomonadati > Pseudomonadota > Alphaproteobacteria > Hyphomicrobiales > Rhizobiaceae > Rhizobium > Rhizobium sp. N731. The sequence continues at coordinate 72,067 of NZ_CP013604.1, forward strand.
AGCCTACTGGACGTCGAAGCTACGGATCACTTCGTGGAGTGGGGCAGCGGTACTAGCCACCGTCTGCTGACGGAAAAGGACGGCATGGGCTTCACCGTCTGCCATACGGTGGTGAGGGCGAACACCGTGTCGCTGCTTCAATACCGCAACCATCTCGAGGCTTGCTACTGCATCGCCGGGGAGGGCGAGGTTGAGGACATGGAGGGCAATGTCTATCCGGTCCGCCCAGGCGACATCTATGTGCTCGACAAGCACGACAAGCACTATTTGCGCGGGGGCGGCGACCGAGACCTGATCCTCGTCAGCATCTTCAACCCGCCGCTCACGGGGATAGAGCGCCACGACCTCAATGACCAGTCGGGTTCAGCATACTGAGTAAGGCGGCCGTACTCGGACCTCTTTGATGCCATGCCTCATGGCGAACGTGTCCTAGACAGAACGCAATCTGGGACATTATCGAAGTTGCTAGCCGACTATCCCGAACGTCGCGATCAGTGATATTGCGCGGCGTCCGCAAACAAGTACTTGCAAGATGCCGTGCTTTGACTTCGTTGTTTGAGGAGATATATCTCCTCGAGTGCAACTTTGGGGATTGGCAAAAAATAGCATATTCCGGGCTATGATCAGTGGGCACGGCATGAATGTCATCGACTTGCTATCTTTGCTTTGCAACTCCAAAATATCAGGGAGCCTCATGTCGTGAACTTGGAAGAGACACCCGCTTCAGGTGCCGCCACTTTTGATAAATCTTTAAACGGCACTGGTGACAATCTTGATATGAACTACGTCCGCGATCGCAGAAGGTGGATAGTTGCAAGGGAACTGATATGAAGGATGTAGTGGTCATTGGCGCAGGCAAGATTGGCGGCGCTATTGCTTTGATGTTGGCTGCGACGAACGACTACACCGTCGTGGTAACAGATCGCGATCAGGCGCAGCTAGATAAGCTCGACAAGCATACTGCGATTTCGAGTAAGGTAGTCGACATCACCGACAAGACTGAGCTCGTAAAGTTGCTGAAGGGAAAATTCGCCGTTTTGTCCGCGGCGCCATTCAACCTGACCGGCAAAGTGGCCGAGGCCGCATTGGAAGCTTCCGTTCACTACCTCGATCTCACGGAAGATGTCGCAACGACAAAGAAGGTCGAAGAGCTTTCCAAGTGCGCCAACGTTTCTTTCATTCCTCAGTGCGGTCTTGCTCCCGGTTTCATCTCGATTGTTGCCAATGACCTCGCAAAGCGTTTCGACACGCTGGATAGCGTTCGGATGCGCGTCGGCGCACTGCCGCAATACCCGTCCAACGCTCTCAACTACAATCTCACCTGGAGCACGGATGGTCTGATCAACGAATACATTGAACCGTGCGAAGCTATTGTAGAGGGCAAATTCGTCACGGTCCCTGCACTGGAGGAACGGGAAGAATTCTCCTTGGATGGCATCACCTATGAGGCCTTTAACACATCCGGCGGTCTGGGCACCCTGGCCAAGACGCTCGAAGGCCGCGTCCGCAATATGAACTATCGGACAATCCGATATCCCGGTCACCAGGCGATCATCAAGGCTCTGCTGAATGACCTCAATCTGAAGAATCGCCGAGACCTGCTGAAAGACGTCTTCGAGAACGCTCTGCCTGCTACGATGCAAGACGTTGTGGTCATCTTCGTCACCGTCTGCGGATGGAAAGACGGTCGCTATTTGCAGGAGACCTATGCCAACAAGATTTACTCTGGCGTGGTGGCGGGTAAAGCGATGAGCTCCATTCAGATCACGACCGCCGCCGGCATCACAACGGTTCTTGACCTTCTGGCCGACGGAAAGCTGCCTCAGAATGGCGTCGTTCGGCAAGAAGAGGTCGCACTGCCCGACTTCCTGAACAACCGGTTTGGCCGGGCCTATGACCCGGAGGCCCTGCGCTTGAAGCTGGACTTAGAGGTCCTGCCGATGGACTAGGTGAACTTTAACGGCCCTTGTCACCGGTGACGGTCGACTGCCGGCTGTAGTTGTGATGGCTTAAGACACGTGTTTACGACTCGTTTGCGAGGTGTCTTAGGCGAGGCTCGCGATGCGCGTGGAATTCTTGGTCACGAACGGCGGCGTCGATGGGGTGATGCACAGAAGCTCGACATTTCATGTCGGTTGGGATTTCTGAAACTCCGTAACCATCCGGCTAGGGTGTTGTAGGGTTGTAGGGACTTCGGTGGCTGCCAATTTCAGGGGAGCAATTGTTCGAGCCTGCTGATCGAGGTGTCGGGTGCGAGCGAGCACATCGGCGAGCCACGCTTGTGGATCGAGGTCATTGAGCTTGGCGCTGCTGCGTCACGACGTCGGAACAGCGATCGTCGCTTATAATCCGGCATGGGCGGCCCGCTTCGGCGTGTCGACGCCGTTTTCTTGCGAACACTTGCGCCGCACGTGGGATTTGCCTCCGGCTGCGCCATCACAATGATCGCGAAGCAGGCGCTCGAACTGGCAGGCATTGACGGCTATGCGCACCAAGGTGCTCACCTCTTTCGCCACAGCCTTGCGACCGACCTTTTGCGGTCGGGCGCCAGCTTTGCCGAGATCGGCCAACTGCTCGGCCATCGAAGCATCGACAGTACAAGAATCTATGCCAAGCTCGATATTGAGAAGCTGCGTGAACTGAGCCTACCCTGGCCGGGAGGTGTCCAATGAGCCGGCTTCGCACCGCGTTTGAGCGCTACATCGGCATGCGCCAAGGGCTGGGATACAAATATGACGGTCCGGCAAAACGATTGGCGGAGTTCGTCGCTTTCATGGAAGCCTGCGGCGCCGAGACCATCAAGAATGATCTGGCAATGGAGTGGGTCACCTCGATGGACCGGCAGCCGAGTTGGTCAATCCGACTGGCTGATGTGCGCTGCTTTGCCCAGCACCTGACTCATTTCGATCCTTTGACGGAAGTGCCACCGAGCGACGCTGTGGCGCCGACACGGCGGACAAAACCCTCCATCTATAGTGAGGTCGAGATTCAGGCACTTCTGGCGGCAGCACTGTCGTTGCCGCCGGCCAACGCCCTGCGGCGCTGGACATATCACTGCCTGTTCGGGCTGATAGCAGTGGCCGGACTGCGCCATTCCGAAGCGCTCAGCCTGCTCCGGGCCGATGTCGATCTCGACCAGGGCGTCCTCACCATCCGAGAGACAAAGTTTGGCAAGTCACGGCTGGTGCCGCTGCATGCCAGTTGCTGCAGGCGGGCGTCGACTGCTCGGTCATTGCCCTGTGGTTGGGCACGAAGCGATGGAAACGACGCTGACCTATCTTCATGCGCATCTCGTACTGAAGGGAATCTGCACTCGCAGAGCTGAAGCCGTACGAACGCGCCAAGGTCGAGCGATTTCGACCAAGCGACCGGCTTCTCGAATTCCTGAACGCCCTCTGAGCATGAGGACTATGCCAAGCGCCAAACAACGGCGACCCGCCGAACCGGCCGGGAACGCACGGTTTGATGCAAACAAGAAAAGAGGCGCTCGGCATAGTTCGACGGTCGGCATAAACCGCAAAGCTGAACGGCGGCGATCCAGAGGCTTACCTAGGAGACGGCCTCACTCGCATCGCCGATCACTCCATCAACCGGATCGATGAACTTCTGCCGTGGAGGCTCCAACTTTCCCGCGGAGGGCTTGACCGGACGCTTACTGTCATCGGAGTTGGTTGCGCCACCGACGGAAACCGGGAAGACGGAGGTCAACTTCGCCCTCTTGGAGGCGAGGACAAACTGGGGTCGAAACGTTGAGACTACAGCACCCCGACACAGCTTCCGTCGACTTTGTGCAATTGATGACACGGCGGTGTTCAGCCCCGCGTCCTGCCGTACTCTCATCGAAGCCATTCAATAAAAAGCAGACATTTCGTGGTGGCTCTTTTTGGCCCAGTTGGCACGCCTGTTGCTGCAATCGATGCAAGTTGCGTGCAGCTGCCAACCGGACTTTAGGTCTGGGCGACAGTGTGAGCGACGAGCCGAGGAGAAAAGCACGAAGTCAGGGTAGCATCGTCATTCAAACCGAGAAACGCGCTGTTTCACTTGTAGGCCCTCACGCCCAGCCCAGAGCCATTGAAGGGACGGCGTCCGGGTCTGGAGCGATGTGTACGAAAAGGTACGTCGAGTTGTTCGACGATGCCGCCCAGGCGGGTAATCAGAACGAGTTCGCCAGCACGGAGGACGACAAAATGCATGACGCGAAACTGCTATCGGCCGCACGAGAAGTTCTATCCCCGTTGCGGCTAGTTCTTCTTGCTGGAGGATCATCAACTGAGCGCGCAGCATCTCTTGAAACTAAAGATGTACTATTGCCGCACCTCCAGAACCTTTGCCGTTCAGTTGAATTTGTTGAGCCGAACGATGTAGAGCAATTGCTCCGCGCCGTCCTCCAATGCGACTTCGTGCTCAGTGTGGTCTATGGCGCAGGAGGCGAAGATGGTACGATGCAGGGGTTCCTTGACATCCTGCGCGTTCCCTACTCCGGGCCATCAACGCTGCCCTCCGCAATTGGAATGTAAGCGTCCGGCGAACGCATTTTCGGGTGTCGAGAGATGGAATCTATAGGCCGCGTTTCATCTCATCGGCCATGATGCGGTCGATTATTTCAGGATCGCACTGTGTGTCGATGAGGAACTCGCGGATACCGCCGTCCCACGTCCTGATGTCGGCGAGTAGGCTTTGAAGTTCTTCGATGCCATTCTCGGTCAGACCCTTCGTGCCGTCTTCACTGCCATCGCCGACGTAAACCAGTTCGCCTTCGGAGATGTTGTCCGAGTTTGCGGTCACTTCTTCGATCAGTTCGAGGTTTTCGCCGATCATGCCGGCGACTTGGCTGAGTGTGTAGATGAACCTCGAGCGCGCCATCAGGCGGCCTCGCATCGAGCTTTTGCCGGCGTCCAGTTCCAAGGCAGGAGGTCTTCAATTCGGTCTTCGGGGTGATCCTGGATCCGGGTCAGGACATCCGTCAGATAGACCTCTGGATTATGGCCTTGCAGTTTGACCGTCTCGATGATGGTGAGGATGTTGGCGATGCGCTCGCCGCCCTTGTCCGAGCCGGCAAACAGCCAGTTCTTCCTTCCAATTCCAAGCGGACGCATGGCTCGTTCAGCGATGTTGTTGTCGATTTCGACACGGCCATCGTCGATGTAGACGCTCAAGGCTGCCCATCGCGACAGGGCATATCGCATCGCCTCGGCAAAGCGCTGATCTACAGCATATGGGGGGTCAAAATTGGACGCCGATAAGGGGTGAACTTTGGACGCCGATTGACAGTGACCGTTCTCGACTGTGGCGTCCTTTGAGTGGGGAACGACCGCCGTCAGGATCCCGAAGAGTTGGAGACTGAGGTCTTGTTGTAGATCGCTCCTCCGCTATGTCGATAGCTGGAGGATGTCACATGCCAACGCACGACAAACACTTCCGCATGCTTTCGGAAGCGGTACAGGCTTGGTACCGCTATTACGAGGTCGAACCCGACGACCAGGCGTCGCAAACCTTGTGCTCGGCCGCCATCGAGTTCTTCAACGAAGGCGCGAGATCGTTAGAGGATGTCACGACGCTGCTCATCGGCACCTATGTCGGCAGGTGGGCAACACGTGTAAACGCGCCGACGTCGGCTGCCGTTCACTGACCTGCCCGATTGACTGCATAACCAGGCTTCGCCCTGAGCATTCTTAATCGATCGACAGCTTCCAGCCGACGGCCACGACCTCACTGGAACCGAACTCGCCTCGCGACGCCATCTTCTGGAAGGGCTGGTGCCGGCAGGCGGCGAAGACGCCCTTCGACTGTCCGAGGAGATCGAGACGGACGGAGAGGTTCTCCTGCGCATCGCCTGCGACCACGGGCTTGAGGGGATCATCGCCAAGCGAAGGGACGCCACCTATCGACCCGGTCGGCTGGGTGAAGATCAAATGTGTCCAGAGCGATGGCTTTTTAATCATTGGGCATGAGAAGTCGACGGCGTCATTGCGGGCATTGGGCGGCTGCTGCTCGCCGCGCAGAGGAAAAGAGCTGGTATGTGGGGGGAGTGGGAACCGGCTTCAGCGAATATTCTGCGGGTGAGTTCCGGAAACAGATAGACAAACTGACCATCGGCAAGCCCCCTGTCGATACGGACGGAAGTGAAATGCGGTCTTCGTCGATCCGAAGCTTGTTGCCGAGATCAAATATCGAGCGTGGACGCACGACGGGAAGCTGCGGCACGCGTCATTTAAGGGGCTGCGCGACGCTGCTGATAACGCAGGCGTTTATGAGGTGCAATAATTCGCCGGCGCCGCTACGACCCGTAGCGGCCAATTCACGCCCGCGATGGGCTGAAATCCGTCCCTGGTCGCTGAATGAGGTTGCAGTTTACAATTTCTTCCGGTCCTCCTGCTTAGGTGTGATTATCCGCACGAAGCGATAGAGCCATGGAACCGGCTGGAAACCTGCGACACGACATCGAAGCGGCACTGCAACGTCAAAACTTGACGGGTTGGCAGCGAACGTTTCTTGCCGACATCCACGCTCGCCTTGAGCGTTCTGGCGGAAATGCTCGCCTCTCAACAGTGGCGAAAGACTTTCGAGATTCTAAGGCAGCGCGCTCGGCCCGCCCCATCGCAATCCGCGGTCGTTCCCTTTCCCCGATCTCGCCACCAGCCCAAGAAAATGTTCGTCCCCAGTTTTGGTAGAGCAGGCAGACGGCTGGCCATTGGGCTCCTGATCGTTGCTGCTGTGGCCGTCGCACAGCAGGTATCCGATTTGGGAGGGCAATTTCAGTCAACTCCGGCACAGCGAGGACATCTGTGGCCCAGGAATTCACGGTGACCGACGGAGACACCGTACACGTCGTTGGCGATGCCGCCGGAACACGTTTGGTGGGCTTCAACACGCCGGAGAAGTTCTCGCCCCAATGCTAATATGAGCGCCAACAGGGCGAGCGGGCGTTGGCGCGGCTTCGAGAGCTGGTTGCCGGCGGCAGCACCGAACTGAGAAAAGTCGCGTGCTTTTGTCCGCCGGACACCGAAGGTACGAAGAAATGCAACCATGGCGCCCTTTCGGGATGCTGTTGGTTGACGGGAAGGATGTCGGCAGCATTCTGATCAGCGAAGGCCTTGCAGTACCATTCGTCTGCGGCCGCAAGAGCTGTCCTCCGAGGCCGAGACCATGGTGCAAGGCATAGCCGACGAAATCCGGTGGACCCGTTGGATAGTGAGCGCCTTATGACGACCATCGAAAAAAGCGCGCCCCTGACTCCTTTTTTGAAAGGAACGAAATGGGAACATTCCTGAGGCGCTCTATTCCATCTCGAATACGGAGGATCCGGCATGCCTACGGTGTTGTTCAGACACGACCAAGACATCTCGCTTAATGATGTACTGAAGATTGCAGTAGAACGTTGCAGGCAGTGCTATGAAGTGTTCGCGGAAGATGGTTCGAGGTCTCGTCGGACGCTATGTCGCGGCGAGCGCGGGACGTGTCTGATGCCCTCGATTTCAGTGAAGAACCATATTTCTCGCCGGAGACGACGAGGAAGGTTCTTAAGCTTCGCAATGCGGTGTGGGGTATGTGCTTCGACTATCTCGGTGAATGCGGCCACCTGGGCAAATCAACCGACCTTCTCAGGATGGACCAGGACCTGGAATACGTCGTCGAAAAACTCGTCATCTACCACCTGTCTCCTCAGGAGATCGAAGAGGCTGAGGCCGAGTAGGCGCATGAAGGCCAGTTGTTTCGCTGATCTTGGCATCGGCGACGACACGGAGCCTCGGGGCAGCATTTGACATCTCTTCATACTTCAAGATCCGGACAATTTTGATATTGCAGTTTCTGAAGCGATGCCTCGAGGTCGAGCTTGAAGCCGGTTGCGGCGTAGTCAAACGAGACGTCTCCGAAAGCGGACAGGCTCGTATTGACCAAGCGGGAGCCGAAGCCCTTCTTCTTTGGGGCTTCCACGGCTGGGCCACCGCTCTCTTGCCAATGGAGATTGAAGCGATCGTCGCCGACATTTTTGCGCACGGACCACTCGATCTCGACAGTTCCTGTATCCCCTGATAGAGCCCCGTACTTTGTCGCATTGGTGACAAGCTCATGCAGCACGAGGGCGAAGCCAAGAGCCGCTTGCGGGTTCAGGCTGACTGCCGGACCGCTTGCTTTGATGCGGCTCGGTTCAACGCCGAGATTCACCGCGGTCGCTTCGATGATCGTATCGACGGCTGCGGATAACCAGTTCTTCTGCAGCAAAATATCGTGCGCGTTTGCATATGCCTTGATGCGCGACGAGATCGACTGCTCCGCGGCTTCGATGCTGGCGGCGTTCCGGAATGACTGGTTGGTGATCGCCTGAACGACTGCCAGCGTGTTCTTGATGCGGTGAGAAAGTTCGTGCATCAGGACGCGCTGTCGCTCCTCATTTTCCCGCTGCTCGGTTCGATCCCTGAGGATCTTCACGAAGCCTTCGAGTTCGCCATCATCCGATCTCAACGCCATCATCTGGCCCGACGCCCAGAATAACGAGCCGTCCTTTCGAAGGTGCCAGCGCTCATCATCTCCATGGCCCTGGGTCAGTGCGGCGGTCATTTCCCGTTGAGGAATGCCCGCCGCGCGGTCTTCCTCAGTGAAAATAACGGCCACGGGATGGCCGACGATTTCGGTCTCATCCCATCCGAGAATTCGGCGGGCACCCTCATTCCAGGTGATCACTCGGGAGTCGAGATCCAGGGCGATGATCGCATATTCGATGGCACTCTGAAGGATTGCTTCGAGAAAGCGCTCCCGAGCGCGACTGGAGGTGGAAATGGGGTTCATGATTTTATTCTGCGCCTGATCCTTCCGGTCGCGCAAGCGGAATTGCCTTACCTCATCCCATACAGGCGCAATGACAACGCCATCGAACCGTGACTCCCGGACGGGCTGGTCGGGAAGCCTGCCGCATAGGCCAAGTCGGTCGATCGTCTTTTAGGAAAAAGACGGCGTGCGACGTTATCGGACCTCTTATTGAGCGTGGAAGGATGACGACCCAATTTGACAAAGACTTACCTTCGGTATCGTCAGAAGCAGCCTTGGCCGACCGGAAAGAACTTGCGGCGGTCGCGTTCGAACGAATAGGATGCCGATGGTCGTCAATGACGCGCGCAAGCCGGATCTGCCGATCGGGCTGGCCTACAGATCATTCCTCGAGCTGACCGGTTGCGCCGCCGGAGAGGTGCTGGGCCGGAATTGTCGTTTCCTTTAGGGCCCGGCGACGTCTCCGATCGCCGTCGCCGAACTTCGCGCTGCATCGCCGACGAGCGGGAGGTGAGCGTCGAGATCTTGAATTATAAGAAGAACGGGGAGCAGTTCTGGAACCGCTTGCATTTAAGTCCCATCCATGGGGACGACGGAAGGATGCTTTATTTTTCGGATCGTAAATCGACATGACGGAGTACCGGCGGATAGAGGCGCTGGAAGCGTCCGAGCATCGGCTGCTGACGGATCGGCCACCGGTCGAAGAACGTCCTCGCCATCGCGGACAGCATTGTTCGCCTCACCAACGCCGACGATCCGGCCGGAGGCGGGCAAAGAGGGCGAGATTGTAAGCGACCACCGATGACCAGACATAAGCCTTGAAGTGGTCGAGCCCACGCCAGGTGCAGCGCCCCAAGCCACAAGCGCGTTTCAAACATGAGATGCCGGCCTCGATGCCGGCGCGGAAGTTTCTGAGCTTGCGATAGACCCCGGCTACCGACCATATCTTCGATCTTGAGGCCGCACTTCTTGTGGAAGGCCATGTCGCGGATGCCGCAGGCTTTGGCTCGGCTCAAATTATCGCGGCTGGCATAGCCGGCCCTGATGCGGCGCCTGGCCATAAAAGGCGATGTGGCGTTCCAGCATCGGCAGCAAACGCTTGCTGTCTGCCGGTTGCCGGTTTCGACGACGAGGTCGAGGACCAGTCCGCTTCTGCCGGTGGTCAGATTGAGTTTGTGGCCGTAGTCGACGTCGCGGCTGCCTTCGACGATGATGTCGGCATGCGGCTCGAAGAGGCTCACCAGCTTCTCGCCAGCCGGCACCGGCTCGCCGGCCAGGACCCGCCGTTCGGTCTGGCCGATGATCCGGTCGATCAGCAGCTTATAGTGGCGGAGCTGGGTCTGCCACAGTTCGCCGGCCGGGCCAGCCGTCAGGGGCAACTGTTCACTCGCCTGCTGCAGATAACTCAAGGTCGTGCGCGTGATCTTGAGCAGTTCGCGGTAGTGCTTGATCCGTTTGGGGCGGCCGCGGGTATTCGATCGCTCGAGCCCGCTTCTTTGCCGCGCGGCGGTGGTCGTGCCATGGGATGGCTCTACCCAGTGCCACGGCCTGCTGCAACAGCCGCACCGTCACCCGGACAGCGTCCCATAATAGGCTACGGTCGCTCGGCTCATGGATCAGTGCGGCGGTGACGTGCTGTCGACGCGCACGACCTTGCCACTTTCCAGCTTCTCCTGCCGGGCGCTCGCCAGCAGCACCCTGCCAGAATAATTTTGCCCTGCGAGGAAAAGCAAAATTCGTGCGTGTTTGTGCCTGTGGTTCCCGAGGTTGCGAGTGTCGCGGCATTCAGGATAGAACGAGCGAGTTCCATCTCAGTGTGCTCCAAGCATTGGCGGCGACGAGGAGGCTGCTGCAGCAATGTTATACGCAGAGGACTTTGGTCGTCAAAGCTAAAGGTGACATTCAAAACGACGATCGTTTTCTCAGATGCCACCCGCTTTTCAATTGGATGCTTGGCAGAGGGGAATTGGACGCGGCGGTGGTGCTGGATGATCCTGCTTATATCTTGCGATGATCGGCTCCAGCCGCTCTTTCGGCCAGAACTGCGGAGAGCCGATCTCGCCAAGGCAGGTAGCGTTCCAGTATGATCCAGCGCTTACTGGCGACTTGCCCGATGTCGTTGCCCGGCCGACCGCGGCGATGTCGCGCGCCTCCGGGTAGATATAGAGCGTCGTCGGATTATCCTTGACCATCGACAAGACTTCCGGGGTCTCTTCCGGCGACCAGCTGGTGCATCCGTCGCTTCGCCCGCCCGCATAGGTGACCAACTTCTCGACAGGGACATAGCCTTTCCGATCGGCATATGGGCTCTCCGGCTTTTTCTGCATGCAGATCCCAGAGACGAGCGCCGCAGCATGCCCGCCGATGGCGCGTTGTCTGGCGTTGGCGGTATCGCCGATCCCATCGAATTGAACAAACGAGCGGGTCAAAACCGCCTCTCTGTTAGAAGGCGCCAGATAATAGCCTTTGAACGAGGTCTTGATCTCGCTTGTCAGATACGCGCCGGCGGTCAAGTTTGAGTCCAGCGCGTTGCCAAAATTCTTAGCGCATTCCCGGCCGTTGGAGAAGTTGACCACGCCAGGGAGGTTGAGGCCGCCACCATGCCCTGCCGAGATCACCCGAAACGACTGCTTCGCCTCGCAGATCACGTAGAACCAGCCAACTGTCAGATCGTTGGGTCGTGTCGCATCCATTGCGAAGTAACAGGCGTTCTTGACCGTTCCCTCCGCGACCTTCTCCAGATATAACCTCCGCGCCCGCTCCAGAACCACGCGCGTGATCTGGCCTTTCCCGTCGCCGACGTAGTCTGCTATCCAAGCCGGGAAAGGCGAACTCTTGCCCGCGGCACGTGCGGGAGTTGATCCGGACAGCATTGGTGCCAGGATGACCAACCCCGTTGCTAGCAAAAGGTTGAGCCTGGAACGCATCTGGTGCTCTCCGTGATGTAAACAAAGACCTGAATGACATCGATCATCATGACAGAGGCGACAACGAGGTTCGATAGTTCGCAATTATGCCTCGACACTCCTTAACAGCGCACTTCCAATCGGGTCGCAACAATCTGCGAGTAGTCTGTGCCCACTGGATCGTTGAAGAACATCGTCGTCAGCATCGCCTGATTTTCGGAAAGGATTTCTTTCGAGCCAGGCCTGACGACTTTGTGAGTGCAACCGCTAAAGCCTTCGCCCGAGATTTTCAGATCGGCATCGCTGGCAAAATCGAGAGCAGTATAGAGTGTCGGATCATAAACGCCGAAAACAATCAATCCTTTGAGCGGCGTCTTGGCCATTGGCTTCTGTGCGAAAGACAGGGTGAGGGAGCCGTTCTCATAGGTCCCATGCAGGATGTCCGGCTTCGCAAGCGCGAGTGTTTTCCCATTGATCGTGATGTTCATATAATAGTTGTACTGCGCAAGCGACTCCCGGACTGTTTTGGCGACGGCAGCAACTTCCGCAGGGTCGAGGGCATTGTTGCGGTTCTTGTCGTAGTCGAGCAGCACTGACGACGAAAACACCTCATCGAACTGCCATGTGTCGCGCAGCTCCTGGAGGCTTCCATCGGGCGCCGCGACCGCCTCGAATTTCGCATCAACGAAGATATGGGGATGGGCGAACGTGTTAGTCGGCATCCCGAGGAGGAGAAGTGAAATTGCCATAGTGGCGTGGCGGCGTTTGTTCGCGAGGCTCATGCTACGTGAGTGTCGAGAAGATTGCGACGGATTTAAGTTTCGATCGCCGTGGTTTACCGGAATGCACCTTCCGCTATTTCGCCGCCGAGACGTTGGTCGAGTTCCTCGTGCTGGCCGTTGCGGCAACTTGGCGATTCACGCCGCCACCGCGCGCCTATCGCTGCGGCAGCACAGCCGGCTTCGACGCATCTTCATTCAGACAAGGCGATGGCAAAAATCATCGTCACGCCCGGGCGCGCTGGCCCTGTCGAGATTGCGGCCTTCCTGATGAAAGGCGACATCGATCCGCTGGACGCCAAGAAGTGACCGTCGTCTTGTCGACCCCCCCTGCGGGAATAGAGCCAATCAAGCGTGCGGCGCGCCAGTGGGAGGATGGCACTTGGCGCGAGAACGTGCCGTTGCGGCAAGTGGAACATCCGTGTCGATTCTCGCGTCAGCGATTTTGAGCTTGCTCGGGCTTCCGGCGAGATTGAAATTGGGAATTAGAATGCCTTCACTGCAAACACACCGGATCTTCGTTTTACGTGGCGCAACTTTCCTCAAACGAACCCGCGCCCGTGCGGTATTTGGCCACATCCTCGCCGAGGCCGGAGCCGGAATAACCGGGTCACTCTCATCACATCAAGGGTGCCTGCCACGAGCAAACGCCTAATAATTGGCGCGAAGCCAAACCGCGTCGGTGACAGGGCACTCACAGTAATGGGCAGGTGCGGCTGTGGGCCGGCAATTGCTTATTTTGACGCGTCGCTTTTGTTGGCATGCGCCTGAATTTGCGTGCATCGCTCGATCAGGTGCTCGAACGGCTCGGAATCGCCGAGCAGCAGGCCGTCGTCGACCATGCGCACGTAATCCTCGCCGAGCGCACGCAGACCTTCTCCGGATGGCGTCAGAACCAGATTGCCGTTGACGGCTGCGGCGTAGTCGATGGGCGAGCGGTCGGCCGCCTTTTCCGCAAAAAACATGGATTTGTGTTTCGCCACGGCATTGGCGAGTTGCCGATCCGCGGATGCTTTGTCGGCGAAACCAGCATCGTCCAGCCGGACGACATCATGCCAGTGGCGGGCAAAACGATCGCCGCGAAGGCGCTCCTGCAGGCAGAAGACATGGATGGCGGTCGCTTTCTCCCAGAACGTCCGCTCCGCGTGCATGACGCGGGGACTCGCTTTCGGAAATTCGACACCATCAACCTGGCCCGACGCGTCACAGTCGATATCGCGGATACTGGCCGGCTCGCCGGTCGACGCGCTCCGAATTCGAGCATGACGCTCGGGGCGACATAGCCGGATCCGCTGCTCACCGCTTCATAGTCGAGGTAGAGCGTATCGTCCTCGAGGCGGATTGCCGCCGGAAGAGATTGAACGCGCAACGCGCCATAACCGGCTCCACCGAGCCCGCCACCCAGACCGGAAGCCGCTTTCGCACCTCGCTGGTCCAGTGTTTCTCCTCGCTGCGGGTTTTCGGCAGTGCTTCGTCATTGTCGCCAACAGTCCGGCGCCAGGGCGCGGATATCGTAGGTCAGGTCGACATCCTCGGAGAACCTTTTGATGACACCGTAGGCTTTCGAAAGCGAGGTGCCGCCCTTGAAGACGAGATGCTCACCGAGCTTGGACGAAAAGAGCGTCTGCAGCGTCCAGACGACCCAGACATCCTTTTCGAGGAGATGAATGGGCCGTCCGCTGTGGTCGGCTGCCACAGCCAAGGCTTCGCGCCGGTCATCTTTGACAAGCTCAGGAATAGATCAGCGATGCGCAGCCCTTCCTACGCTTCTTGCAAGCCAGGTCGGAAACTGCGGAGCCGCCGCCACCAGCTCGCCGAACGCCTCCGGCCGCAGCTTTCGCTTGATCCGCGACAGTGCTTCATCGGCCCTCTCCGGCCCAAGCCATGCAAGTGCGCGGACCGCCACGCCAGCAGGTCGATCGGCCAAGGCCAATTGCCAGCGCGGCACGTGCTTGAGCTCGACCGTCTGCTGTCCAAGGGTCATCGTCCGGCTACGGCCGGATGTCAGGTAGACGGAGCGGACCGGGACCTGGGAGGTCAGGCCCAGGGCATTTGCCGCGGCGGCGCCATTCGAGACGATGACCTCACCGCGCTGCTGCGCCACCGCCTCTACGGCCTGTTCGACCGTCGGCGGCCGACTGCCAAAGCGACTTTTGACGGGCCGCATATAGATACCACGGCCCGCCCGGACGAGCTCGCCACGCTCGGCCAGGCGCGACAGAGCCTGATCCAGGGCGGCTCGATTTCCGAGATGCAAAAAACTCTTTGCCGAAAGCGCGGATCCTTCCGGCAGTCGTTCAGCATGTCCCATGATTTGCTATGTCAGCTTTTGCATGGCATTTCTCTTGTCAGAAATATATGCAAGTTTCTGACAGTTTGCAATGAGAGGGGAAGACGGCGAGCCCGGACGGTGCTGACCAATTTTTATCGGTCAGTGACCCGCTGTCTCTTCACAATCACGATTCATCTATCAGGCCGTCAAACACTTCCACCATCGCATCGCTGATGGCCTTGCCTAGCGCGGCTGCAGCGTTTGCAAGCGCCTCGTCGTCCATATCGCGAGCGGCCATCGCAAAAGCAGTTCCCTCGGACGTTACGATTTCCCGCGCCCGCTCAATTGCCCAAAGGCCGAAGTCGCTGCGGCTGCTGATTTCCACGGTTTCCATGTTGTCCCCTGATTTGTTCGAGAGGACGGCTTATACCGATTTGCCGGACAATGCAGTCTGAAAACCGAGCCCGAGGACCGACTTCGATCTGTCTCGTGAGCGCATTCCCTACGGGAGCGTGCTCTATTGCGCCGCACCTTGGCGACTGCGGTGTCACCAGCATTTGTACTGCGGTATAATTTGGAAGCGCTATGTGGGGGTCAATGGTTCAATTTTGCCGCTCCGATAGCACCCATTTGTCATATCACTGAAAAACTTCTGACCTAACGAGGCTTTCCGGGCCTCCGTTCAGGGTGCGGCCGTCGATCAGGAGTGACGAAATCATGTTGGAACGTGTTGGCAGCGGATCGAAAGAGGTCGAAACCCTGGTCGTGGACCTCGGCCAGAAAGACGTGACTGGCCGTTCTGCATCGACAAAAACCATCGACGCCGGCGAAATACGCAAGATCGCGCCGAGCGGCAACGGGCAGGCACTCGACATCTCCGCTGCGCGGGGCTTCGTCGGATTTACCCAGAGCAAAAGCGGCGCCACCGCGATCCTGGTCGATGCAAAGGTGAGCACGCCCGAAACCGACCCGGGCAACGATCTCAAGATCGACCTGGACGGCTTGAAAAAGGTTGCCGCTTCCGAATTCGGCAGCACCGTGCCCAATAATATCACTCACCTGTTCAACCCGACCATCGAGGCGATGGCCAACCAGTTTTACGGGGGAGACAGCCCCGAGGTGCGCGATCAGTTCAAGGCCGACGTCAAGGCGCTTCTCGGTCCGCTGCTCGACAAGGTAGGCGCCGGAGAAATCGGCATCGGCGATCTCGCCGGCAATCTGGAGCGCCTGACCTCGCGTCTGAGCGCACCCGGCGGCAAGGAGGTCTTGGGCTACCGCCATGCGGTGCAGACCGCGCTGGAAGGGCTCGTCATGGGCGCCAGCCTGGTCTCGAAGTTGCCGGCCAATGCCGAGTGGGACAAGAGCGTCTCGCCGCTGCCCTCCAGCAATCTCGCCAGCTATTCGTTCAACGACGTCATGGCGGCGATCATGATCGGCACCGGGCTGGCCGGCAAGGGCATTGCCGCCAACGGCTCAGACGGCGGGCGCTTCTTCGCCGGCAGCGGCGGCGACGCCTGGATCGCCGAGCGCATGTTCGCCACCAAGGACAATGGCTGGAGCAAGACCATCCAAAATCTCGATCTGCCCTATATCGACAGCGACTATCTGACATCGAGCCTCAAGAAGATGGACCTTGTCATGTCGGGCTCGGATGCCATCGAGCCGGTCGTGGAGCGCCCGATCGACGAGAACGACATCCTGGAAAGCAAGCTGCTGCGCGGCTACGCTCCGTCGACCGCCTATGAGCCGACGCTGAAGAAGCTCGACGAACTCAAATACGGCATTCTCGGCGACGCCGTGAAGGACGTGAGCCGGGATTTCGTCGCGCCCGACAACATGGACCACCTCGACCAGCTGACGCCGGAACAGAAGGCGACGCTGCTCTACGATCTCATCGAGATCAAACAGCAGTTCAATGGCTATATGAACCAGTATGGCGACAGCGTGCCCGATGGCGAGCGCGTCGGCAAGGACCTCGATGCGCGGATCGAAAAGCTGACGGCCGATCCGGCGACGCAGCAGCATCTCTCGGATATCTTCGCGAGCGGCATGAAGGAATATCTGCAACGCCCGGCGAATTCCGATCTGCTCACCAACATCGAAGACGCCTATCTGATCGATATCGGCGGCGGCAAGGCGATCGACCGGGCGCTGAGCGCCGGCAAGAGCTTCGAAGATGCCCTGAAGGATTATTATTCCGAACTCAACACGCTCGTCGATCTCCTGCCCCAGGATTATATCGACGCGCATCTCGACGCCGCGAACGTCACCTTCTCGAACGTCATCAGGGAACATTATATCGGCGACGGCCAGGGTGTCGATCTCGAGCCGCTGCTGTCGGGTCCGGATGACACCTTCGTGCCCGGCGCAACGAATGACGCCATCAGCCAGTTGGCAAACACCTTCGCCGAGGATTTCATCAGCAAAAACGGCCCGGCCGATGGCGGCGAGACGCTGAAACAGAACCTGGCACAGGACATAGCACGCGACGTCGACGGCGTTCTGCGGATGATGCGCGGCGGTATGAAGCTCGACGATGCGCTTGCCTCCTTCAAGGATTCGCTCGATCTGCCGCGCCAGACCCGGACACCTGCCGGCATCGATGCCGAAGTGTACAAGGCCGGTCTGATGCACGCCGTGCAGATGCTGACGATGTCGAGCGTGCTGGTGGCGCGCGGCCTCGGTGTCGGCGGCAAGTGGACGCCGGCCGATATCGCCGCTGCGGTCGGCTCGGCGACACAGATCGTCGGCATGACGATGGAAGGTCTCGGCAAGAACCTCGACGTTGCCGGCAAACCGTTCAGCGCCTTCGGCAATCAGCCTGGCAGCTGGGGCAAGGGGATCTCGATGAACTTCTCGCCGAAGACGATGGAAGCGGCAGGCAAGATCCTCGGCGCGGCCGGCGGCCTCGCCATGGCCGGCCTCGGCTTCTATTCGGCGTCGCGGTCGATGAAGGCCGGCGACCGCGCCAAGGGCGCGCTCGAAATAATCGGCGGCATTGCCGGTACCGGCAACGCGCTCATCGGTTTCTCCGAGGCGATGCTTTATCTGACCAATGCCATGTCCCGTGCCTTTTCCGGACTCGGAACGGTGGCGCCGGAAGTCGTGACCATCTTCAGCAGCGCCGCCAAAACCGGCCTTGCCGCGGCCGGACTGGTCACCGGCCTCGTTGCCTCGGCCGTCGGGCTAGCGCTTGGCCTGTGGGATATGGCCAATGGCGTGAAGAAGCTCGACAAAATGGAAAAGCAGCTGAACGAGAAGCTTGAACGCTACACCGGCGAGTCCGTGCATCTCGAATTTGGGCCAGACCCGTCATTCATCTGGTAGAGGCAGAGGGGCGGCAACGATGACCGCCACAGCCTGGGAAATACCCTGCGACCCCTCGGTAAAAATGTGATTTTTGATCTCCAGGCGCGAGGCCGCTGCATTTTATGCAACCGCGATGTCGCGATCGGGCTTGAATTATCACGCAAAGGTCGATCTTATGCCTAACGTAAGGTAAACGACGTCATCCGCGAAAAGCGGAAAAAGAAAATCAAAGGGAACGCATGTCATCGATCGCACCAGCATCTTCGGATATCGATACGGTTTCATTTCTCCGGCTAAACGCCAATTCCGATCCAAAGTCCGAAAATTCCACGAGCCAGGGCAAAACCACGAGCACCACGGTCAAGAAGGCATCGCCTTTTGCCTCTGACGGGACCACGACGGCAGCCCTGACGATTTTCTCCTCTATATCGGCGCAGACGAGCAGTCCGAAGTTCGTTTCGCTGGCCGCCACGTCGAATGGCACGTCCCGCCCTACCGCGCCGATCCAGCCGGTCATCGATCTCCTGTTCAATTCCGATTTCATGAGCGAGATCAATCAGGGCTTCATGGAAGGGCTGAAGGACAAGGACAAATCCTTCGAGAGCATCGACGTCGTCAAAAACCCTCACAATTACACTGCCGAGCAGAAACTGATCATGTATCTCGATCTGCTTCAGACCAAGGCGACCTTCGGCCAATACAAGGACAGCCTCGGCGACAACCAGCGCGGCATCTACAACGACCAGGAGATCCTGAAGGATCTCGACAAGTCGATCGCCATCCTGGGCTCGGACCCCGACGTCAACTCGCTGATGACGGAGAAGGCGCTGAAGGCCTTCAAGCTGATCTTCTCCGGTTATCGCGTGGCGCCGCCCGATACGAACAAGGACGCTTCCGAGATCATCAACGACACGATAACGCGTGACGAGAAGATGAAGGACCTGCGTACGAAGGTCGAGGATGCCTTTGAGCGCGACATCGTCAATGGCGGCCTGCTGAATGACGGTCTCAAATCCGGCAAGGACGTCACCACCATTCTCAAGGAATATAATGCCGCCCTCGGCTTCTATTCCATGGTGCTTCCCGACGATTTCGTAAAGCAGCGCTCGGCGATTGCCGACAAGACCTATGCCGAATTCTTCGACAAGAACGTGCTGCCGACGATCTCCGATCCGACGACGGCGCTCGATGGCCTGATCCGCATGGGACTGGCCGGCAACAAGACCGAGCGGGAACTGAAGGGGCTCGGCTCCATCCTGCCGGTTATGGATTTCGACCAGTCGCTCGGGCTCGGCGGCAGCCTGTTCCCCGATCTCAAGATCGACCTCGACGGTTTGAAAAAGGTTGCCGCTTCCGAATTCGGCAGCACCGTGCCCAACAATATCACCCACCTGTTCAACCCGACCATCCAGGCGATGGCCAACCAGTTTTACGGGTCAGACAGCCCCGAGGTGCGCGATCAGTTCAAGGCCGACGTCAAGGCGCTTCTCGGTCCGCTGCTCGACAAGGTAGGCGCCGGAGAAATCGGCATCGGCGATCTCGCCGGCAATCTGGAGCGCCTGACGTCGCGCCTGAGCGCACCCGGCGGCAAGGAGGTCTTGGGCTACCGCCATGCGGTGCAGACCGCGCTGGAAGGGCTCGTCATGGGCGCCAGCCTGGTCTCGAAGTTGCCGGCCAATGCCGAGTGGGACAAGAGCGTCTCGCCGCTGCCCTCCAGCAATCTCGCCAGCTATTCGTTCAACGACGTCATGGCGGCGATCATGATCGGCACCGGGCTGGCCGGCAAGGGCATTGCCGCCAACGGCTCAGACGGCGGGCGCTTCTTCGCCGGCAGCGGGGGCGACGCCTGGATCGCCGAGCGCATGTTCGCCACCAAGGACAATGGCTGGAGCAAGACCATCCAAAGTCTCGATCTGCCCTATATCGACAGCGAATATCTGACATCGAGCCTCAAGGACATGGGACTTTCCATGTCAGGCCTGATGAAGACGCTGATGCCCGGCACGGATGTGATCGATCCAATCATCGTCGACGGCAAGACCGCCGAAGAGGCGATCAAGAAGATCATCGCCCCGAGCCTCGACGCGCTGGCGGAAACCCTGTTCAAGGGCAATGCCGATGCCATGGCGCAATACAAGACCAATTTCACGACGATCTTCACCGCGCTTTGGGCGACGATGCGACCGGGCGGCAGCGTCGAAACGATCAAGGCCGACCTTGCCAAGCTGATCGACAAGACCGCGACGGCGGCGCCGGCAGGGGTCGATCCTGTCAAATACAAGGCGGCGCTCTCTTCCGGCGTGATGTCGGTGCTTACCGCATCCCGCTCCATCTATGCCGGCCTCAACATGACGAGCCCGACCTGGGACAGCATCGGCATCGTGGTTCTGCACGCCCTTGGCGCTCTCGCGCACATGGGCAGTGCGCTCGGCTCGGCGATCAAAGCCTCGAATTTTTCGCTGCTGGATGGGATCAGTTCACTCGTCGGCGTTTCCGACGAGCTGGCGCGGGCGCAGCGCAGCGTGCTCTCCGCCTTTTTCAAGAATACCGGGACGACGGTTGGCGCCGTTGCCGGCGTCGCTTGGCTGCCGGTGGAATATTACCAGTTCCTGCAGGGGCTCACCAGTGGCAAGGGCGATCCGGTCGATCTCATCTTCATGGGTATCGGAACCGCGGCGGACACGGTCGGCGCGATCGAGGGCATCGCAGGCGTTGCCAATATGCTGGTGAATTCCACCTTCCTCGGGCGCACGGGCGCAACGGTAGCGCTCGTCTCCGGCGGCTTCTCGCTCGCCTTCGCAGTCGCCTGCGCGGTGTCCTGGGCGGCCTGGGCGGGCTTTGCCATCTACCAGAGCATCAAGCAGGAAAAAGCCTTCCACAAGCAGACCGACATGATGAACGACATGCTTAAGCGCACTGTCAACGACACGGTCGGCATCTACGCCAAGACCGGCCCGATCGTCGGCGCCAAGGGCGGCGTCGCCCCCGCGCCCCGCGACCCGGAACAGCGCGAGCTGACCCCTGAGAACTGGGACGCGATCATCGCCGATATCGAGAAGCGCCGCGGTACGGCGGTGGGCTGATCCGGGACGCTTTCGCAACACCAAATATCTGGGTACTCACAGGCCCGGTTGGCGTAGAGGCAGTCTGGCCTGTGAACATTTGATAGCAATAAATTTAAGTATGAATTTCATGCGCAATCTGGATATCTGCTGCGCTTTACGGATAAAAAACGTTCAATTTTAATATAAAGGTCGATAAAGTTGTCAATGCCGATTGCAAGTTCCGAAAATTAACCATCGGTTAAGTTTAAACAATTGACCGGCCGTTTTTTTATCCATATCAAATCATGCATTCATTTTGATAACTCCTTGATGGAAGTGCTCATATGGCCGTAGATTCAGTGAACTCCGACCTCAACCTGGCGCTCGCAAACCCTGTCTCGGTGGAGCTGACGACCGATAAGACGGGTTCCAAGGACACCACCGGCAGCACGACGAAAAAGGTCGATCCGAACAGCGAGAGCGAGATACTCTCCGCTGCCGTGGACGCGTTTCTGCCAGGCATGATTTCCAACACCCTGATGCTGAACAATTCGCTTTTCAATTTCGCCAAGGAGGCGATCGACGAAGGCAGCGACGAGTAGCGTTCCCGTTCATCGTTTGCAGTTGACGTGTACCGAGTTGAGGAATTGCAATGAGTGGAGAAGAACTTTCCGGCCGCGCCTTCACGCCGCCCGTCGACGGCGTATCGACAGGCAATGTGCTGAAGACCTCGGAGATCGTGGCGGAGCGGATCGGACTGCAACCGGCGGATTTCGCCGGCCTTCGGCCAACCGAACTCACCTCTATTCCCAACACCCAGGGCCGCAAGATCGCGCCTGAGTCCGACGCCGTCCCGCCCTCCTATTCACCGGAAGGCAATACCAGGCCCTCCAGCATTCTCGACCGGCTGTCGGCATTCTTCATGCCCGTGGCCGGGAGCGGCCAGCCGGAGACGCCGCTGGTGCGATTTGCCGCGGACAAGGATCACAGCGGCCCGAAGATCGAAGACATCACGACATCGATCGACCGGCTGGAGAAATCACAGCAATTCGCAACCGGCACGACGCTGCTGTCGTCACTCACCCAGTCGGTGATGTCGTCGTCCAAACGGCTGACGCAGGGCCAGTGAATATCATGATCTCATCGGCCCTTGCGAGATCATCGATCTCTTCGCCCGCGCGCAAAGTCCTTCCGAAGGCCGCCATGCTCGCCCTCTGCCTGTTCCTCGCCGCCTGCAGCCAGGACGTGCTGACGGGACTCGATCAGCGCGATGCGCTGGATGCTCAGGTCCTGCTGGAACGCGCCGGCATCTCCGTCACCATGAAGAGCGAAAAGGGCGGGACCTATGCGATCATCGCTGAATCAGCCGATCATGCCCGGGCGATCGAGTTGCTGGCGGGCGCCGGTCTGCCGCGTCAGTCGTTCGGAAATGTCGCCGAACTCTTTCCCGGCAACGGCTTCCTTGTGACGCCTTACGAACAGAAAGCCCGGATGAGCTACGCCATCGAGCAGCAGCTTGCCGAAACGCTTTCCGGGCTTGACGGCGTGGCGACGGCGCGCGTCCATGTGGTGCTGCCGGAGGAGAACGGCCGCGGGCTCATCAAGGAGAAGGCGAGGGCGGCGGCCGTGCTGCAATATCGCCCCGGCGCCAATCTCAACGAGATCGACATGAAAAGCCGATCCGTTCTGGTCAACAGCATCCGTGATCTCTCTTACGAAGATGTCTCGGTGGTGGTCAGCCCCTGGTCGGAGGTCGGCGCGCCGGCGGCTCCTGCCACAGCCGCAGCGCCCGCCCCAGCAGCACCAGTGACGCCGGCACCCGCTGCGGCGCCATTCTCGATGGTGCAAAGCGCTCTCTCGGCTTTCAAAGGCCCCAATCTGGCCGTGATCGGCGCCATCATCCTCGCCATCGGGGCATGCCTGCTGCTGCTGTTGCCGCAGCGGAAGGAGCGCTGAGCATGCGCACGCCGCGTTCGGACGGCGAGGCGATCTCGGATGCCGCGAGGATCCGCAGGGCAGCGCTGCTTTCCGCGGATATGCTGCCGGCCGCCCGATGGGATGGGACCGCGCCGCTCCTTGCCGATGGGTCTACCCTGTCACCGCGGCTGTATCGGCGGCTTTTCACTGAGATCGCGGAAGCCCATGGCGACCCCGCCACATTTGCCGACGGCGCCCGCCGCCTGATTTCCATGGACGCGGGCGGACGCGCAACGGCCGCGCTCCGGGCGGGCCTCGCCTATCATCTCGCAGCCTTCTGCCCCGCGGTCGATCGCCCGACCCTTGCGAGGCTCAAGGCCGTCTACGGCGAGGAAGCGGTCGCATTCGCCCTCGGCCACATCAATCTTTCCACGGCAACGCCGCCGCTTGATCTGTTGAGCGAGCAGGCAAGGCATGTCGTCGAGGCCGATGGCTGGTCGATGCTGGCGCTTCTGGCAGACGAATACCGGATCTCTGCGGCATGGCGGTGGGCGGGCTGGCGCGACATGGCCGAAAACGGCTCGGCTTCCCTCTTGAAGAGCCCGGCGCTCGTTCTGGCGACGGCCGCTGTCGACGAGGTCGCCTCCATACAGGAAGGCGCCGGACGATGAGCTCGGGATTTGCGCGCCACGACCGCATCATTCCGGCGGAGAGTTTCGGCCAGATCAGAGAGGCGGCGCAAATTCTGGAGGCTGCCCGCCACGACGCCGCCCAATCGCAGGCGACACTTGCCGCCGCCAGCGAGCAGGCCGCCCAAAACGGCTATCGCGACGGGTTCGAACAGGGCGTTCGCGATGCCGCCGCACGGCTTGCCGCCTCGCTCGGAAAAGCCGAACAGGAAATTGCCAATCTCGACAGCTGGGTCGAGGCGGTGGTTCTGAAATCGGTCGGATTGATCCTCGGATCGATGGAGGCCGACGAGCGCACGAGGCGATTGGTCCGCCACGCCATATCCCAGACCGCTGAGGCCCAGGAGATCGCCCTGCATGTCGCCCCCGACGATGCCGCCATGATCGCCCGGGCAATTGCGGATATCGATCACCGCATCACTATCGAGACGGATCCGCTGATGTCTGCCGGCGAGATTATTCTGGAGACGTCGGCGGGACGCAGCCAGATCGGCTTGAAAGACCAGCTCGCCACCGTGATCGAGGCCCTCGTCCATGGTTGACGCGTTGCTTCGGATGGAGCGGAGACTCGAACAAACGGACGTGCGGCGGCAGAGCGGGCGCGTAAAGAGTGTTTCGGGCCTGCTGGTGCGGGCGCTCATCCCCTCGGTCAGGATCGGCGAGCTTTGTGAACTGCATGAGCCGGGCCGAGGTCGCATCGGCCTTGCCGATGTCGTCGGCATCGACGGCGAGACGGCGCTTCTCTCGCTTCACGGCGAAACCCGCGGCATCTCCCTGCGCACGGAAATCGTCCCGACCGGCCGGGAACCGGCCGTCTCCGTCGGCAATTTCCTGCTCGGCGCGATCGTCGACGCACACGGCAATATCCTGCGTCCCTCCGCCAACCCCGCCGGCGAGGACGCGCGTTTCCTGCAGCCGCTCTACGGCCAGCCGGTCGATCCTCTGTCGCGGCGCCCCATCCGCCAGCCGTTTACCTCGGGGATTGCCGCCCTGGACGGATTGCTGACCTGCGGCCAGGGCCAGCGCATCGGTATTTTCGGCGCGCCTGGCGCCGGCAAGTCGACGCTGGTGTCCCAGATCGTCGCCAACAACAAGGCCGATGTGATCGTCTGCGCCCTGGTCGGCGAACGCGGACGCGAGGTCGGCGAATTCGTTGCCGGCAACATGCCGGAAGGCGTCCCCTCGAATGTGGCGTTGGTTGTCGCCACATCCGATCGCCCGGCGCTGGAGCGGTTCAAGGCGGTGATGACGGCAACGGCGATCGCCGAATATTTTCGCGAGCAGGGAAAACATGTGCTGCTCGTCATCGATAGCGTCACCCGCATGGCCCGCGCCTTGCGCGAAGTGGGGCTTGCTGCCGGCGAACCGCCGGTGCGACGCGGCTTTCCGCCTTCCGTATTCGCCGTCTTGCCACAGATCTTCGAGCGCGCCGGCAACAGCGCAAACGGCACGATGACAGCTTTCTATACGGTCCTCGTCGAAGGCGAAGAGCAGGACGATCCGATTGCCGAAGAAACCAGATCGCTGCTGGACGGCCATATCGTGCTCTCCGACAAGATTGCCAGGGCGGGCAATTTTCCGGCGATCGATGTGCTGGCCAGCCGAAGCCGGACGATGAGCGCGGTGGTGAGCGAGAGCCATCGCCAGGCCGCCGACAGGCTGCGCGCCCTGCTGGCCCTCTATGACGAGGTGGAACTGCTGATTCGCGTCGGCGAATATCGCCAGGGGCGCGATGCCGCCGTCGACGAGGCCGTCGCCAAACACGGGCTCATCCAGCGCTTCCTGTTTGACGGCCAGGGCAAGCCGCAGCCGTTCGGCGTGATCGTCGAAGCGATCGAGGAGCTTGTCCGATGAATATCGCAGCGACCGCATGGCCCCGGTCATCGATGGCCGAGAGCTTCTTTTCCCGTTCCGACACGATGATGCGCGCCGCCTGGCAAATTCCGGTCCGGGAGCAGACGCTTTCCGTTCGCCCACTGTCCCCCGATATCGCAGCCGCGCGGATCGTCGATCCGGTCGGTCTTCTCTGCCGCATCGGCGAACGGGAGCAGATGCTGATTGCGTCGGCCGGCGCATTGCGGTTGCTGGCCGAAAGGCTTGAACCGCTGCTCCTCTGGGAAAAACTGTCGCCGCATGAACAGGCGGCGGTGGTCGAACATCAGTTCGTCGAGGCCTTCGAGGCAATCGAGAACAAGATCGGCATCAGCCTGTCGCTGCTGCAGATCGGCGTGGAGCCGCAGCCGGATGCCAGCGGCAATTTCGGCTTCGAAATCGGCTGGAACGGCATGAGCCTGCCCTTGAGCGGCCGCTTCGACGAGGCTTTTCTGAACGGGCTGGTCGGCTGGGCGAGCCGCCTGCCGCGCCGCACGCTCGATGCCCTGACGACGACCGTCGGCATCCGGCGCGGTTATGCCGTGCTGTCGGTCGGTGAGATCAAATCCCTGCGATTGGGGGACGGCATCGTCATCGATGGGGCGGCGCCGGAGACCGTGATCGCGATCACGGGTGAACGTTACCTTGCAACCTGCATGCGATCGGACAAAGGCGCGGTCCTCACCCAGCCGCTTCTGTCGACGCCAACCGGACCAATGAGGCATTTCATGACGAATGAAACCGTCGATCAGGAATTGCAGGGCGAGCCGCGTCCGTCGCCTGTCGACAGCATCCCGATCAAGCTGGTCTTCGATGCAGGACGGCTGGAGCTTCCGCTTCGCACACTCGAGACGATCGGCGAAGGTTATGTCTTCAATCTCGACAGGCCGCTGACGGATGCCGTCGATATCATCGCCCAGGGCCGTGTCATCGGGCGGGGGGAAATTATCTCCGTGGATGGATTGAGCGCCGTTCGCGTGACAATGCTGCACGACTGATGGAACAGACCTTTCCTCTTGCCCAGAGCCTCGTGGCGATGGCGGCGATCTCGATGCTGCCGGTCATTGCCGTGATAGCAACCTCCTTTACCAAGATTTCGGTCGTTCTCCTGATCGTGCGCAATGCGATCGGCATCCAGCAGACACCGCCGAATCTCCTGGTCTTTGCGATCGCCATCGTGCTCTCGGCCTTCGTGATGAACCCGGTGCTGCAGAACAGCTGGCAATTGCTGCTCGCCCATAGCGGCGATTTCGCCACGGTCAGTGGTATGGCGGACGGCATGGTCAAGGTGGCGGCACCGCTGAAGGATTTCATGCTGAAATTTTCCGATGCCGAGGTCCGCGACTTTTTCGTCCAGGCATCGCAGAAAATCTGGGCAAACGCACCGGTTAGCCCGATCGCCTCCGACGACATCACCGTTCTGACGCCGAGCTTCCTCGTTTCGGAACTGACGCGGGCATTCGAAATCGGATTTCTGATCTATCTGCCCTTCCTGATGATCGACTTCGCCGTCTCCGCCATTCTCGTGGCGCTCGGCATGCAGATGATGTCGCCGACGGTGGTTTCAACGCCGCTGAAGCTGCTGCTCTTCGTCTCGATCGACGGCTGGCGGCGACTGCTGGAAGGTCTGGTGCTATCCTATGCGCAGTGAGCAGCCTGCCATGACGAACGCACCGGTTCGGGTGCCTGCCGCGCAGACCGGAAAGGCTTGCCGTCATGGGTGAGGATCAGGTCGCAGCCGAAATCGGCATGTCCGTGATGGCGACCTTCGCCTTGGCCGGCCCTATTCTGGGCCTTGCCGCACTTCTCGGCCTCGTCATCGCCATCTTCCAGGCGGCGACGCAGATCCAGGAACAGACCATCGCGCAGATCGTCAAGATTTTCGTGATCTCCATCACCCTGCTGCTGTTCGGCCGGGTGTTGGCAACGCCGCTGATCGAACATTCCGTTCACATCCTCAACGACTTCCCGACCATGGTTCAGTGAGGCGAGGCGGATGGGGCCGGATCATCTTCCGCTCGTCGGCATCGAGGTCGCGGCACCGGCCGCAGCCATGCTCGGCGCCGCCCGCGCGCTCGGGATACTGCTGATCTTCCCGATCTTCTCGCTGTTCAGCATCGTCGGCATCCTGCGTTTCGGCCTCGCAATCGGCCTGTCGGCGCCCTCCGTCGCCTTCGCTTATTCGACGCTGGCGCTGGGGGATACGTCCTGGTTCGATCTGGCCGCCCTTTCGATGAAGGAACTTTGCTTCGGGGCGCTTGTCGGCATGGGGCTCGGCATTCCCTTCTGGGCGGCCCAGGCGGCGGGTGATATGACTGATGTCTATCGCGGTGCCAATGCCGCCAATCTCTTCGACCAGATCAACGCGCTGGAAACCGCGCCGCTCGGTTCGCTGATGATGTCGATCGCCCTGGTGATTTTCGTCAGCGCCGGCGGCATCATCGATCTGGTCGCGATTTTCTACAAGTCGTTCGAGTTCTGGCCGCTCTTCAAGCTCATGCCCGCCATGCCCGACGATCCGCTCGACATGATCCTCGGTGTATTCGGCCGGCTGTTCAAAGCGGCCGGATTGCTTGCCGCCCCGTTCATGATCGTCACCTGCGCGCTCGAATTGTCGCTGGCCTTCGTTGGCCGCTCGTCGAAACAATTCCCGCTGAACGATAGCCTGCCGGCCATCAAGAACTTCGCGGTCGTGGTCATTCTCGTCATCTACACGGCCTTCATCTCCAGCTATTTCCACGATCTCTGGATCGACGGATTCAACGAGGTGAAAGCCATGCTGGAGGTGACCCATGGCCAAAAATGACGATACCGAAGAAAAAACCCTGCCGCCGAGCCGGGTGAAGCTCGATCGGCTCCGCCGCGAGGGCCAGGTTCCCCGCTCGAAGGAAATCCCGGTTGCGATCTCCGTTCTTGCCATCGCCGTCTACGTCACCTGGGGCTTGCCTGATATCCTCGAGGATTTCACCCGCAGTTTCGATAGCGGCCTGCAGTCCGCCGCGCGGGCCGACCTCTCCGACGCCGTCACTGTCGGCTTGAGCGAAACCGGCGTGGCGCTGCTCGATCTCATGTGGCTGCCGCTTGCCATGGGTCTTGCCGCGACCATCCTGGTGTCGATCCTCGACGGGCAGGGGTTTCCCGTATCGTTCAAACATATGAGCTTCGATTTCACCCGGCTCAATCCGTTCGAGGGCATCAAGAGGCTTTTTTCGCTCGCGAGCATCGCCGAGTTCGTCAAGGGGCTCGTCAAGTTTGTCCTGCTCGCCGCCGCCGGCGGCGGTGCGATCCTCTATTTCCTCAACAGCATCTTCTGGTCGCCTCTTTGCGGAGAAGCATGCACGCTCTCCACGACAGCCCATCTCCTCGGCTCGATCCTCGTCATTGCCGCCGGCATCATGGTGGCGGCGGCCTTTTTCGATATCCGCATTTCGCGCGCGCTGTTCAGGCACGAACACCGCATGACCAAGACCGAGGCGCGGCGCGAATACAAGGATACCCAGGGCGACCCGAAGCTGAAATCGGCGCGCCGGCAAATCGGCGCGGAAATGCGCAGCAGCCCGCCGCGCAGGCAAGGACCAGGCCGGCAATGAAAAGCGGGAGCCTAAGCCGCCCGCTTGATCTTCGCTTTGCGGTTCCGGTGGTCGGGCGTCTCAGACGCCCGATTGGTTGTCACCTACACGCGTCCAGTTCTTCACATCGTCCAGCGTGATATCGGAGAGGAACGTCACGCTGGCAAGCGAGCTGTCGGTGCGGAAGACGTTGCTGCCGTGGGAGAACGCCCCGCCATCGATGGTGACGTCGGCGTCGATCTGCTTGCCGCCGTTGGTGCGCACGAGCGTGGTAAAGCCGTCAGCGACGAAATCCTTCAGATAGAACCTCGTGTCGGCATTGATCTGGAAGATCTTGTCGGTCGCGCCCTTGGCGGAGCCACCGATAATAGTGACGTCGCCGGCGCTTTTTACCGTCAGCGCATCCTCGCCGACATTCTGCCAATTGACGTTTTCGAGCGTCGCGCCGCCATAGACGTGAATGCCGTCGGCGCCATTCTCGCCGAGATCGACATTCTTGAGCGTGGCGCCGTTCTTGAGAATGAACAGCGGCGATTGGGTTTCGGACTGGCCGCCATCGCCGAGCTTGGACGAGGCCGTATAGGTCGCGCCCTTGCCGTCGAACACGCCGCCATCCACGACGATCGGCTCGTTGACGACGATGACGCTGCCCTCTTTCGAGAGGTCGGGTTTTTCCGTCGTGGTCTGCAAAGTCGTGGCCTGTTTCTCGTCGGATGGATCCACCTTCTTGGAGTGGGATTGCCAGTTGATGTGCTTGCGCAGCAGATCCTTGGGGTCGGAATCCATGCCGTTTTCCGACGTTT
Source organism: Rhizobium sp. N731 (assembly GCF_001664145.1). NCBI lineage: Bacteria > Pseudomonadati > Pseudomonadota > Alphaproteobacteria > Hyphomicrobiales > Rhizobiaceae > Rhizobium > Rhizobium sp. N731. Next base: position 101,993 of record NZ_CP013604.1, read on the forward strand.
CCCGCGACTTCGGCACATAGGAGGTCAGCGTCGGCGGGTTGCCGGAGAAATCTTCGAAGGGCGAGACCTTGCGGGTTCGGATGGCGGTGAAATCCGTGTCGGCCCTATTGCTGCCGCCAAGGCAATCGGACTCAAGGTCGAAACGGGAGGTTCTGTCGAAGTCTATGGGCCTTTGTCCATCTACGCCACACATTGCATTCATCCCCAGTTGGTCTCGTCTACTTCACTTGCTCTATCAGCCCGGCCTTTGTTTGGAGCCGGCAGCGTTCCGGATTTGCCCGATCTCTCCGATGGTTTCGATCGTTATATCCCTGTCGATCTCCTCCGCCGCCAGCACCGGAATGCGGCAGTTGTGGTGGATCATCAGCGTCTGGGTGAGCAGGCGCCACTCGCCCGGCACGATGATGATGGGATCGTATCCCCGCTCGTTGGCGTCCTCGAGAGCCTGCCTGGCTTTCTCGGCCAGCAGGCGCAGCCTTTCGGCTATCTCGATCTTCTCGGTCGCTCCAGCGGCGTCATAGGAGCGGATGAAGTGGTCCCATTCGGCGGGAAGCACCAGCGCCGGCAGCAATCCGCGCCGGTCGAGAAGCCCGAAGGCGATCTGCTTGACCAGCGCGGCGCGCGCCATTTCGGCCAGGGCATCCGGCGCGTGATCGGTGCCGGCGTGCAGCATCACTTCCAGCAGTCCGCGCGGCTGGGAAAGCGTCACGCCGGAATCCAGCAGGCGTCTGACGACCGCGACCGTCAGCATCAGCGGCACCTGGGTGGCGACGTCGATCGCCAGTTTGCCGAGACGCGGTTCGAGGCTGCCCAGCCATTGTGCCGCGTCGTCGACGCTGAACAGGGCGCCGATATGGCGGCGGACGATGCGCACGATGTCGTCGGCAATCTGTTCGGCCGTCCGTTCGGGACCGCAGCTGACGAGACCGGCGGGCACGTTTTCGACCTGAAGGTGGATCAGATCCTCGGCCATGCGGGGATCGGCGTTGAACGTCGGCACCGTCACGGAGACGCCGACGGCGCGCGCCGCCATGCGGATCCGCCCGTCCAGCATTTCGCCGAGCCGCATCGCCTCAAGCCGCGCCAGCGTTTCCACCGAGACGGTGGCGACGACGGGATCGCCATATTTCGTCCGGTCGAGCGGATAGGAATTGGCGCTTTCCACGGCATTCGCCGATCCGGCTGCGGCCGGGCCGGTGCGCCGGCGATGCACCATAAAGGCAAGGCCCGCCAGGCACAGGCCGATTGCGCCGAGCACGCCTGTGGGAAATCCCGGCACGAAGCCCGCGCAGATCGTCAGCGCCGCCGCAATCGCCAATGCGCGGGGCTCCCGGAAGAGTTCGCGGCCGATATCGCTGCCGAGGCTGCCATTGCCGTCATCGGACACGCGGGTCACGACGATACCCGCCGAGACTGCCATCAGAATGGATGGGATCTGCGAGACCAGGCCGTCGCCGATCGACAGCAGCGTATAGAGATGGGCGGCCTCGGCAAAGCTCAGGCCCTTCTGGAAGATACCGATCGCCAGGCCGCCGATGAGATTGACGGCGACGATCACCAATCCTGCGACCGCATCGCCCTTGACGAAGCGCATGGCGCCGTCCATCGCGCCGAAGAACTGGCTCTCCTGTTCGAGACGCGACCGGCGCTTCTGCGCGGCTTCCGTGCTGATATGGCCGTTGCGCAGGTCGCTGTCGATGGCGAGCTGCTTGCCCGGCATGGCGTCGAGCGTGAAACGGGCGCCGACCTCGGCGATGCGCTCGGCGCCCTTCGTCACCACGATGAACTGCACCAGCGCCACGATCAGGAAAATGATCAGCCCGACGACGACATTTCCCGCAACGACGAAATCGCCGAAGGCCATGATGATCTCGCCGGCATCGGCGTCCGCCAGCACGAGCCGGGCCGAGGAAATCGTCAAGGCCAGGCGGAACAGCGTGCCGATCAGAATGACCGCGGGAAAGGTCGCGATTTCAAGCACGCTCTTCAGATAGGTCGTGGTGATCAGCACCACGAAAGCGAAGGAGAGATTGAAAGCGATCAGCACGTCCAGAACGATTGTCGGAAGCGGCAGCACCAGCATCGTCACGACGGAGGCGAAAAAAACCGCAAGCAGCATATCGGTGCGCTGCGCAAGCATGGCGATGGCGGATGACCTTACCTTCATGATCCGGCTTCCGACGCCATCGCCTATTCTTGTTCGCTGCTGGAAATTTCGGCGAGCTTCGGCTCGGCATTGCCGGCAGAGGCGAAATTGACCGTATCGTCCTCACTGTCACGGGAAACGATCATCTGGTCTTTGCCGATCTCCTTGATGCGCCAGCCGCTCGCAACGACATCGCCTTCCTCGTAGCGGCGACCGTCGGAGCCGATGATGAATCTGACGGGCGTATAGCCGGCGGCGGCAACGAAGCCGTCGAGACCGGAAGAGAGGGCGGTGAGATCGACGATGGAAACGGAACCGCGCCGGCTCATCGAGGCGATGATGCTGCGCAGCTTGGTCTTGTCGGGCAGGCCGAGAGGCCGCGATCCTTCGCCGATGCGAATTTCGTCGGCGGTGGCGACGATGCTCAGATCTTGGGGAAGCTGCGCCATACGAATGGCCTGGCGGATTTCGGCCGCGATCGCCGCCGCCGCCGGCGCCGGTTCGGGTGCGGCGGAAACCCTGACGAGCGGGGCTTCGTGAGCCGGCGCATCGCTGTTGTAAAGGCCGGCCAGCAAAAGCAACGCCGCCAGCCCGAGAAGGCCGGCAGCCGCAATCCGGCGCGGCGCGAACCGCACGCGCCCGGCGCCGAGACCTTCGAGCTCACAGATCGTGCCGTCGAAGGAGATGGTCTGTCTCTTCGTAAGGGTCATTGTCCGATCGCGCGGGATGGAACGACCGTCGATCACGACGTCATCCCGCAACGCGGTCAACGACACCGTGTCGGAGCCGCGGGAGCGCTGCAGACTGATGGCAAAGGCGGGTTCCGGTTTGGCGCCTAGGACGATCAGGTCACAATCGGCGCTGCCGCCGACCACCTGCCGCTCTGTCGTCAGCGGCAGATTGGAGCTGCGCCCGGCGCGCGTGATGCGCAAGACCGGTCCGCCGCTGCCTGACGCAGCGTTGCCGGCGTTACCTCTGAATGTCGGCGAAGAGGAATCTAGATCCATAACCATCTTGTTCCCGAACCGTCCGTCGAGCGGCTTTTATTGTCTTCGAAAGCGGGGAAGCGAGACGGGCGAACCCGTCTCGCCATTGTTTCAATCAGCCTGGGCCGATCTTCTTGATGGCGTTTGCGACGCCGTTGATCTTGGTGATTTCGGTTGCAACCTTCAGGCTCTGCTCGGTCGCTTCGTTCTGGGCCGACTTGAAGGCGGAAATCGCCGAGCCGATGCCCGCATCAAGTGTCGAAGTACTAGCCATGTCTTGAACTCCTTGCATGGTTTTGGCGGCCAGAGCCTTGCAGAATTCAAGATCGAATTCAATAGCTTATGTTAAAAAGTTATTAATTCGCGATATGTACAACAAATGCGCGAAATGGATATCCGTCCTGTTCCCAGCGGACCGATGATCTGCAACAGTAGATCAGATAATTATTAATAGATTGGATTTCGCAGCCCCTGCCTTCATTCGTTCATTAGTTGTCGGGCGATATCCGGATCGTGAGGTAAACTCAGATGTTTGCGCGTTTTGTTTACATGGCCGCTATCGGACTGCTGGCCTCCTTTCCTCCACCGGCCGGCGCCAGCGAGCGGGAGGTGCGCCTGGATGTCGTCTCCCTGCCGCTTGGCGATGTCGTCCAGACGCTGTCCTTCATGTCCGGCATCCCGGTCACGACAGTCGGGACGCTGAGCGGCAAGGTCGAGCATTGGTCCGTCCGGGAAAGCGGAGCCAAGGCCTTTGTCAAGCTTGGCGATGCCAGCAATCTCTTCGTCGCCTATGACGGCAGCCGCATCATCATCGCGCCGAAGCAGGAGGTCTCCACCGTTGTCCTCGATCGCGGCGGCCGCAGCTGGAAGACCGAGCAAAACGCCATTCGCGCGCTGTTCCCGCTGCTGCCGGACGATGCGCTGCGTGAAGATCCCGCCAGCGGCTTGGTGCTGGTGCGCGGGCCCGCCGTCTTCACCAAGGCCGTCGAAGACGTGCTGAGCCGGCAGCAAGCCGACAGCATCAAGGTCATCAAGGGCGGCCAGCTGGAAATCCTGACGACGAACAACGGTGCCTGAGCGGCTGATATGAAGGCGTTGAAATCTCTCAGGCAGTTGCTGCAGATCCGCAGCCTGCGGGCGGACAATATTTCCCGCAGCCTCTCCGAGGCGCGGGCGGATGCCGAAAGCGCGCGGGAGCGGGAAACGAAAGCCTCCGAAGCGCTCGACATCGCGGCAAGCCGGGCCGCCGGCAATCCTGTCGTCGACGTATTACGCAAGAGTGGTGTCATCGCCGCCGCCGAGCTTCAGGACGCGCTGATGCGACAATCCGTATTGCGCAGCCATGAAGCCGATGCCGGCCTATCGCTTGCGCAACACAAAGCCGCCCGGCGCGCCGCGCAAGAGCGGGCAGAACACGTCGCCGCCGATTTTTCGCGAGCACAGAAGGCGGTATTGCGCGTCGAATTTTCGCTTGAAGCAGCGGAGAAAATCGACCGGTAGGGAGCTAAGAACCAGCAGATGAACCAACCGGCTTCTGTTCTTCCATCTCTTCATCGACAATCGAGCTGACGAGGGCAACGACCCGGCTGCGCACACGCGGAGAAAGGAGCAAAACGTCGTCTATCAGACGCCGTCCCTCCGCCGTGGAAATATAGGCAATCTTCTCATCGATCTCTGTTATGATTTGCTGGCCATGAGTGGTTTCGGGATCTGGAAGGCCTTCGAAAAACCTCGAAACAGGGATCTTGAGGCAATTGGCAAGCTCGTAGAGCATCGAAGCGCTGACGCGGTTCTTACCGCTTTCATATTTTTGTACCTGCTGCAAGCTGACCCCGATGCCGGCGCCGAGATCCCCTAGGGATACATTCGACTGCATTCGGCGGATACGGATTTGCTGTCCGACATGCCGATCAACTGGATGCACCAACTCGCGCGCTAAATTCGACTGTTCGGCTTGCGCAGGCCTCGAAGTCCGGACCTGTGCTGCTGCATAGCGCTTCATGGTGGACACCCCGATGGAGAGTTTCACGCGGTGCGCCCCCGCTGAAAACTCGCTAAACCCACTGATCGGGGAGTTGGAACACCGTGCTAGACGGTCCTGTGGCCTTTAGTTCCGAGGAACCTGGACATACGCCACAGGCTCCTCGACCGAAGGTCAAGGAGTGTGATGCCGTTACGGCCGGCATCAACCACGTGTAGGGGTTTCCACACCCCAGGGCAGCGCGTACTGCCCTATCGAAAAAGATAGCGGGAATCCGCCCGCTGCGCAACCGAATTCTTTACAAGATTCAATAGCTTCGCTTTACGCTCGGACACTTGCCGCAAAAGCGAGAGGTCACGCTTCGGGCGGTAAAGTGGTCAGAAAACCAAAGGAGGTGCGATCAGCGGAACGCCCATTGCGAGGATTGTCTGCCCACTCTCCCGGAAGAGATGACGATGACACCTGGGAGAGCGCGGACGTCGTGGCGATCGGGGAGACGGACGATACCGTCACCGTACTTCTCTGGCATCTGAAATACTCGCAGGCAGTAATGGGGCGCCGGGCGGACGATCTTTACCTCGTTTGCGGTCAAGCACAGAAGGGGGTGAAGGGGACATGGAGCTTGAAGAACCTCATCAACCACCTGACCGTGAGAGAAACATCACATCTTAAGGGCCGGGCCCGTTTCATTCGAGGCAGCCTGAATGACTTGGCCACGCTTCGAAAGGCTGCCCGACGCAAGTTCATCGAGTACCGGATCGGGATTGTACAGCCGGGTCTTAACGGTGAAAACATACCCGCAGAACATCTTGCGCTTCTGGGAGCGACTGCCACTTCATACTGTCTGTCACCGGGTGTCCCCTAATGACTGTCGCGAACCGCACCGATCCAGCTTAGCTGCCGGCCACCGTCTCCAGCGGCGCTACTTTCCATGACGGCAGGGCCGCCGCGAACTGTCACGGCCTTCTTTGGGGCTTTCGATATCGAAATTGACGTTGTAGCGGTTCCACTCTGTAACAGCGGCAGAGCCGCCGACAAAATCAGGGGTAGGAATGCTCGATGTCCTGCCGATTGTTGCGGCGGGTGCATAGCTGCAGTGCAACATAGACGCTGGCTTCATGGCGCTGGCCCGAGTATTGCTATTTTCATCGAAGCGATGCTTCCTCCCGCAACGCTTCGAAGTTTAGACGGCCCACTCCTCCTCCCAAAGGGACGTCTGTGGGAACAGCGGCACTCCTCCTCCCAGGTCGCCGTTCGGTTCTTTTAGGAAAGCCTGCCGCACCTCCTCCCGCGGCAGGCTTTTCTATTTCGGGGCGATGGGCCGTCAGAGCCCGAGATCAAGTTGGGACTGGGGTCGTGCATTGCCGATCGGAGGTCGTCAGCGTTGAAAGCGTGACGCCGAGCAGCCGCACTGGCCGCTTGAATGGATAGACAGTCGCCAATCGACGGGGCATCGTTCGATGGTGTGCTCGAAGATCTTGGCTGGTTCGGCAAACGGTTCACGCCGGACATGCGCGCCGATGTGCTGCTGTTTCGAGCGGGAGACCGGCGGCTGGTTGCCGTGGATCCCAAATGGATCCCGCTTCGGCTAACGTTGCGTTTTTATAAGATCGACAGGACGCGTTTGGCAAGCAACCAAGTTTTCCTATCTCCAGCGCCGGCTGCGGGCGAGGGCCCGGTCGCGTCTTTGAAGGCCATGATGTTCGGCTGCGTCAAGAGCGCGGCCATGGTCTATGACGATCAACCCATCGTCGACCATTTCCGGCGGATCGACGCCGAGAGGATCATGGGCGCGAAATTTCGCTCTGCGCAAGTAAGGCACGAACCGTCGAGACGGCAGTTCCTAATGAGCTCATCGAAAGGTCATATCATGCTGAAATACAAGCTCTACGTACTCGTGGTAAAAGCCGACGGGAATCTCGCGATCCTCGCCGCGCTTGCCATGGTTCTTACCGCGATATGGCGCGGCGTTTTACCCATAGGAAGTTTCTACTAAAAGACTGGAGGTGCAGGATCATTCCTGCACCCTCCTCACATATCACCACGTTCGCAGTACGCGTGTCACCTATCTCTCACGCGCAACAGCGGAAACGACAAGGTCTGTCATTTGAGAGTTACCCGGAGCGCCCCACCAGTCGCAGAGGGACAGGTAGGAGAAGTCGCTCACACTGTCACCGTAGCCGATCACTGGGCGACCTGGATGCTCCGTCCGAAGCTTTTTGAGCAGAAATTGTGAGGCCACCCGTTTTGAGATCGCAGGCGGAACTAGCGCAAGGTTATTGCCGTTGTGGTGTCGAACCCAACCCCGTTTTTCTCGAATGATCGGCACAATCTCTTCAAGGCGTGAGCCGTCTCCGTCAATCTCTTTGAAGACAACATATGTCGCGAGATCAGCTTCCATCACCGACCAGCACCGGATGTGGACGCCAAGTTCCCTCGCCTTGGTCCTGCCCTCATCGAGGAGCTTATCGAAAAAGCCGGCAAGCGGCCGGAGCTCCCTTGCGACGACCTCATGCCATTCGGCGTCAGGCTTGCCGTCCTTTTTGAGGATGACGGCACCGTTCGATACGATTGAGTAGCTTTCAAACGCGATCGTAACGCGCGAAAGAGCCTCAGAGCCGCGCGCCGTAACCGGGATGGCCTCCGTGGAGACGAGCAGCCACTCGACAAAGGCAGCTTGAATCTTCGTCATATAGGAGTTGCTTCCATTAATGGATTTGGACGCCAATACCAGATCGGCTTCCGCAATCTCCGGTATCTTTTTCTTGGTTTGAAACAAGGTGTCGTCGAGGTCCACCAGAGCAATGGGCTTCATATGCGTACTCCAAAATGCGACTGGTTAAATATTTGATCGATTGCCAGATGTGAGCTTTCGCGGATTCTCCATTGGCAATGAATTTTACGATACGGAATTTGTCACATCTCAGTTTCCTTGACCTGCGCGCCGAGCTCGTAAGTAGACATACGTGGAGATTAGGAGACGTGCCGGATCAGCGTGACGGCGCGGTAGGGGGCGATCTTTCTAGGGGAGACGACATACGGGACGCCTTTGTTGTCGATCAGGTACATGAGGGCCGCGAGTTCTGGATCGGTTGGCGACGAGACGTACACCTTTTCCGGCACACGTCGCAGGATGGCCCTGGTCGCCTCCGCAATGCCCGGCTTTACTCGGTTGATGTTCGTTACGGCGTCCTCCCCCATCACCCAGGCGACGGCAGCGGCGGCGGCATCGCGATGCGCCCGGCGGGTCTCGATACTCCAGACGCTCGGGATTTCGGTTGCAATCACAGTGGAGACATCATTCCACATACCATCCACGAATGATCGGGAAATATCGTGTTCCGCGAGATTATCCCACTGGACGCAGGCGTGGAAGTCACCGGGACCGACGAGGGCAGCGTTGAGGATCGAGCGGCTGATAAGCCCGGATACGGTGCATCCTAGCATTCCGGAGGGAATAAGCCAGTCGTCGCCCGATGCGGCGAGCCATGCGCAGCCGCAGGGGTCGGCCAATACAACTAGCCGCGCAGGCCGGTCTGAGTAGTCCTTGAAGCTCTTTTCGAGTTGGTTCGCAATTGCTCCTTTGCCCGTCCAGCTATCTACGAAGACGATGCTCTCGACAGGACGCCTGGCAAGAATGTGGCGCATAGCCTCGTCGTCAACGCCCTTGTCGCGAATGATCGACAACCCGTAGTGTCCGACGTCCCGGCCGAGTAAGGCGATGGCCCTCTTGAGAAGGATGCCGAAGGGCACGCCGGCGCGGACCAAACTGACAAGGGTAATAGGACCCTCGACCGACTGCACGATCGCGAGGGCGAGGCGTGCCGTCTCGGCGCCCATGCGCGGGCCACCAGTGGCCATGGCCTTAGCAAACAGCTCCATGTATTCGCGGGTCGGGGCCATCTCGGCGGAAATCATTTCCGAGTAATGCCGCCGCCCGGATTGGATGGCCTCTTCCCTCGTGGCCGTGTCAGTAGGCTGAATATCCACTCTCTTGAGAAGGAGCGTCACGTCGTATTCGGCGTAGGAGCCCAGTGTGGCAGGGGAGGCGATGCTGTCATAGGTATCCCCCATGGGAGTGATGTCCTTAGATAACGCGACAGCAGTGTTGTGTCGCCGTGGACTGGCGGAAATGTCCGATCGAGTGAGCCGATTTCGAAGCGGCAGACCGCATGGCCTAAGGCGGCTTCATTCACCTTCTACGTCTGAAAGGACAATGGGATCGCCCAGTGCGGACATCAGGCTGGCACAGACATTTTCCGGGCCTGTCTCCGAGCAGAGTATAATTTTCGAGTACAGCGCTGGATCGACGTTGTAGAGGTAATGTGGAACTGTTCCGCCGTAGTTGTCGGAGAACGAAAGTACTGAACCGATCGCGTGGCCTTTCGACAGGGGAGAACGCGTCACCGATGAATAGAAAACCTCAGCGCCCTCCTTTTCCAAGCGCTCCGCAAGCAGGAAGGGCTGCCACACGTGTTCGCCCGTTCCGAGTACGAGGGTAATCCCGTCATCGGCAGCGTTTGCATTGAGACCCTGCAAGTGATCGACGACGCCGAGACGCGCCCAGTCTCGAGCGACGTCGGGACAGACCTCGGGCCGCTTAGGACGGTCACAGGAAGGGACCTGCGGAGTAGCTGCCGTGAAATCCCCACGCGGAGTCCAACTGTACCGTCCGGAAACGATAGTAGCCTCACTGACTGTTCCCGTGATCTCCGCGCGGGCAGCGCCTTCTGACCAGTCGGTAAGCGTAAGTAGGACTGTGTGCTTCAGCTTCAAACGAATTTTTGCGGGAAGGGCAGCGAAGATGTTGGCAAATGTCTTACCTGTCGAAGCCTCATCGTCAACGAGTACCAAGCCGGTCGCACCATGAACCAAGTCGCGGAGCCTTGCCTCGCATGGTTCGTGCAGGAGGTGCCGCGGGGCATGGCTATGCTCTTCCTCAAATTCGCACAGCAGCGGCAGTTTAAGATCATGGCGAGTGGAGCAGATATATATTGCATCGCCGCGACCAGTGAGTTCGCGGAACCGCCGATGGACACCCGCACCAAGGCCAATGCCCGCTTCGGCTATTCCGATGAACAAAACCGGACCAGGAATATCGGCAGGAATCTGACGTGCAAGGAGGTCGAATGCATTTCCCATGACCGAAGGGCGGATCGGCAGGAATCGACCAAGAACCTTGGAAACAAACAGAAACGAGCGGTTCGGGTTGATTCGCTGCCCGAAGCCGAACATCTCGATGGGGGGTACAAGGCTTCGATCCACGTGAACCGAGATAGTGCCGTCGGCGAGTTGCGCAGAGTATGTTGAAGGATTCACCATTGCCAGCTTTCGAAAGTACGGACGTTTACCGTGGAAAAAATCCGTCCCATATGTTTCCGTGACGCCGCACGCTCATTGGCGTCTCGTTGACGAGCAGGGTAGCACTTACCTCTCGAGGCTCAGAGTGCATCCGCGCCACGATATCGCAGGAGAATTCGCCGGCCCTTGGCGCGAAGGCCAGCACGGCGCGAGCGCCTCCCTGGTTTCAGCTTCGTTGGGGCTAAATCCCGATCTGAGGCCTTCCTGCCCCGTCGATGCGGCTCGTGACCCATCTCCGACAAAGCGACTGGGGCGATAGAAATAGAGTTTACGTCAGTTCATCCTCGCTCTCTGCGGTGAATCAGTAGCATGAAGTGAAGCAAGGGACGTGCCACTCGGACATGCAGCACGAATGCGAGCTGAATAGGCACCAGAACTCGAATATTGCATTCCAGGTCTCACGCGGCAGATGTCCAGATTGCCGGGAAATTTCGTATTGCATCCATAACGGCTTTGGGCGACGGATTGCGGGACCTGCCATGGCAAGCGCGTGCGGTCGCGAAACCTCAGATGGCGGCGAAGCGCTGCAGTTAAGAGAGATGCTGGAGCGTATATTCGCCTAAACGCTGCTGACGTGGCGGTTGGGCCTTTGAACGGTGGACGAGATCAGCCGGGAAAAAAGGCGTAGCTTCATTGAAATCGGCAGGGTGTACCCCGCCCACTACCGGGGATCAGAGCAGGCCAGCCTTGGCCCCAACCTGCGATGATAGCAGGTGCCTGGGGCACCTCCAGCACGTCGAGGGTTCTGCATCTTCGTGTCAGCCAATAGCCGACAGTTCGCACCACGTTTGTATTCGCTTTGTCTGCTTTACGACAGACTTAAGTCTTGATGCCTGCACTCAGCCGTCGTTGTTCAGTCCCGGCATTTTCATGGAGCGGATCGAGGGTGAAACGTTCAGGCTGCGAAGTCTATGTCTTGCAGACGAACTCGTAGTGTGAGGCCCTTGAGGGTCTTGAGCCTGCGTGACCTGCCACTGAACTTTCATCCAGCGGCGATTAGAGCCTCGGCGGTTTTGATACGCCAAGTGGCGCGGTGTGAGCAACCGGCAACGCGGATCGTGTCCCAGCACCTGGTGTAGCTGACGGTAGGGAGTAAAGCCGAGCGCCCGCGCGCTTCTCGTTGCGCTGTAGCGGGTGATCGGCTTTGCGGGCGGCCATCAGTGTTTTCCGCTAGGGTCGGGTTGTTCAAGACCAACCTGACGGAAAGATCACCGATGACCAATGACATGATGAACGTGCGTTCGCTTGTTGAGAAGAGTGCCGATGCAGATTTGTTGCGTGAGATGATCGGTCTTGCTGCCGAGCGGCTGATGGAGTTGGAGGTCGGCTCGGCCACGGGTGCTGACTTCGGTGTGAAGAACCCGATGCGGCTCACTCAACGCAATGGCTACCGTGACCGCGATTGGGAGACGCGGGCTGGCACCGTCGAGCTTCGCATTCCGAAGCTGCGCAAGGGCAGCTACTTTCCGAGCTTCCTTGAACCGCGCCGCATGGCAGAGAAAGCTCTGACGGCCGTTATCCAGGAAGCGTATATCCAGGGAATCTCGACTCGTTCTGTCGACGACCTGTGGTGGACGCGACCTATCTCAAGGTCCGGCGTGGCGGCCGCATCGTCTCAGTCGCCGTCATTATCGCGGTCGGCGTCAATAACGACGGTCGGCGCGAGGTCCTGGGTATGGAAGTTGGCACCTCGGAGGCCGAACCGATCTGGACGGAATTCCTGCGCAGGCTGACACGTCGAGGATTACGTGGTGTGAACCTTGTTGTCTCTGATGCACATGAGGGCATCAAGGCTGCCGTTTCCAAGGTTCTCAATGCCACTTGGCAAAGGTGCCGGGTTCACTTCATGAGGAACGTGCTCGCGCATGCTGGAAAGAGCGGCAGGCGGGTCGTATCCGCCTTCATCGCGACGGCCTTTGCCCAGGAGACCCCGGAGGCAGCAAGCCGCACAATGGCGCAGTGTCGCCGATCAAATCAGGCCGAAAGTGCCGAAGCTTGCCACCATCATGGACGACGCTGAAGAGGACGTGCTCGCCTACATGACCTTCCCGAAAGAGTACCGGGCAAAGCTGCACTCGACGAATCCAATTGAGCGTCTCAACGGCGAAATCAAGCGACGCACCGAGGTCGTCGGCATCTTTCCGAACGACGAAGCCATCGTCCGTCTCGTCGGTGCATTGCTGCTCGAACAGAATGACGAATGGGCCGTTCAACGCGCCAGGTATATGACGCTTGAGACCATGGCCCAAATGAGCGATGATCCCCAAATCGGCCTGCCCCGCTGTGATGTCGGGTCAGGAAACGAGCGGGACAGCAGGCTAATACACTGCCCGAATTGCCCCGTGTGGACGGCAAGCGTCAAGCCTTGATGCCAAATTCAAACGGATATGAGTGGGGCTTCGCAGCTGCGGCGAGGTCTCGATAGGGTCCGACAGTAAGCCCGAATGAGTGGGCACAATGGGACTGAAAGTGGGATCACTTGGTGAGCCCGTTGTTCCCGCGCGGAGATCCCGCCGCTATTCTCGCAAATGTCGGACAGCCGCCGCCCTTTGTCGCATTTGTCGAGATCACGACAATCGGTTTGTCCCGCTCTGCTCTACGCACCCGTCAAGCCACGGAGTGGTGCCTGCTTCGCAGTTTTGAATTTGAGAGCGAGCGGGCTACGGCTCCGTCATTGCTGGGGGTCCGATAGCGAAAGCCTGTTCGAGATGCGTGCTTCTCTATCGTCGCACAGGGCGTTTTCAGCATCTTGGGCCCTCTCACCGGTCTGAACAACTGTTTCAGCTTGATCATTTGAGGTTTTCGCAACCGAACGTGCTTGCCGTGGCTGGTCGGCAAGCCGTCGCTCGAACGATCATGGAATGCGATACTAAGTTTTCCGGAATCTGGATTCCAACTGGAATGCAGGAAGACGATCGGTAGTAGCGTTTTTAGCTCGCATTTTACGCTGCATTTTCGAGTGGCACGTCGCTTGCTTCATTTCTCGTGCCGCCGATTCACCGAAACTCAGAAAGAGCCAACGCAAGCTCTATGGTGGTGCGAATTGCCCACTGCTCCCGCGCCCAGACGGCGCGGAACCGTCCTAAAAGCGGCATTAATCTTGGCGAAGGACAATTCAAATCCAAGGGAGAGTAAGATGAGCATCACACGCAGACATGTCATCGTTCAGGGTGGCGTCATTGCAGCAGGCCTGCTCGCCAGCGGCCTACCGGGGACAAAAGCCTTCGCGCAGATACCGTCAATCCCTTGGCGGCGCTCACTGCAGGGCTTGGCCTGGAACGACCCGATCATCGAGACCTATCGCGACGCAGTGCGCCTTCTCAACGCCCTTCCCGCCAGCGACAAATTCAACTGGGTCAACCTCTCGAAAATTCACGGCAGCGGTGACGTCGTCAAATACTGCCCGCATGGCAACTGGTATTTCCTGCCGTGGCACAGGGCCTATACGGCTATGTACGAGCGCATCGTTCGGCACGTGACCAAGAACAACGATTTCGCTATGCCGTTCTGGGACTGGACCGACAATCCGTACCTGCCCGAAGTGTTCACAATGCAAAAGACGCCCGACGGCAAGGACAATCCACTTTATGTTTCGTCGCGCACCTGGCCAATCACGCAGCCGATGCCGGACAATATAGTTGGGCCACAGGTTCTCAACACCATCCTAACGGCGAAGCCATACGAGGTCTTCGGCACCACCCGCCCCCAGGGACAGAACTCACTCGATCCTTCCTGGGTCACCACCAGCAGCGGCACGCAGGGGACGCTGGAATACACACCGCACAATCAGGTGCACAACAATATCGGTGGCTGGATGCCGGAAATGTCGTCGCCCCGCGATCCGATCTTCTTCATGCATCATTGCAACATCGACCGCATCTGGGCGACGTGGAATTTGCGCAACGCCAACAGCACGGATCGGCTCTGGGCCGACATGCCGTTCACCGACAATTTTTACGATGTCGACGGCAACTTCTGGTCCCCGAAGGTCTCTGACCTTTATGTTCCAGAGGAACTCGGATACAATTATGGTTTCCGGACCTACTTCAAGGTCGCGGCGGCGAGCGCCAAAACGCTGGCCCTGAACGATAAACTCACGTCCGTGATCGCGGCGACGGCGACCGATGCTGCAGTCGCCGGCGTGACGACCACCTCCACGGACAACAGCAAGGCGGCAACGGAAAACGTGCCGCTTTCGCTGCCGATCAAGATCCCGGCGGGCGCATTGCAGGAGATCGTCCGCCAACCGCCTCTGCCATCCGGCATGGATACAATGGATTTCGGCGCGGCACAGGAGCAGGCGGCCTCCGCTCCTCGTGTGCTGGCATTCCTGCGCGATGTCGAGATCACCAGTGCCAGCACGACCAGCGTTCGGGTGTTTCTCGGCAAGAACGACCTTAAGGCCGATACGCCCGTCACCGATCCCCATTACGTCGGTTCTTTCGCCGTTCTCGGTCATGACGGCGACCATCATCGCAAACCATCCTTCGTCCTCGATCTGACGGACGCGATCCAGCGGGTTTACGGCGGAAGGGGGCAGACGGATGGCGAGGCCATCGACCTGCAGCTCATTCCTGTCGGATCGGGAGCGGGCAAACCCGGCGCCGTAGAGCCCGCAAAGCTAGAAATAGCCATAGTGTCCGCCTAACATCCGGACTGGCTGGGTTGTGGAGACATCGATGCGCTATCATCGTTGGGTGCTTATCGCTATTCGTGCGGCGGCATTATCGATGCTGCGCATCGTCAGCCCGGTTCAAGCTAACGAGAGCGACATGCGGGCAACGACCAGTAAGCCCGCGACGATAACCATATCGAGCAGAGCAGTCCACTCATCGGCTGATACCAGTGCGCGGGTCGTCCTTACTGTCACTGGTTATGAACCGTCGACTTCAGGACCAGTGACGACGGTCGTTTCGCTTGACTGCGGCAGTAACGTTCGCGAAATTGGTAGGTTTGGTATTTTTCCGAACAAGGCGTTTTCGGTATTGGACGGGGCAAAGCCTCAACGATTTGGGTTTCCCTTGCCCGATGACCCGTCTTGCCGTCAGCCACAGACCGTCATTATCCGGCTGGAGCCTCAAACAGGCGGCGGTTCGGGCGCCAGCATCACTATCAGCGACGCAAGCATCGAATAGATTGGCAGTCGGGGCTGATTTGCCGCTAGCTCCAGAACCTTGGCGGCAATGAAAGTCCGCCGGATAAAATAGAGGGTTTTGATAGGTTGTTGTGACAAAGGTCCAACGCGCAGCGCCTATCGTGGTCAACAGTTTACAGTCTTGCCGCTGCATTCGGCGACTGATGGTCGTCTGCAAGCAGGCAAAGGTTTTTGGCCGACCCGAGACTAGGCTCAAGATAAAGTCGCTCTTAAAGGCATTGAACCAACGACGCGTTCCTAGATCAGTAAAGTGACTCTTCAACCACTTCAGATGCTTGCGCGGAGTCTGTCCGAAAGCTGCATTGACTTCGCACGCGGTCCAAAACCGATTCAGACTGCGCGTTCAATTCAAAACTGAAGATTAGACGTGTGCTTTTAATGGCACTGGATTTGCAAGGACACGGGCGGCGTGCGGCCATAGGTATCGCTTCCATTCGTGATAGAGAGGCGCGGAGGTTAGTCTTGAAACGAAGAGATTTTTCGACTGTTGGGCTCACTGCTCTTCTCGCCGGGATCGTATTCCCGGCTTTTCCCAGCACCGGATTCAGTGAGCAGCGAAAGCCGTCCATCCCCGCACTCCCTGATCAGCGGAAACTTTGGAGTTGGATCAAAAGGCTCAACAGTTTCGGCCCCCGATTGACCGGCAGCCCGGCGCAAGCACGGGCAATCGATTATCTTGCTGGTGAGTTGAGAGGGATGGGCCTTGAGGTGAAGCGCGATCAACTCACGATGCGCCGGTGGATGCCACGAACCACCGCGTTCAAACTGTCAAATGGTGAAGTAATTGAGGTAGCGGCGCCGTTCCCGTATTCCGGGCTTACACCTCCCGGCGGTATCTCGGGTAAGATGGTTCTTTTCAACGGTCGGGTTCAGGCGTTTGAGAAAGCCCGCGGCAAAATTGCGGTGGTGACGGTAAAGCGTCGGGATCTGGCGGCATTCCTCGAACTGGTGACCAATCGACGCGGCAGCCTGCCGGAAGGCATAGACTTTCCCAAAGCCGTAACCACGCCGCTTATCACCGGTTTGCTTGGCGTACCGATCGACAAGGCGCGTGAAGCAGGGGTTTTAGCCGTCGTTTGCATTTTCGAAGGCGTCTCGGAAGTGCAGTTGAAGGGGCAGGTGCTGCCATTCACCACACCGTATTGGGGCTTACCTGCAATATGGGTGGCGCAATCTGAAGGAGA
Organism: Rhizobium sp. N731; assembly: GCF_001664145.1. Classification (NCBI taxonomy): domain Bacteria; kingdom Pseudomonadati; phylum Pseudomonadota; class Alphaproteobacteria; order Hyphomicrobiales; family Rhizobiaceae; genus Rhizobium; species Rhizobium sp. N731. Next base: position 118,806 of record NZ_CP013604.1, read on the forward strand.
GCGGATCAAAGCCGCGATCAAGCACGGTTTGAGCGGTCGCCTGACCTTGGATGGCACGTTGGAAGACGTTGCGACCGATACGATTTATGCGGTTTTGCCGGGCTGCAACCTGCTTGAGACAATCATCATCAACACCCACACCGATGGACCTAATGCGTGCGAAGAGAACGGCGGTGCTGGGGTACTCGCTCTGGCGCATTATTTCTCCTCGCTACCGAAATCTGCCCGCAACCGAAGCCTCGTCTTCGTACTCGTCACGGGTCATTTCCAGCTTGCCCAGTTCGGCCGCCACGGGAATCAGGCGACGGCGACCTGGCTCGAAATGCATCCAGAATTGTGGGACGGCAAACCCGGCCATGCTAAAGCCGTTGCAGGAGCTACGATTGAGCATCTTGGATGTACCGAGTGGCGAGATGACTTTGCAAAAGGGCACCCCGCGCCCACCGGGAAGCCGGAACTCGATTTGATCTATACCAGTAATAAGTCGATGAGTGGCGTGTACATCGCTGCCGCACGCGGGCGCAAAAAGGTACGCGCGCTGATAGTCGCCCCAGCGGCGGCGCAGGTGATGTTGGGCGAAGGACAGCCATTATACGCATCAGGAATTCCGACGATATCAAGCTGTCCGATACCGGACTATCTTTGCCAGGTCTTGCCGGGCGGAGGCTTGGACCGGCTCGACCCTGATTACGCCTTTCAGCAAGTCGAAACCTTTGCCCGCACGGTCGACTTGCTCGACAGGATGCCGCGTGGTGAGATCGGAATCGTTCCGTTTAACCTGTCCACTGTTATCGGTGATCTGCTGTAAACCTGACCAACACTAACGCCAGCGAAAATGGCGGTGTCACGCGGTCGGCACTTTAACTGGCGCCGAGGATCATCTGGCAGTTCACGATAGTGCCGGGTCATAGCCGTCCCATCTGGGCACGCTTCGTCATGCATGAGATGACCGGCCTGCGTTTCCACATCGCGGCCTTCGAGGCTCTCGGCGGCGCTCCGCGGGAGTGCTTTGCGACCGGATGAAGACTGCCGTCATCGGTGAGCGTCAGACAGAAGGCATCGTCTATAAACCATGCCACCACCAGCCTTAGCCCCAACCAAAGCCACGCGGACGGCCGCTGAAACATCCTAGTTGGTGGGATCCCACACCGCAGGCGAATCCATCACCTCCTGTCCTCCGATAGTCTCCAACGAGCTGGGAGAAACTGCTGATCCAGGCTGAATGAAGACTTTGTGTGGCATTCCCTGGCGACGAGCTTGCTGCCCCTCTCCCGGCGTAGCTGGCTGACCCAGTGCTTGGCATAGACATTGCAGGGGATGAATGCGGCGGTAACTCGTTGGGGTCGGAAGTCGTCAAACTGCTTTCCTAGGCGTCGGCATTGCCTACCGAGCACCTCGCCAGACGGAAGCACGATCGATCTGGCACGTATGTATGCGTACGGGATCATAACCATAGAGGAGTTGAAACGATGGCGGATATTCTTACATCTCTAAACCCGCTCCGGTGGATTGAAGCGCCATCCACGGAACTGGAGAGCCAAGTGACCCAAAGTCTATTCCCGATGTTCCAACGCTTGGCGGAAGCGGGCGCTGAAACCGCTAAAATTCTGCAGGTTGCCTTATTGCGCCGCGTGCAAGTCATGTGCGACAGCCACTCTACCCGCCAGGGAAAGCTCTTTACTGAGGCCGAACGTCTTGCCGAGAGTCTACGCGAGGTGCACGGCAATGGGAATTTGGGCTACGCTTGGGCGGAATACCTGCGCGACGCTAGTGAGCGCGCCATATTGTGCATGGATCTTCTCCGACAGCGCGGCGACATCTTCCTCGAACATGAAGCGGCAGGCTGTCCGCCGGTTTTCTTCTGCGACTACGAGACAGTTATGGATGGAAACGATCTGCCCTTGAAATCCAATTACGTGTTACTTCGAATGATCCCGCCCCAAGGTGTTAACGTCGATGACACGAAGCGCCCCTTCATAATCATTTGCCCGCGCGCCGGACATAGTCCCGGCGTCGGTGGCCACAAAGAAGACAGCCAGGTCGGCGTAGCGTTCCGGGAAGGTCACCCGGTTTATTTGGTGTCCTTCCGCCGAGAGCCAGAGGGGGGGCAGTATCTCTCTAATGTCACGTATGCGGAAGCGGCCTTTGTTCGTGAGGTCATGCGCCTGCATCCGCTTGCCCGCCTTCCAGTCGTAGTCGGCAACTGCCAAGCTGGCTGGGCTACCCTTCTGATGGTTGCGACAAATCTCGACTTAGCTGGCCCGATCATCCTCAACGGATCGCCGGTGACACCTACCTCGGGAAATATCGGTGAAAATACCCTCCGCTACATGGCGGGCCTCTTCGGGGGAGCTTGGATAACCATGTTTTTGTCAGATCTGGGCGGAGGCATCTTCGACGGCGCCCATCTCGTACAGAATTTCGAAACGCTCAATCCCGAGCGCCAGTTATTCATGAAGTATGTCGAACTGTTCCGAGATGTGGATGCGGCGAGCGAAGCCTTCCTTAAGGCTGAGAAGTGGTGGGGCGGCTTCTGCCTGATGCGGGGAGACGAGATCCGCTGGATAGTTGAGCACCTCTTTGTTGGTAATCGACTGGCGCACAACAAGGCGTATGGGGAGCCGGACCGGCGGCATTTCGACCTTAAGAAGATCAGGGCGCCTATTATCATATTTGCCAGTCATGGCGACAATGTCACGCCGCCGCAGCAGGCGCTGAATTGGATCCCCGAAATCTATGACAACGAGGAGGAAATCCGCCTTCTCGGCCAGCACATTATTTATATGGTACACAACGACGTCGGTCACCTCGGTACATTCGTTTCCTCGAGAGTAATCAACAAAGAATACAATGAGGTTGCAAGCACGCTCGAGGCAATTGAGGCGTTGTTGCCTGGCCTTTACGAGATGCGCATCACGGACATTCAAGAAGATGCTGGACACAAGAGCTATAGTGTTGAACTGATCGAGCGCACCTTCGAGAATATCCGTGAGTTTAACGATGGCCATGACGATGGAGGTCCCTTCGCTGCCGTCGCCCGCGTCTCTGAACTGCAAGCGCAGATCTATCACACAGTTGCCCGCCCCTTTGTGCAGGCCGCGGTCACAGACATCTCAGCAGACGCCAGCCGAATGTTCCATCCAAAGCGGCTGGAGCGATCGCTGCTGTCTTCTCAGAATCCGATCATGGTTGGCTATAAGTCAATTTCAGAGCAGGTACGGAACTCCCGGGCGAACGCAGCAGCGGAAAATCCTTTCCTGGCTGCGGAAGCGCTCTATTTCAAGGCTGTCGAACAGGCGATCGTGGTCATGCGCGACTGGCGCGACATGGGTTATGAGCTCGCGTTTCACATGATCTGGAACAACCCTTGGCAGCGATATTTTGACAATCCCCACGAAGCATACCGCAAAGGGACGACACTTGACGATATGAGATGGCAGCCGGACATCGCCAATGCGCTCAGGAGGATCGCGATCGGCGGACTCGCCGATGCCATCATCCGTATGGTCGTACTCCTGGTGAGCGATCGTGGCGGGATCCGACGCGACCGCCTGGCGCGCTGGTCACGGGTGCTGACCGAGGACGAGCCCTTCCGCTCACTAAGCGCTGATCATTTGGCCGAAATCACTCGCGTGCAGACGGCTATCGTCACCTTTGAGCCGGAGCAAGCAATGGAGACGCTGCCGCTGTTGCTAACGGAACCGAGGCAACGGCAACTCGCTTATGCAGCCGCTTGCTATATCCCGGGCTCCAGGGCGGAGATGTCATCGAGTACTGTTGCCATGCTACAGCGCTTCGCGGACGTGCTTGGCCAGCCATCGATCGTCGATGTGATTGAGGATCCGCTGGCAGTGACATAGTTTGTTCGTAGAGTAGCGTCTCGATCTCACCGAATCACATAATTATTGGTTTTCGCTCGTTGGTCACGGAGGCGCTTGAAACAATTCCATCGCAAATTCAGCCAGGACCGCAGATCGGAAAATTGCCATTGGACATCCGTCCTTTACAACGCAACGATGCCGTAATCCGGTTCAGTGATCGGGCCGGCAGAGGGCGGATTGAAACTGTGGAGGAAGGCTCTCGTCATAGGGCTGGCGCTCGCTGCAAATCATCGTGATCGAACGCACTGGCCATACGGTTGATCTCGGCTGACCGCGCACCGACCGCCTTGGCGGTCTCGCGCCACCTTGCGGTGTCGCGACTTCCTTAATGATCGCGCGAGCCTCGGCGAGCGTTAGGGCGTAGAGCCCTGCAGCTTCTTCCAGCAGGTCAAGGGAGCAGGTGCCTTCATCAAGATCAATGTTTGTCGTCAGCGCGCGCGCCTTGACATCCGTAGGCACTGGATTGAGGTCATAGGCAGGGGACAACGACCAGCTGGCTTTATTGAGCCACAGAAAGCCGTGATTTTTCTCCCCAGCTCAGAGCTAGAGCGGGCTGCAGCGAGAAGCGGCCGGGGTCCTCGAGCCAGGCACGATCATACTCAAACACGATTGTTTCGGCACCACGGGCGCGATTGCTCCGGGCCAGATGGGACGTGTGCGGCCGTGAAGGTCGAGATGAACTTCGAAATCAGCCATCGCGTGACGATCCCGGTGATCGCCTTGGGTGAGCGTGCTTGGGCAACTCTGCATTGGCCAGAGACTGGCCGACGCTGTCGTTACGGATGTCGGCGACTTGGCTCAGCCCATCTAGCAGGCCGAGTGCCTGGAGGACGCCTGCATAGATGCCGATGCTGACATTGGTGTCGCCGGCCTCGATCTTTTGAAGCGTTGAGCGTGAGGTGAAGGCACGTTCGGCTACTACCGCCATAGGCAGGCGGCGACGTCGACGTGCGTCGTGGATGTCTGCGCCCAGTTTGCGCAGCGCGCGCCGCACAGCGGCCGGAGCGTTGTGAGGTGTCGGAATTTGTCACCTTCGCACTACAGATTGCACTAGATATGTAGCACGAAGGTTACAATTTTTCAAGAGAGATGGTCAGAGAGAAAAGTGGTTAGAATGGGAATCGCGGGAGCGATAGCGCAAGTACGAGCCAGGCTGGCAGGCGAAGAAAGATGGCGGATCTTGAGGTGCTCAAGATCGATGCCGCCTCCGGACTGGAAGCGCGATCGGAACCACTATCGTCTGCTGATGCGGCTTTTGCCGATTGCCAAGCTGCACCCGGCCCTTAGTCGAACGGGTGCTCCTGGAAGATGCGGTGGTGTCGGTGACCGTGGACACCTCGTCGATCAGGGTCGCAACCGTGGCTGGTTTTGAGAAATCGGCGGGCGGACATTGTCGGCCATCAGGACACCAATTGAACTAGGCGGTGTGGACTCTTGGGATTCCCAAGGCTGAGCAAATCAGATTCAAGACTGTCTTTTGGAGGCAGTCATGGGTGTTTTGGATCGTCTGATCCTTCGGGACGAGCAGTGGGAGCGGATATCGCACCACATCATTGGTGACGAGCGCACACGCGGTTCGTCCGGCCGCGACAACCGCATGTTTATGGAAGCGGTGCTTTGGATTGTGCGAACGGGCTCGCCCTGGCGCGATCTGCCAGAAGTGTTCGGCGAGTGGAACAGTGTCTTCCGTCGTTTCAGCCGCTGGAGCCGGAAGGGCATCTGGTGGCGCATATTCGAGGCGATGGCGGACGATCCAGACTTCGAGTACTTGATTGTTGATTCCACCATCATCCGCGCCCATCAGCACGCTGCCGGCGCAAAAAAGGGGCTGAAGATCAAGCCCTTGGCCGCTCCCGCGGCGGATTGAGCACCAAGATCCACATGGCCGTGCGGGGTCTCGGTTGCCCGGTCCGCTTCACATTGACCGCAGGCCAGAAGGGCGATGCGCCGCAAGCCGACGCCCTGATCGAGGGCCTACCCGCCGACATCATCATGGCCGATACCGCCTATGACAGCAATCACCTGCGCAATGCCATCGCCGATAAGGGCGCCGTGGCAGTGATCCCCAACAATCCTTCGCGTGCGCGAAAATACCCGCTCGACAAACATCTCTATGCTCAGCGACACCTGATCGAATGCTGCTTTTCTAAACTCAAGCAGTTCAGAAGGGTCGCGACGCGCTTCGAGAAAACCGCCGAAAACTACCTCGCCGTCGTCACTATCGCGGCGACAATGCTATGGATCAGATAACTGTCCACACGACCTAGGCCATTTGGACTAGAATTTCCACTTATGGCGCGCCAACCGATCGGTTCCTCATGGATCGGGAAGCCGACCTCTACACAGCGGGCTCAATCCTCTAGAATAGTTGCTAATGACCGCTCATCAGACAATCTGATTGAAAGTTCCCCGCGAAGCAGCCATATATTTAGCTCAAATTCATTAGTGCTACGTAGGACATTGATCATGGTAGATGTGGAGCTGCAGGTCGCTCGGCAAAATGCCTCTCTTCGAGTGCAAGTCGAAGAAAGGCTCAGACAGGCTATTGCGACGGGCAAGTTCAAGCCGGGGCAAAGGCTCGTCGAGCGCGAGCTTTGCGAAATGATCGGCGTGGGTCGCACGTCCGTCCGTGAAGCGCTTCGGCAGCTTGAGGCAGAGGGATTGATCACAAGCTTCCCCCACAAGGGTCCAGTTGTCAGTATCATAACCTATGAGGAGGCCGCTCAGCTCTACACCGTCCGCGCGCTGCTCGAGGGGTTTGCTGGTCAGCAGTTCGCCGAAAATGGAACGGCGGAAGATATTGCCACTTTGCAAGATGCCGTTAGAGAATTCGAAGCGTCGGCGGAAAGCGGCGTGGGACACAGGCTCATCGCTGCCAAAAACGCCTTCTATGACTGCTTGATGGATGGCAGCAAAAACGTCTTCGTCAGGCAAATGCTAACATCGCTGCACAACCGGATCAATCTTCTGCGCATGACTTCGATGACACAACCGGGGCGCCTCAAACATAGCATTGCAGAAATCAAAGAGATTGCCGAAGCGATCCAAAATCGCAACGGACCCAGGGCTGCGGCCGCTTGTAAGCACCACATTGATATGGCTGCGAAAGTCGCACTCGAGTACCTGCGCAACAACACCTCAGGCTGATGCCATAAGATTTTCCGAAAATTGACAGATTGTCTGATGCTGGAGGTGGCCGGGTGTAATTAAATCCTTCAGGGCACGGTGCTTTTGACAACGCAACAACCTCTCTGGTGTCCATCGGACGATAAGATGGGTGCTGCTTGCACGGTCATTTTAAGTGAGGTGATTGAAGAAGCGACGGCAAAATTGGCGTCGTAGCGAGGGAGGGCCGGCCCAAGCATGAATTTTCCGATTGACAGATTGTCTGATAGGTCGTTAACTACTCCTCACTAACGGAGGTAGCTGATTGTGCTTGCCTCACATTCGGGAGCGGGACGTTGTCACCACGAAAAAATCTGCGCGTCGCCTTTATTGGTCTCGGCGCAATGGGCGGGCCGATGGCACAACATCTGTTGTCGGCTCAATTCGAAGTCACTGGCTTTGATCTATCGGCCGAGGCTAGGGAAAGGTTCGCGGCCGTCGGCGGCGTTCCGGCAGAGACGGTAGCGGAAGCATTCAATGGCGCCGATGTTGCGGTTACCATGCTTCCCAACGGCAAGATTGTTCAAGACGCGCTCTTCAAGGATGGGGCCTGGCAATCCCTGAGTGCTGACGCGCTTGTCATCGACATGAGCTCATCGGCGCCCAATGATACTCGTGAGCTCGCAGAGCGCTTGCATCAGAAGGGCTTGCGGCTGGTCGATGCTCCCGTGTCAGGCGGAGTGAAGCGAGCCGTCGAAGGCTCTCTTACTATCATGGCAGGCGGTGCTTCTGACGATATCGATCAAGCTGATCCCATCCTGTGCGCCATGGGCGGCCAGATTTTTAGGACAGGCCCGATCGGCTCAGGGCACGCCATGAAAGCCATCAACAATTTCGTATCGGGAGCCGGGGTTCTGGCAGCTATCGAAGGCGTTCTTCTTGGCCGAACGTTTGGTCTCGATCCTAGAACGATCGTCGATATTCTCAACTCGTCGTCTGGCAAGAACAACGCAACAGAAGTGAAGATGAAGCAGTTCATCCTCTCGGAGACTTTTGGCTCTGGTTTTGCTTTGGGGCTTATGGCGAAAGACATTAGGATTGCAGCGGACTTGTCGAAGGCGCTCAATCTCCAGCTGCCGACATTGGCCGGTACCGCTGATGCCTGGGATGCTGCTCGGCATGCTTTAGGCCCCGATGTCGACCATACGAAAATTGCGCAGTTCGTGAAAGATCAGGCCTGACCGCGAAAAACTACGCCAAACTGACAGTTGAAAATTGTCTGATAATCTGTCAAATATGATGAAGGGAGCGAAACCCAATGGCCACTTTGGACAGGAAAGATAAGGGGTCTAAGGCCGGCGAGCGAACAGCTCCATCGGAGCAGTTCAAGCGCGGACTTGCTACTCGTCGGCAGGTGATGGGGGACGCTTACGTTGATGCGGCCCTCGGAAAGGCGACCGACTTCACCTGGCCGATGCAGGAACTCGTCACCGAGTATTGTTGGGACAATATCTGGAACCGACCTGGCCTCGACCGTCGCGCTCGATCGATCCTCAACCTTGGAATGATAGCGGTTTTAAACCGACCGCACGAGCTCAGAGGCCACATCCGCGGCGCCATCAACAACGGTGTTACGAAACAGGAGATCCAGGAGATCTTCCTTCAGGTGGCTATCTACGTTGGTGTGCCAGCAGGCATCGACAGTTTCAGGCATGCCCAGGAAGTATTCACCGAAATGGGCATTTGAGAATGTGCTGTCCCGTGAGGGGGCATGTACAACATGCGCGGAGTTCTCAGCGCTTATCAACAAGGGAGGAGCCTAAAATGGCGATAGATCTCAAGAAATTCATAGAATTCGTGCGGGAGGATTTCGAGTTCAAGCGCGAAACTCGTTATCTTAACGGTATATTAAAATGCGATTTCCCTACCCGCAGTGTAGCGCTTCATTTCGAGGACGGTACGTTGCTAAAGGTGGAAGAGGCCGAATACGACGACGACAAGTGCACTATCGTCATACGCGGGACCGGTTCACAGTGGGAGGCGCTGCTTCAGCACAAACCCTTGCCGTTTTATCAGTGCTTGCAGTCATCAAACATCAAGCATGGCCTCTACCTTAGCAGTAACAACGAAACCTTCGCGTATCTGCCTGCTCTCAACCGCATGACCACCCTGATGCGCAATGCCCGTTCTGAAGGAGCAGCAGCATGACCAAGTTTGACCCCATTATCGGCCGTTATCTCTATCTCACCGTAGAAGGTATCGAGTACCGCGTCTATTACGAAGAAGCGGGCCAGGGGATTCCGCTTCTCGTCGGTCATACGGCAGGGTCCGACGGTCGCCAATACCGTCATATGCTTTGCGATTCCGACGTGACAAAAAATTTTCGCGTCATCGCGTTCGATCTGCCGTATCACGGCAAGTCCCTTCCCCCCTACGGCGTTCGCTGGTGGGAGAAGGAATACAACATGACCAAGAAGTTCATGATGGACTTCCAGCTCGAACTCTCAAAAGCGCTCGACCTAGACCGCCCCGTTTATTTGGGCAGCTCCATGGGCGGCCATCTCGCGATCGACCTGGCATCGAACTATCCGGACAACTTCCGCGCCACGATCTCGGTCGAAGGTGCGTTGCGCTCGGCGGCGGAGTACGTCGACGTCGGTATGGCTGGCATCCGCAGGGAGTTCGACAATCCAAACGTCAATCGCACCTCCATCGGTGCGGCGATGATGCTGAATATCTCACCGTACTCGCCAGAAGCGAATGTCCGTGAAATCCAGTGGGAATACAGCTGCGGTGGACCGGGAATCTTCGCGGGTGATCTTTATTACTACTACTACGACCACGATGTGTCGCCAGAGGAAGCCAGCAAAATCGATACGTCGAAATGTATGCTATACTTCCTCACGGGCGAATACGATCCAAACACGTCCCCGGCCGATACCAAGATTGCTGCAGACCTGGTCAAAGGCTCCAAGTTTTGGACAATGGAAAAGCTCGGACATTTTCCCGTTACTGAGGACTATAGCGAGTTCCGGAAGTATCTGTTGCCGATTCTTGAGGAGATCCAACAGTCATCAGCAGCTCGGTCTAAGGTTGCCTGATCCTTTTCTCGGGAGGAGAACTTCAATGAGGTGCATTCTGAATGTCACACTTGGGGCGCTGATCTCGGTTAGCGCCCTGGCGACAACCGCTTACGCGGATGGTGTCGATCAGCTACCGGCTACAGAAAAGAAGATCTATGAAACTGTAGATCCGCAGATTCCATTGGGGGCGAGCGCCTACAAAGACTTCAAGCCCAAAAAGGGTCCTCCGTGGAAGATCGGCTATGCAAGCAGCTACGCTGGCAACACCTGGCGAGCCGCAGCTCTCGATGCGGTCATGAGCGATCTTTTACCGCGATCAAAGGCTGCGGGCCTGGTGTCTGATGTCGTGGTCACCCAGTCGGATCTTAAAGACGCCGTTCAGATCCAGCAGATGCGTCAGATGGTGGACGAAGGCGTCGATGCAATCATCATCTGCTGCTCGAACGTCACGGCTCTTAATCAGACGATCGAATATGCCTACAAAGCCGGTGTGCCGGTGTTCTCATTTTCGGGCTACGTGACGTCGCCATACGCCATCAATGGCGCGGCCAATCACGCGCAGGGCGGTGCCGAGATGGCGACGTGGCTGGCGGAAAAAATAGGAAAGAAGGGCAATATCCTTCTCGTTTCTGGTATTCCCGGTTTCGCTTCTTCGGACAGCTTTGACAAAGCGGCTAAGGAAGCACTTGCTAAGTACCCCGACATAAAGATCGTCGGTGAAGTTGCAGGGAAGTGGACCGACCAGGTGGCCCAGGTCGAAGTTCAGAAGTTTCTTGCGACGAACCCGACGAAGATTGATGGGATCCTCACGCAGGGGGCCCAAGAGAACGGCGTTCTCAACGCAATGCTGCAGTCAGGTCGAGACATGATCCCGATTACTCTCGGGGGGGAAGCTTCCGCCGCGTGCTACTGGCGCAAGAACCCCGAGTTTGTGGACAGGAGTTTCCATATTTGGCCGCCGCGTCGCGAGATGCAACAGATGTGGGAGATCATGCTCCGCACATTGGAGGGACAAGGCCCTAAGGTTCAGTCCTTCCTTCGACCCGTCTTGCCTTACACCATCGATGAAGTCCGCGCGGCAATACCAGAAGATTGCGACTTGAACTCGACAGACTTCGTGGAGCCCAAGGCGGACGGGTGGTTTCCTGCTGCGATTGCTGCAGACTACTTCGAACGCCCGGCTGATCCCTGGAAGCCTGTGTCGAAGTGAAACTGTTCTGCCCGGTGGGTCTTGCCACCGGACAGAAGTTTCTCTTGTGGGAGGACCGCCTCGCGCGGCCGTTGGGATTAGAGGATCTCCGATGCAAAACCAAACTACGATCAAGTTGATCAATGTTGCCAAGTCTTTCGGCGAGACTAAGGCCTTAAAGAAGTGTGATTTTGAAGCCCGGGCCGGAGAAGTGCACGCCATCGTCGGAGAGAATGGAAGTGGCAAAAGCACGATGGCGAAGATCATGTCTGGAGTGTTGCACCCAGATTCCGGGAGCGTTTCGGTCCTTGGAGAAGAGATTTCGACTCCGACTGACGCCAAGCGCATCGGGCTGACAACGATCTTCCAGGAAGTGCTGGTGGCCGACGAGGCCAGTGTATTGGAAAACCTGTATGTCGGGCGCGACGGCATCTTCCGCTCGCAGGGCGGCAGTGGTCGGCGTACCGAGGCTGAGGAGATCCTGAAACGCCTCGTCGGCAAGCCCGTGGATCTCGATCAGAACGTTGGGGCATTGCCTCTGAGCGTCAAGCAATGGATAGTTATTGCGCGAGCGGTCTTGCGCAGGCCGAAGGTCCTCATCCTCGATGAATCGTCTGCGGCATTAGACCTCGATTCCACGATCCGCCTCCACGAGGAAATTGATCGTCTCCGTAGGGAAGGTGCGACCGTGCTGATCGTAACGCATCGGATCGCTGAACTTGTCCGCATCGCCGATCGAGCCACGATCCTTCGCGACGGCGTCACGATTGGTACGCTCGAGAAGCATGAAATAACTGAAGAGAACCTGCTTTCAATGATGACGCCCGCGGACCGAAACGCAAGCGACGCGAAGGCGTACGAATCAAAGCAAGTAGGCGCCGCCGCGCCGGCCGTGGTAGCGGTAAGAGACCTCGTTACTCACAGCGCGGCAGCGCCCTTCGATTTCGATCTACCGAAAGGAGCGATCATCGGTGTTGCAGGACTCGACGGGCAGGGGCAGGACGCTTTCGTACGCGCCGTTGCGGGTATCATCCAGCCTTTTGGTGGTAATGTCCAAGTCTGGTCATCCAGCACCGAGAGAATGAAAAAGGTCGCATCGCTCGAAGACGCTACCAAAGCAGGAATCTCGTATATTTCCGGCGACCGCAAGCGTGAAGGTATCTTCCCTCAGCAGAGCATCTTCGAAAATCTTGCCATCGGCGTCTATCGCAAGAACCTCGGTCCTCTTGGTATAATCAATAAGGCCGGCCTCAAACCCATGTTCAAACGCGAGGTGGATCGGCTCCGGATTAAGATTGGAAGTCCGGCGAACAAGATCACCTCACTGTCGGGCGGAAATCAGCAAAAAGTTTTGATCGGCCGTGCCTTTGCAAACGAACCGTCCGTCATCGTCCTTAACGATCCCGCTCGCGGTGTCGACCTCGGAACGAAGCGCGATCTCTACCGCGAACTGCGCCTGTTCACGGAGAAGGGTGGCAGCGTGATTTATCTATCAAGCGAAATCGAAGAGTTCATCGGCTTTGCGGACCGCGTCGACGTCTTCTTTGCTGGAAGGCTTTTCCGGTCGCTAGCAGGCGAGGACATAGCGGAAGAGCCAATCTTGGCCGCAATGTTTGGAAAATCGCCAAACGCCTCCATCGAGTTCGATCTGGAAAGGACTGCATGATGTCTGGAATCGCATTCCGTCAAATCACCCAGGACCGTTCCCTCTTCGTGCCGGCCGGCCTATTCATTGTCCTTTTGGTCGCCGTTGCCCTACGCGGACACGGGCTATTCACGAACAACGGCCTCGCAGGTGCAATCCTTGTCGCCACGCCCTTGATTCTAACGGCGCTTGCCCTCACCCCCATTGTCATGGCGGGTCGTGGAGCAGTGGACCTTTCAGTTGGCCCCTTGATGGGGTTCATCAACGTTACCCTTATTACCTGGCTTGTGGGTAACGGAATTACCAACCCTATCGCAGTGATAGTATGGGCAGTCGGCCTGGGAGCGGCATTCCAGCTACTCCAGGCGCTGGTTATCATTTATGTGCGTGTCGCTCCGATAATCGTTACGCTGTCGGGTTTTCTTGTCCTCTCCGGGTTGAACCTGATGGTGATGTCCCGACCGGGTGGAGTCGCGCCCGACTGGATGCTTAGCTGGGGGGCGGGGACCGACATCATGTCACCTGTTTTGCTGTTGCTGGTTGCAGCGTATGCATTATGGCTCCTTCTCAGGGGGACTATGTTTTACCGCAACCTTCGCATGACGGGTGCGGATGAGCGCATGGCGTATACGAGCGGCGTTCGAGTGGACGCAGTCCGCATCATCGCCCACGTTGTTGGTGGAGCATTCGCTGGACTTGCCGCCCTCAGCTACACGGCGCTGATCTCCTCTGGTGATCCGACGCAGGGCAGCACCTACACCCTTCAGGCTGTTACGGCCCTGGTTCTCGGAGGTGCGAGCCTCTCCGGTGGTCGTGGTGGAGCACTTGGATCTACGCTTGGCGCGATCAACATGTTCCTCATCTCCTATCTCCTCTCCACCTTCAACTTCGGCACGGTTTCGGGGTTCGTTACCCAGATGGCATTCGGCTTAATCCTCGTCGGATCACTTCTCGTGAACGTCTTTGTCATCAGTCGCCGCGCGGTTGTGTAAGGAGCAAGATAATGGTCGCGACAGTTATGAATTCCGAAATCAAATCGGCTCAGAAGTCTAACCCGCTCAAGGCTCATCGGAGCATCGTCATTGGCTTTGTTCTTCTGGCCTCTCTCTTAGCACTCGGTGCATTGCTGGTCCCCGGCTTCGTATCATCCCAAAACGCGCGTTCAATCCTTCTTCTCGCAGCGTTTCTGGGGCTTGCCTCCATTGGCCAGACCCTGTGCGCTCTGGTCGGTGCGCTCGATCTTTCGATACCATATATTATTGGAGGCGCGAACATCCTCCTTCCCAGCCTTATGGTCGCAGGTATTCCCGCTCCCCTCGCGATGCTGGTTGTCATGCTCCTCGGTGCGCTTGTCGGGGCCGCCAATGGCGCCCTGAGCTTCCGTCTCCAAGGGCAAGCGCTGATCATGTCGCTCGGAGTTGGCTTCGCGGCCGTCGGTGCGGTCCAGATCTACACCTCACTCGGCTCGGCGTTTGGTGGTACAGTGTTTGCTCCGGTACCCGAATGGCTGAGGAACATTTCGGCGTTCAACGGAAAGTTTTTCGGCCTGTCGCTGCCTCCGGTCATCGTGATCTGGGCTATCGTCGCCATCGCGCTTGGATGGTTCATGTACAACACCTGGTTTGGCCGCAGCATTTACGCCGTCGGCGGAAGCCGGACGGCGGCCGCCCGCCTCGGAATCTCCGAATTCAAGGTCTGGACCGTCATCCATAGCGTCAGCGGTGCCATGTCTGCAATCACGGGCATGCTGCTACTAGGGTTTTCCGGTGGTGGCTTCGTCGGCGTGGGCGACCCTTATCTTTTCACCACCGTAGCAGCGGTGGTGATTGGAGGGACGTCGCTTCTTGGTGGGGCGGGCGGCTATGGCGCGACAGTGCTCGGTGTTCTTGTCCTGACTGTACTGACCTCGCTTCTAGTTGGCCTCGGACTGAACTTTCCGGCGCAGCAGGCTGTCGTCGGTCTGCTCATCGTTCCGATGGTCGCGATATACGCACGGTCACCACACATTCGAAATCAGATATGATCAATGCATAGAAAGGAAGATCCATGGCAATCTCCAGCACCCTGCTAGGCCGTTTAAAGGACCAGACTCTCGTTCGCGAGCAGATGCTGGTTGGAGGAAAGTGGTCGAGCGAAGGGGTAAACGGCACACGCATCAACGTGCTAAACCCCTCCACGATGGACGTCCTTGCCTCTTTGCCTAGCGCTGGCCTTGCTGAAGTGCGAGCCTCTATCGATGCTGCAAAGGCTGCACAGAAGAAGTGGGCTAAGGTTTCGGCGAAGGAACGCTCGCTGATCATGCGGAAGTTCTACGAAGAGGTGGTAGCTAACGCTGAAGACCTGGCCGTAATTCTGACATCGGAAATGGGCAAGCCACTGGCGGAAGCGCGTGGCGAGATTGCTTACGGCGCTTCCTACATCGAATGGTTCGGTGAGGAAGCCAAGCGTGTCTATGGTGACACCATTCCAGGTCACCAGGCCGACAAGCGACTGCTTGTCATCAAGCAGCCGGTTGGCGTTGTGGCCGCCATCGCTCCTTGGAACTTTCCGTCGGCGATGGTGTGCCGCAAGATCGCGCCGGCGCTCGCGTCCGGCTGCGCGATCGTATTCAAGCCTGCTGCCGAGACTCCGTTATCGGCGCTTGCATTGGCGATCCTCGCGGAGCGTGCCGGAATACCCGATGGCTTGTTCAGCGTCCTCCCGACGGATAATGCAAGAATGTTTGGCGAGGAGGTCTGCTCCAACCCGGTCGTCAAGAAACTGACCTTCACCGGTTCGACCGAAGTTGGCCGTATCTTGATGGCGCAAGGCGCCCAGAAGATCATGAAGCTGAGCCTGGAACTCGGCGGCAATGCGCCGTTTATCGTTTTCGACGATGCAGATCTCGACCAGGCGGTCGAGGGGGCTATGCTTTCTAAGTTTCGTAACGCGGGTCAGACCTGCGTGTGCGCGAACCGTATTTACGTACAGAGCGGGATCCATGACAGGTTCGTCGAGAAGCTGGCAATGCGCGTGAGTGCCTTGCAGGTTCTTGACGGGTTTGAGAGCGGGGCGACGATCGGCCCGTTGATCAACGATGAAGCGGTAGCAAAGCTCTATGGTCATATCGATGACGCTGTGACCAAGGGTGCGACTGTCGTGGTTGGTGGTGACCGCGATGCTCGCGGAGGCACGTTCGTCCAACCAACGCTTCTCTCGGGTGCCACAAAGGATATGAAGGTTGCGCGTGAGGAAACCTTCGCGCCTCTGGCTCCGGTGTTCAAGTTCGATACTGTCGAGGAAGTCATCGAACTCGCGAACGATACGGAATTCGGCTTGGCAGCCTACTTTTTCGCCAACGACCTCAGGAACGTTTGGAAGGTCACAGAGGCGCTGGAATACGGCATGGTTGGCGTGAACACGGGTCTGATTTCCACCGAATTAGCGCCATTCGGCGGAGTCAAGCAATCCGGCTTCGGCCGAGAGGGCTCAAAGTACGGAATGGATGACTTCTTATCCATGAAATACGTCTGCATGGGCGGGATCGGCGCATAGCGATCGCCCAAGGGTCGCTCGCCGACTGAACTTAAAGGGGGAGAGGTCTGTTGAATAGAGGCAGGACAGCAACATCCTCTCCGCCGGTTGCGAGGTCTCAAAAGGCTGGACTTTTCTAGAGGTTTCGCGGGAGCTGTCCTACGGATCTTCCCTTCCGACCCCTTCTGGGGCCGGCCTTGCAGACGAGATTTCTGCCTGTCTTTTCGATTGTCGATCCTTCCGCCAATGCCCTACAAGGTAAGTCTTTCCCAGATAGCTTGTATCCTTCGAAGAGGTAACACGACATGAACGAGCTGTTGCACCGTGGCGTTGTCGTTTCAACGTATCGGAGTCCTGAGCAGGAGCATGATCACCACCCGATCGATGCACGCGTTCGTCCTGAAATCGATCAGGCCGACGATGCTGCACGTGCCAGCGTGGAGGGTCAAGCGAAAGCCATTCGCGTCAACCAGCGACGCGTCAAGGTGTAGTTGTCGGCGGCCGCACCCTCAGTGTCGGTTTGACGTAGCCGCCGATCTTCGCCGGCGCCAGGCCTTTATGGTAGATCCGGATGCGTCCGGGTCATCCAGACGTCAAACGCGTAATGCAGGAAGAGATTCGATAGGATCGGGCTGACCACGCCCCCTTGCGGGGTACCACGCATCCGCTCAATGACTTCTCCGTTCTTTTCCATAGGCGCGGTCAACCATCTTTCGATGTAGAGCAGAGCCCAGTTGCATTTAACGTCTTTTCTGACCGTCTTCAGCAAGAGATCATGCGGAAGATTGTCGAACAGCTTTGATGTCGGATTCCGGATCAATCATCTGCTTGACCACCATCTGCGCGATCCGATCACTGACCGCCGATTCCAGATCTTGTAGAGATTTCTCGCAAGGTCTTTGTCAAACATCTCCAGGGTCTCACCGTCCACCCGGCTGCACCACGGTTGGCTTTGACCGCTTTGTAAGCTTCGTACACTTGCCGCTTCTCAATCCGAAACGGCTTGTCTGTCGTACCTATCGAGTCATCCTGTTTCCAGTTGTTCCAAACAATACGACCACCTGATCCGATCCCTTTGCTCCGGCCCCATTACAGGGCCCTCAACGCTCATACGGATCGGTCCGCCCCAGTCTCCTGCATCGGTACTCTCGCCTTACGGTTTCTCCGCTTGGGCTTCTCCCTTGGCATCAGGAGCCTGGTTCCTGCAGTTCCGGGTGAAAGCCTGTGTCCAACACGCCCCCTCTACGCCGGTCGCCGCCCGCCCAATCATCAGGCACCCGGCGGACTTGTCCCAGGATGACGAAACAGTCCTGGTTTCGACGACGCTTATATTCATAACGGCGCGTCTTCGGAGGGTTCACTTTCGTTCGTCTTTCGGACACGCACCTGCTCGGATCTCGTCCGAACTTTTCATCCGGCGCTCACCACCACGGCTCTTTACCGCAGCAGCTCGGACTGGTTTAAGACCCGCTCCTGAAAGCCGATCCCGGAGGGCCATCCTCCATCATTCACGCAGCTTCACGTTACGGGGTTAGCTCACACTGAACTCCTTCCGTGCCTCTGCAGCACACTTTCGTCGTGAGCGTACGGTGAGCTGTTTTTGCTGATCGGCCAAATCAGGCGATGTTCTGGCATTAGAACCAGCATTAGTGCTGACATTAATACCAGAACGAAGAGGTTTCATGGCTCGCATAGAGATCATGTCCGGTACCGAGCGCAGACGGCGTTGGTCGGACGAGGCGAAGCTGAGGATACTTGCGGAAGCTGATGAGCCCGGTGCTCGCATTGGCGATGTGGCGCGCCGGCACGACATTCATCCGGGCCAGATCCGCTTGTGGCGGCAATCATTCAACTATGCCGATCGGCCGACGGTGTTCCTCCCGGTGGAAATCACGGAGGAGGTTGGCGTAAGCCAGCCGTCTACCGCATCAACAAGGCCGACGATCGTTGAGATCTTGCTTCGAAACGGTCGGAGCTTGAAGGTTGCGGTTGACGTTGAGTTGAAGCTGCTTGGCCCGCTCGTCGCTTGCGTGGAGGCGGTATGATCGGCCCATCGGGGAATGTGAGGGTCTATCTGGCCTGCGGAGTGACCGATATGCGGCGTGGCATTGATGGTCTGTCCGCGCTGGTGGAGACGGTCGTGAGGGAGGCACCGGGCTCGGGCGCAATCTTCGGCTTTCGCGGAAAACGCGCGGACCGGATCAAGCTGCTTTGGTGGGATGGCCAGGGGTTCTGTCTGTTCTACAAGATTTTGGAGCGCGGATACTTTCCCTGGCCGACGGCGAAAGAGGGTGTAGCGCACCTGACGCAGGCGCAGCTTTCGATGCTCGTTGAGGGGATCGATTGGCGACGCCCGGCGTGGACTTCCGCTCCCGGCCGAACGGGATAAAAGCTATATTTTGCAGGGGCATGGGAAGCTTAACGCTGGTGCGTCAGAGGCAAATCGGCTAGTTTCGCGGATATGGAAACAGCGCCGCTGGACAGTCAGGACGAGCTCAATACTTTGCGCGCACTCGTCGCGGAACAGGCGGCAAAACTTGAGAGCCAGGAAGCCGAGGTCATCAAGCGAGACTCCATAATCGGGCTTCTTCGCGCGCAACTGGAGCTTCTCCGACATCGGCAACATGGCGCGTCTTCGGAAAAGATCGACAGGAAGATCGAGCAATTCGAGCTGATGTTGGAGGAGATCGAGGCCTCCCGGGCCGAGGCTGAACAGCGCTCCGGGAAACCGCCTCTGCCGGAGTTGGACGACGCATCCGAGAAGCCGAAGCGCAAGCCTCTACCCGATGATCTCACCACCGAAGAACTGGTCTATGCAGCTCCCTGCAATTGCCCGACCTGCGGTGGCACTTCGTTCCTGAAGGCGGCCGACAGAGTGGTCCAGGTGCTGGAGCACGTGCCGGCGTCGGTCAAGATTGTCCGGCATGTCGAGAAGCGCATGATCTGCAGGGAATGCGATACGACAGTGGCTGGCGAGATGCCGACCTTGCCGATCGAGCGCGGCAAACCCGGGCCGGGGCTGCTCGCCCACATCATGATCGCCAAATTCGACGATCACATTCCCCTCTACCGCCTGTCAGAGATGTACGACCGGTTGGGGATAGACATCTCCCGATCCGTAATGGCCGACTGGGTCGGCCGGGTATCTGCATTGCTGACACCACTTGTCCTGTTAATCAGGGCCCATATCGCCGCACTCGACCGAATACATACGGACGATACCCCGGTCGATGTTCTCGACCCCGGGCGGGGCAAGACAAAAACCGGCAGGGTCTGGGTCTACATCTTTGACGGCAGTGGCTATCAATCCGCCACTCCCGCAGCCATTGCCTATTACTACAGCCCCGACCGCAGGGGCGCACATCCGGCTGATCACCTGGCAAGCTTCAGCGGCGTCATGCATGCCGACGGCTACGGGGGTTACAAGAAGCTCTATGGCAACCAGATCATTGAAGCCGCCTGCATGGCGCATGTGCGCCGCAAGTTCCATGATGTGATAAAGCTCAAGCCGTCTCCGATCGCTGAGGAAGCGCTGTCACGCATCGGCGCTCTCTACGATATCGAGAACCGTATCCGAGGCATGTCGGCTGACGAGCGGCGCACCCTGCGCCAACACCATGCCCGGCCTGTTCTGGACGAACTCAAGGCCTGGATCGAGGCGACACTCTCGACTTTGCCTCAGAAGCAGAGGCTGGCCGAGGCGATGCGATATGCCCTGTCGCGATGGGCAGCCTTGAGCGTCTACATCGACGATGGCCGTGTCGAAATCGACAACAACATCGCTGAACGAGCCATGCGTCCGCTTGGAATTGGAAGGAAGAACTGGCTGTTTGCCGGCTCGGACAAGGGCGGCGAGCGCATCGCCAACATCCTCACCATCATCGAGACGGTCAAACTGCAAGGCCATAATCCAGAGGTCTATCTGACGGATGTCCTGACCCGGATCCAGGATCACCCCGAAGACCGAATTGAAGACCTCCTGCCTTGGAACTGGACGCCGGCAAAAGCTCGATGCGAGGCCGCCTGATGGCGCGCTCGAGGTTCATCTACACACTCAGCCAAGTCGCCGGCATGATCGGCGAAAACCTCGAACTGATCGAAGAAGTGACCGCAAACTCGGACAACATCTCCGAAGGCGAACTGGTTTACGTCGGCGATGGCAGTGAAGACGGCACGAAGGGTCTGACCGAGAATGGCATCGAAGAACTTCAAAGCCTACTCGCCGACATCAGGACGTGGGACGGCGGTATCCGCGAGTTCCTCATCGACACACAGTGCGATCCTGAAATAATCGACCGCATCATGGCCGATGAGATGAAACGCGGCCTATAGATTCCATCTCTCGACACCCGAAAATGCGTTCGCCGGACGCTTACCTTTCGTCGATGAAGATCAGTTTCTCCGGATCGAGGTCCAATTGACCATCGAACCAGGCGCGCCGGCGCTTCAGACGTCCGGTCGGTCCTGCTCCAGTGCGTGTGCGGTCTTTTTTAAAGGTCCACCCACGGCCTCGAAGCCAGGCGCCAAGTGCGCTGCGGCTGATCTTCACCTGCCGCTCGACGGACAAGCGCTCAACCATCTCATCGAGCGTCACATCCCTACGCTCGTTGATCAACGCGACAACGAATTCCTCGTGTGCATCCACTGCCGAAGGTCGTCTCCAGCTCTGTGGCAGAGCAGTTAACTCACCCTCTTTCGCTCTTGCAATCCAGCGGATCGCCGTCGAAATCCCAACTCCGAAACGGGCCGCAGCCTGTCGAGCCGACATGCCCGCCGCAGACGCTTTCAAAACCCGTATTCGAAGATCATCGCTCAGGGCTTGTCCCATCATCCACCTCTTCTCTGTGGAGTTGAATCAGCTTCGATGGACGCCGTCACATCACAATCGATTCATCGATCGCAGGACTTGCTCTAGGTCGCTCGTGGCGGGGCGAAACTCGGTTGCTGAAAACGATGATGCTCTTCGAACGGCGCCAAATGAAATTTTGCCGGCTGCATCCTCCTTGTAAGCGCGGACGATCCATTGGACGCCTGACTATCCTTAAAACGTCGTCTTTTTGCATTCGAGACGGGCAGGAAAGGCTTCATTAACCAACGCAACCAATAGGTATTCTCAGCTATGTCACAGACCCACAAGATTGATCTGCCGTTCGAATGAATGAAACGGCAATTGGAAGATTTGAGTAGACAAGTCGATCGTCCACCTCACCTAAAAGGTTTGCCTTTATGCCCAAGTCCATTAGACTCGCTTTATCTTTGATATTTGTTCTGCTCTCTCTTCTCGCGGCGGGCCAGGGCATCGTGAGTATCGTCAAGCTGCTGTCCATTAGGAGCAATATATCCGAAGTTGCCAGCAACTGGCTGCCATCGATCGATGTGATAAATCGGATCAATACGATCACCGGGGACTACCGCATCCTGCAGTTCAGGCTGGTGACAAACTCATCAGATTCGACGAGCCTTGCGCATAATATCACCACCTTCCGCCAGAAGATGGAGGATCTCGCGAATGCCCGTGGTGAATATGAGCCGATGGTGACATCCGGCGAGGAGCGTCAGGCCTATGACGCGTTCTCCGCTTTGTGGACGCAATATCAGGAGGATGGCGAGCGGATTGTTAAACTAATGCAGGCAGGCAAGAAGGATGAAGCATTCGCTCTTCTAACGAGTGACGCCACGACGAAACTGTATAATGATAGCGGAGCGCTCCTTGACCAGGATGTCGCAGTTAACAAGCGTGGTGGAGTCGCGGCCGTCGGAAATACGATGGGCGCCGTTTCATCGACGGTTTTGGTCACCATTCTTGCCATGGCGCTGGCAACTACGACGGGCATTATAGCCCTGCTTTACTGCATCCGGAAGATTACCGATCCGATCTCGCGGTTGACTACCACGATGGGCGTACTGGCAGATGGTAATCTCGACACTGAGGTTCCTTTCGCAATGCGCGCCGACGAAATCGGCAAGATGTCGAGAGCCGTTGAGGTATTCAAGCAAAACAGCATCAAGGCCCGCGATCTGAACGCGCAGGAGGCCGCGTTGCAGGCCAAGAGCGCCGACTTGCAGTCGAGCATTGCCGAGGTGGTGTCAGCCGCCGTAGCCGGTGACTTCACCCATCGCATCACCAAGAAATACGGCGATGCGGCTCTCGACCGTTTTGCAGGAAGCGTCAACGAACTGGTCACCTCTGTTGACCGGGGCATCGCCGAAACTCGCCGAGTTATCTCAGCGCTTGCCGATGGGGATCTGACGGAAAACATGTGCGGCGAGTTTCAGGGAGCCTTTGGTGAACTGAAGAGTAATGTCAACGCCACCATGGCAGCCCTTCGATCCGTATTAGGCGAGGTTCGCTCCGCCGTCGACACGATCAACGGCGGAGCCGGCGAGATGCGCATCGCCTCAGGCGACCTTTCAAAGCGCACGGAACAGCAAGCCGCGGCCCTGGAGGAGACCTCTTCGGCGCTTGAGGAAATCACGGTGGCGGTAAAAAGCTCGACAGAAAGAGCCACGGAAGCCAGCCATATGGTCGATGAGGCACGCAGAAGCACCGAGCAGTCGAGCGCGGTTGTCAAAGACGCGGTCGCCGCCATGGGCCGCATCGAGCAGGCCTCGGATGAAATCGGCCAGATCATTAACGTCATTGACGAGATCGCCTTCCAGACCAATCTTTTGGCCCTCAACGCCGGCGTCGAGGCGGCGCGTGCGGGTGACGCTGGAAAGGGTTTCGCCGTTGTGGCTCAGGAGGTGCGTGAACTGGCACAGCGCTCCGCCACTGCCGCCAAGGATATCAAGGCGCTGATCAACCGGTCCGGCGACGAGGTCAAAACTGGGGTCAGGCTGGTAACGGCCACAGGCGATGCCCTTGGTCTAATCCGAGGCCACGTGATCAAGGTGAACGAGCACGTTCATACGATCTCGACGGCGGCACGAGAGCAATCGACCGGGCTGGCGGAAGTCAGCACTGCGGTCAACCAGATGGATCAGACAACCCAGCAGAATGCGGCGATGGTGGAAGAATCGACGGCGGCCACCAACCGGTTGGCGGATGAGGCTTCCAATCTGGCGCGGCTTATTGCGCGCTTCAGGCTCGACGGTTCGACTTTTGTACGGCGTGTTGCCCACCAGAACGGTAAGCCGGCCGCCTCGCCAGCGCGTGCCCTCTCCCAGAAGCTTGCCGGCGCCTTCGGCGGACGTACTACAGCCGCTGTCGCGACTAAGGAATGGGAAGAGTTTTAATGAATCATGTCATAATTCATCGCAGGATATTATCGGTTTCCATCTGGCAGCCAGCAGTTCTGCATGAAGACGACGTTGATCCCGGAAATCCGGGGGTTAGCAGAGGCGACGCCGCTGCCCCTAACGCATGTTCTCGGTTCAGGGATCTGCCGGTTCTGTCATTCCGGTGATAGAGCTTGCTGCCGAGATAACCAATCCCATCGGTCTAGCCACAGCGCCATTGTCGTCGTTGAGGTAGCAGATGGTATCATCGGCCCGGTCGTCGATCAGGTCTCTGGCATTCTATCGATCAACGGCGATCGGATCCAACCGGTTCGGACTTAGGCGCGACTTCGACCCAACCTTCAGCTACGGAATCACTCCGCTTGAACAAGGGATGGAATGCTTCCTTAGTTTTGAGCAAAGGTTTGGCACCAATCAGGACGCATCGCAGCTGCCTAGCAGACTTTTGCTTTTTCACCTTCCGCGACTGTCTTCCTTCAAGACGCGGAGTATTAACGAAATTCAACGAGAGTTCGAAGATGTCCAAAGTTATCGCAATCAATTTCGGGCAACAGGCTAAGACAGATACCCACTTAGAAAGCCACGAAGATGCACAGTCGCAGCGCCTGGAGCAAGAGCGGCTGCAAATGATCCAAATCACCAATCACCTTGAAGCACTGTACGCTCGGCTGCTGACCGTCTGTGGCGACAGACCGAAAAATTAAGGGCGCAGCGATGGTATAGCCCGGTGGAGCGCTGCGAACCACAGCGCCATCGCGAAGGGCTATTTCCGGGTCAGCTTTCGGGCGGAGAGGCCTGCGAAGCACACATAGATCGCCTATGCGGCAGAACATCGCTCATATGCACTGTTTTAGATGGCAGTTCGCCGTAACGTCTCTTGTACTCTGCAGCAAAACGGCCGAGGTGTGTGAAGCCCCACTTCAGCGCTATTTCCGAAACGCTGATTTTAGCGCCGTTTTGCAGCAGTTCCTGTCGAGCTGCGCACATACGCAAGTCTCGGAGGTGCATTGTGGGGCTGGTATTACGAAATTGTCGGAAGCCGTGCTGCAAAGTCCGCACGCTGACCTTGGCCGCAGCGGCGATATCGTTAAGGGAAATGGGTTGAGCCATATGCTCTTCCATAAACTCCATTGCCCGTTTCACGTGGCGAGGCGTGGGAGACGGAGCCGGACGACGAAGTTCATCGGTATAGCGATGCATACAGCTTTCGATCAAAAGGTACTCTATCGCGTCGAGGAGCGAGCTATAGGCCGACGGGCATTGTCGCAGAGCCCCCCCGGCACTGAGGCCGCGATGGGCAGACAGGGCTAGTTCTCGCATGAGCGTTCCCGCGCTCGATGCAAGATCAAGGGTCGGCTGAATTTGCAGATTTCCGCTGATCGTCCGATCGAGCATGCGAGAAAGCTTGTCACGCAAGGATTGCGTATCGATCGTCAATGACAGTTGAGATCTTATGCCATCTTGTCGGGCATTCAGCGGAGCATTTGCAACATGCGGCGACTCTACCTGTTGCCCAGACCAATGAAAGACTGCATTCCCGGACGCCGGCAGGAAGACCGTTACGACGTCAACTGGGGAATCTATCATGACCGAGAACGCCTCTTCATGATGGGCATCCGCAACGCCAAAACCATCAAGGGAAATTCGACTGCAGCGAGAGTTAAGCGATCTACTGTCGTGTTGAGCAAGGTCAGAGGACGCCAGGGGCGATGATATCAAAGGCAAAAGACGTTCGGGATCGGAGCCCTCGATAAAGTTGTCTTTCACTAAGGTCCCTTCATCGGGCTTGCTGAACAAACTTTCGGTCATCCAATATAAACCTATCTATGAACACCAACTCGCACATGCCGGGACTAGTTTTCCAAACCTTCAAAGCTCGAGACCGGATGGCGTGCGAGCGATTTTGATCGCGTACATGACCGATTCGGACCTTTGTGGAGGCCGGTTGAATCTCTCATTCCCTAGGCTTTCGTCATGGCGGATCATCACCAGCACCGACATCCACGTTCTCCCGCTCGAGATGGCCTCCTAGTTTTTCAGCGCTGCAGTTGGGAAGCCTCTAATGATGCGATGACTGGCTTCCACAAGCCTCGAACAGATTGACAGATTGTCTGATATACGTTAATGCTATTCCTGATCAAAGGCAAGGCAGCATCAGGGAAATCTGCCACGGTTCTAGTGGAGTTCCCGCACGGCAAATCAATCTAAAGATGCCTCCCAAGGCGAGGGGTGACGGGCTGCTTTCGATCGCAGCCCGTCACGGGAAGGGTGGGAGTGCTATGAGTGGGAGAGAACCTACGCCAACCGACCTTGGAGGCCGTTGAGTCGACACGGAGAAAAATGATTGTGCTGTAGGATGGCCCCACGATTTCGCCACACGCTGGTCCTCTTAACCTGCGCATCAGCATACTTCGGTTATGACGTATAAGAGAGGCACGCTCCAGGCTCAACACTCGGAGACGCAAAGACGTCGACGAGTTCTTTTGGCCTACTAAGCGAGGCGGTCGCGGCAAATATCAATGCGTCAGCCGCGCCTCGTCGCATTGAGTTGACTTTGCGCTCTTCTTAGCGGGTACGGACTCCGGGCGTCTGATTGGGCAAAAGAAGAGCTTAAGGACGAAACCTGATGATGGTCAAACAGCTTGTGCTGCCATAGGCGTGCTGTTGTCTGTGCCGCGCGAACGCGAAAAGCGCGATCAAATCGGAACGTGGCGGCGAGAGAAGATTAACAGGAAAGACCACATCAAACTCAACCGGGTGTCGGAATACCGATGCTTACGGCATTGCGGGCATGAGGCCTCAAAATGACGCCGGTCTCGACATGTGTCCGCCGAAAATCGCAAAAAGGAATTGACAGATTGTCGGACAAAAATTTTACTATATCGCCTGCGCATTGCTTGTTCGCGGGAGACGCAGCGACGGACCGGGAGTTATAAGTGCTAAACTTGGCCAAAAATGCACAAATTGTCGACCTTCTTAATCTGCCGGAAGCGGCGACCGGCGCGTGATACAAGCGTCTCTGACTCACAAGGCGTGTCATACTCCATCGACCGAGGTACTGGTTGAACGTGACAGTGACGCCAACATTTCTCCTGGGGAAAAAGTCTGTGTCTTGATAGGCGCGTCAAATCCTGTTGGTCTTTGTTTGGCGCGCTCATTTATAGAAAAAGGCTATCGGGTCGCCGTAGGCGACGCCAATCCCGCCGACTTCGCCTCCCTGGCTGAAGGCCAGGGAAACAATTTTTTACCGGTCAAAGTCAACCCGAACAGAGACGTTTACGTCAACTCAATGGCTGACCAGGTGTATTTGCGCTGGAGACGGGTCGACGTTCTGGTGAACATAGTTTTCCGCAGAAATGAAACAACCCAAACTGTAACGGGATTGCTATCCAGCGCGAATCTGGGGCTTGATGCCGTATCCAATCTAATCAGAGTTACAGGTGCCTTTAGCTCTCGACTTCAGGGCGCGGAGCTTGCCGTAGTGGACGTCGCATGGTTCGAAGAGACGACCTCGCTGGAAGCAGAAGCCGTCCTTCAAGCGGCGTTGCGCACTACTACCTCCGCAATTGCTAGGCAATATTTCGGTTCCGGGCTGAGGATAAATGCTGTACACGCCAGCGATGTGAACTCTACGTCTTCAAGCGAAAATGACGTGCTTCGAACAGTGATCCACGCCGTGCAATTCCTGGCGAATTCGGAACTGTCCGGAAAGCTGACAGGGAACGTGCTGGAGATCGATCCTCGGTGCAGATAGATCCACTCACACGTTCTGATCCGGCAAATCTGCAGGTATTAACCTTCCGTTAAGTTTCTCGAAAGACGCAATGGGTAAGAGGTCAAATCCTAACAACACGTAAAAAAGTTTCGATTGTTTTAGTGAAACTCTTATCCATGTTCGTTCAGGCTCAAACATTACTATTCCAAAAGCGAGGCCCCAGCACCGTTTGAGCCCTTTGGAGGTAAGTATGTTCGTCGATCGCCTGTTGTCCACCTTTACCATAAGAGCAAAGGTGTTATTGGTACTTGTACCCTTGATCCTGATATTGGCGGCAGTTGGTGGGGTCGGCTTAAAAGCAACTGGCTTGCTTCAGTCTCGTCTTCGGCTTTCAAATGAGGTTCTTCAGACCTTGAGCGGGTTTCGAAGTGTCGCGGAAAGCATGAACCGCTTTTTGGCGCAAAGCTCAACGGAGTACCGAGATGAGGCGCTGACAAGTTTAAACGGGCAGAGCGCAACCATGCAGTCGCTCCAGGAAGCGGCGGCAGGTAGCGGGAGCGAAACTGGTGCGCTCGAAAACAGTGTATCGGCAATGTCCGTTATCTCGGGCAGCATCGGCCGCATGTGGTCTTTGCATAATGACGAGGAATCCGTTCGCAGCGACATTGTTTCCAACTTGTCGAAGATCAAGGAGGTCGGAGGCGCCCTTAAATTGGCTGCGGTTGATGTGCGCTCACAAGTACGCAATCAGGAGAACTCCGGGAAAACCATGCTCCGGGAGGCTACCCGCTCACTCGATACGGCATCAGTTATGCAACACATGGCGGAAGACTTGGTGAGCTTGCCGGACGGAGCGAAGCAGCCTCCGACTGTCGCCCAGCAAGGGCTTGTGATCAAAAAGTCGCTAAAAACAGTCAAGCGGGTAGTCTCGACTGCTGACGAGCAGGCCGTTACTAAAATTGAGAGGACTATCGCCAAGCTAATCGCCAACCCCGAATTTGTCGACCCTTCCACACGGCTTGCCGGCTCTGACCTACAGAGCTTTGCGACGAACCTGCGAGTGGATGCGATCCAGCACATGATTGAAGGAACAAATGCGATCCGGGCGTTGGATAAAGCGTTGACGGATTCCGAAATGCTTGTTGCGACGGCGACAACGATCGGCCAGGACGCCGATTCGATCGAAATCGAAATCAATAACCTGTTCCGTACAGCCAACGCAGAGAATCAGCAGCGCCTCGTTGAGCAACTTACAAAATTGGCGCGTGACACCGTGGCAGTTGGAGGCGTTGCCAGCTCGATATCTGGCTTCGATAAAATGCAGGAAGATCTATTCGCCCAGGTGGATTCTATCCAAGAGAACACAGAGAAGCTGGTCAAGATAGCGGAAGCCCGCCAAGCGCAATATTCTGAGGCGGACAAAACCGGCCAGGAGATCTGGAAAAACCTCGTAACCTTTGCAGCAACTCAGGAAAACGATGCTCGCAATGAAAGCAATCTTGCCCGCTTGCTGTCAACTATCGCCACAGTGTCCGGCGTCTTGGTAGCCTTGGCGGCTGGCGCCGGCCTGATGGCGACACTTCGCGCCCCGATCGAACGGATCGCGAAGCGCATGCAAGAGCTGGCAAAGGGCGATCTTCGATCGCAGATTGTCGGACGTGACCGGAGAGACGAAATAGGTGAAATGGCTCGCGCACTCGAGGTTTTCCGTGAAAATGCTGTCTCGAAGATGGACATCGAGACACGAACGGAAGCCGATAGGAAAACCGTTGAACAGGAGCGGATGGATCGTGAACGCGAACGCGCTCAGATGGAGGAGGAGGTCGCAACTGCCGTCACCATTCTAGGAGAGGCGTTATCTCGATTGGCGCGTGGCGACATCTCTCAAGAAATTGACCGCCAATTCCATCCCAATCTTGAGCCGCTGAGGCGCGATTTCAATCACTCGCTTTCGATCCTGAGAGAGACAGTGTCTCATATCGACGAGAATACCAATCAAATTCAATGGGGAACCAGCGAGCTTTTCAAAGCCTCAGATGATCTGTCGCGGCGAACTGAATTGCAAGCCGCCTCACTGGAGGAGGCTGCGGCCGCCGTCGAACAGGTGACGGTCACGGTCAGAAAATCATCCGAGAATGCCTATGAAACCCAGGCTTTCGTGTCCGTTGTTAAAGAACACGCCGAGGGTGCGGCAACCATTGTGACCGATGCGATCAACGCAATGGGCAGAATAGAAGACGCGTCCCACAAGATCGGCCAAATCATTGGTTTGATCGATACGATTGCGTTCCAGACAAATCTTTTGGCACTAAATGCTGGTGTCGAGGCGGCTCGTGCTGGAGATGCCGGAAAGGGTTTTGCAGTCGTAGCCCAGGAAGTGCGCGAACTTGCCCAGAAATCATCAGCTGCAGCCCGCGAGATTCGCCACCTGATTTCGGAATCCTCTTCGGAGGTGGCGATCGGCTCAGATTACGTGGGGAAAGCAGGTGAGGCGTTACACAACATAACGGCGTCGATCTTGAAGATTTCCGATCGGATTGATCAAATCGTCAATTCGAGCCGCGAGCAAGCGGCGTCCCTCGCCGAGATCAACAATAACGTCAATGTACTTGACCAGGGAACACAACAAAACGCTGCCATGGCCGAGCAGACAAATGCCGCGGCAAAGACTCTCTCGGATCAGACTAACGAACTCAGCGAGCGGCTCGCTTCATTCAAATTGACCGAAGATAAGTCGACGCGTCGGGTTAGGTTAGTGGCGTAAGCTGCGCATCGAACGAGACTGCCACGCGTCGGATGGCCACTGTGATAGCGGCGTTCTACTGAAGGGAAATCCGCTTACGGAAGCGAAATCCGGCCTTAGGCTCTTGGTCTCCCTTTCGCCGCCCGTCTGACTGTAAAAAACCCACCTAGAGCCGATCAACCTTCAAGAGATCAACTGCTTTGCAATGCTCAGAGACACGAGAGGTATCAAATCCGTGCGCATACGTGAAATTACAAGAGCCATTATTCTAATCACCGGCTTGGTGATCCCTTCTGTAGCGGCCGCCGGTGGCCTTACGGAATTGCCGCGGGAGGAACGAAAAACCTACGAGTTGCTCGATCCAAAGTTGCCTACAGGTGAATCTGTCTTCCGCACGTTTAAGGCACAGCGAGCACCGCCGTGGAAAATTGGGTACGCATCGACATATGCTGACAATTCTTGGCGTGCGAGTATTCTTGATGAGTTCACAAACAAGATTGTTCCAGCTTTCAAGAAAGCGGGGCTGGTCTCCGAGTTCATCGTCACCCAGTCAAATCTTGAAGACGCTGTCCAGATCAGGCAGATGCGGCAGATGGTAGACGACGGCGTTGATGCAATTATTATCTGCTGTTCGAACCTCACGGCGCTTAATCCTACGATAGAGTATGCGTATTCAAAAGGAGTGCCTGTGTTCTCGTACTCTGGTTACGTAACATCGCCGTTCGCCGTCAACGCAACTGAGAACAACATGCAAGGCGGGTTTGAGGCGGCGAAGTGGCTCGCTGAAGAAATCGAAGGAAGTGGCAATGTGCTTCTCGTTTCGGGGATCTCCGGCTTTGCCTCCTCGGACAGCTTTGACGTCGGCGCAAAGAAGGCTCTGGAGTATTATCCCGAGATAAAGATCGTAGGTCATGTCGACGGGAAGTGGACAGACAAGGTCGCGCAGGCCGAGGTGCAAAAATTCCTTGCAGCGAATCCCGGTCGAATTGATGGTATTATCGTTCAGTCGGGAGCTGAGAATGGTGTTATCAACGCGGTGCGCCAGTCCGGGCGCGACATGATCCCAATCGTTCTAGGGGGCGAAGCTTCGGCAGCCTGTTACTGGCGACGGAACCCCGACTTCGTAAGCAAGAGTTTTCATTTCTGGCCGCCGCGCTCTGAGGCGGGTTTCGTATGGGACGTAATGATGCGAACTCTTGAGGGACAGGGCCCCAAAATTCAGACAATCCTGCGGCCAGCAATTCCCAGTACCATAGAGGATGTAATGGCGGATTTGCCAGCTGATTGCGATCCTAACTCTGAGGATTGGATCGAGCCGAAGAATACAGCTTGGTGGTCTGCCAGCGCTGCTGCTAAATATTTCGATAACCCAGCGGATCCGCTCTCCTGGAAGCCGGCCAATTGAAGATCGCATGCGGGGTCTGTGTGGAATGCGGTGCCTTCATGATCGGCTCTCGTGCAAGGTAGGCTGCGCTAAGGAATGACAGTTCAAATTGGGAAATGCCCGGGTCGCCTCAGGAGACATGAGACAAGCGATCCGGTTCCCCCGAACATATTTGCTCCGCGGTAGCATTCTTCCTCCGGCCCTCCTCTCGCCAAACGGGACAACATACTCATTGCGCCAATCAATCTACGTGCTGCCGCGAAGGTTGTTGCTTCGAATGTGAAAGCAAAGTTCATTTCCGATCGCACTATCCGGCTCAGGCCGACGCGCGGTTCGACGCCTTACTGACATATCTGCATCAATTTGTTGCTCGAATGATTTGGGTGGCGTTCCCGGAATTCCTGATCGGATGGATGATGCATCCTGTCTTGGCCCTCGGTAAGGAGCTTCACGATGAATTCGACTTTACAACCGCTTTGGCAACGCTCCTTTTTTCAGAAAAGGCGCAATCGCCGGAGAGACGAAGCGCTGCATCATGATACCTCAGCCGACCGAGGAGCGCTGCTTGAAGCATTGATCGGCGTGTTGCCCCTCCCAATTTTCTTCAAAGATCTGCACGGTCGCTATGTCGGTTGCAACAAGGTTTTCGAAGATCTCCTCGGTCGCTCGCGCGACGAGATCATCGGGAATACAGATTTTGATCTCAGTTCAACGCAACTGGCGGAAATTTATTCTATTGAAGAGAAAGGCCTTCTTGAAAGGGGTGGAGCCCAAGTCTCCGAGCGTAAGATCGCTCTCGCAAACGGCGCCATCCTGGATGTTGTCTGCAACAAGGCAGTTTTCAGAGGTCACGACGACGAGCCCGCGGGTCTGATTGGCGTTATCATCGACATAACCGAACACAAGTTGGCGGAGCAGGAACTCAAAAACGCTCTCGAACTAGCCCAAGGGATCGTCACCGCTATTCCAGACGTTCTGTTTGAGGTCGACGAGGATGGGCGATATCTTCAGGTCTGGACCAGAAATCCCGAACTACTAGCCCAGCAGCGGGAAATGCTACTGGGTAGGACGGTCGACCAAGTTCTTGCGCCTGATCAAGCGGCTATTGCAATGGAGGCGCTTCGAACTGCAAGCAGTGAAGGAGTTGCCTACGGTCGATGCATTAGCGTATCCTTGCCAAACGGCGAGACCCGATGGTTCGAGTTGTCGGTGGCTAGACGACCAAGCGCCGATCCTGACGCCGCCACCACGCTCCTGGCATTTTCGCGTGATGTCACGGAACGAAGGCAGGCGGAAGACGCCATCAACTCCGTGCGGACGCAATTGCTAAGTGTGCTGCAAACCATTCCTGACATGGTTTGGGTAAAGAATGTCGATGGCGTACACCTTTTGTGCAATCATGCATTTGAGCGGCTGACCGGGAAATCAGAGGCGGAGGTCGTTGGAAAAACGGACCTTGAATTGTTCGGGGCTGAGAGAGCTCACATTTCCGGAAAATCTGATGAGGCCACGATCGAAGCCGGTGGCATACTTATCGACGAGAATTGGGTGGTTTCCCCGGAGAACGGTCAGTCCATTCTTCTCGAAACACGTAAACTTGCGGTCCTCGGCGCCGGGGGAGAGGTTACAGGAGTCCTCGGGGTCTCTCGCGATGTCACGGAACTGAACGCCTCGCGGGAAAAAATCAGGCAAATGGCCTTTTACGATCCGGTGACTTCTTTGCCGAACCGCTTGCTGTTTAACGAGCGATTGCAAAAGGTCGTCAGTGACGCGTCGTCTCAACGTCGGCGGACAGGGGTAATGCTGATTGACATCGACCATTTCAAAGTCGTGAACGATACGATGGGTCACCCTGTGGGTGATCAACTACTCTGCCAGGTCGCTACCCGGCTTAAGAAATCTGTCCGCGATCTCGACACGGTTGCGCGTCTCGGCGGCGACGAGTTCGCGATTCTGTTGCCGGAAATCCAGACAACCGACGATCTCGATTGGGTTGCGTGCTCGATCCTCGAGAGATTCAAGGAATCTTTCCTATTGGATGGCAAGGAAGTCTACGTGTCATGCAGTGTAGGCATCGCGATCTCGCCCGACGACAGCACAGATGTCAACGATCTGGTGAAATACGCCGACTCTGCGATGTATCTTGCCAAACGCTCGGGGAGAAACAGTTTTCGCTTTTATTCGAAGGATTTGACTGTGGGCGTGGAGGAGCGCATGCAGTTGGAATCTGAATTGCGCCGCGCTATCGAGCGCGAAGAATTGGAGCTGCACTACCAGCCCAAGGTGCTTCTGGACAGCGGCGTTATGATAGGATCGGAAGCGTTGTTGAGATGGCCTCATCCCGAGATGGGCATGATTCCGCCGGTTCGATTCATTCCGGTCGCTGAGGATACCGGGCTGATCGTTGAACTCGGGCGATGGGTGCTGCGTGAAGCGTGCAAGACGGCGAAGGAGCTGAACGCCGATTGCCACCACCTGCACAAGATTGCAGTCAACCTTTCGGGTAAGCAATTCCAATGCTCACGGTTGGTAAACGAGATCGCTGCAATCCTCGGTGAAACCGGTTGCCGCGCGGAATGGATCGAAATCGAAATCACGGAGAGTCTGCTTCTCGATCGGAAGGGCGAGACCCTGCAGACGCTTCTTAAGCTGCGTCAAATGGGATTTTCGATTGCTATCGATGATTTTGGCACCGGTTACTCGGCGCTCAACTATCTAGCCCGCTTCCCGATCGACACGCTGAAGATCGATCGGTCATTCATAAATAGCTCGGACAAAAGGAACGAAGAATTGGTCAAAGCGATTCTGTCCATTGCACAATGTCTTGGACAGGACGTGGTGGCGGAAGGTGTTGAGACCGCCGAGCAGGCAGCATTTCTCGCAGCGAACGGATGCGGTTCGGCGCAAGGCTTCTTTTACAGCAAGGCCCTGCCGAAGATGGAATTGATCGCTCTTTGGGTGCGCGCGTCCGCCACCGGCTTCGTTTCAGATCGTTACGCCGCTTCGCGATGATGAGCGCGAATATGGGAAAAAGTCACCTGTCTGATGGACGGTGATGCGGTGCGCGCTGTGAGACAACTCAACTTGAGCCTCGTCAATCTCTGAATGTCTGCGGTTTTTCGCGGAACAGGGGGCAACGCTGGGTCAACGACCATGCGTTGTGCGGCCCCGCGAGCCGCATTCTCGAATGCTCTGCTCCTACTGCGCGGCATTCGGTAGGCCGGGGAAAACGCGGTACACCGGCTCCTAAAGCAAGGCAGTCGCTCTCGATATGGCTTTCTTCAAAAATATTTGACAGATTATCATACAATCTGCCAAAAATGTAGCCAAGCACCTGATGGGAGGAAAATCAGTGTCTCTTAGTATGCATCACCTGGCCAAGCTTCCGTATTTTTATCCGTTCGAATTTGGCGATGGAAAAATCACGGTACTGTCCGACGGGCCGTTAGAGCTAGGAGATCCTCGCCTGAACTTCTTGGGGGTAGAGCCACGCACGGTCAGCCTGATGCTAGAGGACAATTTCCTGCCAACGAACAAAGTTGTACTCGAGCAAAACGTGCCGCTTGTTGAGATAAATGGAAGAACAATTCTATTTGATACCGGGATGGGGTCTTCCAAAGCTTTCGGGCCCACCACAGGTCGGCTCCTAGCAAGCCTGAGAGAGGCAGGTCGAGATCCGACGGAGATCGATGCGGTGGTTCTGTCGCACGCCCATATCGATCATATCGGCGGTCTGTGCGATGCCAATGGAAGGTTAAATTTCCCGAACGCCGACATCTTCATCAGTGAGCGAGACTTCACGGACTGGACGGACGGGTCGTCGATCGATTCTTCATTTCAATTTCAAATCGATAACGCTCGGCGAAACCTGCTTCCCCACAAGGATCGGACCTTCTTTTTCAAAGACGGCGAGGAGTTCTTGCCGGGCGTTCACGCGATTTCGGCCCCCGGCCACACGCTCGGTCATCATTGTTTTATGCTGCAGTCGGGAAACGATCGCCTCTGTTTTCTCGGCGACCTTACGCACCATCATATCCTGTTGATGGAGAGGCCGATGATGGAATTCCGATACGACACGGACCCGAAGCTGTCAGCTAGATCCCGCACGCGCGTGCTTGATATGCTGGCGACAGATCGCATTGCGGTAATGTCCTATCACTTCGCATGGCCAGGTGCCGGGCATGTGGTGCGAAACGGAGACGGATTCCGCTATATCCCCTCTCCAATGCAGTTGCTTGCACATCGATAAGGAATCTCAAAGATGCAGATGCGTTCGGTAATCCTCAGGGAGTCGGGTCTGCCGAAGCCCTATTCAAATTCGAAACCTCTTAAGATTGAGCTTGTGGAACTGACGCCGCCTGGCCCCATGGAGGTGTTGGTCAAGATCAAGGCTGCCGGTGTCTGCCACTCTGACCTGTCCGCAATCAATGGGGACAGACCGCGTCCGCTTCCAGTCGCTCTAGGCCATGAGGCATCTGGCGTCGTCGCAGCAATCGGACCGAGTGTCGAGAAGGTTGAGGTTGGTGACCATGTAGTCATGTCATTTCTGCCGGTTTGTGGCCATTGCTCATATTGCGCTGAAGGCCGCGCCAGCCTCTGCGAACCGGGCTACCAGGCCAATGCTGCAGGAACGCTTCTATCCGGCGGCAAGCACATCCGTTTGAGAGGATACGAAATTAACCACCATAGCGGCGTTTCTGCGTTTTCCGAATATGCTGTCGTGTCGGCGAGCTCGGTAGTCAAAGTGACCAAAGATATCGATTTGGCGACAGCTGCTCTCTTCGGCTGTGCCGTTATGACCGGCGTTGGAGCTGTGATGAACACGTGTGGGGTCCGCCCAGGCCGTAGTGTGGCGGTAATCGGGCTCGGCGGCGTAGGCCTTTCGGCGATACTTGGCGCTGTTGCGAGCGGTGCAAGCGATATCGTGGCGATCGACCTAATCCAAGCGAAGCTGGATCTTGCCAAGGAGCTGGGAGCGACGAAGACTTTTTTGGCCACCTCGCCGAATATTGTTGCCCAAGTAAAAGGCGCGACAAGCGGCGGGGTAGACTACGCGATAGAGATGGCTGGATCCAAAAAGGCATTCGAGCTTGCATATGAGATTACCCGGCGCGGAGGGATGACCGCTACGGCCGGACTGGCCAGCGCAAATTCCCGTTTCGAGGTTTCGCCCTTGCCGTTGGTCGGAGAGGAGAGAACGATCAAGGGCAGCTATATGGGTTCCTGCGTGCCATCGCGCGACATACCCCGCTATATCGACCTTTACCTCAAAGGTAAGCTGCCAGTGGACAAATTGCTGTCGAGCACTGGCCCCCTTGATGAGATCAATGAGGTTTTCGACCGTCTTGACAGGGCCGAGATCAATCGACACCTAGTCTTGATGGACTGATGGCGGGGAGAATTCTCTTGAACGAGTGGACAGTGCTCGCCATCCATTACGGCACCGCGCAAAGACCAGTAAGTGACCTGATACTAGAGACGGATGACATTCATGATCGTCCATCACAAATCGACTACTTCGTGTGGCTGATCCGTCTCGAGGACCGATTAATTCTTGTTGACACTGGTTTCGAAGCCGGAGAGGGCGCGGCCAGAGGGCGGACCCTCTTGATCCATCCGGTGGCAGCACTGAGCAGCCTTGGCATCAAATCCAGCGAAATTACTGATGTCGTTGTGACACACCTGCACTACGATCACGCCGGAAACCTCCCGGCCTTTCCTAACGCCACTTTTCACATTCAGGATCGGGAGATGGCGTATGGAACGGGGCGGTGTATGTGCCATGAGCGAATGCGTCGGCCTTTTGCTACAGAAGGTGTCGTCGACGCGGTCCGGCTCGTTTTTCAGTCACGGGTACGGTTCCATGATGGGGATGGGGAAATTGTTCCTGGATGCAGGGTGCATCTGGTTGGCGGTCACTCGAAAGGTTTGCAAGTTGTTACGGTGGCAACAGGCGGCGCTTTGCTGGTTATCGCTTCCGACGCGCTTCATTTCCAGCACTATCTTGAAAATGACGGCGCGTTTCCCCTGTTTGCAGATTACCTAGAGGTAATCGAGGGTTACAACAAGCTCCGCGTCCTTGCCGGAGCAAACGGACTCATCATTCCGGGTCATGACCCTGAGGTGCTACAGAAATTTTCTCCCCTTGCGCCAGACCTCCAGTTCGCTAGAGTTCTCCTGTGACCCACAATAAACCGATTGAAATTTTTGCTGTTTGCAGACAATCGGGTTGTCCTACGAAACGCTCCGGCAGTATATTGATTCTGTGCGTCACTAGAAATTTCATCGAAGGTTTGTTGTGAATGGGAACGATCGACCTCCAGATTACACGTCAAAACGCCTCTCTTCGAATCCTTGTTGAGGATAAGCTCCGGCAGGCTATTTCAAGTGGCCGTTTCAAGCCCGGGCAGCGGCTGGTGGAGCGCGAGTTGTGCGAACTCATCGGGGTTGGCCGAACTTCAGTTCGCGAGGCGCTGCGCCAGTTAGAAGCTGAAGGGCTTATTACTAGCTATCCGCATCGGGGGCCGGTTGTCAGCACTATCAGCTACGAGGAGGCTAGGCAGCTTTATAGTGTACGCGCGCTGCTTGAAAGCTTTGCCGGCCAGGAGTTCGCCGAGAACGGTTCGAATGAAGAGATCGTTGCTCTCCTCGAGACCGTGGAAGCGTTCGAAGCCGCAGCCAAGAGCGGTTCCGGAACGCGGATCATCGAAGCCAAGACCGCTTTTTACGATTGTTTGATGACCGGCAGCAAGAACGTGTTTGTGAAGCAAATGCTCACGTCGTTGCACAACCGGGTCACATTGTTGCGGATGACATCGATGACCCAGCCAGGGCGGCTGCAGAACAGCGTTTTCGAGATAAGAGAGATTGCGGCCGCTATTGCGTTGCGTGATGGCGACAGGGCAGCCGCGCTTTGCAAGCGCCATATCGAAATCGCGGCTAAGGTGGCGTTGGACTACTTGAGCAAGAACCCCGTCGAAACCTCCGAGTAGTTCCACAAAACGAAGTTCAGGCGACGGCTAAGGTTGACAGATTGTCTGAAAATCTGCTTACCTCTCTTATGGGAGGTGAGACACAGGAAGTGCGGCTTCCCAACAACATCATTTTGTTAGGGAGGACGTATGGGCGCCCATGCCGAG
The DNA here is from genome assembly GCF_001664145.1 of Rhizobium sp. N731. Classification (NCBI taxonomy): domain Bacteria; kingdom Pseudomonadati; phylum Pseudomonadota; class Alphaproteobacteria; order Hyphomicrobiales; family Rhizobiaceae; genus Rhizobium; species Rhizobium sp. N731. The sequence continues at coordinate 157,442 of NZ_CP013604.1, forward strand.
CTGATTAAACGCGTAACCCTGGCGATCGAAGATCCGGAGCTACCGCGACTGACCCCAGGTCTTACAACACGGATCTCGTTGCAAGTTGGACCAGAAAAGTCATCACTTGCTGTGGGAGGCGGGATAGTCGCACTGGACGGCGCGGACGAAAATGCTGACGTCATACTGAGTGCCCCAGAAGGAGCTTGGGAAAAGGTTATGCAGGTGCCGCCGCCGGCAACCTACCATTCGTTCACCGCCTTTCAACTCGCTAACCCTGAGTTCACGTTATCTGGTTCGCCCGTAGCAATCGCTCAAGCGCGTCCCGCTCTGGAGCGACTGTTCGAGATCGTCGTAGCGTCTCCGCCCCTAGTTGCGCCGAAGGTCGATCGAAATATTGAACAGGTCACCGGACGCTATAAGCGGGTAGAGGTCGGCGGCGTAGAACACGATATCTTTTACGAGGAAGCCGGTGCAGGAACTCCTATCCTTTTCCTCCATACGGCTGGCGCAGACGGCCGTCAGTTTCTACCGCAACTCTCCGACACTGGGTTTGCGCGTACGAACCGATTGATCTCAGTTGATCTGCCGTTTCACGGACGTTCGATGCCTCCTTTAACTTGGGACGGCTCGCCCTATCAACTCACAACGGATCTCTACCTGACCTGGTGCACGGCGATACTCGACCAGCTCGTCGGAGACAGAGCTATCGTCGTTGGAGGATCTATGGGCGCGGCGATGTGCATGGTGCTGGCGGCGGAGCGACCGGAACGTCTAATGGGTGTAATTGCGGTCGAGCCGCCGTTGAAGTCAAAGGGCCGTCGCAACCCCTTTCAACACAACGTCAACGTTCATGGGTCGCTTCATAACTCAGCCTATGTCCGCGGAATCATGAGCCCGCTCAGCCCGCAAGAAGAGCGACGCCGCGCCAGTTGGATCTACTCGCAGGGTGCTCCTGGAGTTTATCCCGGCGATCTTTCGTTCTACAGCGACGAGTTCGACGGTGCCGTCGTCGGTCCGAAGATTGATGCCAAGCGAACACCGACCGTTCTTCTCTCCGGGACCTATGACTACTCTGCGACGCCTGCAGACGGAGCAGCGCTAGCGGCCCTCATTCCTGGCAGCCGTCATGTCGTTATGGAGGGGCTTGGGCACTTTCCGATGTGCGAAAATCCTGACTATTTCCGGAGCTTCTTGCAAGACGCTATTCGGTTCGTCGAAGATAACGGCTGATCACAAAGCAACCGCGTTGGCCATTTACCGATCGTGTCCCAGTACGTGGCGTAGGTGATGGTAGGGAGTAAAGCCGAGCGCCCGCGCGCTTCTCGTTGCGCTGTAGCGGGTGATCGGCTTTGCGGGCGGCCATCAGTGTTTTTCCGCTAGGGTCGGGTTGTTCAAGACCAACCTGACGGAAAGATCACCGATGACCAATGACATGATGAACGTGCGCTCCCTTGTTGAGAAGAGTGCCGATGCAGATTTGTTGCGTGAGATGATCGGCCTTGCTGCCGAGCGGCTGATGGAGCTGGAAGTAGGCTCGGCTACGGGTGCAGACTTCGGTGTGAAGAACTCGATGCGGCTCGCACAACGCAATGGCTACCGTGACCGCGATTGGGAGACGCGGGCTGGCACCGTCGAGCTTCGCATTCCGAAGCTGCGCAAAGGCAGCTACTTTCCGAGCTTCCTTGAACCGCGTCGGATGGCAGAGAAAGCTCTGACGGCCGTTATCCAGGAAGCGTATATCCAGGGAATCTCGACTCGTTCTGTCGACGACTTGGTCAAGGCCATGGGTATGAGCGGCATCTCCAAAAGCCAGGTGAGCCGCCTATGCGAAGAGATCGACGTCAAAGTGAAGGCGTTCCTCGACAGGCCGATTGAAGGTGAGTGGCGGTACGTCTGGGTGGACGCGACCTATCTCAAGGTCCGGCGTGGCGGCCGCATCGTCTCAGTCGCCGTCATTATCGCGGTCGGCGTCAACAGTGACGGTCGGCGCGAGGTCCTGGGTATGGAAGTTGGCACCTCGGAGGCCGAACCGATCTGGACGGAATTCCTGCGCAGGCTGACACGTCGAGGATTACGTGGTGTGAACCTTGTTGTCTCCGATGCGCACGAAGGTCTCAAGGCCGCCGTCACCAAGGTTCTCAATGCCACTTGGCAAAGGTGCCGGGTTCACTTCATGAGGAACGTGCTCGCGCATGCTGGAAAGAGCGGCAGGCGGGTCGTATCCGCCTTCATCGCGACGGCCTTTGCCCAGGAGACCCCGGAGGCAGCAAGCCGCACAATGGCGCAGTGTCGCCGATCAAATCAGGCCGAAAGTGCCGAAGCTTGCCACCATCATGGACGACGCTGAAGAGGACGTGCTCGCCTACATGACCTTCCCGAAAGAGTACCGGGCAAAGCTGCACTCGACGAATCCAATTGAGCGTCTCAACGGCGAAATCAAGCGACGCACCGAGGTCGTCGGCATCTTTCCGAACGACGAAGCCATCGTCCGTCTCGTCGGTGCATTGCTGCTCGAACAGAATGACGAATGGGCCGTTCAACGCGCCAGGTATATGACGCTTGAGACCATGGCCCAAATGAGCGATGATCCCCAAATCAGCCTGCCCCGCTGTGGCACGCTGATATCCCCTTCCGACCCATGTCGGGAAAGCACGGCCATCAGCCGCGACCTACACCACCTCCCGGGACACGATCGTATCACCTTGTATTCCGGACTAAACTTATGCCGACAGCGTTGCGATAGAGGGCATTCGGAACCAGCATGCGGCTATTCCGGAAGGTCGGCACTCGCATGACGTCATCTGACCGACATCGTGGGGTTATTCGACAAAAATTGCGAAATGTCCTTGATCCAGTTTCCGCTGTTAGATCTAGTTGTCGCCGGCAGTCCTTCTCCTTCTCTATCATATTTGCTGGAGCGTGCCGCAAGTCCGACAAGAGCTGCGCCTAGGCCAACAGCTCTGTGCTGTCATTGACGGGTTAGGAACACGTCAATGATCAACGAGGCTGGAGCCTTATACCCGGTGTTCCTGCCTCAAATGTAAGGGCATGACGAGTGCCGCCCTTTCCTTCACTTGACCAGGTGGTTTCCGATCGAGGAGCCGCCATCGACCGTCAGAATGCTACCGGTCGCGAACCTCGAACGATCGGACGCAAGAAAAAGCATTGCTTCAGCAATCTCTTCAGCTGTCCCCATCCGATCCATGACGGCACGGGCGTTGAAATCGCTGCGAAGCTTCGCGGGGTCCTTCGCTTCGGCGAAGATTTTCGTGAAGTAAGGAGAGTCGATTGTCCCTGGAGCGACCGCGTTGACACGAATTCCCTCTTTCGCATGATCCATGGCCATCGCGCGCGTCAGCGAAGATATTGCTCCTTTCGATGCTACGTAGGCAGTCCTGTCCGCGATTGCTGAGGTTGCGGTGTAGGAAGTCGTATTGATGATCGAACCTCCGCCGTTCCGTCGCATAACAGGAATGACGTACTTTGAGCAAAGGAAGATCCCTTTGACGTTTACGGACATAATCCGGTCCCAAGTTTCTTCAGGAATGGTCACCACATTCCCCGTCGTTCCGAACCCGGCATTATTGACGAGCACGTCGACCCGGCCCCACTTTGCGGTCGTCTTCTCAACCATGCTTTCCGCGTCCTTGGCGGACGAGACGTCGACGCGAACACCGAAAGCCTTCGAGCCGATCTCGTTCGCCACACGAACCGCGGCGTCTTCATTGACATCAGCAACAACCACATAGGCGCCGTTCTTTGCGAAAAGCTCGGCGGTCGCACGACCAATGCCGCTGCCGCCCCCTGTGACGATACAAACCCTTTGATTCAAATCCATCGACCATCTCCTCATTTTTGGGTGCCTTAGAAGACATTTTAGCAGACAATCTGTCAATTGTGAAAATCCGGTTGACAGATTGTCTGCTGATCTGTTTATCTAGGCTCGATCGAATTTGGCCGTGGGAGGACAATATGGCCGATACCAGCACTGAGGCGCAGTTGGCTTTTAAGGCAGCTATGCGTCGGTTCACATCAACCATCTGCTTGATCACGACCGAACTCAACGGGGTCCGTCATGGCATGGCCGCCACCGCGGTCCAGTCGGTTACCGCGGACCCACCAACTGTTCTTGTCTGCATCAACCAATCGGCTTCGGTGAATCAGCCTTTGAAGATCTCCGGGAAGTTCGCCGTGAACATGCTGCATCTTTCACATGCCGATCTTGTGCCGCTGTTCAGTGGGCAATTGAAGGGTGAAGAGCGCTTTCATTACGGCGAGTGGCTGTCTCTCGACGGCATGCCGGTCCTGTCCGATGCGCAGGCGGCGTTTGTCTGCAAGCTAAAAGATGTCGTTCACGTTGGAACGCATGATGTTGTGCTCGGAGAAGTGCTCGAAGCACGGTTCATCGAGTCAATCGCGCCGCTTCTCTACGAAAACGGTCAACTCGTCAGGTCGTCGTCCATCAGTGGATCGGCCGCATAGTAGGTGGCTTTAACCACCAATCACATCACTCATCGAAAGCCCAAGGGCGGCAAGGAGAAAAGCGTGAGCAATATGGCACCCGCAAGAGAAATTCATGGACGTGAAGTCACAGAGCGCTTTGAGCGCGGACTAAAGACCCGGCGCGAAGTCTTGGGGGGGGCCTATGTTGATGCGTCGGTCAGCAAAGCCACCGACTTCAATTGGCCGATGCAAACCCTCGTCACGGAATACTGCTGGGACGCAATTTGGAATCGGCCGGGCCTGGAGCGCAAGCAGCGCAGCATCCTCAATCTCGGGATGATTTCGGCCCTCAATCGTCCGCATGAGCTGAAACTGCATGTTCGCGGAGCAATCAACAACGGTCTTACCAAAGAGGAAATTCGGGAGGTTTTCCTCCAGGTTTCGATTTACTGCGGTGTTCCTGCGGCCATCGACAGCTTCCGCGTGGCAGCGGAAGTTTTCGACGAGATGGGCATCTAGTTATTCAACGCATTTGAGTGGGCTGAGCATCATCCGTTGCCGGCCCGAGGAGGGACTACAGTGACCGCACAAGACGATTTCCGCGCTGCCGGAAACCCAATGTTCAATGATAACAAGCTCAAGCTCGGCGTATTTGGCACGAATTGCTCGAATGCATGCGCGATTACGCTCGCTGAGACAACGTTCGAACCTACCTTCGACCACAACGTCGAGATTGCAAAGAAGCTTGAGGCAGCCGGTTGGGAATGCATGGTGCCGATTGCACGCTGGCGTGGTTTTGGCGGTCCTTCAAACTTCAATGGCGTGAACATGGATACGTTCACCTGGGCGGCCGCTCTCGCGGCGGTCACCACGAAGCTCCAGTTCTTCTCAACGACTCACATTCCGACGCTAAACCCGATTGTTGCAACCAAGATGGCGACAACAATCGATCACATCTCGAAGGGTCGATACGGCCTCAATCTCGTTACCGGCTGGTTCACTCCCGAAATGGAAATGTTCGGAGTTCCTATGATGGAGCACGACACCCGCTATGAATACGCCACTGAATGGATGGATATCGTCGAGACGCTCTGGAAACGCAATGGCGTTACCTTCGAAGGCGAGTTCCTCAAAGTCAAAGACGCCTTCAGTGAACCCAAACCCTACAACAAGGCGGGTCGCCCGCTCCTGATCTGCGCCGGCGCCTCGGGCAAGGGACTGCATTTCACCGCCAAGTTCTGCGACTTCAACTTCGGCTTCATGCAAGACATGGAATCCGGCGCTGCCTGGGTCAAAAAGGTGAAGGACCTGGCGCGTAATGAATATAACCGTGATCTTGGCACATTCACAGCTTGCCCCGTTATCGTTCGCGAAACGGAGAAGGAAGCAAAGGAATACTACGACTACTACGTCAACCAGAAGGGTGACTGGGAGGCATGCGAGAACATCTGTGAAGTTCTGCAGGTGCAATCTCAAAACCATTCTGCCGAAATGTATCAAAAATTCAAGGAACGCTTCGTCGCTGGCTGGGGTGGATACCCGATCGTCGGCAATCCAGAACAAGTCGCCGACAAGCTCGTGGATCTCAGCAATACAGGCGTCAACGGCGCCTTGCTGACAATGGTCGATTACAACGAGGAACTTCCCTTCTTTAACGACCGTGTCATGCCGCTGCTCAAGCAAGCCGGTCTGCGCAACTGAACCAGTCCTCGGGACGGCGATTGCTGTCCCGACACGAACTCTGCCAGATTCTGGCAGGATTTTCGCGGCTGGCGGCCAAAGGGGCCGGCGGTTGAGCGGAACCACAAGGGGAGGAGGCCCTGAATGCTGAAGAAAATCGTTGCAGCGCTTTTTACGCTGTCGAGCCTTTATCACATGAACGGCGTGGCGAAGGCTGACGGCCTCGATTCGTTGCCGCCGGACCAAAAGGCGCTTTACGAGAATATCGATCCCGCCATTCCGCTCGGGGGGACGGTGTACAAGGATTTTGTTCCAAAACGTCCACCGCCGTGGAAAATTGGTTATGCATCCACATATGCCGGTAATACCTGGCGCGCGAACATCCTGGACGAATTCACCAACGTATTGCTTCCGAAATATAAGGAAGCAGGCCTAGTCTCCGATCTAATCGTCACGCAGTCTGACCTCAAAGACGCTGTCCAAATCCAGCAGATGCGGCAGATGGTTGACGACGGTGTTGATGCGATCGTCATTTGCTGCTCGAACATTACCGCACTTAACAAGACCATAGAGTATGCTCATTCGAAAGGCGTGCCAGTCTTCTCAGTCTCGGGCTATGTCACATCACCCTACGCAATCAATGCCACAGAGAATAACACCGACGGTGGTTACAAGGCTGCTGAATGGCTTGCCAAGGAAATCGGTGAAAAAGGCAACGTCCTGATGGTATCGGGCATCCCCGGTTTCGCATCATCGGACAGCTTCGACATCGGCGCGAAGAACGCGTTCGATAAATTCCCCGGTATCAAAATTGTAGGCACGATAGCTGGCAAATGGACCGACCAGGTCGCCCAGGTTGAGGTTCAGAAGTTTCTTGCCACCAATCTTGCTGAGGTTAATGGCATTCTCGTTCAGTCCGCTTCAGAAAACGGTGTCGTGAACGCAGTACAGCAATCCGGCCGCGACATGATGCCTATCGTGCTCGGGGGTGAGGCTTCCGCAGCCTGCTACTGGCGTAAGAACCCTGATTTCATAAGCAAGAGCTTCCATTTCTGGCCGCCGCGGTCTGATGCCCGCCTTGTGTGGGACGTCATGATGCGAACGCTCGAAGGCCAGGGACCAAAGATCCAGTCGATTCTTCGTCCTGCGCTTCCTTACACCATTGATGACGTGAAGGAAGTGCTGAAGGAAGATTGCGATCCCAATTCCACGGATTGGATCGAGCCGAAGAACAGCGGCTGGTGGCCTGCAGACGTCGCTGCAAACTACTTCGAACGTCCTGAAGATCCGTTAGCTTGGCGGCCGAAGAAGTAATGAATGTTCTCCGGAAGGAGACCTCCCAGCCTCCCGCGTCGGTTTCTATAATCGGCGCGGGAGGTATCTGCGATTTGATTGGAAATAGTGTGCTGGACTTTCACAGAATTCAACGTTTGCCGCCTTATGTTTTCGAACAGGTCAACCGTTTGAAAGCAAGCGCGCGAGCGGGCGGCGCCGATATCATTGATCTCGGCATGGGAAACCCTGACCTTCCGACTCCCCAGTCGATCGTCGACAAGCTGTGCGAGGTCGTGCAGGATCCGCGCACCCACCGTTATTCCTCCTCCAAGGGCATTCCGGGGCTGCGCCGTGCCCAGGCCGCCTATTATGCCCGCCGCTTCGGCGTCAAGCTCAACCCGGATACCCAGGTGGTCGCCACCTTGGGCTCCAAGGAAGGCTTCGCCAACATGGCGCAGGCGATCACCGCGCCTGGCGACGTCATCCTCTGCCCGAATCCGACCTATCCGATCCACGCCTTCGGTTTCCTGATGGCGGGCGGCGTGATCCGCTCCATGTCGGTTGAGCCGGATGAGAGCTTTTTCCCGCCGCTGGAGCGGGCGGTCCGGCATTCGATCCCGAAGCCGCTGGCGCTGATCCTCAACTATCCGTCGAACCCGACGGCCCTCGTCGCGACGCTCGATTTCTATAAGGACGTCGTCGCCTTCGCCAAGAAGCATGACATCATCGTGCTTTCCGACCTTGCCTATTCCGAGATCTACTTCGACGGCGCTCCGCCGCCATCGGTTCTCGAAGTGCCGGGTGCAATGGATGTGACGGTCGAATTCACCTCGATGTCGAAGACCTTTTCCATGCCCGGCTGGCGCATGGGCTTTGCCGTCGGCAACGAGCGGCTGATCGCGGCGCTCACCCGCGTCAAGTCCTATCTCGACTACGGCGCCTTCACGCCGATCCAGGTGGCCGCGACCCATGCGCTGAACGGCGACGGTTCCGACATTGCGGAGGTTCGCAACGTCTACAAGCGTCGTCGCGACGTCATGGTCGAAAGCTTCGGCAAGGCCGGCTTCGACGTGCCGCCGCCGGCCGCCACCATGTTCGCCTGGGCGAAGATCCCGGAAAAGTTCCGTCATCTCGGTTCGCTGGAGTTTTCCAAGCTGCTGGTCGAGAAGGCCGACGTCGCCGTTGCACCGGGTATCGGCTTCGGCGAAATGGGCGACGACTACGTCCGTCTGGCGCTCGTCGAGAACGAACACCGCATCCGCCAGGCTGCGCGCAACATCAAACGCTGGCTTAGCGGCGACGAGAAATTTGAAATCAACGTAATGAATCAGTGAAAGGATACCCGATGCCAATCTTCGGATCATGCCAATGCAAAGCGGTTACGTACCAGGTTCAGGAAATTGATGGACCCATGTGGAATTGCTTCTGTCAAACATGCCGGAAGTCACACGCCGCTGATCACAATACCGCTGCGAAGGTGAAAAGCGAGCACTTCAAGATCCTTACAGGCCAAGATACGCTTCATAGCTTCGAATCGACGCCTGGAAAGCTGCGGTGGTTTTGTTCGGTATGTGGCTCGCACGTTTATGCGGAGCGGCCGGCCAGCCCGGAGCTCAAAGTCGTTAGAGCCGGCACGTTCGATACCGATCCTGGAAGTGTGCCGATGTCAAACGTATGGGTATCGCATGCGGCACCTTGGCTCGCCCATGATCCATCGAAGGCAAGCTCACCAGAGTTCCCGTAAGTGACCGGGATACTACCTGTCGTAACTGAGGTGGAGCCACGGCGACCGTATATCAAGCGGCAACGCCTCATTCCGTGTCCAGGAGGTTCTAACGCAAACGTGCTGGGTCGGTAAAAGCGGCAGGGATTGCAGACAGTAGGTGCGTTTGCACGGCGAGCCCACCCATTGAGAGAATAAAGTCGTACGAGACAGAAGACTTCTGCGAAGCAATCCAGCCTTCGAGGTTGGGAAATTACGGGTTGTGAGGGCTCAGGACACCGCAGGACTATTTTTGCCCCCACGGGTCCTCAACGACCTCCATTGCGGTGTGAGTGAAAATTGTAAGATTGTCTTATGCGAGAATGTTGGGAGTCCTGTGACATGAAAGTTGTTGTGATAACGGGGAATTTATCGCGCCCCTCGAAAACCCGGGCCGTAGCAGACTTCATGGTGGATCGGGTGCGCGCGTCCGGCAACGAAGCAAGCTGCTGGGACCTTGTCGACCTTCATCCGCACCTTGGGGCAACAGTGTTGCCCTCCAGCGCCGCTGAGATTGTTAAAGCGGCACTCAACGATATTTTGGCTAGTGACGTGCTAGTTGTTGGTAGTCCGGTCTACAAAGCATCTTACACTGGGTTGCTGAAGCATTTATTCGACCTTGTCGACATGAAAGCGCTTAAGGGCCGCTATGTGATCCCTTTTGCAACCGGTAAAGCATCGAGTCACAAGCCGCTCGTCGAAGCCTCGATGGAAGCCTTATTCGACTTTTTCGAAGCGCAAATACATAGCCGTTTCATTTTCGCTCTCGATGAAGATTTTCAGAACGATGCTCTTTCTGAGAACCTGCGCGCGCTTGTCGACAGAGAGCTCGATGCCGCGCGTCGCGCCGTCAGCCCATAATAAGGAGGAGGATTCCATGTCTTTTTCGAGCATAGATGAGGCGATCGAGGCGATCGAAGCGGGCGAGATGGTTATCGTGGTCGACGACGAAAACCGGGAGAATGAAGGCGACCTAGTCGTTGCTGCCGAAAAAATAACAGCTGAGCACATCGCTTTCATGATGAAATATGCGAGAGGCCTTATCTGCGTGCCACTTCCAGCCGAACGTCTCGACAAACTCGAGATCCCCCTGATGGTCACACGTAATTCGGACTCACTGCAGACGGCATTTACCGTTTCCGTCGATTGCAAACACGGCACAACGACAGGGATTTCAGCCGAAGATCGAGCAGCAACCGTCAAGTCGCTCATCGATCCGCAGACGCGGCCGGAAGACTTATCGCGACCGGGTCACATTTTTCCTTTGCGTGCAAATCGTCTCGGTGTCCTGGGCCGTCCTGGCCACACCGAAGCTGCCGTGGATCTTGCACGACTTGCCGGCCTGGCGCCGGCTGGCGTAATCTGCGAGATCGCCAATGACGACGGAACCATGTCTCGACTGCCAGATCTCGAGAAGTTCGCAATCGAACATGGCCTGCACATAGTAACGATCGACGCTTTGATTGAGTACTGCAGGAGTCGTGATACGAGGGTAAAGCGTTACGCGCAGTCCTTTATGCCAACGCGGTTTGGGGATTTCAAGGCAATTGCTTATCGCGATAGTTTGACGGGAACGGAACACTTAGCTTTGACACTTGGCGAGTTGTGCGAGAAGGAAGACGTTCTGGTACGGGTGCATTCTGAATGTCTGACAGGTGAGGCGTTCCGGTCCATGCGATGCGACTGCGGTCAACAGCTCGAAATGGCTCTTCGGGCGGTCCAGTTAGCGGGCGCTGGTTGCGTGATCTACATGCGTGGGCAAGAGGGGCGTGGCATTGGCTTAGGAAACAAAATTGCGGCTTACAGCCTGCAGGATCATGGTCGTGATACTCTTGAGGCAAATCGGGAACTCGGCTTCGCATCTGATTCCCGCGAATATAACGCAGCGGCGGATATCATCCGCGACCTCGGTATCGGCAGCGTTCGGCTTCTGACCAACAATCCTACAAAAATAGAGGCGCTGCGAACGTCAGGCGTCATCGTGTCGTCTCGCCAGAGTCTGATCGCCGCATCTAGCGCGTCCAACATCACTTATCTTAAGACAAAGCGCGATCGGTTTGGCCACCTGTTGGACCAGGACACGTCAGCTGAACACGTCGGCCGGAACAACGTCTTTTCAGTGTTTGGCGCGCAGGTGTTCTCTGGACCCCTTGGATAACGGAGCCGCCCTCGCCACTTACCTGCCGGTGATTGTAGGGGGCCGCCTTTGACCGGCAGAGTCCTAGAGTCTGTCAGCGCTAATCGGAATCGTGCGGAGATTCCCTTGTCTTTGATTTTGTGATTCAAGGTCATTGCTGGTGTGGAGGCCAGCGATGATGGTGCGACCTCTTTCTCTGGATTTGCGAACGCGCATTGCTACAGCGTTGAATGATGGCATGACGGTTCGCGCCGCAGCGGAGCGGTTCGGCATATCGGCTGCGACAGCGGTACGGATCGGACAGCTCGATCGTTCAGGTAAAGGCCTGGCGCCGGCGAAGATCGGCGGCTATGTCAAACCGACACTGAGGGGTGCGGCCGCCGACGCCGTGCGTCAGCGGCTACAAGTCAAGTCCGACTGGACGGTGCGCGCACTGTCGGCGGACCTGAAGGCTGCGGGGATCAACGTGTCTCACGACACCGTCTGGCGCTTTCTGCGCAGCGAAGGCAAGACCTTCAAAAAAAACGCTGGTGGCAAGCGAGCAAGACCGCCCGAAGGTGGCCCGGTTCCGGATGCGGTGGAAGACCCATCAGCATCGGCTTGATCCGGACCGTCTCGTCTTCATCGACGAGACCTGGGTCAAGACCAATATGACACGCACCTGCGGATGGTGTCAGCGGGGAGAGCCCCTCATTGCAGAAGTCCCTCATGTCATTGGAAGACACTGACCTTCCTGGCCGGCTTACGCCGCGATAGCATCGTTGCCCCCTTCGTCCTCGATGGTCCCATCAATGGCATCGCTTTCACCGCATGGGTTCGGCAATGTCTGGTCCCGACACTCAAAGCCGGTGACATCGTCATCCTCGACAATCTCGGAAGCCACAAAGGAAAGCCGGCCCGCGATGCGATCCGAGATGTCGGTGCACATCTCTTCTTCCTGCCGCCCTACAGCCCCGACCTCAATCCCATCGAGATGATGTTCGCAAAGCTCAAGACACTCGTCAGAAAGGCAGACGAACGAACCGTTGAAACAACATGGAGACGCATTGGAGAACTCTTGAAGACGTTCAGTCCCCAAGAGTGCTCCAACTACCTCAGACATGCAGGGTATGGTTCAAAATAAACCTGACAGACTCTAGAGCTTTTGCGTGGGCCCTGCCAGGCGTCTTGAGCACGGCTGTTCCGACGGATCGCATTTAATCGCGGTCCGTCTTGTCTTTCGAAAAGTCTCGCAAAACTAATGCTTCATGCGAAGGATCGGCTTAATGACTTTGCCGCTCTCGGAATCAGCCATCGCCTCGTTGATCTGGTCGAGGTCATAGAACTGAACCAGTTTGTCGAACGGGAAAAGTCCCTGCTGCCAATACTCGATCAACTGCGGGACGAACTCGGACGGAACGCTTTGTCCTTCGACAACGCCGATCAATGTGCGGCCGAAAAGGAAGTTCCCGATATCGATCGTGCCTTCAGTGCCGAGAGCGGACGAGCCAACGAGACCGCATGTTCCCGGCGTACCAAGGCAGTCGACTGCCTGACGGAAAACTCGCGGCGAACTCGTGCATTCCAAGCTGAAATCAACGCCTGCGGGGACGATCTTCCTGATCGCGGCAACGCTGTCCAATCTGCGGGCATTTATCGTGTGCGTCGCCCCGAGTTCGCGCGAAAGTTCCAGCCGTTCATCGTTCAAGTCGATCACGATGATGGTCGCGCATCCGGCGATTTTCGCGGCCATCGTAGCCGCCATGCCAACCGCACCAGCACCGAACACTGCTATTGACGAGCCGGGCTTCGGCTTGAGGCAATTCAGTACCGCGCCAGCACCGGTCTGAAGCCCGCACCCGAGCGGTCCGATCAACTCGAGTGGAACATCCTTTGCAACCTTCACGGCGTTTCGTTCGCTGGCGATGGCGTAGGTTGCAAATGACGACTGCTCGAAGAAGCAGCCACTAATCTGTTTCCCGTGAGAATCATGGATCGGGCAGGTGCCATCCGGACGAGTGCCGCGGAAATTGCGACCGAAGAAGTCCTCGCAGTAGAAAGGTGTACCGGAAAGGCACTTTTCGCACTTGCCGCAATAGGCGTAGCTCAAAGCAACGTGATCACCGGGCACAAGATCTTTAACTGCGCTCCCGACGGCCTCGACGACGCCAGAGCCTTCGTGTCCCAACACAACAGGTTGAGGTACGTCATATCCCTGGTCCCTGACCACCAGGTCGGTATGACATACCCCCGATGCGACGATGCGGACCAAAATCTCGTCTGCACGAGGTTCCTCAATCCCTATGCACTCCAAGATCAAGGGCTTCGCCTTTTCGCGCGAGACCGCCGCATATGCCTGCTTCATGTAACTGTCCTCCAAGGCTCACAACGCAATTCGCGCGAACGTACTCATCGTCAGACAATCAGTCAATAATTACTCTATAAATTAGATCAGTTCAACCGGAGCAGGGCTGCATTTTTGCAAAGTCACGAGTGAACGCTGATTTGAAGTGATCAAAGGGTTCCGATGCATGTTCGAAAGGGAGCATGCGTCTTGTCCCGCTTTGGGCTGAAAGATCGGCAGACGAAAATTTAGTAGCAACGTGTGAGGCGAGCCGGATGGCGTCGCTTGCCGACGTCGAGCCGGTTCTGAAGGCTATCGACAGCTTCGAGACACCGGTATTGCCAAGTTCAACCGACTACAAACGATGCTACTGCCAGCCAGGCTTAACAGACAGTACCAACCAGGACGTTAGTCTTCTCGATGATCGAGAGGTCCGACGCGATCCGGTATACAGTTGGCGCGGCGGTCGGTGACTCAATAGCGAGCGTATCCTGGATCGTGAGGCGTTCGATGCCCTGCTTTAGTGACCTGATCGTATTCCCGTGGGCCACCACAAGAACCGATTTCCCTCTCAACAAGGGGGGGAACACTTCGCTTATCAAAAAGGGCAGAACCCTCGCGCTTATGTCCCGTATGCTTTCTCCCCCAGGTGGTGGAGTGCTGTACGAGCGGCGCCAAACCTGGACAACATCCTGGCCCCACCGCTCACGTGCCACGTTCTTGTTGATGCCGGTGAGCTGTCCGTAGTCGCGTTCGTTCAACTCGGTTCTCCTGATTGGCTCCAGCAGATCGCCGTTGGTTTCGTTCAAAATCGCTCTGCAAGTGTCGACTGTGCGCAAGAGGGCAGAGCTAAACGCAATATCGAACGAGATGCCGAGGTTCGCGAGCAGTGAGCCGGCTCGCCTGCTCTCAGACCAGCCCTCCTGTGTGAGCGGAACGTCGCTCGTACCCGTGAACTCCCCGCGCGCGTTCCCTTCGCTTTGGCCATGCCGGACAATCACCAGAGTGGACATTCATAACCCTCCCATCGATTTAGCGAACACGAATATTGTCGCACTATCGGACAATCCGTCAAGTGCGACTATGTGCAAGTGAAAACAAAACGATGTCGAAAAAAACAAACGTCGAAGTTTATATTTATTGACAGATTGTCTGATAGTTCATACCAATGCACTCCGCCGTATTGAGGAGAGTCCGGCACGGCTTGGGAAGGCAAGGCTCTCGCCTTAACAGACAATGCCGCCCAGAGCGGCCGGAGGAGGAATTTTCATGAAGAGACGTACATTTCTACAAGCGAGCGGCGCAATTGCTGTAGCCGGCACGTTCGGAATGCCGGGGATTCTTCGCGCCGACGACGCGATCAGTCTCCTACCTGACACTTGGCCCTCCGAAGGCGCCAACCCAATTGTCGACGCGGGTAAGTTCAAGAAGTCAGGCCCGTGGAAGATCGGACACAGCCACTACGGCCTCGCTGGTTCAACGCATACCTACCAGACGGCGTTTGAAGCCGAATATGAAGTAAAAAAGAACAAGGATCGGATCGCTGATTACCAGTTCCGGAGCGCTGATCTCAATGCCTCCAAACAAGTTGCCGATATCGAGGATCTGATCGCCCAGAAGGTCGATGCGATCATCATCGCACCGCTAACCACCGGTTCCGCCGTCGAGGGCATCAAGAAGGCAAAGGCTGCTGGCATTCCAACCGTAGTCTATCTCGGACGCGTCGACACCGAGGAGTTTACGGTTCAGGTCCAGGGCGACGACTTCTATTTCGGGCGCGTGATGGCTCAGTTCCTCGTCGACAAGCTTGGCAACAAGGGCAAGGTATGGGTTCTGCGTGGCGTCGCCGGGCATCCCATCGATGCAGATCGTTATGCAGGCGCCATGGAAGTCTTCAGCAAGTCTGGACTTCAGATCACGTCGACCCAGCACGGAAGCTGGTCTTATGAGGACTCAAAGAAGATCGCCGAAAGCTTGTATCTCTCCGACCCCGATGTCGCGGGCATCTGGACCGATGGAGCCAACATGTCTCTTGGCGTTTTGGATGCCTTGCAGGAGGCTGGCGCCTCAACGATCCCCCCAATCACGGGCGAAGCACTTAACGGCTGGATGCGTCGTTGGAATGACGAAAAACTTTCCTCGATCGGTCCGATTTGCCCACCCGCTCTGTCTACTGCCGCGCTACGGGCCGCCTTCGCCTTGCTGGATGGGAAGCCGATTCAGCGTAACTGGACGAACCGCCCCAAGCCGATCACCGACGAGACGCTCTCCCAGTTCTATCGCGCAGATCTCACTGATGCGTACTGGGCGCCGACCGAAATGCCGAACGAAAAGCTCCTTGATTATTTCAAGGCTTGATGAACTACGGGCACGATCACTCGTGCCCGTATCCCTGTCGAAGATGGAAATTCCCATGAGCACGCTTGTCGAGATGGTCGGCATCAACAAATCGTTTGGTTTCACGAAAGTCCTTTCGGACGTTCGCTTTTCCCTGGAACGTGGCTCCGTGCACGCTCTGATGGGGGAAAACGGCGCGGGGAAGTCCACCCTGATGCGTATTCTGGCGGGGGTATATCAGCCGGGCGCAGGAAGTGTTCGGCTCCGCGGGGAGGAAGTCAATTTCCGTTCCCCTAAGGAGGCACGGTTGGCGGGAGTGTCGACGGTGTTTCAGGAGTTTACCCTGATCCCCAATCTCACCGTTGCTGAGAACATGTTCCTGGGCCACGAACCTCGTCGCATTGACGGTTCGATCGATAGCGTCGAGGTAGTGAAACGCGCTCGCGCTTTGCTGGCTGACGTATTTCCACAGCTCGACGCAACCGCGATCGTCGAGACACTGACTGTCGCGCAGCAGCAGGCAGTAGAGATCGCGAAGGGACTTACGTCGAACGCGGACGTATTCATCTTCGACGAGCCAACGGCGGCGTTGAACTCGACCGATGTCGCGCATCTTTTCAAGGTTATCCGCGACCTTAAGGCTCAACATAAGGCTGTCGTCTACATCTCTCATCGCATGAATGAAGTCTTCGAACTATGCGACACCATCACCGTCATGAAAGATGGCGCTTGGGTAAGGACTGCAAGAGCGGAGGACTTCAACTTGCAAACGCTGGTAGCGACAATGGTTGGTCGCGAACTTCAGAACTTCTTTCCGCCGCGCTCGCAGGCCACCGGAGCGGCAATGCTGGAGGTTTCGGACTTGCGCCTCGACGACAGCAGCTCGACAGTCACTTTCGTTGTCAGAAAAGGTGAAATCATCGGGCTGGCAGGGCTCGAAGGACAGGGCCAGCGAGAGATAATGCGTGCCATTGTGGGCGTTGAATCGCCAAAGGCCATCGCCGTGTGGCGTGCCGGCCCCGACAACAGCATGCATGTGGTGAATGTAGGGTCAGGGTTCGCTCGCGCGGTCGCATCAGGAATCGGTTTTATCCCTGAGGACAGGAAGCAGGAAGGGCTGTTCCTGCGCCTGCCTATCTACGACAACATCGCGCTGGGAAAACAGCTCAATCGGAATATGGCAAGCGTTGCGTGGCGATCGGTGTCGAAGGTCCGCGAGGTGATCAAGTCGTTACGAGTTGCGGCCGCCGATCCCAATGCGCCCGTAGGTAAACTCTCGGGCGGGAATCAGCAGAAGGTGCTGCTGGGCCGCTGGTTGCTCTCCGGAGTGGACATCCTCGTTATTGAGGAGCCCACGCGCGGCGTCGACGTCGGTGCAAAGGCAGAGATTTACAGATTGCTGCGGGACTTCAGTGATCGTGGCGGTGCTGTCGTGGTTTCGTCGCGCGAGCACGCTGAGCTTATAGGGCTCTGCGACAGCATTTTGGTCGTTCATGACAGGAAGATCGTCGGGCAGATGTCCGCAGAGGGGGCGACCGAGGAAAGAATCCTCGAGACTGCGCTGGGGGCGAGTGCGTCACCGGATCCCCGTGCTGCGGTGCATTGAGGAGGATAACTTATGAATTCATTTGCCAGTCGCCTGAAGCTCCCTTATCGCGCGGGAGCGATCGGGCTTTCCATTGGAACGCTCCTGGTGATGGTTGTCGCCTCGGTAATATTATTGCCGGACTTCATGGATCCGGAGAATTTGTCTAATCTCCTGGCGCAATCGACGGTGCTCGTCATCTCGGCTCTCGGTCAGACGTTCGTCATTCTCACTGGCGGCCTCGACGTGTCGGTTGGGTCCGTCATCAGTCTAACGACGACGATCATGACGCTTGATCTTCCTGAGATAACCCGCGTGCTTATCTGCATCGCGGTGGCGATGGGGTTCGGAGTAGCGAACGGTTACGGTGTCGCGCGCCTCAATGTACATCCAATCATCATGACGCTGACAACAATGGGCATCGGCCAAGGTATCGCGTTGATCATTTTGCCAATCCCAGGTGGGCGCGTTCCGGAGTGGCTTTCCGGCTCGGTAGCCGGATCCATCGGCCCCGTACCTAACTCATTGTTTTGGTTGATCACGGCATCGCTCTTCGCATCCTGGATTCTCTATCGTCGTCCCTTCGGCCTCTACCTCTTCGCTTCCGGCGGCAATGACTTCAACGCACGGATGAACGGTGTTCCCGTCGAGCGCACCATCATCAAAGCGTATGTTCTTTCCGCTCTATTCGCATGCGCTGCGGGGATGTTTCTTGCAGGTCGCCTTGCATCGGGTGATCCTAAGGGCGGCGCTTCATTCGGGATTGAGTCTGTAACGGCTGCAGCATTGGGTGGGGTCCACCTCGCCGGGGGCATCGGAAGCATTGTGGGAACCGTCGTTGGCGCGGCGATCCTCGGGACAGTGAATAATGTGATGAATCTGGCCAACGTCTCTGCATTTCTTCAGTCGGTCGTCAAGGGTGTGTTGCTTCTCGTACTCGTCGTTTCGCAGCGACGCAAAACAATCGGACTTTGAAAGAGATGGACTTCTCGATGACCACATCAGACTCGAAAACTGAAGCACCATCTCGCTTATTGAGGGGTAAGAGCGCCATTTCGTGGATACTCGGGCTACCGCCCGCATACTATGTGCTCGCAATCCTGGTTGCGGTTGCTCCAGCAGTGAGCGCCACGCTCATAAATCCCAACTACTGGTTTGTAATCCTCAAGCAGTCAGCGCCGCTCGGGATCGCGGTGCTCGCCCAGTCGCTTGTCATGCGGGTGCGATCCATCGATCTCTCTGTCAGCGGTATTTTCGCGTTCGCGATTTATCTGGCCAGCTCGGGCCAGCTCAACAACTATCCACCGCTAATGACCGTCCTCATGCCTGTTGTGATTGGGCTAGCTGTGGGGGGTGTAAACGGAATACTCGTAGCATACGTGCGCGCTTCTGCCGTTATCTCCACACTAAGTGTTTCGGCCATTCTGATTGGGATCGTCCAATACATGAGCGCCGGCCGCGCGCCCGGTTCAACGCCAAGCTGGCTTCGAATACTTACGAGCGGCAATATCCACGGCCTTTCCTATTCCGTGGTCCTGTGGATCGTCATCGCCGCCCTGATTTCTATCGCATTTCGCTTTCTCATCGTCGGGCGTTACTTCAGGGCCGTCGGCGACAATCCGAGGGCGGCGGAAACTACAGGAATTCCGTTGGCACGTACGATTTTTGTCTCGCACACGCTCGCGGGCGCCCTGACAGGCATCGCGGCCCTGGTCCAGGTATCCGCGTTGGCGGTCGGCACCATCAAGCCAGGCTTCGACACCTTCATGAATGCGCTCGCCGCCACGATCCTCGGCGGTGTGACGTTCGGCGTCGACCGGGGCGGCGTCGCCGGGCCGTTCGTTGCCGTCGTTGCCTTCAGCTTCCTGTTCGCGATGCTGACCGTCTTCGGCATCCAGGAGCCGGGCAAGCTTATCGTCCAGGGCGTGATCATTGCATTTGCCGCAATCATCTACGGTGCGCGCGCGGGTCGCGTCTAGTCCGTCGGGCCGATCAAGCCATTCCCGTAGCAATTGCGGGAGAACGCAGGAGAATATAATGGTGAAAATCACTGCGGCTGTCGCCGTGAAACCAAAGAGCCCGCTGGAATTCCGTGAACTCGAACTGGCTGACCCCGAAGGCAACGAGATCCTGGTTCGCACGGTTGCGAGCGGGATCTGCCACACGGACTTGCTGCTTCGCGACGGTATTTTTGGCCCGCCGGCACCGGTGATCCCGGGGCACGAAGGCGTCGGCGTCGTCGAGGCGGTCGGACCAGAAGTTCAGAGCCTCAAAGTGGGTGATCACGTCGCACTGAGCCAGAGCTCATGCGGATTCTGCGCCGACTGCCGCCGTTCTCACCCAATGAACTGCCAAAACTATACCCAGTACAATCTTACGGGGCTTCGTCCGAATGGTAAGAAGGCATTGCTCTGCGATGAAGTTGGCATTGGCAGCAATTTCGTGGGCCAGTCGTCCTTTGCGACGCATATCCTTGCGACTGAAAACAATGCAGCGCTTTTGCCGAAAACAGACCTCGACCTTACCGACGCTGCGCCACTCGGGTGCGGCATGGCAACGGGTGCAGGAACAGTGATAAACGCGATGAAGCCGGAAATAGGGTCGACGATAGCCGTTTTCGGCGCAGGTGCTGTCGGCATGGCCGCCGTGATGGCCGCCAAAGTTCGTCGGTGCAGCAAGATTATCATCATAGATCTGAATCAGCAGAGGCTAGACATGGCCATGGGGCTTGGTGCCACACATGCGATCAACGGCAAAGATCCCGACGTAGTCAACCAGATCCATGCGCTGACGGGCGGCGGTGCCGACTTCGCGATCGACGCAGTTGGCATCATTCCGGTTATTCTGAACTCGATCAAGTGCACCCGTGCCGGCGGGCACGTTGTCTTGCTCGGCCTCGACGCGCTCGGGAACGACATTCCCATCCCCCTCGATCTAATGGTGTTCAATCGCAAGATCCAGGGTGCGATCCTTGGTGATCAGATTCCACAGCTGTTCATTCCGCAGATGATGGATCTTAATCAGGCTGGGCTTTTCCCCTTCCAAAAATTGATCACCAAGTATCCCTTCGAGAAGATCAACGAAGCGATCGCGGACGCCGAAGCCGGGCGAGTGATCAAGCCGGTCGTCGTTTTCAATTAGGAGCCAGCGCAAATGACATCGAAGAAGTCAGAGGAACAGCACCTTGTCGTGGAATTCAAAACCACGTCCCAAAATCGAAATCGCGTAAAAGAACTCCTTCAGGAATTCATTGGACCCGCCCGCGAAGAGTCTGGTTGTCTCTACTACGACCTCTACCAGCGGTCGGACGATCCGAACACTTTCATCATCTTAGACGGCTGGCAGAATGAGGCGGCTGTCGTTGGCCATGGCGAACATCCTAATGTCAAGCGGGTGCTGGAGCCTCTTCTTCCACTGTTGGTGAGTCCACCGTCGATTAATGTAAATACCCGTATCAGCGACTGATCGGGCGCAATGGCCATTTCTACGAGGCGCGCGCCCCGAGCGCGCAGGTTTGAGGGAGACGAAATGGATACGCATCGAGTTGTCGTAGTCGGCGGTGGCTTTGCCGGACTCCAGTTAGCGAAGGACCTCAAGTGTCCCGACACTTCCATAACGATCGTCGACAGGCGCAACCATCACCTCTTTCAACCGCTCCTCTACCAAGTTGCCACGACTGTATTGGCAACCTCGGAGATAGCCTGGCCCATCAGAGCATTGTTCAGAGGACGAAAGGATGTATCGACGCTGCTGGGCGAGGTTGTTGGCGTTGATACCGAGGCACGCGTAGTATCGCTCAAGGATGGGAATGCTATTCCCTATGACACGCTCGTTCTCGCGACAGGTGCAAGGCACGCCTATTTTGGCCGGGACGAGTGGGAGCCGTTTGCGCCCGGGCTAAAGGCACTCGAAGACGCGACGACCATCCGGCGGCGGCTTCTTCTCGCGTTTGAGAAGGCCGAATTGGAGACTGATCCCGAACGGCGGAAGGCAATGCTCACGTTCAGCATAATCGGAGCAGGCCCGACAGGCGTGGAGATGGCTGGGATTATAGCGCAACTGGCCCAACGAACCCTTGTTGAGGAGTTCCGTAGCATCGACACCAGATCGGCGCGCATCCTTCTCATCGAGGCAGGTCCACGTGTCCTACCCGTGTTCCCGGAAGCACTTTCGAGATATGCCGAGCAGTCGCTAATCAAGATGGGCGTCGAAGTGAGAACAGGCATTCCCGTGACGGCATGCAACGAGAACGGCATCGCGATCGGAGATGAGTTCGTTTCAAGCCGGACCGTCATCTGGGCTGCGGGGGTGCAAGCGTCGAACGCCGCCGCCTGGGTCGGTGCTGAAAAGGACAGGGCGGGTAGGGCGGTCGTGCAGCCAGATCTGACTGTTGGCGGTAAGCCCGAGATTTTTATTATTGGAGATACTGCCTCCGTGAAGGCCGCTGATGGAACACCCGTCCCCGGAGTGGCTCCCGCCGCCAAACAGCAAGGCAAATATGTCGCTTCGGTAATTGAAGCACGACGTCTGGGTACACCCACTCCAAGTGCGTTCAGATATAGGCATCTGGGAAACCTGGCTACCATCGGGCCGAATTCGGCTGTTATCGACTTCGGGAAAATCCGGCTCAAGGGCGGAATTGCATGGTGGATTTGGGGGCTTGCCCATATCTACTTCCTGATAGGTACGAGGAGCAGATTGGCAGTGGGACTAAGCTGGCTATGGATCTTTGTTTCCGGCCATCACTCCGCACGTTTGATCACGCAAAAAGAAACCTTAAAGGATGAGGTTTAGTCGCTAGCGCGAGCACGCCCGAGTCTGCTGGGCCGTGAATGGAGACCATCAAAGGCCAGACATTTGGGAATCGGTTGCGAAGCGATGGTTGGCAGCAGGTAACAATTCTGTCGGAGTTCCATATATAACAATGATTGATCTTCGCACTATCAACTTAGGCGACTTCGACTGCGTCGAATTCACGGCGAGGACTGGCCGCGACAAGTCAATTGCCCTGTCCGCCTGTCGTTAGCGATAGGCGGGCCTCATGCTTGAATACCGTTTCGGGAAGAAGTGATGATGTGGAGAGTTGAGAGTGTCCCCCTCTAAGATTGACCATTTCTCGCTCAAAGGTACCTGCAGCGAGGAACTCGCGGCAGCGCTTTCGAGGCTTTCCCCGCAATCTGAAGCGCATGTACATGGCGATAAGACGATCGCCTACGATGTACATGCGATTACCAATGGTCCGATTGCGGTTATTGCCGCGCACTACGAGGGCGACCTAACGGTCCAGCACCGGGGACCGGCGGAGGCAAACATCATCATGCTTCCACTACATGGGCGATCGGTCGTTACCGTTGACGGCAGACAAATCCCGTCAGAGGGAACGCGGGGCGTTTTCGTGAACAGTATGTCGGCGAGTACGACCCAATTCATTGGGCCAAGGAAACATTTGGGGCTTAGGATCGCCCATGATGAGCTGACGCGCCGTTTGGGATGTCGGCTCAATACGCCAATAAGAGGCAGCCTCGATTTTTCGCCAGAAATCGACCTATCGGTCGGGTTCGGCTCCCTTTTGGTTCAACTGGTACCAGTGCTGTATGCTGGATTACGAGACGGAACCCTCCTTCAATCACCGATAGCACTTCATCACCTCACTGAAACGACGATGGAGCTTTTGATCGAAGCTGCGCAGCATCGCTACTCATCTGAGTTATGCCGCGTTGCTGAATCACCCTTACCCAAGGCCGTTAAGCGGGCGGTCGACTATATGCGTGCCAATATTACTCGGCCGCTATCTCTTGAGGAAATCGCAACGGCTTGTGGCGTAAGCCGACGCACTCTTCAAAGCGGTTTTCGCAACTTTCGGAATACGACCCCTCTGGCATTCCTGCAGCACCTACGGTTGGAATTAGTGCATCAGGAACTGATGACAGGCGAACCTGGCCTCTCGGTCACGCAGGTCGCTCTGAAATGGGGCTTCGTGCATAGAGGCAGATTTTCTGCGGACTATCGCAAGCGCTATGGGGTACTTCCCTCGGAAACATTGCGTATATCATAAGCAGATTGCGCCGACCGAGCTACGATCAGCCGGCACGCTCGACTGTCCTCAAGGCTTGTAGCAACAGCACTCTCCAGAAAATCCGACTGCCTCGGCCCAAGATCTGTCTTGCAGATGATCCCCTGAACGCGACGATGTTCCGATCTGCGCAACGCAGTTCAAGACCACTACAGGGGTTAATCTTATAGTAATTATGCCGAGGTCATCTCACACATAGCGGTCAATGTCGCAATGTTCTGGACCGCGTCGCTAATGGAAGCCGGTGTAATTTATAGTCGTCTATGAGGAACATATGTCGAGACTGCCGCTATCTCTACTTTTAATGATTTTGGCAATTATCCCGTTGACGGCGTTCGTAATCATCGGAGTATCAACATCACTGGGATATTACCGAGAATACTCTACCTTCCGCAGCGCACAAACAACGCAGCGACTTGGGCGGGAAGGCGGATTCCTCGCCCAAGCTATAGCGGCGGAAGCGTTTGCAGGCGCCGACGTGCGTCGGGCAAAGCAAGCTGCATCGGACAGGGCTTTTACAGCGGTCTTTTCCGCTTACGACTCTTGGAAAAAGGCATTCGACGATCCGGCCATAGAACGGGCGGTACAGATCATTCGTGAAAGGCGGGACAATATCGATAGCTTCCGCCGGCGCGTCGATGACGGAACGGCTAGCGAGGCGGAGGGAGCTGTTGCTTTGCGCCCAGCTGCCCTTGCGGGCTTGGAGCTCGTCCGTCGCACTGGGGCGACTGTCAATGATTTGGATTTAGCACGCCAAATTACCGGTTTTCACGCGCTCATGCAGATCACGGAAGCTAGTTTGCTGGAGATCAGGCCCGGCCGAGCCTACGTCAAAAATTCAGCCATGTCCGTCGATCTATTTTCGTCCCTCTTACAGTCAAAAAATCTAAAGCAGCTTTATGTGCCTGCGATGCAGGAATTTCTCCCCGCCGATCTCGTCAAATCTTATGACGACTTCGAGGCCAGCGCCGCAGGCAAGTTCATCGCGGGCGTTCGCGATCAGATGTATGCAAACCAGCCGGGCGTTTCCTTCCCCCCCGAGACGTTGGATCGATGGAATGAAATCACCCAACAGCGGGCTGCTTTGTTGACCGCACTCATTATGCGCACCGGCGACGAGTTGGACGAGATGGCATTTCAGCGTTACGCCGATCTTCGCAATGCCTTTATCGGCTACTCCGGCGCCACGCTTCTGATCATGTCTACGGTACTCATTTTGTGCATTTCGGTCGTTCGGAGAATTTCAAGCTCCATTCGGACTCTGACAAGCCGAATGAAGGCACTCGCAGAAGGCGATACGTCGGCGCCGGTGCCCTTGACAATCCGACGCGACGAGATCGGGGACATGGCGCGTTGCCTTGAGTTTTTCCGCGGCGCGGCCATACAGAAAAGTAACCTGGAGACATCCGCGGAAGCTGAGCGCATTCGTTCTGACCAAGAGAAGCTGGATATTCAGGTAAGAGCGGAAAAAGAAGCAGAAGAGCGCCTCATCCGAGCGACGACGGCATTGGCAACCGGGTTGAAGCGGATGGCGGATGGAGACTTGATTTATGAGATTGAGGAGCCGTTAGCGCCACAGTTTGAAAGTTTGCGCAGGGATTTCAACGCTTCCATTCGTCAGCTCCGGGACGTGCTTGTTACCGTCGGCCATTCAGTCGAAACGGTCACGAATGGCAGCTCGGGCGTCTCGGCCGCATCTGAAAATCTTTCAAGACGCACGGAGCAGCAGGCGGCTTCGCTCGAGGAAACTGCAGCGGCGTTGGAGGAGATAACCGTCAACGTTGCATCGACCACGAAGAGGACGGCTGAGGCGCGCGGAGCCGTCCAACAGATGCGAAATCATGCGGAAATGTCCGGTCGGGTTGTACGCGATGCTATCGGCGCCATGAATCGCATTGAAAACTCCTCCAAGCAGATTTCCCAGATCATCAGCGTCATCGACGCGATCGCCTTCCAAACGAACCTCCTGGCGCTGAACGCCGGCGTCGAAGCAGCGCGTGCTGGCGACGCGGGAAAAGGCTTTGCGGTTGTTGCCCAGGAGGTCAGGGAGCTTGCACAGCGCTCAGCGACAGCGGCAAAAGAAATCAAGGATCTCATCGGCAATTCAGCTCTTGCCGTCGACGAAGGCGTAAGGCTCGTGAGTGAAACCGGATCGGGCCTGAGAACGATTGAAGAGCTTGTGCAGGATGTAAATCTTCATATGGACGCAATCGCAACGGCCTCCCAGGAACAATCGTCGGGCCTGCGCGAGATCAACGGCGCGGTTAACCATATGGACCATGCCACTCAAGAAAATGCGAGCATGGTCGCGGAGATGAATACTGCAGGATCGCACCTCGCTCAAGAGAGCCAAAGCCTAGCCGCACTGTTGAAACATTTCCACTTCAAAGACGAGAGCGGGAAGCCACAGAAGGTCACGGGCGAACTTGGGAAGAGCTTCCCGCCCGGTCAGACAATGGTTGACCGCGGAGACTATCCGATGCGCCGTGGTAACCTGGTGCTCGCGCCTTCGAATGATGATTGGCAAGCGTTCTAAATGATATGGGCGGCGTCGCCGACCACATGCAAATACACGTCTTTGATGATTCTGAATGAGAGCGATATCCCGGTGGGGTAGCGGCATGGTACTCCGCCAAATGACTTGTGCGGTCCTAACAAAATGCTGGCTTGACGCATGATTGCTCAGCCACGTGACAAAGCAGGACAGGCACATGAAACACGTACGTCAATCGGAACGCACATCCCGCCCCGAACAGCCAGTGGAAGTGCAGATGCCGACTGATGCTCAAATCGACCAGGGGCGTGGAGCCTTCCGCAACGCGGTCAATGCCAGCCCTCCGCTTGCCACGGGCACGGCCCCGCCATTTTCGGAAGCCTCCGTTGTCCGGCCATCGCACGGTCACGACGCAGATGTCGCAAGTCTGAAGCAACCGTTTGAGAAGGCTTTCCGGGCGAATCCCCGGCATCCTGCGACAAACGTCGACTTGCCATTCAACACCGAAGAGATGTCCAGTGCCGTCGTACTCGACGCGATCCCGTTACCCGTCTTCTTCAAAAACAGAGATGGGATACACCTTGGTTGCAACAGGGCCTTCGAAAGCTTCTCCGGCCGCTCAAAGGGAGATATTATCGGAAAAACCGTTTTCGATTTGGTGCCCGCACCCATAGCCGAGACGTATGCCGCGTTGGACGAGGCGCTTTTTGCAAATGGCGGTGTTCAGCAATATGAAGCAAAGGCCACCACCGAGAATGGTGGTGTCGTTGATCTTTTACTCAGCAAGACCGCAATCACTGATATCGCTGGTAACAGGATCGGCTTGGTTGGCGCGATGTTGGACATCACAGAGCGAAAACGTGCGGAGCATGATCTCAAAGAGGCTCTTGAATTCGCAGAGGGAATTATTGCCGCCATTCCTGACGTTCTGTTCGAGGTAAATGCCGACGGTCGCTACCTGCAGGTCTGGGCAAGGAATCAGGAGATCCTGGCGCAGCGAAAAGAAGTGCTGCTCGGCAAGCTTGTCCGCGATGTGCTCCCTCCAGATCAGGCCGACATCGCTATGCTGGCTCTTGAAGAAGCCGATGAAACCGGCGCCTCCTACGGTCGTTGTGTCCGTATAGCCCTACCAAACGGCGAATCCCGTTGGTTTGAACTGTCGGTCGCAAGGCGACCAAGCAGCAATCACTCAACCGTCACTTTTCTGGTGTTATCTCGCGATATTACCGAACGAAAGCACGCCGAGGGCACGACTATTGAAGCTCGGGCTCGCCTCCTAAGTGTCCTGCAGACCATTCCGGATATGGTATGGCTGAAAGACGTAACAGGCAAATATCTGTTGTGCAATCATGCCTTCGAAGAATTGGTCGGCAAGGCAGAAGCGGAAATCGTCGGGAAAACGGATTATGACCTGTTTACTCCCGAACTCGCCCAGTTTTTTCGTGACAAGGATGAGGAGGCCATGCAAGCCGGCCGTATTCTCATCAATGAGGAACGGTTTACCGCTCACGAGGACGGTCGATCAACGCTTTTGGAGACTCGTAAGGTTCCGGTATTCACGGGGGGAAAGCTGATGGGGATCCTCGGCGTCGCCCGCGATATCACCGAACTGGACACGTCCCGTAAGAAAATCCATCAGATGGCATTCTACGATTCTCTGACCGGCCTGCCTAACCGGACACTTTTCAATGAACGGCTACGCGAGATGATCGGGGACGCGGCTTCGGCGGGCCAGCGAGCCGGGGTGATGCTGATCGACATGGACCATTTCAAGGCGATCAATGACACTATGGGACATCCCGTCGGTGACGAGTTGCTGCGGCAGGTGGCGACGCGCATGAAAAAAGGCGTCCGTGCCAGCGACACCGTGGCGAGACTCGGTGGAGATGAATTTGCAGTCTTGCTGCCCAATGTTCAGGACAATGACGATTTGGCTCAAATTGCCAGCAGAATGCTTGCCGCATTCGGCGAACGCTTCATGCTTTCCGACAGGGAGATCTTTGTATCCTGCAGCATCGGGATATCGGTATTTCCAAATGACGGCGACGCTCCCGACGATTTGGTGAAATATGCGGATTCTGCGATGTATTTGGCGAAGCGCTCGGGGCGTAGCAACTTCCGCTTCTACTCAAAGGATCTCACGATTGGGGCTGAAAAGCGCCTAGCGCTAGAATCAGACCTACGCCTAGCTTTGAAACATGAGCAACTTGAACTCCATTATCAGCCAAAGGTCCTATTGGACAACGGAAAGGTGATCGGTTCAGAAGCACTGCTACGATGGCATCATCCGAAGATGGGAATGATCCCTCCGGGAGAATTCATAGGTGTCGCCGAGGAAACGGGATTGATCATCGATCTTGGACGATGGGTGCTGCATGAGGCGTGTTGCACGGCTGCCGTCATGAATGCAGATGGACTGCCCCCGCACAAGATTGCGATAAATTTGTCTCCTAAGCAGTTTCAATGCCCGCGTTTGTCGCAAACGGTGGCGGACGTATTGCAGGAAACCGGTTGTCGTGCGGAGTGGATCGAGGTTGAAATAACTGAGAGTCTCCTGCTCCATAACTGCGAGGGCGTTTCGACGACACTCTCTCAATTGCATGCGAGCGGAATTTCCATAGCGATCGATGATTTCGGCACCGGCTACTCATCTCTGAGCTATTTGGCTAACTTTCCCATTGATACCCTCAAAATTGACCGGTCATTCATCAATCGATCCGACAAGCGAAGTAGAGAACTGGTCAAGGCAATTCTCTCAATTGCGCGCTGCCTAGGGCAAAATGTAGTCGCTGAGGGCGTGGAGACGGTCGATCAAGAAAAATTCTTGGCTGAAAGCGGCTGCGCTGTGGCACAGGGGTTCTACTATAGCAAGCCCATCCCGAAGTCCGAACTTCTCGCTGCAAACGCAGTGCTCGAGTTCTCTCGCGGTGATTCCCATCTTACGCCGATGCCCGAGGAAGGGGTGGCACTCATGCGCTTGCCTCCCGCATCTGTTGGGACCCGAACCGCGTGAAGCCTACGGCTAACAGCGCGCAGGATCCACGCCACCTGCGGCGCTGTTTATACCGCACTCATCCAACGGAAGCCCAAACTACTCTGGGCGATTGGATAAAACGCGGACCAATAGGAACTACTTAAAACTTCAGGTGCTTTGATGTTCCGAAATATGCAGGCCCTGTGCCGAATTGCGCGACGAAACATACGTTGACGTGTTTTCGCTTTCGATTGCCATTGCAAAGACTTGCCCAGTACAATCTACTATTCTGCGTCAATATCGTCAAAAGCATAACCGTGCAAAAGCTCATCCCATTTCCCCATCCGAATAGAAATTCTGCGGATTTGACAAGTTCAACTGCGAATTCGAATGGCTCCGGACATTTCGACATCATCCAATCGCTGAAATCGGAACTTCACGATTTGGCTAGTGCCGTAAATCAGTTGGAGGCGCTATGTGAGTCATACCGATCCCAAGCTGATACGTGCTCGCAACCTGACTGAACGACTGAGCGTCCGCGCTTGTCATCGTATTCCCTATGACCCTCTCTGGGCGTGGCGGCCAGTGGTTCGTTGAATCTTGCCAAACGTTCCCGGATCCCACCACTTCCCGAACACGGGAGCTTCAATTCGATCAACTCGAAACTTTCGGCCATTTGAACGGGTGGCGGAAAAAAACGCCAGCGATTGCGCCGTGATTTCGTAATGGTTCTGCCTATTTGCTGAAGGCGGTCGGCCGATTGGAATGCTCCATCAGACCTCAACTTACCGGCAGCAAGGACTGCAGGTTCGATAGCTTCTTTTCGTGGATGAGGATATACGGATCCTCGAACTCTACCCGCATCTTGTCCTGGTTGGCGACGAAGTAGGGGCTGAGGTACGGGTCGAATTGCATGCGCGCGAAGACTACGAGTTTGGTCTCGGCGGTCTTGGCTTCCTCGACGAAATGGCACTCTCGTTGCTAACCTTCTCCATTGCGTCGACGAGGAACGGGCGCGCAAGGTCGACGCCACGCTTCGGGTCCATCGATTCATCCCGGACGCTCCCGCCTTGCGTAATAGACTGGATTTTTCATTTCTGCCTGGGTTTCAAACCTGTCTCGCCGTGGTGTTGCTGCATCCGTCCTGCCCCGGCTTTTGGTCCTGCCAGGCTCGCGCTGCCCGCAACGGCTTTGCCGTCCTTCACTTCGTTGCGGCCCTGCGGGTGCTGGCCGCACTTGCAGCCTGGCTTTTGGACCGCCGTAGCAGGTCGCGATGGCCGCGACCTCGAACGGAGGTTCAGAGATGAACAGGCAGCAATCCAATCAACGATCCGATATCTACAGCCGCATCACCACCAAGATCATCGCCGATCTCAAACAGGGCGTCCGTCCATGGACCAAGCCATGGACGACGGGAGGCTGGACAGCCGAGGTCAGCCGGCCACTGCGCCACAATGGCCAACCCTACACCGGCATCAATGCTCTGCTCCTCTGGTCTGAAGCCATCGCCCGCGGCTTTGCATCACCAAGGTGGATGACGTTTCGCCAGGCAATCGAGCTCGGCGGCGCCGTCCGCAGGGGCGAAACCGGCACGACCGTCGTCTTCGCCAGCTCTTTCATCCGCGCCGAGACGACGGAGACAGGCGCCGAAATCGAACGCGACATCCCCTTCCTCAAAACCTACACCGTGTTCAACACCGACCAGATCACCGGCCTTGATGGCCTTGCCCATTCCATCGCGCCTGACCAGGATTGGATGAGCTGCATCGGTGCTGCCGGCCGCTTCTTTGCCAATACCGGCGCCCTGATCCGCCATGGAGGATCGGCGGCCTATTATGCTGCTGCCCGTGACTACATCCAGATGCCGTGCTTCGACGCCTTCCGGGACGATGCATCCTATGTCGCCGTTCTCAGTCACGAGATGACGCACTGGACCGCTGCACCGCGAAGGCTCGATCGGGATCTCAGCCGCTATGCGAAAGACAGGAGCGAACGCGCCCGCGAAGAGCTCATTGCCGAACTCGGCAGCTGCTTTCTCTGCGCCGATCTTGGTATCGTCCCCGAGCTCGAACCACGCCCCGACCATGCAAGCTATCTCGATGACTGGCTCAAGGTTCTCGGCAGCGACAAGCGTGCCATCTTTTCAGCGGCAGCTCATGCCCAGCGCGCGGTCGACTATCTGCATGACTTGCAGCCGGACCTCAACGAGGAGGAGGCGGCGTGAGCCGTCTCCTTCTTAGCCACCCGGACGCCGCCCACTGCCGCGACCCGACGGCCGCAAGCTCCTATCCCGCGAACCGGCGTCTAAAATCGTCAGGCATTGACCTCGCGCAGCTAGTGGGGCGTGTTCACCGGCATATTGAAGTGACGCGCGAAGTATTCCGACGGCGTCGTCATGCGGCCCGTGGTGAGAACCAGCGCATCCCCTCGACCGTCGATGCTGAAAATCACGCGACTGTGCAGGCTTGCAACCTCCTCCGGCAGATCCTCCCTTAGCATCGCGATGGCGGAAGCCATCGTCCGCCGAGGGCGAACGAGAACGATGTCCCGCGCGAACGAGTCGTCGTGCGTAGCATCGAGAGAAGCGTTGATGACAGCGGGTCGTCGGATGATCTATTTGGAACTAGCAAAAAATATTGCTTTGATAAATTTGCGCTGACAGCTTTGGCCGCGGCCTCAACACGAGCGGGTGCCTGCAGCCGCTGGCGCGCATTGGAAAGATGGAGGCGGACGGTTTGAATGGATAAGTTTCAGTCTCCTATGGATAGCACCGTCACTATCGCCGTCGGATAAAAGCTGCAAACAACGTCTTTCCTGTTTCGTCAGATCCTGCCTGGGATTAGCGATCTCTCCGTCCAAACGCGTTGGACCCGTTCATGAAATCTGTTTTCGCTTGGCGCGTAATGCCGGATAGACACTGGAGAGCCAACCATCGGCGCCCTCACCGGTAGGTCATGTTCCAGCCGAGTTCGCCGGTGCGCAACGCGCTCCATATGCTGAGCGGCGACGGAGATAGGGAACGCACGGGCGGGGGCAGTCGGTCCCGCCTCCCTTGACGGCCGCTATGCTGAGGCTCCTGCGGCTGCCCTTGTTCCGCCCTTAGCGTGACGAGAATTCCCGAAATCCGCCTGACGGCGCCGCTATGCTGATTTCTCCGATACTCTTCATTGTTTGATTGGAACCCGCCTGCGGGCGGGTTGCCCCATTATCCCTGATCGCTGCCGGCAACCATACGATCGGGACTGCCAGATGATTCGCATCTCACTCATTAAAGCCGAAAATCAGTCAGTTTAACCCCGCCTCCTGGCTGGTGCGGAAAGAGCTCAGCTTGCTCAGGAGGTCCTGAGAGATCTCGAATTGCCGCGCCGTTCCCCGGCCCATGGAGTTCTTCCCCATCGTCTCCACCAGCATTCCCCGCTTTACCAAAAGGTCGACCGTCTCCTTCACACCGCTGCGTGTTAGCTCGGTAATCTCAATTATATTAGAGAGGGTTAGCTTCTGATGGGCCTGAGTCATCGTATAGAGGATCGTCATCATGCCGATCTGCTTCAGCCTCGCCTGCGGGGTCTCGTCCTCCAGCGGATGGTCGAGGATCTCATGGAGAATAAGTCCCGAGAAGGCAAGGTTGTGCCATTGCGTTTTAATCGCGCTTGTCATGTCATTTAACTATGTTATATACGACAGTATGAACGCGGGCAGGCAGATTGGGTCTCCCGAAACGCAATAGGGCGCCATCGTCTCGAAGGATCCTGTTCATGAAAAGCCTTCTCCTGAATTCACTGCTTACGATCTGCTTCGTTGCGCCACCCTATCTTATTTTCGGCAGTAAAGCGCGGGCCGAGGATTGGGGATGCCAGGTTATCCTATGCCTTTCCAATCCCGGCGGGCCGACGCAATATGCCGAATGCCGGCCGCCGATCCAGAAGCTGTGGCGGGAGCTTGCCGAGGGGCACTCATTCCCGACCTGTAGCGGCGTCGGTTTTCAGAGTTCGGGGCCGGGCTATGAACCCTATTATTGCGATGCGGGGTACAAGCTCACGACTGATAGCGGTCGCGGCGGTCGGCAAGCAACCTGCGTGTCGACATCGCCGCAGCCGGTGAGCAACAGCCTCTGCTGGGATAGGAACGACTATACGTCCCGCGACAATTCGGTCCTGTCGCCACATTGGCAGCGCGTGGACGGGCACCGCCAGTGCATGGGCTATCCGACAAGTCGTCCGAATGTGCGATCGCAGCCGCACTATGTCGATGTCACCATCGACGGCGCCGGTAAACAGCGCGTTTGGTACTGACCGATGGGTGCTGCATTCGTCGAAATCGCGCAAACCTGTGCGCCGATGGTTCAGGTCGAGACGCTGGCCGGCATTGTCAGCCTTGAGAGCCGGTTTCAGCCCTTCGCCATCCGCATCAACACCGGCCCGCCGCTGGCCACCCAACCCGCATCGAAGGCCGAAGCGATCGAGGTTGCCACGTCTCTGCATGCCGATCGCCAGGATATTCAGATCGGCCTTGGCGGTATTGGCATCGAGGCGCTCCAAAAACTGAAGCTATCCGTCGCCGACGCCTTCGATCCCTGCATGAACCTCAAGGCCACGGCTACGCTTCTCGACGGATACTACCGCGCCGCATTACGCGCGGGGGATCCGGCTCAGGCCGAAAGGGTGATGCTCCAGTCCTATTATGGCCGCGATGATCCATCCCTCGGCGCCATGGCCAAATATGACGAGCAGGTACGCCAGGAAGCAAAGCAGTTATCGCCAACGCTTGCCTCGCTCACCATTGGCGCACGCGGTGACCAGGCCGGGTCGGGCGGGCAGCCACAGGATGAGGTGGTACCAGCACTTCCCGAACCGCCTTTACAACCCTCCCAAACCGTCGAGGCTCCATCCTGGGACGTGTTCAGCTCAGGGCGGCAATCCTCGATTCTCGTTTTCCAGAATGATCGATCGGAGCAAAGTGAATGATCTCCAAAGCCCCTCTTCGCCCCCTTGCCGCATCCACGCTGATGGCGGCCGCCATTGTCATCTGCCTGGTCGAGCCAGCCTTCGCCCAGGCCGCCGGTATCGAAACCGTTTTGCAGAACATCGTCGACATGCTGACCGGCAATATCGCCCGCCTACTGGCCGTCATCGCCGTCATCATTATCTGCATCGCCTGGATGTTTGGCTACATGGATTTGAGGCGGGCCGGCTTCTGGATCATCGGGATCGGCGGCATTTTCGGCGCCACCGAGCTGGTCAATACCATCGTCGGGAATTGAGCGCTATGGCGAGCATTCCGAGTCTCGAAGACGACACGTTGTTTCTCGCCTGCACGCGCCCGGCAATGATCGCTGGCGTGACGATGGAGGCGATGGGCGTCAACATCATGCTGACGACCATCCTTTATATCACTGCGGGATCAATCGCCTACGCGCTGGTCGGCATCGTTTTCCATGTCCTGTTTCGCGCGCTCGTCAAGCACGACCACAATATGTTTCGGATCCTGATTGCGTGGATCGAAACCCGTGGCCGCTCCCGCAATACCGCGTATTGGGGCGGCGCCACTCTCTCGCCTCTGACGCTCACCCGGCGTTATGACGAAAGGGATCTCAGCTTTGTCTAACATTGCGACGCTCCGGTCGCGCGAGCTAGGGCCGGAGACCTTCATTCCCTATGTCAGGCATGTCGACGAGACGACGATTGCGCTCGAATCCCGAGCGTTGATGACAATGATCGCTCTCGACGGCGTTTCCTTCGAGACATCAGACGTCAGGGATCTCAACGGCCTGCACCGCAGCCTGAACACGCTCTATCGCAATATCGCCGACGAGCGACTGGCGCTCTGGACGCATGTGGTGCGCCGCCGCGACAATGCCTATCCCGAGGGACGCTTCGCCAATCCCTTTTCCGACGGTCTGAACGCGCGATATCGGGAGCGGATGGTGAATGAAGACCTGTTTCGCAACGATCTCTACCTCACCCTTGTCTGGCATCCCGGGCGGGATGCGGCCGAAAAGGCCGCCAAGCTTCTCTCTCGACTCAGCAAGGCGCGCCGATCCGATACCGAACTTGACGGGCAGGCTCTGAAGCATCTGCGTGACCACGTGGCGGATGTCGCCGCCGGCCTGCAGCGCTTTGGGCCGCGGCAGCTTACCCTCCACGAACATGACGGCATCCTGTTCTCCGAGCCGAGCGAAGTTCTCCACCAGATCGTCGGTGGACGGCGGGAGCCGATCCCATTGACGGAGGGACGAATTTCCTCGGCGATCTATTCCGATAGGGTCATTTTCGGGCGCGAGACCATTGAAATCCGTCACGAGGCCGACAGCCGCTATGCCGGCATGTTCGGCTTCAAGGAATATCCGGCGACGACGCGCAGCGGCATGCTCGACGCTATCCTGACCGCACCTTTCGAGCTCATCCTGACGCAGTCCTTCGCCTTCACCTCAAAGGCCGATGCCCGCACGATCATGGGTCGCAAGCAGAACCAGATGGTCAGTGCCGGCGACAAGGCAGCCTCGCAGATCGAAGAACTCGGTGAGGCGATGGACGATCTCGAATCCAATCGCTTCGTTCTTGGGGAACATCATCTTACGCTTGCCGTCTTCGCGCCCTCGGTCAAGGAACTGACTGATCACATGGCGAAAGCGCGGGCCTATCTCACCAGCGGCGGCGCGGTCGTCGCCCGCGAGGATCTTGGGCTCGAGGCTGCCTGGTGGGCGCAAGTGCCGGGCAATTTCCGCTATCGCGCGCGCTCGGGAGCGATCACGTCGCGCAACTTCGCAGCCCTTGCTCCCTATCACTCCTATCCGACAGGTCAGAAGGACGGCAACGAGTGGGGACCGGCGGTCGCCATGCTCAAGACCGCGTCCGGCTCACCCTTCTATTTCAACTTTCACCACGGCGACCTCGGCAACACGTTCGTCTGCGGCCCGTCGGGTGCGGGCAAGACGGTGCTGTTGAACTTCATGCTGTCGCAGCTCGAAAAGCACGATCCGCATATGGTCTTTTTCGACAAGGACCGCGGCGCGGATCTCTTCGTGCGGGCGGCCGGCGGCACCTATCTGCCGCTGAGAAATGGTGTCGCCACCGGCTGCGCGCCGTTGAAAGCACTGGAATTCACTGCGGAAAACAAAGTATTCCTCACCGGTTGGATCGCCAAGCTGGTCCGATCCGGACCTGGCGAATTATCGATTACCGAGTTGCGCGACATCACCTCGGCGGTCGACGGGGTGGCGGACCTGCCGGTGGAGCGTCGCTCCATCGGCGCCCTGCGCACCTTCCTC
This sequence comes from Rhizobium sp. N731, assembly GCF_001664145.1. NCBI lineage: Bacteria > Pseudomonadati > Pseudomonadota > Alphaproteobacteria > Hyphomicrobiales > Rhizobiaceae > Rhizobium > Rhizobium sp. N731. The sequence goes on from NZ_CP013604.1 coordinate 193,774, forward strand.
AACAATACCGATCCCGAGGGCATTGCCGCACGTCTGCGACGGTGGGAGAGGGGCGGGCCGCTTGGCTGGGTCTTCGACAACGAGGCTGACGATATCGGTATCGGCCCCAGGTTCATCGGCTACGACATGACCGATTTCCTCGACAATGAGGAGATCCGCACGCCGTTGATGGCCTACCTGTTCTATCGCATCGAGCAGCTGATCGACGGGCGTCGCATCATCATCGTCATCGACGAGTTCTGGAAGGCGCTGCAGGACGAAGGCTTTCGTGATCTCGCCCAGAACAAGCTCAAGACGATCCGCAAGCAGAACGGTCTCATGCTGTTTGCGACCCAGAGCCCGCGCGACGCCATCGTATCGCCGATCGCCCACACGATCATCGAGCAGTGCCCGACCCAGATCTTTCTTCCGAACCCGCGCGGCGACCGCGCCGACTATGTCGACGGCTTCAAGCTGACTGAGCGCGAATTCGAGCTCGTCTCACGCGAACTCTCTGTCGAGAGCCGCCGGTTCATCGTCAAGCAGGGGCACAACAGCGTTGTCGCCGAGCTGAACCTCAACGGCTTCGACGACGAACTTGCCATCCTCTCCGGCCGGACGGCCAATGTCGAGCTTGCCGATGCTATCCGTTTGGAGATCGGCGAGGGACGGGAGGATTGGCTTGCCGTGTTTCATCAGAGGAGGAAGACAGCATGATCCGAACAGGAACGATGCGGCCATTATTTGTATCGGCCGCTCTTTTAGCGTCGGCGATGCTGGCGTCGGCCCAGGGCATCCCGGTCATCGATCAGACATCGATCGCCAAGCAGATTGAGAGCATCACGCAGCTGAAGTCCCAGCTCGACGCCTTGAACCAGCAGCTCCAGCAAGCCCAGCAGCTCTACGGCTCGCTGAACAAGATCACCAACATGGCCGACGTCGCCAACCTGCTGAACGATCCGTCGATCCGCAAGGCGCTTCCGCAGGACTTCAACGCAATCGAGGGCCTGTTCCAAGGTTCCGGCAGCGGCGTCTTCGGCAGTTCCGCTTCGAAATTCCTTCAGGATAACTCCAGCTATCGCACCGATGCCGACGATTTCTATGCGCAGGAACTGTCGCGCATCCAGAACCAGAACGCCGGGCAGATGAGCCTCGGCCGGCAGATCTACGATGCGGCGACCAAGCGCATCGGCGGCATCGATGAGCTTCGCCAGAAAATCTCCGGTGCGGCCGACGCCAAGGACATCGCCGATCTGCAGGCCCGTCTCCAGGCCGAGACCGCCTTCCTGCAAACCGACGTCCTGCGCATGCAGGGCCTGCAGATGGTCCAGCAGGCCCAGGTGCAGGTCGATGAGCAGCGCAAGGCCGAGGACTGGCGCAAGCGCATGGACACGATGGGAGCGGCGCTGAAATGAAGTGGCTTCTTTCCAGCGCGGCCTTGCTTTTTCTGGTGGCCTGCTCCCCACAGGTGGATAAGATTTACACCGTCGATGAGCTCATGCCGGACGATGGTCTGCTCGCTAGATGCCGTAACAATCCCGGAGAACTCCGCGATACGCCCAATTGCCGCAACGCCGAGGCAGCCGACGGCCGGCTGGAGCGGATGGGCAAATCGTTGGGAGGCTGACGATGTATCAGGTCTTCAGCTTCGTCGACGGACAGTTCAAGACACCGCTGGAAAACTTCATTTCCTCCGGCACCTCGAATATCGCCAGTTGGGTCAGCGGCCCGCTGACGGCCACCCTCACGCTCTATGTCGTGCTCTACGGTTATCTCGTTCTGCGCGGCTCCGTGCAGGAACCGATCCTCGAATTCGCCTTCCGGGCGATGAAGCTCGCCATCATCGTCATGCTGGTGAGGAACGCCGGCGACTATCAGACCTACGTCACCAATATTTTTTTCGATGCGCTCCCGCGCGAAATCTCGCAGGCGCTGAATTCGGGCACGGCGCCGAGCGCGTCGACCTTCGACAGCCTGCTCGATAAGGGCCAGAAATGCGCCAAAGAGATATGGTCGCGGGGTTCCTGGCCTATCGATATCGTCACCGGCGTGGGCGGCCTACTGGTTATCGGCGCAAGCTTTCTTGTCGCGGCGATCGGTTATATCGTTTCGCTCTATGCCCGGCTGGCGCTTGCCATCGTGCTGGCAATAGGTCCGATCTTCATCGCGCTCGCGATGTTCCAGTCGACCCGCCGGTTCACCGAATCCTGGATCGGCCAGCTCGTCAATTTCGTCATCCTTCAGGTGCTGGTCGTTGCCATCGGCTCGCTGCTGATCACCTGCATCGATACGACGTTTACGGCGATCGAAGGTTATAGCGACGTGCTGATGCGGCCGATCGCGCTCTGCGCCATTTGCGTCGCCGCACTCTACGTCTTCTACCAACTGCCCGGCATTGCTTCGGCTCTTGCGGCGGGCGGGGCGTCGCTCACCTATGGCTACGGCGCGGCCCGCGATGCGCATGAAAGCACGCTCGCCTGGGCGACATCCCACACAGTCAGAGCGGTCGGCCGCGGCGCGCGTTCCGTTGGCCGCCGCCTGACTCCAGGCCGGACGGAATGACGGCCACCAACGCTTCAGACAATTGAACAGGTTTTTTTTGGATGCTCCGTATCGTTTTATCGTTTTTGCTGACCGCCGGTCTCGTAGGCTGCGGTTCGATTTCCCAATCGTTGCCCAAATGTGATGGTTATTCCCGCCGGCCGCTGAACCGTGCCATGTGGCAATGGCAGGGCAGTGGAGGAGAGCAGCCGGCGACCGGGGCTGTTCCCGCAGAGCCGACCAGTCACGCTGCCTCCTATGTGGCGGAACCATCTTCAGCCAGACCAGCCGCTTTCGCGCATTTCGATGTCGCGGGCTCCTACCGTCCATGCGAGGGCGAGTGACATGGTGACCACCGACAACCTCAAAAGTTACTTCGACAAGGCCCGCCGGTTCGATCAGGATCGGATGATCCAGGTCGAGCGCTCCGCCCGCATCGCCTGGTTCGTCGCTGTTTGCGCCGGCACGCTTGCTGCCGTTTCCGTCTTTGCCATTGCCGGCCTCACGCCTTTGAAAACCGTCGAGCCCTTCGTCGTGCGGGTCGACAATTCCACAGGCATTGTTGACGTGGTCTCGGCGCTGACATCGACCGCCGGCACCTACGACGAGGCCGTCACCAAATATTTCGCGGCCAAATATGTCCGCGCCCGCGAGGGCTACGTCTGGAGCGAGGGCGAGGAGAATTTCCGCACCGTCGCCTTGCTGTCGACGCAGCCGGAGCAGACTCGATTTGCCGCAGTCTACCGCGGCAGCAATCCAGAGTCCCCGCAGAACATTTATGGCCGCAGCGCCACGTCGCGGATCAACATTGTTTCCATCTCGCTGATCAACGCCAATGTGGCATCCGTCCGCTATATGAAGACCGTGACCCGCGGTGACGAGGTGCGCACCACGCACTGGGTTGCGACCCTAACCTTCTCCTATGCCAACGCTCCGATGTCCTCGACCGACCGGCTGACCAATCCGCTGGGCTTCGTCGTCAGCGAATATCGCGCCGATCCGGAGGCCATCAATTGAGACCGCACTTTCTCCTTCCGCTCATCCTGGCCGGCGGGTTTTCGTCTGCAGCGCTCGCCCTCGAGACGCCGCGCGGCGCCGCGCAGGACAGCCGCATCCGTTTCGTTGACTACCAGCCCTATAACATCACCAAAGTCGTCGGCACGCTGCGGTCTTCGGTGCAGATCGAATTTGCCGCCGACGAGGAAATCGCTCATGTGGCGCTTGGCAACAGCGTCGCCTGGGAGGTGGCGCCGGCCGGCAACATCCTGTTCCTGAAGCCTCGGGAAAATCAGCCGATGACGAATATCTCGGTCGTGACGACACGACGGGACGGCTCGATCCGCAGCTATCAGATGGAACTCACCGTCCGCGACGGCAGTGTCGAAGCCGGTCAGAACACCTATTTCTATGTGAAATATCGCTATGCCGCTGATGAAGCGGAGCGGCGCCGGCAGGAAGCAGCTGCGCGCGCGCAGGCGGCGCAGGCCGGTGAGGCCGATCGCGTGCTTGCCCTTCACGAGGCCTATGGACCGCGCAACTGGCGTTATTCCGCGCAAGGATCCCAAGCGCTCGAACCGCAAGCGGTCTATGACAACGGCAAGGTCACCACCTTCGCTTTTGCCGGCAACCAGGAAATGCCGGCGATCTATATGGAAAATTCCGACGGCAGCGAAAGCCTGGTTCCGAAGTCAGTCGACGGCAATCTCGTCCTCGTTCACGCGATCAGCCGCAAGTTCATACTGCGCCGTGGCGGCGACGTGCTTTGCGTCTTCAACGAAGCCTACGATCGCGTCGGCACCAATCCCGAGACCAACACCACGTCACCATCGGTCGAGCGCGTCGTCAAAGTGCCGCCCGGCGCGGCGCAATAGGAGGTGACATGGCCGAGGAAGAGATTACCCAGATTCCGGGCGAGCGCGCCGAGACGTCGGCCGGCGGCCGGCTCGAAAATAACCCGATCCTCAAACGCGGCGCTGTCGCCTTGGCGATCGTCGTCTTTGTCGCCTTCGCTCTCTGGTCGATGCGAGGGCAGGACAAGCCGTCAGACGGTGCCCAGGCGGAGCGCGTTGTCATCCGGCAGACATCGGATTTCGAACCGGCGAAGGAGCCACAGCCGGTGGCGACACCGCCGCAGGTTCAGCTCCCGACGCCTGTCGCCGCCGAGCAGGCGCCGACCGACGATGACAAGCTGCTCGACGCTGCCCGCCGTGCGCCGGTCATTGCCTATGGCGGCGAGAAATCGCCGGCGACGCGGCGGCAGGATCAGGATGCGGCGGCGGATCAAGCCTTGAATTACGTGCCGCTCGGCGCCAATCCCGACGGCTTCGCCTCGCAGGGCGAAAACGAAGATCAGCGCTTCAACCGCTTGCTGACGCCGACGCAATTGCAGGGATCGCGTGCAGAGACGTTGGGCAATCGCGATTTCATCGTCGCAATGGGGACATCCATTCCTTGCGTTCTCGAGACCGCGCTCTCCTCCGATCAGCCGGGGTTCACGAGCTGCGTCATCAACCGGGACGTTCTTTCAGATAACGGCCGCGTTGTGCTGATGGAAAAAGGCACGCAGGTCGTCGGCGAATATCGCGGCGGCATTCGCCGCGGGCAAAAGCGCGTGTTCGTTCTCTGGAACCGGGCGAAGACGCCGAAAGGCGTGATCATCACGCTGGCATCGCCGGCAACCGATGCGCTTGGCCGGGCGGGCATCGACGGCTATGTGGACGCCCATTGGTGGGAGCGGTTCGGCAGCGCAATGCTCCTGTCGATCGTCGGTGATGCCAGTTCCTATGCCAGCAGCCGGCTGCAGGACAGCGACGTCGAAGCGCAAAATACCACCAGCGCCGGTCAGCAGGCCGCGGCGATCGCCGTCGAGCAGTCGATCAACATTCCCCCGACCCTGATGAAACATCAGGGCGAGCTCGTTTCGATCTTCGTCGCACGCGATCTCGATTTCTCCAGCGTCTACCGGCTTCGTGTGACTGAGCCCCGCATTCGTGTCTATGACCGTGCTGTCCTTGGGGACTTCAGCCCCTCCTCGAAGCTCGTGACAAAATAGGTTCGGGATGACTGAAGCTGCCGACGCCGGCGTCGTGCGCGAACTGCTTTCGCCACTATCACGCTTCCTGCGCGACAAGACGCTTTATGAGGTCATCGTCAACCGGCCGGGACAGGTCGTCACGGAGGGTAGGGACGGATGGCAGACCTATGAGATGCCCGAACTCTCTTTCGACAGGTTGATGCGTCTCGCCCGCTCGGTCGCGAGCTTTTCCAATCAGGCGATCGACGAGACGCGACCGATCCTGTCGGCGACGTTGCCGGATGATGAGCGAATTCAGATCGTCATCCCGCCGGCAACGACGAGGGGAACCGTCAGCATCACCATCCGCAAGCCGTCCTCCGTGTCGCTGACCCTTGAGGATCTCGATCATGGCGGGCTGTTTGCCGATGTCGCGCCTGTCGAAAGCGACGGGAGACCATCAGACCACAGGCTGTTGGAATACTATCGCATTGGCGCCTACAAAGCGTTTCTCCGGGAGGCGGTGTTTGCAAGAAAGAACATCATCATCTCCGGCGCAACCGGGTCGGGAAAAACAACTCTATCGAAAGCGCTGATCCGCCACATTCCGCAAAGCGAGCGGATTATTTCGATCGAAGACACTCCGGAACTGGTGGTCCCGCAGCCCAACCACGTTCGACTGTTCTATTCCAAAGGCGGCCAGGGATTGTCTAAAGTCGATGCGAAGGATCTGCTGGAATCCTGCTTGCGCATGCGGCCCGACCGCATCCTACTTCAGGAGCTCCGAGACGGCACGGCCTTCTACTACATCCGCAATGTCAACTCCGGCCATCCTGGCTCGATCACCACGGTCCATGCCGATTCCGCCCGCCTCGCCTTTGAGCAGCTGACGTTGCTGGTTAAGGAATCGGAGGGGGGTGGTGATCTCGAACGGCACGACATCCGCGAGATGCTGACGATCTCGGTCGACATCATCGTCCAATGCAAGCGGATCGACGGCCGGTTTCGGGTGAGCGAGATCTACTATCGAGACGCCGCGACTGACATCGGCCGCTCTTCGTCGGATCGAGCTTAACGGGTTGCGTCCGGGCCTCTAACAATTCTGTCGGTCTCGACCGTCAGTCCAATTGTGCGGCCTTCTCACGCAGGACCAATGAAAACGCGCGGAGTCCCTGATGGTCCAGTGCATCAATGAATTCGTGAACCGCCGGCACCGTCTTGCGTAAATTCAACCGGGCGCGCCTGATGCTGTCGATCAATGCGCTCGAAAAGGTGGAATGGAGGCCCACGAGGAAATTGTCTGGCGATACGCAGGCCACCCCATGAGGCCGAAGGTCCGCGGCTGGGAAATCCTTGAGATTCCACGTGACAATCACAGAAGCCTTTCCGGCGATGGCTGCAGCTAAAACATGACGATCATCCGGATCCGGTAGCGAGAGGTCGGGGATGAGAATTCGGTGGTTGCCGACATCGGCATCGGGCAAAACTTCCTTGATCCGATCACGGGTCGCTTCCAGACGGGAGAAGGGTATCTCGGGTGAGCCGATGGCCAGATTGCGAATCCACTCGGCGTGGATGTCGTCGGTCCAGCGTGCGTCGACGAGACCGTCGAAAGCACACTGGACCAAGACATTACGCAAATGGAAAGGGTAGAGGACGCAGGCATCATAGACCGCGACAGGCGGCTTAGAGGCCATGATTGACGATCAGATCCTCTGTGTCCTCGGCCAGCGCGTCGAGGCTTTTCTGGCGAGCATCGAGTTTGGCCTTGAGCGCGAGAACATCCTTCAACTTAGCTCGGCGGTGCTTGCCGACATAGCGGAAGGGCAGATCGCCGCGATCCATGCGCAGCACCACGAGAGGACGTGAGATGCCGAGGATGGTGGAGGCGTCGGTCGGGCTCAATTCCTGATCTTCCGTGAGCACGGCAACACGCTTGCCGCGCAACAGATTATCGAGGAGTGCTTCGACAGGTGCGAGAGCCGAGGCTGGGAGAGAAAGGGTTTGAAGTTGTCCACCTTCACGGCGAATCCGTAGTTCCAGTTGGTCGCCCTCCGCCAGATTTGGCATAGGCGCGACGGCCTTGCGGTCGCGATCCGACAATTTGGTAAATTGAAGAACATGGCTGGTCATGGCGAACACCTCTGACCATGTATATAGGGCAAGTCGCTCATAACTGCAATAACTGAAATATCCTCCGCTTTCCATCTCCGATTTCTGGGTGCCATAGGAGCGCGCGGCGAACAAGCTCGACCCGCCAACTTGAAGCGTGGGTTACCCGCCAACGGCAAGCGCTCCGCTTTCGATGTGATCATGCAATGCAAAGGGGGCCGCCTCACCAACTATGCAGAAAAATAGGGCCGCTGGAAAACCAGGGCCCTTTAAGGTGTGAAGGTCAATAACCTCCAGAGGGGAACAGCTGATACGATGGCACTGGGAGGAAAACCATCGACTGCATCAACTGGAGGCAATATGCTCATATTTTGACCGCTTGGTAAAACATTTTTTGTGCAGTGCAGCTATGCAGAAATGGCAGAGAGTTCTCTGGGCCGATTTGACCGGAGCTTCACGCAGTCGAGATCGCCCGCGCGGTGGCTTCCTTTTAGGGCGTATACGTCGCTGACCAAGGAGGCTGGTGTGGATCATGGCAGCCGCGGCATTTCGCCGTCGGCCACACGCCAGATCCACGGCGTCATCTCGGCTCTCGCGGCGATCATCTCATTCAGTGCAACGTCATAGTCTTCGTCGGCCTTCGTCGGAACGATGAACATGGCGATCGGCGCTGGCTTTGCCTCCGGTAAGGTCACGGAGGCAATCGGCTGGTCGCGCGAAAGATCGAACCGGAGTCCTTTCACGCTTCTTCGCTTCAGGCTTGAGAGCCGCTCCAGGAGACGCTGTTCATGGATGGTTTCGAACGGGATCCAGTTCTCGTTGACCACCATCAGCGCCACTTCCTCGACCGAAGCTATCCCCGCTCCCGAAATGCCGAACGTGGCGATGACGATGAGATGAAACCCCTCGTTGGATCGCCACAGTTCCAGTTCGGTTTCATATCGGGCATTCAACCGTTTCCACGCCCCCTCATCGAGCATGAAGGGGAAAGGCAGGTGGCGCACCAGCATCTTCTGGCCATCGCGCGCTGAGGAAAATTCCTTTACCTCTCCGACAGTCATCATCAGTTTCCGCGGACCGGGACCGGTTAACTGGGCGCCGGCCAACATAGCCGCACGCCGCGCTGAAATCCCCTCTTTGTCGTCCTGATGAAACACTTCCGGGACAAACAAGATATCGCTGAGAGGGCCGCCGCGGACGATCATCTGCTTTGCCGCGTTCACCAGACTGCTGCGCACGCGCCCCCAGCCGCGTTTCCCGGCCCATAGCGAGGTCCATTCCGTCAGCTCCCCCATGTCCCAGAGATAATGGAGCATCGCCCTGAGCGAGAGCTTCTTGGGCTCGCTTCGCACAGTCTCCGACGGCTCCGAAGGCGATGTCGACGTCGATCGGCTCCCTCGTTTCGACAGCGAAAAATTGAGTTTCAGCGTTGCCGCACCGGTCGCCGCGTCGATTTGGATGGCGTTGCCGATCAACGGCCCGAGGCCGGATAGCTCATACGGCGGGTCGTAAGACGAGCAGCCGGGATCATGCTGCCGGCCTGAGAGCGGCATGCGTTTGATCAGGAATTGGCCATCCATCCGGGCAATGTACATCGGCACCGGCGGTTGCCGACACGGGCAAAGTGGCCTGAGCTTCTGTTCGTAAGCGCGTTCGAGCTGCGGCAGAAACTCTGGAGAACTGTCGTCGAACGGCTGGTTGCCGATCAAAAACTGTCGCACGTCGTTCCTCCCTTGCCTGACCAAAGGCTGATCGAGCCGTAAAAGGAAGGCGTAGCATGAGCTTCGCGGACTTTACTAGCGCAAATTAGTTAGTATGTAAATGTTACGGCCGCTGGGGCCGATTTCAACGCCATAGGCAGGAAAGAAGATACGTGCATTCCAGCCTCCAAAAATTAAAATTAACGATCATGATAATTAGAAGTCAACGGTGCGTTGATTAGACGTCAGCCCGTCAAAATGTAGAGGCTGCGCCAGCATAAAGTGAGTTCTAATCGCGTGCTACCCAGCCCTTCGAGCCGGCCGGCGCTGAACCGCCAATCACCTTGCCGCCTTCCGACTGCCCGATGGCTGCCGGCGTCTCTACATCGCAGCTGACGCCGATGCGGCCGGCCGGCACGTATCGAGGGATTGAGCTGCCGCGCCCAGGCGCTGGGGATCCTGCCGCTAGTGCTTGCCCCGGAGCTCGGCGACTTCAACGAGGATCTGCGCCGGCTCAGCCCGGAACGGCTCATCGCTAATCTCAGGGCGCAGCTCGTTCTGGGAAACGCTCTGGCCTTTCTGCCCGCATGATCGAGCCGGACGGGGAAGGTGAGGGCGTGAGGGCCTACAGGATGGCCGGTCTCTGCCGGTCGCCGCACGGGTAGGCGCCCGCCCGCGGGCCTGCCGAGAGGCGACCCTTACCATGCGGGGCGGGCCTTCAGCGGGTCGCTCAGGTTTCTTCCCCTGGCTTGGGCCGCGTGCGGCCCGCCATTCCTGGCACAGCAAGAAACCTCCCTTCCGCCGCCCGGCGCTTCGCCGCGGCGTCAGGCGCCGCGGTTCCGGCCCGTCTGCCGCGTGGACAGGGATCGCCGTCAGGCCGCGAGAGGCGCGGCCCAAATCCGACGGAGACCATCTGAACCTAAGTCTTCCCATCGACGACGCCTTCGAGCCCCGCCCCGCCTCGTCCCCAACCGACCGTTTCATCTACGAGATGCAGATCTACGGCCATCGCCCCTTCCAGGATGAACCGGACCCGCGTCCGCTGCCGGAGGAGCCGGTCGTCCAGTCGGCGCTGACCGCCATGTTCGATGCTCTATTCGAAATGCTCGGCGATACCCGCCTGGAGCCCGATCTCGAAGACCTCCTGTGGTCGACGGTCAATCTCTTCCACCGCGCCGGCGAGCGCATCCAGCGGGAGCTTCAGCGTAATGAGGATAGCCAACGCAACGGTCAGCGCGAGCAGGACGGCTCGGAGGTCAAGAGTGTCGAGTTGGAGCGCCTCGTTGCCGAAGGCATCACGCTGCTTGAGCGCCGCAATGCCTTCGAGTTCATGCGCGCCTATGCGGGCGACCACTTCGAAGCCAATGCGGCTCGGCATGGCGGCCGCGGACGGGCTCCAAGGTCAGCCACGCCAACATGACCGCGGCGATGATCGACTCCAGAGACTTTCCATCCGCCCGCCGGCGCGCCGAGACCGAAGTGCTGATCCCGGCAGGCACCAAGATCGCCTTCGGCGGCGGCATCGACTACAATGATCACGAACGAATCTGGGCGAAACTCGATCAAGCCCTCGCCAAATATCCCGACATGGTGCTGCTGCACGGCGGCTCGCCGAAGGGCGCCGAACGTATCGCTGCCTGCTGGGCAGAAGCGCGCAAGGTGATACAGATCGCCTTCAAGCCGAATGGACGAAGCACGCCAAGGCCGCACCGTTCCGCCGCAATGACGACATGCTCTCGGTCATGCCGGCTGGCGTCGTCATCTTCCCCGGCTCCGGCATTACCGGCAATCTTGCCGACAAGGCCCGCCGACTTGGCATCTCCGTTTTGGCAAGCGGCGGGAGATGGCGCGTAAGCGCCATCTGTCCATACGGCTGAAGGAGATGCTTGCATTTCGCAAAAATTGTGTACACATTTGCCGCTGAAACGGAGCTTCGCCATGACCCAATCTCGGCAGCAGATACCATCTCCCCGCCGTGTCGGCGTGCGGGAATTTCGCGGCAACCTGACGTCTTTCCTCAAGCAGGTCGAAGACGGCCAGCGGTTCGTCCTGACGTCGCATCACAAGGTTGTCGCCGAAATCGGCCCGCCGTCAGCCGGCGTCGTCATGCGGAAACCAGGCGCGTTGCGCGGAAAGATCAAAGTTGCCGATGACTTCGATGGTCTGCCGGCGGATGTTCTGAAGTCCATGGAAGACGGGACGTGAGGCTGCTGCTCGATACACATGCCTTGCTGTGGTGGCTGAACGACGACGAGAAGCTAGGGAACCATGCGCGTCGCCTTATTGGCGATCCCGAGAATGATGTCCTCGTCAGTGCTGTCTCCCTTTGGGAAATCACTGTGAAGCTGCGCATCGGCAAACTTGATGCCGATATCGAAGAGATTGTTGCGATTTTGCCGGATCAAGGTTTCGACCGGCTGGATATCTCGGACGCGCATCTTATCGCTCTCGCTGCTCTTCCACTTCATCACCGCGATCCTTTCGATCATCTGCTCATGGCGCAAGCCGTGGCGGAGGGAGCGTATTTGGTTTCGGACGATCAAAATGTCGCGCTTTATGGCATTCCGTTTGTGACTTGCTCCGATCCTGTTGCCTTGTGATCTCACCGAGCTTGGCTCCGCGGATGAAGCCGGCTCAGATCGTTCCGGTTGCGTGTTTGCCAATGGCGATGTACCTGGCGACCCATCGGCGGCTCAGGTGCTTGGGAGCGGGCACGTTTGGGGAAGATCACTCATTCGACGCCCGCGTGAACAGCTTCACCCGGGATTGGAGCACGGTGTGCAGACGGCAATGCGGTGCCGCGGCGACCTCGCCGATCAGCAGAAATGTTATCGAGGTGCTCACAGCCTGCCGCAGCCGGGAGCGGGCGAGGGTATTATGTTGATCGACATGCGGGCGAAGCGTCCGTGGAGTGTGCGGCCAATATCCCCCAGTGCTTGGACCGGGAGGCCATGGTTTGTTGTCTCCTTCGATTGCCCCGAACCATTCCCGTTTTATATCGCTCGTATAGACGACCGCCTGCTTTGGCGGCCAACCCCTGAAGGGGTAAGACTCGCCCGAAATTTTTGCAAAATTCGATTTCGGTTCGTTTATCCTGGTGGAAAATAGAATTTTGCAAAATTTTCAGGCGAGCTGACCGCAGCAGGTCGGCCGTCTCTTCGTGCGCCATCGGGAATGGTCCCGAGCAACCGAAGGAGACAACAACCATGGCCACCACGATCGCAACGCTCACGCAGAAGACCGACGGCATCCTCGAAGGCGTCTTCGCCACGATCCGGGTCAACGCCCCGATCGCCATCGTCCCAAATGCCAGCAAGGCAAGCGAAGAAGCGCCCGACTACCGCGTCATTCACCGCAAGACGGGCTTCGAGATCGGCGCCGCCTGGAACCGCATCGCGCGGCAGACCGGCGAGGAATACCTCTCAGTGAAGCTTGAGGCTCCCGAGATCGGTGTGATCTTCGGCAATCTCGCACTGGCACCCGGCGGCGATCCTAGCAAGAAGGTGATCCTCTGGAACAGCCCGAACTGAAGAACAAAGCGAGCGGCCCCGAGCAATCGGGGCCGGCTTCGCCGTATCTCAGGTTTTGCGCGCAATAGCGGGATTGAAAGCGGGCATCGAGCCCGCCTTCAATCCTCCTGTCGTGCCACACGAGACCAAGGACCCTGTCTGCTCAGATACTTGAAGTCTGCCGTGAGGCTCGTGCCGCCTCAAGGACTTCGCGGCCCCTCCTATTTTCAGCCGGCGCCCTGAAGGGCACCGTCAGAAAATCGGTTCCTCCGCTCGCCGGCTCCGCCGGTCGCTGACGCGATCCTTGACCCGGCCCGATCCTCACGACCCCGGGCGTCATCTTTCACATTTCAGGAGACGACGACGATGACGATTGCACTCGAAATTCAGGTTGAGGAACTGCGGGCCGAGCTCAGAAACGCCGATCCGGCTGAGCGCCGCCAGATCGAAGCGGAGCTGGAGATCGCTCGGGCCGAACTGAGGGTAGCGATCGCCGAGCAGGAGGGCGCCATCGACGCCGCGCCACCCTTCTGAGGCGGCGTTTGCCTCCTCGCCTGGGCCGGCACGCCGGATCGACCGGCGCGTCGACCCGAAGCTGCGCTTCACGCCGATAATTACCGGCAAGGACCAGGAAGACTTCCGCGGACAGCCCGGACCATGGGTTCCCGTCCGACATTTGTGTTCGGCCTATAGCCGCGCGCCCGTTTTGATCGGAGAAGTTCGAGGAACATACGGACTGCATCCTCCTCTCTGTCGAAGTGATGCACCATGGCTTGTCCGATCGTTCCGATGCGTCCCCATCGCCGCGTCAGGCATGGTGTGCCGAACAACGTCGGTTCGATTGCGAGCGCGTAGAAGCGCGCCATGTTTTTCGTCGCGTCCCTGCGTTCGATGTAGAGCTGATAGGGTTGAGTGAGCATGACGGAGAGTCGCCTCTTCCAGCTTTTGCGTCTAACGACACTTATGAATCGGTCGGCCCACACCGATTCATTTTTGTGATGATCGTTGAAGCCGAAGATCATGGATTTGGGCGAGCCGGCCAATCGGCGGCCGGGTGCTATTCGCTCCGCTCACGGAGCCCGAACACCGTCTCCGCCTCCGGTCACGCCCCCTCTCGCGGAATGACGTGAGCGAATTGCCCAGCCGCAGGGCGGCGGTTCTATCCTCGACACCTCCTGCCGGCTCACGCCGGAAACGGTCGCGTCCCCTTCGGGTCCGCGGGTCTCTTCTCTCTCTGACGTCCAATTTTACTCCAGCAAATCCGGCGTCAAGGACGGCGCGTCTCCCCCAATTTTTCCGCTGCTGCGTTTCACTGCGCTCTGGAAAAATCGGTTCCCCCGCTTGCGAGCCGCGTCCCGCGGTCCTTGACCCCTCTTTGCAAGAGAGTGGCCGATCTCCGTCATCAACGAAGGAGATCACATTATGACAACCGATCAGAACCTCATACTCTACACCAAGTTTGCCGGCTTCCGGCTCGTCGTCCTGGCAAACCGCTTCGGCTGCGACAGCGATTTTTCGCGAGAGCTTCACGATCGCCTGGTTGAGGGGCTCGACGCGGCAATCGATCGGATCAGCGTCATCATGGAATTGGAACGAAGTGTTCTCATCGGGGAGGATGAATTCGCCGAATATCAGCTGGAGGGCGAGATCGAGATTTTCGGGCGCTTCACTATCAATCTGCTGGACGAACTCGAAATTGATTACGACACGCATGAATTCCGCGTCAACGGCGGCGATTGGATGAGCGCTTGGGCTGCCGACGACACTGGCGTCGATATCAACTATCCTGAGCTCGTTGCGCTGATTGCGGACGAACTCGGCTCGCTGGCGCCGATCATCAAGGATATCACGTTGGCAACTCGCATCCCGGTCTATGCGGGGCGCGTCGTTTGGTCATGGTGGTAGCAGCACCATCTCACATACTGAGAGGCGACAGACGAGGTTGCCTCTCAGTTGCCGATGGCCCTCAAGTGAGCCGAGGAAGGACGGCTGCGAAGTTTCACAACAATCGCAGTAATGTTGTAAATGCTGTAAATTCCAGCGATAGCAAGGAAGCCCAATGCCGAAGCCAAGCGGGACGTATTCAACCAGTGACCTCTCACGTAAATCCGGCGACATCATCGCCGAGGCGCTGCGTCATCCGGTGACGATCACCCAGCGGAACAAACCCCGGCTGGTTCTCCTCAATATCGAAGATTATCAGCAACTGATCAGGCAGGCAGACCGACGCACCGTCGGCACTATCGAAACGATGCCCGATGAGCTTTTTGCCGAACTCGAAAACGCCGTCGACGCCTATGCCGGCGAGGACGAGGTGGGCCGCTCATAAAACCACGATCATAGCACCGGTTTGACGAAACGATTGACCTTCGCTGCCTGATCCATCTCCTTTCGCCGGAAGTAGATCGCCCGGCCGCAGCGGATCGGACTATGCCCCTGGACGATGATGATCTGCTCGTCCTTCCTCATCGACTGGGTGATCTCGTGCGGCATGATCAGCGGCCGGCGCTGGAAGTTGACGTTCTCGGATCTCCTGGATGCATTGTTCTTCGTGTCCCAGCCGATGTTGCGGGAACTGCCCTTCACCTCCACCGTCATCTCGCCACATTGCGCAGAGAGGTTGCGCGCCGTGTCGAGCGCCTTGATCGCTGCGTAAGAGGCGAAAGCGCAGCCATCGATCCATGACGTCGCGCCATCCTTCCCGAAATGCCGCTCCAACTGCCCGACCGACTGGTACATCAACATCATCGAGATGCCGTACTTGCGGCCGCGGTCGCGCGCCTCCTCGAGCACCCTCATGTAGCCGAGCAGATCGACCTCATCGAGCATGAACAGCGCCCGGCGCTGGAAGGCGCCGTCGGCCTGCACCATGGCGTTGATGAGCGAGCCGATGATCACACGAGCGATGCCCGGATAGGAGCGCAAGATCGATGCGGAGATGTTGAGGAAGACGTCCTTCTTGCCCGAAACGATATCACTCGATTTGAAGGCATTGCCGCAGACGAGCGCGGCATAGCTGTCGAGCGACAGCCACTGGGTATCCTTCGATGCTGTGGAATAGACGCCCGAAAACGTCTGCTCGGTCATGTTGGTGAAGACGCCGAGCGTTTCGCGGATGAAGGCCGAACCGGAATGCTCCTGAATGTCGCGCAGCATAGCGAGCACCGAGGGCTCCGGTTCGGAAACGATCTGGCGGAGACTGCGCAAGCTTCGCCGGCCCTCATATTCGGGCGAGAGCATCACATGGGCGAGCAGACCGGTCAGGAGGTTGTGCGCCTGGTTCTGGAAGTAGGATCCCGTCGAGCTTTCGAAGCGAAGGCTTTCCGACAGCAGCATATGGGCAATGCCGACGATGTCCTCTTCCTTTTGCTTGGATGCTTCGATCCCGTCGAGCACGTTGAAGCCCATGATCGGGTTCGTCGGATCGAGCACCATGACCTCGCGCCCGAGCGCATTGGTGCGGTGCTCGACGACCATGGGTGCGACCTCAGTGGAAGGATCGAGGCAGATCATGGGTCCGGTATATATGAGCGCCGTCGGCACGACGTTGCTGGTCGTTTTGTATCCGCCCGATCCCGCGAAAAACAGCATATGGGTGGAATCGAAGTCCTGTCTGTAGGTGAGCAATGGCGCCTTCCCGCCCTGTCCCCATGTGCTGCGATCGTTTACATCGAAGGGAAGCGCATGGATGATTTCCTTGTCGACCCGATAACGCTCGCCGACCACGATTTCCCCATCCGGCGGGAACAGCTTTCCTGCTGCCGCCATCGGCAGCCAATCGGCATCTCCAAATATTCCACGCCGGGCACGCTTGATTTCATCTGGCACGACGACGGAGATGCGGGCTGACACCGCCACTGCCATGAAGCCGGCGACGGCAGCAATGACTGCGACCATATCAAGATAGGACAGCGCTCGATCCCACGGAACGACCCGGGCCTGCACAGTCGGTGCAAGCCGGCCGAATTCGCGTAGCGCATAGTAGGCGGCAATGCCGAGAAAACACAAAAGACTTGCCATGGCGACCGGCCTTCGCCGATGCAGCGGCAGGGCCCAAACTGTCAGAAGTCCGGCAAGAGGTCCGAACATTAGAGGCAGTACAGGTGCTGCCCGCAGGAACCAATATTCCATCCTTCCCGACATGCCGACGGCGAGCCCTGGCCACCGCCAGCCAACAATGTAGATTGTGATCGTGGTGACGGCGATCGGCGCCAAAACGAGCAGCAGGCTCGGATGCGGTTTCCCTCTTAGGCCCATTCCGCCGTCTCCTTGAGATGCGATGAAACGTCGGCCAGCGACGGAGCCTTGAAAGCCTCTTCGCCGATATCGCGCAGCCGCCGATGCTCAATGGAGCCTGGGGCGAGCTTTGCCAGTTCTATGAGGCCGCCGAGCAGGAATGCCCGATCGGCTTTCGACAGCCCTGCTCTGACGACGATTCCGCCGAGCAGGAACTTCTCGCGCGCGTCGCGCTTCCGCTCAGCCGTCATTTGGAGCCTGCCCCTGCGCTCCAGCGCCGCTATCTCCTGATCGACGCGCTTGAGGAGCGGGGCCAGCGGCGATTTTCCTTTCCCCCTTCCGAAATCGCGCGGCGATTTCCTCGATGATCCGATCGACCTCCTCGTCGGCGATCTCCATCTCCGCCAGCCCGGTTCTGGTCGCGGCGCGGGCAAACCGCTCGGCCGATTTAACTATCAACAATCGTTTGCGTTCGCGCAGCTTTTCGATCTGGGCGTCGAGATCGGAAATCGATGATTTTGTCGCCATTCCTGGTTCCTTTTCTGCTTTGATGTCGAAGGTGCGATTATACTAACTAGAATAAAACAGTAAAATGCGCTAGCGTGCAACCAGAAAAGCGGCATCGGCCCTTCGGTCCGATCTGTTTGAGGGCGCAATATACGTCGCTGTCGCGACGTGCTTGGGCCAGTCTGGAGACGCCAGTGGCGATCATGTTCGTCAGAGCGCAGGTGATCAGTAGGGGATCGGGACGCAGCATCGTCTCGGCTGCCGCCTATCGCCACCGCGCCCGGATGATGGACGAGCAGGCGGGAACGTCGTTCAGCTATCGCGGTGGGGCGGGCGAACTGATGTATGAGGAACTGGCGCTGCCGGATGAGATCCCGGATTGGCTGCGGTCGGCGATATCAGGTCAGTCCGTCAGCAAGGCCAGCGAAGTGTTTTGGAATGCCGTTGACGCCTTCGAGACGCGGGCAGATGCGCAGCTCGCCCGCGAACTGATCATCGCGCTGCCGGAGGAGCTGACGCGGGCCGAGAATATCACGCTGGTGCGCGAATTCGTCCGCGACAATCTCACCTCGAAAGGAATGATCGCCGACTGGGTCTATCACGACAAGGACGGCAACCCGCACATCCACCTGATGACGACGCTCCGGCCGCTGACGGAGGAGGGGTTCGGGGCAAAGAAGGTTCCAGTGCTTGGTGAGGATGGTAAGCCGCTGCGCGTCGTCACGCCGGACCGCCCGAACGGCAAGATCGTCTACAAAGTCTGGGCGGGCGACAAGGAAACGATGAAGGCGTGGAAGATCGCCTGGGCGGAAACGGCCAACCGGCATCTGGCGCTGGCCGGACATGACATCCGCCTCGACGGTCGCTCCTATGCCGAACAGGGCCTCGACGGCATCGCGCAAAAACATCTCGGGCCGGAGAAGGCGGCGCTGGCGAGGAAGGGCAGGGAGCTCCACTTCGCGCCGGCCGATCTCGCCCGCCGCCAGGAGATGGCCGATCGGCTGCTTTCAGAGCCGGAGCTTTTGCTGAAGCAGCTCGGCAATGAACGCTCTACCTTCGACGAGAGGGAAATCGCTAAGGCGCTGCACCGTTATGTCGACGATCCCGTCGATTTTGCCAACATCCGCGTACGCCTCATGGCGTCGGACCAATTGGTCATACTGAAGCCGCAGGAGATCGAGGCAGAGACAGGAAAGGTGTCGGAGCCCGCGATGTTTACGACGCGGGAGATGCTGCGCATCGAATACGACATGGCGCAGTCGGCGCGGGTTTTGTCGGAGCGTCGCGGCTTCGGCGTTTCCGAGCGGAATGTGAAAGTGGCGATCGAAAGCGTCGAGAGCGGCGATCCCAAAACTCCGTTTCGGCTCGATGCAGAGCAGGTCGATGCTGTCCGTCATGTCACCGGTGACAGCGGCATTGCCGCCGTCGTTGGGCTTGCCGGCGCCGGCAAATCGACGCTGCTTGCTGCCGCACGTCTTGCCTGGGAGGGCGAGGGACACAGGGTGATCGGTGCAGCCCTTGCCGGCAAGGCCGCAGAAGGGCTGCAAGACAGTTCCGGCATCAAGTCGCGGACACTTGCCTCCTGGGAACTGGCCTGGGCCAATGGCCGCGATACGCTCCATCGCGGTGATGTGCTGGTGATCGACGAGGCCGGCATGGTGGCCTCGCAGCAGATGGCCCGTGTGCTGAAGATTGCCGAGGAGGCTGAGGTAAAGGTCGTGCTGGTCGGCGATGCGATGCAGCTGCAGCCGATCCAGGCCGGTGCTGCCTTCCGGGCAATTACCGAACGCATCGGCTTTGCAGAGCTTGCCGGCGTGCGCCGCCAGCGTGAGGCCTGGGCACGTAATGCCTCGCGGCTGTTTGCCCGCGGCGAGGTCGAGAAGGGCCTCGACGCCTATGCCCAGCAGGGCCACCTGGTCGAGGCGGGCACACGCGAGGAAACGATCGACAGGATTGTGGTCGATTGGACAGAGGCACGCAAACACGCAATCGGTCGCTCGATCTCCGAGGGCAGGGATGGCCGTCTTCGCGGTGATGAACTGCTGGTGCTCGCCCACACCAACGACGATGTCCGCAAGCTCAACGAGGCGCTGCGTGAGGTGATGGCCGGCGATAATGCCCTCGGCGAAAGCCGCAGCTTCCGGACCGAGCGCGGGGCGCGAAAATTTGCCGCCGGCGACCGCATCATCTTCCTGGAGAACGCCCGCTTCCTCGAGCCGCGGGCCAAGCACTCCGGGCCGCAGTATGTCAAGAACGGCATGCTCGGCACCGTCGTCTCCACCGGCGATAAACGTGGAGGTCCGCTGCTGTCGGTTCTGCTCGACAATGGCAATAAAGTCGTCTTCGGCGAGGACAGTTATCGCAACGTCGATCACGGCTATGCCGCAACGATCCACAAGTCGCAGGGCGCCACCGTCGATCGCACCTTCGTGCTGGCGACCGGGATGATGGACCAGCATCTGACCTATGTGTCAATGACGAGGCATCGCGATCGTGTCGATCTTTATGCAGCGATAGAGGATTTTGAGGCAAAACCTGAATGGGGACGCAAGGCGGGTGTCGATCATGCCGCGGGTGTGACCGGCGAGCTTGTCGAAACCGGCGAAGCCAAATTCCGGCCTGATGACGAAGATGCCGACGATAGCCCCTATGCTGACATCAGGACGGATGGCGGAGCCGTCCATCGCCTTTGGGGCGTGAGCCTGCCGAAGGCACTTGAGGAGGCCAGCATCATGGAAGGCGACACCGTGACGCTCAGAAAGGATGGTGTCGAGCGGGTCAAGGTCCAGATTGCCGTTGTCGACGAGAAGACAGGTCACAAGCATTACGAGGAGCGGGAGGTCGATCGCAACGTCTGGACAGCCAGTCAGGTCGAGACCGCTAGCGCACGACAGGAGCGCATCGAGCGGGAAAGTCATCGGCCGGAACTCTTCAATCTGCTCGTCGAACGCTTGTCGCGCTCCGGTGCCAAGACGACGACGCTCGATTTTGAGAGCGAGGCCAGTTACCGCGCACACGCTAACGACTTCGCCCGGCGCCGCGGGCTTGATCATCTCTCGCTTGCCGCCGCCGAGATGGAGGAAAGCCTTACCCGGCGCTGGGCGTGGATTGCCGCAAAGCGGGAGCAGGTGGAAAAGCTCTGGGAGAGGGCAAGCGTGGCGCTCGGCTTTGCCATCGAACGGGAACGGCGGGTCGCCTACAATGAAGAACGGAGCCAGACGATGGTCGAAGCGACATCCAGTGACGCGCGAACTGCATCCCACTCCGTCTCGGGCGCGAGCGCTGATGAAACACGCTATCTGATCCCGCCGGCTACGTCCTTTGTCAGCAGCGTCGAGGAGGATGCGCGGTTGGCGCAGCTTGCGTCGCCGGCCTGGACAGAGCGGGAGGTGATCCTGCGGCCGCTGCTGGAGAAGATCTACCGGGATCCGGATGCAGCGCTCGTCTCCCTGAATGCACTGGCGTCGGATATCGGGGTCGCAGCCCGCAGGCTCGCCGACGACCTTGCCGCAGCCCCTGGTCGGCTTGGCCGGCTGCGTGGCTCCGAGCTGATCGTCGACGGACGCGCGGCGCGTGAAGAGCGCAATCTCGCTGTCGCGGCCGTGAAGGAACTGCTTCCGATGGCCCGTGCCCATGCGACCGAGTTCCGCAGGAACGCCGAACGGTTCGACCTGCGCGAGCAGACGCGCCGCGCGCATATGTCATTGTCGATCCCGGCGCTTTCCGAGCGCGCGATGGCGCGCCTTATGGAGATCGAGGCGGTGCGCCGCCAGGGCGGGGACGACGCCTATAAGAGCGCCTTTGCGCTTGCCGCTGAGGACCGCTCGGTCGTGCAGGAGATCAAGGCGGTCAGCGAAGCGTTAACGGCCCGCTTTGGCTGGAGCGCATTTAGCGCGAAGGCGGATGCGATCGCTGAACGCAACATTGTCGAGCGCATGCCGGAGGACCTGACGGATGAACGGCGCGGAAAGCTGACGCGGCTGTTCGAAGCCGTGCGACGCTTTGCGGAAGAGCAGCACCTCGCCGAACGTCGGGATCGTTCGAAGGTCGTCGCCGGCGCCAGTGTCGATCTGGAGACGGAGAAGGGGGTGGGGAAGGAGAACGTTCCCATTCCCCCTATGCTCGCCGCCGTCACCGAGTTCAAGGTCCCCGTTGACGACGAGGCGCGATCAAGAGCTCTCTCTGCACCTCTCTATCGTCAGCAGCGTGTGGCACTGGCGAACGCGGCAACGACAATCTGGCGCGATCCGGCTGAAGTCGTCGGCAAGATCGAGGAACTTCTCCAGAAAGGTTTTGCCGCCGATCGCATTGGAGCCGCTGTGGCCAATGACCCGGCGGCCTACGCGGCCTTGCGCGGTTCCGACCGTCTCGTAGACCGGATGCTGGCCTCTGGCCGAGAGCGGAAAGAGGCTGTGGCGGCCGTGCCGGAAGCTGCAGCGCGCCTGCGCGCGCTCGGTGCGGCCTACGCCAATGCGCTCAACTCAGAACGCCAGGCCATCACAGAAGAGCGGCGGCGCATGGGGGTCGCGATCCCTGCTCTGTCGAAAGCTGCGGAAGAGGCGTTGGCGCGCCTGACGGCCGAGGCGAGGAAGGACAGCAGAGGGTTGAGAGTCTCCGCAGTTCCCCTCGATCCGGGCATTGGCCGGGAGTTTGCCGCTGTCAGCCGGGCGCTCGATGAACGTTTCGGTCGCAATGCCATCGTTCGGGGCGAGAAGGATCTTGTCAGCCGCCTGCCGCCGGCGCAGCGTCGAGCTTTCGAGGCGATGCAGGAGCGGTTGAAGGTCCTGCAGCAGACTGTCCGTCTGCAGAGCAGTGAGCAGATCACAGCGGAGCGGCGCCAAAGGGCTGCTAGCCGCGCTCGCGGCATCAACCTCTGAGACTCGAAGAAAAGCGGGGGGGTGGCGGAGCGGTCGAAGCTACTGTTCGTCCGTTCCGCAGCGGTCGTTGTAGAGGCGATTGCAGGTTTCACCAGATCGCGTGCCGTCTGCGTGAAGCCACTCTATAGCCCCCTCGGACACGGACGTGGCCAGAAACAAGCCTGCTTCCAACAGCGCGCGGATGCCACAGAATGTGACGAGGTCTCGCGCTGAGACCCTGAAGAACAAGCTTTCACTGGTCGGCCTTATGATCGCGCCTCCACCTTCGAAAGCTAGAAACCTGTCAGGGCCCACGGAGACGTGGGATTGGTAGAAGTCCTCGATTTGCGTGCAGATCTTGTCGGCAACGTGCTGCGTGCGCGAGAGAGCGACACACGCTTCGGCGACGTGTACGCACTTTGAAACATCTTCCTCACCCGCGATTGATGGCGCTCGTGGCAAGATCAGGTGCGCGTTGCCCGGCGGGCCTAGGTCAACGAAGTGACGGACTTCGCCAATCGATTTTTTCATGCTGTTCCTGCCTATTTGGAGAAAAAAGCTTTTCGAGATGGCAAAGCGTTGGAGGCTGCTCAACGTGATGGATCGCTTTCTGCTGACGCAAACGTTGTTCCAGTTGAGCTCGTGAAGACGTGACGCAGTCGCTCACGCGACGGCGAAGATGAGTGAGATTGCTAAAGGGTCCAGGATCGCCCCGATAGCCGCCTGGCTTCGGATTCCGGGTAAAGGCGGCAAGGAAGGTCCGCATAGACATATTCTGCTGGAATCGCGGGTGCGGACAGCTTCGATAGGAACAGGTCGAGATTCTCCCGACTGTTGCTGGAGACAAGCGTGTAGAAATTGCCGCTGTTCCAGGTGACGAATGAGTGTTCGAAGAACCGGCGTAGTGTTTCGCTCATCTTCGTAAGGGTAACTTCGTTTCGATCCATTCGCGTCAGCACCGTCTCTTCCTTGGCGCGAATATCTGACGCGCTGAAAAAGCGAGCTTTGAAACTATGGTCCTTCTGGCGTTCCCGCCGCCGATATTCCTCGTCGTCTTCATGCCTGAACTTCTCGACGAACATGAAGAGCCCGTCGGTCTTGAGATGCTGCGAGACGAACCGGATCTGATCGAAACGATTTGGCGAATACATCTGGAAAGTCGTGTCCTCGAGGATGATATCGAAACCGCTGCCAAATTTTCGGAGCTCCACGTCTTCTTGGATCCTTTGCGATGTCAGATGATGAAATGGTCCGTGAAAAAACATGGCGTGAGGAGGAACGCCATAGGCATAGAAGCTTCTGAGGTTCTCGACGTTGGGACTGCAGGACAGTGTTTCTATCCTGCCATTGCCAAGTTCGCCGATCACACGAGCCATCGTCCCCTCGGCTGTACCTAGCGTGTAGAGCTGCAGTTGACCCTTTCTGGCGCGCGCGTATTTGAGGATCGCGCTGCCTATGCGGCACTCCTCTTCGAGGCGATAGGGTATGCTGCTCAGGTAGTGCTTATCGAATGGACCTTGGCGCAGCGGATGAAGGGCTGAAAAGCGCCTGAACGTCATGTCCAATGGGAACAAGCGGCGATCGAGCTCAGGCGGACGGATAGGCATTCCAGCCTCACCGGATGCGGTGGTCGAAAAAAACTCAGTAAGCTCGTTAAGGCGAGGGGCGCGGTCGCACTCCTCGATGAAGTCGGCAAATTCACGCATGCGAAAGCCTGCCTTTCTCTCGCACCATCGCGTTTTCCGGGTTTCAGGAGGAAATCGCGCATCCCGAAAAGATTGTGCCGTCAGCGATGATGTCGGCAGAAGATGATCGCGAACGTCATGTTTTCGCATCCACGATTTTGATTGGTTTTCATGAAATTGACATGAAGTTCGACCTGAGGTTAAAGCCTGACTTGTTGACAACTTGGGGTGAGGTAGGGTCGCTACCACACCGGTTTTTCAGGGGAGCAGCTTTCGAGTGGGGATCATTCCATCAATTCACCCCGAGAGGATGAAAAAGTCACAAGGGGAGATCATTCTTCACCAGCAAGGCCTTTGGAGCCATGCCCGCGCAGATGTCGTTCGCCGGCGCAGTCTCGGGCGACAGGTTATCGACGTTGTCGCGGATGACCACCTGATCTTCCTCAACATAAGGGGTACGGCGGCATCCGGCGAAAATTTTGTGGACGGACGAAGAGTCGAGTTCAGTCCGCGTCCAGACGGCTCGCTTGTTTACATTCCGCCCGGTTGCCATTGGAGCGGTTGGGATGAAGGCGATGCTGAGGGTTGTTATCTTATGATAACCGTGACGCAGGATTTTTTTTCCAACCTCACGACCAAGCTCCCGCGCGTAGGCACCTTACGTCCGGAGCTTGGATTTAGAGATCTGCCAATCCAATGCTTGGCGCGGCAGATTGCCGGAGAACTTTCACACGACGATTCCGTAGGGAGTCTGATCGTTGAAGGGCACCTAGCGGCTATCTTCGGACTTCTGCAGCGCCGCTCCGGCACATCTGGCAGATTGTCTCGAGGAGGATTGTCTCCTACGGTTCTCAAGCGGGTGATAGGGCGAATTGAAGCTCACATCGATCGACCTCCGAGCGTGCGCGCTCTGGCTGAAGAGGCGGGATTGACCTACGAGCATTTTTCCCGCGCTTTCAAGCAGTCGCAAGGCTCGACGCCCTATGGCTTCTATAACCAGCGCCGCCTTGAACGCGTGACCGACCTTCTCCGCACGACTGCGATCAGTGTGACCGAGATCGCCATCGCCTGTGGCTACTCCAGCGGGAGCCACCTCTCGACCAGATTTCGCCGAGAGACGGGATTTTCCCCTGCCGAGTACCGGGCGCTCTGGAAAGAATAGCTGGTTCTGGACGAGAGATAATATCAAATTCATGAAAGCCGCCAGCTGTTCAGAAGAATAGCATGTCCCCATGAACCTGCCAGTAGGGAGTGTGGATGAAGTGGGCGCGACAGAAAGCAGCGGCATAGGGTATTATGCCTCTCGCGGCATCTATCTCTTCTGTGTTCTTGCGTCGGCCACCGGCCGCAATGTCTACTTTGTGCTGGCGGCATGGGTTGCGACAGATGTCAGCAAGAGCACGAGCGCTCTCGCCATCCTTTTGGCGCTCGGCAGTGCCGCTGAGTTGCTCACCAGCAATGTTGGTGGGGTTCTAGTTGATCGATTTGATCGTCGCTTCGTCTGTATCGCTTGCGATTTATCCAGGTTGATCCTCATATTTTCAACGGGTATTGGTCTCTCGTTCGGTGACCCACGTGGTGTTCTTTGCCTATCGTGGACCATCTTCGCGTTCATCGACAGAACCTATTCGACTGCGCTGCAGGCCATCATTCCAGACATCGTGCGTCCTAAGAACCTCACTTCATTCAATTCGGCGTCTTATATTGCGATGCAGGCGGGCAATCTCATCGCCGCTATCGTCACCGGTTACAGCTTAAACGCCATCGGGATGAATCTGACGTCGGTCTTGCCTGGCGCCTTTTTCGCCCTATCACTGTTGGGGCTGCTGGCACTGCTCGGCCGCCAGCCGCCTTCTCGTTCTCGATCGAATTTGCAGGCAAAGAGCATTCGTCGGATGGATCTGTTGCCGACGACCTTCGTCGTTCACCCATTGAAGACCATCGCCGTCATGTATGCGTTGACCTATGCGATGGGCATGCTCGTGAGTGTATTGGGCGCCGCATATGTCACCCGCGAACTCAAGGGGTCAGCGCTAGAGTTCGGTTATCTCGAGGCAGGTTGGGCCCTCGGTTCGATTGCGGGCTGTTCAACCCTTCTTCTCAGAAGGGCGCGTTCGCGACGACAAAGCATCCTATTCCAGTCGGCGCTCGCTGGCATTGTTCTGTTGGGCTTTCCTGTTTTCCAGAGCTTTTTCTCCGGGCTCGTTCAACTGGTGTTGCTTGGCTTCTGCTACAATGTCACGCGGATCCTGATCGATGTACGGGTTCAATCGACCGTTTCAATTGACATGTTGGGGCGGGCGCGAAGCCAGATCCACACGATCTGTGTTTCGATAGGGCTTCTTGCGTATGGCATCATCGGGACGATCGGAGACGCAATTCCACCTTCGGGGATTTTCGGCCTCTTCGGGGCGCTGATGATGACCGTCGCGCTCTTCTTTTACTTTGACATGGATCGGGGAGCGCCGGCGGAAAGCCGGTTCGTCTGAGGATGGAGACGTCGCCCAATAGCGACCTGGTTTCAAAAGGTGAGGTGTTGACCCTCATTTTTGAATTATTCCCTTGGTTGCGTCAGTTTGAGCAGGCATCGCTGAACGACTACGCAAAGGCGGCTTTCTCGGTTGGATCGGATCAATCGGGCTGCGTCGCGCGAAGCCAGGCAATGTCTCTATTGCGGTCACGCGTGGCGGCCGTCGCGCAACGTCAGGGTTATTCAGCAGGGGCCGTGACGCGCTTTCAAACCGAAATCGAAGTCGCTCCGGTGCTGCAGTGTGGCCCCCACCTCCACCTGTTGATCGAGCCTGACGCCTTTTACACCCATCTGTTCTCCCTGATGGGACTTCGCGCGCATGGCAGGACATCCTATATCTCCTACGCTTGCTCGACAGTGAAGTTCGTGGAACGCGGTCGCAAGGGTCCGGCCTGGCTCCACGTCGATGGCGATGCAGTCAATGTCTTCGGCCTGTCGCGCAGCAAAATGATCCCCTACAGCATTCTTGGCAGAAACGGCTGCTACAGATTCCATCTTCAAAACGTCGACAGGCCCGGTCATGACTCGGAGGCAATTTCCTGCTTGCGAGACCTTTTGCCTCTTGGCGAATTCCAGTCGGCGGCAGAGGCGATCAAAGCGGCAAATCTTTGCCTCTGGAAGCGGTATTCTGACAGCCAGGTGGACTTTCTTCAGCTTGACGATAGCGACGTTGCCGATCTGGTCGCGGACCACCTTTCCGATGGCCGGTCCTGGCTGCGAGCCTCGTTGATCGAGGACCGAGCATTCGCGATGCGCCTCATCCATTGCATCGATCAACTCGCTGACACGGCTTGGCGAGGCTGGCTGAAAAACTCGACGCATTTTTTCTGGGGCTGCATTGAAGGGCGGCTTTTTCCACTTTGGCTGGATGGCAGGGTCCTCCGGTCGAAGGAGACAGATGATGTCTGTGTTGAATTCTCGCCGCCAAGTCTTGTGGAGGCCCTGAGAACTGGCCGGATCGTTCCGAACCTTCTGCTGATGTTCATCGTAACGTCGATCCTGCCTGGCGTGCGTGTCCTGGGTGGAAGTCGGCATACGATCTATTATCCGTTGATGCGCTGGGCATTCTGCGAGGCGTTGAGGAACAACCATCGTGACACACAGCTTCTCAACGCACTGTCAAAGGACGAACGGCCGGGGGTTTGGGGCCATCGCATCATCTCCTCGCCGTGCGAGCCGTTTTCGCTGCTGAATGCAGTTAGCCGCGGGGGTATTGCAACGCTTCTCGAGCAGTTCGGCAAGATGAGCATTATCGACGCTTGCGGGCCCTTTTCCAGCTTCACCCAGGACCCCCTATGGGCGGAGCTTGCGGTGGCATACTCCTCCCGGAGGGTGGGCAGACACTCCTCGCAATGGGCGTTCCGCTGATCGCACCTCCTTTGGTTTTCTGTCCACTTTACCGCCCGAAGCGTGACCTCTCGCTTTTGAGACAAGTGTCCGCGCGTAAAGCGAAGCTATTGAATCTTGTAAAGAATTCGGTTGCGCGGCGGGCGGATTTCAACTAGGTTTCGCAGCGAGGCAGTACGCGCTGCCTTGGGGATTAGAACCCCCTGTTAGCGGTTGGTGTCGGCCGATTCGGCACCACACTCCTTGACCTTCGGTCGAGGAGCCTGTGGCGTATGTCCAGGTTCCTCGGAACTAAAGGCCACAGGGCCGTCTAGCACGGTGTTCTAACTCCCCGATCAGTGGGTTGAGCGAGTTTTCAGCGGGGGCGCACCGCGTGAAACTCTCCATCGGGGTGACCACCATGAAGCGCTATGTAGCAGCCCAGGTTCGGACTTCGAGACCTGCGCAAGCCAAACAGTCGGATGTTGCACGCGAGTCGGTACATCCAGTCGATCGGCATGTCGGACAGCAAATCCGTATCCGCCGAATGCAGTCGAATGTCTCCCTAGGGGATCTCGGCGCCGGCATCGGGGTGAGTTTGCAGCAGGTACAAAAATATGAAAGCGGTAAGAACCGCGTCAGCGCTTCGATGCTCTACGAGCTTGCCAATTGCCTCAAGATCCCGGTTTCGAGGTTTTTCGAAGGCCTTCCAGATCCCGAAACCACTCAGGGCCAGCAATTCATAACAGAGATCGATGGGAAGATTGCCTACATATCCACGGCGGAGGGACGGCGTCTGATAGACGACGTTTTGCTCCTTTCTCCGCGTGTGCGCAGCCGGGTCGTTGCCCTCGTCAGCTCGATTGTCGATGAAGAGATGGAAGAACACAAGGACGTTTCCCCATAAAAAGACCAACAAGAGCGCGGCCGCAAAAATTGGTCAGCGGTTCGTAGAGTTATCGCCGCATACTGCAGGTTCTAAAAAGCGATCTGGCCAACGTTCTTCTCTCGGTCAAGCACAGTGCCAAAACCGGCACTGCGGTCGGCAAGATCGTCAAGGATGTCTGCCGCCATTCTGCCATCGGCGAGCACAGGGAAGGGGAGGCGATCGCGTGCAGGATTCGATAATGCCTCGGTTCCACCGATCACAATCGGACGCAAGCGTACATTTTCCAGCTGTCCGCTAGATCCAAAATTGCAGGTCGCGATGACGCTCCTCCACACTTCCGGCGGGCTCCATTCCTGTTCGTCCTTTTCCGTATGGAAGAGGAAGTTGCCAAGGCCGTAGAAAATTGGCGTATTCCGATATATCTCAACCCCTTGAAGGACCGGAGCGCCATGGCTGACAAAGAGGCCTGCGCCCGCGTTAACGCAATCGTGCGCAAATTCGCGGACCCAGACGGGGACTTGCTGCCAGTTCGGCTCCCAATGGTGATGATGCAAATACACGATGACGAGCGTGTCGCGGCCCGCTTCTTCCGCGATCGCCGAAAGGTGAGCCCTGGCGCTGTGCCGGTCCATGACGATGCGGCGAGCGGTCTCATCTGATCTGCGAAACACGGTTCCATAGAAATCAATTTCGTCTTGGCCATGAAGATCAGGCGGATCCTCTGGCTGGGCATAATTCGCGCGCTCCAAGGGCGAACTTAGAAGACGCTCCTGAATGGAGCGAAGCAAGTTGAATGTTCCCGCTTCCAGGTCGAATACCCTGGAGACTTTCAGACTATTGATGCCGGGCCTTGCTATCCTGCCCTCAGTTGCGTCCTCGGCGTACATGAAAGACGGGCCTGGCCCGGCATCCATGGCAATCAGCGCGACATTTCGGGATCCGAACGTCATTTTCTGTGCCGTGGAAGCATGATGCTTGTTGTGGCCGATGCCGGCATGCAGGAAATTGTGTGCCGCAACCTCCTCCAGCGTCGAGAGGATCCCCGGCGGTCCAAGATCGAAAGCATGGTTGTTCGCCAGAGCCAGGCTATTGAAACCGAGCTCCTTCAACGCCGCCAAGACATCCGGCGCTGCAGCGCCGAAATAGCTGCCTTTGAGCGGCCATCCACCATGACGACCATAGATAGTCGTCTCGAGATTGGTGAAGGCAACATCGCTTGCTTTGAGGATCTCGGCGATCTCAGCGAGCCGTGGATCGCCGATCGTTCGAAGATCATGACGGATGAGCGACTGGCCGGTGACAGCAATGGAAAAGGGTGCGGACATATGGTCTACCTTCGATCTTTGGGACTGCCGACTGCTCACGCACTATGGCTTCGGGGGAAATGCGTGTCGGAAAGCCAGTGTCTAGTTCGATGTCTGCGGCGAAACATCGATCTTGAACCATTGCTCGCTCAGCCGCTTCAGGGTTCCGTCGCTCGTGGCGGCCTCGATGGCGCTATCGAATGCCGCAACCAGTTCGCCGTCATCTTGCCGGAGCCCGACGCCGACACCCGGGCCCCACAGGCCACCGGAGAGCCGCGGGCCGTAGAGCGTCGCAATCCCGCCATCCGTGCTGTCGAGGAAGGCTTTCCAGGTGAAATAGTCGGCAAGACCGCCATCGATGCGCTCAGCCACGAGATCGAGATGCATGTTGTCCTGGGAATCGTAGCTCCTGATCGTCGCGACCTTTCCGAACAGTTCATTGAGCACCGCTTCCGAATTCGATGATCGCAATACGCCCAAAGTTCTGCCGTTGAGAGCGGCTCGAAGCTCCTCGATCTTTGCCTGCTTTTCAGGGTCGATAGTTGTGAGGTCGAGCTCGGCCAACGTATCCGTGGGCGGAAGATTGAGATCTTTGCGTATGACAACTTGGTTGAAACCTCCGGCGTAGGGCTTGGAAAAAGCGATAGATTTCTTCCGCTTCTCAGTTATCGCCATCCCCGACATGATGGCATCGAACTTTCCAACGGTGAGCGCCGGTATGATTCCGTCCCAGTCCTGAGGCACGAAAGTGCACTCGAACTTCATCCTCCGGCAAAGATCGCGGCCGACGTCGATGTCAAAGCCGGCGAGCTCCCCTTGGGGGGTGATGGCATTCCAGGGCGGCGAAGCACCTTCAGAGGCGATTGTCAGTGTCTTCCTGTCCATTGCTCCCGCGTTGTTGGCGCAGACGACAAGAGACAGGGCAAGCAGAAGTGTTCGTTTCACGACGATGTTCCTTTCATTGCTGAGTTTGATTGTTGGCGTCCGGGATGTGGGCTGGCGTCAAGTTTCAGCCGAGGCGAGAGGCGGCTTTCCGTTCGCTCTTCGAGGTACAGGTTGCGCCGGCGGTGGACGGTTTGCCGTCGGCGTCCAACGCGTCTCCAGCATCTGGAAACCTTGCGTGATCAAGAGGGTAAGCAGCAGATAGAAAGCCCCCGCGGCAATGAAGACCTCGTATGGGGCGAATGTCTCCGACACCAGCTGTCGGGCGAGCCCGGTCACCTCAAGCAGCGTGATGGTGCTTGCAAGGGAGCTTGCCTTCAGCATTCCAACCACCTCATTTGCATAGGCGGGAAGAGCGATCCTGAGGGTCAAAGGGAACACGATAAGACGGGCAGTGTGGAAACGGGAAAGGCCCAAGGCTTTGGCCGCTTCAATCTGCCCACGCGGGACCGCCTGGATCCCGCCGCGCAGAACTTCTGTCGTATGGGCGGCGCTGTTCAGGGTGAAAGCAATGAAGGCGCACCAGAACGGCTCTCGCATCACGGCCCATAGAAAGCTTTGGCGGACGAGGGGAAGCTGGCCAATCCCGTAGTAAATCAGGAAAAGCTGAACCAGAAGTGGCGTGCCGCGGAACGCATAGGTATATGCCAGCACGGGCGCGGAAGCCCACGGATTTGATGATGCCCGTAGGAAGGCGAGCGGGACCGAGACGGCGAAGCCTGCGGCAAGCGATGCGAATGTCAGAACCAGAGTGAGAAGAAGGCCGCGGGGAAGGGTGAGAAACGCTTCAAGCGCGATGGTCATGCTCATTGCCTCAACCTTTCATCGCCGGGAGCGAATAGCGGCGCTCCAATAACCGGAACGAAAGAAGGGACAGGCTTGTGAGGGCGAGGTAGATTGCAGACGCTGCGAGATAGAAGGGGAGTGGAGCGCGCAGTGAGCCTGCGCCTATATAGGCGACGCGCATGACATCCGTCAGCCCGACGACGGAAATCAGCGATGTATCCTTTATCAAGGAGATGCAAAGGTTACAGAATGCCGGCAGAGCGATCGGGATCATCTGGGGAATGATGATCAGAAACCAAATCTGCGCGTTCGAAAGCCCGAGCGCCGCTGCAGCCTCTCGTTGGCCTGGTGCAACCGCGTTGATCGCACCACGGAATATTTCCGCGGCGTACCCGCTGAACACGACGGTCAGTGCCGCGACACCGGCCGCAAATGCATTAATCTCGATGTAGCCACCGGCAATCGCGCTCAAAAGGGCGGTTCCGCCGAAATACGTCAGGAGGATGATCAGAAGTTCCGGAACACCCCGGATGATGCCCGTGTAGGCCCGCATGCACGATGAAACCGACTTACGGGTCGAGTTGCGGAGAACGGCAATAAGCAAACCTAATAGGGTCCCGAAAGCGCAGCTCAAGGCAAACACTAAAAGTGTGTTCTTCAATCCAGATAAAAATTGATCTACAAATGCGTACAATGCAAGTCTCCAATATTCTTGCGAGCGCACCGAAATAGGAAAGGTATTCTCCCGACATATACAAAGGGCTTGCCGAGATTTAACCGAGGGTAGATTGGATTTATTAGCTTAACCGGCGCTCTAAGTTTGGCGTATGTCAAAAATATACTTTGACTTGCCGCCGTCAATTTATAAGATTCAGGAAGTTTTGATAAGCGCAGCTTATGAGGCGCGTCGCTCGACCACGATTGAGATTCCCGGCCATGGACGTCACCGACTCCGGAGTGAAGATCCGCCACCTTCAAATATTGCGGGAGGTTATGCGCGCCGGCTCGGAAAGGCTCGCAGCGCAGATGTTGCGAATAACCCAGCCGGCGGTCAGCCAAAACATCAAGCAGCTAGAGGAGACTGTCGGCTTCGCGCTCTTCCGCCGGGAAAACAACAGACTGGTGCCAACCGTCAAGGCATGGGAATTTCTACGCACAATCGACGCGGCGTTTGCCGGACTTGATCGGATCGGACCGTCAATCGACTTCCTGCGGAACAACGATACGCGAATGATCGGCATCGCGGCGCCAAGCGCTTTCTCCTTCGCGACCTTGCCGAAAGTGGTCAAAAGGATTCGGGAGAGAAGCCGCTCTTACGCCGTTCAGGTGAAATCAGGAACTTATGAGCAGATTGCAGATCATGTGTTAAACGGCCGCTCGGATCTTGGCATCTCCCGATTGCCTCTTGATGAGCGCATTCTTGATTGGGTGCCCGTCGGCTCGGCCACCAACGTATGTCTTTTTCCGGCCAACCATCGATTTGCGGCACAGCAGCTTGTCACTGCCGAAGATCTTGCTAGTGAGGCGATCATCGATATCGACCCGCAAATTGCCTCTCACCAAATGAGCGTCAATGCCCTTCGATATATGGGAACCGCTCCTGACATCGCCGTGGAATATGACGCCAATGGCCATGACATTGGCTATGTCATGGCAGGGGCCGGCGTTTCGATTACGAACGAGATCATTGCGAGCGAATATGCTGAATTCGACGTTGCATTCCGCGAATTTCAGCCAGGGGCAACATATCACTACGTCGTCGTTTGGCAAAAAGATCGAAAGCTGAGTGATAGCCTAAGATTTGCATTGGAAGAGATAGTCGCGGCTTTGACAGATCGGGCTGCTTGACGATCGCATCGAGGTATGACCCTCGCACCGTAAAACAGATGTTGCGAGTTCATGCTGAACCGCGAGTTGTGCGCGTAAGCTTAGAGCGGGATGATTTTAGGTAGACCCGTGAGAAGGATTCCCTATGACGCAAATCAGATTCATCCTTCTGGCCGGTCAGGAGGCTGAGCTGGATGGCGAGACCTGTTTCGAATAACCGCGAGAAGTTGTAGAAGCGGTGATACAGGAGGGGTGTGGTGCCGGGCGGCGTCCAAGCGCTTCCGCATTGGCATCAGCATCGCGATCGATTGGGTGCGGCGCGTGACGCGACGGACAGCGCAGCCCGGCAGGATGAGTAGCCACAAGCCGCGAACGGCGGTGGCTTACCTAAGCCACCGAGCAGATAGTTGCGCCATATCGTAGAAGAACATCGCGACAATCGGAACTGCGTCGGTTGGCAGAAGCGGACCGGTTGTTTGTGCGATCATTGGTGCCATGTTCTCTTTAAGTGATTCTGCAGTTATCTTAAAATGGCGGATGACACTTCAATTGGACGCAATATCGACTAGAGCAAATCCTGTTCAATCCGGCTCATATCCAGCAGCCCTGAAGTAGTTTGCGCATTCTGTCGGCGTGAAGCGGAGCATCAATGCGCCTAGGACGTCCCATAGAGCATCGATCTTTCGTTCCGCGCCCTCCGTGGTTGACTGCGGCCCCTAAACCGGGACCGCGTGCCGGTGGCGACGGAAGCTATGAGATCACATGCTCAATGCGCTCGAGGTGGTGCTGAGGCACGATCTGAAGGGGTTCCTCGGCCGCTGCGATTTCCTCGACCGTAAGTCCGGTGGCGATGGCCAGGTCCTCAAGGCTGTAGCCCTTCGCAATCCTGGCTTCGCGGCGACGAGCGGCTGCGGAGGTGTTGTCGGCGGTAGCAAATTGATCCATTCCAAACTCCAAATCACGTTGATGTAGCGGCTGAGGGGGATCTGTCCCCGATGGGTTGGCTCCTTCGTGGTGCCGACTCGGTCAGAGGTTAGCCGCAACCTGCCGAGCCGCTTGGTTTCTCTTCGCAGACGACGCTCTTGCGTGGCTTCCGCCGCGATCTTGTTCTGCGTTCGGATGCCGAGCGCTCCTGCATTAGCGCTGTTGTTCTAGTCCTGCTTTCTATGACAATCAATCCATGGGTTTGCTCATAGGCACACGACGAGCCGTACCAACTGCCTGGGAAGAATTGTCCGCTACTGATTAACTGCGGTCGCAGATATGCCTTGCGCGATCTCATCGTCGAAGTGAACCATCTCGCCCGAGGCCATGTGCAGCGCGTCCGCGACATCGCCGAAGCGCGCCTCACCATAACGGAGGCCGGAACTTATTGAATCGGCGCCCGTTCGTAAGGACCGACATTAGGAGGATCTCACCATGGCAACCACATCCAAAGCCCGCAGCCAGGATCGTGCTCGCGTCGCAGGTGGTCAGGATCACGAGGTGAAGTACGAAGCCCGGAAGGAAGGCATTTCCAAGGAAGCGGTGAAGAAGACCGTGAAGAACGTAGGCAACAGTCGCAAGAAGGTCGAAGCCGAACTCGACCGGCACTAATCCGGGTTGGAGAGTTCAACCGTGAGGGTCCGCAGCCATAAAGTCAGCGGCGGAAACAGCCGCTGAAAGTCTGGCTCCGACGGATCATAACGCAGCGGCGGAAGGCGCCTGACTGCAGGAGTTGACGACCCCGCAGGAAGCGTTTCGGAGCAAGGCTATCGAAGCTGCGGGATACAGCGCCGTCGAGCAAAGCCAAAAGTATTGGGACGCCGGAGCGTTTCTTGCAAGGGGCGGAGCCGCATCGCATGAGGAAGGGGCTGGCGAGCGAACCCAACGAGCTCCAAAGTCGCGATACGCGACGGCGTCGGCTGACTTTACCTGCAGAACAGAATTCAGAGGCCCACAGACCGTGGGGCACCGCGTGCGGACGCCGGTCCCGACCGGTCCGTTCAATCGACTTCTAGAAGCTGCCATCCCGTTTTTGGGACCGGCCAGCATCGTCGATCTTCTCGTGCTCACTGCGCTGAATAGGAAGCGCGGTCGGTATTAAGCCATTCTCCCGTAACGCCAAAGGCGAGCGGCGGAGCGCCGATCAATCGCCCGAGTCGGGTCTCCAGTGTTTGAAACGATGCTCAGGGAAGCGGTCGACGTGAACCTCGCTTAAATCCTGCGGAGTATTCCATTGCCGACATGCCAGTCGATCAGATCCCGAAACAGGCTTAGCGAGTGCCACGTGCATCGTCGTCCCGATGTGGACTGTAGACTAGCTTCCTGCATAGGGCGATGCGATCCTGAGTTGCGTTCATGTGTCCTCTCCTTCGCGACGGAGAGACCCTAAGCTATGCCGACTAGGCGGCTGCTATGGTGCCGGAAACGTTGGCAAAGTCGGTTAATCGGCATAGTTTGCTGGTCAGTATAAACGTGCTTTTGCCGCGCGCGGCAAAATGCAGTTTGAAGCAGCGTCGCGATCGTCGCCCAAGTCCTGCCGCCGCCTTCCGAGCCGGGTTCATAATGCCGGATTTCCGACGTTTGAAGCAAGGGTCACCTATCCCTTCCATCCACTGGTTGACCAAACCGTCTTGGTAACCGGCAGCCATGAGCACGAAGGCGTTCACTATCTGCTCATTCTGGCACACGGTGGTTCATTTCAAATTCCGGCATGGATGTTTGATCCTGCGGCAAGTTCGATCGAGATCGTAGCTGCGCCGCGCCTTTCGGCAACCAAACTCGTTGAACTGCGCGCCAAGCTTTGTTGCCTAACTATTCCGTTGCGGTCGCTGCGGTCGCCGATTGCACATTCAATACTCCGGGAAAGGCGGCGCAGCGATATGTTTGTCGCGGCACGTTCGGCGCCATGGCGGTCGGCAACTGTATCGGGTTCGGCGGCATGCGGGTCGATCGGGCCGTGGCGCAGGAGGTGCTCGAGCGATTGCAACCTCTGGGAATCGAGGCGGCCTTGCGGGCAATGGAGGCGCACACGCAGCGTCATAGCGACAATCAACAGCAACTCGAGAACTTAATCAAGCAAGCACAATACGAGGCTGCCAGGGCGCGCCGCCAGTATGATGCTGTCGATCCGGGCAATCGGTTGGTCGCCGGCGAACTGGAGCGGCGCTGGAATGAGAAGCTGATCCTATTGCGTGATCTCGAGGTCCAGTTCGAGATGCTCTCGACCGACCGTAACACGCCTGCTTTATCGGCCGACGACCGTACAAGATTGATGATGCTCGGTAGCGATCTATAGTAAGGCATGGCACAGGTCCCGACGCGTCTATCGAGACACGCCAAAAGATCATTCGGCTGCTGATCAAAGAAATCATTGTCGATACCGTTGACGACACATTGGCGCTCGTCATTCATTGGCAGGGTGGCGATCACACCCGGATGACGGTGAAGAAAAACAAGATCGGCCAGACCCGCTGGGCAGTTAAGGCTGATGTTGTCGATCTCGTTCGCAACTTGGCGAGGCAGTTGCCCGATTTGTCGATCGCAGCGATCTTGAATCGATCCGGCAAGCGGACAGGGCATGGCGCCAGCTGGACGCGAAGCCACGTCTGCAGTCTTCGCAACATCCACGGCATCTCCGTCTATCGAGAAGGTGAACGGGCCGAACGCGGTGAGAGAACCCTCGACGAGGCCGCCGACATTCTAAAGGTGAGTCGAGCTACCGCCTACCGGATGGTCAGCAGCGGTGTCCTTCCCGCTCGCCAGTTATGCACCGGAGCGCCGTGGATCATCCAGCTTTCCGACCTTCAACACGAAACCGTGCGCCGCGAAGCCGATGCCAGGCGATCCCGGCGTCCGATATCTCAGGATCCGGTTCAAAATCCTCTTTTATAGACATCATCAGATGAGGAGTATGTCGCGCCCTCGTCACCTTCAGCAAACAGGCTATTTTTTCTTAACGCCTGGGGCTTGATTGCCCGCTCAACATGTGGAGTCCACTTCGACGCGGCCGTCTTTCAGGAAGCGCTCGAAGATATCGCGGCGCGATATGGAATAGCGGAGAGCTCCGCGAGTTTTGATTTTCCGGGTAACGCCCCTTAGCCACGAACAGGCACATGATCCTTGGCGCGATTTGAAGTCCACGTGAATTCCCTTGTCCCCAGCGCAACCGTCGACATTTCTCGCAAATGTCGGGCATCCGCCACTTTTGTCAGGTTTGTCGTGATTGGAACGTTTTGTTCGCCGGTCTCTCCGTCAAATACACATCAACCTGCCCTCAACCCGCCCATTGATAAAAGAAAATCATCTTCTTGGCGCGTCGGAGCAGTTGGCATGGTGTTTGCTGATCCCTGGTTACAAGCGGCAGAAAGCAGTCTGCATTATGCCGGTTCATGAAACGAACGGAACGGAGGCCACCTGACCGTTCGTCATCGGATCCGCGTTCTACCAAGCGGCCATGCATCCGCCGGCGGAAGGGTCAATCCCGATGTCACAGCTTGCAACCAACTCAAAGAGAAGGAAAATGCAATGACCAAGATTTCCGAAAGATCCTTTGAAACGATCGAAAACCCGGGGTCATCGTCGCTCAAGGTGCCAGATCAGTTCGGCGCATCTGTTGAAAAGGGGAACAAGAAGGTGACAGAGGCTTTTTTGAAATTTGCGTCCGGCGCTGAAGCGACACAGAAAATGCTGCCTCCGATCCTCGAAACGACAAGTCTATTCGGCAACGAATTGTGGTGGAAGACGATCGCTGCACTGCAGGCCGACGCCGAGGCCAGCTTCTCACATTTGCAAGCTTTGCTGGGCGCGAATTCGCCGTCGCAGATCCTCGAACAGCAGTCGACCTTTTTCCGCAAGCGGGTTGAGACAAGTTTGCAGCACGCCAAGGAAGTCCGGGTGCTCTCAAGCAGGGCGGTGGAGGAAATCTCAAAGCCGGTCAAGGATGCTTTTGACAAGGTGCTGACGGACCTCAAGGCGACGTAAAAGCGGACTCGCACTTAAATCGCCTGGACTGATCGGGGGCGGCCTACCTTATTCATGGACGGAAAAGATGGTGACGGGGACCATCAGGTCGGGAGAGAGCTGGAAAGTGTGTCCTGCGATCTCGATAGCTCCAGCTAACAAGCTCCTGAAAACGGATCGCGGGCGGCCGGCGTGACATATTGGACGGTTTGAACTGGCGAAGAACCCACCATCTTGGTATCTAACCGCGTAGGCGGCAGGGGGCAGGGGGCAGGGAAGTGGTAATGGATTCACGCAGGGACATAGCCGAGCGGGTCATCGCGCGTTGGAAGGCGCGAGGAATCCGGATCGATGAAGACCCGGGTTTCATGGAACTGGTCGCTCTTTGGACGGCAGGGTCGATTGCGTCCGGTGAAATGCGCCGCCGGTATTCGGCGCTCCAGCGCGAGCGGTCGCTGTCCAGGTCAAATCCACTTGATGTGTATCCCTGCGACGAAGGGGCGGAGGTCGATCATCGATCGATTGCGATTCCAGACGACGAACCAGATGAACGGGGAGGTCTCGGACTGCCGGCGCAAGGGTGACTCTTACAAAGGGCTCATCACGCACCATTTCCTGGCGAGCGCGAACTTCACGAAACAGCGGGTCGACAAGCGCTGCGTCGCGTTGTGCATATTCTCGGGAAGAGTCCGAAAAATCCTTGCCACGAGCCGCAATGGCTGGCGGCTCAGCAAGGTAGAAGGTGAGGAGCGGCCGGCGGTACTGAGTCGACATCTTTATCAACTGTGGGCGTGTCGGCTCAGGGCATCTTCAAGCATGGCAAGGCGGTCGCTGCCCGCTATACAGGGTGCATCGCTAATGCCGAGCTTGTCGGCACATCTTCAACGCTGAGTCCCTCAGTCTCGTGCGCCCAGCGTCCGACAAGTTATTGTCTTCCATGGGAGTCCGGCTTGCGCAAATTGCCCCCGATGAAGGTTGGTCCGCCCGGGTCTTCCGCATGGAAAACGCGCGTTGCCTCAAAAACGCCGGTGCGCCATGCATAGGTCGTATCGTCGATCATCTGCGGCAAGACCTCCTGGTTTGTCGGACGGCCATACCATTTGGTGACGATGCGGGCGACTTTGGCGACGAGCGCGGTACTCATGCGAAGGTTCGAGTGTGCATCGAACATCTCCGGCGCCAATAGCATCGAGACCTCGTTTGGGCGAAAGGTTATTCCTTTGCTGCAAAGCCTAGCTCAACGCGGCTGACATCTAAGATCGCCCGAAGGACGTCGATGCCGAATTTGAGGCTTTCCACCTCGACATCCAGCGAGATGCCCTCGGTGACTGTGCCTTTTGCGTTAGCGATTACCACCTCCTCCAGGTCTTCGAACCACTGAGGACTGTTCCCTTTGTGAAGCTTCGATAGTTCCGCAATCGCGACACTAAATGCCGATTGGACCGCGATTAGAGCGGCGCCGAGCTTTCGTTCGTCTACACCCGAGATGCAAACAATGGGGCTGTTTTTCTCATCCATGGGCTGTTCCTCTGCTGGCTCGCCACGAAAACTCTATTTCAACTAATAGGCGACAGAGTCGTCGATCGCCGACGAATGCAAATAGGCCCGTAGGCTGGAGTCTCGGGTAGTTAGATCAACGAATACGCGATGCTGGGGGTGGACCATGTGGAAATGGTGGATGCGCTTGAGGCCTGTTGAAATCTGGGTCCAGCTTCCGAACGTTCCAACCGGCGGCAATGCCTCTAGGCCGTACGCGTCGCACCTCCTGGTACGCGATAGCGGGTAATCCTTTGTACGAACTGGCTCGCATGCAAGGTCGCCCGAAGGACACAAGTGCCGAGCCTGGGCTTTCCGGCCATAGTCTTCAGTGAGACGTCTGTTGCTTCCACAACTCAACATATTCCGGCGAGCGGCATAAACCTGCAAACTCATTGTTTTTGATCCGCACGCGTCATACCTGGCCTGCACCCCACCGCCATGGCTTCGGCAAAAGGCCTTTTACTCAAAACGCAGGGACCTAGTTTGGCCCGTTTGTCAGGCAGCATCACAAAAAGATCTGCGGAAGGCTCGTCCCGCTTTGCGCGCTCAGGTGCGCCCGCAGTCGATCTGGCAGCGGATTGTTATTCAGGTACACTTTGCAATGAGGCGGAAGCTGCGACAGAATGTACGGCAGTGCAGTTCGCCCGTCGCCAAGTCCTCTCAGGTTGTTTCCACGAACGCTAAGCTCCTCCAGCCCCCTCGGCAGGTTAGGGGGCAGGTGGGTCAGTTCATTACTGTCGGTGCTGAGCCACTTTAGGGTGGCCGGGAGGTCCTCGGGTAGGCTAGTCAGTTCATTGTGAGGGACTTCGAGCCTCGTGAGCTTTGCAGGAAGGCGCTCGGGCAGGCGAATTATATTATTGAGTTCGGCGCGGAGATCCGTCAATTCGAGGGGGAGATTCTCCGGCAGGTGCGCGATTTCGTTGCGGGTGACATGAAGCTCCCTGAGCTCAGGCGGCAGGTTATCGGGCAAACTGGTCAGCCGGTTGTGGTTGACGTAGAGATACTTTAGTCCGGAAGGAAGCTCGTTCGGCAATCTGGTCAGCCGGTTGCCGTCGACGTAGAGCGTCTCGAGCATGTCCGGAAGAACCTCAGGCAGCGTGGTCAGCTGGTTGTCGCAGGCAGAGAGCTTTCGCAGACCGGGCGGGAGGTTGTTGGGCAGCCTGCCCAACCGGTTGTCATTGGCGTTGAGCCGCTGGAGGCCGGCCGGTAAGGTGGGGGGCAGTGCCGTTAGGGACAGCGATGTTAAGTTCAGGGGGGCACGAAAATTGCGGGTTTCCGTCCAGGCCTCGATCCGTGCCATTGCCTCGTGCCGGTCCTCGTCCTGCTCCTGCTGCCCGTCTTCCGCCCAGGCCAGTAAAATTTCTTTCAGTGCCGCTTCGCCGGACGAGGAGCCAGTCAAGCCTTCAACCCAGTTAAAGGTGTCTTCACCGCCTTGTTCGGAACTATTGCCAACACCCCCCTGCCTTCTGCCGTACATTGCGTCGTTCCTTAGGTCATTGCGTCACTGCTGATGTTACTTCCGTCGCGACCTTTCCTTCCAATACCAAATTCGTATCCCGTTATGCTTCGGGGGCATGGCCAGCGTCCTCCCTCGAGCTGGACAGCGCATGATTTTTATCGCGACGTTGAACAATCCCACCATTGACATGCTGCGCAAACTCGGCCTGACAGGCATGGCCAGCGCCTATCAGGAACTCGAAACGCAAATAGAAGCGAGACACCTTCGAGCATGGTGAAAGGCTTCGACTGCTGCTCGAGGCGGCCACGCTCCGCCAGAAGCGCTTCGAGGCGAGAGCCCGCCCTGCAAAGCAGCGCTGTAACGCCCAGATCGAGAACGCTGATTTTTGCGCCGCCCGCGCCCTGATCGCAATTTCGTGACGCCGAGTGATAAAGGTATTTCATCCACCAGTTTCAGCTTGGTGGAGACCTAAACCAGACGCATTTGGAGCCGCTTGCGGCCGATTTCGCGTGGCAACTCCATCTAACTGAGGCGCAAGTTCCCGGAACAAACGCTCACGCGCGATAACCTTTCCTCATTTTCGGGCAATCTCGCAGTGTCACGTTGATTTGGTAGGTCAGCTTACGACGCCGAAGCCGTTACGCTTTTTCTCTACGCCTGCAGGGCCCTGCCGACTTAAAGGCAACGACTTCCGGACAGCCGAGGCCCAGAACCAGTTCACCTTGACATCGTGTCACTCGGGCGTAACAGGCGGCAGCCCGAGTGTCGCAATAAGCTTCATTATCGACGGCGTGGGTGGACCCGGTGTCGGCGGCGGCATGGAGACGATGGACCCGAGCCGCGGAGGCGTTGCCATAACGCCAATCATCGTGCCGATAATGGCGATCCCATCGCCGCTGATTTCGATGGCCTGCGGGCCGGTTCTGCCCGATACTACAAGGCGGATCTTGTCGGGTGTTACCTCGACGCGGCTACCTAAGGCCGCTGCGGCAGGGGAGTCGGGCGCGGCGCCGCCCGAGGTCAGGAGGAAGTGTCTCTTGACGTCGATGCTGTAGATATTCCCGACCTCGACGGTATGATTCTTCTGGGCCTTCAAATAGACCTCCTCACGGCCCTGCTTGTCCTCAAAGCGCAGTTCATTGTAGGCATTAGCGGCGCCGCCATCGGTATGCGTCCGGAAGGTCGACCGCGTTTTGTCGGTCGGCAGGGTTTCAGGCGGCAGATTTGAGCCATTGTATACGACGCCGGTCACCAGGGGCGTGTCGGGATTGCCGTGGATGAAATCAACCACGACCTCATGGCCGATCCGTGGGACGACCAGGTTGCCAAAACCCTTACCAGCGAAGTTCTGGGCCACCCGAATCCAGCAGGAGCTGTTCTCGTTCTTTCCGCCTTCTCGGTCCCAGAAGAACTGAACCTTCACACGGCCGTACTTATCCGTCGCGATCGACTCGCCCTCGGGGCCCACGACGACGGCCGTCTGCGGTCCGTGAATCAACCGCGCCGGTGTGCGGCGCCTCGGTCGGTACTGGGTGGTCGCGGGGATAATCTCTACGTTGCTGTGATAGAGGAACCGCTCGCCCTTCCCCCCCACGGTGTCCGCAGTGAGATCGTCCCCCACCTCACCGATGACAGTGAAGTCCTGTCCGACTGCCAGAAAGCGATCGGTGGGTTTCGGGCGGGAACCGACCTGGCCGTAGTAGAAGGGATTTGCCGCCTTGAATAATGACCCGGTCGTTATCTGGCGCGCAGTGCTTTCGATCCGCGCGCGATAAGCGTTGCAGGCGAGTTCCTCGGCACGGATGGTGGCGTAGAAATCGCCATCGCTTTTTTTTGTATACTGGCCTGGATACTCGAAGACCTCCCGCATTGCCGTGCAGCCGCTGCTTGCCGACGAGGTCTCGCCCGTTCTGACCGCCACGCTCTCCCGCGGTCGGGTGATGGCGCTTCCCGTGAGCTTGCATGGCGGAATGCCGCCTGTCCTCACGGGAGGAACACGCGCGACAGACGTCAGTTCTGCCATCGGCTTCTCATGGTCATAGTCCCTGAGAACGACCTTGTTCGGCTGTAGCGATACGACCTCGTCCCAATGCAGGATGACATCTTCTTGGTAAAGACTTCGGGCAGGCCTGAGATTGTGGTGGGTCTCTACGATCTCAGGCGTGCAGGCCATGTGACTCGCGGCGTTGTCGACCAGCACCAGGTCATGTTGGTCCTCAGCATGTTCAAAATAGTAGTAGATGCCGTCCTGCTCCATGAGGCGGCTGACGAAGGCCAGATCCGTTTCATCGTACTGGACGCAATATGGGCGCTGTGGGAACCGTCGGGCGGTCTGATTCTTGAAATTGCCTTTATGTTCTCGAAAAATCGTGGTGATGATCTCGATGCTCGTCTTGTTCTGAAAGACCCGACTGTTAGAGCGATGCTCGAGCAATGAAATCCACGGCCGCACCTGCGCCACGTAGTTGAGGTGCTCGGTATCGTCGAGGCCGAGATATTGGAAGCGCGTAACAACACCGTTGAAGAAGCGGGTTTGCGAGTCCTTGAGCTTAAGGCCGATTGTCAGGTTTTGACCGGGGATCGTAGCAAAGTTCTGAACTGGATTGCGGCTGGCGAGCTTCACCTCGTAGAGGAAAGGTTCCCCCAGCCGCTCGGTGCCACTGAGCCGCCGGAGAGAGATTTCATTCAACTCGGACGCGGCCGAAGTGACCGCAACAAAACGATTGTGCCTTAAGAGACTCTCGATTCTTGACTCGACCATGGTGGTGTGTGTTCCGCAGATTTGATGAGAAGGCGCGGTTGCGCCCGATGGCGTGAGTAGGATGCTGCCGAAGCCATCGGCGAAGATGCCGAAAAGCGTTTATTTCGTGCATCGAAATCGCCGACCGTTGCTCAGCC
This sequence comes from Rhizobium sp. N731, assembly GCF_001664145.1. NCBI lineage: Bacteria > Pseudomonadati > Pseudomonadota > Alphaproteobacteria > Hyphomicrobiales > Rhizobiaceae > Rhizobium > Rhizobium sp. N731. Next base: position 238,356 of record NZ_CP013604.1, read on the forward strand.
AAGATGTCTTGCTGGCCCGCATCGTCAGAGCCAAGCGGGGGAGGGCGGGGTGAAGAAAGCGTGTGGGTCTCTTGGAACTCACCCACGCTAAATCCCACCCAAATCTCGCCATGCGGCCTTGTAACATCGATGAGTTGGCGGATTCCGGCGGTGCTAGCGACGACGTGTCTCCTGGAAGATTCAACCAGGCCCAGGGCGCAGCGCCCGAGCGGACAACCACGGTGGTCGAGTTTCGCCGCGATCGTCGGCTCGATAGGCCTCTCCGCTGCTGAAGCCTCAAGGGCGTCAAAATGGCGATAACGTTCCAAAGAGGCGTCACGGCGAATTTTGCAAAGGGCCTTGGCGGTCCCATTGCAGTTTGCGTTGAGCTTACTGAAGAGAGTCGAGCTTCCGATGCTTGTCATAACGGGCCTTCCAAGCCGCCGCCCGCCGTGCCGCCGCACTTGGTATCGAGGTTACGTGGGCCATTCACCCGTTCCAGATCGATCTCGCCAAGGAGATCTTCTCCCCGCCCGAAAAGAAGGTCGAGCGGGCCCGCCGCATCATGGATGTCCGTTTCAGGAGAGTGCCATGCGGCAGCCGGTGGGCCCCGGTCAGTCGGGGTAGTTGTCAAGTCATCGGCGTGCTGGCGCGTTTTCCGCTTGCCCATCCAACTGGACCATCCGAGTCTGCCGCAGCGACCCAACTGCACTTCCGGGACCTGCTCCTGACGGAGAACGAGGTTAATCTCCCAGTCAAGTTCATCTCCAAGGTAGTTGCAGATGATCTCCGCTATCGACTTAAGGCCGGGAGCTGCGGGCAGAAGCGATTCGTAATGAGCCAGGCTGAGGGGACCCACAATGAGTCGGAACCGATGGTGCCACACTCTGACCCTCGCACCTGCAATAGCGTTGCTGTTCAGCGTGCCCGTGGCCGGGTCGCGGCCCAGGAGGCAGAGCGATATGCGGGGCAGATCCACCCACTTTGGGACAAATTCACGGATATCAACCGGCGCCTCGACGAAGCTGGCGAGGATGGCAGCGAGCCCCTCGGCGTTGCGGGTGTGTGAGGCGAGACGGCCGGTGAAGTGGAGTTTGGCCAGATCAGGCATAGCATCCCGCGCGCGCAGGGAGGTCATCCCGAAGCCGGCTAGCGCGCCGAGCTGAAGGGCAAATCGATCTTCTTGTGGCCTGTCATAGCTCACGGTCGGTTCGCCCTCCGCCCATGCGCGGAAGAAGAACGAGGCCATTCGATGATGAAAGGTATCAGCAAATCGGATCAGCGTCTCATCCGCGGCGTTGTGCTGCCGGAGAAGGGCGTACTCCGTCAGATGCAATGGGAGGGGACCGTGGGGTCCAAACAAGCCGAAGGCGTAGGTGGAGATTACGGGGTCGTTCTCCTCGTGCGCAGTCACGCCCGCGATCGATCGAGTCGGAAATGCAAGGGAGGGCTGCTGGGCGATCCGCACGCGATCCAGGCTGGGACCGCTCGATTCTCCCAGCCGAGGCCGATCTGAGCAGATTGCATCGATCCGCCGCAGAGCCTGGAAGAAGTCGCAGGCATGCGGTTCGGCCCTGAGCGAGCTTAGGAAGTCGCCGAGTGCCCCCGAAATCAAAGGATCGCCCGGCGGCCGGCCATCGTCGGCCATCGCATTACCTCCCCGCGCTGTAGCGTCGAGACGACCATCTCGGTGAAGCTGTTGATGGATACGTATTTCGCGAAGAACTGGTTGAGCACGGAGGCGAGCGGAAAGATGCCAACGCCTTCGAAGGCCGCTTCGTCCAGGATGATACCAACCTCAATCCCACGTGCTACGGCGGCTTGTCCACCGCTGGACAATCGCCTGACCGCAGGCCTGGACCGAATCTCCCGGATCCCGTCGATCTGCCGTGAGGCGAAGGCATTGACTGGATCGACGTAGAGGCGGAGGAGTTCACGTAGCGCTTCTGCGCCCCGGTGGTCGTTCCTATCGGAATTGCTGATCGAGAGGTAGTTCAGTGAAAGATGGCTAATTAATCGCCAAGTGATATCGCCATTGGCGAAGGAGTGGCGCGGTCGGCTCGGGGGCGATACGCACCGGGTGGCGGTAACTGGAGCGCCGATTTCCAGGGTGAAGTCTGTCTCGTCCCGGCCGATCGGCAGCAGCAGCGCCAGATCCCGGTTCGAGCACAGGCAGTTTACAGACAAATGCCGGAGTTCCGCCGAATAGGGAGCCGCTTGGCGATCAACTAGAGAAACGAACGTTTCGCTGCCGATGTAGCCAGTCCGCGCGCCATTTAGACGCTGGTGCTCCGACATGAGGCGCTGCTCCCGGCGGATCGCGTAGTATCTGGAATGCTGCTCCTCCTGACCGTGCGCGCTGATGCTATAGAACGGGTAGAACCTCACGGGAGCCGCTTCGTTTTTCGCCCCGTCTCCGCTCATCTCGAGGATCGAGTGGACCTCAAAGTCGAGCGGCCTCATCCTGTCAACAATCACATGATGCTCGGTGTTCTTGTCGCTCACGTGGACGAGATCTGCCTGGCGTTCGAAGAGATTAATCGCGGGCGTTGCGAAGAGAACGATATTTTGGGGTCCGAGCTGTCGTTCCAGCCGTGGCTCGACACGTCTGAGTGCGAAGACGATCTCAAGGGTCTCGGCAGTTGACAGGGCTACTGCGTCTGCCAGCCCGCTAACCTCGACGAACAACGTCCGCTCCGCGAGGGCGAAATACTCCTGTAGGAGACGGTACCCGTCGAAAGAGCGTGGCACCTCGGGCAGGAGAGCACAGCTCGGCTCCAAACCGCGTTGCTGCAGCGCATGAACCGGAATCTTTTCCTGCCAAGGGATAGGCCGGCCGACCGGACGGGCTATGATATTGCATGCGTCACCGAGAAGCTGTTCGGCGAGTGCGGCGCCGATGCCACCGGGGCCTGTTAGGTGCAGTGTGAGAGCCTCTAGTCCGAGTTTATTGAACGGCATGCCATTGGTGGTGCGAAGGCGTAGTCGCAAAGCAGCCTTCGCATCTTGCCGGGCCGGAAGATCCAGTGCGGCGATCTGCCCCGGCGTCGAAAAATAATCGGCAGCGCTCACCACAATTGGCCAGAGATGCACATCATGGGCCGTGCGGAACTCGCAATGTGTGACGGCGCCCGGAGCAAGACGGCCCAAAAGCTTGGTTCCCCGCGGCACGAGGTATCCATTTTCAAGTCGTCCGGCATCCTGGTCGGGCTCGAAACGGACGATCGTCATCGAGGGGAGCGGCGGTAGAAAATGCGGATAGACCATCTCCAGGAGGTGCTGGGTGAATTCCGGAAAGCGAGACTGAAGCTTCAATTGCACCCGCGCCGCCATGAAAGCGAAGCCTTCCAGAAGCCGCTCGACGTAGGGGTCGGCGACCTCCGCTGATTCCATCCCGAGCCGGGCGGCGACCTTCGGGAATGCGCGGGCGAACTCGGCCCCCATCTCGCGCATATAAGCAAGTTCGTCGTTGTACAGTCGCAGGAGCCGGGGATCCATCAGCTTATCTCTGTACCGAGATGAACGCGGGCGGATTCGAGCTCGGAATCTACCTCCGTACGCATCACCATTCGCACCGGCAACGGCTGCGCCCACAGATCGGCTTCGATCCTAAAGCGAAAAGTGCCGCAACCCTGACCATCGTCCAGGACCGTGACCTTCAGGGTGTCCGGTAAGAGACGCGGCTCAAAGCGCTGAAGGCTCTCGATTATCGCTTCGCGCAATGCGCTCTTATCCATCCCTTCGCGAATTTGTCCGCTGAGAGGCCAGGCACCATAATTAAGTGCACTGGCCGCTACGTGAGGGTACGCTTGTAGATCTACGGTTGCACCCAATTGATTGGTGTTCAACAACCAGGAAACATCGCGTAGAATCACCTCTTCCAGTTGGCGAACAGAGAAGCTGCGCTTGTCCTGCGCTTCACACGAGCTGCGCGGCTCATCGTCCGTAAGCCGGTCCAGGAGGGATGGTTGCACGAGATCCCGCTTAACATCTCTGCCCATGTTACAATCTCCAGGTGCAATAGCGACGAGTCGATCCGTCGTTTTCGCGCGCAGCCCCGAATATTCCCGGGTTGCCGATGGCCCCATCAGCCGACGAGCCTATTGAAGTCGGTGCTGTTCGCGATTTGGTTCCAGATGCCCTCGCCGGCTTTGGTAAGAGCGCCTTTTTCATCCTGCCTGTAATAAATGACCTTGCAGGCGCCGAACCGGAATGTGATCGTCTCCTCGGGGGCCTCTTCCGCATAGGACCACTCGACCTTCTCGACTACCAGCATGTTGAAACTCCAGTGCAAGAACAGGTTCGATTCTGATGTAGCTTGTCCGCTCCCCGTCGCTTTGAAAAGTTTCAGTTCGACGCTATTGAAGTGGGCGCCGCGACCACAGGCAACGTACAGAGAGGGCGATGACGTATCCACCTGCTTCTTGATAGTGAAGACCTCGAATTCGGCCTTGCCCGCGCCCGCCCCGGCGGTATGAGGCCCAATGTTCAGCTTGTTTTCGAGTGAAAAGCTCCATTCGTCCGCTAGGGTGATACCGTCCTTTAGAATGATAGATTCGCCCTTGGGCAAAATGCCGTCCTTGGACGCTTGCGTGAATTTTATAACCGCGTCGAACGCCATGATGGACTTTCCTTTTCTCGTTGATCTGATTGGGCCTGGATTGCATCGGCCAGCCCGGGGCAGCTATTCCGGAGTTTTGGCGCCGAGAACGGAGCACAATCATCTGCGGGTTTTCTCAGTCCTTGCGGGCGGATGGCAGGCGCGAGACAAGTCTCAAAGAGATGGTTAGGCCTTCGAGCTGGTAGTGTGGCCGCATGTAAAATCTCGCAACGTAATATCCGGGATTATCTTCGACCTCTTCCACCTTGACCTCGGCTGAGGAGAGCGGCTGCTGTGCCTTACTCTCTTCGCTCCCAAGCTCGGGCGAGGGGTGGACATAGCCCTGAATCCATTGGTTGAGCCACTCCTCGACCTCGTGGCGCTCCTTGAACGTGCCAATCTTGTCCCGGACCATACACTTCAAATAATGTGCGAAGCGGCAGGTTGCGAAGATGTAGGGTAGCCGGGCACTGAGTTCGGCGTTCGCTGACGCGTCGGGGTCTTCGTATTTGACCGGCTTGTTAATAGTTTGAGCGCCAATAAATACGCCGAGGTCCGTGTTTTTGCGGTGCAACAGCGGTAGAAGACCGTTTTTGGACAGTTCGGCCTCACGGCGGTCGCTGATCGCGATCTCAGTGGGGCATTTTAGGTCGACGCCACCGTCGTCGCTGCGGAAGGTATGTACCGGCAGACCCTCGACCAGGCCGCCGGATTCGACGCCACGAATTCTGGAGAGCCAGCCATAGAGCTTGAACGAGCGCGTGATATTTACGCCCATGGCGTAGGCTGCGTTCGTCCAAAGGTATTTCTCGCTGTCGCCGCCGTCTGTGTCCTCCTCGAAGGCGAATTCATCGACCGGGTTGGTTTTGGCCCCGTAGGGCAGCCGGCCAAGGGTGCGTGGTAAGGTCAGGGCCACGTACCGAGAGTTCTCGCTCTCGCGGAACGCCCGCCAAGGGGCATGTTCGGGCGTGAGGAAGATTTTTGTGATGTCACGCGGGTTCGCAAGCTCACGCCAAGAATCCATCTGCAGCAGATGTGGTGAGACGGCAGATATAAGCGGTGAGTGGCTCGCCGCCGCGATCTGCGCCAGTCCCGAAAGCAACTCTACGTCCGGTGGGGTATGGTCGAAATAGTAGTCGGCAATCAGGCAGCCATAGGGTTCACCGCCGATTTGGCCGTATTCGTCTTCGTAAATTTTTTTGAATAGCGGACTCTGATCCCAGGTGACACCCTTATATTTCCGCAGAGTTCGGGACATCTCCACCTTTGAAACTGGGAGAACGCGAATCTTCAACGTTTCATCGGTTTCGGTGTTGATGGCAAGGTGATGCAAGCCCCGCCAAGCTGATTCCACGCGCTGGAAATTTTCGTGATGGAGGATCTCGTTGAGTTGTGCAGAAAGCTTCTGGTCGATCGAAGCAATCATTGCTTGGATAGTCGTGACGACATCGTCGCTGATTAGCGACGTGTTTTGAAGTGCCTGCTCGGCCAGTGTTCGGACGGCACTCTCCACCAAGTCACGGGAGTGGTCCGAGCGGATCTTGAACTCGAATCGAAGCATGCGGGTGAAATCGCCGAGATCAACGGTGGCGACCTGTACATCTGTGGCATCTGCAGGCATCATGATCAGTTCTCCTCTGTGTCTGGGGATGGCAATGGCGGAGCGGCAACCAATGCATCAGGCTTCTCAGTCTCGATGCCATTGCCGAGGGCGCTTAGCAGTGCCGAATCCGCGAGGAAGTGGGTGAGCAACTCTTCGGCACCGTTCTTACCGTCCATATAGGCCAGCAGATTGGAGAGCTCCGTTCGCGCCTCGAGCAGCCTGCTAAGGCTGTCGACCTTGCGCGCCACGGCCGCCGGCGAGAAATCTTCGAGCCGCTCGAACGTCAAGTCGACAGCGAGTTGGCCTTCTCCGGTCAATAGGTTCGGCACCCGCATCACCACCCTGGGCCTCAGCGATCTGAGCCGATCATCGAAATTGTCGATATCGATCTCCATCATCTTGCGCTCCGCGACAGGGGCAAGCGGCTCGGCAGCATTGCCGGCGAGGTCGGACATCACGCCGACCACGAAGGGAAGCTGAACCTTCTTCTGAGAGCCATAGGTCTCGACGTCGTATTCGATCTGTACGCGAGGCGGACGAACCCGCGCGATGAACTTTTGACTACTCGCCTTTGTCATGTGTTCCACTCTCCTGATAGGGAAGATTGCGCACGTCACGTGCCCTCGCCGACCGCCAGACCGGCAATCGAACGGTATTGGGCAACCCCTTCTGGCGCCAACTCTTTGATAAGAGCCATGAAGTCCTTCGAGACAAGTCGCTGCGCGCGCTCCAGGAGGGCTGGCAGCGGGCTCGCGGGCTCATTCACCTGGTACCAGTGGCAAATGCGGCCAAGAATTTCGACAACGTCATCGCGGTTGCGGATCACTTCGGGGTAAGAGGCCTTGCTAGAGTCTGGCAATGGAGATGCCGGGGCTGCAGGCTGGGCCCTTTTCCGATGGGCGTCGACCAGATCCTTGGCCTGGGTGAGTAGCACTATCAGAGGGTCGAATCGAACGGCCTCGTCACTCGCGACGTGCTGCCGAACACTCGCGTCTAGATGGGTGGCGGCTGCCAGGCTGGCGTGGAGACCAGTGCTGATCTGCTCGAGCTGCAGTGGATCGGTGTCGATGAAGGCGTGCTCGATGGTCGAACGATCAATTTCCGTAGATTGGGACCGTAGCGCACCAGCCCAATCGCGGAGCGTGAAAGTCCCGAATTGCCTGGAGGAGGTGAGTGGGACTTGGCGTATTTCTGCCAAGAGCCCGGAGAGATCGCAGAGGCTCGCTAGAGCGTTGAGGCGAACGGTCTGATCTTCGTCATCTTCTGGATCCGGTCGCGGATGTAGCTCTGACCAGTAGAGCTCGACATAGGCCGCGAGCAGCTCAAGCCCCCGACTTAGACCAGAGAAGCCGAACTGACTGAGGGCGGATCGTGTGAGCAAGATTCCGACTCTTAGATCCTTAGTGCGGGCAGAAAGGTCGAGGCCAAGCCGCCACACCTCTGTCCAATCGGGAGCCTCCTCGGTGGCGATGGAGTCGCCTATCTGCTGGTGCGGCTTGCCATGCGACGCTATCTCCAACTCCAGGAAGCTCAAATCGTAATCGAGAGCATCCCCGCATGCGTTGCCGTCGCTGATCGGTTTTAATAGATGATCTGCATCGAGCATGACCCAAATCCCAGTTTTCCCGACATAAAAGATCGTCGCGCCTCTGTTTCTCAATGTTTAGCAATGAGCAGACGCGATTGCTCATGCACAATCGACATTCGTATATGTCGTGAATGCTTGGGGCGTGAATGCCGCCGCTTCGGATCTTGACGCAGCTATGTGCTGCTCAGGCGCGAGGGACACCTTGTGAACAACAAGAAGCTCTTCCGGGTCCATCGGGAGGAGAAGCTCACGATGCGCAAGCGCCGTGGCCGGAAACGAGCGAAAGGCAAGCGTTGGTGTTGATCCCGCTGGCTGCCAATGATCGTTGGCGCGGGTTCAGGCTTCTGATGGTCGTGAGGAAAGCCGGACTCTCGTCGCCGATACTTCGCTCTCCGGCCTGCGGTCGCCTGTGGACTGGATCGGGTTATCGAGGAGCGTGGCAAGCCAAGCACTCTGGCCTCGGCTAACTAACCCTGCAGAGTTCGCCCAGATCGGCAACCCGCGACGTGATGCAGTGCTGCGCAGCCGGAATGGTCTCCGCACCTAAACCCGCCGATGCCGCCGCAGATGCGCAACCCACCGCTGGAGCGAACCCCAAACTGGATAAACTTGACGGTACAAGCTCAGCCAGATTGAATTGACATCGTCGGGCAGTCGTTGCAAAGGGCAACCTGCGGAGTACCGTTGCAAACGTGAGCCTGAAGGCCTCCAACTACGAAGTCTTCGCGCGGCCGCCTCCGCGCCAGTTGCTGCATAAGGTGGATGGCGTCCTCGGCGATCGCTCTTGGGGGTGTCGGCGCCATCGCGCGTGCAGCGACCCGGCGTCAGTGGTAGAACGGCTCGAGCACTTCAACGGCATTATATCTCCTGCGCTCCGCCGGACCGCCGCACGAGGCATATAGGGCGACAATCTGGATGAGATCCGTATTGACCGCATGTAACGATGCTCCCCGAGATTCGCACGTTGCCTCATTCATTTTGCTCCCAGTTGGAGCGAAGGAGTGGGGTGCGGAGATGGCGGGGTTTCGCAGCGGCCGGCCTCCTTCGTGAGCGCCATTGCCGTTTTCGACGGAAGTCGAAGGTTAATAACCATCGTCGCGGTATTTACTTTTGACAATGGGTGTGATGCGGCTTTGCGTGATCTTCTAAAAAGAATCGAGTCCCGCCGCCAATCCCCCGTTCTATCGCGCACCTACCGCATCCCAACGTGACTGTCGACCCTGCTTCCATTAGTCGTGCAGGGCAACCACGCGGTCTCTCGTGCAGATCCCTGCGATTTCGAATTGACGGACACCGACCCCGTTTGACGGTCGTGGAGTGCACGCACTTAGTCACCCTAGCCGCCCGCGCACTGCAACCCCGCTGTAGCGATCCTTCTACCTCTATGCTAAAGAAAGTTTTGGAAAAACTTGCCTCGTCGCCATCGTTCGACGGCGGCCTTGGCGCCAATCTTGCGAGGAGCGGGCTGATGGTCGCAGCGGCATGCGAGCCGACATTCTGCGCTCCCGACCGTCGAAGACGAGGTCGCTCTCGGCGTGTTAGTCAGCCGGAATGCGCCGGCCGTCGTGCCCCTAAATATCGATCTCGAGCCAGGTATTGGCCTCCAGACTGAAGAAAAATTCGGCGCTCTCACATGCTCATGCAATCCCGTGGTGGACAACCAACGCACATGATGGTGCAGTTCCTAGGGAATGTGGTGATGAGTCATGAGCCGTCCTATATCACCTTGAACGCTGCCCTCCTGGCTATCCGTTTCTTCGAGGCACCCACGATTATGGCGGCATCGGCGGCGCTGAGATCGGGATGGGCCGCCTTCAGTGCGTCTGCCCACGCCCCCTTGCTCTGCCCCGGCAGCTGCGGTGTCTGCCTAGCGATTTCGTCCAGCCTCGCCTGGTCCTGGGCCGACACCGTCTGGAACGCCGTCCTCACGGCGATATCGCGCCTTACGGCACCCACGACTATGGCGGCATCGGCGGCGCTGAGATCGGGATGGGCCGCCTTCAGCGCGTCCGCCCACGCCCCCTTGCTCTGCCCCGGCAGCTGCGGTGTCGCCGCCTTGATCTCGTCCAGCCTCGCCTGATCCTGGGCCGACACCGTCCGGAACGCCGCCCTCCTGGCGATATCGTCCCTAAAGGTGCCCAGGATGGTGGCGGCATCGGCGGCGCTGAGATCGGGATGGGCCGCCTTCAGCGCATCGGCCCAGGCCGCATTGCTCCCCCCCTGCCGCGGTGTTGCCGCCGCGATTTCGTCCAGCCTCGCCTGGTCCTGGGCCGACACCGTCCGGAACGCCGCCCTTTTAGCAATATCCTGCTTTATGGCACCCACGATTACGGCGGCATCGGCGGCGCTGAGATCGGGATGGGCCGCCTTCAGCGCGTCCGCCCAGGCCGCATTGCTCTGCCCCGGCAGCTGCGGTGTCTGCCTAGCGAGTTCGTCCAGCCTCGCCTGGTCCTGGGCCGACACCGTCCGGAACGCCGCCCTCCTGGCGATTTCGTCCTTTGCGGCGCCCACGATGGTGGCGGCATCGGCGGCGCTGAGATCGGGATGGGCCGCCTTCAGCGCGTCCGCCCAGGCCGCATTGCTCCGCCCCTGCCGCGGTGTCACCGCCGCGATTTCGTCCAGCCTCGCCTGGTCCTGGGCCGACACCGTCCGGAACGCTGCCCTCACGGCGATATCGTCCTTTAAGGCGCCCACGATTGTGGCGGCATCGGCGGCGCTGAGATCGGGATGGGCCGCCTTCAGCGCGTCCGCCCACGCCCCCTTGCTCTGCCTCGACTGTCGCCGTGTTTGCCTGGCGATTTCGTCCAGCCTCGCCTGGTCCTGAGCCGACACCGTCCGGAACGCCGCCCTTTTTACAATATTATGCTTTACGGAACCCACAATTATGGCGGCATCGGCGGCGCTGAGATCGGGATGGGCCGCCTTCAGCGCGTCCGCCCACGCCCCCTTGCTCTGCCCCGGCAGCCGCGGTGTCTGCCTAGCGATTTCGTCCAGCCTCGCCTGATCCTGGGCCGACACCGTCTGAAAAGCCGCCCTCCTGGCGATAACCCGCTTTACGGCGCCCACGATGGCGGCGGCATCGGCGGCGCTGAGATCGGGATGGGCCGCCTTCAGTGCGTCCGCCCACGCCCCCTTGCTCTGCCCCTGTAGCTGCGGTGTCTGCCTGGCGATTTCGTCCAGCCTCGCGTGGTCCTGGGCCGACACCGTCTGGAACGCTGTCCTTTTAGCAATATCCTGCTTTACGGCATTCACGATTATGGCGGCATCGGCGGCGCTGAGATCGGGATGGGCCGCCTTCAGCGCGTCCGCCCACGCCCCCTTGCTCTGCCCCGGCAGCCGCGGTGTCACCGCCGCGATTTCGTCCAGTCTCGCCTGGTCCTGGGCCGACACCGTCTGGAACGCGGCCCTTTTAGCAATATCCTGCTTTACGGCACCCACGATTATGGCGGCATCGGCGGCGCTGAGATCGGGATGGGCCGCCTTCAGCGCGTCCGCCCACGCCCCCTTGCTCTGCCCCGGTAGCTGCGGTGTCTGCCTGGCGATTTCGTCCAGCCTCGCCTGGTCCTGGGCCGACACCGTCCGGAACGCCGTCCTCCTTGCAATATCGTCCTTAAAAGAGCCCACGGTTATGGCGGCATCGGCGGCGCTGAGATCGGGATGGGCCGCCTTCAGCGCGTCCGCCCACGCCCCCTTGCTCTGCCCCGGCAGCTGCGGTGTCGCCGCCTTGATCTCGTCAAGCCTCGCCCGGTCCTGGGCCGACACCGTTCGATACGCCGCCCTCCTGGCGATAACCCGCTTTACGACGCCCACGATTACGGCGGCATCGGCGGCGCTGAGATTGGGATGGGCCGCCTTCAGCGCGTCCGCCCACGCCCCCTTGCTCTGCCTCGACTGCCGCGGTGTCTGCCTGGCGATTTCGTCCAGCCTCGCCTGGTCCTGGGCCGACACCGTCCGGAACGCCGCTCGATTGACGAGATCGCCCGTTGAGGCCCCCACGATTATGCCGGCATTCGCGGCGCTGAGATCAGGCGCCAACGCCAGCGGCCTTTGAGCATATAACGTCTGCCTGCGGCTGGGCCTGGGATCTGCGTCCTTCTCAGTAGTCCGCCTCTTGCGCCCGCCACCGGTCGGATCGCTGGGCTCCGCGGGCACCTCGGACATGGCCGAATGCTCCTCTCTTCCACCCGGCACCTCGGTGGGCCCGGCAACCGCTGAGGCTTCTAAATTCCCAAGGCCATGCAGCCCCCCGCGCTGAGGGCCAGTCTCCAGCGGCTGGCCCTCGACGAGGTGAATAGTGCGATCGGCATTATTGTATTCATCTGTTGTCCTCGTGAGGTTGAACGCGGTCTCTGCCGGGACGACCGGAACTCTCGTCAGTTCCGTCATGTCAGCCATCATTTGCGGGGTTTGTTCTTCAGGGCTTTGAAGCTCGGTCGGCGGGCTTGGCTGGTCGACGCTTAGCCTTTCCACGTAACGCAATACCGAATTCTCTTGCCAGATGTCGTCCGAATTGAAGTTGTCGGCCACTTGATCGACACGCGCCACTGAAGACTGCGCTCTTTGATCCGCTGGGTGCCGGCCCTCATCCGGCCGCGAAGAGCCCTGCCCCTTAGTCCGAGGGTCCCTGTCAACCATGCTCACCCCCCTGGGATATGGCCTTCAGGAAACAAGGGGTCAGCTGTCGGGCACCGACTGCTGACGGAAGGTCAGAATTTATCAGGGGCTCAAGCGACTTAACCAGAGTGCAAGGGGCGCGACTGCGACCATCGACCGCTCCAGCTTGCCGAGCCTCGTTCGGACGCCGCTCAATCACCGTGGGTCCCGTTTTTTGCTGTTGTGGCATGGGGCGGCTCTGCGGAATCGAGCTCAGGTGACGGGAGGCCGGCAGATCCCGAAGACATGGCCAGGCCGTTGATAACTGGTAGCGTAAACGCATCATTGCAGCAGAACCTCAAAAACCACGGAGAAGAGCCCGCGATTCAAACTAGCGCAGTCCCGGTATTGGATTGCATGCACAGGTGATATGCTCGCATCCGGTTAGTGAGCGGCTATGGCGCAGCTCCTGCGTGAACCCATAACGACAGCGGCGATCCTTCGAGAGATGCAGCGACGACCCGTTCTCCAGACCGGAGGTCCGTGCTTGATGTGGCGATCGGCTCGGATTGCTATCAACGCTGACGGCCGCCGGTGCCGCGCAAGCCGGTTACGACGAAACATCGACATGATCTCTTCTATGGTGGGATTGGCCCAACGATACCAGGGTAGTGGCAACTGTCGCCAATTGCGGCGCCAGTGAGGTCGGCCTTCGTCTTCGAACTCCTTGCTGGCTTCCGCTAAACAACGCGGCCTTATCACAAAAGGCTGGGAGATCTAACGATGATCCCGGCATCCGGACTTCTGCGCATTGCCGGCCGGTAATAGCGCGAAAGACTTGCAGCAATCGCAGCGCCGGCGGCACCCGTGACTAGTATCCGCACTGCCTGGCCCGTAACAATGCGCTGTGACCAGCGGAAGCCGATCTCGTGGAAAGACAAGGCATGCTGCGGGCTGATATGATGAAAGACGCCGGCAATGGTGCGGCGGACCCGGGACCTGAAACCTCCCACCGAGTGGACGGCGACTTGGACGAATTCGCGGCTCGAATGCTTTACGTTCTCATGCGTAGCAAAGCTCTTGCCAATCGCCATGAACGCCTCACCGCCCATCAGGCAGGTTGCGGTTCGATCCCTTTCGCCGTCGCGCGCCCTGCATGTATCGAAAGGCCTTTTCGGCCCCGTCCAGGCGGTAGACCGTCCGGATCCATTCTCGGTCGCTCACCGAGATGAAAACGGTCGATCTCCACCGTGCCATCTTGCATGTGCTCGCGCGCCAACATGAGGCGCAGCGCATATCCCATTCGCTAGCTATTGGGCATCACCAAATGTGGAAATGCCTATCTTCGCCGCATGAATGATCCATGCCGCCAGGCTGCTATCCCGCACCTGGCGCGAACCGGGACTGCAACCGGTTCGTGGATCGTGTCCAGGAGGTGGTTGTCTAATCGCTAAACTGGTCGTCAAGGTGCTTTAGGGGCGGCGGCGCGTGAAGACGATGTTGGCGGCGGCACTGCCTCAGCGTATTCAGGAACATTTTCGACGAGGCAATGCGCATCACGTGTCACCTTGCCTGTTGCGCTGCTCTTTTGGCCCCGTACTTGCGGCGCCGGGTCTCAAGGCTTCCGGGCGGTCATTTGCGAGATTCATCCCGTACGAGTGACAGGACAGGCGAATTGGCGCGTTGTAGGTCAGTGTGAACATGAACGACCAATAAGGCTCTGAGGGCAACGGGCTACTGAGCGACAGTCTAGATGAGACCCCTTGCTTGTCGCGCTGCAAGGGGGCTCATGACCAATCCTGATGAGCTTCGGCGCTTGCATATCTGAGCTGTCCCGACACGCGATGCCCTTCTACCAGCGCATTGTTGGATATCAGATGTGCATGCAAGGGGGCAGTGAAGCTCTGCTACTTTTACGGAGAAAGCCGTTCTGTCAGGTGGACGCGAGGCGAGTCTTGAATGTCGTGGAATAATAGGGTCGTCTGGTCGGAGGGCTTGTTCCTCCGCCCGCAGCATTTTCAGCAGGCCGATCGTCACGTCGAACAGCTGGTGCGCAGCAGGACGGCGGTTTTGCATGGGTACGGGTGGGGTATCAGCGAGCTGCGGCTCAATCGAGAGCTGCTTGGTCTCGGTAAGATCGCCATCGAAGCGGCTCGCGGCGTCTTGGAGGACGGGATGCCCTTCAGTATTCCTGACGAAGCCAACCAGCCAACTCCCTACGACGTTCCGCCGGATTTTCGAGATTCGCTTATTCACTTGGCGGTACCGTTTTATCAACCCGGCGCTCTTGAAACCGACGCGCAAGCGGGAATTGACGTACCTATCCGCTTCGCAGTCTCCACTGAGGATGTTGTCGACACCAACGCTGGCGAGCGAGGCAGCGCCTCCATCGACGTAGCGAGGCTGGATTTTCGACTGCTGCCGGACGCGGCAGACCGGTCTGGCTACACTTGCATCCCAATCGCCCGTATCATAGAGGTCCGGGCCGACCGACAGATCATTCTGGACGAAACGCACGTGCCGCCAACCCCCGACTGCGCCAGCTCCCGGGTCCTCTCGAACTACATCACTGAGATCACCGGCCTGCTTCACCATCGTGGTGAAGCTCTGGCCACTCGGGTCTCCCAGTCGGGAACGAACCGGGTTGCAGAGCTCGCGGACTTCCTTCTGCTGCAGGCGATCAATCGGTACGAGCCGTACTTCTGCCACCTGTCCAAGGCCGCCGTTGTAAATCCGGAATCGCTGTATGTTCTCATGCTCCAGTTGGCGGGTGAACTAGCCACGTTCGCCCGCGTCGATAAACGTGCCCCGACCCTTGGTGTTTACAAGCACGACTCTCTCGCGGAGGCGTTTTTGCCAGTGATACAGTCGATCCGGGCTTCGCTGGGTGCAGTGATTGAGCAGACTGCGGTCCCCGTACCGCTGCAGCGGCAAAAATACGGTGTCCATGTGGCTGAGGTGGCCGACCGCTCTCTCTTTACGACCTCGAGCTTCGTGCTGGCTGCTCGGGCTGATATTGAGGTCGAGCGCCTCCGGCGCGAGTTCCCGTCTCAGATTAAGATCGGCCCGGCGGAGAAAATCACGGAACTCGTCAATGTCGCACTGCCCGGCATTATCATCAATCCCCTACCGGTCGCGCCGCGTCAGATCCCCTTCCATGTTGGATTCAGCTATTTCGAGATCGATCAAAATAGCCGCTTCTGGAAGGATATGCCCCAATCCGCCGGCTTGGCGCTGCACGTTGCTGGCGACTTCCCAAATCTCGAAATGGCTCTCTGGGCCATCCGAGCCGGACAGAACCCACATTTGAGTTAGCCCACCAATGCCCCTCACGCTACGTGTACACAGCAATAGATGTAGTTTTCCGGAATATCTCGTGCCGGGCGACGCGGCTGGTGGACTGACTACCAGCCGAGCAGGCAACAGCCTGGTTCTGCCGGATGATCAGCAGATGGTCTCGAAATCCCACTGCTCAATCGAGTGCATGGCACGGCGATACGTACTGATCGACCGAGGCCGCGACGACACATGTCAAAATGACGAGGCGGTGCCGCTTCCGTCAGAGGCGCCGGTCGCCCGGAAAACCAGCGATGTTATTCAGATCGGCGCCTATATGACCGATGTCGTCGCGGTGTCGCCTTCGATATCCATTGCGGAGAGTGCCGCCGAACCGGAGGGACAACTTGCAGCGACAAGTGAGGAGTTGAGTCTTCTTGGCCCCCTCGAAACGGCCTCGTCGCTCCTGGCGGGCAATTGCACCCGGGGTGAAGAAGCGCTGCTGGACCTGAGGGACGGCGAGTTCCTACCATTGCCGTTCTTAGGCACTCGTTTAGACGCGCTGGCGGGCATGATGAGAAGTCCGTGGGATATCTACGCAGACAGTGTGCCAGATCGGGCCCCCATCTTGACGCAACCCAAGGTGGAGCAATCATCTCGCCAAGAATCATCGAGCGGCGGTCACGGCTTTCCTTGCCGCCTGCGGCTTATCATTGGCAGATGTCCGGAATGCCGGCATCGTAAGCGTGCTGGATCGTGCAGGGAAAATGCTTCTGTATTCCGCCGCGCTGCACAGCATACTCTCCGAGCGAGAGCTGGCGAACAATTATTCAGAAATAAGAGTTCCGACGAAAAAACCCTGAGTCTCGTTCCCGATGTCGGCGAGGCGTTGCGCGCAGTTCTGTGCAATGACTCCAGCGGGTCCCTCCGCGGAGACCTGGCCGTTGAGCAAGCCTTCACCGACCGTGGGACGCATGACGTGTCATTCGCGGCTGTGCAGAAGGCTCTGTCCAGCGTCCGTGCACGCTTGTCCCTAGCAGGGATCGAGAAGGCGATGGGGCGGCCCCGTTCCCTTTTGCACCGCAACCATAAGGCGCGAAACCGGAGTGCGTACGTGCGCGTCTTCAATGACGTCGTATCGAGCATCGAAACCGATTTGCTCCGGAGCTTCGGCGCCGACTTCGCGCGCCCAGTGCGAGAGCGTAGTCGACCCGCCCGCCGATCCCACGATGAGAGCGTCCGCTCCGAAGGGAAGTGGGCGGGTTGATGGTGGTGATTGAGGAAACGATGCCAAAATCCCAGCCACTCGTCCTCCTTCACGCCGAGGAGCAGTTGGCTGTCCCTTCGCCGTCATCGCCAGTGGCGGACGAACTTACCTGGGAGATGCTTGCGCTCGACCGACTTAATCCACTGGTCGCGGCCGCGGCGGCGCTGCTGGGTCTCAGCGCTCAGCTCAAGAGCAGTGCTAGCCATATCGACGTTGAAGCACTGCGCCTTAGGGTGCTGCGGGAGATCGATGCTTTTGAGCGTCGGATCACGCCGCTCGGATTGCCCTCGCGAGCGATCAAGGTCTGCAAATACGCCCTCTGCGCGACCATCGATGACATCGTTCTGAACACAGCCTGGGGCAGCAACAGCGTCTGGACGACGCGCAGCTTGGTGGGATCGCTGTTCAGCGATACCTGGGGCGGCGAGCGCTTCTTCGATCTGCTGACGCAATTGAAAAATGAACCGGCCATCAATATAGAACTGCTGGAGCTGCTCTACTACTGCATGAGGTTGGGCTTCGAAGGCCGCTACCGCGTCACTGCGGGAGGAGCCGCAGAGCTCAGTGTGCTGTGCGAAGACGTCTACCGCCTGATCCGAGCAGCCCGTGGTGACTTCGAGCGCGAACTATCCCCGCACTGGCGGAGGAACTCAAATAATCCGAAGCCACGCCGCACAATCGTTCCAATCTGGGCCGTCGTAGCGTTTGGGGCAGGATTACTCCTCTCGATCTATACCGGACTCCTGCATGCATTAAATGCCCGCGCCGACGCTGTCTTCAACGATATCGCGACATTGCCGCCGAACGGCGTTGTCAGATCGGCGAGAATCGCATTGCCACCAAAGGTTGTTATGAGCAGCGACCGACTGCGTAACTTCCTCGAGCCCGAAATCCGCGAAGGGCTTGTCACTGTGTCCGAGGACCCACAGCAGATCGTCGTTATCATTCGCGCCTCCGGGATGTTCGATTCTGCTAGTCCGGAAGTGAAGAAAATGTTCCTGCCGCTTCTTTTACGAATTGGTCGTTCTCTGAACGGTGAGTCGGGATCGGTCCTCCTGACCGGGCACACCGACGCCATTCCGGTGCAATCACTCGCCTTCCCTTCAAACGATTCCCTTTCGCTCGCGCGTGCGAGCGCAGCTGCCGAGATTATCAAATCCATGATGGATGACCCAGGCCGCGTGCGAGAAGAGG
This sequence comes from Rhizobium sp. N731, assembly GCF_001664145.1. NCBI lineage: Bacteria > Pseudomonadati > Pseudomonadota > Alphaproteobacteria > Hyphomicrobiales > Rhizobiaceae > Rhizobium > Rhizobium sp. N731. The sequence goes on from NZ_CP013604.1 coordinate 256,456, forward strand.
GCAGAGGGAGCGGAGAACCGGTCGCTTCGAACCACACGCCCGAGGGCCGCGCGCGGAACCGTCGGATTCAAATCATCATCACAAAGACACAATGAAGACAAGCCATGCAGTCAATCAAGAAAGCGCTTAGGTGGCAATGGCTCCGTGTCGGCGGGGCGGCGATCGTATGTGCCTTAATCTTCACGCTCGGACCGCATATCTCGGTCGGAGGATTTGCGCCGCTTGACAGCCTTCGCAGCCAGATCGCGGCATCGATGCTGATTCCGGTCGGATACACCGTGATCTACTTGATCCAGTCCCAGCTTTACAAGGTTCAGGCCTATTTTGAAGACCTCGTCCAATCACGAGTGTCGGGAGCGCTGGACGCGGGTGGGGCCGAGCAGAAGAAGGGAGACCCAAGGCCTTCCGACCGAAGTGTGGGGCAAGCCAGCACGCTTGCTGAAAGAGAGCTGGAGGCGATTCGTCATCGTTTCCGCGAGACCCTTACCACACTCAAGGGGCGCCGCTACGCAGGAGGTATCAGCAGGCGGTGGCTCTATCAGCGGCCCTGGTATGTGATGATCGGTCCGCCCAACTCGGGGAAGACCACAGCAATAGTCAATTCCGGGCTCAGCTTTCCGATGGCGGCGAGGTCCGGTCTGAGAGCCGCCGGTGGGTTAGCGGGTACGGAAAACTGCGACTGGTGGATCACCGATGACGCGGTGTTCGTCGACACTGCTGGGCGCTACACGGTACAGGAGGGTGATGCAGACCGGGACAAAGCGGTTTGGCGTGGCTTGCTTCGTATGCTCAGACGCTCCCGGCCACGGCAGCCGCTGAACGGTGTCTTAGTCACGATCGCAATCAGCGAGCTGAATTCTACATCCGAGGAAGTGCTCGCCGATCGCGCGCGCTGTATCCGTGAGCGGCTCCTCGAAGTGTACAGGGAGCTTCGCCTGCAACTGCCGATTTATGTGCTTTTCACTAAGAGCGATCTGCTGGCGGGATTTGTTGAATTCTTCGACGATCTGGGTCGCGAGGGGCGGGAGGCGGTGTGGGGGTTCACCTTTGCGCAAGAGGCGTCGGAGGACGAAGGCGATCCGATGGCGTTTGCCGCAGCATACGATGCGCTTGTTGGCCGCCTAAACGAAAGGCTGCTTGAACGAATGCAGCACGAAAGCAACCTCCAGCGTCGTGCGCTCATGTTCGGCTTCCCACAGCAGGTCGCTAGCCTCAAGCACCTGACGCAACAGTTCTTGAAGGAAGCCTTTGGCGGGAATTCGTTCCAGGAACCGCTTATGCTCCGCGGCGTCTACTTCTTAAGCGGCACGCAAATTGGCATGCCCTTCGATCGAGTTGCGAACGCCAGATCTCAGACCTTCGAGATCGCTCAGCCGCCCTGTACAGCGCTTCGTGGCCCGGGCCGTAATTATTTCATCAGCCGGCTGCTGCGCGAAGTCGTTTTCGCCGAAGCTGGGCTCGTCGATGCCAATCACCGCTTCGATCGGCGCCAGCGGCGGATCCGGTATGGCGCCTACACGATGATAGCGGCGGTCATTGTTACCGCCAGCGTCTTATGGACGTTCAGCTATATTCGGAATGTTCAGCTGATCGAGAGCGTTCGCCTAATGGCTGGCAGCTATGCCAGAGGGGCTGAAAAGCTGAAGCTCGACCGGGTTGAGAGTGGCGATCTTCGACCCATCCTGCCACTGCTTCAGCGGCTGCGTGATGCCAACGGCGACAGCGCGGGCGGCCGCCTATCAAGTTCGGGTCTCGACCAGAGTAAGAAAATCAAGGTTCAGACGCTCGCGGCGTACCGCCGCGCCGTGAACACCATCCTGCTGCCGCGGCTGATGTTCCGGTTGGAAACCTTATTGGTCGAGCGGCACGACGATGATCAGTTCGTCTACCAGGCGTTAAAGGTTTACCTGATGCTGGGTCAGCAGGGTCCGCTCCAGCGCGCGGTCGTCAAAAACTGGATGGCTGCCGACTGGCGAGTGATGTTTCCGGCCGAAGCCGATGCCGGCCTGCGCAGCGCGCTCGCTGATCACCTGGATGCACTCATGGAAGGGCCGCTGCCCCATAGTGAGCTTAATGGCGAACTGATCGAGAGGAGCCGCGCGAAGCTCCAGACCGTCTCGATGGCGCGCCGCGTCCTCGACATCATCGCGACCAGTCCCGAAGCCTCGCGGGCGCCAACCTGGCGTCTGGCCGACCATGCCGGGCCGCTGGCGCAGGGCGTCCTGGCTCGCAAATCGGGACAGCCGCTCAGCGAGGGGGTTCCTGGCATCTACACGAGGGCGGGGTTTTACGGAACCTTCCTGCGATTGCTGCCGCAAGTGGCTGACGCTGTCGCTGCAGAAGGCTGGGTTCTCGACTCACAGGTAGTCGCGCCGATTGCAGCCGGTGATGTGAGCCAGAAGCTGCGGCGTTCGGCGGCGGATCTCTACGCTCAGGAGTTCGCGTTGCGCTGGGACCAGCTCATTGGCGATATGTCCATCCGCCCGTCTGGGGGTATCGATGACGCGCTGCGCACCTTGAACACGCTGTCCGCGCCGACGTCACCAATGCGCCTGTTCCTTTTCGCGGCGGCGCAGGAGCTAAAGCTCAAGCAACCACCGGCTCCCGAGGACGGCTTGACGAAAGGTGACAGTGTCCCCCAGGGCGAGGTGTTGCCAAGCGAGCTCGAGGCACTGTTCCGGTCTCAACCGGCCGCGGACACGCCTGAAGCTCACGTCCAGCTCTATATGGGCGATCATTTCCGGTGGCTGCACCAGCTGGTCGAAGTGCCGTCGAACAGCCAAGCGGGCGCGCAGGCGCCGATCGACAGTGCTCTCCGGGATCTCGGCGAACTGTATCGCTCCCTCAGCCAGGCGCAGGGGCTGGCGGGTTCGAACATCTTGGAACACAACGGGCAGGCGGGCGTCGCCATCCAACAGATCGAGGCGGGGGCGGCCGATCTGCCCGAACCCATCCGGCAATGGATCCTCGGCCTCAGCCGCCACAGCTCGGACCTAACCGTCAGCGGCATGAGGCGCGGGTTGGCGAGCGGTTGGGCGGGCGGCCCCGGCGATTTGTGCCGACGGGCTACCGAAGGACGGTATCCCTTCGCGAGCGGATCCCGCCGGGATATCCCTTTGAGCGATTTCGCCCGGCTGTTCGGCCGCAAGGCGGAGATCGACACTTTCTTCGCCGAGAACCTTTCCCCATTCGTCGACAAATCCAAAGGTTCGTGGCAGTTTCGGCCAACGAGCGGTGTCGATTTCCCTATCGGCCGCAATACCTTGGCCCAGTTCCAACGGGCAGCCACGATCCGCGACACCATGTTCGATGATGCCGGCCAGGTGTCAGTTGGATTCCTGCTCACCGTCGCCGAGACCGATCCGTTGACAGACCAGGTGGTGGTAGACATCGACGGCCAGCGCCTCGAACATCGACGAGGAACGGCCGCCGCGGCCATGCATTTCCATTGGCCTACGGCCGGCGGCGTCGGCGGCGCTTCCGTCGCTTTCATCGGTTTTCAAGGCGCCACCCTCTCCAAGAGCGGCCATTGGGCGCTGTTTCGCCTCTTAAATGAGGCGGATAAGCAGCCATTGGGAGGAGGGGACCTTATTCAGGTACGACTGGTGTCCGGTCGCCATTGGGCGGTTTTTAACCTCCAGCCTGACAGCGTGATGAGCCCGTTGTCCCGCAATCTGCTGTCAGAATTCCGATGTCCAGATTTCTTATGAACGCCGGGATAGCATCCGACTGGCGCTGGGAAAGCCCTATGGGGTCACGAGACGCCCACGCAGGTCTGCGGCGGGAGAGGTCGGCATGTCGGTTGCCGGCCGGATCGGAGGCGGTCACGGCTGCGACTGGCGGCGATCGTCGCTTGATCTCGGCGCGCCGCTTTCCCGCTCGACTAGACCGCTGGAGAGCGCGGTCACCTCCATCAGGCAGATCTTCGGGAAGTTGGGTGATCAGATCCTGTCCCACCCTATCAACCGACGTACACTGATCTAGAACAGGAAACTGGAGAGATATAATGGCCGGAATGAAGCACAATAGGACAAGAGCGAAGAAATTTCTGCAGTTGATCGACCAGACGAAGAACAGAGCGGATTTGGAGTTCTGCTTTGCGGTCGGCACGGTTGGCGATCTGCGGAAGCCTGCTGTCCTGGTGAGTAAGAAAAAGCTCAATGGATTGGCACAAACTTTGAAAAACATGCCTTTTGAAGATGATGAGGATAGTAGTAAGGAGAACTTTTCGCTTCTGCGGAGAGGCACGGGCAGGATGAACGAAAACGGCGTTATCCTCGTCAAGTTGGCTGATGGTGGAAAGGCCGGGTTCCCGCAGGTCCAAAAGGTGATGAAGAAGTATTTCGTGAACTTCCGCATGAGGTTGCCTGACATGCAGGAAGCAGGAATCTTAACTGAAGAAGACATTCAGCAGTTTGAGATGAACGCCGAGGAGAACTCCCAATTTCTTCCACCCGACGACTCTGAAGAATTCAATCGGCCGATGACGGCGCTCGATAGCGCGGAAGGGAACTCTGCAGGGAGTGTTGAAGAAACTGAAGAGAGAAGCAAGCGTGAAGGCGGGGCTGAGCTCCTGGAGCAGCTTCTCCCGGAAGTGAAGGAGGGCATTGCCGCCGCGGCCGCGACCATTTCCAATCACGCAGTAAGTCTCAGCGCGCAAATTGGCGCGGGACAGACCGCAGAGTTGTCCCATCTGACCACGAAGATCGCGGATTGGCTGCAACGTGTGCTGGCTGCGACGCCTCCGGAAGAGCAGGAGGCAACGCTGCACAACTTCGCCGGCCGACTTCTGTTGATGCTGGCCTATCCTGAGAATCTGCGAAATCTTCAATATGTGGATGACATGCCCGATGGGGCGGGGCAGGGCGAGACAAACGGCGACCGCCGCGAAGAGGTCGTGGTGAATGGGATCGATCTGAACAGAGTTCCAACGGGCGCTCTCGATCAAGACGAGGTAGTAGAGTCCTTGTTCCGTCTGATCAAGGCAAAGGCTCAGGAGCGACAGCTTTCTTATCCGCTAGAGAACGCGAATTCTGAGAGGATTGCGAAGATAGTGTCGTCGCAATGGCCGAAGGAACTAGGCGATGCAGCCCGTAGGCGCGCGGTTGTGGAGCGTCTGATCGCAGCGGTGGTCCCGCGGCTCGGTAACGATGATCAACTTCTGGTCCTTCTTGGCATCGCAGACCAGCCCGAAAGGACCAAATCCATCGAGAACTCGGTCGAAAGTATCATAGCTATATGGCAGGCTCATCTCGACACTGCCTTGACGCTGCGGGATGAGGTAAAGAGCAAGATCAACCAGATGGTCGATGTGGAAGCCCGCGGCGGAACGTGGAGGTATGTCGACGACATCTTCCTGCAGTTCGGAGGAGAGCTTTCAGATCAGCTCTCCGCCATCACCGAACGCAACGGTGAGGCACTGTCGAGCGCGACCGAGCGTGTCCGAACCACAGTCCAGAAGAAGCTCGATTATCTCAACGGCAGCGACATTGTAGCCATGCTTGACAATCCTCCAATCGACATCGGTCCGGGCACTATAGGGCAGACGCTGCGGGAAGGGCTCGCGGCCATCACCGATGGACTGAAGCGCATCGAAACCTCGCGCGCCGCGCCCGCCGCGTAATAATCGCCTGTCTCGATGCCGGCCGACCCACCGGAAGGCCGGGCGAGCAGGCCATCAACGGCCTCATCAGCGACGGAAGGAGTTCCGCCGCTCAGGTGGGTCAGCGAAGCGGTGAAGGAGCGGCGCACCAACAGAGGCTCTTCTTCATCGGCTGCCGCTTCAACGACCAGATGCTGCGCACCTACGCCCGACGGATCATGACGCGATCCAACGCACCACGTTTTGCGGTGCTGGATGCGGCAGCGCCGACCAACAACCAACGCCGTTTCCTTGCAGCAAGCCCGATCACGCTTATCGACGTGCCGACTGGCGAAGCTGCGGCTAGGTTTATCGGCTGAAAACCAGAGTAGAGAGTAAGCGTCCGGCGAACGCATTTTCGGGTGTCGAGAGATGGAATCTATAGGCCGCGTTTCATCTCATCGGCCATGATGCGGTCGATTATTTCAGGATCGCACTGTGTGTCGATGAGGAACTCGCGGATACCGCCGTCCCACGTCCTGATGTCGGCGAGTAGGCTTTGAAGTTCTTCGATGCCATTCTCGGTCAGACCCTTCGTGCCGTCTTCACTGCCATCGCCGACGTAAACCAGTTCGCCTTCGGAGATGTTGTCCGAGTTTGCGGTCACTTCTTCGATCAGTTCGAGGTTTTCGCCGATCATGCCGGCGACTTGGCTGAGTGTGTAGATGAACCTCGAGCGCGCCATCAGGCGGCCTCGCATCGAGCTTTTGCCGGCGTCCAGTTCCAAGGCAGGAGGTCTTCAATTCGGTCTTCGGGGTGATCCTGGATCCGGGTCAGGACATCCGTCAGATAGACCTCTGGATTATGGCCTTGCAGTTTGACCGTCTCGATGATGGTGAGGATGTTGGCGATGCGCTCGCCGCCCTTGTCCGAGCCGGCAAACAGCCAGTTCTTCCTTCCAATTCCAAGCGGACGCATGGCTCGTTCAGCGATGTTGTTGTCGATTTCGACACGGCCATCGTCGATGTAGACGCTCAAGGCTGCCCATCGCGACAGGGCATATCGCATCGCCTCGGCCAGCCTCTGCTTCTGAGGCAAAGTCGAGAGTGTCGCCTCGATCCAGGCCTTGAGTTCGTCCAGAACAGGCCGGGCATGGTGTTGGCGCAGGGTGCGCCGCTCGTCAGCCGACATGCCTCGGATACGGTTCTCGATATCGTAGAGAGCGCCGATGCGTGACAGCGCTTCCTCAGCGATCGGAGACGGCTTGAGCTTTATCACATCATGGAACTTGCGGCGCACATGCGCCATGCAGGCGGCTTCAATGATCTGGTTGCCATAGAGCTTCTTGTAACCCCCGTAGCCGTCGGCATGCATGACGCCGCTGAAGCTTGCCAGGTGATCAGCCGGATGTGCGCCCCTGCGGTCGGGGCTGTAGTAATAGGCAATGGCTGCGGGAGTGGCGGATTGATAGCCACTGCCGTCAAAGATGTAGACCCAGACCCTGCCGGTTTTTGTCTTGCCCCGCCCGGGGTCGAGAACATCGACCGGGGTATCGTCCGTATGTATTCGGTCGAGTGCGGCGATATGGGCCCTGATTAACAGGACAAGTGGTGTCAGCAATGCAGATACCCGGCCGACCCAGTCGGCCATTACGGATCGGGAGATGTCTATCCCCAACCGGTCGTACATCTCTGACAGGCGGTAGAGGGGAATGTGATCGTCGAATTTGGCGATCATGATGTGGGCGAGCAGCCCCGGCCCGGGTTTGCCGCGCTCGATCGGCAAGGTCGGCATCTCGCCAGCCACTGTCGTATCGCATTCCCTGCAGATCATGCGCTTCTCGACATGCCGGACAATCTTGACCGACGCCGGCACGTGCTCCAGCACCTGGACCACTCTGTCGGCCGCCTTCAGGAACGAAGTGCCACCGCAGGTCGGGCAATTGCAGGGAGCTGCATAGACCAGTTCTTCGGTGGTGAGATCATCGGGTAGAGGCTTGCGCTTCGGCTTCTCGGATGCGTCGTCCAACTCCGGCAGAGGCGGTTTCCCGGAGCGCTGTTCAGCCTCGGCCCGGGAGGCCTCGATCTCCTCCAACATCAGCTCGAATTGCTCGATCTTCCTGTCGATCTTTTCCGAAGACGCGCCATGTTGCCGATGTCGGAGAAGCTCCAGTTGCGCGCGAAGAAGCCCGATTATGGAGTCTCGCTTGATGACCTCGGCTTCCTGGCTCTCAAGTTTTGCCGCCTGTTCCGCGACGAGTGCGCGCAAAGTATTGAGCTCGTCCTGACTGTCCAGCGGCGCTGTTTCCATATCCGCGAAACTAGCCGATTTGCCTCTGACGCACCAGCGTTAAGCTTCCCATGCCCCTGCAAAATATAGCTTTTATCCCGTTCGGCCGGGAGCGGAAGTCCACGCCGGGCGTCGCCAATCGATCCCCTCAACGAGCATCGAAAGCTGCGCCTGCGTCAGGTGCGCTACACCCTCTTTCGCCGTCGGCCAGGGAAAGTATCCGCGCTCCAAAATCTTGTAGAACAGACAGAACCCCTGGCCATCCCACCAAAGCAGCTTGATCCGGTCCGCGCGTTTTCCGCGAAAGCCGAAGATTGCGCCCGAGCCCGGTGCCTCCCTCACGACCGTCTCCACCAGCGCGGACAGACCATCAATGCCACGCCGCATATCGGTCACTCCGCAGGCCAGATAGACCCTCACATTCCCCGATGGGCCGATCATACCGCCTCCACGCAAGCGACGAGCGGGCCAAGCAGCTTCAACTCAACGTCAACCGCAACCTTCAAGCTCCGACCGTTTCGAAGCAAGATCTCAACGATCGTCGGCCTTGTTGATGCGGTAGACGGCTGGCTTACGCCAACCTCCTCCGTGATTTCCACCGGGAGGAACACCGTCGGCCGATCGGCATAGTTGAATGATTGCCGCCACAAGCGGATCTGGCCCGGATGAATGTCGTGCCGGCGCGCCACATCGCCAATGCGAGCACCGGGCTCATCAGCTTCCGCAAGTATCCTCAGCTTCGCCTCGTCCGACCAACGCCGTCTGCGCTCGGTACCGGACATGATCTCTATGCGAGCCATGAAACCTCTTCGTTCTGGTATTAATGTCAGCACTAATGCTGGTTCTAATGCCAGAACATCGCCTGATTTGGCCGATCAGCAAAAACAGCTCACCGTACGCTCACAGTAGAGAAGGAGTGTTGCGGGTACGACGATACACGAGGATTTCGGAGGTCGGTCGTCGGCACCGACGTCGGAGGCGGATTTGCCGTAAACGTTGATCATCACGGCCGCTGTTTGAAAGTGCCGCTCGCCTTGCTATGAATCCACCCATTCCTTTTTGCACGCATTCCATCCACAAAAACGATTTTACTGCTCAAAACGATTGCCCTTAGAAAACGCTGAAGAGCGCTGTGTAGATTATGTGGAGTTCTAAAAAAATGGGTCCTCAGGTGCGGAGACGATGCTGGAAATTCGACCTGGAGCCCTCTGTCAGTTGCCTGGCCTCGATTGTTATCTTACGCTGGTCGTGATCGGGCAGAATCTTCACCGTTGCTTCTCCCGTTTCAGTGCTGATAGGGCTCTCACAAGAAGCACTGTTCCCTGGTCGACTAACCTGTGAGTGCATCTCCCACAATCACTAGAAGCCAGAGCAGGCGCGCTCGCAGCCGCGAGGACTTGGTCTGCGCCTTTTGCAGGGCCACCAAACCTCGTGATGTTTTCTTGCGGCTGTCGGGCCGAAATATGAAGGATTGAGTGATGTGGATAGGTTAGGCAGTTCTGCTGCAAGCGCTTCGGCCCGGGTTTCTGTGCGGCGTCGCAACAATGATCAAGAAGGTTGCGCAGGATCGGTTGTCGGCAATGTCGCCGCGCCGGTCACTAATGGTATCGGCTTCGACCCCGTGAGCTCTAGCTGCACTGTCAAGCGCCACCCTATGAAACTACGAAGGCCGGTGGCCAGGCCAGAGCGACCTACCTTCCGAAACGAACTGGAGAGCAACATGCTGTGTCTAGGGCTCAGTGGCGGTCTAAGCAAAGATTACGAAAATTCGTCCGATCTACCGAGCACCTTTATGCACGATGGGGCTGCGGTTCCCGTTCGCGACGGGCGAGTGATAGCGGCGGTCGAGGAGGAGCGCCTTAACCGGATCAAGCACTCCAACAAGTTACCAATGCGTTCGATTCAATATTGCCTCGCATCTGCAGGTGTTCACCTGAGCGACATCGACCGCATCGCGTATTATGCGACCGAGGCCTATTGCAACGCTGTGCTCGAGCGCGTGCGCCTCTTTCACCCAAGCACCCCAGCATCGGATCCGAGACTGTTGCAACGGGCTCGGGGAAGTCGACACGGGCGCTATATTCCTGTGGGACACCCCGATGTTCCATGTGATCGCCATCGTCACACAGATCTGGCCGCCCCTTGGACGCGTGATGGCACAATGCCATGAGGTTGTCACCCGCGCTCCACCGCCGAGATGAACTCGAAAACGTTGGACCCGGAATTGATTGTTGAGGAATGAACGTCATGAAACGCTATGTAGAAAAAGAGGTGACGGATCAACTCGCTTATAGGCGAAAGATGTTGCAAGATTGGAGAGGAGAGCGCCTCACTGGACACCAGATAAACTTGGCATCAATAGACCTCAACCTCCTGGTCGCGCTCGAGGCTCTGCTCGAATACCGGAACGTGACGCACGCGGGCCAGCACATCGGGCGGAGTCAACCGGCGATGAGCCGGGCACTGGGAAGGCTGCGCGGCATGTTCAATGATGACCTGCTGGTGCGGTCTTCAACGGGTTTGATCCCAACGCCGCAAGGCGAACACTTGGCTCAAAGGCTGCCGTCGGCACTGCGTACGATCCGAGAGATGGTGACAAGCCGCAGCGTAATCTCAAAAGAATGGGGGAGGGGGGCAACGCTGGCGATCCCCGATCATCAAGCTTTGGCTGTACTACCGCGCCTCCTGCCGTGGTTACGCGAGCGTGCCCCTCATCTCGACACACTCGCCTGTTTGCCGTTTGATCGTGCCGTGCGGGGGCTTGAGCAAGGTGATATTGATTTGGCCGTTGGGCATATTGACGTGCAACTGCCTGGCTATTTTCGGCGCAGTCTCTATACAGACCGCTTCGCGTGTTTGTTGCGCCACGACCATCCCGCGCTGGCGCAGGAATGGACGATCGACAACTTCGCGACCTTGCGTCACGCTGCCATCAGTACGGACTCCCCCGACCATTTCGGCCCGATCTACGACCACTTGCCCAACCTGCGAGAGGATCGTAGTCCCATACTTTTTTCCAGCGTTCTCACGGCAGCGGTGGTGGCTTCGGGGACGGATTTGGTATTGCTCGTCCCGCGCCGCGTTGCGACCCAAGTTTCCGCGATGCTGCCGCTTAGGGTTGTTGATCCACCCCTCGAGCCGGCACCGTACAAGGTCATGCTCATCTGGCACGAGCGGTGCCATCACGACCCGCAGCATAAATGGCTGCGCAAGGAGGTCGCCGCAGCGTTGGAGACGGGAGCAGACTGACACAGAAGCGGTGATCGGGATGCTCCCGAAGCATCAAAGAGAGCAAACGGGGATTTTGCGCGGGGAGATGACCAAGAGCTCAGCGCTGCTGCGCCCGAGAGTGCCAGGCATGTTGGACGAATATCGAGACTTGGATGCCTATGTGCTCGCGGGGTCTGCTTGTATCCGGGCTTCTGCTGAGCTGCGGCTCGGCCCTGCAGTGGCGCGGATATCTTCGCGCCGGCTCTCGGATCGACCATTTTGATGGTGATCGTCAAGTGATCAACATTTATGTCAGCAGGCTCGCCGACACGGTCTGGCACTGCCGGACCGTTGGTTGAAAGACACAGCTTGATATCGGGGACCTCTGTGGCTCCGCGTGCAAATGTCGCCTTTGTCTTCTTCCGGTCATAACAGGCATCGCTTGGTCCGGCGATAAAGAGCACGGAAAGCTGAGGGACTTCATTGGCGACCGCAACGACCTTTCGCAGCGCCTGGTCAGGCGTAGGCCGGCTTTCGTTGGCGCAGTATTTACTATTGCAGTAGTTGCACTGGATATTGCAAGCTGGTGCGGCTACGACGTGCATGCGCGCGAAATAGTAGTGCGCTTTTTCTAAATAGCAGGAAAGGTCCGTGATTTTCTCCCAGACAGCCGGCTCGACGTGGTGCGGCTTTGCGGACGAACCGCACAATGACGCGGCGCAAGCAGTGGACTTCGCTGTGGCCAGCAGTTGGTTCATAGTTGTCGTGCTGGTCAGGTTCTTGAGCGAAATCATTGGTGGGGGCATTAAAGGCTCCGTTGCTGCTTAACGTCGCGGTTCAAGAAGCAAGGGCCATGCCAATGAAAATTGCGTTAGTTTTCAATTGGTTAGAGTTTTTTGTCCGGTTCCCTCCATTTGCGACCCGACATAGGGTTGTCAGGCATTCGACAATAGACCTACACCGGTAAAATGGCGGCTCGCCTCGAGTGCTTGAGTTGAGGAGGGCAGGTCGGGCCGCTCGACCACACCAGGCTTAGAACTTTCTTTCACCCCGATTTGATGCCCGCGGATGGCATAACCAGCCTAACGTGGGGTGACGCCGAGAGGCGAGCCGCCTGGCCCCAGATTTCTCCCTCGCGTCGATCAGCCGCTCCCGCTCGGTCAGACGAGCCCGATTGGGAGCCAGGCAGGATCGTTCGGATACAGGCTTTGGAGGAGACTTCGCCGAGACAGGCACCGGCAGCCCCGGCGGCCGCAAACGGGGATCCAGTCGACATTGGGCTCTTTCTGGCGAACTCGTCGATCGCATTGTCGCCGAATGGACCGTTAGCTACCTTCCACACAAGCGCAGAGAGGCCCTGGCTGTTCTTGCAGACAAAATCCAACGCACCAATGGTCCTTGATTGCGCGGGAGTTGCTGTCCTACGCACGCTGTTTGAGTTCACAGACGTTCCCTGGGAAGTGGCATTGCGAGGCCAAGTCAAGCGCCGACGGCGCGAATGTCCGTTCGCAGATGCATAGAACGCCATTTTCAACTCAAGACCAGACTTGCGACGGGCCATGGACCACGAAAATGGGTCGAATTGCATGATCGCGAAACGATCCGCGACTGTCCTATCGGTATTGCCGCGGGATAGACGGGCGGACGAGGCGGGGCTGCGCAGCTCCTTCTGGCCTGATGCGCAGGACGTTCACGGAGCGTACACGGGCTCCGCCGAGGGATTCATTGAGTTCACGCTTGGTGTCTTCAAGACCGAACCGCGCAACATCCACCAGATCACCAACGTTCTGATTGAGTTTATCAGCCCGGCTGAAGCACCTGTCGAGAGCTACTTCACTGCGCTCCAACGAGGGCCGGACTGCGGCCGGATCAAACGTTGCCAGGTTTCTCCTATGTGGTCGATATTGCGACCATTTTCTGAAAAGGGAAGGGGAGTGGAGAATTGCCGACCGCACAGTGGTCTATGATTGGCTCGAGGAGCAGACACAGCAGGCGGCGTCGCCAGAGTTTGAGCGGTTCGGTTTCAGGCAGCCGATCGGAACATCGCATTCTAACGACCCGGTCTATACGCTCGGAAGCGGCAAAGAGCATGAAAAGCCGAGGCGGAATAGCGGCGCGTTCAGCTGGTGCCGAACTCTTCTTTTCCGGGACGTGGTGCTAACTTGCTGTCATCTGGCTCCTTTAGCGTTAGATCGCATACGCCGGAGCAGGAGAAGCTAATCCATGAAGCAAGCAGACACCCGCCGTCATTACACGCGCTGCAGGCGGGATTGGCCGCGCTCTGGTCGATGCCTTTGCGACAAACGGCGACATTGTCGTTGCCGTGGATCTTCCTGGAAGCGGAACGGTGCGGTGCGGCGTTGCCGCGCGGCCCTGCGATCTTCAATGTGGCCTCGCTGGGCGGGTTGCTGGGCGCCCCAGACGCAACGGCTACGCTGCCTGGAAGGGGCCTGATCTTGATCACGAAAAGTTTGGCATGCGAGTTGGCGTCGCGTCGAGTGGGCCTGACGGCCATAAGAGCTCGGCTATGTGCGCACGCCGATGGTCGAGAACTGGAACGCGCCGACGAGACGGATCTCGCCGCTATTCGCCGACGCGTGCCGATGGGGCCCATGGGCGCGTCCCGATGATGTCGACCGGACCTTGCGGTTTCCGGTCAGCTCGCACGTCGATCATTCATCGACATCGTGTCGGACGGTCGCCTTGGGCTTGGCGACGGGTCCGGATACGAGCGATTCGAGTTCAAGCGCTTCGGTGTCGTTATTCATGAGGCGCCTGGGGAGTACCTGGGTGATCTTTTAGGGGCTCAACCAGAAGGTTTTCGAACCCGACGGCCATTATCAGAAGATACCCCCAACGGCGATATCGTTGCGGACCACCCAGAAGCCAGCCCCGCCAATCTGCATCGCGGCAGGATCGGAGTGCAGCATGAGGCGGGCCGTCGCAGAGAGTCGCAGCAATTATTGCAGTCTCTAATCTTCGCCTGCGTCCTCCCGTAATACAAGGGCGTATCAACTCAGCCGGCGGCGCAAAAAGTCCTCACGATGAGGCAAGCTTTTAGCCGCGGTTCAAATTGAGGTGTTCGAAGTACCAAGACGGGTCATCATCGGATGAATCTGTCTCGACACTGGCGTCACTCGAATGCTCCTCGACACCTGCTTCATCGTCGCTAAGATACTCCACGGTTTTAGAGAGATAACTCCAAGGTTTGTCGGCGCGCTGCCATCCACCCTTGCTATTCTTTGTCCACTTGTCGGGATGTTGCGTAGGGTCGAGCACCCAGCGATTTTCACCCACATTAACGAAACCCATCTGCTCTAGACGGGTTCCCATCTCCGGCGTAGCGGGACGTGACATGATCAACGGCTGTTCGCCGTCGAGTTGAAGTTGATGTTCGAGCAGAATATCGCCTGCGTTCTCGACAAGCGGATGAGTAACGCGAAGGTCTACAATCGACGTGATTCTTCTTCGACCGGGAAATAGTTCCCGCCACGGCTCGTTTTCGATGCTAAATCCATCCTCTGTTCTTAAAAGCCCAACGCTTCGTTCTCCCAGATCATAGCTGAAATATCGCGCGCTGGGCGTATCATTGTCGGTGCCGCCGTAGAGTCGAGCGATGGTAGCCGTACGCAGGGCTTTAGAGGACACGAAGGGCGAGTACTCTTGTGGATTGACGGAAATGTGCTTGATTTCATCACCGTAAAATTCCCTTACTTTTCTGGCAAATGTCGATCTGTCGAGCACCTTAATTGGAGGTTCGGAAGAGAGCGAGTATGGTCGCGTTGGCGACGAAGGCGAAAGAGCATGGGGATCTGGCGTTGATCGGGACGGCATGCCCGTAAGCGTTTGTGCCCCGGTCATATTCTCGATCCACCCCGCCATGGCCCGGGTGCGATCATCTTCCTCGGAAATGTTGTAGCGCAGCGATCGTTCTGAGTTATCCATGGCGGTCTCTCCTGAGAGTGAAAGGTGTGATGAAGCGCATTCTTTTCAGTCGCTTCACATGGGAACGGTGCGCTCACATGTCCGGCCTATAAAGCGGATACGTGACTGCTAGACTCGATGAAGCGGGCGGTGCGCGTTGCATGCGCCGCTCCTGATCCCTTTACCTCAGCCCAAGCCTCGAGGATCCGCGAAAGCGTGGCTCCCTTCGCCAGACCATCGTCGAATCGGCTGACAGTCCGTCGGAGGTGTCTGCGCCGCGGCAGGGCTAAGATTAGCTTGAATGTTAGAGGCGTCTCGGAAAATTTACCGCCCCGCGGGCCTGTTCTGTTTTCACCGTTGTTGGTCTCCAATTGCAGATTACGCATATGCTAGTGCAACCGGACTGGTCGCCATCATGCAAAATCGATATTCTAAAATGCTTTGGAAAAGCGGAGCCACGTGACCCCTTAGGTGGTGAAGGTGACCTGCCACTGCGAATTTCCTCCAGAATTGATTAGAGTCCGGCCCATCAAAGGACGGACGAATGAAGAAGCAGAGGTTTACCGAAGAGCAGATAATTGCGGTACTGAAGGAGCAGGAGGCAGGCGCGAAGGCGGCCGACCTCTGCCGTAAGCACGGGATTTCGGAAGCGACGTTTTACAACTGGAAAGCCAAATACGGTGGTATGGAAGTGTCCGAGGCCAAGCGGCTGAAGGCGCTTGAGGACGAGAACGCCAGGCTGAAAAAGCTGCTGGCCGAACAGATGCTGGATGCGGCCGCGCTCCGCGAGCTTCTTGCAAAAAAAAATGGTAGGGCCTGCCGCCAAGCGTGAAGCCGTCACGCATCTGAAGGCCGTGATGGGTCTTTCGGAGCGGCGGGCCTGCCAGATCATATCCGCCGACCGCAAGACGGTGCGTTATCGGTCCTGCCGACCGCCGGAGGTGGCGCTGCGGGCAAAGCTGCGTGACCTTGCAAACGAGCGTCGGCGTTTCGGCTATCGGCGACTGTTCGTCCTGCTTCGACGGGAAGGAGAGCCGTCCGGCGTCAATAGGATCGAGGTTCCAAATTTGATTTCCGGAGGACCGGCATCGATGTACCCAAGACGGAACCAGCCGCGCGATGACGATTCTCGCGAAGTAAGTGAGTGGATCGAAGGCGTGACCGGAGCTTTCGATACGGACGCCTGGATCCGGGAGTACAATTCACAGAGACGAGATGTGGAACAGGATCTGAGCGACTTGCGCCTCGGTTCGCACGACAGTGACGCCGGCGACCGTGTGCCGCGTCGCAGATCCGTGGGCGGTTCGATGCGAGTGACGCCGCAGTCGTTGGCGCCGGAGAACTCGTTGAGCGGCGCCCGCCACAGCATAGACGTCTCTCGGGCGGGCTCCAGCAGCTTGCGATTCGGCGGCTCGGGGAGCAAGACATCGAGCAATATGGCGGAGGCGGGCGAAGTCGCCGCGGCGCCGCAGGGCAAACGCCGCGGATTTACGTCGCGCATGGCGTCAGGGTTCAAGAAGGCGTTCGGATTGAGCAGCGGCAAGACGTCGTCGCGGAGTTCGGGGCAGCAAGACGTCGATGCCGCAACGGAGACTCACGTGGTCTCAACCAAGGCTCGCGTCGGCGCCAAGCGTGGTCGCCCCGCCGACCGGGACATGCATCCCGATGACGAGACCCGCATCAACCAGTTCGCGGAAGCAGTCCGAAACTACGAAATTCTACCCGACGGTAGCGTCGGCCGAGGGGACGGAAGGGTTCCCGAGGCTACCGTCGAGAACAATTTAGGGATTCTTAGGAGGTTCGCTCGTTGGCTCCGAGCAGAAAACAGAGATTCGATGGCTTCTCGGTTTTTAAACGATCCAGATTCGCTAGCCGGTGATATCGCGGATTACTGGGCAAACGGTGGGGACGATCGTAAGCGTCTTAACTCAGCACTGTCTCATTTCAGGAGGCTCTCGCCTGAGGGGCAAGAACTCCAAGCCGTTGGACCTGGGCCGCGCCTGATGGGGCGCCGAATTCATGTTCCCTATCCCGACGACGCCCTCATTATTGATGCCTTGGCCAACGAAGAGCGGAGTAAGCTCCGACCGGTCTCGACTTCCAAGAGGAATGTTGTCTGGAATATGGCCAGCAATCAACGGAGGTTTAGCGATTGGCTCCAAAGGGAGGGCAGGGAGAGCATCGCCAGTCGCCTGACTGGCAGTGATCAGCAGCAACAGTCGTTAAAGGACGATTACAGTAACTTTACCAACGCTGAAGGAAAAAAAATAAGCGTGAGTTTCGATCGGCTGCGGCAGTATCTAGGCGCTGAGTCGCAGTTGAAACAGCATGATCCCCATCCCGACGACGCCCTCATTATTGATGCCTTGGCCAACGAAGAGCGGAGTAAGCTCCGACCGGCCGCGACTTCCCGGAAAAATGCCAGTAACCAACGAAAATTTAGCGCTTGGCTCAAAAGGGAGGGCAGGGAGAGCATAGTCAGCCGACTCACGGGTACTGATGAGCAGCAACGGTCGTTGCAGGAGGATTTTAGGGCCTTTACCAAGGAGGAAGGAAAAAAAGTGGTCGTGAGTTTAGATCGGCTGCGGCAGTATCTAGGCGCCGAGTCCCAGTTGAAACAGCATAATCCTTATCCCGACGACGCCCTCATGATTGATAGCTTCACCAAGGAAGAGCTGAGCAAGCTCGGATCGGACTCGAGTTCCAAGCGGAAAAGCGTTTTGAATCTGGCCAGCAATAAACGGAGGTTTAGTGATTGGCTCCGAAAGAAGGGTCGGGGGAGCATAGCCAGTCGCCTGACTGGCAGTGATCAGCAGCAACGGTCGTTAAAGGACGATTTGAGGGCCTTTACCAAGGCTGAAGGAAAAAGAATAAACGTGAGTCTCGATCGGCTGCGGCAGTATCTAGGCGCTGAGTCGCAGTTGAAACAGCATAATCCTTATCCCGACGACGCCCTCATGATTGATAGCTTCGCCAACGAAGAGCTGAGCAAGCTCGGATCGGACTCGACTTCGCAGAGGATAGTCGTCTCGAAGCTGGTCAGCAATCAGCGAAAGTTTGGTGATTGGCTGCAAACCAGGGGTAGGGAGAGCATAGCGAGCCGGCTCAACGGCAGTGATCAGCAGCAATGGTCGTTGAAAAAAGATTACCAAGACTTCACCGAAGACATGGGAAAACACACTATCTCTTTCAAGCGGCTTCGGCAGTACCAGCAAGTCGTTGAGGCGAACGCAGCGTCGGGGTTGTCCCCTGAGCCGGCAAGTGGCCGCGAACCGGCCGGTCTGGACGGCCGTTCGGATTCACGTGCCGAGTTCAGATCAACTTCGCCGCTGCAGCAGGTTGATCCGTCGATCGAAGGCCGCAGCGGATTGTCGCTCGACCATATCGAATGGCTGGGCGACCAGCATATCCAGACGGATTATGAGCTGCTAATGCAGGACTTGCAGCGAAACGATCCGGATCTCGCAGCCAGGACGCGGCTTATCGATCCCCTGATAGCCCATTATCATCTGCGCCTGGGCGATGAGAGCACCGCGCTGAGCGCTTTCCAGCGCATCGTTAATGATCAGAATGGAAGAGATACAGCCGACTTCCTGTTCCTTCCAGTGAGCGATGCCAGTGCTTCGGATCCTGATCACCGCGGCACCCATTGGTCGCTGCTACTCGTTGACCGTCGCAACCGCGAGGGGCCGGCTGCCTATCACTATGACTCCTTCCGGGGCCAGAACGACGAGTTTGCAGCAATGCTCGCACAAAGGTTGGGTACCCGTCTGGAGCCCGTCCGCATGACCCAACAGCGGAACGGCTATGATTGCGGAGTCTTCGTGGTTGACGGCACGCGGGCGCTCGTTAGACGTCTGGCGCGAAGAGACCGGCCAGCCGTGCTGCACCTCGACAACCTCGTCGCCGATCGGGAGCAACTCCAACGACGTCTGAGCACCGCGACCAACAGTGCTCGAGCGGGGGCTGCGGCGGCTGAACCGGAGTCCTCCACACAGATCGCCGATCCCGCAGAGTTTTGGCATGGAGTGGGTCAACCCGGCCAGCTTCCCGATAGCTGGAATACAGCGACCTTCCGGCAGGATTTGCCGTCAGCCGCCTATTCACCGGTGCAAAGCGTCAATCCGCCAGACGCACCATGGGAGCAAAGCTTGGGGGCATCGATCTTCGGCACCCCACAGTACACGCTGCCTGTGGACGACTTGGGAGGATTTGTCCCTCCGAGCTGGCAACACGGCAATCAACCGGTACCAGATGACCTTCTGCCTGCAATGTACTTGTTTGACTTGCTGCCGAGCGCGGACAAACCCACCAACTTCAGTATCCATGGTGTGCCCTACACGGCCACTCTGGGGCCATCAGGCATGCAGAGCGACATTTACCTTTTCCTGCAATAGGGTGGAGATGGATCGAGCAATAGATGCCAGTCGTTCTTACATTCTAACTTTGCGGTTACAATTGCTGTCAAAGCTGATTAGAGGGGCGACATTGTCAGCCAGTTAGAAACGCGACGCTGGCTCTGATGATCAGCCCCGATCCGACCGGCTGGGCCGGGTTGAAAGGGCGGAGCGGGGGCGGGTGAGGGGCGCCCATCGGCTTTAGATCCCATGAGGAGTGAACAGCGGCCGCCGCTCTGGCAGAGTGAGGTTGCATCAAAACACTCGCTCAGGAGGAGCAGTTTATGGAACCTGCATCCATTCATCCGACCGCTGTCCGCATTGATCTTGGCGCAATTTTTGTATCATTGGAACTGAGCCGATCGACCTGGTTGATCACTTCGCTGTCGCCTGGCAGTGGCGAGAAGATGTCGAAGCACGTAGTGGCCGGTGGCAATGTAGCCGAGCTGCTGGATCGATTTGAGCAGCTACAACAGAAGGCGCGGTTGAGAACAGGGAAGTTATTTCCCATCGTGACGATCCAGGAGGCAGGATTGGACGGCTTCTGGATACACCGCGTGCTGGAGACTCACGGCATCGAAAGTTACGTCGTCGACGCAGCTTCGATCGCGACTTCCCGTCGACGTCGGCGTGCCAAGACCGACAAGATCGATGGAGAGGCTCTGACGCGCACATTGCTTGCATTCAAGCGCGGCGAGCCTCGCGTATGTGCGATGGTCAGAGCGCCAGATCCGAAGGACGAAGATCGACGTCGGATTTGCCGGGAACGCAAAGTTTTGATTGCTGAGCGGGTCAGGCATGTCAATCGCGTGAAGGGGCTACTCTTCGCTCAAGGCGTCAGCGGCTATCAACCGCTCCGTAAGGATCGCCGTCAGCGGCTGGAGGAACTCCAGACCGGAGATGGGCGCGAGTTACCGAAACACCTGAAGGCTCAAATCAATCGCGAACTCGACCGTCTCGAGTTGCTGCTAGAACAGATCGCTGCAGTGGAGAGCGAGCGTAATTCTCTCCTATCGATGGACGAGCAGCCAGCGGTTGAGGCAACCTCGCCCGCAGCGATGCTGCTGTCCTTGAAGGGTGTTGGCGCTGAATTTGCCGCCGTTCTTTGGACCGAAGCCCTGTCCCGGCATTTTGATAATCGGCGGCAGATTGCCGCCTATGCAGGTTTGACACCAACCCCATGGATGAGCGGGACCATCGACCACGAACAGGGTGTCTCAAAGGCAGGAAACCCTCGGCTGCGCACCACGATGATCCAACTGTCTTGGTTGTGGCTACGCAATCAGCCAGCATCAGCGCTTAGCCGTTGGTTTGTGGATCGGGTTCAGTCGAATGGTGGACGCTTAAAAAAAGCCGCGATAGTGGCCCTGGCGCGCAAACTCCTTATCGCACTGTGGAAGTTTGTCACCGCGGGTGTTGTCATCGAGGGGGCTGTCATGAAGACCGCCTGACGACCCCAAAAGATTGCCGAATACACAAATCTTCCAGGACTGATCACTCCTGGCGGATCCAGGTGAGCGAACCGCCTCAAAGTCGGGCTTTAAATGCCGCGCTTTAGATTGGTCCCGTTCTCCTGAGCCTTGCCGCTACGCAAGCGGGATAATGGTGCTGCCGGACAAAACGGCGACCGTATGTGAGTTTGAACCGGTGACGGAAACGTGCCGCGTCAAGCAAAGTGGCTCAGACCATGGGTTCGAAACGAAATTGAAGGGAACAAGCTATGAAACTATGATTGATCTTGACGGCAAAATCCTCATGTGAGCTTTCTCAGTAGCAATTGTTCCGTCGCCGGTTGATACTCGCTTGCACCTGCATGGGACGGGGTAGGGATCAAAGCCGCACGATGCTTCCGGAAATCAATCTGCACGGGGACGTCGATGTCGCCGCTCTGTCACCACTTGTTCGTGGCATGCTTCTTTCGATTGCCTATGCTGACGGTGAGGGTGGCATAGGATTGACGGCGACCGGCGCCATGAACCGCAAGTTCGTGCATTGGGCCGCTGTGCACTTCCTCTGGCCGGGCTTCACAGCCGAAGACCTCTACAGCATGAACAAGGTGCTCAATGAAAGCGACATGCCGCCGCTTTGGGTCGTGCGTGACATGACCCATCATCTGAAGCTTCTTCGCCGGAAAAAGGATGTGCTGCTGCCAACCAGACGCGGCCGGGAGTTTCTGGTGAACCCGCAAGCCTTCTTCGATCTGGTCGCCACGGATTATCTCTATTCGTATGTCCACGCCACCGAGCGGGAAGAGGAGATCCGAGCGCGTTTACGCTGGTGGCGCATGTTCCTCAATCTTCTCAATATCAAGGCCAGAGAAGGTTGCACGCCAATGGAAGTTGTGAAGGTCCTCTATCCAGACCTGGCGCCTCTGTCGGACACCGAAATGACCATAGAAGCCTGGGAGTTGAAATCCGATCTTCGGTATGGCGTCTTCCAACGCTTATGCTGGCTCGGCTTGCTCTATGAGGCACGAGAGGGGCTCTCTCTTCTGCAGAACGGATCCTTCCACAAGACGCCACTTTGGGCAGCTTGCCTGCAATTGGAATCGGATACGCAAAGCGACATCGGCGTGCATTGACGATCTCTATCCTGCCGCTGGCTGCCTCAATAACGCTTTCTCTCGCCGCGCAATCACCGCAGGATCATTCATAAAATCCATCCTCCGCCCCGGCTTGCCGTCATTTGTTCACTTCACGCCTGAACACTTCAGCTGGGGTGTGGAAACCAAGGCATTTTCTGGGCGTACTGTTCAACCGATCGACCAGTAATCGTATCAATTCATCAGGAACTGACAGGACAGCAGTATCCCTCGGCAGGTAACGCCGAATCCGCCGATTCATGTTCTCGACGGAGCCTTTTTGCCAGGGCGCAGACGGATCGCAAAACCATGCATCGGTTCCCATTCCTTGCTTCAGTCGCCGCCAGGAGACGAATTCAAATTCGCGATCAAACGTCAAACTTTGGCGGGCATGCCTGGGCAGGGGGCTGAGCACGTTGATGAGCCGCTCCATGATCGGCTTGGACTGCCGGTCGTTGTTCTTGAACAGCATGGTGAACCGGCTCGTCCGCTCGACAACCGTTGCCACATTGGCATTGCCCTGAACCCTTTCGAAGATCATGAGATCGGCCTCCCAGTGACCGAATTCCTTGCGATCGTTGATGGCTTCCGGCCGATGTTTGATCGAACGCTCATCTGGAAAGACTGGATTCTGCGGCTTGCGAGCATATCGCGGCCGGCGCTTTCTCCGCCGTTCCGGTAGAAGCCGCGCGAGTTGCTGCCTTTGTCCTTCTGGTGAATAGACATATCGGTAGATCGTCTCGTGACAGACGCTTGCCTTGGCCGCTGGTTCGATCTTCAGTCGCCCAGCAATCTGTTCCGGCGACCAGCCGGATTCCAACTTTCCGATCACTTCGTTCCGCAGATCCTCGCGACGATAGAGCTTGCCGATCCGCCGGCGCCTTTCGCGCGCCATGTCGCTGGCGGTCATCGCCCAGTAGCCCTCGGCATCGGGGAATTCCTGATCGTGCCAGTAGTTGCGTTTGATCTCCCGGGAGATGGTCGCACGGTCCCGGCCGAGGCGTCTGGCGATCTCAGACTGGCTAAACTTCTGATCCAACATCCTGGAAATCGATCGGCGTTCGTCAAAGCTCAAATGCGAAAAGGTACGGCTCAAACCATGGCTCCCGAAAGCAGGCAGCTTAGCGCCTTTGTTGCAGTTCGAGATAGAATGTACCCCGGCTACAGGCGAATCTGGCGTAATGCATGTTATGGAACTTTACGCTGAACCGGCCGCGATAGTTACAAGCAGGTCCTTGGCATCGATCTGGTCGCCGGCTTTGACGAGAACTTCGGCGATCGTGCCGTTCTCCTCGGCGTGAATTGCCGTTTCCACCTTCATCGCTTCGGTCGACACCAGCACATCGTCGGCATTGATCGCCTGTCCGGGCGACATAAAGACGCGCGAGATGGCGCCCGGCATCGGTGCGCCGACATGAGCGGCATTGCCGGGTTCGGCCTTGGGTGCGAAGACGGCGGCCGGTGACGCTGAGGAATTTTGCGAGCTCTTGCTGTTGGTTCCTCGCGGACCCGAGCCGCATCTCGTTGTGCACCTAACCGGCTCGGCTCACGTGACAACAAACACAAGAACATCTGGTTGTTTCTATCAAGTTTGGCGCAGGAGGCGCAGGAGGAAAATCAACATGACTGTCGCGGCTAGGCCCATGATTGCCAAAGCGTATAGGCCTGTAGAAAAACCTCCGGGCTGACTACGGAGATACCCTATAACGAACGGCCCCACAAATGCTCCTAGGTTCCCGAGTGAGTTAATGAATGCGATCCCGCCGGCGGCAGCGGAGCCACTAAAGAAGCAGAAGGCAGCGCCCAAAGGGTCCCTTGCAACCCAATATGCCGCGCATGAGCATCCCTCGCCAGAACCCGTCAGGGCCGGGTTGATCTACCGTACGGCCGGGGCAATACTCCAGGATTGGCTTAGCTCCTCCGATGCGTCAAAATTCCGCTTGATGAGTGCCATATCAAGGCATAACCAATCGGCCATTCTCCGATTCCCGGAGAATTGCCGGACATGACTTGGAGCAGGTGCCATTTCTCCGCAGCCATCCCGGATATTGCAAAAGGACCGATACCATGTGCTTTGAATGCAATTCCTCCCCACTCAGCCGTCGCTCCCTGCTGAAATTTGCCGGCATCGGAGGCGTGGCCGTCATGACTGCAGGCTTTGACATGACCATGCCGGCATTCGCCTCGAACGCTCCCGCCCTCCTGCCGGATGAAGCACTGGCAAAACTCCAGGAAGGCAACAAGAAATTCGTCACCGACACGGAAGCCTGCGCCGCCAATATTTCCAAGCGCCGGCAGGACGTCGCCAAGAGCCAGGCACCTTGGGCGATCGTGCTGACCTGTTCCGACAGCCGTGTCGTGCCGGAACTTGTATTCGGCGGGGTGACGCTCGGCGAACTCTTCGTCGCCCGCAATGCCGGAAACGTGGTCGACACCGATGTGCTCGGCACGATCGAATATGGCACCGAACATCTGCATGCGCCGCTGATCGTCGTCATGGGCCACAAGCGTTGCGGGGCGGTCTCCGCCGCCTGCGAGGTCGTGTCCAAGGGCACCAAGCTCGATGGCTCAATCGGCAAGATGACCCAGCCGATCCTGCCCGTGGCTTTGGCGGAGACCGATCGCGGCGACAATTTTGTCGACAAGACCGTCCATGCCAATGCCTTCAACGGCGCCGAGCGCATCCTCACCGAAAGTGCGATTGTTTCTCGCCTGGTCGAGGAAGGCAAGGTGAAGATCGTGCCCGCCTATTATGATCTCGATACCGGCGTGGTCGATTTTCTGCACAAGGTCTGACCTACGAGGCGACTTCATGTTGCCGACGGCTATCCGCGGGCGCCTCGTCGCGTTCGCGGAACCATAGTCGCTGATGACCCTTGCCGCCCGCAGCATCACCCGGCGGGTTA
This sequence comes from Rhizobium sp. N731, assembly GCF_001664145.1. Taxonomy (NCBI): domain Bacteria; kingdom Pseudomonadati; phylum Pseudomonadota; class Alphaproteobacteria; order Hyphomicrobiales; family Rhizobiaceae; genus Rhizobium; species Rhizobium sp. N731. The sequence goes on from NZ_CP013604.1 coordinate 281,344, forward strand.
CGCGGGCCGGAGCTGAGGTCGCGAGCTGGCTGCCTGGGCGACGCTCTTCTGGAAATTTCCGACCATACGCCTGCGCAATTTGGTGAGCTCAATCGACAGGTCCGACAGCTGCGCGATGACATCTATCGGAACCTGGGCAGCTGGGCCGCGCCCTCCTGAGCCAGTACAAGGACATAGGCGTCGCTCGTTTCAAAGAACGCGAGACAATCGGCCTCCGGCAGGATCTCAACAAGATCAAGACGGCGAAACCGCCTGTGGAGCTTGAACGCAAAGGCGCGATCTGGGTTCAGCCAACCCTATTCGCTGAATCGAGTATCGCGCCTGGAGGCATAACGGAAAACTACGGCATCGAAACTGGCCGCATTGATCGAAGATTGGTACGAACCGTGAAATTGACGTAAGCGACAAGCTGACCCCATCTGGCGTCAGTAGCGTTGGCCGCTGTATTGCGGACAGACGATTCACAAACTGTGAGCTTCTATGTCTGCGCCTAGCTCTGGAACTAGAAACTTCCATATGATCGAGGCTGTTCCGGAACGGCTTGAGGGCGCCCCACGGCAATTTCGGCGCCGCTGGTCCGATGATTTTAAAGCGCGGGCTGTGGCTGAGGCAATGGAGCCCGGCGCAAGCGTCTCAGCCATTGCGCATCGCATCGGCATACATCCCTCGCAGCTATTTGGCTGGCGTCGTGATGCTCGTGACGGACAACGATCTTCCTCGCAAATCGGGCTGGTCAGACGGAGACTGGGACGATTGGCACACGTGCGATGATCGAGCTTATCATCGGCGACGTCGTTATCCGGGCCGACGCAGATATCGGCGAAGCACACCTGCAGCGGGTGATCCGAGCGGTGCGGTCGGCATGATCCCGTCCGGCGTGAAGGTCTTTCTTGCGAGCCATCCCATCGACTTCCGAAAGGGGCCGGACAGCTTGCTTTCGCTGGTACGGGATGCTGGCAGTGATCCGTTCAACGGTGCACTTTATGTCTTTCGGGCCAAGAGAGCAGACCGAGTCAAGATCGTGTGGTGGGATGGCTCCGGCGTTTGCCTCTATGCGAAGCGGCTGGAAAAAGCCCAGTTCTGCTGGCCCCGGATCGGCCATCATCGCGTCCAGCTCAATCATGCCCAGCTTCTGGCTTTAGTCGACGGAATGGACTGGAAGCGGGTTCGATCCACGCCGGTGAAGCCTCCCGAGATTGTTGGGTAAAACCGCTGCGGCGAAGTGAATCAGGTCCCTGAAAGCATGGGCGGAGCGCGGCAAAATATGCTCTGATCATACCCATGACGCGGCCCGAGATTGAGCTCCCGGATGATGTAGAGGCTCTCAAAGCCATGGTTCTTGCCATGGCCGCAAAAGCAGCCCGCGTCGAGGCTTTGGAGAAGCAGGTTGACGATCTAGAGGCCCGCAACGCGGACGCCGATGAGCGCATCGAGCGGCTGACGCAGATCCTGAAGGCTTTCGATCGCGCCCGATTTGGCCGACGCTCGGAAAGGCTTGCATCATCCACCGTCGATGACGAGCAGCACGCCTTTGTCTTCGAAGAGATCGAGACCGGCATTGCGACGATCAAGGCTCAGGTCACGAAAGGCCGCGGTAGCGCGGACAGCAAACGCGCTCCGCGGCCACGCAAGGGCTTTGCGCCTCATCTTGAGCGCGTCGAGGTCGTGATCGAACCGGAAGAGCTTCCAGAACATGCAGGTAAGACCAAAATCCTGATTGGAGAAGACGTCTCCGAGCGGCTGGATGTCGTGGCAGCGAAGTTCCGTGTCATCGTCACCCGTCGGCCGAAGTATGCCTTTAGGAACGAGGATGGTGTCGTCCAGGCGGCGGCTCCGGCACATATCATCGAAGGTGGCATTCCAACGGAAGCACTTCTGGCCCAGATCGCCGTTTCCAAATATGCCGACGGGCTGCCACTCTATCGCCAGGAAGCCATCTACGCACGCGACAAGGTCGAACTCGACCGCAAGCTGATGGCTCAATGGATGGGCAAGCTGGGGTTCGAGCTCAATATCCTCGCCGACTACATCCTCGATGAGATCAAGAAGGCCGAACGGATCTTTGCCGACGAAACGACCTTGCCCACACTTGCACCTGGTTCCGGATCAGCGAAGACGGCATGGCTATGGGCGTATGCCAGGGATGACCGGACTTTTGGGGGCAGCGGTCCACCGATGGTAGCCTATCGCTTCGAGGACAGTCGAGCCACCGAGTGTGTCGCACGACACCTGAGCGGCTATCGTGGAATCCTGCAGGTCGACGGATATGCCGCTTATAACAAGCTCGTCCGGAAAGATGGAGGCAATGACAGCGCCATCCTGGCCGGCTGTTGGTCGCACAGCCGGAGAAAGTTCTACGAGTTGCATGTCGCAAAGAGCTCGAAGGTCGCTACAGACACCGTCGAGCGTATGGCGAGGTTATGGGAGATCGAGGAGCGTGTGCGCGGCCAAAGCCCTGAAGCTCGTGTCGCTGCACGCCAGGAGATCTCCGCAGCGATCGTCCGTGACCTCTTCACTCTCTGGCAGGCGACCCTGCCACGGGTCTCTGGAAAATCCAAACTCGCCGAAGCTCTGCGGTATGCCATCTCGCGTCGAGACATCTTCGAGCGCTTCCTGACCGACGGCCGCATCGAACTCGACTCCAACATAGTCGAGCGAGCAATCAGACCCCAAGCGATCACGAGAAAAAATAGTCTATTCGCTGGAAGCGACGGTGGCGGCCGGACTTGGGCGACCATCGCGACGCTCCTGCAAACGGCAAAGATGAATGCAGTCGATCCGCAAGCTTGGTTGACCCAGACGCTTGAGCGCCTTGCGAATGGATGGCCCAGCAGTGAAATCGACGCGCTCATGCCATGGAACTACGCCGCCTGAACGGCCACGGCTTGTCGCTTACAAATTGACGCATGGTGGCTGGAAAAAACGCCGAGCTATGCATCCGGTTCGAGGATCACGCCCGCTATGGAATGCCTGCGATACAGGGCTCCAAATTCGGTTCAAAATCCTAATCCGCCCACTCAGGATCGGTTGTAAAGGCGATGGTGAGCCGACGACTCGGACCCTCGTTACCAATCGCGAGCCCGATTTCGTCACGGATCTTATCCCATTCCTGCAATTTCCTCGCCGGGAGGTCCTCTGAGACAACGAAATGTAGCTCGATTTGCCGGCCTCGGCCGACCCGGGCCACATAAGCCCGGTGGGATATGAATCCATGTCGTTCGATGATTGTTTTGGCGACCGCGTCAACTTGTTGTTTGAGATCTAATGGCGTAACAAGCAGTATGTCGGCGAGCGCTCGCCGAACCGTGCCCGCCGGAATGGGAATGATCACAATGCAGATTAATGCCAGCGCGACCGGGTCAATAAACGGCGAGATCCATTCGTAAGAAGACCCCTGAATGAAATATCCGATGGCAAACGCGACGAGTAACCCGATCGTTAGCCCGGCGGACATCAGCCAAGCTTTCGTATCCAGGGCAACGAAATCAGATTTGATCTTACGATTAGCTCGATCACCAATAACCCCCATGGTGGCTGTCACACCGAGTGTTACGACGGAGTAGACGATCGCTTGACTAAAGTTGAGCGGACGTCCCCCATGCAAAATGCTGCCGATTGCGTTGACAAGTGCGTAAACAGCCGACCCGGTTATGAGAATGCCGTTGAGAGCCAAGACTATGGGCTCAAGATGCCAGAACCCCATCGTGAAATGCTCGATAAGTTTTCCTTTGCTGGAGGGCGCTTCGGATGACGCGATGAGCTTTGTAACAAGCAGAGCTACGACAGTCATAGCAGCGTCCGTCAATGCGTAGACACCATCGAATATGATTGCGAACGAACCTGAAATGATCCCGAACAAAATGCCGATGCAGGCAAGGAGGATGGTAACGGTAATTGAAACGCAGAGAAGCCCCTGCTCCGTTCTCATGAAATTCATAGGCTCAGCCTTATAACTTACGTTTCTTTATGGTCCTCTGGACGCGGTACAGACCATCCAATTCAGCTACTGAAGCGAGCACATCCACTTTTGGATCAAGGTACCTTTTTAAATTCAAATGCTGACCTCTCCTGTCCAGTGGGCTCGCATGAGCGTCTTTCACATACCTGGCCACAAGACAAAATCGCCTCGCTGTGTTCTGGCAGTGCGGCCTCGACTATCTAAACAAGGGCCAATTTTGCTTTGCAGGTAAAGCGGGGCTGGACATGATGCACGACACGGAAGGACGCATGAACATAGTCCAGCACTTCGCTGACGGTCTCGCCGCCGCGAATGAAGTCGGAGCCACCACAGATAGGGCATGAGCAGGCCACCTGTTACACGTCATCATGGCACGGCCGAGGTTGCAGAGCTTGCGCGGCGATAGGGCTCTCGACGCATCCACGTCATCCGGCAGGTTCGAATTCCGTTGACTCATGGTTGGATCTGATTTGATGAGAGGCGTTCCAAAGAACGCCGAGGTTTTCGCCCTCATGATAGGCTGTGGCTGACACCACGTTCTAGTCTAGCGATGATCGGATCGTCGAGCCCTTTGGCGACTCCTGTAATTACGGCTGGATTGCCAGATGGAAAAGAGCAGGCTTGCGATATACGCCCACTGAAGAAGCAACAAACTAGCCACCATTGCAACGATGACTTCGTGGATGGAATGCCAGACGAAGTAACTCGTTAGTGCCTTCGCCCAGACGACGAGCAGCAGGAGGCCGCAAAAGATTGTGAAACGCAACACCGTTCTCCTGATTTGTTCGCGAGATTGCGCAGCAATGTCGTCTGCGGCAACGAGAGTCTGGCAGTTCTTCAGGCGGCAACCGCCGCGTGGTTGAGAGCCATGATCATGCCAGTGAGCTCACCATCGAACTCTCGTTCTGGCCATTGCAAATGCTGAGATTTTGGCAGCGGCGGCGCGGGACTGCAGCTTGCGGACCTTCTTCAGCTGCTCCACAATGTCTGACATGATCTCTTTCCTCGAAAATTGATTTCATGATGCCCGCGCCACGTCGGGATAGGTTTCGATAACTTCAATAGCGTCATCGACCATTTTCGTGCCGGTCTCGGCGAGCTTGCCTAGCGTCTCAAAGCCGAACCGGTGGACATCGCGCAGGGTCTTCGACAGAACGACCAACCGTCCAGTCGTGAAAAGCAAGCGGCCGAAGCCCTCATGGCCGATCGTCATGATCGGCGATGCCAACAGGCCTGTGCACTCTTCGATCACAAGCCCCACGCAACTGTAAAAGTTCTGTAGCCTCCACAGCACATACGGATCCGGATCGCCTATGATCGGGATCTTACGGCGCTGCTCCTTGGTGAGGATGAAGTCGGCCAGCAGGTCAGTGTCCGATTTGCCTTCCCACGCCCCATGGGCATCCTGAGTGCGAATGAGCCTTATCAGGCATCTGAGAAAAGGGGTGGCGAGATCCCCATCCTCGTTGACAGCAGGGCCATCCGTACTTCCTGTCAATGTACCCATTTCTTAGTCCTCCTCATCGAAAGGCTTCTTTTCAATGGCGCCTGCTTCGGTTAGCACCTTGCGTAACCAGGGTGGCGGAGTAGTCCTGAGCATCGCCCGAGTTCGCGACAAAACATCTTCGATCAGTTGAGGATCGGATACTTTAATTGGGTGGATTTTGGCCGAAACAACTCGGGCTGCCGATGGCCCACCGATCGCCAGACAGAACAATAAGTGACAACCTTCCAACGCCTTCACCTTCGGGTTAATACGATCGACGTCCTCGTTCCGATGCTTTCCGCTCTGGTCGGAAACGTCTTCGAAGTCCAGGACTTCCACCAGTTTCCAGTCGTCGGGACTCACATCATAGACGACGAAACGTTTTGCCGATCCGAAATGGGCGTCGAGAGATTTCATATCTTGAGTGGCGATTGCGACGCGCAACGCGCCAGCCTTCCGTTTTGGAGCTGACGAGTGAACCCCGTCAGGGACGAGGGAAAGGCGACGAGCGGCGATCATCTAGGCAGTTCTCCTTTGCGGGAGGGATCAAGCGATCCAGGACACGGCGCGCGCTGATTGGCCTGGAAGATGTTGGAAACATCGAAGATCAGGTCGCGCGTTCCCTGATAGAGACTTGTGAGCTTATGCTGGCTGCCGAGTCGGTCGTATATCGGGAAGCCCACCCGCATGAGCGGAATCCCAAGGCGCTCCGCCGCTTGTCGTCCATGCGAATGCGTGACGAGAAGATCAGCGCCGACGGCAAGTTCTTCGAGATCGCCAAGATCACCGACCTGGAGCGATTCGGCCGGCATTTCCGCGAGTATTTTTGAGGTGCCGGTCGTGGTGACCGCTGCCGCGATTTCGGCGCCCATGCCGGTGAAGAAGGTAGCGAATTGGTAGAGCTGGTCCGGCTCCACAGCAATTGCGATTTTCTTGCCTCCGAAATGGAAATGTCCGTCGAGCAGGGCGTCCTGCAGCTGTGCTCGGCGACGGCGGATGTTTGCTGGCACCGGCGCACCAGAAATCTCAGAAAGAAACGAGACGAACCGGTCGGCTCGTTTCAATCCTGTCAGCGACTGGAACAATGCGTAAGGGACTCCCGTCCGGGTCCGCAGTAGCTCTGCGGGGCGGCGCATATGCTCGCCGATCGCGATACATTGCGCCGCCGTGCCAAGCTCTTGTATCTCGTCGACGGGAGTACCGCCATAGGTGGTCGGAACCCAACGATCGCCGGGCACCGTGCCGTCGAGAGAGCCGGAAATGTCCGGCAGGATCACCGGCTTCAGACCGAAGCTTTCGACCGTTTCGCGCAGAAGCTCGATGTCAGCGACTGTCAGATGCCATCCTGGTAGGATCGCAATCTTCTTTTGGTGGCGGCTCTGCTCGCCTGGAGTGGTGATGCGCTCGACCATAGAGATGACGGCCTTCGCCCATCCCTCTTCGATCGCTCCCTCGAAATCCGGGGTATTCGCCAGCACAACCTCCGTACCCGCGAGCTCATCGGCACGATCCCGCTTGATGTTGGCGAGATCGCCTGCGAAATCTTCGCCGCGGGTTTCCACCAGGGCTGTCGTGCAAATTCCGATCAGCTTGGGTTTTGCGCGCCTCTTGAGATTTAGGATCGCCTCTTCCAGATTGCCTGCGCCGCCAAGAATGGTCGCCACTGCGTCCAATGCCGTTGTCTGCAAGGGAATGGCTTCCTTAAAGTGCCGGACTAAAAGTACCAGCGCCAAGCTGGTGCAGCCCTGGCTGCCGTGGAACAGCGGCACGGCACGCTCGACGCCAAGAAAGGCGAGCGCGGCGCCGAGCGGCTGCGACGATTTCAGCGGATTGACCGCAGCTGATTTGGTCTGGGGAAAGACTTGAACCATCGGCTTTCCTCAACGCTTGCCGAAGCTGCCGGCGACCGCGCCGACAAAGTTTTGCAAGACGTACCCAGTCTCGTTCTCGCTCTTGGTATTCGTCAGTTCTTCTTCCACCGCATGCTGGCATTCCCACGGTGCCGGCTCCCGCACCTCCATCCAGATCGGATTGTGAATAGCAAGATCGATCTGGCGAACGAGCTCCACCATGCCGTCATAGCCGGCATAGGGGTGGTGGCGTTCCTGGTTGATATCGAGCCAAGGTGTCTTGGCCTTCAGCGCGATGAATTGCGTGCGCCCGCCAGACAACATGATGTCGGCTTTACCGTCGGCGAGCATGTTATAAAGCTCGCGCGGCGCCATCGACTCGAACAGGTGTTTTTCGTCTTTCAGGAGTTGCTTGATACGTTCCTTGTCTTCAGGCGTGGATTTCTTGACCGAGGTGCCCACGATCTCGATGCCCACCTCCATCAGCGCATGGACAACCGACCAGGACTTGACGCCGCCGGTGTTGAGCAACACGCGCTTGCCTTCAAGCCTTGGTCGATATGCTGCGAGTTTCATCCAGGCAATCGCCTCCTCCTCCGCGATCAATGCCTCGGTGCGCTCGAGGATTTCGGGATCCGCCCCCTGCATCACGAGCAGCTTGGCGATCTGTCTGAGTGCTTCCGAGGTGTCGGTAATTCCGTAAAAGGAGCCTTCGAAGAACGGGATATCCCAGAGCTCCTCCATTTTGCGGGCGAGGTTGATGAGTGCTGTCGAGCACACCAACATGGACGCCTTGGCGCGATGCGCAGAAGCAATGTCAAGATATCGGGCGTCTCCTGGAATGCAGGCCCTTACTCTGATCCCCAGCCGGTCAAGAAGCGGCTTTACCAGCCAAAACTCGCCGGATAGGTTGAACTCACCAATGATATTGATGTCGTAGGCGGTCACGTCGTTCGGCTCTACGCTGCCGATCACATGATCGAGCAACGCTTCACCGGCGAGCTTATTGCCAAGGTTCTTGGAGCCGGCAAAGCCCGGTGCGTTGACCGGCACCACCGGAAGGCCGAATTTTTCCGCGGCCCGCTTGCAGACGGCCTCGATGTCGTCGCCGATCAATGCTGTCACACAGGTCGAATAGACGAAAATCGCCGGTGGAGCATAGGCCTCCTTGATCTCGCGGATTGCTTTAAAAAGTTTCCGCTCGCCGTGCCCCATCACCACTTCGGTTTCAGTGAGGTCGGTCGTGAAACTGGTGCGCCAGAGCGTTGGACCTGAGGAAGCCGATCCGCGGTTGTCCCAGGAATTGCCCTCACAGCCGAGAGGCCCATGGATCAGGTGCGCGACGTCGGTGATCGGCTGCAGCACGATCTTGGCGCCATCGAAAGCGCATCCGCCGGCTGCCGCCCCGGGGATCAGCGGCTTCGAACAGCCGTTTTTGCGCGCCTTGGAATCCTTGCTGCGGTTCTTCTCGCAGGCAGGCTCGTCAAAGACATCCTGGACTTTAGCATTGAGCAAGGGCATTGCGGTCTCCAAGTTCAGATGAAGGCGGCCGGCCTCACAAGGCCGACCGCCGCCGCTCCTAGCGGGTCAGGTCGTAAGAATAGTCCGTCACACCCGGCTCGCTCGTCTCGCGATCGAGCTTGTCGAAGATCTTGTCGAGGATCGTCGTCAGGACGCGCAGGCCGCCCTGGTAGCCCATGAGCGGGAAACGGTGGTGATGGTGCCGGTCGAATATCGGAAAGGTCAGCCGGATCAATGGGGTGCCGGTGTCGCGCTCGAGATACTTGCCATAGGAATTGCCGATCATAAGATCAACCGGCTCGGTAAAGAGCAGCGAGCGCAACGCCCACAGGTCCTTGCCCGCCCAGACCTGGGCATCCTTGCCGAAGGGCGAGGATGCGAGCAACGCCTTCATCTCGGCTTCCCAGGCCGACGTGCCGTTGGTAGCAAGGCAGTGGGTCGGCTCACCGCCGGTTTCCAAGACGAACCGGGCAACGGCGTAGACGAAGTCAGGATCGCCGTAGATCGCGTATTTCTTCCCGTGCAGCCAGGCTTGGCTATCTGCCATAGCGTCGACGAGACGGCCGCGTTCCAGGCCGATTGTCGGAGGAATTTCCTTGCCGGTAATCTCCGAGACCTTCATCAGGAATTCGTCGGTCGCCTGAACACCCAGCGGATAATGGAACGAAGCCGTAACCTGACCGACCTCCTTGCAATATTCCAGCGTTTTGCGCGTGTTATAGTGCTGCAGCGACAGGGTCGCTTCGGCATTCAACGCCGTTTTCAAGTCCTCGATCTTCGTGCCGCCGTCATACATGCGGTACGTACCGTCAGACGGCGTGTCGAACTGGTCGGAGGCATCCTGGATGAAGATGTAGGATACGCCCATCATGTCGAGCAGGCGCTTCAGTTCGCGGTTGTTGCCGACGCAGAAGCCGTCGAAGCCGGGAATGATGTTGATGGCTTGAGCAACCTCCTTCCGCTCGTTGCCTTTCCAGAAGTTCTCCAGAATGCCCTTGATCATGCCGTCATAGCCATCGACGTGGCTGCCGACGAAGGCAGGCGTGTGGGCGAAAGGAACATCGAAGTCGTGCGGGACCGACCCTTCGTTCTTTGCGTTTTCGATGAAGCCGTGGAGGTCGTCTCCAATGACTTCGGCCATGCAGGTGGTCGAGACGGCGATCATCTTCGGATCGTAGAGCTTGTATGTATTGGCGAGCCCGTCGACCATGTTCTTCAACCCGCCGAACACTGCCGCGTCCTCCGTCATCGAGGACGAGACCGCCGATGAAGGCTCCTTGAAGTGACGCGACAGATGCGAACGGTAATAAGCGACGCAGCCCTGGCTGCCATGGACGAAGGACATCGTTTGCTCAAAGCCTGCGGCTGCGAAGACGGCACCGAGCGGCTGGCAGGCTTTGGCCGGGTTCACGACCAGGGCTTCGCGGCCCAGGTTCTTTTCGCGATACTCCCAGGTCTTCGTGAAGTCGTTTTGATCGGCAACGACCTGATCCGGGTGGGGGCATTCGAAATTGGCTTTCTTCTCGGCGAGCATCTGCCTGTATTCCGGCTCGCGGAACAGGGGAGCATGGTCGAGAACTTTTTCCGCCGACTGCGGCATAGTAAGCACCTTTCTTTTCATCGCGCCGCACCGGTGGCGGCAATGGGATGTCATCTGTCACGAGTGCGGATCAAGTCCGATAGGAAGAGCCTGGCCTGCCCCTTCCCAAGACAGGCCAGGCTCTCATTCGGCCGCAACCGCCTCAGCTGGCGCGGCCTCTTTTTTCCAGGGGACGTCGTAGAGATCCCACACCGGATTATTGATGGCCAGATCCATGTCGCGGGCGAATATGGCGAAGCCGTCATAGCCGTGATACGGGCCGGAATAATCCCAGGAGTGCATCTGGCGGAAGGGGATGCCCATCTTCTGCACCGGATACTTCTCTTTAATGCCGGACCCAACAAGGTCGGGGCGGATGCCTTCGATGAACTTTTCCAGCTCGTAACCGGTCACGTCGTCATAGATCAGCGTACCCTTGTTCACATAATGGCCGGTGCGCTGATAGTCGTCGTTGTGGGCGAACTCGTAGCCGGTGCCGACGATCCGCATGCCGAGGTCCTCATAGGCCGTGATGACGTGGCGAGGACGCAGGCCGCCGACATAGAGCATCACCGTCTTGCCTTCGAGGCGCGGCCGGTACTTGTCGACGACAGCATCGACCAGGGGCCGGTACTTGGTGATGACAGCCTCGGTCTTGTCGACGATTTCCGGACCGAAGTGCTTGGCTATTTCGCGCAGGGAGGTTTCGATCTGGGACGGACCAAAGAAATTGTATTCCATCCACGGGATGCCGTATTTTTCCTCCATGTGCCGACAGATGTAGTTCATCGAGCGGTAGCAGTGGATGAGGTTCAGCTTGGCCTTTGGCGCGCGCTCGACCTCAGCGAGCGTGGCATCACCCGACCAGTTGCCGACCACGCGCAGCCCCACCTCCTCCAATAGAATGCGCGTAGCCCACGCGTCGCCACCGATATTGTAGTCGCCGACGACGTTGACATCGTAAGGGCCGGTCTCAAACTCGACTTCGTTCTTGTCGAAAACCCAGTCACGGATGGCGTCGTTGGCGATGTGGTGGCCGAGCGATTGCGAGACGCCGCGGAAGCCCTCGCAGCGTACCGGCACGATCGTCTTTTCGTGCTCCTTGGCCTTCTTGCGCGACACCGCCTCAATGTCGTCGCCAATCAGCCCGATCGGGCATTCCGACTGCACGCTGATGCCGTTGTTGAGGGGGAAAAGCTCCTCGATCTCGTCGATGACCTGTTCAAGCTTCTTGTCGCCGCCGAACACGATGTCCTTTTCCTGGAAGTCTGAGGTGAACTGCAGCGTCACGAACGTGTCGATGCCCGTCAGGCCGACGTAGTAGTTGCGGCGTTGCGACCAGGAATAATGACCGCAACCGACCGGCCCGTGCGAGATGTGGACCATGTCCTTGACCGGCCCCCATACCACGCCTTTGGAACCGGCATAGGCGCAGCCGCGGATCGTCATCACGCCCGGAATGGACTTGATGTTCGATTTGACGTCGCATTCGGAAAGGGCCTTCGGCTCATCGCCAGGCTCGTCGCCGCTCGTTGCGACGCTGAGGTGCTTCTTGCGGCGCTTCGCCGCCTTGTCTGGATATTGCGCTAATACTTCCGCAATGAGCTGTTCATGCAAAACGCTGTCATTCTCGTAATCAAGGCTCATGGGCCCCTGCCCCCTTTCAAGGTTCGGGTTAGGTCGTCGTCGCCGAAGCGGCTTTCTTGGAAGGACGCGCTGGCGCAAGGGCCAGCGCGTCCTGTCGACAGCGGCAGTTATTGAGCCGCAACCACCGCTGACTCCTTGGCCTGTAGTTCGGCCAGCATCTGCTCGTCGCTCTTCATGATGCCGAAGTCGAGCAGCATGTCTTCGAGCTCTTCCATGGTAATCGGGGTCGGAATGGTCCCTTGGCCCGAATTGGCATGGATCTTCTCGGCTAGCGCCCGATATTCCCCGGCCTGCTTGGAGTCCGGCGCGTACTGGATCACCGTCATCTTCCTGAGCTCGGCGTGCTGGACGATGTTGTCACGCGGCACAAAGTGGATGAGCTTGGAATTGAGCCTGGCAGCCAGCGCCTCGGAGAGGTCGAGCTCGCGGTCCGTCTGGCGCTCGTTACAGATCAGGCCGCCGAGCCGCACGCCGCCGGAATGGGCATATTTCAGGATGCCCTTGGCGATGTTGTTGGCGGCATAGAGCGCCATCATCTCGCCGGACATCACGATGTAGATCTCCTGGGCCTTGTTCTCACGGATCGGCATCGCAAAGCCACCGCACACCACATCGCCGAGCACGTCATAGGAGACGTAGTCGACATCGTCATATGCACCGTTCTCTTCAAGGAAATTGATCGAGGTGATGACGCCGCGCCCGGCGCAGCCGACGCCCGGTTCCGGACCGCCGGACTCCACGCACTTGATGCCTTTGTAGCCGGCCTTGAGCACGTCCTCGAGCTCAAGGTCTTCCACCGAACCTTCCTGCGCTGCCAGATGCAGAACCGTGTCCTGTGCTTTGGCGTTCAGGATCAGCCGGGTGGAGTCGGCTTTCGGGTCGCATCCGACGATCAGGATCTTCTGCCCGAGGTCGACAAGCGCTGCGAGCGTATTTTGGGAGGTGGTGGACTTGCCGATCCCCCCTTTGCCGTAAAATGCGATTTGACGCAAATCTGACATATCGCCTTCCTTCTTTCGTTCCATCCATCGCTGAGTAAAAGGCAGGCAGCTCGCGCCGCCTCGCATGGCAATCTTCAAAACCCGTGCCATGTGGGCCGATCGAGCCAAAGGAAAGATCTTTTTGTTGGGTTTCAGAAAGTTACTCCGAACCACCACAGGAAACTGCCAAACAAACCTAATGTCGCCGATCAGACAAAGCCGACAGACGGTGTCGTGATGGCATCACTTGCACCGCTAGGTCGACCGCGACTATCAGCAGGACAACGGATCCGAAAACTGGAGACAATCGCACCCAGCTCCCAATCGAAAAATGTTGAAGCTTTCGATCCTGACCTGCCGCTGACGGCGATTAGAGCCTCGGCGGTCTTGAACCGCTCCCAAACGTTGGACCACCGGATGCTAGAGTTTTCCGGCTTCATTCAGGGAGGCGGGCTGGTTGCGCCTCCCGAATTCACCAACGAGATCGGCGCCTTGTTGCCGATCGCACCATGAGGTCTTTCCTCATTGTAGTATCTACGCCAATCCTCCATCTTTTCGCGGGCATCCGCAAGGGTCAGGAACCAATGCTGGTTCAGGCATTCTGCACGGAAGCGGCCATTGAACGCTTCGATGAAAGCATTATCAGTCGGCTTTGAACTCAATCAGAATGTTCGTGATTTGATGGATGTTGCGCGGTCCCGTCTTGAAGACACCAAGGGCGAACTCGATGAAGCCCTCGGCCGAACCGGAATAGGTCCCGTGATTGTCACGTGCATCGGGCCAGTAGGAACTGCGCAGCGCCCTTTCATCGGCGCGGTCTATCCCGCGGCAATACCGATAGAGGCAGTCGCGGAGCGCCTCGCGGTCGAGCAATTCGGTAATTTTTTTGTGTTTCATCGCTTGTCGCACATCTGATATCGGGGCGCTTACCCATCCAGTGACGCAGCCAGCTTTCAACTGCTCGGCTGACGTAAGGAAAAACCCTCCCTCTGCTTAGGCATGCATGTAAACAACTGCCCTTAGAAGTAGACATCAATGGGAGAGCTGCGGGTAAGGTGTTTGGACAGCGACGGCGCCGTCATGCACCAGTTGCGTTGCGTTTCAACCCCCACAATGTTGGTTGAACAAAAGGCGATCGAGCAACGCATCCGAAACGCAATCTATCTCCAGCGCACGTTCAGGGCAGGATCGAGCGCCTCGCGACGCGAACAGTTCGTCCCTCTCCTCGACATCGATTGCACCGGGCAGTATGTATCCCTCGTCGTCAAGATTGAATATTTCGGGCGCTTGGGCCCAGCATCTTGCATGACCTTGGCATTTGGAAGTGTGCACTATGACGCGCATACGGTACTCCATGTCTTTCCTCCTCTCAATTATCAGGACCAGTCCAGGATCAGATTCTCCATTCCAAACACGTGGCCCCCATAGGTGATGGGCGCCGTACCATCCTTGATACGGAAGTCAGGGATGCGCGACAGCCACTCCTCCAGGCCGATGACGATCTCTCGCCGGGCAAGGTGTGATCCAAGACAGCGATGGGGACCGTACGCAAAAGCGGTGTGGCGATTGTCTTCTCGTGCCAAATCGATCGTGTTCGGATTTTCGAATTCCACCGGATCACGATTGGCAATCATCGTGGCGCAGGAAATGTAGTCCCCCTTACGGATCGGCGCGCCTTCGAAATTGATATCTTTCGTCGCCACACGGATCATCTGCACGGTCGAATAGGCGCGAAGCAGTTCTTCGGCTGCGAGCACAATTCGATCCGGTTTGCTCCGCAGCAATTCCTGTTCTGTCGGATTGCGCGCGAGATAGGCCAGGTCAAAGCCGATCGCCGTTGCCACGGTGTCCAGTCCCGCGACGAATAGAAGCACGCCTATTCCATGGATTTCCTGGTCTCTCAACAGGCGGCCGTCGACCTTTGCCTGCACGACGAAGGTCATGAAATCGTCGGCCGGTTCTTTGCGGCGCATCGCTGCAAGTTCATCGATGAACGCCAAAATTGTTCGGGCGGCTGCGGTTCGTCTGATGCCGTCGCCGTGGAGCAGGTCCTTCCCCCAGCCCACGAATGTATTGAGGCGCTCATCGGATAAGCCGAGCAAACGGAGGAAGATACTAACCGCAAAAGGAAAGGCGAAGTCCGTCAAGATGTCGCAGCTTGTGCTCGACGCGGAAATCTTGGAAATCAACGCAATCGCCCGATCACGGACCGCCGGTTCAAGCTCCATTATCCGCCTGGGCGAAAGCAGCGGATTGAGAAGTGAGCGAAACACGCTGTGAGCCGGGGGGTCGAGTTCAAGCGGGATCAGCGGCCAGTTTTCGCCAAGCGCCGAGGCGAAAAGGCTCCGATGGCTGGAAAAGGTTCCGGTGTCCTGCAGCAATTTGCGTTGGTCCTGAGCGCGAACGATGACCCAGGTACCTCGGCCATCGCGCGTATTGCAGGGAGAATAAAAGATTCTCGGTCCATTATGGAGGCAAGCGACAGCTGCGTGCGGATCCCCATTTGGCATGCGCTCCATGCCGGGCGACGTGAACAGGCTGAAGTCCTTCACCATTTCGGGAGGGACATGTTCTGGAACCCTAATGGTAGCCACTGCTTTTCTCCTGTCATCAAAGCCCCTTCGCCGAGAACGAATTCTCCTCGGAGAGGGAGCGAGCAAAATCGTTGAGCGCCAGATTTCCAATCTCAGCAGCGCGAGGCGCCAATGACATGCGATGCAGCGATCAGATCGCCGTGCGGCTCGAAATCCACGCTGCTTTGTTGGCCGAAGTCGAAATTTCTTGGATGCCTCGCCCACCCTTCCGGTCGACATCGGATTTTCACGGGTACCTCTCTTCCGGTAAATGCGTTCTGAGCACAGATGCATTTTGATTTCCTCCGCTCCATGGCGGTCACCAAAGAAACCGGCCGACAGTCCTTGCCGCCCCGCAAGAAGAACTTCAAAGTTCATGCCAATTTGATTGATTTGGCCGGAAAGAAATTTTTCAATTGCCTTTCAGCGCTTTGGCTCAAGGCAGAACTAAAGATTGGCTGATCAAGGCCGTGTCGCGTATCTAACAAAACCCGACATCAGGTGCCGGATGCCATCTATTCAGGTGCGACTTTTTTCCAGCCACCACAGCCGGGGGCCAGAGACAGCGCGACGAGTAACGAATGTCCTGATGTACTGCGATGCAGTGGGATAGCTTGAGGGTGGGTAGCTTTGAATTGTGGCATCGAGCTAGCGGCGGAATTCCGGGAACAGCTCGAAGCGTGCTACTCCTTTGTCCTGAATGTCAGTTCTACCAGCCCGACGACACCACCCTAAGAGTCGGCGGCAATCTGCCGATTGGGTGTTGCCTGACAGCAATGGGTATGGTGGCCTACCGTCCGCCGAGACGGAAGGCGATGGCCGCAGAAAGCCCGCTCAAGCGGCGGGCCGAAAATGCCGTCCGAAACAAATCCACAAACTACCCTGCCTGGCACGGCAAGAGCGTGGGTACGGAGATTTGATCTGGATCAAATCGCAATCCCGATGAAATTGATAGCCATCAAAGACGCGCTGGAAGAAATAGGGATAGCCGAAGTCGCAACGGCCGCGTGGTCGTCTCGGGCATGTCCGGCATAGGCGGTTTTCGAAGGGATCAGGACATGGACGTCGCACGCAGTGAGGTTCTCGTGATTGGCACTTCCGTCGCTTGCCGTTCCTGCCAGGCGCGGCACGGCGTCGTTTGCGGCGCCTTGTCGGCTGGCCAGCTTAGCGAACTTGGCCGCCACTCGCTGCGCCGCAAGGTCGACGCAGGCTGCGAGATCATTGCACAAGGATCGGAAAACTCTTTCTATTCGAACATCACGCGCGGCGTGGTGAAGCTCTGCAAGGTGATGTCGGACGGGCGCCAGCAGATCGTTGGCCTGCAATTCGCCCCCGATTTCGTCGGCCGCCCCTTCGTGCGCGAAAGCACGCTGTCGGCCGAGGCCGCGACCGATGCGGAGATCTGCGTGTTCCCCCGCAATTTGCTCGAACGCATGATATTGGAGACTAGGGAATTGCAGCGTAGCCTGCACGCTCAGGCGCTGAATGAGCTGGATGCCGCGCGCGAATGGATGCTGACGCTCGGCCGGCGGACCGCCGAGGAGAAGGTCGCAAGCCTGCTCCACCTCATTGCCGCCCACGCCGAGACGGCGACGAGCACTGCCTTCGATCTGCCGCTATCGCGTGCCGAGATTGCCGACTTTCTCGGGCTGACGATCGAAACCGTCAGCCGCCAGTTGACCCGGCTTCGCAAAGAGGGCGTCATCCGCATCGAGAACATCCGGCATATCACCGTGCCCGACATGGATGCGCTCGCAAAGAAAATCAGCGGGTAATTACCACCCGCGTATTGGAAAGGCCAGCCTGGCGCGCCAGCGTAAAGAACTAGGCGGCATTGTCGGGATGCAGACGGACGTGCCGGGCGCTACCACATCGAGCATTCCGGGCGAGAAAACTTCTAGTCCCGGAGCCGCCGGCTTGCAGCTCGGGATAGCCGCCGGGCAGGTGGGTGGCGTCGCCATCGGCGCCGGGCGCCCAGCAGGTCGCCAGCGAGCTGAGCGGTGAGCGGTGAGAGGAACAAAATATCAGCTCCGCGGCGACGTCAGCCGAGCAACAAATGCTCGTAGGCCAAAGGCTACATAGCGCGACCCGGGTGCCGGTCGGCATCAGCCGATCGATATTGGCGGCTGCGAGCTCTTCACGCCCCCAACCTGCGGATATCCGCCATCGTCGTCTTCTGTGACGAAATTATCGGAGCCGTTTGCGTTTCACCATTTTTCGATGCGCGGTCCGAGCCTGGCGCCCCCTTTTTGTCGGACCTCAAACTTTCTTGTGCAGTTTCAAACAAGAAAACGTGCGCGGGTAGACATACGCACGAGCAGAACCTCAAACCTCGTGACCCGCGCCTTCCCGCCGCGACCGGACTGGCGGGCAGTATGCTAAGGTTCTAAAAGGCGGCAGAGAAACCTTGATCGAGATGCGGTCGGAAGTAGCCGAAACAGCGCCCGGCCGTCAGCGCGGCACAACGGCTTCACAATTCGCTCGCCCGCACGAGCAGCGCACGAGTGCGGCGACGAAGGCCCTGTGCTGACCGCAAGTCCATCTCCTTCAGGCCAAATGGCATGACGCTTGCTTGCCCTGGCGTGTGGGCCGAGGTCGGATTCGTGTTAGCCGTGACTGAGAGGCCGCAAATAAATTTTCCTAGAGGAGCTTCATTGATGACCATGGAAAAGCAGGTCCCTATTGTCACCTTTCGCACGCGGGTTCGCGACGAGTCTATATCCGGTCCCAACCCCTACCGCTGGGAAGACAAGACGACCGACGACTATTTCAGCGGTAAGCGGGTAATCCTTTTTTCGCTGCCGGGCGCCTTCACGCCAATCTGCTCCACCTTCCAACTGCCTGATTTCGAAAGTCTTTATGTCGAGTTTAAGAAGAATGGCATTGACGACATCTACTGTCTCTCCGTCAACGATGCCTTCGTCATGAATGCTTGGGGCAAGTCTCAGGGGTTGAAAAATGTCAAGCTTATCCCGGACGGTTCGGGAGAATTCACTCGGAAAATGGGTATGCTCGTCGCCAAGGACAATCTCGGTTTCGGTCTGCGCTCCTGGCGCTACGCTGCCGTGATCAATAATGGCGTCGTGGAGGGGTGGTTCGAGGAAGAAGGCTTTGGCGACAACTGCGCGACCGATCCGTATGGCGTTTCTTCGCCGCAAAACATTTTGAAATGCCTTAAGGCCCCAGCCTTCGTATGAGCATTGAAGCCAACGACCAGCAGCTACGACTTGTCGTGCACACCTGCGCCGAATGATAGGAGTTTTGCTCGAACCATGAAGTCCTTTACAAGCCTTCATCAGCGTCAGCAGCAATCGCTGGTTATTACGCCCCAGCTCATCGCGTCTATTCGCTTGCTGCAGCTGGCGCACACCGAACTGAATCAGTTCGTGGAACAGGAAATCGAGAAGAACCCATTTCTCGACCTGGCGTCGAATGACGGCGGGGCTTCTGGCGTATCGCCAACTGCGGCGGATGATCCAAATATCAGCGCACGCGAAGACCACGTTGATGGACCGGCCAGGACGGACATGCCTGAGCTGTCTAGTCCCTGGAAATCAATCCGTGACACAGGCAACCTTTCGCCGGGGGAAAGGCCTTCCCTGGATGAGTTCGCCGCCTCAACTGAGACATTGCACGAACATGTCGCCCATCAGATCGCCCTCACTGCCTTCACACCCCAGGAGCGGCTGATTGCTGGCGCGCTTGCCGACCATCTGGATGACACTGGGTATCTGCAAGTGAACCTTCTGGAGCTAGCAGAGAGGCTAAATAGCCCTGAGGCTGGAGTGAAGCGGGTTCTTGAGGCTTTGCAGCTATTTGACCCGCCGGGCATATTTGCGCGAAGTCTGGGCGAATGCCTCGAGATTCAGTTGCGCCAACGAGACCGGTTCGACCCGGCCATGGCAGCTCTGGTCGCAAATCTCGAGTTGCTTGCGCGACGCGATTTTCGAGCACTGAAGCGACGTTGCCGGGTCGATGAAGACGACCTTCTCGATATGTTGAACGAAATTCGTGCACTTGACCCAAAGCCTGGAAACCAGTTCCAGTCCGCAAGGTCGGAATCCATCATACCCGACGTCTTCGTCCTACCCTCGCCGGGAGGCGGATGGCACGTCGAGCTTAATCGGGAGATTTTGCCCAAGGTACTGATCAACCAAACCTATTTTGCGCAAGTTACTCGCCTAACCGCCCAAAGCTCGAAAGATCAGTCATTCCTGAACGAATGCTTCCAGAGCGCGAGCTGGTTGGTTCGGAGTCTCGATCAGCGCGCCACGACGATCCTTAAGGTGGCGACCGAAATCGTGCGCCACCAGGATGTCTTTTTGGAAGATGGCATTGCTCATCTTCGCCCTCTCAATCTTAAGACCATCGCTGACGCGATCGACATGCACGAGTCCACTGTAAGTCGGGTAACGTCGAACAAATACATTCTCACGCCCCGCGGCGTGTTCGAGCTCAAGTATTTTTTCACCGTCGCGATCCCGTCCTCACAAGGCGGTGACGCGCACTCGGCCGAAGCTGTGCGCCATCAGATAAGGGCACTTATTGCCGCAGAGACGCTCCATGATGTGCTGTCCGACGATGGCATCGTTGCCAAGCTCAAGGAAACAGGCGTCGACATTGCTCGCCGCACAGTCGCCAAATATCGCGAGGCGATGAACATCCCCTCGTCCGCGCAACGCCGGCGGGAGAAACGGTTTGTACTGGCGGCCGCGGAGGGATAAGTCCTTTGTACCGTAGGTGATGCCCTTTTCCCAAAAACCGCGGAACTGAGGCACATGTGACATTGTGCTTAGTCCTCTCCATGGAGGATCGACTTCATATGGGCTGGCGACCGCAGCCTCGTCACGGGAGCTTCAAAAGTTGTTCCGGCCGCTTAAGCTGACGTTCCAGAAAAGATTAGATGTCTGTTCCATAGCCCAAGCGCTTAGGGGCTAAGCGGTTAATCACGAAAACTCGTGCAGAATTTTTATGTCGCGCAAGCGACAAATCTAGAAGCAGTTGTCGCCTCCCATTCATTTTCGCCGAACCGCTGGGATTTCGGTGCGGCGGCAACGAGAGCCTCAACCGAAAATGATAGACGGAGATACGCGGGCAGACGTTCTGGAGTTGGCGCGCTTTCGAGATCTCCGATGTTCGACGACGCAGGAATACAACACGCGGGCTGATCGAACTCTTGGCCTTCCTCACCGCTTGGCACGACGCATGCACGGTAATCCGAAAATGCGCCATCGAACAAAAAGGAATCATCCCATGATCAAGCTCACAGAGAATGCCGCCGCCATCATGAACGTAACGCTTTCCCGAGCCGAGCAGGCGGAAGGCTTTCGCATCGCGGTCGAGGCAGGTGGATGCGCCGGCTACAAATACCTGGTGGGGCTAGAAAGCGTCCAGGGCCAGGGCGACGCGGTGATCGAAACAAATGGGGTCAAGGTGTTCGTTGACGCAGACTCGCAAGCACACATCAACGGCATGACGATCGACTTCGTGACGGGACCAGAAACCTCCGGTTTTGTCTTCGACAATCCCAATGCGCACCAGAACTGCACTTGCGGCAAATCCTTCGGCTGATCACCGAGAAAGCGAGAGAGCCATGCGGAATTATTGCGAAAAGGTCATGGTTTCCTTTTTCAATCCGAAGAACGACGGCGTGCAGGAAAATCCCCTCAGCGAGACCGGGGCAGTTTCCTACGGTAGAGGGCCTGAATTGATAATTGGAGTCGATCCAACGGTGGAAGCGTTTCTGGTGACGCCGTCGTCCTTGCGTTCCAACCCAGCGACCGCCTTCTCGCCAGCGCTGGCCGAACTCATAACCCTAAAGCCCGCCGAAGCGCCTCAAACCGTCCGTCAGGAGACAGCAGGCTTTTTAAGCGGTTTGCTGCCGGAGAGAAAGGTCTGCTCATCAACGGATTATCCTGAGGCAGCAAAATTTTTTGGCGGGCATCCGGGCCAGGATTCCAAAGGAGACGCCCCCTCTGCAAGCAGTTCCGCGCCGAGGAAAGGTGAGCGAAGACGCGTGCGTGTCAAGAGGCTTGATTTCATGACCAAGTCGCTCACTTCGCTAGATCTGGCAGTAGACGGACGACACTCGTTCAAGCCGTCGAAGACGTGTCAGCGGTTTATACAATACTGGTCGTCGAAAGCCTCGTTCCGGCAGAGGAGGACGATCAGACCGTCACAACAGAAATCTGAGGCCTGGAGAAATTGGCAGGGTCGAAATGGATGTTGTAGCCGGCAATCGCGTAGGACAGGGTCTAAAAATCGCCGCAGCCTGCAACAGTTCAGTTCTCAGCGACAAGCTAAGCTGGCGACCCATCTAGTTAAGCAGCCGCGGCGAATCCAACCGTTGGAAAAGGCGCGAGCGCACAACGTTCTTCCCTTCCTACTGATGGCGGCTATGCGACGTTATCGATGCCAACAAGATCGCGTGACGCGCCATCGCACGACTCCACCCCGCGCTGCTTGCCCGAGGCTATCAAACAACAGCATGTGCAAGACGCCGCAGCATTGTCACCGCTTCCCCTCAGTCGAGATCCACCCATGAGAGCGATCTATCTCGACAATAATGCAACGACCAGAGTCGATCCTGAAGTGGTTGAAGCCATGCTGCCGTTCTTTGCGGATCAGTTTGGAAACCCTTCGTCGACGCACGCTTTTGGCTCCTCCATCCGCGAGGCGGTGAGGAAGGCGCGCCGGCAATTGCAAGCGCTGATCGGCGCCGAGTTCGATCATGAGATCGTGTTCACCTCGGGGGGGACGGAAAGCGACAATGCGGCGATCCTTTCGGCGCTGGAGGTGATGCCTGAGCGCACAGAGATCGTGACTTCCGCAGTCGAGCATTCAGCGGTGCTGACACTCTGCGGCCATCTGGAGAAGACGCGCGGCATTAAGGTACACAGGATCCCAGTGGATCGACATGGACGTCTCGATCTTGACGCCTATGAGACCGCCCTCACTCATCGTGTAGCGATTGCTTCGATCATGTGGGCGAACAACGAGACGGGAACCATTTTCCCGGTCGCTAAGCTTGCCGAGATGGCCAAGAGAATCGGTGCACTTTTCCACACCGACGCGGTCCAGGCGGTCGGCAAGGTTCCAATGGACCTCCAACCTACTGCAATCGACATGCTTTCGTTGTCCGGACACAAATTCCATGGACCAAAAGGCATTGGTGCACTCTATCTCAGGCGGGGCTTATCTTTCTCCTCACTGATCAAGGGAGGTCATCAGGAGCGCGACCGACGCGCAGGGACAGAAAATACGGCCGGGATTGTCGGTTTAGGCAAGGCTGCCGAACTCGCCCTGAAATCAATAGACGACGAGAGCACCCGATTAAAGTCGCTCCGAGATCGATTGGAGAACGGCATTGTCCAGCGTGTTCCAGGCGCCTTCGTAACCGGCGATAGGCTTAAGAGGTTGCCGAACACGGCGAACATCGCCTTTCAACGTGTCGAAGGAGACAGTATGCTCCTTCTTCTCAACCGCTATGGCATCGCCTGCTCTTCCGGCTCTGCTTGCTCCTCCGGTTCGCTGGAGCCGAGCCATGTCTTGAGGGCAATGGATATCCCTCATGCTATGGCGCACGGAACAATCCGCTTCTCGTTCTCGCGCGATAACTGTGACGAGGATGTCGACCGGGTGCTCGAAGTTTTACCGGGCATCGTTGAAAGGCTCCGGAGCCAATGCCGTTCCGGCCACGTGGCCGACACGAGCAGCCGGGTTCGTTCAGGGGAGTAGGAGCAGGCACGCTCATGAAACGGCAATTCCTTTTCACCGATACGACCTGCATGACGGCACCGGCATCGTATGAACGATCAGGTAAAAGCCGGGGCTCTCAGTCACATAGATCGCCGGTTCACCGCCCATGCGTGTTCGTGGAGGGGGCCCAGCGCCATATCATCTTAATCAATCTCTCGACACCATCGGTGGATCGCATCCGACCACCAGCCTATGCCGACTCCAGTTGCAACGCGACTGCCTTGCGCCTAGCCGCGTCGAACCACGCATTCCGTACGTTGCAGCTTAAGCTACGGGAGAACGATCTCGCGATCACCGCTCACGACCAGGGGGAATCTTATGTGCCGTTGCTCCGCTGACAGCAGTCCCGTCGATGTCAAAGACATCCTCAATCGGCTGAAATCTCTCTCGGCTGCGGAGGAGTTCTTCGCAGCCCTAGGGGTCCCCTATGACCCTAAGGTTCTCGATGTCTCACGACTCCATATCATGAAGCGTATGGGCCAATACCTCGCGGCAGAGGACTTCTCCCATCTCCCAGACCGGGTAATCGCTGCTCGTGCCCGTGCCATACTGGAAAGGGCCTACTGTGATTTCGCGACCTCCGCGCCGCTCTCGCACCGGGTCTTCAAGGTGCTCAAGGACCACAATCCGAACAGACCTGTCACACCCGGCCGCACCGTTGTCCCGTTAGACTCTTTCCTGAAGCCGTTCGAAAAGAAGTGAGCACGGTTGCGACACGACAATGTCGGGAAGCTTACAATTCAGTCATATGCTAGCAACGTCGGAATCGAAGCCATTTCAATGTGATAGAGAACGCCAAACGGTTGGCACGAATGATGCACGCAAGCATGTGTACTGACAAGCCCGCCACCCATAGAGGGAGGGAGTAAGAAACCGCCATGCACATAGTTATCTGTATCAAACAGGTACCGGACTCCGCACAAATACGAGTGCATCCGGTGACGAACACAATCATGCGTCAGGGAGTGCCAACCATCATCAACCCCTATGATCTGTTCGCCCTTGAAGAGGCGCTCCAGTTGCGCGACCGCCATGGCGGCGAGGTGACCGTGCTCACCATGGGGCCGCCCATGGCAGAGGACGCGTTGCGCAAGGCGCTCACCTACGGCGCCGACCGCGCCGTACTCTTGACCGACCGTCATTTTGCCGGCTCCGACACTCTGGCGACCTCGTTTGCTCTTTCGCGAGCCATCGCGAAGATCGGAGAGGCCTTCGGTACGCCCGATATCGTCTTTACGGGCAAACAGACCATCGACGGCGATACCGCCCAGGTTGGGCCTGGCATCGCCAAGCGCCTCGACCTCCTGCAGCTCACCTACGTTGCCAAAATCGTCTCTGTCGACATCAATGGGCGCGAGATTACGGTGGAGCGCCGCTCGGAAGGGGGCACGCAGACGCTGATGAGCAAGCTCCCTTGCCTAATTACAATGCTCGAAGGCACAAACGAAATCCGCCGCGGCTCGCTCGATGACGCGCTACGGGCCGCGCGCAGCCAGATCGTGAAGTGGAATGCGGCCGACGCTGGCATAGAGGACCTCACCAAGTGCGGCCTGCGTGGCTCGCCAACCGTCGTTAAGAGGGTCTTTGCCCCTCCTGAGCGGGCGGAAAAGGCGGAGCAGATCGACACCGCGGAAAAAACACCGCGCGATCTCGCGGAGGAGTTGATCGCTGGGATCTTTTTGCGCCAGCCGGCGCTCGAAAGCGAACTCGCCTTTGACGGCGAATGAAGGCAAGGAGCGACGATGTTGAGCACGAATCGAGAGAG
The DNA here is from genome assembly GCF_001664145.1 of Rhizobium sp. N731. Classification (NCBI taxonomy): domain Bacteria; kingdom Pseudomonadati; phylum Pseudomonadota; class Alphaproteobacteria; order Hyphomicrobiales; family Rhizobiaceae; genus Rhizobium; species Rhizobium sp. N731. The sequence continues at coordinate 306,461 of NZ_CP013604.1, forward strand.
CCCTCCTCCAGCCGCTGGCCGTGCCGCCATGAAGAAAGAGCTGCCCGATCAGTTTAAGGACCATCGGCACGTTTGGGTCTTCATGGAGCTGGAGCGCGATCAGGTGCATCCCGTCTCCTTCGAGCTGCTCGGCGAAGGCCGCAAGCTCGCCGACAAGCTGGGCGTCCAGCTTGCCGGCGTCGTTCTCGGACCACCGGGAGAGGCCACGTGGTTTGCCATCGCCGAGGCTTTTGCTTATGGCGCCGACCTGGCCTACCTCGTCGAGGCCCCACTGCTCGCCGACTACCGAAATGAGCCTTTCACCAAAGCATTGACGGATCTGGTTACTAACTACAAACCGGAAATCCTTCTTTTAGGGGCAACGACGCTCGGGCGCGACCTTGCCGGTTCCGTGGCGACGACCTTGTTGACAGGGCTCACGGCGGATTGCACCGAACTTGATGTGGATGCGGACGGCTCGCTTGCGGCGACCCGGCCGACTTTCGGCGGCTCCTTGCTTTGCACGATCTACACGCTCAACTGCCGGCCGCAGATGGCAACGGTCCGGCCGAGGGTCATGGCCATGCCTCCGCGCGGGAATAATAAGATCGGACGCGTCATTCAACACAAAGTGTCGATGATCGAGGAAGAGATCGTCACTAAGGTCCTCGGTTTCTTGTCCGATGGCCAGTCGGCGACGGCGAATCTCGCCTATGCGGACGTCGTGGTTGCTGGAGGCCTCGGTCTCGGCGCGGTGGAGAACGTGAAGCTTATGAAGAAACTCGCGCGGACGATCGGGGCCGATTATGGCTGTTCGCGCCCCCTCGTCCAAAAGGGCTGGATGCCTGCTGATCGGCAGATCGGCCAAACTGGCAAAACTATCCGGCCGAAGCTTTACATAGCAGCCGGCATTTCCGGCGCCATCCAGCATCGCGTTGGCGTCGAGGGAGCTGATCTTATTTTAGCCATTAACACCGATCCTAACGCGCCGATTTTTGATTTCGCCCACCTCGGCGTCGTCACCGATGCGATCCGTTTACTGCCGTCATTAACGGAACTCTTCACCCATCGACTGTCGCCGCACAGTCGCGATAAGCTTGCAAACTGAGGGCGCCCCATGACTGAGGAAAACTTCGACGCCATAGTTATCGGGGCCGGCATGGCCGGAAACGCAGCTGCTTACACGATGTCGAACCGCGGCATGAAGGTGCTGCAGTTGGAGCGTGGCGAGTATCCGGGCTCCAAGAATGTGCAGGGCGCCATCATGTACGCGGACATGCTGGAGAAAATCCTGCCGGATTTCCGGGATGATGCGCCTCTGGAGCGGCACTTAGTCGAGCAGCGCTTCTGGATGATGGACGACTCGTCCCACATCGGTATGCAATACCGGTCGGACGACTTCAACGAGTCGAGACACAATCGCTACACGGTCATTCGCGCCCAATTCGACAAATGGTTTTCACGCAAGGTGCGCGAGGCCGGAGCGACGCTTCTATGCGAGACGACCGTGACGGAACTCGTTCGTGATCCAAAGGGCAAGGTGATTGGCGTTCGCACCGACCGCGCCGGCGACGTGATTCTTGCTGACGTGGTCGTTCTCGCAGAGGGCGTCAATGGGCTGCTCGGCACGCGTGCTGGATTGCGTGACACGCCAAAACCGGAAACTGTCGCGCTCGCCGTCAAGGAAATGCATTTCCTGGCCGAAGAGGTAATTGACCAGCGGTTCGGCCTCCAGGCCAATGAAGGCTGCGTCATCGAGGCAGTTGGCACGATCTCTCGCAACATGGCCGGGCTTGCCTTCCTCTACACCAACAAAGAATCGATCTCGATCGGCATTGGCTGCCTTGTCTCCGAATTCGTGGCAACAATGGAAAGTCCTTATGATCTGCTCGAAAAATTCAAAAGCCATCCGTCGGTAAAGCCGCTGATCGCAGGAGCGGAAGTCAAGGAATATGCGGCGCATCTCATTCCAGAAGGTGGTTACAAGGCAATTCCGCAGCTTTTTGGTGACGGCTGGGTCGTCGTCGGCGACGCGGCACAACTTAATAATGCGGTGCACCGCGAGGGGTCCAACCTCGCCATGACGTCGGGGCGCATCGCCGGCGAAGCAATCGTCCAGATCAAGAATCGCAAAAAGCCGATGGTCAAGGAGAACCTCTCCCTTTACAAGTCGATGCTTGAAAAGTCGTTCGTTATCAAAGACTTGCGGAAATACAAGGACATGCCTGCCCTGCTGCACACCAATTCCCGCAATTTCTTCACGACTTATCCAAGGTTGCTGTCGCAGGCCGCACAGAACTTTGTGCGAGTCGATGGCACCCCGAAGATCGACAAGGAACGGGCGACCACGGGCACCTTCATCAAGGCACGCTCCCGCTGGGGGCTGTTTGGTGACGCGGTTCGCTTGGCGCGCGCGTGGCGATAAAGGAGAGATGAGATGACGGTTGCAGTGACGAACATACGCGTAGAGGACAAGCTTTACCAAAATCGATACGTGGTCGATGCCGGACGCCCGCATATTAGGGTGCGTCCACACGATTGGCCAAGCGTAAATCTGTATGCCCTCACAAGTGTCTGTCCGGCCAAGTGCTACGAATTGAATGACCAGGGCCAAGTGGAGGTTATCGCCGACGGGTGCATGGAGTGCGGCACGTGCCGCGTACTCTGCGAGGCAAGTGGAGATATCGAGTGGAACTATCCGAGAGGCGGTTTCGGCGTTCTCTTCAAGTTCGGATAAAGGTTTGCAACTCCACGATTCAGAACCAACTTGGGTTTGCAGACGGGCGCATCGGAAACTTGCAGAGGTGCGCGTTGCAGATTGGTATTAGAAATTACTATATATACATGCAAGCAAGGGTGATAAGAAACGTTAGACAACCCAAGGCCATATAATGACCCACATGCCCGCCCGACCGGTCGATGGAGCGGAACCCCTATCTGCGCTACCTGCTGGACCTATGCGCCAAGCGGGCACGCAGCGCAGCGGAATCTACGAGATATCAAAGGTACTGACTGCCCCCGCCCGGCTAGAGATTACGCTTGCCAACGTCGTGAACGTCCTCTCTTCCTTTCTGCAGATTCGATGCGGAGCAATCGTTGTTCTAGACGCTGAAGGTCAGCCCGAGATTGCCGCAACTGGCGACATCCCCCCATCCTCTCAATCAGCCGCTCGAGGCGTTATACCTAAGGCCGTAATCGACCATATCGCGACGACCGGTATGCCCTTAATCGTAAAGGATGTCAGCAAGTCCGAATTATTTCAGGCTGAGCCGCAACCGCCTTGGAGCAGCGGCACCGTCCCAATTTCTTTTATTGGCGTTCCGGTAAAAGCCGATAATAAAATACTTGGCACAATATCGATCGATCGCGTCAGGAACGACGCCGCCCCCTTCCCCGCCGACGAGGACGTTCGCTTTCTGACCATGGTCGCCAATCTGGTCAGTCGGACGATCAGGCTTCATCGTTTCCTGAACCTGGAGGGTCGGCGACCTATCGGCGAACAAGAGAGACCGGAGAAGCCGATCATCGCGCAAAGGGGCGCGCCGGGCCGACATCCACCCGTCAAAATCGACGGGATTATCGGGGATAGCCCGGCTCTCCAGCAGGTGGTTGAAACCGTCTCGGTGGTGGCGAGGACGAATTCCACCGTGCTTCTGCGGGGCGAAAGCGGCACCGGCAAGGAATTTTTTGCACAGGCGATCCATGAACTTTCCCCTCGTAAAAACAAGCCGTTCGTCAAATTGAACTGCGCCGCGCTGCCCGAAGGCGTCCTGGAATCGGAGCTGTTTGGGCATGAAAAAGGGGCTTTCACCGGGGCCATCGCGCAGCGCGCCGGACGCTTCGAACTGGCAAATGGCGGAACGCTTCTACTTGACGAGATTGGCGAGATTTCGCCCGCCTTTCAAGCCAAACTGCTGCGCGTCCTGCAGGAAGGCGAACTGGAGAGGGTGGGCGGAACCAAGACGCTTGCGGTCGACGTCCGGCTCATATGCGCCACGAATAAGAACCTCGAGATGGCTGTTGCAAACGCCGAATTCAGGGCCGACCTGTATTACCGCATCAGCGTAGTTCCAATTGTCCTGCCGCCGCTTCGAGAGCGACCCGGCGATATTCCACGCCTTGCGAACGCTCTTCTTGACCGATTCAACAAGGAGAACCAACGCGAGCTGACGTTTTCGTCGTCGGCGATCGAGGTGATGTCGCAATGCTATTTCCCAGGTAACGTCCGGGAACTCGAAAACTGCGTGCGAAGGACTGCCACCCTTGCGCGTTCAAGCTCGATCGTTTCGTCTGATTTTGCCTGCAAGAACAGCCAGTGCCTTTCGTCGCTCCTCTGGAAAACCGACGGGTCGCCCGGCGGCATCACCGTCGATGGGCATGCCCGGAGCAATGTGATGCCGACTTCATCGCCGCGCTCGGGCGGGAGCATCGGTGCGTCGGACGAGGTATCTTCCGTCAAGGCTTGTGATCCGCACGGTTCCGGTTGTCCCGCAATGGAGTCGCGCCTCACGCAACGGGACCGGTTGATCGAGGCGATGGAAAAGGCCGGATGGGTTCAGGCCAAAGCGGCTCGTATTCTCGGCCTTACGCCTCGTCAGGTCGGCTATGCTCTACGCCAGCATCGCATCGAGGTGAAAAAGCTTTAAGCGCCTGGGTGATGTTGGACCTTCTCGATCTCCAATGCCTGGTTTGGTGGCTTACGGACAACTCTTTTGTCGACTGTCGGAAGCTTGACAAGTCTGTGTCCGAACACGGTCGGAATCGGGCAATAAATGCAAATTCTTAAAGCAAATCCCGTCCTTGGGATGGCATGGCTTTTGCGTTTTGAAAGGCGACGTCAACTAGCAACGGAGCACTCAATGTCCGCACCGATGATTTCGCTTGAAAGTGCGACCAGCACGACATCCTTGTATCAATTGCTGGCGACCGCGAAACCGAGTGGCTGCACATCCTCGTCATGTGGCGTGTCCACAAAACCGGCCGACGTGGACCAGGCTATCTGGGCGAAGATCAAAAACCACCCCTGCTATTCAGAAGAGGCTCACCATTATTTCGCGCGCATGCATGTCGCGGTCGCACCAGCCTGCAATATCCAGTGCAACTATTGCAATCGTAAATATGACTGCGCCAACGAAAGCCGCCCTGGGGTCGTCTCGGAAAAGTTGACGCCAGACCAGGCGCTGCGCAAGGTCATTGCCGTCGCCAACGAAGTGCCGCAGCTTTCCGTGCTGGGTGTCGCCGGACCGGGCGATGCCTGTTACGACTGGAAGAAGACAAAGGAAACGTTCGAACGAGTTGCGGGGGAGATCCACGACATCAAGCTGTGCATCTCCACCAACGGGCTTGCGCTGCCGGATCACGTCGCCGAACTTGTCGACATGAATGTCGATCACGTGACAATTACGATCAACATGGTTGACCCTGAAATCGGCGCAAAGATCTATCCCTGGATCTTTTACCGCAACCGTCGTTACACCGGCATCGAAGCTGCGAGAATTCTGCACGAGCGGCAAATGGTGGGCCTGGAGATGCTGACCGCGTGCGGCATCATCACCAAAGTCAATTCGGTGATGATTCCTGGTGTCAACGACGAACACCTGGTCGAGGTAAATAAATGGGTCAAGGAGCGGGGGGCGTTCCTGCACAACGTCATGCCGCTTATTTCCGATCCGGCCCATGGCACCTACTACGGCTTGACCGGACAGCGCGGCCCGCGGGCGCTCGAATTGAAGGCGCTCCAGGATCGTCTCGAAGGCGGCGCAAAGCTAATGCGCCATTGCCGGCAGTGTAGGGCCGATGCCGTCGGCCTGCTTGGGGATGATCGGGGCCAGGAGTTCGCACTCGACCAGCTTCCCGGAGAGATCACCTATGACGCCCGTAAGCGCGAGGCCTATCGGGAAGTGATCGCCCGCGAACGCGGCGATCACGCGACCGCCAAGAGCGAGGCAATCGAGACAGTCAAAGCAGCCGGCGATGGGTCCCTCCACGTCGCGGTCGCGACAAAGGGTGGCGGTCGCATCAACGAGCACTTCGGCCATGCGAAGGAGTTCCAAGTATACGAAGCTTCGTCGAGAGGCATCACCTACGTCGGGCATCGCAAGATCGAACAGTATTGCCTCGGAGGCAGGGGCGAGGAAGCCACCCTCGACGGCATCATAACTGCGCTGGTCGGTATTGACGTCGTGCTATGCGCCAAGATCGGGGAGTGCCCTAAGACTAAGCTCATGGAGGCCGGGGTTCGGGCAACGGATGCTTATTGCTATGACTACATCGAGACCGCCATCGGCACCCTCTACGCCGCCAAGTTTGGCGTCGAACCACAAGCGGCGACGGCGTGAGCGCTCTTAATCCAACATCTTCAGGAGTTTAAAAATGGCCTTCAGGATCATAGCGTCCCAATGCACCCAGTGCGGTGCCTGCGAGTTCGAATGCCCCTCCGGTGCGATCAGGTTCAAAGGTGAGATCTACGTTATCGACCCGGAAAAATGCACCGAATGCAAGGGTACCTTCGAAACGCAGCAATGCGCGGAGGTTTGCCCCGTGCCGAAGACCTGCGTCCTCGCCGCACCTGCGATTTGACCTTCAGCATGGTCGGGGCTCCTGCGGAGAAGCCTTCAATGATATCCTGCAAGGAGGAATGCCCATGGGCCTTGGACGTGAACAGGAGGTCGAAATCCACAGGCCTCCACGATTTACACCCGGCGAGCGGGTGCGGGCCAGACTTCACGTAAAGAATGACGGCACCTATGCTGGCAAAAAAATTGGGGAAAGTTTGGTGCGGAAGGGCGACGAAGGCTATGTGCGCGACATCGGCACCTTTCTCCAGCAGTTTTACATCTATGCCGTCGAATGGGTCGAACGTGGCACTATCGTCGGCATGCGTGCCCGTGAACTGACGAGTCTAGACAACGCCGCTGCTTGCGGCGCTGCTGAAATCGCGGGGCCCCCAACGAAGGAATAGCGACATGAAGATAATGATTCGCAGAACGAGCGCCGGCTTGTCGGCTTACGTACCAAAGAAAGATCTCGAAGAGCCGATCGTAGATGTCGAGGCTGATGACATGTGGGGCGGCACGATCACTCTCAGGAACGGCTGGAGACTCGTCTTGCCCAAGCTATCGCGGGATACGCCTCTGCCGATCACCGTCCACGCAAGGAAGATTCCTGACGAGGACTGATGCTGCAAACGAGAGGTAAGAGAAAACAGCATGAATAAAATTTTGACCTCGGACCGTCTCCTGATCATTCGCAACGGTGACGCCGAAGAAAGACTTAGGCTGCTTCAGGAAGCGCTCGCTGCGGATCGGATCGTTCCCTATCTCGGTCCGGATCTCCTTCGGCTGCAATCCACGGAACCACCTGTACCGGACACCCCGGAAGCCGTCTCCGCGGCACTCAACGAACGCACACCTGCCCCTTCCAGGATACGCAGCAATATGTGGTCAGTCGCGCAGTTTATTGAACAGCGACGGCATCGCCGGACGCTTCAGGCCTGGATGGCAGAAATATTTGGAGCACCCGTGGCGCCGACCGCCCTCCACGACTGGCTCGCAACGCTGCCGCTCTCCCTTATCGTCGACGGTTGGTACGACGGGACAATGCGTGCGGCTTTCGCGAAGACCGGTCGAACGGATGTCGTCGAGATTCAGGGCGTCACGCGTGCAAACGGCGGCGGCGACATTTGGACAAAAACTTACGATCTGTCCGGGAGAGACGTCGAATGCGTCGCAGCGCCAAAGACGGTCCTCTATGCGCCGTACGGCAGTGTTATACCAGCTTCGAACTTTCTGGTGTCCGATTCCGATTACGTGGAAGTCCTAACCGAAATCGATATCCAGACGCCAATACCTGGAATGGTGAAAGAACGGCGTATAGATCGCGGTTTTCTTTTCATTGGCTGCCGCTTCAACGATCAGATGCTCCGGATCTACGCTCGACAGATCATCAAGCGCTCTCACGGCCCCCACTTTGCAGTACTTGATGCGGAAGGCCTTACCAAAAACGAGCGCCGTTTCCTTGCAGCAAGCGGAATCACGGTGGTCGACCTGCCGATCGGCGAAGCCGCGGCTCTGCTTGTACCATTTGGTAGCAAGGCGGATGGTGACCATGGCCGCACGGCTCCCGCTTCGAATCTCTGTAGCGGCTAGAGTGCCGCAGATTGAAAAAGTTCTGTTTCTGCCAAGTTCGAATGCCATACTGCCCACGTTTGCTGGCGTAGGGGATTGCGGGTGGGATCAATGGCGATGAGCGAGCGTGATCTTTAGCGGATCGAGGTTCTGTCGCAGGTGATCGACGGAAGATCGGCGACGACCGCAGATTACTGTTCGCTCAATGTCAATGCGAAGGACCGATTATGAAGAAACCTAAACCATTCCCAATACAGCGGCAGAGCCGCGGCCGAATCGCCAGAAATAAGCCTCGCATCGGCCACCGGGTGCTCCACTCGTGCGCCAATAACACGCGTAATCAACGGGATCGAGACGGCACACGCTTTACGGTCTTGCGCTTATTTGTGATCTTTATCCCACAATATGGACTTCGATACTTGGTGTTTCCAAGTGACAAGCAGTGTGGCCAATAATTCTAACCGCCTAGCTCTGCGTCTTCATACTTCCAGAAATGATGTCCCTGGCGGCTGAAAGGAACGCGTCCATTTGGGTTCTGGTGCCGATGCTGACGCGGATAAAATTTTCCAAACCGGCATCGGGAAAGACGGCTACAAGTATGTTCTGCCTATCCAAAGACGCTTGCCACCATTTGCCATCTCGTCCGGGTGGCACCCGAGCTAGCAAAAAGTTTGTGTGGGAGGGAATGACAGAAAAGCCCAATTGAGACAAGGCAGTGGTCGTTCTGTGTCTTTCATGTTTAATATATCTGTGGTTCTCGTCGTAGTCGGCGCGGTGCGAAAGGATACTAATGCCCACCGCATGGCCGATCACGTTCATGTTAAAGACATTTTGCAGGTTGCGTAGCCTCCCAATAAGTTCGGGATGACCAAAGCCGAAACCGACGCGAATTCCCGCGGCTGCAAAGCCTTTCGAAAGTGTTCTCAATACTAGAAGGTTTGGATGACGATCGACTAGGCGCAGGGCATCATCGGGTGCAAAGTCGACATACGCTTCATCCACCACTATCAACTGGTCCGATTGCGCGACGAGGCGGTCGATTTCAGCCACCGGAACGAATGTTCCCGTTGGATTGTTCGGATTGGCCAGCAGTATGAATTTTGCATCTTTTGCTGGACCAAGAAGCAGCTGCTCGATTGGCAGAGAATAAGACTCGCCCCATTCGATTTCGAGAAATCTGGCACCCTGCAACTTGGCCAGTTTGCGGTTAAAGGAAAAACCTGGCGATATCATCGCAACGCTATCTCCCGGGTCGAGGAATGCTCTGTAGATGAGCCCAAGCAGCTCCGACGAGCCGTTCCCGGCGACCACCTGATCCTGGGAGAGGCCATACGCGCTGGCGGCTGCGTCGCGCAAGCTCAGATTGTCATCTTCGGGATACAGATAATGCCGTTCGAGGGCCGCCAGCGCACTTTGCAACACCATCATCGGCAACGGAAACGGATTCTCATTCGTGTTTAGTTTAACGCAGTTCGCATCTCGCCCCGGTTGATTGGAGGGTAGCGCATTTAGCTGTCTCGCCATCGGCGAAAGAGCCGAAAGCACGGCTTGCAGCTTTGCATCAGCCATATCTTTTCTCCGTTTCAGTAAGCCGAGTCGTGAGCGCGTGATCGGCCGTCTCCTGTTGAAGCCACATCGGACGTTGGCGCGGGCCGCCTGCGGGCTGCTACGGTCGCCGCGTAGTTAATAGGCCAAGGACCGCCGCGGCCGCTTCAAGCCGCCAATGGTCAAGCCTCCCCACTCTCACACTCATGCGTCACTTGCTCCATTCGCCTTTCGAGGAACTGTTCGATCTCAAACGCCAACGCCGCAGGGTCGTGGCCAACCGTTTCGAGATGTAATTCAGCGCCCTCAGGGATTTCGTACGGCGAGGAAACGCCGGTGAAATTGGCGATCTTGCCGGCGAGCGCCTTCCGATAAAGCCCCTTCGGATCGCGTCGCGCGCATTCCTCAAGCGGCGTGTCGACGAGGATTTCAATAAGCTCCCCTCCTCCATCAGCTCGGCGACCTCGGCAACGCGGCGGATGTTCTCGACGCGATCGGGTTGATTGAAGCCAGGTCGCGATTGAGCCCGTGGCGCACGTTGTCGCCGTCGAGGATGTAGGTGTGCTTCCCGTGGGCATGCAGCAGCCGGTCGAGCGCATTGGCGATTGTCGACTTGCCGGAGCCGGAAAGTCCAGTGAACAAAAGGACGGCTGGCTGCTGACTCTTCATCGCCGCGCGCGCCCTTGTCAGCGTCGGTCGCCTGCCAATGCAGGTTGTCGGCGCGCCTTGCCCAGCTTTGGCTGCCACTGAAATTGAAGACCCCGGTCGGCCCTTGGGCTTTGCGAAAGAGCTCGGGAGGATCGACGTGGTCGATGAGTTCCAGCTCGTTTTCCCAGCACAGCTTCCACCGCACCTCAGAACGCATGCAAAGACCTCCTTTGGTATTTCCTGCTGCTGTTTTTGAAGCCCGCACTGTGCGATCGAAGCAGTGGCCGCCCCGATGCATGTCGGCGCCGTTGCTCGGGTTCGCGCTATAGCCAGTCCGGATCGTCAAATGTTTCGCCGTCACTCGCGTCTGAGATCATTCCTAGTGCATCATCACGGGAGATTGGTAAAATGGATTGTATGAATGGAATTATCGATGCTTTGTATGTCGAATATACGGGTTTCTTAGACTTTGACGTGACCTCCCTGGCACTCGCGGCGTAAAGACGACCGCGCGTCCCCTCCAGCGGCCGAAAGCAGGGATGCGTTGGACCAGTTGACCCAACTGCGCCCTCCCCGGTTTACCCACCTATGTCCCGGAGTGGCGATGAACGGTCGCCAGCTAGTCCTTCGCGGTTTCTGATGGAACTTCATCAGGGACGCACGTTCTGTTTATTGAAGCTAGCGATCTACGTCCTATTCGCGATCGTCTGCAGTGGCGCTGGTAGACGCGACTTTCATGGCACGATCGCCGCTATCGCTACCGGTCTCGTCTATGCGGCTTAGTAAGCTGAAAATATCTTGCAAGATCTCTTCATCGAAAGTCCGCAACTTCACGATAGTAGCCAGCAGCAGAACCGCTTTGGTTTCAGTTTCGCCCCAAAGATAAGGTGCCGCCGGGGCGATAATCTCTTCCGGAGTGGCATCCAAAACCTCACACAGATGAATCAGTCGGCTCACGGTCAAGCGGGATACTCCATTTTCGTACCGGCCGTAGACCTGCTTAGTGATGCCAAGCAAGGGCGCCAGTTTCGAGCGCGGGAGTTTTCGCTTATCGCGGGCTTCGCGAAGGCTGATGCTGATCAAGTTTTCGAGTTCGGCGCTAAGTGCAATCCGTCCGTCAAAAGGTTTTCGATAGACCGGCTTGTCTATGCCTGGATCATCGACTTGTTGCAAACCGAGTTCATTAATCCATTGCTTCAATGGTGGTCCTGACATTGCTCCGACTGAGGTAAATGCGCCAAAGCTCTTTATACGGAAAGTGATGTGCTTGGAACCACCAATGTTTCGTTTCGATCTAATTTGGCGCATTTTGGGCCACGCGGACCTCACCCGATAGCTATCGTTCACCAAAATATATAAGTGATCGCAAGTACATAGACATAGATCATACCGAAATCGCTTCACGCAAGGATTATCCACTTGCGCCAAATTGGCTATGACCCTCAGTGATTTTGGTGATAACGGTCGCTTCATTTCCTCGTCTAGCTCCCGGGACGTCGTGTGCGGGCATGGTGGCCTTTTGTCCTGCACGTGGAGCTCTCGGTTCACGGCAGACCAATCACGGCTCCGCGCGCTGGCTGCTCTGGTGTTTGGTTCCGGCATTTGATGGTGCAATATTTTCCTTGGCATGGAGGGAAGCACTATGGGCCAGGTTCTACACGGGAGCGCCACGACGACAGAGGCAATCCGTCGAGCAATAGTGAAGAGAGCCTGAAAACGCTTTCGAAGCGATACGGGATCAACCAGAAAACCGTGGCGAAATGGAAGAAGCGGACATCGTTGGTCGACCTTCCTACAGGCCCAAAGGACCCGCACTCGACGACCCTTTCCCTCGAAGAAGAGGCCGCTATCGTCGCCTTCCGCCGGCACACGTTGCTGCCGCTCGATGATTGCCTCTACGCTCTTCAGCCGACCATTTCACATCTGACGCGTTCGTCGTTGCACAGGTGTTTGCAGCGCCACGGCATTTCACGTCTGCCGGAGGTCAGAGGCGACAAGGAGCCGAAGAAGAAGTTCAAAAGCTATCCGATCGCTTACTTCCACATCGATATTGACGAGGTGCAGACGGCTGAGGGCAAGCTCTATCTCTTTGTCGCAATTGACCGAACATCCAAGTTCGCGTTCGCGGAACTCTACACCAAAGCCGGCAAGATGAATGCCGCTCAGTTCTTGCGCAATCTGATCGCGGCAGTGCCCTACACCATTCACACCGTTTTGACCGACAATGGCATTCAGTTCACCAACCGAGCTTGTGATCGAAATGCCTTCCAGCACATCTTCGATTGGGTCTGCGACGATCACAGCATCGAGCATCGCCTGACCAAGGTGAAGCATCCCTGGACCAACGGACAGGTCGAACGGATGAACCGAACGATCAAGGAGGCGACCGTCAAGCGCTTCCACTACGACGATCATGCGCAGTTGAAAAAACATCTGGCCGACTTTATCGACGCCTACAATTTCGGGCGCCGGCTCAAGACGTTAAAGGGCCTTACGCCTTACGAGTTCATCTGTAGACGATGGACTTTGGAGCCGGATCGATTCATCATCGACCCCATCCATCAAATGCCGGGACTAAACACCTAGGCGATGCCCTTACCTCTGAACGGCGACAGCCATGAACAGCGTTTCCAGTCTCAGCGACTCGACCCCGTTTTCGCGGAACCTGATCGTGATGTCAAAAGACTGTTTCCGAGCCGAATGGCAAAAAGGATCGGCGCGATGGAACGGAGGCGCGGAGAGGACGGGCTTAGATTCAGCAATCGAAATCAAAGCATGCGCGCCGGCAGCTCGAATACCCACATGGCATTGAGCGGGAAAACCCAACGAGGGAGTTTAACACAGACCCTACTGTCGAAGCAAAGCGCATGCAAATAGACTTGGCGTCGCTCGCCGACGAATCGCTCGAGCATCGAGCGAGATCAACGCCAACCAAACATCGAAAAATTGCGCAATCGGCGCGTATTGTTGATCAGACGGAAATTCGAGTGAAAAACTAAGTTGTGAGATTGCGGGTGTCTGCACACCGACGACAGCGCGTCGGCTGCGACAGCTATCACCAATACTGCTAACTACTGGTCGGGGCGTCATAGACAAACCCAGCTCACTTCACGGGCTCCGCTACATCACTGATACCTCTGTCGCTCTCGTCGTCATCGGGGATCATTCGCTGCAGGAGCCGAATAAGATCGCGCGTCGTGCCGTTCGGAAGTCTCCTAAGAATCCTCGCCAGTGTGAGACAATCCTCGGCCTCCTCCGATGTGCGGCCCCAAAGATGTGGCGCAGCTTCAAAGATCATATCGATAGGCATGAAGCCAAGAATCTCACACAGATGGATCATCCGAGTAACAGTCATTTTGGAAAATGCCCGCTCGTAGCGTCCGTATACAGGGATGGACAGACCAAGCATTGGAGCAACGTCTGCGCGAGACAGGCCCTGCGCTTCGCGTGTCTTTTTCAGGAACGCGCTGATCAATTCCTCCATGTGACCCAACGATGTAATTTCGCCGCCGAAACCTGGCTTTCGATAGATCGCCTTGTCAACCTCCGGATCGGCGGTGCTGACGAGGCCTCTCGAACTTCTGTAGCTTGCTAGATCTTCCGTCACCGCACGTCCCTGTTTTCCTGCCACTCGTTGTAGGCTTGAGCCAACCTGAACCGATTTGAACCACTTGTCATCGCCACACTACAACCGTTTTAAATACCCATTTTGGGCATTTTTTGCGTTATAGCAAATATTTGAGAGTTTAGCCAAATTGCTTCATGAATGCATTCAAAACAGTCTCGCTAGACCGGTGGCCCAGTTCCATGAAAGATGAGTCGGCTATGGCCGCACCCGCGACTGAAACATCTAGGTTGCGTCGAATTTGAGCGAAAATTCACATTCAATGCTCAACATCTTCTAAGCGGTCTTCGTTGAGGACGATAAGACATAATCCTCGAAAACCGATCCATTTCCCCGTCCCACGATATCCCATTTGGCTAGCTGGGAAAGCTCCGCCGTGCTGGAAATCACTCAGCCAAGAACCCATATCGGTTACCGCTCCCGCTAGCGTGTAGGTTCGATGCTCTCTGAAAATTCCGGCATCATGGAGCAAGTGCCACAAACGTGAACTTTGCTAAACGAAGCCGCCACCTTATCGCATCCACACAAAGGGCTTGAAATAGTCGACCGTGAGGGTTATATCTTTGTGAGCAGCAGACAACGAGGCTTCCGAAAGGTCGCTGTTGCAGGTGCACCCTTAGAGGTCGGTACACCACGGTAGGGCACACGCGTTCGGCGGAAACGCCATGGGAAGGCTCCTTTAGGGGGCCTTTTTTGTTTCTAGGGCACCCTTATTTGCTGGAAATGAGCCTTTTTTACGAGTTGGCAGACGTTACACCTTCGCTTGATGCGGCTGAAATTAATTTCTTTCTGATCAGCGCTTTTTACCACCAGTTCTACGTTGTGTTCGTCTGATCTGCTCGGGAAAAGGTAATAAACAACAAGATCATTAAGGCCAGAGGTCAGGACAGGGCCTGAAACGGCAATGTTACCTGCCCAGTAAGGCATACAGAGGTAGGCACAAGATGCTCGAACGTGAATCTACCTTGCGGATGTTCGATTGTTGGGAACGAGTCGTTAATAGTCGTCATGAGGCGCGGTCACCCGAAGACAGCTCTCACGATCTGGACCCATTCACTGAACTGGATTATAGATTGCGCTGGGTAGTCTGGCTCTGAGACATTGAATTTTCTCCCGATATAAGGGCACGGGTTTGACAACCTTACGAAAGTGCTAACCCCTGAACGTGGTTTCGTTCTCCTGGTAAGGGTCCTTTCATGTTCAAATCGATACGAATAGAGCACTGACCTTTCGCTTCCGTCCTTACGACGGAGTTGTCTGCTTATGTCTCGCGTATGGACCGGAAGCCTGAACATGCTGCAGGAGCGAATTCCATCCTGAGACCGAATTCCTACGACGCTTTCTCCGCAGGAGACCGGAGGTTCGAAATACGACCAGTGCGCCTGGCCTGACCCGAGAGAGGCTTCGGGCAGCCGAGGACGACACCTACGGCCTGTTCGTCGACTTCCGTTGGCCCAAGAACGTCGGGAAGCCATATTGCCCTCGCTGTGGCTGCCTGGCGCCGTACGGCGTCGTCGTTCTGATGCTCGGAGCCGGAATGCCGCGCCGAATTTTCGGTTTTCGCCGACCGCAAGCTTTCATTCAAGAAGATCATCATGGCAATCTGGGAGGAATCACGGCCGCCAAGGGCATGGCGGCGCTCCATCTGAGCCGCAAGGTCAACGTCCAGTACAAGAGTATCCATCCGGCGAAGGCCGCGGCACTTATGATTTCGGCTCGTCTGCCATGATGCGTTCGAATCTTGTCGCGATCGCATTGCTCGTCGACAAGGAACTGCCGAACACCTCCTTCCCAGGTGCGGATATCGGCGAGGAACTCCTTCAAGCTTTCGATGCCCCGGTCGGTGAAGGTCGTGATGCCCTCTTCGCTGCCGTCATGGGCATGGATCATCTCACCATAGTCGATGTTGTCGGAGTTGCTGGCGACCTCCTGGATGAGTTCGAGGTTCTCGCCAATCAGCGTGGCGACGTAGTTGATCGTGTAGACATGCGTCGGGCGCGCCATCAGGCCGCCATCTGCCGGGCGCTTCCGGCGGGCCAGTTCCACGGCAGCAGTTCCGGCAGCCGTGATACGGGAATGCCAGGCATGCGGGCGAGCACGTCCGCCAACCAGGCCTGCGGATCGATATCGTTCGTCTTTGCCGTGACGATTAGGGAATACATGAAGGCAGCACGCTCGCCTCCGCGCTGGGAACCGGCGAATAGCCATGCCTTTCTTCCGAGAGCAATGCCCTGTTCATTCTGCCCATGTCGGCGATGAAGTCGAGGTTCACTATTGCTGGCATCCATATTTTGGCCAGAAGGTTTCCATTCGTCGCGTCGAAGAACGAGCGACAGGCCGGTTTTTGAAGGTTCTGGGGCCGACAGGTGTCGTCATCGCGATCTCAGGGTGGATGATCGATCCCGTGGTCTGCCGCGGCATGACCATGGGAACGCCACGCGTCGATCTTGCGACGCTAATCGAATTGAACAGGCTGGTCTCTGGCGGCAGCAAAGCGGCACCCTTCCGAAGTGGACGTAGAATCACTCAGGAGGACCATGATGAGATCTCGCAATACGCTGGTGCCGGCGTCGGGCCGGCAGCTCGACCTGATATTCGAGGAGCTCAACGATGACCATCACTGATTTGATTCCGACAGCGCTGCTCGCGCGCAAGGCCGTCGTTTATGTGCGGCAATCCACTCAGTCGCAGGTTATAACCAATCTGGAAAGCCAGCGACGGCAGTATGATCTTGTTGACATTGCGCGACACCACGGCTTCAGCCACGTCGAGGTGATCGACGACGACCTCGGGCGCTCTGCCAGCGGAACCGTCGCCCGTCCGGGCTTCGATCGTCTCGTCGCCCTACTGTGCGCCGGCAAAGTTGGTGCCGTTTTCTGCTTCGATGCTTCACGGCTTGCGCGCAACGGTCGGGACTGGCATCACCTGCTCGAACTGTGCGGCCTGGTCGAAGCCCGCGTCATTGACCATGACGGCGTCTACAATCCATGTCGACCCAACGATCGGCTGCTGCTGGGAATGAAGGGCAGTATCAGCGAGTTCGAACTGGGCGTGCTGAGAGCCCGGATGCTCGATGCCGCCAGGTCGAAGGCGCGCCGTGGCGAACTGCGACTTTCTGTTCCGTTCGGCTACATTTGGCATCGGGAGGCCGGGCTTGGGCTCGATCCTGATCTGCGTCTGCAAGAGGTAATTCGATCCATCTTCGCCCGCTTCCACGACCTTGGAAGCGCGCGTCAGGTGCTGCTGTCGATGACGAAAGATCACATTCACTTCCCTCGGCCGTCGGATGAAGGGCGCATGACCAACTTCGTATGGATGCCAGTACGTTATCGCAATGTGATCGGCATCCTCAAAAACCCCTTCTACGCCGGCGTTTACGTCTATGGGAAGAGCGAGAAGCGGACTGCCATCGTCGATGGATGGGCTCGGCGCAGTTACGGGCACGGCAAGCCCGTCGGTACCTGGGAGGTGATGATCCGGGACCATCACGAAGGTTACATTAGTTGGGGCGAATACGAGCGTAACCAACAGCAACTGGCCCTCAATAATTATGGCCGATCGGGTGGGACTAAATCGGGCCGCGGCGGCAAAGCATTATTATCAGGTCTCCTGACCTGCGGACGGTCTGGACGGCGACTGAGTGTTGCCTATACGGGAAATCCACAAAATCCTGTCTATCGCTGCTATAAACAGAACCTGATGATGGGCTTGCCCCGTTGCATGACGTTCGGCGGCTCGAAGGTCGATGCGGCGGTTGCGCGCGAGTTGTTGCGCGCGGTAGAACCATTAGCGATCGAGGCGACTTTTAAAGCAGAGCGGATGCACCGGGAGCGACAGGAAGACCAGCGCCACATTCACGATCTGGAGCTACAACAGGCCCGCTACGAGGCTAGCCTCGCCGAGCGCCGCTATGCGGCATGCGATCCCGACAACCGCCTGATAGCTGCACAGCTTGAGAAGAATTGGGAAACGGCGCTACGCCGCGTCCGTGATCTGGAAGTGCGCAGGCCTACCGAAAGTCCTTCAACCATCGAAGTTGACCCAGGCACTTTCGCAAACCTCGCCGACAATCTGCAGGCGGCCTGGGAGTCGCCGGATGTCACCATGCGCGTGCGCCAGCAACTGCTACGTACATTGATCGCCGACATTGTTGTCGATGTCGATGATGAGGTGCGCGACGTGGTGCTGACCATCCATTGGAAAGGCGGTCAGCATTCGGAGCTCAAGGTTCGCAAGCCCCAGACGGTTGAACACGGGTGCGCCACAACGGAAGATGCTTTGGCAGTGATGCGGAGCATGGCAGGACGCTGGTCCGATGAACATATCGCCGCGTCGCTCAATCGAATGGGAATGCCCACGGGGCAAGGAAAAACCTGGACTGCACACCGGGTCGCTTCAGTAAGGCGGGTCCGGGCCATTCACGCGTACAAATCAGCCGATAAAGAGGGCGAATGGCTGACCATGACAGAGGCGGCGGCGGTTTTGGGCGTGACCAACCACCGAATACGCCACCTGATCAAGACGAACGTGTTGTCTGCCGAGCAGGTGGTTCCCGGCGCGCCGTATCAAATCCGGGCCAGCAATCTGACTTCGGCAACCGTCCAAGCCGCGATAGCCCGAAAGGGCCGCCCGTGTCGCATTGCTGACACCGAGACGCTTCCAATGTTTACAGATACTTAAAGAGGGAGTGCACAATGACTCAGGTACGGCAACGCCGCGCAGGGCTCGTTCGGCGGCATTGTTCGTCAGACACAGTCTGCCGTCGTCGAGGAACCGGGCGAAGGCTTCCCAGCGACCCTCCTTCTCGAACATGTAGTTGATCGCCTCGGCGACGGGGTTGTGCTTCGACATTTGCCCGCGCTGGGCCATGAGCCAATCGTGCAGTTCTTCGACGAGCGGGCGAGCATGTTGCAGCCTCGCTGCGAGCCTATCCTCGGCAGGCATTCCGTTTATGCCGCGCTCGATGTCGAAGAGCGCGTCGATGCGGGCAACGGCCTCAAGCGCGACGGGCGATATCTCGTGGGCAGGTTTGCCCTTGCGCACGTTGCCGGCGATGTCAGCGAGTTCGAAGAATTTGCGCCGCGCGTGGCTCCAGCAAAGTGCGCTGATCACCAGCGCGGGGCGGCGGTCGGCACGATAGAGGTCGTTGTAGCCGCCATAGGCATCGGCTTGCAGGGTGCCGTGCCATCCGGCGAGATGCGTGTTGGGGTGGGTCTTCTCGCGATCGGGAGAGAAGTGGAAGAGTGCGGCGGGAGGCGCGCCGCCCGCGAAAGGGCGGTCATCGCGGACGTAAGTCCAGAGCCTCGCCTGCTTTGTTGCTCCCCTGGCCAGAAGCGGCACGGTGGTGTCGTCACCATGCAGCCGCTCGGCGGCCAGAACATGGGCACGGATCAGGTCATGGATCGGCTGCAGGGCCGTCGTGCAGGCTCCGACCTGATCGGCCAGTGTGGAGAGACTGAGAGCGACGCCTTCCCTGGCGTAGCGCTCAGCCTGGCGGTTCAATGGCTGATGTTGGCCGAACTTCTCGAACAGGATCGTCGCCAGCAGGTGCGGTCCTGCCCATCCCCGCGTGTCGCATGGAAAGGGGCCGGTGGCTGGCTGATCTTCTCGCAGTCCCGGCAGGTGAACTTCTCGCGCACCGTCTGGATCACCTTCCACTGGCGCGGAATGATCTCCAGCGTCTCGGTGATGTCTTCGCCCATCTTCACGATGCGGTGCGAGCCGCAGCAGGTGCAGGTCGACGGGGCATCGATGACCAGGCGCTCGCGCGGCAGGTGCTCGGGAAACGGCTTGCGGGCCGGCCGGCGGCGTTCGAAAGCGGAGACATTTGTGATTCTCGTCGCCACGCGTTCCGCAGCGATCTCGTCTTCGGTGGCGTCGGCTTCAAGTTCTTCGAGCTGCAATTCCATTTGCTCGATCAGCCGGGCGCGGCGCTCCGAGCTCTGGCCGTACTGCTCGCGACGTATCTTGGCGATCTCGAGCTTGAGATGCCGGATCATCGCCTCAGACGTCGTCACGACCGCGCGCACCTGTGCGAGGTCGGCCTCGGCAGAGGCGGCACGCGCTTCCGATGCCGCAAGCGCGGCGCGCAGTCTGGCTATCTCCGAAGCAGCATCATCCATGGCCGAAAGCTACCATGCCGCATGCCGAAAGCCCAACAAAAACAGAGGAATGCAGGCGGTCAGCCTGCCTTCGAAGGCCGCTGCGTCCAGCGCGGGTTGCGCCAGTCGATCCCTTCCAGGAGATAGCCGAGCTGCGCCGACGATACAGGCACGGCGGAGCCATTCTGGCTGACCGGCCAGATGAACTTTCCAGCTTCCAGCCGCTTCAGGTAAAGCGACATGCCGACGCCGTCATGCCAGAGGACCTTGATCAGGTCACCCTTGCGACCCCGGAAGCAGAAGACTTCGCCGCCATGAGGATCGCGGCCAAGACCTTGCTGAACCTTCAGCGCCAGGCTGTTCATGCCGCAACGCATGTCCGTCACCCCGCCCGCGATCCACACCTTTACCCCCGCGGGAAACGCGATCATGACCCATCCACGACGGGCAACAGGCGGGCAAGAATGGTCGGATCAAGCGAGGCTGGGATCGTCAGCCGTCGGCCATTCGGCAGGCCGATCTCGATCGTCATGTCGTCTTCAAATCGCGGCCGTGAGGCTACCTCGCAAGATGCCGCCGCCGGTGGCGAAATCGTAAGTGGCACGAAGCCCGTTGTAGCGGAACTGCTCAGAAGACCACTACGGTATTCCCGACGCCAACGGGTCAACAATGACCGTGACAATCCATATCGCCGCGCCGTCACCGAGCCTTTCCGAAAGCCTTGTAGACTTTCCTCGACGATCCGAACCTTCTCTTCGTCCGACCAATCCCGTCGGCGACCAAGATCGTCGACGGACAAGACCTCAATGGGGGAAATGATTGTAGCGCATGACATAAGGCATGGACTTAAAGCCAATCAGCAAGTCAGGACAGACGGCCTTCGCCGGATGGGTACGTACAAGACCGCCTACTTCCTGCTGCAGAAGCTCCGGGAGGCAGCCGACCTTCGCCGTGATGCGATCAAGCTGCACGGTACGGTGCAGATCGACGGCAAGTATGTGGGCGGCGTCCTCCGCAAGGTGACAAGAAGGAAGAGCGCAAGGACGGGCGCAAGAAGGAAAATCAGAACGGCAAGCGTATGTGAGTTCTGGCGCTGAGGGAGGCCAACCGCCATGCACCGAACAGAACGGTGACGCGGGTGATCCTGGACGAGAACGGCAAGGATGCATGGGCGGCCGTCGCCAAGCATGTGGAGCCGAAGGCGCTCCTGATCGCTGACGAACACAAGGCGCAACCAGGGCTTTGAAAGAAAGCGCTGTATAGATCCACCTGCTCCGCCCTTTTAGTCCGCTAGCAAAAGGCGGTAGGGGACCGACTTTTCGAAGCGGTTTCCTGCCGGCCGACAAGGGCTACGGCAGCGCTGAAATCCTCGCCAAGCCGGTCGAGTGTAAGGCTTCGGCAACATCGCGCCGAAGAACAACTGGAAGGCTCAGTCGTCTTCTCACGCTGGGTCTATCGGCAGCGTAACCTCGTGAAACGTCAAAAGCATCGGTTCGATCGTAATTGACGCAAAGCTGACAGTCGTGTGCGATCGCGCACATTGACAGGCTGGCATGGTGCAAGCGCCGACGTGCATTGTGACCTCAACCCAAATCACTCCAATGCTGGGTTGGCCTTCGGACGGATCGCTCGCAAGGTTGACGCTGTTCAAATACTAGGCGGAGTGGCACAATCCGCGACTCCCGACACACGGTGAGCACCGGAAGACGCCTTCTGTCGCCATTGAAACATTCACTAACAATGATCTGGTGGCACACCAATTGCTTGTAGGAGCCCAGATCTCTGCCAGCAATGGTTCCGGTCCAAGCTCCAGTGGCTACTATCGACGATGACCAACACCTTTAGATGTAAGGCCCATCTTCGCCCATGTCGTACCGTACGAACGGAGCTCGTCAGCGATCATCACGCGCGGCGGCGTGCAGCCGATCCAAAGAGCTTTGTCACCAGCCACTGCTCAGCGCGGGAGCCTCTTCAGCTTTGGACCAAGACGTTGAGAGCGATGCCATTCTGGCCGACAGCGCCGCCGGAGCCAATGTTCTTCGCGCGCGATCGAAGTAACCGACGTTCAGATGTCAGGTCGCCACGAATGAGACTGCTTCAAGGGATTCCAGTGGGAGATCGCCTTGCCGAGTTAAGGCTCCCACTGGCACACGGTTTCATTGGTCACGCCGGTGCCGCATGTTGGCCGCCGCAATCCGCTAAACTTAACGGTGCCTTAGAACCTGAAGAGACACAGCGAAATCGGCCTTTTGTTTGGCACCGGTTGGACTAGGCCCGTTTTCGTTTTCGTCTCAAAAGTGGAGATGCGATATGATTTCGAATCACCAAGCCGACGTGGTTGGCGATAGCGACAAGCTCATCGAGCAAGCGCTGCGAGCTGCCATGGATACTGCTCTAAGTCCGGCTGCGCCGGCTCACCTGCGTGGAGCGCTGGACGCGGCAGTGTTTCCAGGGGGCTCCCGGATGCGCCCCAAGCTCTGCTTGAAAGTCTCCTATGTGTGCGGCGAAAAAGATCCTGAGCTCGCGACAAGAGCCGCGGCAGCAATTGAATTGCTGCACTGTGCCTCGTTGGTGCATGACGACTTGCCTTGCTTCGATAACGCGGCCCTACGCCGCGGCAGACCAACGGTGCACCGGCTTTTCGGAGAGCCTATCGCCGTTTTGACCGGCGATGCCTTGATTGTGATGGCTTTCAAATACCTCAGCTTGCAGGCTGCGCTAACACCTGAGTTGGGCGCGCGCATGATCGAGGTGGTTGCGGAGGCGGTCGGCCCCAGTCACGGACTGATCGCCGGACAGTCGATGGAGGCAATGACGCACGTCCCAATCGACCGCTATCACCATTACAAGACCGGCTCCCTCTTTGTCGCGGCGGCCACTTGCGGTGCCCTGGCAAGTGGTGCAGATCCGGCCCCATGGTCTAAGGTGGGGGAATTGCTCGGGCACGCGTATCAGATCGCCGACGACATCGCAGATACAGTCGGCCGCGCAGAAGTGCTTGGCAAATTGCCTGCCGTGGACACGCAGCTGAATCGACCCAGTATCGTTCGCGGCCAAGGATTGGACAGCGCAGCCGCCAGATTTTATGCGTATCTCGAACAGATAGGTGACACCATTCCTGCCAGCCCTCAAAAACGGTCCTTCGTTGACTGGCTTAATCATGCACTTTGCAAAGGCGTGGCTGGACCGGGAAAAGCCGGTCTGATTCAACAAACGGCGCTGGATTGCGCGCCTTTGTAAGCCCGAGTTACGGTACGCATAACCTAGCCGGCGGCATCATTACCGCTTCATCGTCAACAGCTGCTTCATGAACATTTCGTTCCCTGCATCGAACCGCTGGGCCAAGGTGGATTAGAGGTCTAGCTTTAGCGTTAACGGTTTTTGCAACCAGCTTGGAGGGCCGGCCGACAGAGCGGGCGACGCCGGCATCATCCGACTGGCGGATGCGCGGAGGGCAACAAGTGCGCGGAGGGCAACAAGCGCGCCTGGCGCAACGTCGCCAGATCAGGTGAGCCGGTGCAAAAGCAGGCGACGGCCAACTGGCGGATGACGACCTCGAAATGCGCAACGACCGCTTCGGTCGATACCGTAGCCGCCGGCAGCACGCCGGCTGCCTGCCCGGCAATGTCCGCACCCAGGCGAATGGCCTTGGCCACGTCGACGCCGTCGCGGATCCCGCCGGACGCGATAAGCTTCACCGTTGGCAGTGCCCGACGGACCGCCTGCAAGCTGGCCGGTGTCGGGATCCCCCAATCGGCAAACGCCATCGCCACTGCACGGCCGGCGGCATCGCGGGCGCGCTCGCCCTCCACCGCGGCCCAACTGGTGCCGCCGGCTCCGGCGACATCAATCACCTCAACACCCGCCTCGACGAGCGCGCAGGCCACCGAGGCGGACAGGCCCCACCCGACTTCTTTGGCCACGATAGGCACGCCCACGCTACGCGCGGCGCGAGCCACCTGCGCCAGTACGCCGTGCCAGTCGCGGTCGCCATCCGGCTGTAGCACTTCCTGCAGCGGATTGAGATGGACGATCAGCCCATCAGCCTCCAGCGCATCGACAGCCCGGCGCGCCAGATCAAGGCCGTCGGCCTCGCGCAGTTGCGCAGCGCCGATATTGGCCAGCAAGGGAATGTCAGGCGCCAGGCGGCGTAGGGCGCGCGTCAGCCCCTGGGAATTGCGCGATTGGAGGCTCACGCGCTGCGAACCGACGCACATGGCGATCCCCAAGGCTTGCGCCGCCTCGCTCAGGTGCCGATTGATGGCCTTTGCGCGTGGCATTCCGCCGGTCATGGAACTGATCAGCAGCGGCGCACGTATGGGCTTGCCTAACAGCGATGTGCGCAGTTCGATCTGCGTCAGGTCCAGCTCGGGCAGTGCGCAGTGTTCGAACCGGATTTGCTCCCAGCCGGCAGCGACCGTGGCTGGCGCCGTTCGCCGATCCAGCACGAGGTCCAGATGGTCGTCCTTGCGCCGGGTCAGGGCGTCGTCGCACCCGCTCGCTCGATCCGCCGTATTGGGCGTTGGCGTTGCGTCGGATCGGACCGAGGGCGCCGCGCGCACGCCGCCGCCTCCCGCGCGTTCACGCCGGCGCACGCTGGCCTCCCCCCGCCGCATCGTTGCCGTAGCGGCTGATCGAGGTCTGGTAGTACTTCGCGCGAATGACCGCCATGGCCTCGATTAACGGTCCCCATGGTGCAGGAAAGCGTTCTTTCACCATCACTCGGTGCAGCATGCGCGCATGGCCGACCAGCTCGTCGTTGAGGAAATCCTCCACAGGCATAGCCGGATAACGCTGCAGGAGCAGGATGGCAGCGTTGTCGGCTTCTCCCGCCGCCCTATCCTTGGCGCATCCATGCAGATCGTTCTGCAGGCGCCCTATCGTGGAGATGAGCCGCAGCACCTGGCGAAACGCCGGACGCGCGCGCAGGGTCGCCATGTCCAGCCCCCATAGCAACGACAGGCAACAGAACACGTTCGCGTAGGCGATCGAATCGATGGAATTGTGCAAGTATTCGGCGTACGACCAGCGTTCAGCCCCCGCCGCCTGCGCGGGTCCGGCGCGCAGCGCCGCGCAGTAGCACCGGGTATCGTTTAGAAGCTCAGTATAGTCGCGCCTATCGTAGGCGAGCGCGGCCAGGGAAGCGCGCAGCACAGCGCAGCCCTCGAAACCGGGGACCGCGCATGGCACGCCCTGCCCCAGCGCCTGCTCCACCGCGGCCAGCTGCTCCGGCGCGATCAGGCCAAGGTCGTTGCAATCGTCGAGCCAAAACAGTAGCGCCAACTCGCGATAAAACGCCACGATCAGCTTTTCGTCCTGCGGATCTCGGCCGGTGCGGGCGCTGATATCGTGCAAGCTCGGTTGGATACACTGCAGGATGTACTGTCCGCCCCTAACTGCTTCTACGGCATGCTCGTCGGCGAATCCGGTCAGGGAACGCCCCCACTCCAGTACTTGCTGCAGCGCGCTTTCCGTCGGGATCATTGCGCCATTCCTCCTGCTCCCTCGGTCGGGATGCGCCGCCCCCAACGAAGAGCCAGCCACAAGCCGGCGAGTTCGATCACGCGCACGACCCGGGTCGGGCAATACAATTCCTTGCCGATCCACAGCGGCGTCTGCGGCAATTCATGCGCCTCATGGCGAGCGAGCATCCACTCCAGCGCGTGCGCGACCGCCAGCGCGATGCGGGCGCGCCCTGTCGGCTCTTCGCGCCCATCCATCACGTGCAACGCGAACAGCGCATAGGCGGTTTCCTCAAATGTTGACGCGCGACCCGCGCCCCAGCCGCCGTCGTCGCGCTGCGCCTGCAACAGCGCCGCCAGCGCGCGCTCGTCGCGCCACTGGGGCGCGCCTTGCGCGAGCGCAGCGATTGCATGCGCGGTGGGATACAGCCACGAAACATGCCATTTGTCATTGTCCCATAGACCGTCCGCGTTGCGATTGGCCTCAAGGTAAGCGCTGGTACCGGCGGTGGGCTTTCCCAAAAGTCTGAACGCATGCAGGGCGTGGATGTTGGTCGACACCGAGGCATTGCGCTCGCCGGGGAAGGTAACGAACAGCCCGCCGATTTCGAAGTGGCGCAACGCGTTGGCAGCCGGGTTGCGTCCTGCTAGGTGCAGGATGCACAACGCAACAGCAGTGTCGTCCGCATCGGCCGCGAAGTGCAAGGCCGGACCCAGACCGCGCACGCCCAGACAGGCATCGAGCTGCGCGACGATCACGCGCACCGCCTCGGCGAGCGCGGGATGCGAAAACAACCCGGCCAGATGCAGAGTGTACAGCGACCAGCATGGCTCGAACACGTTGATCGGCCAGACGCTGGGAACGACACCTTCGATGCCGCTGCGCGCCGCGCGCGATGCGGCCTGAAGATACCTGTCGGCACGCTCGACCTGTGGCGCGCTCGCCTGTGTGAGGGCGTGCGCACGCCACGCGGCGGTTGCCGCCGGGCTGATGCCGATGCTGCCGTCGTCGTCCAGGCATGCCGTGGTCGGCGACGTCCCCCAGGCTTCCCAGGAGTGCAACAACGGATGGCCGCTCGGCAGCGGTCCCACCGTCCCCAACTTAACCAGGCACGCTTGCCGCAACGGCAACAGCGCCGGGTAGCGCGGAAACACCACGTCGCCCACCAAGGATGTGGCCTCGCCGGAGATCTGCGGCAGGATCAGCTCCGCGCCTACCGGCGCGTCTTCCGGCACCGCATCCGCGTAGGGATCCGGCTGGCGCTCGAGGAACCGCGTTGCAGCCTGAACTGCGTCCGCAGCGCCGGGAAGAGGATCGGCACGCCGCAATGCAAGCAACGCCGCCCACGTGGGTACATGGCGGAACAGTGGGAAGTCAGCACTTCCCCACCCGCCATCGGCCTGTTGCTGCGCCATGAGCCACGCGTATCCGTTCTGCCGACCGGTGACGTTGCCGCTGAACTGCGAAACGCGCGCCGTGTCGTAAACGGACGGACTCACGCTGCCGCCATCGCGCGTCTCGTTCAGCAAGTGGCGCAATTCAGAAAGGATCTGTTCGGACAGCGCACTCATGCGGGATGTTCCCTCTGCAGGCAGTTGACGAGAAGCGCGGCGAAGCGCACCTATGCTGGCGGCGGTCCGCGGTGGGCAACCGCTCCGATCTGCCGTGGAATCGAACACAATGTAGCATCTAGCGGTGCCGCCGGCCGATCGCAGCGGTACGGCGGCGCCTCCGTGCGGACCGGCGCCAATGCGCACGGCGCGTGCTTGAACAGATACCCTTTTGGCCCGCTGCACGGCCTGCGCCAACCGCTCCGCACGCGGGCGCAGCGAGGTGATGGCTTCCTCGGCCTCTGGCCATAGGCCCGGCACTGACTGGGGCGCTGCATGCAGCTTCGTGATCGGCACGCCGGTTGCTTTCTTCTCCGCCGCATGCTTGCCGGGGGCTTGCCCAGCGTCGCTTCATCCGCTGGCGTGTCATCCTCGACCACCTACAATACAAGGCCGAAACAGGCGCGATAGCGATCCAGTGCGCGGTACAGAGTAAAGCGCGGCATCCTCCGCGACGGCGCATAGCGCGCCAATGCCTATGGACGCGCGCACCGGCAATCCGCCGCACGCCTGCGCGCCCGATCCGCCGAACGGGGAAACGCCAGTTCGGTCGTCGTTTAGCGTGGAACCCTTCTGCATGTTGTTCATCTCCTTCTACCTGACAGAGAATGCCGCGGCGAGCGGCGAGCCGCCGCGGTGCTGCCGGCGTCGCACCGCGCGCGCGCGCCGAGTGCAGCAATGCCGCCCATCGTCGTCGCCGCTGCCTCTTGACACGGGGCAGAGGATCCCAGCTCATGAGAATCCGATGCGGACTGTCATGGACGGATGTGCGGTCGGGTAATAGCGCCGGCCTTTTTCGACGCCGCTCATCAATCGCGGCCGCACCCCGGCCTCCTGCATGGTCAATGCCAAGGCGATGCTGAACTGCACCAGCTCCAGCCATACAAGGTGATAGCCCATGCAGACGTGTGGGCCGGCACCGAACTGCAGCATGTCCACCGGCCGGATCGGCTCCGTGCGTTGCAGCCACCGCCCCAGACGGAACTGATCGGGCGCTTCGTGCAGCAGCGGCGAGGTCGAGAAATGCAGTAGTGGGATGCACAAATGAGTGCCCGAAGGAATGCGCCGCTGGCCGAGTTGTAATTCCTGCATCGCGCGACGCGGTACGAGCGAGGAAGCCGGATGCATTCGTAGCGTCTCCCGAAACAGCGCCTCTGCGACCGGACATTGCGCCAGGTCCTCGTGCCCGGTCGGCACCGCGCCCACGCGTTGCGCCTCTTCGACCAGGGCGTCCCACAGCTCTGGATGCTGCGCCAGCTCGATCACCATCCAGGCTATCGTCGAGGCGGAGGTCTCGTGGCCGGCAAGCAGCAGCAAGCGGATATTGGCGACCAGGACGTCATCGGAGAGCGCGCCATCGCTGCAATCGAAGGCGCTCACCATGTCGTTGATCAACCCGGTGCGCGCGGCGCGCGCGCGCGCGTCCCGGATGAACTGGCGCGACTGCGCGTCGATCCAATCGCGGGCGGCGCGGCCGCGTCGCAAGGGCATCCCCGGCAGGTCGATCGGGGGCGCGACCATCAATTGTAGCAGTTGCCGATACTTGCGATGCCACTCCGACAGGTCTTGGGCGGGGATGCCCATGAGACTGAAGGTGAGTTTGAGCATCAGGTTGCGGGTGTCTGGCAGGATAGCGACTTCACCGCGGTCGCGCCACGCCTTGACCTGAGCCCTAATAATTGGTTCGAACAGCTCGCCAATGCCGGCCTCGGTCAGACCCCTCGGCAGAAACGCCGCTTTTATCCCATCGCGCGCCTGCCGGTGCGCGCTACCGTCCAAAGTGACCAACGTTCCGCCAAGGATGTCGGGCGCCATCTCTTCGATCAGTGCCGAGGACACTTCCTTGTGCCGGAGCAATGCGAGCGCATCTGGATCCAGGCATGTCATCAGGTGTCCGGCCGGGCCGAAGTCCAGCCAGAAGTGGCTGCCTAGGGTCCTTTCCGCGCGCCGCAGCAGGCGCGGCAGATCGCAGACGATGGCGGGAAGATGCCCGACCAGGGGGAAAGCGCCAGGCATGACCGGGATGTCGTCCCGTAGCCGGCGCCAGCGGTTCAGCGGGTTGAGCAGCATGTCCATCACCAATGCGACGCTGCGGCTGCTTCGGCGGCGTCACCGGCCGGCCGAGCCGCGCTGTTGCCACCGTCGGCGTAGGTTGGAACATGCGCCAACATGCCGCCGTCGATGCACACCACCTGGCCGGTGATGAACGCAGCCTCCTCCGAGAGCAGGAACGCGACCAGCGCGGCTACGTCCTCGGGGCGGCCGACGTGCGGCAGGAGCTGGTGCCGGTGTAGATGCCGTTGCATGCACTCGTCCAGCTTGGCGAAGAGACGTTCGGTCATGACAAGACCTGGCGCAACCGCGTTGCAGCGGATCTTCGCGTGTCCGTATTGGGTGGCAAGCGAGGCCGACAGCATGTTCATTGCGGCCTTCGACGCGGCGTATGACGTCAGTGCGGTGTCGCCGCTGAGCCCTTGGCACGATGACATGTTCACGATCGCGCCACCACCACGGCCGATCATTTGTGGGATGGCCTGCCGGCAGCAAAGGAGCGTGCCGCGCAAATTGGTCGCCATGGTCTGGTCCCAGACCGCCACGTCCAGGTCGAGGATCGCGCGGTCGTGCGGAGTCAAATGCATGGCGCTCGCATTGTTCACAAGCACGTCGACCCCACCGAAGCGCCGCTTCGCCGTTTTGAACAGCTCTGCCACCGCCTGCGCATCTGCGATGTCCATGGCCACGGCCAGCGCTTGGCCCGCTTCGGCTGCGATCTGTGCGGTGCAGGCGATGGCAGCGGGGCCATCAATGTCGGCCACCACCACTCTGCCGCCCTCGCGCGCGATGGCGAGGGCGCATGCCTTGCCGATCCCGGCGCCGGCGCCGGTCACCACGGCCACCTTGCCTTTAAATCGTTCCATCATGTTCTCCTGGATTGCGTAGGTCTTTCGCTGCATGTCGCTCAGCGTCTGCCGGAGAGGGCGTAGGGCCGGGGTTGGTGCAATGGTCATCGCCGGCTTCGCTTTCGATCACCCGAATGGCCGCGACCGGGCACTGGCTGGCTGCTAGGCGCACGGCGGCGTGCAGCGCCTGCGGGACCGTCGCCATGCACACTTCCGCCACGCCGTCCGGCTCGCGCTGACGAAAGGTGCCCGGCAGCGTCAACACGCACTGACCAGTGGTTCCGCACAGGTCCTGGTCGACCACGACGCGAACCTCAGCCGCCGCCTGCGCGTGCAGCCGCACCGGCAGCGCGCGGAACGTCCTAAGGAACGCTGAGGGCTCCCGGGTCGGCTGCTCGGCCAAGGCCAACGTGGGGAAGCGAGCCTGGATCTGCGGCAGGCTCTCGGCCAGTTGCACCCTGGCGAGTTGAGCACCTAGGCAGAAGTGGATGCCGTGGCCGAAGCTCAGCATAATCTTTCCGTCGCTCGACATGCCAGGCCTGGTGCCGTAGAACCGCACCGGATCGAAGCGGTCGGGATCAGCGAAAGCGTCCGGGTCGCGATTGCCGGCCGCGATCAGCACGCGCACGTCCGCGTCCTTCGGGATCACCACGCCATGCAGTTCGATGTCGCGCTGGGCGATACGCGGAATGGAGCTGAACATGGCGGGCGCCTCGCAGCGCAGTACTTCTTCTACAAATGCCTCCACCCCTGCGGCGTCTCCCTGCAGCCAGTGCCGCTCCTCGGGGTAGGCCAGCATCGCCAGCACCGCATGGTCGATAGTCGCAGCAGTGGTGGCGAAGCCGCCCAGCAACAT
Source organism: Rhizobium sp. N731 (assembly GCF_001664145.1). NCBI lineage: Bacteria > Pseudomonadati > Pseudomonadota > Alphaproteobacteria > Hyphomicrobiales > Rhizobiaceae > Rhizobium > Rhizobium sp. N731. Next base: position 337,314 of record NZ_CP013604.1, read on the forward strand.
GCCCCACAGCATGCTGATCAACTCCGCGTCCGAGAGCGTATCGGCGTCGTCGGTGTGTGCGCCGACCAGTGTCGACACGATGTCGCGGCGGGGATCGGCGCGCTTGCGCAGTATGAGGTCGCCGAAATAGGCCTTCACCCTGGCGCTGGCCACGTCCGCCGCGGCGAGCTGTGGATCGCTGGCGTGCGGGCTCAGGCCTTCTAGAATGGCGCTGACGATCGCTGAGAGCTCGAAAACGTCGTCTTGGGGCATGCCGAACAATTCAGCGAAGACAAGCATGGGCAAGGCCAGTGCGAATTCCCGATGCAGGTCCACCGCCTCTCCTCGCTCCAGTGCGGGCGCCATGCCATCCAGGCGAGCTGCGACGATGCGCGCGATGCTCGGCCGCAGGTTGTCGATCTGGCCCACGGTGAAATCGCGCGAAATCAGCCGGCGCAGACGCGTATGCGTCGGTGGTTCCTTCATGGCTAGCGTAGACGCCAGCAGATTGAGCGACAGGCTGCTCGCCGCACGCGGGAAATAGCGCGCCAGTTCGGATGGCGCCGGCCCCCGAAACGCATCGCCCGTAGCCTTGAACGCCCAGTAGATGTCGGCGTGGCGGCTCAACAGAAAGAGGCCCGACGCCGCGCGGTGCACCGGATCGTGCTCTCGCAACCACCGCATGAACGGGTACGGGTCTTGGATGCATGCTGGCGACGCCAGCTCGGCGAAGGCGTCGTGGCATGCTGCCGTGGTGTCTTGCACGTCCATCTTGATTACCTGTCGAGTGGCTGATCTGACCGGTGCGCGCCAGGCGCCGCCAAATGAGAAGATTGCGATGCCGGGGGGCGTCCGCACCAGAGCACCGGCATCTCCTCGAACCCGCCGGTGATGATCTCCTTGCGCAACTTCAGTTCTTCGGGCGCCACGGCCAGGCGCAACGCGGGAAAGCGCTGGAAGATCGAACCGAATATGGCCTTCAGTTCCAGCCTCGCCAGCGCCGCCCCGATGCAATTGTGCTGCCCGTAGGAGAACGCCAGGTGGGGATTTGCGTCGCGTCCGATGTCGAAGACTTCCGGGTCTTTGAAATGGCACGGATCAAACGAGGTCGCCGGCAGGCCGACCAGTACTTTGCTCTCCGCGGGTATATGCACGCCCGCGATGGTAACGTCGGTCCGGGGATAGCGCATGATGCCGTCCCACCCCGCGCCAGGCGAATACATGCGCAGTATTTCTTCCACCGCCTTGTCAACCAGGGAAGGATCGCGGACCAGGCGTTCGCGCTGTTGCGGATGGCGAAACATGGCCAGCAGGCCGAATTCGATCTGCGCGACGGTGCTCTCGTGCCCCGCCACCAGCACGCCCGCCGCGAGGCCGATCGCCTCTTCCTCGGTCGCTTTGCCCTGGTCGACCGCGGCTAGCAGATCCGTCAGCAGGTTATCGCCCGGATCCTGTCGCTTGCCCCGTATTTTGCCGTGGATGTAGGCGCGGAGCTCTTCCCAGGCCAGGCCGGACGCGCTGCGCGGGCCGCTTTCATGCTGGTGCGTCATCACCTCGTCGGAGAGCCCTGCGAAAAAGGCGTGTTCCTCGAAGGGCACGCCCATCAGCGCGCTGATTACCTTGGCCGGAAGCGGAAAGGAGAGATGGCGTCGCAAGTCTGCGGGCTGGGGCTGAACCGCCAGCGTATCGAACAACTGCACGGTGATCGCCTCGACCTGCTGCGTAAGCAGCTTCACCCTGCTGTTGCTGAAGGCCGGCGCCACGATCGTGCGTAACCGAGCATGCTCGTCCCCTTCGTGCGAGACCAGCCATCCCGGCGAACCGAGAATGACCGAATCGGGGGTGAAATCCGCCGGAGGCATTCCCGCGGGCAGGAATGCCGCGTCAGACAGCACCGCCTTGGCCTCGTCATAGCCTGTCACCCACCAGCATTCGTGCCCGGACGGAAGGCGCACGCGGTGGATCGGACCTTTGGCGCGTAGCGCTAACATCTCGGGCGAGGGCTCGATGTGATCGACCCGCCACATCGGCAGCGTCGGCAAGGATTGTTCGGACATGGTGACGCTTCACTCTTTAAGCCCGGAAGGGGCGGAAGATGATGGGCAGACTGCGGGCAGCAAATGAGTTAAGGCAACGTGTAGACCACGCCCTCTGCGGCGATTGCCAGCGCCAGATCCTCCGGCCGCACGAACGGCGGGGGGAAGACACTTCCCAATTCCAGGCGCGCCAGCGCAGCGCCCAGGCACAGATGCGGCCCCTGGCCGAGCGGCAGGTGCGGGTTTTGCAGCCGGTTGAAATCGAACATGTCGGTATCGCCATAGGTCGGCCGACCGTAGGAATTGGCGCAGCAGGTTCGACCGCACCCGCCCACCGACCCGTCCGCAAACAGAACTTCCAGTCCAGTCCCACACCCCCGGCTTCCCGCCTGGCTCAAGGTCTGCCGCTTTGGCTGTACCGCTCGCGACGTGGGCGATTGTTGTGGGTCGCAAACGAAGAACTCTAGATCGCATCTAACACTCCTCACATTTTCCCGGCACACACAACCGAGCCACTATCATTGCCCAGCAAACCATCGGAACTCACGAGACGCGAACAGCGATGCGCCGCCCGAAGACCATCGCGCTGCGATTGGCGACATACCGTGACCAGAGCAAATCGCGTGCCGAAGTGAATTCGTGGGTTCAGCAGGCATTTCGTAGCAGCGCGTAGTGTCAAGCTCCCGCCATTCAGTCTCATTGCCGACAACCGCGGAGTACATGTCTGACAAAAGACTGCTCTAAGCCGGTCTGCGTCCGATAGTCGGCGACCTGCATGGGATGCCCTCGCGGCGGGCTTTCGTGCAACAATCCGCGCCATCTTCGACGTCGAAGTTGCCCCGCCAGTTTTCGTCCGATGGGCGGGAACGTCGTCGACTGCGCCGAGGTCGCCGCGTTAAAAGCGCCGGCTCTGGGCAAATCAGACTGGACCCGCCTCGACCCTCCGGTAGTAAAGTTTGCGGAGCTTATTTCCGCCAAATGCAAGTTCTGAGCTTGTAGTCATCTCGTTGACGTTGTTCTTAATGTTTCCACCCCCGCGCTTACCGAGACGGTCGAGCTTCTCGATCGGCGTAGGTAGAAAAGGCAACGGGAAACGCTCAAATTTCGAAGCATGTTCTCTTCCGGAAACATGTCATCTAATCAGGAGCGGCGGTCGGCAACAGTCGCCTGAGTCGGAGGTGCTTTCTAAACCAGACGATGCCCAATCCAGAAGCCTCCTGCCGAAGATGAAGCAATCGGGAGACCAATGCAGCATCTCATGGACCGCCGCACCGTGGTGAAGAAAGCGGTCCTCGGTTGCTGGAGGTTGTTGAGTAGTTCCATGACATCGAATTGAGCTTTAGCCTGATGAATTGGGTCAATACCTACACCGCTAACTAAGGGGTGCGCCGTTTACGCCTTAGGTCAAGCTGGGGGACGTTGGACTGCTCTGACCTGCCCCTGCGAATTTCCTCCAGAATTGATTAGAGTCCGGCCCATCAAAGGACGGACGAATGAAGAAGCAGAGATTTACCGAAGAGCAGATAATTGCGGTGCTGAAGGAGCAGGAGGCTGGTGCGAAGGCGGCCGACCTTTGCCGCAAGCACGGATTTCAGAAGCGACGTTTTACAACTGGAAAGCCAAATACGGCGGCCTGGAAGTCTCCGAGGCCAAGCGGCTGAAGGCGCTTGAAGATGAGAATGCCAGGCTGAAGAAGCTGCTCGCCGAGCAGATGTTGGACGCAGCAGCACTCCGCGAGCTTCTTTCAAAAAAATGGTAGGGCCTGTCGCGAAGCGTGACGCCGTCACGCATCTGAAGACCGTCATGGGTCTTTCGGAACGGCGGGCCTGCCAGATCATATCCGCCGACCGCAAGACGATCCGCTATCAGTCGAACCGACCGCCGGAAACCGAGTTGCGAGCGAAGCTGCGCGACCTCGCCAATGAGCGGCGGCGTTTCGGCTACCGGCGACTGTTCGTCCTGCTTCGGCGGGAGGGAGAACCGTCCGGGGTCAATCGCATCTATCGCCTTTATCGGGAGGAGGGTCTCTCTGTCCGCAAGCGCAAAGCCAGACGCCGTGCTGTCCGCACGCGTGCTCCGATTTCTGGTCGAAGCTAAGGCCAATGCCCGATGGTCGCTAGACTTCGTGCACGACCAGTTCGCTTGCGGAAGGAGGTTTCGCGTGCTCAACATCGTCGATGACGTAACGCGCGAATGCCTGGCGGCGATCCCGGACACGTCGATCTCCGGCCGCCGTGTCGCCAGAGAACTGACGACGCTGATCGAACGACGCGGCAAGCCGGGGATGATCGTCTCCGACAACGGCACTGAACTCACCTCGAATGCGATCCTCGCGTGGTCGAAGGATCACAAAGTCGACTGGCACTACATCGCGCCGGGAAAGCCGATGCAGAACGGCTATGCCGAGAGCTTCAATGGTCGGATGCGCGACGAACTGCTCAACGGAAGCCTGTTCTTTGGCCTCAATCATGCCCGAAGCGCCATTGCCGAATGGGCGGACGATCACAATAATTTCCGGCCGCACTAATCGCTCGGATATCAGACCCCGGCAGATTATGCCGGGACCATCGCCGCAACCGGCTCCAACGCTGCGCAAGATGAAGGCTTCGCGTTTCCGCCGGTTGCTCACACCGCGCCACTTGGCGTATTCAAAACCGCCGAGGCTCTAATCGCCGCCGGATGAAAATTCAGTGGCAGGTCAGCTCAGTTTCATCGCGATCATGTTTTTGTGGCTGGTTTGCCTGCCGAGTTCCTGAATGTATCGACCTGTCGCTCTCGCGCGTGGGCCGGAAGGACATAAATAGCAGGCTCAAGAAATAAACGACCTGAAGGAAAACCGAAGCCGCTAGTGTTACGGCGAACGCTTTGAAGATGGAAAGCGACGCGGCGTAGGCCGAAACAGCGCTGGTGCACGTGACCAGTAGCAGAATGCAAAAAAAAGTTCTAAAGGACAAGGCCTTGCTCCCGTTCGTTCGTCCAATACTTGAACTGCGTCGACGCTGACCTTTCGCCCGATTCGTCCACGCTATGAACGTGCATGACTTCGCCGTGAGTGCCATAGGTTGCCAAAAGTTGGGTCAGCGCGAATACGCCAAAGTGACGACTTCTTCTTTCGCGGCTTCCGACTCGGCAAATCCTGTTCGCCAGACTCCGAAGGCCGCCGCCATAGCGAGCAACAAGGCGGCGCCAGTATCTCTCCGGGATACGCAATAAAATCTGCCGCTTCCTATCTATTGCATTTTTGTACGTTCTCCGCTGAGGTCGCGATCGGCTTGTTTGGTGAGACACCTTGGTCATGCACCAAGGTCGCTAATCAGGCAAAATAGATTGATTGGATGCCATCATCCGCGTTTTGAATAACGCTAAAAACGCGGCACCGAAAACGCCTGGGGACCGAGCGCGAACTCGCGACCGCGGCTTTCAGCACACTTTAAGTCAGCCAACAGTGAGCGCGGCTGTTGCCCCGGTTGCGCTAGCCAAATGTCGTGATGCTCGGATGGAACTCGCCGATTGCAAATTTTCTTTCTGCTTTATACGTCGTAAGGGGTGCCTTGATAGAAGCTCCACTCGTTAGCTTCGAGTTCAGGCTCTCGCGTCTGCAGCATGGGAAATGATTTCTAATTCTGCCGGGTATTCGTACAACGTACAGATCTCGTCAAACTTGGAACACGCACCCGTTTGCATAGTTTGCCCAAGGTCGGGATCCCGTTCGGCAAATTTGGGACAAATTCGAGCCATACGTGCGGCGACGCCGATGGCCGCCGCGTTCGATTGCTGAACCCGCTTAGTCGACTCGCGGCTGCCGGTATGGTCTAACATCGTCGCGTTCATGTTTGGCCCGGAGTTGGTATGGGGGCTGGCCGGAATAAAAACACGCCCATTAAAATATCTCAATAGAATCAACTGGCTGGGCGACATCGGAGCGACGCGTCCGGAGCCTGGCTTGAATTGAACCGAACCGAATTGGCGCAGGACCATTTACACAGCACGCTGAAATCTGCATATTGCCGCGCGTTGTCGCTATCCCAAGTTGATGCACGAGTCGCTTTCGCTCCCGTCAAAAGCAGCTGGGCACGAGCTCTTTTCAAGAATTTAGAAGGCAAGGATATGGAAAATTTTGTGTATCTGTTGGAGCCAGAAAGTGCGATCTTTCGCGCCGCTGAGCTCCCTGATCGCAACAGCATTGCATCGATCGCCGGTTTAATTGGCAGTGATCTTATTCAGATGATCCGCTTCGACGACATGCACTCGCTATTTGTTGGCGAAGAAGCTTTGCGAGTTGGGTTAACCGCCTTTACGATCTTTGACGGGTACCCGATCCCTCTTGCCGGGCAGATAGCGCTTTTGGGAGGCGATGGTAGTAAACCTTATCGTTCGCCGTCAATAACGATGACGGAAGCCGCGCGACGTTTTGAATGTTGCCGGCCGGTGCTTGATCCTGTGTTTGTTCCGATGGACCGAGTGGCGAACAAGGGCCTCATCGTTGCGGGCGCACTGGAAGGCCTGCAAGTGCGTATTGATCGCCGCTCCCCGGTGCTCCTATGAGCGCAATGACGAATGATAGGATCCAGGAGAATGAACTCTATCGCGCCGATTCGCTGAGAGTCCGCGAGCGTGGCGACATTGGCTCGAGAAACGGAAAGCTGACGCCTCAAAGCGGCGTTTACTACGTTGCCGAAGGCCTCCCGTTCAACTGGACAAAGGTCAACACTGAAGGTCGGAAGACGTTCAGTGCCGGTCTCCAACTACTCTGAGGACTATCGAAGAGACATATGATAACTCTATCGGCGGCTAACACGTCGTTGCGCAGCAATTGATCTTTGATCTTCCCTCAGATTGCTACACTCAGACTGCTCGATCGGCGCCGCAGATTGAAAGCCTGCGTTTGTCCGTTTGGCGATAACTGGGAGGCGGGATCGCCTCCCCGCTGCACGGGCGATCGAGTGATTGAAAAGCCGGCTTCAACTGTCACTTGCTCAAGCTGGCACAACCTTTGAATGCTCGCCTTGCGGGGATCAAAGCAGCCAACTGAATTCGATTATTGGAGAAAGCGACGAAGCGCATGCCAAATGTGCATCACATCGGGGTCTCGACGGTGGCGGTGCCAGCTGCGGACGCCGCACGTCAAACCGGCATAGCCGTCGACCACTGCGACGATTGCCAAACACGCTATTTCAGCCGACCATGCCAAATGGGTCTCAAGTTATATTTTGATGACTATGTGCTCTTCCGCGTTTTTTCGCGCGCACTTGAAGAAATTGAGATGGGGATTGCCACCGCGACCGAGGCAACCGGCCTTTCGCTTAGGGAGCTGCGGGATATACCAGCCCGCAGTTTCCCGGCAAGGCTTATCCGCGCTTTTGCCCTGCAAGAGGCGAGTGATTGCGTGCCTGATGCGGAGGAGCAACTGTTGCGCGATATGCTCCTAGGGCATGTGCGGCCAGGCGACCCTGAGGGCGTGCGTTTTGCTAAGATCATTGCGCGACGTTCCATGCGCGAAGACCACCTCTGGCGGGATCTCGGCTTGCTTGACAAAGCCGAACTTAGGAGATTGCTGTTCGCGCATTTTCCGGCGCTGGTGGCAGGCAACACCAACAACATGAGGTGGAAGAAGTATTTTTACCGCAAGATTTGCGAAGCTGAAGGCTTTTCCCTTTGTAGCGCTCCCAGCTGCAAGGAATGCGGCGATTTTAATGAATGCTTTCTCCCTGAGGAAAGCGGAAGTCTTTCTGGAGCGGCAGAGTTCGTCGGGCGCGAGATCTTGAAAACGTGAAGGCCACAGATGCAACTTGGCGGGCTTGTCCGGCGACGTTGAACCGATACGGGGGATTATTGCTCCCGATATTACGACTGTGCGGGCACGCGCAAATGCCACTTTCCTAAAGATGAGCGGTGATGTCGTCGTCGGATAATGATCATCGGTCAATTCTGATAGCACCTACTAAAATTGCCTTAAGCTCTTCGCCGTATTCGACTACGCGATCCACAATTTGTCGGAGCTGAGCGTATGGCCGGAAAAAAGCGTCCGCGACTAGCGCTTTAACTTGATAGCTTGCTCACGATCTTTGCTGTAGCCTTCGAGCATTTCCTCAGAATCTGGCCCGCTGACGATCGAAACCGGCTCCGTTGTCAATCTCAGCCAATGGCGAAACAATCCGGGCCTGCAAGACTGCAGCTGCCAAGCTGTCGGCATTCCCCCTATTTGTTCATGGAGACAGCATAACAGCGAGTTTGTTGTAAGCGACAATCTCTACTGTGCCTTCATATGCGTTCTGCTGATCATCCGGCCTTGATTCGACGCGTGGTGCGAAGCCGATCGGCCGTCAAGACGGTACCGATCTGCTTGGCTCTACGACTTGCCACACTACTTCTGTCCCTCGCCTGAGATGTAAGGATACGGACGAGATTTGTTGATCTTTGACGCAAGCGATTTCCAACCGACAAGACCTCGCAGCCGCTTCGTCCAGTTTGGCGGTTTCGAGACAAGAGTTTGTCGATCCCGCCTTCGAAAGTTCGGAACTAAATAGCTGAAGATCAGCAAAACAGCTGTTTTATATGCTGCTGCCCACATGGCACGGGTTTTGAAGATTGCCATGCGAGGCGGCGCGAGCTGCCTGCCTTTTACTCAGCGATGGATGGAACGAAAGAAGGAAGGCGATATGTCAGATTTGCGTCAAATCGCATTTTACGGCAAAGGGGGGATCGGCAAGTCCACCACCTCCCAAAATACGCTCGCAGCGCTTGTCGACCTCGGGCAGAAGATCCTGATCGTCGGATGCGACCCGAAAGCCGACTCCACCCGGCTGATCCTGAACGCCAAAGCACAGGACACGGTTCTGCATCTGGCAGCGCAGGAAGGTTCGGTGGAAGACCTTGAGCTCGAGGACGTGCTCAAGGCCGGCTACAAAGGCATCAAGTGCGTGGAGTCCGGCGGTCCGGAACCGGGCGTCGGCTGCGCCGGGCGCGGCGTCATCACCTCGATCAATTTCCTTGAAGAGAACGGTGCATATGACGATGTCGACTACGTCTCCTATGACGTGCTCGGCGATGTGGTGTGCGGTGGCTTTGCGATGCCGATCCGTGAGAACAAGGCCCAGGAGATCTACATCGTGATGTCCGGCGAGATGATGGCGCTCTATGCCGCCAACAACATCGCCAAGGGCATCCTGAAATATGCCCATTCCGGCGGCGTGCGGCTCGGCGGCCTGATCTGTAACGAGCGCCAGACGGACCGCGAGCTCGACCTCTCCGAGGCGCTGGCTGCCAGGCTCAATTCCAAGCTCATCCACTTTGTGCCGCGTGACAACATCGTCCAGCACGCCGAGCTCAGGAAGATGACGGTGATCCAGTACGCGCCGGACTCCAAGCAGGCCGGGGAATATCGGGCGCTAGCCGAGAAGATCCATGCCAATTCGGGCCAAGGGACCATTCCGACCCCGATTACCATGGAAGAGCTCGAAGACATGCTGCTCGACTTCGGCATCATGAAGAGCGACGAGCAGATGCTGGCCGAACTACAGGCCAAGGAGTCAGCGGTGGTTGCGGCTCAATAACTGCCGCTGTCGACAGGACGCGCTGGCCCTTGCGCCAGCGCGTCCTTCCAAGAAAGCCGCTTCGGCGACGACGACCTAACCCGAACCTTGAAAGGGGGCAGGGGCCCATGAGCCTTGATTACGAGAATGACAGCGTTTTGCATGAACAGCTCATTGCGGAAGTATTAGCGCAATATCCAGACAAGGCGGCGAAGCGCCGCAAGAAGCACCTCAGCGTCGCAACGAGCGGCGACGAGCCTGGCGATGAGCCGAAGGCCCTTTCCGAATGCGACGTCAAATCGAACATCAAGTCCATTCCGGGCGTGGCATGTGCCCAATAGGACCACGCTTTCGAAGGAAAAAAACGTGTCAAATATTGTATGTGAACGTGACACGGACTGCAGGCGAAAGTCTTTGCGCGCACCGTCGTCGATTTTCGTTCCGAACACAAATAGCGGGGCGCAGTTGCCTTGGTATACTATCTACCCAACAATACAGGAGTTTTCTCCAGAAATCGGCGCCCACACTTATGAGCAATGGCTGAGAAGCCAGGGAACTGATGACGCTGTCTCGCTCTATCTCCACATTCCATTCTGCCGCTCGATGTGCTGGTATTGTGGTTTTCCGACTAGCATCACTCGTCGGGACACTTTGATAACCGATTATCTAGCAATGCTGCGCGAGGAAATCCGCCTGGTCGCCGAGCAAGTGCCGCAGGCACTCTCCGTGGGTGACGTGCACTTTGGCGGCGGATCCCCGACCATTATGCCATCGGCAGACTTCCTGTCGCTAATGGAACTCCTGCGCGGCCGTTTTGCGCTTGAGCGAGGTGCAACCATTGCCGTTGAGGTCGACCCGCGCACGTTCACCACCGATATGGCCGAAGCCCTAGAAAGAACCGGTGTGAATCGCGCAAGCGTCGGTGTGCAGAGCTTCGATCCCGTCGTACAAAAAGCGATCAACCGGATTCAGAGCGAGGCGCAAGTGATGACCGCCGTCGAAAACCTCCGCCTGTATGGGGTCAGGCGTATCAATTTCGACTTGATGTTCGGTTTGCCGAACCAAACCGTCCAGTCCTGTCTCGAGAGCGCTATGTTAGCTATTGCGATGCGTCCCGACCGCCTCGCGGTTTTCGGTTATTCCCACGTTCCATCTTTTCGAAAAAATCAGCGCTTGATTGACACAGCAGCACTGCCCGATATAGCCGCGCGAGCTGAGCAGGCCTCAGCCATGGCCGATACGTTAGTTGCAGCAGGCTATCTGCAAATTGGTCTCGACCATTTTGCTTTGCCGGATGACGAGCTTGCAATAGCACAGAGAGCTGGTCGTCTGCGCCGAAATTCGCTTGGTTACTCTGCCGAAACCTGCTCAACTGTCATCGGTTTGGGCGCGTCCGCCATTGGTCGTTGCGGCGACGGTTACGTTCAAAACGATCTCACGCAAAGCTGTTATAACCGGCACATAGCATCCGGCCGCTTGGCGATCTCAAGGGGCTACCGTTTAGCTACCGAGGATCGCGTAAGAGCTGCAATCATCGAACAGCTCATGTGCTACTTGGAGGCGGACATATCAGCAATCTGTACGGCTCAGGGATTTGATCAGACCCATCTAGTGAGTTCAGCTAAGCAGCTAGAGATTCTGGCTGAGGATGGGATCGTTGAGTTTGACAACGGTTTAGTCAGTGTGCGGCACGAACGTCGCTCTGCCCTTCGCCATGTCGCTGCCGCGTTCGATGCTTATCTTGGCCGCCAGCCGATCTAGACTGGCAAACGGAGGACCTTGGAGTGATCACTTAATCGAGCTCGAGTTCGTCGAGATGTTAGGCAGGAGGCAAGCCCCCAATTGCTCGATTTTAAATCGATCGCTGAATTCGCAGTCCATGGCATGTGTCGGTCTCGATCGCGTCACAGTTCAGCTCTCGCCACTGGCAAAGAAATCCGCCGTCAAATATCGTGAAAGGTCTGGCGCAGCACGGCTTCACCGGCTCGGTTGCGCGCGCCAACTTGAAGCAGGCGACACCTTCGTTCAAAACGGACCAGACGCCCGGACAGTTCAGCTTGACGCCACCAATGCGGCTTCGATTGCGCAGGCGGCGGAGACGCGCATCCAGGAAACCTGCGGCAGGCTCGATGTTCACGGTGGCGATCGAGCGCGGTTAAATGCCTAGAACATGGCCTAAACACTCTTGTCGTTGATCTCGACGAAATGGGACCGTGTTCGGACCCCAATTATTTGTCCTTGCCGTACACAGGTGATGCTGCCGTTGGCTCCACTACATGCCCAGGGCGACAGGTTGTTGCACTGCGACAGGTCACCGTTCAAACCGCTCCAGCATTGTTCTCAACTGCGCGTTTTGCAGCCTTAGCTTTCTGGCTAGCTGCCTCCTGAGCACCCTGATGTCTTCGTCGAGGCTCATCTGGTCCGCAGTGTGAACTGCCGGGGCAGCGTTTGCAATCGCGGCTGATGCCTTCTTACGCGGGGCGACCTCGAGAGTTCGCTCGAGCCTCGTAGCATCGTGCCCAGCGGCGATGTCGGTACTAAGCCCGCCGAATGGAGGTGGATCGGCCGCCTCAACGTTTTTGGCATCTTGGCCTTCGACCTGATCGTGGCCACCGATTCCGACTTCCTTAGAAACAACAAACTCGGTGGAAATTGCAGGAGAATGGCCGTGACGGGGAGGCCCCTCGCTTGCCGGTCGAACGGCGCTTATGAGGCTCTTCTCGGCAGGCGTTTCGGTCGGACCGGCAATGGCCAATGTGTCCGGCGTAACCTTCTGGTCCGAGCCGTTTTCTCGCTTTTGTTCGCGACCCGGTGAGATCAGTCGGGCAAGAAGTTTCCAGGGAGACGCCATCTATCCGACCTCGCGTTTTATCCCGCAAGCAGGCAGTGAGTTTGGGGTCCGGCAACAGCATTACCGTTGCCGAATTGTTTGTCTCGATAAGAATGTAGATCCGGTCGCTTATTGACCGGCTGCTTATATCAATCGAGCTTGAGCCGTTTGCGCAGATCTTCATTTTCAGCGCGAAGTTTTCCAGCAAGAAGCTTGCGCAGCCGCTGATTTTCCTCTTCCAACTGCAAAAGGTCTGCCATTTCATCGCTCGCCGTCATCGGGGCAGCCGGCGCTGCCTGCACAGCCTTTGGAGCACGGCGCACAGGTGCGCGTTTGGCGCTCGCCGTGGCTTCGATAGCCTTTGTCTTGCGCCCTCTCCTCTTCACACCACCGTCCCCGGCCAGCGCAGCTGCCGGCTCTGCCGTAGCGTCAGCTAACGCGGTCTCGAGTGCCGCGACTTTTTTGGCGCGCGGTTTGCGCTGTTTCTTCGGCGCATTAGGCGTTTCGACAACGGTCTGTCCATCGACCTTGGTTGTCGTATTAGTCTCGTCGGCCATGCTCATCTCCTGTGTATCTGATGCAGTTGTCGACGGCCCGAGAGGCGCTGTCAACAACTGCTCGGCCTGATCTTGTTCCGGCAAAGACATTTCGCTGTCGGGTTTGCCACTCTGAGAGCTACCTGACAGAAAAGGCAATGCCTCTTCCTCTAGATCGCGCGCGACTGACTTTAGATCCACATCGCCCCAGATCGAGTTCGATCTGGCATCAAGTTTTCGCCTGCCGTTCTTGTACTCGACGGCAAAACTGCGTTGCACTTTTTTCAATATAAGAGGCCTTGGAGAATCCACGGGGTGGCTGATGTTATGCTGGAACAGCACGAATAGCGCCTACCGGACTACCAGTCTATACCCACGGTCTAGCCTGAGGCCAATTTTTTAGCGCCGCATTATTTTTTGGAGTTACCGCGGCCTCTGCCGATTTATCGTCCCGGTCCCTAAAGTGGTGAAGGAGCCGCGCACCAACCCAGGCTTCTCCTTCGTCGGCTGGCGCTTCAAAGACCAGATGCTGCGCACTTACGCCGGGGAAAATGTTGAAGCGCTTGGCCCACGTTTCGCGGCACTCGCAGCGGCGGTGCTGACCAAGACCGAACGCAGTTTCCTTGCAGCTAGCGCTGCCATTAGGCTCATTGATGTGCCGAGACGAACATGCGGCTTGGCTTTGTCGGCTGAAACAAGAGTAGCGAAGGAGTGTTGCTTTTATGACAAGACACGAGGAGTTTGTCGGTCGAATGTCACAGGCGGATCTGCCTTGCACACGGCCGCCATAGAGAGAAGGATGGGGTCGCCGCTCGCTTCACTGCTGAGTCACGCCATCGTTTTCGTGAATGCATTCCATCCAAACAATCGATTTTACTGATCGAAACGGTTGCCATTAGAAGACGCTGAAGAAGCGTTTTGTAAAAGCCGTAATTCGGAGTTCTTAAAATGGGTCCTCGGGTGCCGTGGAGACTGTGCTGGGAAAACGAGATGAGGCAGTCGGTCTGCTGCCTGGTCTCGATCGTTATCTTGCGCTCGACGTGATCGGGTAGAATCTTGGTCGTTGCTTCTCGACGTTTCAGTGGGCTCTCACGGGACGCACTTTTGCCCCGGTCGATGCCGCCTCCTATTCGTCTTCACCGCGCGCTGGTCATCTTTCTACTGCTTCCCCTTCTAGCGTTTGTTGCAGATCGGTTCTCACGCCGTGGGCGCCGTTCGACGTGATTATCAATGGCGGCCCCACCGCGTGGGAGCTGAGTTCGGTACTGGCGCATATGCGAATGACGGAGGCCGGCGGCGGAATTCTGTGTGCTATGCCTCGGAGCCAACGCAGGCGCACTCGCCGCTGCAAGGATACGGTCTGCGACCTTTGCAGCGACCACCAAACGTCGTTGTGGCTGTCGGGCGGAAAGATGAAGGACTGGGTAATGTGGATACGTTACGCGGCGTTACTGCCGCAAATGCTTCGGTCTGGGGCTCTGTTAGCGCCGATTGTCGGCAATCTCACCGATCCGGTCACGATCTGATTTCGGCTTCGACCCGTGAGCTCTAGCTGCACTGTCAAGCGCCACCCTATGAAACTGCGAAAGCCGGTGGCCAGACCAGAGCGACCTACCTTTCGAAACGAACTGGAGAGCAACATGCTGTGTCTAGGGCTCAGTGGCGGTCTAAGCAGAGTCTACGAAAATTCGTTCGATCTACCGAACACCTTTATGCACGATGGGGCTGCGGTTCTCGTTCGCGACGGGCGAGTGATAGCGGCGGTCGAGGAGGAGCGCCTTAACCGGATCAAGCACTCCAACAAGTTACCAACGCGTTCGATTCAATATTGCCTCGCATCTGCAGGTGTTCACCTGAGCGACATCGACCGCATCGCGTATTATGCGACCGAGGCCTATTGCAACGCTGTGCTCGAGCGCGTGCGCCTCTCTCACCCAAGTACCCCAATACCGGACGCGAGACTGTTGTTGTGCGGATTACTCGGGCAAGAATTTGGTGCCGAAATTGATCCCTCACGTGTGTCGTTCGTGAGCCACCATATGTCGCACGCGGTGAGCTCGTTTTTCATGTCGGGCTTCGAGCGAAGTTTGGTCCTCTCAATTGACGGCGGTGGAGACTTTCTTTCGGGGCTTTTGGCGATTGGTTCCAGCACGGAGATTGAGCCACTCGTGACATTTCCGGAGAATGATTCTCTAGGGCTGCTATACTTGGAAACGATCCGCTACCTAGGTTATGGCGCGTTCGATGAATATAAGATCATGGGTCTGGCACCTTACGGCAATCCCGCTTCGTACCGCGAGATCTTCGAACAATTTTACGAACTCCTAGACGACGGTGGTTATCGGGTCCATCTCGACCGAGTTGGTCCTACGTTGCTCAGTAACATTCAAATACGCCAGAAAGGCATGCCGTTCACGCAGCAGCATAAAGATGTGAGTGCTTCACTGCAGGAAGCACTGGAACGGATCGTGTTCCACGTCCTACGGCATTACACCAAGGTTACGGGCATCGAACGACTGTGTTTGGCCGGAGGAGTGGCTCACAACTGCACTTTGAATGGCAAGCTGCTGTACTCGGGGATGTTTGACGACATCTTCGTGCAACCGGCTGCCCATGACGCTGGCTGCGCACTAGGCGCCGCATTGATGGCGTCTCATGATCTGGGGCATCCGGCACCTCGTGAGCGTTTGCAAAACGTCTATTGGGGACCCGACCTGGAGAGCGAAGGAAGCGTGGAGGAGGAACTTTTTGCTTGGGGCCAGCATCTCGAAATTGAACGGAGTGATGACGTGACAGGCAAAGCAGCCGAATGGATTGCGGATGGCGCCGTGATCGCCTGGGTGCAGGGGCGTTCGGAGTTCGGTCCACGGGCGCTAGGCAACCGGAGTATTCTTGCTGATCCGAGGCCGGCGTCAAACAAGGATCGAATTAATATGATGGTCAAGAAGCGGGAAGGCTACCGCCCATTTGCTCCCTCGGTATTGGAGGAGGACGCCGTGGAATTTTTTGATCTGCCAGGTACCTTGCGCAAATTTCCTTTTATGAATTTCGTAGTGTCTGTGCGCGAACCCAAGCGTAGTTCGCTAGGCGCCATCACGCACGTAGATGGTACGGCTCGTTTGCAGACAGTGTCACGCGAGACAAATCCCGCATATTGGGAGCTAATCAATGCTTTCGGGAAGCGAACCGGCGTTCCGATCTTGCTCAACACGTCGTTTAACAACAACGCCGAGCCGGTAGTGGATTCGGTTAGGGATGCCGTAACGACTTTTTTGACGACCGACCTGGATGCACTTGTGATCGGTCCATTTCTCGTCAAGAAGCGAATCTCAACGATGGAGGAGTGGAATAAACTAGCAGTTTCCTTGCCACCTTACGCAAGTCTCCATCAGGCGCGTGCATATTCCACCCTGGATCGGCAAGAGACTGTATGTGAGATCCGCACAGGCGCCTCCAGCCTGCAGGCCGTGCGTATTTCACCGGAGTTGTTTGAACAGCTAATTAGGATTGAGGGAGAAGCCCTGGTTGGCGACATTTTGGATGGAATCGCGCCTGTTTCAGGTAGTCGTGAGACTTTCCTAAATGAACTTCGGCAGATTTGGGAGCAGCGTTGCATATGCTTAAGCCCGGTACGTGGCCGCAAATCACAGGTATCCGTCCCCGCTGAGGCCTCGGTGACTAGTGGGCTTTCAGCATAGCTTGGGGTCGCGTCGTTACGCCAAACAAACTCGCGAATAGCAAAGCCCGCGACCGACAATGCGCCGTGCCCACCTAATCGCACGGCGACGCGTCAACAACCATGTCGAAAGAAGGGCCAAATGGCTCGGTATTTCAGTGATATCCTGTCCGAGCTCGTTCAGCAGGGGCACTTCGAAAAGTTAAGGAGACTGTGATGGATCCGGTGTGTGAGTTAAACGTACATCGACAGATCGTTTCGCTTCTCGATAAGCCTAACCCTGTAATCTTTGACATTGGGTGCAATGACGGAAGCGATGCTCAACGCTTTCTGCGCCTTCTTCCGAGCGCCCAGCTCTATTGCTTTGAGCCAGACCCCAGAGCCGCTGCACGCTTCAAGGAGAAAATGGGTTCTGATCGGGATCGGATGAGGCTATCCGAGGTTGCGATCAGCGACCGAAACGGGATGATCGAGTTTCATCCCAGCAATGGCAATGACAGCGCTAAGGAATGGGATCTCTCGGGCTCGATACGCCGTCCCAAGAACCATCTTTCTGAGTACGAGTGGGTTCGGTTTGACCCTCCGATTTCGGTTGAGACTAGGTCCTGTTGACAAAGTGGATTCCCAAATCAGCCTAGGCGTGATTCAAGACTGCTTTTTAGGAAGCAGCTATGGCACGAGGCGATTTGAGTGATGAGGAATGGCGGATTGTCGAACCGCTATTGCCGACCGAGCGTGGTCGCAAGTCTCGGCCATCCCACGACAACCGCCGCTTTTTTAACGGGATGCTCCATGTTCTGCGCGTCGGCTGTCCGTGGCGCGATATGCACGAGCGATATGGAAAGTGGAATTCGGTCTATGTTCGTTTCCGCCGCTGGGCCGAACAAGGTGTTTGGGACGCACTTCTGGAAACGCTTGTCGAACTTGGATTGACCGATGACTGGCAACATATGATTGACAGCACCACGGTTCGCGGCCATTCGCAGGCTGCGGGCGCTAAAGGGGGACTTATAAGGAGGGTTTTGGTCGATCACGCGGCGGCTTTACGACAAAAGTCCATGCCCGCGCAGACGGTCAGGGACGTCCTCTCGGCTTTGTCCTGACAGGTGGCGAGGCTTCTAATTATAGCTAGCGCCGTTCCAGCGCTTCTTACCATACCCGTTGGCAAACCTAAATCATTCCTTGCTGACAAGGGCTACGACGGCGACTCCGCCCGCGAAGAGTTGCTGATCCACGGCATTCGGCCCGTGATTCCGCCAAAAGCGAACCGGAAAGACCCGCCTTCCTGCGACTTCAAAGTTTATAAAGACCGCAACCGCATCGAACGAATGTTCAACCGGCTCAAACAGTTCCGACGGATTGCCACCCGTTACGACAAGACCCGAACTTCCTTCGAAGCGTTCCTTTTGCTGGCCGCCGCAAAAATCTGGCTGCCGCACTTCATGGAACGCCTTTAGCCCAGCAATGGCTCAAATCGCCTGTAAGCCCACCATCGCCTATCAACCGGAACCTTCGGTCCATCCGATGGTGGGGATGTGAAGACAGTCATTATTGTTTCATAACCGAAATCCGAGATGACCTCGGATGCGACTACCTCCATGCGTTCGCGGTCATCATCGCTGAAATCGGGATCGACCAAGAATTCGAGGACAATCTCGTTGCCACTCCAGCCACACGTAACGGCGGCGAGCGTCGATGATACGGCCCCGAGCAAGGCGCGTTGCACACTAAGTCGAAGTCGTATTTCCCGATCAGCTCCAGACATCAAATCCTCCGTTAGGAGCGATCTTATCGCATTATCACTGCTGACTTTGTCAACAGGACCTAGGAGTGGAGGGTGACGTTTTGCTTAAAAACACAAGCCTATAGCCGGTTCCCTTTTTGGGATTCAAGAACCGCGCCGAGTTTGCCGGAGGCTTCAACTCATGAGAGATTGGAGCCGATATGAGCAAGACAACGAACAAATTCTCGCCTGAAGTCCGTGAGCGTGCCATCCGCATGGTGCTGGATCACGAAGCCGAGCACCCCGCGCGGTGGGCTGCCGTTTCATCTATCGCGGTCAAGATCGGCTGCTCGCCGGCCACGCACGCTGCACGAATGGGTGAAGAAGACCGAGGTCGATAGCGGTAAGCGAGCAGGCCGGCCGAACGATGTCGCCGAGAATATGAATGCTCTTGAGCGGGAGAGCCGCGAGCTTCGTCAGGCCAACGAGATTCTGCGCAAAGCGTCGGCGTATTTTGCCCAGGCGAAACCTGCCACCGGAAAAGACGCTCGACAGCTTTGATTTTGATGCAGTCCCTATGGTCTCCAAGGCCCAGGTCATGGCCATTGCCGCTGCGACAGCTGGGTCGCGAAAGGTGCCAATATCCTCATGTTCGGTCCGCCGGGCGGCGGAAAGAGCCATCTCGCCGCGGCCCTCGACCTCGCGCTGATCGAGAACGGTTGGCGGGTGCTGTTCACTCGCACGACCGACCTCGTCCAGAAACTGCAGGTCGCACGGCGTGAACTCCAGATCGAATCCGCCGTCGCAAAGCTCGACAAGTTCGATCTGCTTATCCTCGACGACCTGGCCTACGTCACCAGGACCAGGCCGAAACCCGCGTGCTCTTCGAACTCATCTCCCAAGATATGAGCGGCGGTCCATCATCATCACCGCCAATCAGCCCTTTGGAGAATGGAACCGCGTCTTTCCGGACCCGGCCATGACGCTTGCCGCGGTGGACCGACTTGTTCATCACGCTACGATCATTCGAAATGAACGTCGAAAGCTAATGGCGACGTTCCGCGATGGAAGCTAAACGTGGTCGACCCAGCCGGCTTGCGGCCATTACCTCTATCTCATTGCAAACGATGACACTGAAACGTCAGGAATCCGGTCTTCTCCATACAAGGCAGCCGATCGAACAAAATGTCGTAGCCTGACGGGAGACGCAGGGGTGTCCCTCCCGCACGCGGCGCCCTTTGCTATCCCGGATGAAGGGGATGGCGGCAACGACATGCGCAAGCCCACTGAGGATAGAAGGACTGGGTGAAAAGGCGCCCCTGAAAACAGTGGGTTTGGCGACACTTGTTGGCTCGGGCAGGCAAGACGTCGTCTACATGCATCAAATGGATGACTCGCATTTAAACAATAGATTTCACCAATTTTCGCGGATGCTCCATAGACGGCCGTCTCCACTCCACCGGGTATGATCCGTTGAAAGGCTCTCAACCAATCCAACAACGCCTGTAGCCCCGAAGCACTGGCGGCGGGAATGGCATCAATCCTACCTGGTATCGCCTGGCCTTAGTCGAAGAAAGGAAACGTCTCATGAAGGTTATTGGTTACTACGTCATCGTTGCAGCGTTGCTCGCATTGACATTGCGGGCCGGGCCGTCACTTGCAGCAGATGATCGTAACCAAGATTGTGGCCCGGCGGCAAGTGACCCCCGCGCAAACCTGAATGGTGCTGACAAAGCCCATTCAGCGGAGCACACTCAAGACTTCAATTGCCAAGATACTCCTGCCGAAGAAGGTGAGTGCTACGAGTGCGTCTTACCCCCCGAAGTACATATTGAAGGCGCCGAAGTGATCGACGTCGCAGACCGAAACCTTTATCCGCGGAAAACACTGCTACTCGCCAGAATGATCAGGCACCACTGAATCGTGTCGGTTGAAGGTAGCAGTAAGACCATCAAAGCCACGGCGGCTGGAACATCGATACTTTCTCAATTTTAGGCGACCCTTTGCTTGCTGATCTCTCGTGGCGCCGCACACTGCGAGACCAAGCCTTTTCACCTTTTATCTCGCCACCTCGCTATGGATGAAGACATGCGGTTCAAGGGCCTTGATCTGAATCTCCTCGTCGCACTCGACGCCTTGATGACCGAGCGTAATCTCACGGCGGCAGCGCGCAGCATCAACTTGAGCCAACCGGCCATGAGCGCGGCCGTCGGCAGGTTACGCACCTATTTCAATGACGACCTTTTTACCATGGTCGGTCGCGAACTCGTTCCAACCCCGCGTGCGGAGCGGCTCGCGCCTTCGGTCCGCGAGGCTCTGCTTCACATCCAGGTTTCGATCATATCCTGGGATCCGTTTTGCCCTGCTCAATCGGATCGCTGCTTCAGAGTCATTCTTTCCGATTACGCCGCACTCGTTTTTTTTGAAAAGGTCGTGACGCGTGTCGCCCGAGAAGCGCCCGCCGTCAGCTTCGAGTTGCTGCCGATCGCCGATAACTACGATGATTACTTGCGGCGCGGTGACGCCGATTTTCTCATCTTTCCGGAATTGCTCATGTCGCGCGCACATCCTAAGGTGGCGTTATTCGAGGAGACCCTCGTGTGCGTGGGCTGCCGCTCGAACAAGCTACTCTCGGAGCAACTTACACTCGAGAGGTATATGTCGATGGGGCACGTTGTGGTGAAGTTTGGGAACGCTGCTTCCATCGAGGAATGGTGTTTGCTTGGGCACGGGCTTAAGAGACATGTCGAAGTAGTCGTGCAGGGCTTCAGCATGGTTCCGTTCATGCTTTCAGGGACCGAGCGCATAGCGACAATGCCCTTACGCCTGGTCAAGCAGCTCGAAAAGACAATACCCCTGCGGATCGCTGACCTTCCGCTACCTTTGCCCGCGTTCACACAGGCCCTCCAATGGCCCGCGCTTCACAATAGTGATCAGGCAAGCCTCTGGATGCGGGACGTGCTATGCCAGGAAGCATCCCGCATGCCTTCGCCCCATGAGGTAATGAGACGTCTCAGGATTTCCTAGCATTCTTTCGTGGTTTTGTCGTTCGGCGTGATTCATGGCGTCGGAATGAGGAGCCTCTTTGAAACGCCGCCGCTACAGTCTCACGGATGATCGATGATCCTGTCGCCGCTGGCCCAACAGCCGCGCTGACTGACGACCAAGTATGGAGGAACTGGACAGATGCTCTCCTACGCCCGCCGTTCAGCCGACCAATGAAACAACCTCCTCGACAGTTTGTCGACGACGCAAGTCGAAGGTTCACGCAGCTCCAATCGACATTAGCAAGGAGCGGCAAACCAACCCCTAATATGGGACGGGTTCACCACATCCGAGCCGTGGCGCCAGATTGCCCTCCGGTAATACCTCAACGTCTTTATTTTTGCGGCAGAACATTCTCACTGCCCTTTTCCACCTGATCGATCACGAGCAGCTTTACCGGCTCGGTGCCGTTGTTCGCCCCTTTATGCCATATGCCCCAGGACTCGACGATAAAATCCCCTGCCGTGAAAATGCTTTCTTTCCCAGATTCTGTATTGGTGACCGTGATCTCCCCCGAAAGCACATAGCCATAGCGCTGATAGCGATGCTGATGAATTGGTAACGTCGCACCGGGCGCAATCTCATAAATCGAAGCGATGACCTCGACATCCTTCCGTGGAACGATGATGGGCTGACCGGCAATCGTACGATCGGTCCTTAAGATAAGCGTAGCCGCGACCGCTTTGTTTTCGAACGCGTTCGCGGGACACGCCAGAGCAAAGAGCGCCGTAGCGATTGAGATGACCTTCATTTGCTTTTCTCCTGATACACGCCGGATCTTCCTGAAGGGTGTTTGCTTCCGAGTTCGGCCAGTTGCAGAGCGAAAAACCTGCATCGTCTCGCCGGCGCCGACATGGGTTCGTTTGTTCCCGGACTATGATGATTATCTTCAGAGCTCTGCGGGTCTTTTCAAGACACTGCATCGCAATACCCCTCCTGGCGTGGTGGCGAGTGGCGTCAAGACATCAGGCGCCGACGCAACAGCGCTGCCGACAGGAAGAACGGCAAAAGCGCGTAGATGCAAAGCGCGCCTATATGCAGGCCCATGCTGCTCGCGGGGCGCCCAAGCATTGCCGGGCGTATGAGGTCGATCGCATGCGCTAGAGGCAAGAACTGCGCTACCTGCTGAAAAGTCTGGGGCAGTTGCGTGATTGGAAACACCGCGCCGCACAAGAACAGCATTGGTGTGAGGACGAGCGTCTGGTAAAAAATGAAATACTCGTAACTGGGCGCAAGCGCCGTGACTACCATCGCAAGGCTCGCGAATGCAAATCCAGTGAGCATGATAATTGGCAGCACATAGACGACTGATGGCCACGTCGCATAGCCTAGCACGGTGGCGACGATTATGATTCCCGTACCGGCAAGAAATGCCTTGCTCGCTGCCCATGCCAACTCACCCAGGATGATGTCCCCAAGTGTCATTTGTGTGTAGAGCATGGCTTCCCAGGTGCGTTGGGCGTGCATTCGCGTAAAGGCCGCGTAAATCGTCTCGAACGTCGCAGACGTCATCGCGCTTGTCGCCACCATGCCGCCCGCCAAGAATGCAACGTAGGTTGTGCCGTCAACGCGACCCACAATAATTCCGAGGCCAAGGCCGAGGCCAAACAGGTAGATCATAGGATCGGCCAGACTTCCAACAATTGACGCAAGTGCTACTTTCTTCCATGCCAGATAGTTGCGTCGCCATATCGCAATCCAGTTAAAAGCGTTGGCGGGCAGAGCCGCAGCACAACCTTCATCCATCGTTCACTTCTCCATCTCGCGCCCGGTCAACCGCAAAAATACATCCTCAAGATTCGGCGGACGCTGCAGAATGCGCAAGCCCGCGCGCTGCCGTAACCGCACACGCACCTGCTCCGGGTCGGACACATAGCAAAAAAGGGTCTCGCCGCTAATTTCGATGCGATCGGCATATGGCCCGACCAGCGATTCCAACTCATGCGGATCGCCGCCGTAGATCTCAATGACTTCGCACCCGATCAGTTCATCGATCAGGTCATGCGGACGCCCTTCGGCAATGCTGCGACCTCCTTCGAGTACGCAGAGTCGATCGCATAACCGTTCGGCTTCTTCCATGAAATGGGTGGTCAAGATGATCGTTTTGCCGCGCGTAAGCAGGGAACGCAGGCGCTCCCAGATCAGGTGGCGCGCGTGCGGGTCGAGACCGGTGGTCGGCTCGTCCATGACAAGTAGCTGCGGGTCATTGATCAACGCACGCGCTAGCGTCAGGCGCCGCTTCATGCCGCCTGAAAGTTCAGACACACGCGCATTCACCTTGCTCTCTAGGCGTGCAAACTCAAGGAGCGACGACATGACCGCCTCGACTTTGCGTGTATTCATGCCGAAGTAGCGGCTGTAGACCAGCAGATTCTCGCGCACAGTGAATTCAGGCTCAAGGTTGTCGAATTGCGGCACCACGCCGATACCCTTTCGCGCCAAGCGAGCCTGGGCAGGCACCGGCACGCCGAGCACGGTAATCTTCCCCGCATCAGGGGCTGTCATGCCAAGGATCATGCGTGCGATCGTGCTCTTGCCCGCGCCGTTCGGTCCAAGCAGCCCGAAGCATTCCCCCGGGGAAACGCGGAACGATAGCGCGCTGACCACGGCCTTGTCGCCATATGTCTTACTTACGTCGGAAAAATCTATTGCGGTCATGAACATGCGCTCATCTGACCGTCGGGCGCCGTTGACCGGCATTTCTTCGGTTGGTTGGGTTCTTCCTGGTCCATCGCACCGTATGTGTTCATTGCGTCTCCATTAAAGGGCTGCAGCAGAATCCGGGAAAACGCCTCGTCCGTGGTAATTGGCACTCGTGTTGCAGAGCAGCCGAATGTCCCTGAGCTTGTTACATTCGAAGAGTAGCTCGGCGCCTTCACGGAGAGAGTGCCTGGGATGGTCTGAAGTCGTGCAGATTCATCGAGATGGACAACAGCCGGAATTCTGTCCTGGCATCTCATCCGGGTCTGATGGTTAAACAACATTTCGCAATCCGGAGTTCGAGGGCTGACTATATAAGGCGCACGGGTCCTCCAGGCAGATCGGAGCCACGGGCTGCGGTGGCCGCGCGGCACCTATCACGAGGATAGTTCTTGCAGGGAAATGCCCTGTCATTGGAACGAGACCGGAGCCCTCGACGGATTCGAGAGAACTTTCAGCATTGCACCCCAGCCGTCGATGATGATTTGATCAAGAACGCGTGGATCCGGACCGTGTTGCGCCAAAGCGGCGCCAATCGCGTCGAGATTGTCGACAGTTTCATATCGCGGGTTGCTGCCCCGCTTCTCCTGCTCGACGCAGAAGGCGAGCCACCCATCCTCGACAAGCGCGTCCGCTCCGTCATGGGTCAATTTGATACCACAGATGCGCATAGTGTCTCCATGTCTGAACGTCGAGGGTTGAGCCGTTAGGAGGCAGAAAACGGATTTCGGAAACAGGCGAGCAAGCAATCTTCGTTGACCGACTCACCCCGACACTCAAGCCGCTCTACCTCGAGCAAAGTTTCGTTCAGCATGCCGAGGATCGTCTCAGCACCAGCAACGTGGCCCCAGCGACGACAGTTGGCGTCGCGCGCCGATCCGAAAACCAGATATCCATCTGGCGCAAGCATCCGCACTAAATTCCGAACAGCCCCTCTCATCTCGGCTATTCCTCCGATGTAGTAGAGCACTTCCGCCACAACGATCAGATCAAACCTCTCGTCAGGTGAAAACTGTTGAACATCAGAGACTATCCAGCTGATGTGCGGAGAACCCCTTATGCGTCGACGCGATCTTTCTATAGCCTGAGGCACAACATCGATCACGGTGAGCCGTTTGCAGTGGGGGGCTAGCTGCACCGTAAATGCGCCGGCAGCGCATCCCACTTCGAGCGCACTTGAGATGGATCCCTGGGCAAGCGCCAAGCGGAGCATTTGCGTGTGACGCTCACGCTCGAATGGATTGGCGTCGAGTCCCCATGGATCGGGTGCAGCCAGTTCCCGATTCAGCAATTGATAATTGTCGCTCTGTGTCAACTCGTTCACCTCGGTAAATAGATCTTACTCGTCGCTGCACATGCAGTCAGACGTCGTTCGCCTGGCAGGATGGCGGGCGGGCTTGAGCCTTCGAGGCGCTGTCGCATGTCCAGAACATTCTGTAGTGCGTGCATCAGCCGTCGGATGTTGATTCGAGTTGCCAGCAGAGCTGCGCGACAGCCAGTCGCTATTGCTCAGCGTGCACAGCGCGTAGGCTTTCAAGGGCAGTAGCAGAAAAATATTGATGAATGTATGCAGAGAGAATCCGAGGAACCGTAGTTGGCGGGCCCGAAGCGCTACAACGCTGCAGCGGATCATCGTCATGGCCACAATCATCAGGGCTGCCAACCAAGGCGCGGTGCCCGTCAATGCAAGCTGTGCGAGTCCCGTCAGCACTGATAGTGCCAGAAGCAGCGGTCCGAGGTTCTGTCCGACGACGTCGAGCGTAAGGAAGCGATTGAGGTTGGGCAGCAGGCGCAGCCCAAGCAACGTGTCCCGGAACGTGCTCCGCGCCCAGCGTAGTTGTTGGCGCAGATACGGTCCTAGCTTGTTCGGAACGACTGTCGCTGCGATGGCGCTCGGCACGTACTCTGTTCGAAAGCCTGCCTTCAGCATGAGAATGGTGAGATGCCGATCCTCACCGAAATCGCTTGGCTTTCCCCGAAAATACTGTGACTCGTACTGGTCAAGCAGCGAAGCGAGCGCAGAGCGACGGTACATAACACATGGACCGCAGCAGCACATAACGGCACCGAAGCGAGCTTGTGCCGCACGCTCCTCGTTGCAAGCCAGCCAGTACTCCATGTCGATCAAACGGGTCAGCCAACTGTCGTTTCGGTTGCGGGCCGTCAACTGTCCCATGGCCGCGCCGACAGCCGCATCTTGCATTTTAGGCACGAGCTTCCTGATGACATCAGATGCGAGGATCGTGTCGGAGTCGACGTTTAACACCATATCTCCAGCAGAGCGGCGTATCGCAGCGATCTGTGCCTTCCGTTTGCCGACATTCTGGGGAAGCAGGAGAATATTGAATCTGGGGTCTCGCGCGAAGGCCTCGTGCACAAGTCGCAAAGCCTCGCGATTTTCGGAACCGTCATCAACTAGGTAAACCTGCAGCCTTCCCCCGTATTCCTGACCCGCAATAGAAGCCAGGCACTCCGAAAGCGTGCGGGGATCCTCGTTGAAGCTTGGCACGATGACATCTACGCTGGGCAGCTCGTCAAAGCCGCCCAAGCCGTGGGACGCCAATGAAACATCGGTCGGCAGAGAATAAACGGCCTGCATGCTTTTATATGCAGTCGAGAGAAGTGCATAAAGCGAGACGGCGACAGTGCTGGTTGTGTCAAGCATATCCATCGGATCTTCAGAACTCCCGAGGAAGCGAGCGAAATACAAAGCCGCGATCATGCAAAGCTGGAATTATGCTAGATAACGCCATGATAGTCTGGTGGCGCAGACTG
Organism: Rhizobium sp. N731; assembly: GCF_001664145.1. Lineage (NCBI taxonomy): Bacteria > Pseudomonadati > Pseudomonadota > Alphaproteobacteria > Hyphomicrobiales > Rhizobiaceae > Rhizobium > Rhizobium sp. N731. Next base: position 364,146 of record NZ_CP013604.1, read on the forward strand.
TGGTCAGCTCCTTGCTGCATTTCACTGGAGGGACAACCGTCGTGCAAGAGCACGATTGACCCCGGCCGGACAGACTGCAGCACATCATTAACAATGGCGTCGGCCCCGGGAAGAGACCAGTCTCGCGGATCTACCGACCAGTGCACGGCAGTGAGTTCCGCATTCGCCGAAGCCTTGAGCACTTCTTCGGTCCAGATGCCGTAAGGAGCTCGGATGTGCCGCACCACCGCCTGAGGCGACGCCATTTTTATGGCTCTGTTTGTCTCGAGTATCTGACGTTGCACCTCGTCGGGTTCGCAGTCAGACAGGTCTGGATGCGTCATTGTGTGGTTGGCGACTTCATGCCCCTCTGCAATCATTCGCTGGATCAATTTCGATTGATCGGCCAGGAACTCGCCGATGACGAAGAATGTTGCCGGCACCCGGTGTTCAGCCAGAATATCGAGAATCTCCGGTGTACAAAATGGATGCGGACCGTCGTCGAACGTCAAATAAACGCTGTGACGACCAGTGCCGTCATCGCGCTCACCGTGCACTTCGCACGAGCAATCGAGGTGCGTCATTGCTCTCGTCCTTTCCGGTAAATTATCCTGGTGGCCATTCGGAGACCGGCCGCCCAAAGGTAGGATGATGACGCCGCGCGTGGACGCAGGTCGAAACGCGCGTGTGGCAGCGTGTAGCGTACGCCGTTTCCCAAAATAGCGGTCACCAGACCGCCTCGTTTGAATCTGTCAATACGCGGCTCGTTGCGGACTGTACCGAGTGCGAATGTAAATTCCCTCGACATGGTCGGAGTTGCGATTCCTTTTCCGCAACGGTTCCCAACGCACGTAAATCGCATGCAAAGGCCTCATAATCTTTGCCGATTTGCCAAAACGATCGATCTTGCGATCAAAGTGACGATTGGTCGCGAACCCCGACCTATCGACGATTGCAAGATGATGCAATGGGCTGATCGAACGCTTATGCTAGCATTACATTCCAAAGCCACACATTTGACCCCTCTACACCACTGGCGCGCCATCGACGACTTGATTTCCGTCAAGATGCTCGTCTAATGGATCATGCCATTCAATTCGTAAAATCGATTGTTTGGATGATACCCATCGACGCCATAGATAAAATTCGAGCCACAGTTCCTGCTAACGGACCGAGCCTGTTGTCGTGGCTGACGCCGGATTTCCGTCGTCGCTCCCTTGACGAACTTATCATGGCTCGGCATTGGCGGCTTTCTAACCTACTCTGGGTAAAGCTCCGGAGCAGATTGAAACCTTCCGGAAGCCTGAAAGCGCCGGATAGAATTGATCGGCTATGGCTGTCAAACGACTCGAGGAACTAGTCCCACTTGCCGAATTGAAGAACGGACCCCATCGGTTTGCGTTTCGTTAGATCCGAGCACTGGCCCCAATCTTCCGCAGACGGTCGGAGCGTCGCTTTTGGCTAAGCCGATAACTGTCGCCCGGATGGTGACCACCGTCGAGAGGTGAAAGCAGGCGGTCCAATAATGCTGTGACGACCACGCGACTATGGATCGAGCTGTTGTCGTAGCGCGGAACACATTTGGAAAACAAACGGGCGCGATGGGCCTCCAAGTGGAGGTAACCGAGCTCGTCTGAATCAACAACCTGGGCCGCGGCACGATCATCGACTGCTTGTCCAGCGAGCCGCAGTTGTGAAACTCGCCAGCATCGCCGCCACGGTGGCAGCCGTGACGCAATGGTGGCCACACTTATCCATCAAGCGGATGGAGATTATCCAAACAATCGATTTTACGGATTCCCCAGGATGCTCCAGAAGACGCATGAAATAGAGATCAGGTAGCGGGAAAGGACGGGAATTGGCTAGATCGGCGCCACCCTCGATGAATCGGCGAAGCGCGCCAACATGAGCCGTACCGCAACGTAAGCTCCGGCCTCTCGCTCCGAGCCAAGTGCGATGCCGATGGGTTGGATCGGGTGCGAGATAAACGACTGAACGATGACGGAGGGCTATGCGGCGGCTTCAATGCCCGGACTGAAAAGGCGTATGGCGCCGCAACTTCCAGTCTGGCGTAAAATGGTAAATCTGTGCGACGAAGGGTCATGCATAAAATTGGCGAGAATCACGAGCGTTGATGCAGGTCCGGGAATTGATATGCAAAATTTCAGCAGGATTTAAGCCGATGCGCTTTTCCAGAACAAGGCAACGAACATGCTCGCTGGCGACCTGAAGAGGGATCGGTATGTTGTTTCTCGACGGCGGACTGGTTTCGGTGATTGTCTCTGGTCGCTGGCGGCAGCTTGGCGCTATGCACAGCGAACGGGGCGGACGCTGGCCATCGATTGGCGTGGCTCCTGCTATCTCAATCAACCCTTCACGAACGCTTTTACGGTGTTCTTCGAGCCGATTCAAGATATTGCTGGCGTACGGGTTATTTGCGATGACCAGATCAACCAGTTCTCATTTCCGGGACCGTTCTTCCCATCATGGTGGAACAAGCCCTCAATCGAGAGCGTTTACCGCCCCGATGAGCAAATTTTCCGGGAACGTGACGAACTGACCGAGCTTCTTCAAGCCCAGGACGATACTGATGCCAACACGGTAGTCTGTGATGCCTGTTTAATGTGGCGGTGCGACCAAGCTGCCGAACGCCAGATATTTCAGAGCCTCAACCTTAGACCTGAAATTCAGGCTCGTATTCACGCCATCTATCAGGAGCACTTCAAGGGGCGCAGTATCATCGGTGTGCACGTACGGCATGGCAATGGCGAAGATATAATGGACCATACGCCCTACTGGGCCGATCCGGAGTTGGCCTTACGCCAGGTGTGCACTGCCATCGAGAAGGCCAAAGCGCTGCCGCATCGACGCCCTGTGATGGTTTTCTTGTGTACGGACAGCGCGCAGGTACGGGACCATTTACTCGGTGTGTTCCCCGATCTAATCACTATCCCGAAATGCTTCCAGGCGGCCCAGGCCGGGCCATTACACAGTGCATCGCTGGGAGTGGACGGTGGTATCTCTGCTCTTACAGAGATGTACCTTCTCGCCCGATGCGATACGGTAATTCGCTTTCCGCCGACCAGCGCCTTTACGCGCTATGCCCGTCTCTTCGTGCCACGTGTTATTGAGTTCGACTTGAAAAATCCGACTCGCTTGATCTTGACTGATGAATCGTCCGAGCATGAGCCGGCTTGATGAACCGGCACTCCGCTGAACAAATTCTCGGCGCCCTCGCAGGATTGAGGAGAGGTGTTCACTGGATCGCGATGTGGGCGCAGCACCCGACGAGACAAGGCCGGGGCGCATCTTCTCCTAGCGTCTCGCGCGTCCAAAGGCTTGCCGGATCATTGTTGTGAAGGGTAGCTATTGGGCGCCTTCGGTGAATGGAAACGGCACCGTGCGCTCGACCCGCACCATTGGCATAGCAAGCTCGCACGTCGGCGATTCCGATGGGATGAGGACGTTCGCGCGCCACAGCCTCGTCGGCGCCTTAGCCGACGCCCTGCCTGATGCGAGGGCGTTCGTCGGGCTTGGTCGACAGATCGCCATCAAGCTGATTTCGTGCTCTATGCGGTCGTGGGCGTGGCCGGTGCCGTTCTTTATTCCCGCATCCCGACACGTCTGGCAAACCGCGCGACCACAGAAGCCGCCGCCGCGCTAGGTCCTTAGCGCCCATCGTCCTTGCAACTCGCAACTCACTCAGCCTCGACGCATTCGCAGGCGTGATAACGCCGGCTGCGAAAGACAGAAGATGCACTGTTGTAGTCTCCGGCTCCCGCCGCTGCTTGCATGACGGCTTGCGCCAGTCGTTGACAAAACTCAATTGGCCAGCCAGCATTTCCGTTGCCCGGCCATTTGTAATGACTAAGTCTGAGGTGGTGCCATGCCTCGCATGATCAGGTTCATACTCACGCGTTTGGCGACGGGGTTCGCAATTGGATCCGCCGTGGGCTTCTTCGTTTGGCAAAATGGATTTGCCGCGGCAGGCACGCTTGAGAATTATCTCGCGAAGGGCCTGTTCATCTACCTCTTCGCAAGCACCATCAGCATGGGTTATCTCGCGACGGCCCCTCGAAGAATAGCGCCGGACGCTCTCCGTCGCATGTTGGTGCTCGTTGCGCCCGTTCGTCTGCACTTCCCTATTAAGCCCGCCAGTCCGACGGTATCCGCATGTGTCGTCAGCGCCACCGTTGATGCGGACAAGGCCTGAAGCAAGCGATGAAGACAGTCGAGATCACAAAAACAATCCGTCCTGGTGCTTTTTTGCGCCTGGCCATAACGGAGCAAGCGATCGCCATATTGACGGTTGTCGAATTCCGGCGCGGTTATCGCCCTGCCCCGAGGTCAGCACGCCTTCCGCAGCAGATCGACGCTGTCAACCACGACGACCCTGCCTCTGACTTCGACCCCTGCAGGACCGAGGGCAGCGAAAGCCCGCGAAAGGGCTTCGGGCGCAACCCCGAGTTTGCCGGCCAGAATTCTTTTCCGGTAAGGCAGGCGAAAGGTGGCCTGCGATGCTGAGGCCGGGCAGCGGCTGACGAGGTAATTCGCAACACGCTGTGCAGCCGTGTGCAGCCGGTCTCCCGCTATGCAATCCATGGCACCGAGCAGATGCCGGGCCATGATGCGCATGACGTTGCGACGCATGACGGGGTCCCGGTCGGCAAGCGCCCGCAACTCCACAAGGTCGAACAACGCGACCTCTGCGCCGTCGGCGGACCATGCGCTGTAGGTGTAGGAGCCGCCTGCCGACAGGAGATATTCACCGAACGTCTCACCCGGTTCGCAGATGCAGATATCTGCCTGGCGCCCCGCGGATTCCGACTTCGAAAGTCGCACGAAGCCGCGCATCACGCAATAGACGAACGACGCCTGCTGGCCCTCGGCGATGATCCGCTCGTCCGGTGCGAAGATCTGGAACTGAGCCGTGTCGGCCAGTTCTTCTATCCTTGCTTTGTCCAGGCCGTGAAACAGGTCAGATCGCAAAAGTATGGGATGTCTCGATAGCATCGATCTTCCTTTCGTTTCGGCCGTGAGCGGTTCAAGGTCTTTTGCAATCGGTTTCGTCCTCGACGAGGATTCGCCAAGCTGCTCCTTCAAGGTCCTCGTACTGGCGGCTCGTCAGCGACCAGAGGAACGCCAGGAGACCCATTCCCCCCATCAGCAGTGCGATCGGCATCAGATAGATCAGCATGTTCATGCGGTTTCAACTTCCGCACGTCCGCCGGCAAGCGGCTCGCTCCGTAGGCCGAAGGCATTTAATCGCAGCGCATTCGTCACGACGATGATCGACGAAGTCGACATGGCCACCGCCGCTATCAGCGGCGTTGCCAGGCCGGCGATTGCGATCGGTACCGCAAGCACGTTGTAACCGATGGCGAGAGCAAAGTTCTGGCGAATGAGGCTGGCGGATCTTCGTGCAACGGCGATTGCCTCAGGAACGGCATCGAGACGATCGTTGAAGAAGATAAGGTCGGCGGCTTGCCTGCCGACGTCGGATGCGGTTGCAGGCGCCATCGAGACCTGCGCGGCGGCCAGCGCCGGTGCGTCGTTGATCCCGTCGCCGACCATGAGCACGCGATAGCCCTCGGCGCCCAGCCTCTGGAGTTCCTCGACCTTCTGTTTCGGCCCCAGGTCGCCCAGAGCTTTGCCGATACCGAGAGCCCGCGCTGTGTTGTCGACGACGGCCTGCCTGTCGCCGGATACTATCAACGTTTCGATACCGGCTGCAGCGAGCTGGCGGAAAGTCTCCGCGGCGCCCGGACGAAGCGTGTCGTCAAACAGGAAACGGGCGAGATCGACGCCGTTTTTCGACAGGACCACCTCCGAAAACGGAGTATCGCCCGCGGGCGTGAGCCCGGTTCCGCAGGCAAAGGCCCGGTTGCCGAGCCGATAGAAGTCCGCTCCTTGCCAGGCTTCCAGCCCCCCGCCGGCGATTTCCGTGACCCTGTCGAAGGCGAAGGGGTAAGAGATGTCTATGTCCCGCACCAGACCCTGGGAAAGCGGATGCCGTGAATGCGCCGCCATTGCGCAAACGATGGCTCTATTGCCCGCGATCGAGTCGATTCGGACGAGGCGGGGCCGGCCCATCGTCAGGGTGCCGGTCTTGTCGAAGGCCACGATGTCCGCGTCGGCCAGTCTTTCGAGCGCCGAACCGTCCTTCACCACGATGCCCCTGCGGAAAAGTTCGCCGGCGGCGACCACCTGGACCACCGGTACAGCAAGGCCCAATGCGCAGGGGCATGTGATGATCAGCACCGCGACCGCGACCAGCATGGCCTGTTTCCAATCGCCCCCAAGCAAGCCCCAGGCGAGAAAGGAGGCCAGCGCCAACAGGTGCACGGCGGGAGAATAAAGTGCTGCGGCGCGATCGGCGACCCGGCGATAACGAGCCCTGCCGCCCTCGGCCGCTTCCATCAGGCCGATGATCTCGGAAAGAAGCGAATCCCTTGCCACTTTGGTCGCCCGCAGGACGAGCGAACCGGTCAGGTTCATCGCACCCGAATTCAGCGCGCTGCCTGCGGCGACGGCGACCGTGCTGCTTTCACCGGTGACGATGGAGAGGTCAACATCGCTCTCGCCGCTGACGATCATGCCATCGACGGGAATGCGTTGGCCGGCGGCAATCGCGATGTTATCCCCGACGGCGATCTCTTCGACCGGGATGTAGTGCCGCGACCCGTCCGGCATCATCAGCTGCGCCCCGCGCGGCGCCAGTCTGGCAAGCCCGTTGATCGCGGCGCGGGCTTTTTCCCGCATCACATGATCGAGGGTTCTGCCGATCAGCAGGAAGAACAGCAGAGACACCGACGCGTCGAACCAGGCATGTTCGCCATGGTGCATGGTTTCCCATAGGGAGACCGCATAGGACAGCGTCACTGCAAGCGAGATCGGAACATCCATGTTGGTGCGCCTACGCTTGAGCCCGCTCCAGGCCGATTTGAAGAAGAAGCGTCCACCATAAACCAGCGCCGGCGCCGCGATCATCGCCGAGATCCAGTGAAACATGTCGCGCGTGGCCGCATCGGCGCCCGACCATACCGACACCGAGAGCATCATGATGTTGGCGGCCGCAAAGCCGGAAACTCCAATCGCCAGCAGTAGCTGGTTCCGGATCCTGTCGGTTTCGGGTGCTGTCGACGTGATGAGATGGGCGCGGTATCCGGCCAAGGTGATCGCGGCGAGGATTTCGGAGGGATCGGTCGCCTTCGCCTCGATCTCTTCCTGATAGACGCAGGTGACACGCCTGGCGGTGAGATTGACCCGGGCTTTCCTGACGAACGCAAGCGCCGACAGCGCTTTTTCGAGGGTCAATATGCAGTCGCCACAGTGGACGTCGGGCACGCTGAGGTCGACCTGGCGTAACCCAGCCCCGAGCGGGTGGCTTGCAAGGCATACCTCCTCGGCGCTGGCGGATGTCGCGCTGAGGCCGAGAACGCTTTCCGCATCCATCGAGCAGCAGGTCATTGGCGGAACTCCGCGGTGTCGAAGCGTTTGGCCTCATGCATGACGACCGCCCCGTTCATTCTCGATATGGCCTCGACGATCCAGTCGCCGGCGACAACCTGGTGATCGGCTTCGAACCGCCCTTCGCCCGTCTTCCGGAGCGTCACGCGGAAATCCTCATGATCGCCGACGGGCCGTTTGAAGTTCAGCGTGACATCATCGATGATCGCAGGCGTGCCGGCCTGGTCGTGGATGTCGTAACGGATTTGGCTGCCCTTAACGACGAGCGCGCCCTCGACGCCGGAGGCGGCCATTGCCTTCATCGCTGCCGCCCTGGTGTTGAATTCCTGGCTGGCCACATAGGTGTTTTCCACGACGATGCCACTCCAGCTGGACGCAGCATAGAAGGCCATGGTGGCGTTTACGGCGATCACTACGGCGAAGAATGCCGAGGTGGCAAGCAGCACGTGCAAGCCGGTAAAGCCCTGAGTAGAAGTCTTCATTTCACGTCTCCCGGCGCGTTGAACGCCGCGCGATAGCTCGCCCGGTCGGCTTGACCTGCGTCTTGACCTATATCTTCGATGACGAAGAGGAATTCGTTGATCTCTGCCCCGTCTGGGGCGCGCGTGACGAAGACCTTGAGCGTCGTGGCCGCGTCGGGTTCGACGTGAGCGGTGAAGCTGCGGGCATCCTGCCCGCCGAACTCGGGAATGCGCATTGTGCCCCCCTCCAGCCCGACGAGGGTGATGGTCACGTCCCGCGGCTTCGGCACCATGTTGAGGACATGCAGCGTGTAGCCGTTTCGGATGGAGCCGTCGCTTTCCAGAACATATTGAGGGTTCCGGTCGTGGATAACGTTGAGCCTGAGCCGATCGCGTAAGGCGAGATGGACGACCATGGCGACGCCGATCGATGCCCAGACGACACCGTAGAAGACAATTCTTCGGCGGAAGATGATGCGCCAGTCGAAATTCCGGACAGCTGGCATGAAGCTTCCGTCGTCGTTTCGGACATTGGAGGGCTGGATGGCTGTCCGTCCTCCGTCAGTAGCAAGCGACATGTTGCTCGAATATTCCTTGAGCGTCGCATAGGCGATCAGGCCGTGCGGCTTCCCGAGCTTGTCCATGACGCCGCCACAGGCGTCGATGCAGAGGGCGCATGTGATGCATTCCATCTGCTGGCCGTCGCGGATGTCGATCCCCATCGGGCAGACGGCGACGCAGGCATTGCAGTCCACGCAATCGCCCACCGGCAGACCCTGAGCCTTCTTGCCATGGCGCGACCGCTGCTCGCCCCGCCAGTCGTTGTAGGTGACAACAAGCGAATTCTCATCCAGCATCGCGCCCTGAATGCGCGGCCACGGACACATATAGGTGCATGTCTGTTCGCGCATGAGGCCGCCAAGCACATAGGTCGTCGCGGTCAGGGTGGCGATCGTGGCATACGCAGCGGCAGGAGCGCTGCCGTCAAACAGTGAAGCCGCCAGGCTCGGCGCGTCGGCAAAATAGAAGATCCATGCTCCGCCCGTGGCGATGGCGATCAGCAGCCAGATCGCGTGCTTGATCACCCGCTTCCTGAGCTTGTCGAAAGTGAAGGGGTCGGCATCGAGCTTCATCCGAGCGTTTCGGTCGCCTTCGACAGCGCGTTCGACGACGAGAAAGAGATCGACCCAGACGGTCTGCGGACAGGCATAGCCACACCAGGCGCGGCCGACAGCGGCGGTGAGGAGAAAGAGGCCGAAGCCCGCCATGACGAGCAGGCCCGCCACATAGTAGAATTCCTGCGGCCAGATCTCGATGAAGAAAAAGAAGAAGCGCCGCGAGGCGAGGTCGACGAGGATTGCCTGATTGGGCGCATAGGGACCGCGGTCCCAGCGAATCCACGGCGCGAGGTAATAGGTGCCAAGCGTGAGCAGCATCAAGACCCATTTGAACCGGCGAAAGGGCCCTTCGGCTCGTTTCGGAAAGATCTTCTTGCGCGGCGCATAGAGAGGCTGGCGGTTGCGCCGGGCGTTGACGGGTTCGACGCGAACGTGGTCAATGTCATTTAGATTAGGGCGGGTATAGAGATTCATAGGACCTGTCCGATTTTCACCACTCTTTTCCCAGCCGTGGCGGATCCGTTCCTTGATGCAGATCAAGAACGACCGTGCAGAAGCGAAAAGGCCACGCCCCAGAGTAAGGGCGTGGCCGGAGGACAGCGGCGGAGAAACCGCTGGGACGTCCTCCACAGGAGCTGAAACTATCGGCTCGTCTGCTTGTGGTCTTTGAGGCAGATCAAACTCACCATCGAATTGCCGATTTTTGCAGGGTCGTCCTGCTCCGAAGACGCAGGCATCTGTTGGGCGCGGGCTGAGACACGCGATCGGATAACAGCACGCGGCGCGCCGTAGAGAGGGAGGATCGGATTGCGGTCGTGGGCTGTCATGTCTCTTCTCCTTACGTGCCGCCGCCGAGCGCATGAACGAAAATAGTAAGCTCGTTTACCGTTGTGTCCCCCAGGCGCGCTGCCCAGGCAGGCATTACGCCATGTTTGGGAGAGGCAACCTGACGAAGGATGGCGTCTTCACCCCGCGACTTCAGCCAGATTGCGTCGGCGAGATCCGGCGCACCCATTTCCACCTTTCCTTTGGCGTCCTCGCCGTGACATGGGGCGCAATTGTCGAAGAAAACCTGTTTTCCGGCCGCCGCCAGACCGACATCCGAGGGCGTATTGGTCAGCCCCCAGACAAAGGCGGCGACCTGCTTCATCTGGATGGGCTCCAGAACACCGGCAAAGGGCGGCATTTCGGAGGAATGGCTATCCGTATCGCCGTCGAAGCGGATGCCATGAGAGATCGTGGCCTGGATGGCATTCAGATCCCCGCCCCACAGCCAGTCGTCGTCGTTGAGATTCGGAAACCCCGGACCGCCGCTCGCTCCCGATCCATGGCAGGGCGCGCAGTTCACCTTGAAAGCGGATGCGCCGCCAGCGATCGCGAATTTACGAAGAGCAGGATCCGCGTCGATCTCCTCCACTGTCTTGGCAGCGATCAGGTCATGGAACTCCGTCTGCGATGACTTAGCGAGATTGAGGTCCTGCTGCAGCTCGGCGCGCGTTGAATAACCGAGATAGCCGTTAGTGGCGGAAGTGATCATCGGGATGGCCGGGTAAGCGATGGCGTAGCCGATCGCCCAGAGGATCGTCACGTAGAAGGTCCAGATCCACCAGCGCGGCATGGGATTGTTGAGCTCTTGGATGCCGTCCCATTCATGACCCGTCGTTTCGACGCCGCTCAGTTCATCGATATGCTTTTGCGACATCTCAATCGTCCTTCAAGGGAACATCGGCGGCATCTTTGGCCGTCTGCTTGCTACCTGGGCGAAGGGTGAGCATGACCGCGCCGACGAAGAATGCGGCCATTGCCAGGAGGCCCCAGCTGTCGGAGAAGTGTCTCATTGCAGTGTAAGTTTCCATGGATCACCTCACCGGTAGCCGGTCGCGTCGTCATAGGTCGAGAAATTAACCAGCGTTCCGAGCATCTGCAGGTAGGACACCAGCGCGTCCATCTCGGTCAGCCGGGTTGGATCGCCGTCGAGATCGCCGACATTCGCATTTGGGTAGCGCTTGAGTAGAGCCGCCGTGTCCGCGTTCGGATCGGCCTGGGCTCTCATGTCGGCCTCGGCATTCGCCAGCATGTCGTCGCTGTAAGGCACGCCCACGTCCTCATTGGCCTTGAGGTCCTCTCCGATACTCCTGACCGTCACCTCCTTCTCTTCGAGGAAGGCGTAGCTCGGCATGATTGATTCCGGCACCACGGCCCGCGGATTTGCGAGATGCTGGACGTGCCATTCGTTCGAGTAACGCCCCCCGACGCGGGCCAGATCGGGCCCTGTCCGCTTGGATCCCCATTGGAACGGGTGGTCGTACATCGATTCCGCGGCGAGCGAATAATGGCCGTAACGTTCGACCTCATCACGGAACGGCCGGATCATCTGGCTGTGGCAGAGATAGCAGCCTTCACGGATGTAGATGTTCCGTCCGGCGAGCTCTAGCGGCGTGTAGGGCCGCATGCCTTCCACTTTTTCGATCGTGTTCTGCAGGTAGAACAGCGGTGCGATTTCAACGATGCCGCCAATGCTGACGACCAGCAGCGAGCCGACCAGAAGAAGCGTCGCGTTCTTCTCGAGGGTCTTATGTTTATCAAGTATCGATGCCATGTCTCACCTCATTCGGCAGGCTGTGCCTGGGGCACGAAAGTGGTCGGGATTGCAGCTTCGTCGCGCAGGTGGCCGCGGATCGTCATGAACACGTTCCAGGCCATGACGAGACCGCCCGCCAGGTAAAGCGCTCCGCCGACCGCGCGCAGCACGTAGTAGGGAATCATCGCCGCGACCGTCTCCGCGAAGGAATAGACGAGGAAGCCCTGGGAATTGTATTCGCGCCACATCAGCCCCTGCTGGATGCCAGCAACCCAGAGGACCGCGGCGTAGATCACGATGCCGAGGGTCGCGAGCCAGAAGTGCCAGTTAACCATCCGCAGGCTATAGAGACGCTCGCGCCCCCACAGCTTCGGCGTCAGGTAATAGATGGCCCCGAAGGTGATCATACCCACCCAGCCGAGCGCGCCGGAATGCACGTGGCCGATCGTCCATTCGGTATAGTGGCTGAGCGAATTGACTGTTTTGACCGACATCATCGGGCCTTCGAAGGTCGACATGCCGTAAAAGGCGATGGCGACGATCATCATGCGGATGATCGGATCCGTGCGGATCTTGTCCCAAGCGCCCGAAAGGGTCATCAGGCCGTTGATCATGCCGCCCCAGGAGGGCATCCAGAGCATGACCGAGAACACCATGCCGAGCGTCTGCGCCCAGTCGGGCAGCGCCGTGTAATGCAGGTGGTGCGGACCGGCCCAGATATACATGAAGATCAGCGCCCAGAAGTGGATGATCGACAGCCGGTAGGAATAGACGGGCCGGTTGGCCTGCTTCGGCACAAAATAGTACATCATCCCCAGGAAGCCGGCGGTGAGGAAGAAGCCGACGGCGTTGTGGCCGTACCACCATTGGGTGAGTGCATCCTGGACGCCGGAGAAGAGAGAATAGCTCTTGGAGCCGAGGAACGACGCCGGAACAGCGAGGTTGTTGACCACATGCAGCATCGCAATGGTGACTATGAAGCTGAGATAGAACCAGTTTGCCACGTAGATATGCGGCTCTTTGCGCTTCAGGATCGTTCCGAGATAGACGGCCAGATAGGCGACCCAGACGATGGTAAGCCACAGGTCGACGTACCATTCGGGCTCGGCATATTCGCGCGACTGATTGATGCCGATCACGTAGCCGGTCGCAGCCATCACGATGAACAGCTGGTAGCCCCAGAAGACGAACCAGGCGAGTGTTCCTCCGAAGAGACGCGCGCGACAGGTGCGTTGCACCACATAGAAGGATGTCATGATCAGCGCGTTGCCGCCGAAGGCGAAGATCACCGCCGATGTGTGAACCGGCCGCAATCTTCCGAAATTCCAATAGGGCGCGATGTTGAGGTCGGGAAAGGCGAGCTGCAGCGCGATGATCACGCCGACGAGGAAGCCGACGACGCCCCAGAACACCGTAGCGATCAGGCCGTAGCGGATTACCTCGTCGCAATAGCCCGTAAGCTCTGTTTTGCGCTGTTGGCCCGTCGGCGAAAACTCTGCGTTTCTGACAAGCAGCAGCGTTCCCGCAACCAGGCAGAGGCAAAGTATACCCATATGGACTGCAAACAGATGATCGTGCGCGAATGCGGCCGCGAGCAGCGCCAGAAACGCTGCGACCGCGATCACCATCGTTTCTGTCGTGTAATTCATGATGTCGTCTCCAGTGCGCAGACGACCGCCTCGCGGCCGGCTTTCTCGGATTTCGAGGCAGGACTGTCACGAAGACGGGAACGGCTCCTTGATCTACATCAACAAGCGGACTGGAAGCGGTGGACGAACCGACGTTGTTACACTCTGTTGCAAACTTCCCCCTTTGGCACCGCCCGCTTACTCCCGTGTGACGCAGCTGCTTTCTACCGCACCCACTGCCACAAGGGGCGATGAAGATGCTGTGCAGAACAACCACGCGTTCGACAATGGCGCGAAGGGGCGCGAAGCCATACATGCCGGCCAATCCCTCTCTTCGCTGTTCGTAGGCTCGGCGGCCGAGGCCGTCGCAGCCGGTAAGGCGATTTGGTGGGAGGGTGATAAGCAACCATCTTGTCCAGGTGGAAGAAGGTGTCGTGCGCCTGCTTCGTATCATCGGCGAAAGATCGTCGGGTGATAATCGCTCTTCAATTCGCCGGCGATCTCAACGGCGCGTCGCTGCAAATCGATTTCCTATTTACGGCTGAGGCCGTCACGAAATGCAAGATCCGCCGGATATCGCACATGAGTTTCCACGGGGAAGTCGCTCGGTCTAATGCGCTCGCTCGACCTAGCTCTCGTTGCTCTGGCAGGAGGCGGCCGCTTCGCATGAACAGATGGTGCTGTTGCCGAAGAAGAACGCCGAGGAGCGCCCCTGCAGCTTCATCGTGAAGCTTGCATTCCGGCGCAACCCGCGTCCGCCAAGGTCCGTTGCGCGTTTCCATGAATCGTCAAGACATTGCGGATCATCTCGGCCTGACCATTGAGACCCTGGCCCACACCGTTACGAAACTTGCGTCGCGCAACATCGTTATTCCCGAGGGCAGGCACGACCTGCGGAACGTCAATCTTGCCCGCTGGTACGGTTATCGGGCGACACTGATGATTTTTCCGAGGATTTCTGTCAGAGGGTAAACCTCAACACACGCGACAAGCCGCGGGATCGACATTCATGCCCTCCGCGAACTTCTCGACGCGATATGAGCTCAGTCACGGCAATCCTAAGCTGTTCAGCAGCGCCGACGTTCGCCGAGCGTGCTTGTCCTTCGGTGATTCCTACATCGCTTGCAGGCTGCCATGTCCCTCGCAAGGGCGCTGGGCAAGCAGGCAAAAATTGGGACCTTCTGCCTTTTTTCCCCGAATTTGACGGGCGTCAAAGAGCCCAATTCCGGCATCTGCTAAGACACATTCATGAGGCTGATTGGGTCTCGCAGAAAAGGAGCTTGCAAATGCGGTTAAAATTCGGTCTGATCGCTGCAGCGGCAGCCTTGATTGTTTCGGCAGCGCCGTTGATGGCGGCCGACCACCAGGTTCGGATGCTCAACAAAGGCACGGAAGGCGCGATGGTGTTCGAGCCTGGCTTCCTGAAGATCGCCCCCGGCGACACCGTCACCTTCATCCCCACCGACAAGGGCCACAACGTCGAAACCTTCAAAGGCCTCATTCCGGATGGCGTTGCCGACTTCAAGTCAAAGCCGAATGAGCTATATCGCGCGAAATTCGATGTTCCAGGCGTCTATGTCCTGAAATGCACCCCACATTCCGGCATGGGCATGGTTGCCCTGATCCAGGTGGGTGACAGTCCGCCCAATCTCGAAGCGATCAAGACTGCAAAGGTGCCGAACATGGTGCGCAAGCGGCTCGATGCCGACCTCACAAACATCACCCAGTGAGACACAGCAGGTGCGGATGACCGCGCAGCCCATGACGATGGCTTTCGTGGCAGCTGTTTGCCTCGCCAGGAGCAGCTGATGCTCAGTGAGCATCGAGCAGAGCCAGGCGCTGTCAGGCAAGACGTCCAAGGCAGTGGTCGGACACGGTTGTCGGCAAAGCCGATGCCGAAACCTGGTGGGACCGTCGAGAAAGTGAATGTGGCCTGTGAAAAGAGCTATGATCTGCACGGCAGACCTGTGAAGGAACGCGTGGGCAAGATCACTAGCCCGGCGGCAATCTCGCTGACGACGAATATAACGAGGTCGTTTTTTTGCGCGGCAGTCGCGAAGGAGATGCCAGCCAAAACCCGGGGTCTCGTTCTGGTTACCCAAGAATTGCACGGAAGGCGCCGTCGAACGTTTGATCGAAATCCCCGCGGCAGGCAAGTCCTACAACTAGGAGACCCCTGCCTCGTCCTTCGACGTGCTCGAACAACCGCGTTCGTGAGAGGGCGAGAGCCGTCGATCATGTGGCGCTCGGTAGCTCACCTCGCGAAAAGGCTCCTTCAGGCGCCTGCGCGGCGGCCATAATCGCGATGGGCACAACTCTGCGGACCGGCGCTTGCCCACGCCACCTTAAAGGTTCGACGTCAGTCGCCAACGATACCCTGGGCCGGGGCCTGCCGAGATCGAGCTGTATTTGAATGAGCCGAAAAGCTCGACGATAACGACCTCGACGTCCAGGCGGTGATACGGGCGCCCATCTACTTGTGACAGGGCGGCCCGATGACCGTATTTGTGAGTGCGCCCGCCCTGCTTCACACGAACTTGCGACGTCGATCCTCCTCGACGTGCCGTTGTCGACGGGACTCCTGGGAAGATAACTGCAGGGTCCTCGATCGAGAAACGGGAACTCGATGTCTTCTCGCGCGGCCTTTGATGCGTTTCGTGTCGCCGGAACCGATGCACACTTCCGGCGACAAGTACTAGGCTGCCTTGCTGTGCGTGTGCCCGTGCGAGCTAAAATAGGCGTCGAATGCCGCCGCGACTGCACGGACCATGAAGCGCGCCTCCTCGCATACGACAATCCGCTCACCGCTGATCGTCACGACGCCGTCGGCCATGAGCTCGCCGAGACGGTCGTTGCGCTCGACAAGGAAGCCGGTGTCGAAACCCGATCCGCTGCTCAACTGGCCGAGATCGGCTTCGAAATCGCACATCAGCCTCTCGATGACCCTCGCCCGAAGCTTGTCCTCCTCGCTGAGAAGATATCCCTTGGCGGTCGGCAGCACCCCGAAGGCAATTCGCTCGGCATAGAGGCCGAGAGGCACGTGGTTCTGCATATAGCCGGCCGGCAGCCGCCCGATCGCAGATGCGCCGAGGCCGATCAGGCTATCGCAATCATCCGTGGTATAGCCCTGGAAGTTTCTCCTCAGCGTTCTGTTGCGCGCGGCGAGCGCCAACTGATCGTTCGGCAGTGCAAAATGATCGAGCCCAATGCGCAGATATCCGGCCTTCTGGAGCTCCTCGGCGATCACTTCCGCCTGCTCGTTCCGCTGTTTTGCGTCCGGCAGCGATGCTTCGTCGATCAGGCGCTGATGTTTCTTAAAAGCGGGTATGTGAGCGTAACCGAAAACGGCGAAACGTTCGGGACGCAGTTCTGCAGCCAGCCGGACCGTCTCGATGCAAGATTGGACAGTCTGTTTCGGAAGGCCATAAATTAGGTCGAAGTTGATGCTGCTGACGCCTGCTGAGCGCAACCCGGCGACCGCCCTTTCCGTCTGCTCAAAGGATTGCAGCCGCTTGATACCGGCCTGCACGATCGGATCGAAGCTCTGGACGCCGAGGCTTGCGCGGTCGACGCCGTTTTCGGCGAGCGCATCGATCATGGGGGCGACCAATGTGCGAGGGTCGATCTCGACTGCGACGCCGGCTTTCGCTTCAAACGTGAAGGCACTCCTGAGCTTTGCCATTAGAGCCGAAAATTCCTGCGGCTTCATGACCGACGGCGTGCCGCCGCCGAAATGCACGTACTTGACGGGCACGTCGTTTCCGGCCGCAAAAGAGACGAGCTCGATCTCTTCCTTCATCACGTCGAGATAGTCGGCGACCGGAGCGTCTTGCCGGGTGATGGTCGTGTGGCAGCCGCAGTACCAGCATATCGAACGGCAGAACGGGACGTGGAGATAAACCGAAACCGGGCCAGCCGCGGCGATATGGGCGAGATTGCCGGCATATTCATCCGGCCCCACGGCTGCAGAAAAAGCCGCCGCCGTCGGGTAACTCGTATAACGCGGAACCCGCGCATCGCCGTATTTGGCGATCAGATCATCAGACATTTTCGCATCCCTTTTCAAAACAGGATGCTTTATGATCTCCGGCCGCGCCGGCTTCCTTGTCCCAAATCAATGATGACGTCTCAGGCCAGAATCAGCCGGATCTTTGTCCGCTGTGAAAGTCAGCACTTTCGAACCCGCCTAACATCTCGTTCTGACATGGGTCGAGCCGCGGTCCCGGCTGTTCGAAGAGACGTGCCACAAGGAAATGAGCAAGAATGACTGATACGCAAAACGGGTGAAACAAATTGGTGTCCGCGTGCTGTCGCCGGTCGAGCCATCCCACGGTTTCGGCTCGCTCCATGCGCTGGCCCCCGGCGATAGTTTGTTGATCGCCAGTGGAACTGGTGCCGGCCTAACGGCGGGAATCTCGAGCGAAGCCTGCCGAAACGCGGAAGTCGTGGTCGTTTTCCAATTCCACAGGCCCTCGCCGCGGCCGCCGACGTGATCGTCAAGGTGCGCCTCGATCAATGAGGTCGCCCTGCTGTCGCCTGAAAAGACGCTAATCGCTTTCTTCTATCCCGCAGCCAACAATGAGTTGCTCAAGCGGGCTCTGCATTCGGGCGCGAATATAAGCGCCATAGACATGGTCCCGCGCATCAGCCGTGCACAGAAGATGAATGGGAAAGATCGGGGTTACCGGGCGGTCATCGAAGCGAGTGCGAACTTCAGGTGTTTCTTCACCGGGCAGATCACCGCGCGGTATTTCTAGGGTCTCCTCAGTTTTACGTCGCCTTGAGGTCCGTCAGCACCTTGTCAAAAGCATCCTTGACCGGCTTTGAGATTTCCTCCACCGCCCTGCTTGAGAGCACCCGGACTTCCTTGGCGTGCTGCAAACTTGTCTCAACGCGCTTGCGGAAAAAGGTCGACTGCTGTTCGAGGATCTGCGACGGCGAATTCGCGCCCAGCAAAGCTTGCAAATGTGAGAAGCTGGCCTCGGCGTCGGCCTGCAGTGCAGCGATCGTCTTCCACCACAATTCGTTGCCGAATAGACTTGTCGTTTCGAGGATCGGAGGCAGCATTTTCTGTGTCGCTTCAGCGCCGGACGCAAATTTCAAAAAAGCCTCTGTCACCTTCTTGTTCCCCTTTTCAACAGATGCGCCGAACTGATCTGGCACCTTGAGCGACGATGACCCCGGGTTTTCGATCGTTTCAAAGGATCTTTCGGAAATCTTGGTCATTGCATTTTCCTTCTCTTTGAGTTGGTTGCAAGCTGTGACATCGGGATTGACCCTTCCGCCGGCGGATGCATGGCCGCTTGGTAGAACGCGGATCCGATGACGAACGGTCAGGTGGCCTCCGTTCCGTTCGTTTCATGAACCGGCATAATGCAGACTGCTTTCTGCCGCTTGTAACCAGGGATCAGCAAACACCATGCCAACTGCTCCGACGCGCCAAGAAGATGATTTTCTTTTATCAATGGGCGGGTTGAGGGCAGGTTGATGTGTATTTGACGGAGAGACCGGCGAACAAAACGTTCCAATCACGACAAACCTGACAAAAGTGGCGGATGCCCGACATTTGCGAGAAATGTCGACGGTTGCGCTGGGGACAAGGGAATTAGCATGTAATTCAACCGCGCTCAGGATCGTCCTGTGTCGGATCGTATTGAGCCTGCGGGGTGGAAAGTGGCGTTGCGGTCCTCGCCGCAAGTGCCTCCGTCAGCTGCGCACTGGTGCTTACCTTGACGGTCAGCTTGCGCGAGACATTGCGTGCAATTGCAGTGCCTTCTTTGCACCGGCCGCCATTGATTAGAACCGCCGCATCCGCGGATCAGGCATGGGACACGAACGGCACGATCTGTGGCGATCCAATCGCGGGGCATCTGCCTTGGCAACCGGATAAGTTCATCGCCGAGGGCGACGAGACAGCGATCGCCACTTCGCGCTTTTAAAAAAGTCCTATTGAAAGAAGCGACGAACTAGCCACCATCGCAGCGCCAACTTTGTGGATGGAATGCCACACGAAGTAACTACGTTCGTTCGTTTGCGCAGACGACGAGCAGCAGGAGACAACAAACGATCTGAAGGTAACAGCGTTGACTTGTTCGCGAGATCACGCAGTAACCTTGTCTGCCGCGACATGGGTCTGACAGTTCTTCGGGCAGACGCGCGCGCAGGCGCCGCAACCAATGCAGCGGCCGGCCTCATCGACAACCATGATCATACGATTGAGCTCGCCATCGAAGTCTTCCTCCTCGTCGTCGCAGATGCCGAGGATTTCACCCGCTTCACCGACGCCATAGAGGTGCATGACTTCGCGAGAGCAGGCTTTGAAGCATCGGCCACAGCCGATGCAGGTTGTAGCATCGATGCAGGTCAGGTACTCCGGCACCCAGCTGGAGCCGTCGCGCGTGACGAAAGGGCCAGTCATCGTGAATTCTCCAATGCAGCGAGCTCTTCCTTCGCAGCGTTCAACTCGGCGAAGGCGTCGAACGTCTCTCCTGCAATGGTCTTGATTCTAGCCCAATTAATCGGAAGGTCCTCGGCAAGATCGTGCAACTCCATCTTCGCAGCGGCGGCGCGGGACTGCAGCTTGCGGACCTTCTTCAGCTGCTCCACAATGTCTGACATGATCTCTTTCCTCGAAAATTGATTTCATGATGCCCGCGCCACGTCGGGATAGGTTTCGATAACTTCAATAGCGTCATCGACCATTTTCGTGCCGGTCTCGGCGAGCTTGCCTAGCGTCTCAAAGCCGAACCGGTGGACATCGCGCAGGGTCTTCGACAGAACGACCAACCGTCCAGTCGTCAAAAGCAAGCGGCCGAAGCCCTCATGGCCGATCGTCATGATCGGCGATGCCAACAGGCCTGTGCACTCTTCGATCACAAGCCCCACGCAACTGTAAAAGTTCTGTAGCCTCCACAGCACATCAGGATCCGGATCGCCTATGATCGGGATCTTACGGCGCTGCTCCTTGGTGAGGATGAAGTCGGCCAGCAGGTCAGTGTCCGATTTGCCTTCCCACGCCCCATGGGCATCCTGAGCGCGGATGAGCCTTATCAGGCATCTGAGAAAAGGGGTGGCGAGATCCCCATCTTCGTTGACAGCAGGGCCATTCGTACTTCCTGTCAATGTACCCATTTCTTAGTCCTCCTCATCGAAAGGCTTCTTTTCAATGGCGCCTGCTTCGGTCAGCGCCGTGAAGCTCGTGCGCCAGAGCGTGGGACCTGAAGAAGCCGATCCGCGGTTGTCCCAGGAATTGCCCTCACAGCCGAGAGGCCCATGGATCAGGTGCGCGACGTCGGTGATCGGCTGCAGCACGATCTTGGCGCCATCGAAAGCGCATCCGCCGGCTGCCGCCCCGGGGATCAGCGGCTTCGAACAGCCGTTTTTGCGCGCCTTGGAATCCTTGCTGCGGTTCTTCTCGCAGGCAGGCTCGTCAAAGACATCCTGGACTTTAGCATTGAGCAAGGGCATTGCGGTCTCCAAGTTCAGATGAAGGCGGCCGGCCTCACAAGGCCGACCGCCGCCGCTCCTAGCGGGTCAGGTCGTAAGAATAGTCCGTCACACCCGGCTCGCTCGTCTCGCGATCGAGCTTGTCGAAGATCTTGTCGAGGATCGTCGTCAGGACGCGCAGGCCGCCCTGGTAGCCCATGAGCGGGAAACGGTGGTGATGGTGCCGGTCGAATATCGGAAAGGTCAGCCGGATCAATGGGGTGCCGGTGTCGCGCTCGAGATACTTGCCATAGGAATTGCCGATCATAAGATCAACCGGCTCGGTAAAGAGCAGCGAGCGCAACGCCCACAGGTCCTTGCCCGCCCAGACCTGGGCATCCTTGCCGAAGGGCGAGGATGCGAGCAACGCCTTCATCTCGGCTTCCCAGGCCGACGTGCCGTTGGTAGCAAGGCAGTGGGTCGGCTCACCGCCGGTTTCCAAGACGAACCGGGCAACGGCGTAGACGAAGTCAGGATCGCCGTAGATCGCGTATTTCTTCCCGTGCAGCCAGGCTTGGCTATCTGCCATAGCGTCGACGAGACGGCCGCGTTCCAGGCCGATTGTCGGAGGAATTTCCTTGCCGGTAATCTCCGAGACCTTCATCAGGAATTCGTCGGTCGCCTGAACACCCAGCGGATAATGGAACGAAGCCGTAACCTGACCGACCTCCTTGCAATATTCCAGCGTTTTGCGCGTGTTATAGTGCTGCAGCGACAGGGTCGCTTCGGCATTCAACGCCGTTTTCAAGTCCTCGATCTTCGTGCCGCCGTCATACATGCGGTACGTACCGTCAGACGGCGTGTCGAACTGGTCGGAGGCATCCTGGATGAAGATGTAGGATACGCCCATCATGTCGAGCAGGCGCTTCAGTTCGCGGTTGTTGCCGACGCAGAAGCCGTCGAAGCCGGGAATGATGTTGATGGCTTGAGCAACCTCCTTCCGCTCGTTGCCTTTCCAGAAGTTCTCCAGAATGCCCTTGATCATGCCGTCATAGCCATCGACGTGGCTGCCGACGAAGGCAGGCGTGTGGGCGAAAGGAACATCGAAGTCGTGCGGGACCGACCCTTCGTTCTTTGCGTTTTCGATGAAGCCGTGGAGGTCGTCTCCAATGACTTCGGCCATGCAGGTGGTCGAGACGGCGATCATCTTCGGATCGTAGAGCTTGTATGTATTGGCGAGCCCGTCGACCATGTTCTTCAACCCGCCGAACACTGCCGCGTCCTCCGTCATCGAGGACGAGACCGCCGATGAAGGCTCCTTGAAGTGACGCGACAGATGCGAACGGTAATAAGCGACGCAGCCCTGGCTGCCATGGACGAAGGACATCGTTTGCTCAAAGCCTGCGGCTGCGAAGACGGCACCGAGCGGCTGGCAGGCTTTGGCCGGGTTCACGACCAGGGCTTCGCGGCCCAGGTTCTTTTCGCGATACTCCCAGGTCTTCGTGAAGTCGTTTTGATCGGCAACGACCTGATCCGGGTGGGGGCATTCGAAATTGGCTTTCTTC
Organism: Rhizobium sp. N731; assembly: GCF_001664145.1. Lineage (NCBI taxonomy): Bacteria > Pseudomonadati > Pseudomonadota > Alphaproteobacteria > Hyphomicrobiales > Rhizobiaceae > Rhizobium > Rhizobium sp. N731. The sequence continues at coordinate 386,373 of NZ_CP013604.1, forward strand.
TCGGCGAGCATCTGCCTGTATTCCGGCTCGCGGAACAGGGGAGCATGGTCGAGAACTTTTTCCGCCGACTGCGGCATAGTAAGCACCTTTCTTTTCATCGCGCCGCACCGGTGGCGGCAATGGGATGTCATCTGTCACGAGTGCGGATCAAGTCCGATAGGAAGAGCCTGGCCTGCCCCTTCCCAAGACAGGCCAGGCTCTCATTCGGCCGCAACCGCCTCAGCTGGCGCGGCCTCTTTTTTCCAGGGGACGTCGTAGAGATCCCACACCGGATTATTGATGGCCAGATCCATGTCGCGGGCGAATATGGCGAAGCCGTCATAGCCGTGATACGGGCCGGAATAATCCCAGGAGTGCATCTGGCGGAAGGGGATGCCCATCTTCTGCACCGGATACTTCTCTTTAATGCCGGACCCAACAAGGTCGGGGCGGATGCCTTCGATGAACTTTTCCAGCTCGTAACCGGTCACGTCGTCATAGATCAGCGTACCCTTGTTCACATAATGGCCGGTGCGCTGATAGTCGTCGTTGTGGGCGAACTCGTAGCCGGTGCCGACGATCCGCATGCCGAGGTCCTCATAGGCCGTGATGACGTGGCGAGGACGCAGGCCGCCGACATAGAGCATCACCGTCTTGCCTTCGAGGCGCGGCCGGTACTTGTCGACGACAGCATCGACCAGGGGCCGGTACTTGGTGATGACAGCCTCGGTCTTGTCGACGATTTCCGGACCGAAGTGCTTGGCTATTTCGCGCAGGGAGGTTTCGATCTGGGACGGACCAAAGAAATTGTATTCCATCCACGGGATGCCGTATTTTTCCTCCATGTGCCGACAGATGTAGTTCATCGAGCGGTAGCAGTGGATGAGGTTCAGCTTGGCCTTTGGCGCGCGCTCGACCTCAGCGAGCGTGGCATCACCCGACCAGTTGCCGACCACGCGCAGCCCCACCTCCTCCAATAGAATGCGCGTAGCCCACGCGTCGCCACCGATATTGTAGTCGCCGACGACGTTGACATCGTAAGGGCCGGTCTCAAACTCGACTTCGTTCTTGTCGAAAACCCAGTCACGGATGGCGTCGTTGGCGATGTGGTGGCCGAGCGATTGCGAGACGCCGCGGAAGCCCTCGCAGCGTACCGGCACGATCGTCTTTTCGTGCTCCTTGGCCTTCTTGCGCGACACCGCCTCAATGTCGTCGCCAATCAGCCCGATCGGGCATTCCGACTGCACGCTGATGCCGTTGTTGAGGGGGAAAAGCTCCTCGATCTCGTCGATGACCTGTTCAAGCTTCTTGTCGCCGCCGAACACGATGTCCTTTTCCTGGAAGTCTGAGGTGAACTGCAGCGTCACGAACGTGTCGATGCCCGTCAGGCCGACGTAGTAGTTGCGGCGTTGCGACCAGGAATAATGACCGCAACCGACCGGCCCGTGCGAGATGTGGACCATGTCCTTGACCGGCCCCCATACCACGCCTTTGGAACCGGCATAGGCGCAGCCGCGGATCGTCATCACGCCCGGAATGGACTTGATGTTCGATTTGACGTCGCATTCGGAAAGGGCCTTCGGCTCATCGCCAGGCTCGTCGCCGCTCGTTGCGACGCTGAGGTGCTTCTTGCGGCGCTTCGCCGCCTTGTCTGGATATTGCGCTAATACTTCCGCAATGAGCTGTTCATGCAAAACGCTGTCATTCTCGTAATCAAGGCTCATGGGCCCCTGCCCCCTTTCAAGGTTCGGGTTAGGTCGTCGTCGCCGAAGCGGCTTTCTTGGAAGGACGCGCTGGCGCAAGGGCCAGCGCGTCCTGTCGACAGCGGCAGTTATTGAGCCGCAACCACCGCTGACTCCTTGGCCTGTAGTTCGGCCAGCATCTGCTCGTCGCTCTTCATGATGCCGAAGTCGAGCAGCATGTCTTCGAGCTCTTCCATGGTAATCGGGGTCGGAATGGTCCCTTGGCCCGAATTGGCATGGATCTTCTCGGCTAGCGCCCGATATTCCCCGGCCTGCTTGGAGTCCGGCGCGTACTGGATCACCGTCATCTTCCTGAGCTCGGCGTGCTGGACGATGTTGTCACGCGGCACAAAGTGGATGAGCTTGGAATTGAGCCTGGCAGCCAGCGCCTCGGAGAGGTCGAGCTCGCGGTCCGTCTGGCGCTCGTTACAGATCAGGCCGCCGAGCCGCACGCCGCCGGAATGGGCATATTTCAGGATGCCCTTGGCGATGTTGTTGGCGGCATAGAGCGCCATCATCTCGCCGGACATCACGATGTAGATCTCCTGGGCCTTGTTCTCACGGATCGGCATCGCAAAGCCACCGCACACCACATCGCCGAGCACGTCATAGGAGACGTAGTCGACATCGTCATATGCACCGTTCTCTTCAAGGAAATTGATCGAGGTGATGACGCCGCGCCCGGCGCAGCCGACGCCCGGTTCCGGACCGCCGGACTCCACGCACTTGATGCCTTTGTAGCCGGCCTTGAGCACGTCCTCGAGCTCAAGGTCTTCCACCGAACCTTCCTGCGCTGCCAGATGCAGAACCGTGTCCTGTGCTTTGGCGTTCAGGATCAGCCGGGTGGAGTCGGCTTTCGGGTCGCATCCGACGATCAGGATCTTCTGCCCGAGGTCGACAAGCGCTGCGAGCGTATTTTGGGAGGTGGTGGACTTGCCGATCCCCCCTTTGCCGTAAAATGCGATTTGACGCAAATCTGACATATCGCCTTCCTTCTTTCGTTCCATCCATCGCTGAGTAAAAGGCAGGCAGCTCGCGCCGCCTCGCATGGCAATCTTCAAAACCCGTGCCATGTGGGCCGATCGAGCCAAAGGAAAGATCCTTTTGTTGGGTTTCAGAAAGTTACTCCGAACCACCACAGGAAACTGCCAAACAAACCTAATGTCGCCGATCAGACAAAGCCGACAGACGGTGTCGTGATGGCATCACTTGCACCGCTAGAGCAAATCCTGCTCAATCTGGGTCATATCCAACGGCCTTAAGGTAGTTTGCGCATTCTGCCGCAGTGAAGCGAGGTATCAAGGCCCCGACCGCATCCCATAGAGCATCGATCTTTCGCTCGGCTCGGCCTCGCAACATGGCTTTCAGCTTCGAGAATGCGTTCTCGATTGGATTGAAGTCCGGACTATAGGGCGGCAGGAACATGAGCTTGGCGCCGGCACGTTCGATGGCATCGCGGACACCTGCTATCTTGTGTGCAGGCAGGTTATCCATAATGACGACGTCGCCGATCTCCAGGGGCGGCACCAGCACCTGTTCGACATACGCAAGGAAGACGTTGCCGTTCATCGCGCCATCGTAGACGAATGGGGCGGTCATTCCGCTGAGGCGCAACGCACCGGTGAAAGTCGTTGTTTTCCAATGGCCGTGCGGCACGCCGGCACGGCAAACGCTCACCTCGCAATGCACGTCCGCGCAGACGTGACATCTTGGTCGAGAGGCCGGTTTCGTCGATGAAGATCAGTTTCTCCGGATCGAGGTCCAATTGACCATCGAACCAGGCGCGCCGGCGCTTCAGGACGTCCGGTCGGTCCTGCTCCAGTGCGTGTGCGGTCTTTTTTAAAGGTCCACCCACGGCTTCGAAGCCAAGCGCCAAGTGCGCTGCGGCTGATCTTCACCTGCCGCTCGACGGACAAGCGCTCAACCATCTCATCGAGCGTCACATCCCTACGCTCGTTGATCAACGCGACAACGAATTCCTCGTGTGCATCCACTGCCGAAGGTCGTCTCCAGCCCTGTGGCCGAGCAGTCAGCTCACCCTCTTTCGCTCTTGCAATCCAGCGGATCGCCGTCGAAATCCCAACTCCGAAACGAGCCGCAGCCTGTCGAGCCGACATGCCCGCCGCAGACGCTTTCAAAACCCGTATTCGAAGATCATCGCTCAGGGCCTGTCCCATCATCCACCTCTCCGCTGTGGATGTTGAATCAGCTTCGGTCGCTCTCGTCACCTCACAATCGATTCATCAATCGCAGGACATGTCTAGGTCGACCGCGCGCCAGCGCGACCGCGACCATCAGCAGGACAAAGAGCTTTGAAAACAGGAGACAATCGCACATCCCTGTAGCCAAGAGAGAAATGGCGTATCGCACGGGAGACGCTGCGAGCGCCCAGGTGATAGAGCTTCGCCTTGTGGCTGAACAAGCCAACTTCGATCGCGCAGGCCCGCCGCGCCCGACAGCTGGCCAAAAACAGCGCCAGGAGCTACGACTGGGGCCACGCACGTGAGTATGTCGAGGGCATGTCGCGCATGCTGCAGCAGGACAAACCGGATGGCCACGTCTTGGCGACCGGCGAGACGACGAGTGTCGGCCAATTTCTCGAGCGGGCTTTTGCCGACGTGAACATTACTTTGGAATGGAAGGCGTCCGGCGTCGACTGGCTACGACTCCGCGTCCGGTGCCTGCCTTGTTGAAGTCGATCCTCGATACCTCCGCCCGACGGAAGTTGATCTTCTGCCGGTGATCCGACCAAGGCCCGCCAGAAGCTGGGCTGGCAACACAAGGCCCCGGTTCAGGAGCTCGTCGCCGAGATGGTGCGCGAGGATGTCAAGCACTGGAAGGCCCTGAACAGCCGGGAAGAGCTCTGAGTGTACGACTTGTCCAACAAGAAGATCTGGGTTGTCGGCCATCGCAGTATGGTCGGCAGTGCGCTTGTGCGCAGGCTCCGATGCCGTGCTCTGCGGCAGTGGCGTCAGTTAGCGGGTCGAACGAGGAGCGCGGATCGTGAACCCGCGAGCGCGCAAAAATACGGCATTAGCCGATGATGTTCATACTTCCACCAGGTGCCCGGATTGCGGTACCGAGGCTTCGGGGCATATGTTCCTGATGGTCCTGCTTGTCTCGAATATCTCACGCTTGACGTCTAAGCGTTCGCAGATCGAAAGGTGCGGGATGTGTCATCGTGTGGGTCGGTCCGTCATCGAGGGTTAAATAGACGCACCGATCACTGGGCCGCCACCGTCTCTTCGGATAACTTCAGCTATGGGACCATGCTCTTTCATAGCTCAGGGCCATTCCGCTCGATCAAGGTCCCCGATGGCCAATCACTCATTGAGCATCCTATTGGGAATACTACCAAAATTACGTTTTCACAGCGCGTCGGCGGGAGGTTGAGATAAACATCGGCAAGGGTGGATCGCACGCGTACCCCTTCCAAAACCGTCGCAAGACCATTTCGGCAGAGCCTGAGAACAAGGTTGCGCAACGCCTGCCGAACACCGCCGAACGCAAACCGAACGCCAAGTTGCTGCAGCACTGGGTAAACAATGCGCATCGAATTAATGCCGTACCCCTCAAGATCTGGACGCACGCCCCACAATCCAAGCTCGCATACGAGTAGATCGACCTCGCCAACCCGAACGAAACGACGCAACAACCCCATGTGAGCGGCCACACCGTGCGCATCATAGCCTATTACGCGAAGCTCGGGCCTAGCTCCTGACCAACTACGAGCACCTTCGAATGGAAGGGCGTTGTAAGCTCCAGTTGGCCCATAGGTCTTCCGAAAGAAATCTGCGAGCTCCGTGTGGTCAGAGAGCTCCAACTCGTTTTCCCAGCACACTTTCCACCGCACCTGAGGGCTCATACCTAAACCTCCACTTAATACTCTGTCCAGGCGTCGACAGAGCAACTACTTGATACGCACTCGTTGGGGCGCTTCTAATGGCACTGGTATAAGCTGGTGAAATCATTTGTTTGGATGGAACTCATCCGTCCAATGGATGCGTTCCAATCAATCGGCCTGCCATCGGCTGCCGACGCCAGATGAAGCGGCCGGGCTCCAACTTCTTCGTGAACATGCCGCCTTGTCCATCATGCTGGATCATCTTGATCAGGCATCCAGGACATTGAACTGAAAAGTTGACCATGACTGAGAGGCTCGCTACTCAGGCAGAAGCAAGCCAAAGACGTTTTCGGCGATAATCAGGCAAATTGTCGAGATCACATTAGAACCCTCGGCGGAACCGGGCTGGTCTATCCCGGCGTCGAAAGTCGTCGAACGACCCGACCTGGCGGAGGGGTTTTTTCGGAATGTTCGGTTTGCGACAGTCTGATTCCACACAAAATGGGACGCGGCGATAGGCAGCAGCATTCTCCTGTTGAATCTGAAAGGGGTTCCCCTCGCAAAACGCCCTGGTTCGCTTTGGCTATCGCAGCCCATGGACCGGCACGCTGGGTATCGGCGAAGATTGCCAGAGGACATACTTGCCTGGCGATCCCGACCTCGGGAGAAGATGATGGGTACAGGAATGGATTCGCAGATCAGTGCGTTTCCGGTGCAAGCTTTTAGGACCCCGGACACAGCAAACGCCTCCCAGGACTGGCGAGGCGGCCGCGAGATCGCAATTTTCTCCTAGATAACGGTATGAGGTGATCGTCATACCCTGGTCACCGGATGCCGATCGTCACGCACATGGTCTGGTACAGAGCCGGCGGCGCCGATGAGCCCCCGAGGAAATACTTAGTGACTGGCACGGTTGTTGCGTCGTCTCACGAAAGACAGCCGTTAACGAGAGGTCACGATGATGGATGTATGCTCGATGGGGATGGTGTTGTGCGGTGGGTACCTTCTTGCTGCATCCGCAGGCAGACTCGGCGGCGCTGAGAATGTCTTATCTGACTCGCCTTTGTCCGCGGCTGATGTATCGAGTTTCGAGACTTTCATAGTTCGCAGCCCACCGACATCACTCAATCTGGATCCATTTTATGCCAAATATGCTGACGCAGCGGGCATACCTATTATTTCGTCAAACAAGGTTCCAGACACGGCACTATTGATCTCACGTGACATTGTCCTCTACATGTTGTCAGAACGCCGTGATGTCCGCGATGCTTTAATCCAGGCTGGAGCGCGGGTGGGCGTCATGGCAATTGACGAGACGACGACTGATATTCCCGAGCAGCGGGATTGGAAGAAGCCTCTTCCCGATGATCCACGTCTCACCCCTGACGAGCGGCGGGATTACGCCAACACGATCGGCAAGATGACTGCCCGAGACTACTGGGCACAAAGGGCGCGCGGCATGGGCGGGCTCTACACGACGGGAGCTGTGGAGAATTTGATGGGCGTGCCGGGCACGCGGTATTACGGCGGGAACATTCTTGTTCACGAATTCTCACATAATATTTTCAACGCGCTGCGCACGGTAGATCCTGATCTCGTTGCACGAGTTGAACGTGCCTATTCGCACGCCTACGAGAAAGGCCTCTGGGCGTGTTCCTATATGGAGAACAACGTCGATGAGTATTGGGCCGAGGGCACGCGATTTTGGTTCAATACGAACTTGGCTTACAGCCGAGGCAATCTCACCATTGCCACATCAGAAGATTTCGAGGCTCACGATCCAAGCCTCTATAATATCATGGCCGAAGTCTACCGCCATGACCACCACATTCTGGCGGATGTCTATTACCGGCATTCGGCGAAGTCGCAGTAATGTCCTTTGGTATTGACTGCCGGCCTCATGCTGCAATCCCGCTGGAGACCCGAACTATCGCTGATCGTCCGTAATTTGTCAGAGCCAGCCATAAATTTGAGTTTCCGTTCAATTGAAGCGCCCATGTTGTTCCCACGGGTGCATACCAAGTACTTCGTGGCCGCTGGAATTGGCTCCTTGTGCAACATCGAGACCAAATGACCTGCCACTGAATTTTCATCCGGCGGCGATTAGAGCCTCGGCGGTCTTGAAACGCTCCCAAACGTTGGACCACCGGATGCTAGAGTTTTCCGGCTTCATTCAGGGAGGCGGGCTGGTTGCGCCTCCCGAATTCACCAACGAGATCGGCACCTTGTTGCCGATCGCACCATGAGGTCTTTCCTCATTGTAGTATCTACGCCAATCCTCCATCTTTTCGCGGGCATCCGCAAGGGTCAGGAACCAATGCTGGTTCAGGCATTCTGCACGGAAGCGGCCATTGAACGCTTCGATGAAAGCATTATCAGTCGGCTTGCCGGGGCGTGAGAAGTCCAACGTCACACCCTTGGAATAGGCCCGCAGGTCCAAGTCGCGCGACACGAACTCGGTCCCTTGGTCGACACGGATCGTTTTCGGATAGCCGGCTTTTTGGCACACCCGTTCAAGGGTTTGCACAACGTCTTCGCCTCTATAGCTATGACGTGGATCAAGCACCGGCACGTAGCGCGAGAAGGTGTCGACCACCGTCAGCACGCGCAGTTTCTTACCCGTTGCGAGTTGGTCGTGAACGAAGTCCATCGCCCAGACGTCGTTGGGTCCGACGGCCATGTGCCGATCCTCGCGAAGCTTGGCTTTTACCCCCCGCTTCGGTGTCTTGTTCCGCAACTGTAGCCCCAAGTCCCTGTAAATGCGGTAGGTTCGCTTGATGTTGGTGCCCCAACCCTCGCGTTCCAACAGCACATGCACGCGGCGATAGCCGTACCGCACACGGATCTCGCAGATCTCGCGAATACGACGTTCCAGACCGGCCTGATCAGCACGGCGAGAGGTATAGTGGTGAGTTGATCGATCGAAGTTCAACGCTCCACAAGCACGTCGGATCGAGATCGCCCAATCGCAGCACATGCCTTTCACCATCTCCCGCTTCCGAGCAGGCCTTAGAGCTTTCGGCGGATGACATCCTGCAACATCTCGCGGTCCAGCGTCAGATCCGCGACGATCTTCTTCAGGCGCGAATTCTCGTCCTCGAGCTGTTTCAGCCTCTTCATCTCCGGTGGCAGCATGCCCGCGTATTTTTTCTTCCAGTTGAAATAAGTCGCCTGGCTGATCCCCGCCTTCCTGCAGATTTCAGCAACCGACACGCCTTCATCACCTTGCTTCAGAATGAACGCCTTCTGAGCGTCCGAAAACTGCGACGCTTTCATCGTCTTCTGGTCCCTTTCCCAGCCAGGAAAATGCACCGGAAAACTCTAACCAAAATTGGTCCAGTTTGAAGGGTTCAGATCAGCATCAGCCGCAACTTTCTACCAGCGCCGTCGCTTATCCGATCCGACGACCATGTCTATTTTGTGGGGGAGAACGGTGTTGCCGGTGGTCATGTTGGCGATCGGTGCTTGTACGTTCGCAGGCCTGTCCACGTTTCAAAGCATATATGCCGAAACGCGCGGACTCTCACCGAATGTCTTCTTTCTGACATTCACCGTCACGACTGTCACATTGCGATTCTCCGTCGCGGGTATGATCGGTAAGTTGCCGCTTGGGCGCCTAGCACTCACCCTCTTCGTGACGACACTGATTGGGATCGGACTTTTGGTTTTGAACCCGGGAAGCGAGCTGCTGTACGTCGTCGCCACCGTTCTCTTTGCGATAGGCTACGGTCTCACTTATTCGACCTTGAATGCGATGGTGGTGAACCTCGCTGGCGAACGTGGTCTGTCAATCTCAACGGCCTCCCAAGTCTTTACACTCGCTTATTTTCGTGGGTTCGTTCGAATTCCCGTATCTCGGTGGCACATTAATTGCTGTTTATGGCATCGACGTTGCCATGCTCGTGATGGCGGGTCTGGTCGCTCTCAACATCGCAATCGCCAGTCAGACATTGTGGAGGGCGGTGTAGGAGACAGACGTCCTTCAATAATGATTTCCGTATCGCTGCCCACGTGCCCGCCCAACCAAAGGAAGTGTGTTTATGCAAGTGCTGGATCTCATCGGTATAGGCATCGGACCCTTTAATCTTAGTCTTGCAGCACTCGCGTGTCCGACGCCGCTGCGCACTGCCTTTTTCGAAAAGGAAAGCGGCTTCGATTGGCATCCTGGGCTGCTGCTGCCCAACAGTCGCCTGCAGGTATCTCCGCTGAAGGACTGTGTGACACTTGCAGATCCGACCAGTCCGTTTTCGTTTCTCAACTACCTCGCGGTGCATGGACGGCTGTACAGCTTCGTAAACCGGTGCGACGCGACCACGTCGCGAAGAGAGTTCACACAGTATTTCCAATGGGTTGCGCATCAGTTGCCACAACTCCGGTTTGGGGAGGAGGTTACCGACGTAACCAGATTAGACGAGGGTTACCGCGTGACGACGACTCGAGATCACTACCATGCACGCTCAGTTGCGATTGGCGTCGGTGTCGTTGCAACAATTCCCGAATGCGCCAAACCTTGGCTGGGCGAGAAGGTCTACCATGTGGCGAGCTATCTGGATCGGCCACAAATCGACATCGGTGAACGCGTATTAGTCGTTGGTGGGGGGCAGAGCGGTGCGGAGGTTGTTGAACACCTATTGGGCAGTCCGGGTATCGGTAAAATTACATGGGTGACGTCACGCGGAACCTGTTCACGAGGGATGACAGCTCTTTTATCAACGTGTCATACACGCCGTCTTACAGCCAGCGCTTTCATTCGCTGCCACTTAAAAAACGTCGCACTATTGTCGACGACGAAAAACTCACCAGTGACGGCATTTCAGCAGAATTGAGCAACCGCATTTACGAAACTATCTATCACCGCAGCGCGACTGGCAATATTGACGATGTCATTCAACTGCTACCCGCAGTCGTCATGAAGGAGTTGTCTCCTCATGCGGACGGTTGGCACGCGCTGTTGGCTTCGCACGGCACCTGTCAGCGACCGACTGTAGTGGCTGATCGGGTCGTACTCGCCACCGGTTTCGAGCCTCGCCCGCTAGCGTTTATCGATCGCCTATTGGCTTCCGCTTCTATGGAAGGCGGTCTGCCGGTCGTGAAGGACGATTACTCCGTTCAATTCGAGGACAACGCCCCCGGCCAGGTATATCTGCAAAACCGATCCCCAGTCCAAAGTGGCTTGCAGAGTGTGAATCTATCGCTCGTCGCCTACCGAAACGGTCGCATCATCAATAGCCTGCTTCGGCGTGAATACTATCTGAACGTCCCAGATCGGCCGATCCTTGGGTGCCTAGGTTTACTTCCCGCTCAAGAGACACAAAACGCAAGATAACACTCCAGTGCAGTGCAGCTCGGGGCGCCTGCTCACGACGCAGCTTTACCAGGCGGCTTTAAATCTAAAAAGGAGTTACGCATGTTAACCAAAGAACAAAAATCAACATGGGATGACGTTGGATACATTAGGATTGAGTCATTTCTCGATCTAGAAAGCCGAGATAAACTTTCAGCTCTTGTGGCTGATGTTTCGTGCTGGGAGACAAGTGAAGACAAATGGCTGATATGGTTCGAAAAAACAACTGACGGTAGGAGGATCATTTCGAAGGTCGAGAACTTCCTCGAATTTAACGCCCCCGTGCGTGATTTACTGCTGGCTGACCACCGTATCGAGTCGATCGTCGAAGAGTTACTGGGGGAAGATGCCCGCATGCTCAAAGAGTTGCTGATCTTTAAGTACTCCGACAGCGGCGGCTATCGCCCGCATCAGGACATCTACCATATCCCACATAAGCTACCAGACCGGATGGTGCACGCGATTGTTGCAATAGGCATCGACGATTCCGGCCCAGACAACGGAGGGCTTTTCTTCAGCCCCGGGAACCACAAAAAGGGCGTGTTCCCAATGGACGCCGGCGGCGTAATGTACCCCGAGGTCGCGGACAGGCTGGCCTGGGAGCCCGTAACGTGGAAGGCCGGTGACATTTTCATCTTTGACGACTATGCCCCACATTACTCAAAGCCCAACAAAAGTGAAAATTCTCGAAGGGTGATTTATCTCGTGTTCCAGCGTGCCTCAACTGGTGGGCCAACGAGGGCCGAATACAACAAACTGAAACGCGCCTACAACCCTCCCGAGGGCAAGGTCTCCAACATCGACGAGCTCAAGCCGCCGAACGGCATTTTCTATCGCGATTGAAGGCAGAGGACAGAGGCAAACATGTATACGAAACAGATCGACCGCTCAATCATGCGCCAGGAGTATGGCGTTCTGGTGTGCCGGTTACTTGAGCATCTACCGCAGGCAGTCGCAACGGCTTTCGGCACATCGATTGTGGAGGTGGTACCTGGCGATGCGGTCGATCTTCATTCGCACCCAGAGCACGAACTCTGGGTATTGATCTCGGGCAGCGGCGTGTTTCAATCCGATGGAGAAACCTCCGCAGTCAGTGGGGACACGATGGTCTATATAGCGCCGCACCAAAAACACGCGATCAAAAATAGCAGCCCTCAAACCAGCTTAAAGTTCCTTTCGATATGGTGGGATTGAATTGAGAGCAAACCAACATACTTTTTTTGCCTGCTCGGCGCCGCCGTGCCCGAACGGCAAGCTGCATCTTGGGCATATAGGTGGCGTGTACCTTCTCGCCGACGTGTTCGTACGCTACCACCGCATGGTAGGCAACGCGGCCTATCACGTGACAGGTGCGGACGAACATGGCACTTACACGCTGGTGAAAGCCCGAAAGCTTGGCAGGCCGGTTGATGACGTCGCACACATGCACATTGAAGAAATTCTGCAGTGTCTGCGGTCAGTTGATATTGAACCGGACGTATTTGTAAGGACTTCAAGCGAAGACCACAAAGACCGCAGCTTGGCGATCTACGACCAACTGAGAGCGTCCGGCTACGTTGAGCTGCGCGACGGAGAGCAACTGTATTGCGGGACGTGCGAAGAGTTCGCCGCAGACTCACTCGCGGTCGGAGAGTGTCCAGCTTGTAACGCGCCAACAGATAGTAACCTTTGCGAAGATTGCGGCTCGGCGCTGCAACACAATCTACTACGCAACCCGATTCACACGACATGCGGCCAGAGCCTTATCTTGCGCCCGATTCGACAGGTTCATTTTGAGCTTGAAAAATTTGCTCCGGGGCTCGATCACGCCATTGAGGCGAGCGGATGGCCGGAATCCATAAAGCGCAAAGAACTTGACTGGCTACGGTCAAAACTGATGGCATTGCCGATGTCGCGGCATTTCGACCGTGGTGTGACTTTGAACTCCCCGGTGGAGGTGGCAGGCCAAACTTTAATGACTTGGTTTGAAGGATTGTGGTGCTACGAGACAGGAATCGAACGCCTCTGCAAGCAAAATGGCGCAGATCTCGATGACACTATGCGCAACGCGAGCACGAGACTCGTATTCTTCATGGGTCAGGATAACCGGTTTTATTACACGATCGGCGTTACTGCTAGTTTGTTCTCGCGCGGTTATGCGATTCCATACAACCATGCAATTCAGGACTTTTATAAGCTCGAAGGCGCGAAATTTTCTACTAGCCGTGACCACGCTGTGTGGGCTGACGAGGTGGCAGCAGATATCGACACGAACGTGCTGCGCTACTATTTGGCTAGCATCGCCAAGCCATTTGGCGCAAACGACAACGATTTTCTGATCGAGGGGCTGCTTCAGACCGCGGCTAGAATTCGTGCTTTCGAAACGGCTTTGCGCAAGTACGCCGGATGTAACGAGACGCTGACGGCCGACGAGCTGACAGTCGAGCAGAACCACAATGTTAAACGATATTCCGAAGCGGTGCAGGACTTGCGCGTCTGGGATGCCATGGACGCCATAGACGCCTTTTTCGACGTTGCGTCTTTTTCAAGGGCAGATACCTCAGTCAGCGCAGCGGAAGTTTCCGTATTTCTAAGCCTTCTTAATCCTGTGACCCCGATGCTTGCGGCGCGGTATGGTGCTTTCTTTTTCGGAGCCGGATGGCGGCCGGGGCTCGATGGCGGCACTATCCGGCCAAGCACCGGCTTACGCAAACCGGTTGATTTCCCATTGTTTAGCGACCCGATTCCGGAAGCCTTCATAGAGGCTTATGAAAGACGATTTAGGCAAGTCCGGCCGAATTCTTAGCTTTTAATGACGGCAACCGCTTTGACGATCCCGAGGCGAGTAACGCGGACGCCGACCGGATGACGGCATCTCGATAGCGGAGAACGCAAGGCGGCAGTCGGGCGACCTACTTCGTTCCGAAAGGCCCACGACGGCTTTCTGGCGTGCGACGGCGTCGCGCTTGGCGGCGGGCCTTTCTATTTTTTTTAAGGAGCTCGGGAAGTGGGGCCGTATCCAGGATCTGCTCGGCGAGCAGTCTCTTCAGTGTGGCGTTCTCTTCCTCAAGCGCCTTCAGGCGCGTTGATCTTTTCATCACAAATTACTGGCACGCCACCAATATCTTGAACATGCTTCCAAACAGAAGGAGCCCGCCAGTCGATAGCCAGCGTACGGCAAAGCCTCTCCGGTATCGCGATATGATGAACCTACTTCCGCCCATCCGTTCACTAGCATTTCATGTCGCTCGGTGACGCCGCTCCACATCGCCTATTGCTAAGGTGCCATTCGATATTTAAAGTGGACTATCTGCAACTATAACGTCTATCGTAACTATGCGGCCTACTTAATTGATCACCAAACTAACCTAAGCCTTTTTGACGAACCTTCATTGGCTCTATGCTGGAAGGTTCTGTACTGGAAAAATCGATTGTTTGGATATAAAATATCCGTTGTTTGGATGTGACTAAAGATGCGTTTCAAGGGCCTTGATCTAAACCTGCTCGTTGCATTGGATGCGCTCACGACCGAGCGCAACCTAACGGCTGCCGCACGTAGTATCAATCTAAGTCAACCAGCAATGAGTGCCGCCATTGGTAGGCTTCGGGACTATTTCCGCGACGAATTGTTTACAATGAATGGTCGAGAACTTCGGCTGACGCCCCGTGCCGAAGGACTTGCCTCGGCAGTGCGTGAAACTCTCTTGCAGGTACAATGCTCAATCATCTCTTGGGAGCCGTTTAACCCGTCGAAGTCTGACAGATGCTTTAGAATAGTTCTGTCCGATTTCATGATGCTGATATACTTCAATAAAATCATTGAGCGAGTTGCTCGAGAAGCGCCCGCAGTCAGCTTTGAGTTGCTGCCTTTGGATAGTGATCCGTACGAGATGCTTAGCCGCGGTGACGTCGACTTCCTCATCGTGCCTGAATTTTTTCTCTCGGGCGCACACCCGAGCGCAAAACTGTTCACAGAGAAGTTTGTATGTGTAGCCTGTTCGACAAATGTGGACCTACCTTCAGCGCTGACGATCGAGCAATATGTCTCCACGGGACACGTCGCTGCCGCGTTTGGGCGCTTTTTGAAGCCATCGGTCGAGGGCTGGTTCTTGCTCGAGAATGGTATTCAGAGGCGGGTGGAGGTCGTCGTGCAAGGGTTTAGCTTAATACCACCAGTCCTGCGTGGCACGAACCGCATAGCTAACCTACCGCTTCGCTTAGTCGAGCATTACGAAAGTACTTTCCCTTTGCGGATCATCAACCTTCCGTTACCGCTCCCCGTCTTCACAGAAGCTGTTCAATGGCCAGCGCTCCATAATGCCGATCCAGGGAGCATCTGGTTCAGGGAGATATTGGTTGAGGAAGCTTCCCGTATGATGTCCTCCAACGCACCTAAAATACATGGGTTGCTACAACAATCCGGTTCCTGACCAAGGTTCCTGCTTGAGTAAGATCCGCCCGAGCCCGAATAAGTTCAACAGCCACCAAAGAGGCTTTTCAAAGGTATCCATCCGGGGAAGGCCGCTGACCTTGCCCCCAAGTCTTATCCAGTTTTGAGTTCGCTCCGACGGTTTTGGGTTGCTGTATTTGCGGCGGTAGCGGCGGGTTGCGGTGCGGAGCAATTGTGGTCCCCCAGCACCCTTCGATTTGCCGCCGAAGGTGCTAGACAGCACGTCGCGCAATGGTCCGAAGGGCGGCCGATCGGCGACGGACGTAGCGCTCAGCTTCGTCGATAAAATGGCCTGCGGGTCACTCACAGGTGGTGCCGTCTTCAGCTAATCGGCCGCGTCGCGGGTCGTCGCTCCCAATGCAGCCCAGCTTCCTAGGTTTCAGGATGGTCACGGCAATCGCGCTGCCTCCTGAACCATTATATCTCGCATCCAGATATTTGCCGGATCTTTGTCGTGAAGTACCGGCCATTGGACTGCCTCGGTGAATGTCGGCAGCGCTATCGGGGGCGCAGTCATCCGCAATGGTATCGTGTCCTCAAAAAGCCCAACTAGTCGTAACGGAACGGTTGCGATGCGATCGGTGCCCATTAGGGCGGCGGGGATCATGCTAAAGCTTGAAACAACGACTTCGACCCGCCTCTTGAGGCCATGCTCCTGCAAGAAGCAATCTTCTATGGTAGGCTGCTGCGTCCGACCGAACCTAACTACCGCGTGCCCCATTGAAGAATACTCCTCGGCAGTAAGGGCTTCCTCAAGTTGTTTGTTATTACTGCAGCCGACGCAAGTCAGTCGTTCCTGAAATAGATCTATCTTAGGGTGCGCGCTCGACATGAATAGCGGTGGGCTAATAAGGAAGTCTACGTCGCCGCGTCGCAATAGCTCGTCTGGATTGTCAGTAAGAGGCAGCAAGTCAAAACTAATGCCGGGTGCTTCCCGCGCAAGACGCTCCAGTATCTTCTGAAAAAGAACAACTGTAACGAAATCGCATAAGCTTACTCGGAAATGACGATCTGATTGATCAGGAGTAAATTTATCCCAGGGTATGATATTGAGCCGAATATGCTGTAAAGCCTCACGAATCGCAGGCGCGAGGTCTTCCGCACGCGGAGTTGGAACGAACTCACGACCACGCATCGTAAATAGTTCATCGCGGAAATAGGAGCGGAGCCGGCGGACGGCTGCACTCATTGCGGGCTGGCTCAGATTAATGCTACGTGCCGCCGCAGTAAGGTTGCGCTCAATCATTAGTGCATCGAGCGCGACAAGGAGATTTAGATCGAGGCCCTTAAATCGCATATCTTTTAACTATCCAATAGTGCAGCCCATTCCACAATGGCTGTTCCTACGGCGATGGCTGAATTCGCCTTGGCGCTCCTCAATCGATTTGAGGGCGCGGCCACAGAGACTTAATCTCTGTGATCGGAAAGCAACCTGAGGCCAGTCCAGATTAAGCCATAACTCCAGAGTGAACGCTCGTTGCAGTGTAATAGGAAGCCTCCAATGGCAAATCACCAAACGCCAGCTGGCAAAGAAGATAATTAGCACCTGCTTCCTCGACATGATCGAGAAGATCTTGCCTAACTGAAGCAGCAGTACCAACTACGCACAACTGACAGTCTACTGCTGCATCAAAATCCGGCGGGAGGTTCTGAGGAGTCTGTATCCCGTTAATCTCGTACAGAAACCTAAAGCTCCGAAGCCACCGTTGATAAGCCGGGGCCGCGAGCGAAATGGCATGCTTCGTCGTGCTGCCGGCCACCACCATTCGGACCAACCCAAGGAACGGCGCCCGTTTCCTGCCCCCGGCGGTACGTCTCTCGTGTGCTCGGTAGGCATCAGTGATCTGGCGAACAGCAGAAGCAGGGCCCCCGCAGGCAAGATTTGTATCGTTCTCAGCCGCCCAGCGCGCAACCTCAGGACGACTGGTTGTAATCCATGTCGGAGGCTGAGGACGTTGGTGTGGCCGCAACATCAACGGGACTTTGTCTAGTTCAAAGTGGTCGCCTTTGTAGGAAAGAGCCTGAGCTCCTTCCTTCATCGCTTGGATGACGATCTCGCTGGCTTCGAGATAGCGCGATGTCGCCACCTCCTCATCAATACCGAAAAAGCTCCATTCGATTGGTAAGGAGCCGCGCCCCATGCCCAACTCGAGCCTGCCACCGCTCAGATGATCCAGCATGCAAATTTCTTCAAACGCACGTAACGGATGATAAAGGTTCAACAGCATAACCAAAGGACCGAGACGAAGATGCTGCGTGCGCTGAGCTACGCTTGCTAGAAATAGATTCGGCGAAGGTCCTCTGCCGTGGGGAGTACAGTGGTGCTCTGCGACGTGATATCCATAAAAGCCAAGGCGATCGCAGACCTCTGCCAACTTCATCCGATCTTCATACTGGCGCCCAATCTCCCTTCCGTCTTCGTCCAAATGGTCGAAGATACCAACCATCAGCTTTGCGGGAAGAGAGTTTGTCATTTAAATGTCTCCAAGTTTGGCGGCGAATTTTCGGTGACCAAGACCGGAGGGTGGCCCCGATGTCTTTCGCCAGGAATCATCGAAAAGCTGCTGGTTCTAAAAAACGATGCTGACGCCGATGAGCTAATCATAATGCTCACGTTGAAATGACATTGAATCATTCGTATTCATGTATGACTTCGCGGTGGGTAACACCCCATCTCGCATACCCACAGCTCCGTTCACTTTTGAGAAGCCAAGGATTGGCAAGATCGGATAGTGGTTGTTCAGCTTTTGTGGCGACCCAAATGTGTTAAAGCTGGTATTCGGTTTAATGCGACGAGGCTCCTGCAGTAGGCGAAGAAAGGACCCAGAGCTATGTCTCGGCGCTTGATTGGCAGACGAGAGCGCCTTCTGCAGTTCCACGTTGGCCATGTTCGTCTCCATTTACCGGCCAGGTCTGTGACCTTGCCCTCGGCTGCTCTCGGTGGAGCAACATCATGGGGTCCCCAATTCATAATCGAGGTGTTTAATAACATCCCATGGCTTCGTAAAATTGATTGTTTGTATGGCATTGATCCACCAGGTGAATAACCAGGAATCTTCACCGTCAAAGGGTTGCTGATCGAACTAGCATACGGTCGACCCAGGCGAGATCACGGCCCCTTCCGAAGGTGGAAGGATCAGGAGCCAGTGCGGTTTTGGCCGCAGCGCAACAGCGCCGATACCAGAAATAGATGTGACGCAGTTGGCTTCCGCGTCTTTCGTGCACGCTGTTGTATGTCCTTAACATTCCCCATCTTAACTTCATAGGATCACAGGTTTTACGATAGGGAAATTGCTCTCAACCCTTCAAACTGGACCAATTTTGGTTAGAGTTTTCCGGTGCATTTTCCTGGCTGGGAAAAGGAACGGAACACGATGAAGGCATCGCAGTTTTCGGACGCTCAGAAGGCGTTCATTTTGAAGCAGGGTGATGAGGGCGTCTCGATCGCGGAGATTTGTCGCAAGGCGGGGATCAGTCAGACGACTTACTTCAACTGGAAGAAAAAGTACGCCGGCATGTTGCCGCCAGAGATGAAGAGGCGCAAGCAGCTTGAGGACGGGAATTCGCGATTGAAGAAGATCGTCGCGGATCTGACGTTGGACCGTGAGATGCTGCAGGACGCCATCCGCCGAAAGCTCTAAGGCCTGAGGGGTAGCGGGAGGTGGTGTCATGTGCCGCGATTGGGCGATCTCGATCCGGCGTGCCTGTGGCGCGTTGAACTTCGATCGGTCGACCGATCACTACATCTCTCGCCGCGCCGAGGCCGGTCTAGACCTGTAAGCGCGGGTGCGCTACGGCTATCGTCGCGTGCATGTGCTTTTGGAACGCGAGGGTTGGGGCACCAACATCAAGCGAACCTATCGCATTTACAGGGACTTGGGACTGCAGCTGCGGAATAAGACTCGGAAGCGCCGTGTTAAGGCGAAACTTCGCGAGGATCGGCAAATGGCTGTCGGACCAAATGACGTGTGGGCGATGGACTTCGTGCACGACCAGCTCGCAACCGGAAAGAAACTGCGGGTCCTGACGGTGGTCGCCACCTTCTCACGCTATGTTCCCGCGCTTGATCCGCCTCACAGCTATCGAGGTGAAGATGTCGTGCAGACGTTGGGACGGGTGTGACGATTTTCGTTATAGTGCGCACTATGAGTCCGATTACGCAACATACGTATTGAACCCTCATTCTCTAATCGAGGCGCCGTTACGTGGAACCGCATTTCCTTTCCCGAAGAAATAACCTACCTCACGGCATCTCTATGAAAGGTGACGAGGCGTTAGGTTTGACTGGCCCGTCCACGCGTCTGTAACGGCTGCCCGATCTTCCAAAGCATGCTTGTGTCGATCTCAAGCTCGACTCCAACCTTGCCCGCACCTGTGACTACGGTAGGATAAGAAAAAAGGGCGGTGTCGATCAGTACAGCGATCTTCTGGAGACCGAATGGTGATACGCTTCCTGACGGGTAGCCGAAGAGATCGAGTACCTGTTCTTTCTGAGCAAGCTCGGCTCGTTTCCATCCATACGTGCCAGCAACCGCTTTCATGTCAATCTTTGAAGGTGATGGCAGCAAAACGGCACAAAGGTGGCGCGCAGGATGAGACCGGCGCATCACATCGTTCGCTTTCTGCTCGGCAATAATCATCGTCTTTGCAACGCGCCCCACGGGAACGCCGATAGCAGAGGCTAAATCGGAAGGAGATGTAATAGGGGTGGCGAACTCACTATAGCGCCACAATCGTACCGTCGACGCTCCGATCTGGTGCAGTTCAGCAAGTACGTTCGGATGAACGTCCAACATAGTCGTTTCCTTCCGGTTCACCTGGTAGGACGATCGAGGATAGCTGTTTCAGCGACTGCGAGTACAGCCCTCTTGCGAGTAAGTTTCAGGCGGTTCGCTCAAAAAGCTGCCTAATGCGGCGGCGACCCTCGTTCCCAAAAATACTGAAGTAAGCCTCCAGGCACTTATCGCTATCGAGCATGAAAGGAGCATCATATTTGGTGATATGCCGAATAGCCAAGGCTGGAACCGTTGTGTCGAGCGGTCGAAACATCCTGTTGTGCAAACCGGGCTCCGGGCAACCTGGATAAAATTCACCGATCATGAAACCTTCCTGAATGAAGTCGGGCTTCAGCCGTTTTTGCAGTTGACCAATCCTGATGATCTCTCCTTCATCCTGTATTCCAGGAAGGGCAATGATAATGGCCTTATAGATCCAGTCGCCCGTTCGATCGTTGAAGGACTTTACGGGTTTCATCTGGCTGAAGACGGCGAGCATACGCGCCAAATCGTTTTCGATTTCGTCAACTGCAACAGCTTGCGACGCGGCAACCCGTAAAAGCCCCTTCGTCAGAGCCTCGGGAACGAAAGGGCAAACGCTCCCGTCCCGACCTAAATGAGGATGTGGATTGGAGAGGAATTCTGAGGCATACCGAGCAAATTTCTGAAGAGCTGCGTTTGCATACTCATCATAGGCGTTGTATCCCGCATCAATATTCTTTTCCAGAATTTCGCCCACTGTCATCAATGGACCAATCGTCCCGAAAGGTTGGCTGTAATCTTTCCAAATCTCTTTATTCATTTCGGATCCCTGGTTCGAAAAGCCACGTGCAAAACGGAAGGTCGGGCTCTTGCATGCCAGCTCGGGCGGCGGGCGAGCTGGTCGGGGGCCAATCAAGAGACCGACCTTCCATCGGAAGCGAAGCTCCCGAATTTTTGATAGCACTCGTAGTTACACTTGTGTAACTGTTTTTTTAAATGGATGTGAAAACAAGAGCGGGGGCTCGTGCACGATGAAGGTTAGTCTCACGACCGCCCGCAAATTCTTATATTCGTCGTAGTTATGAAGACATACATATGATAAATGTCGCCGCGATGGGATCCGGTAACAGGCTTTGGGTGAAAACAGAACGACCCATTGCGCAGAGGCGTGGCCGTGGCGAAGACAACACGAAGAAAAATATATACGCCAGAACAGATCGACGTCGGCGTAAAGCATAAGCTTGAGAAAATTGACTCGTTTTTGTCAGATCTCTTTAGCGAAAATTCCGAAGAAAAACTATTCCTGAGGAATATTCTTGGATTGATGCTTAAAGTATATCATATGGACGCCAATAACAAACCCATGACGAAGATGCAGGCGTGTCGCTATCTGCCTTTCAAAAACCAGACTGTTTGCCAAAAGTATGTCGAGGCAGCGCATTTGCGTGGGTTCATCGACATCACTCGGGATAAAACGGACAAACGGCGTCTGATTGTTGTTCCAAAGGAGCCGTTGGTTGTCTATGTCAATGAATATATAGCTGACTTCCTTGATGACTGCCGTAGAGCGATTGACAGTGCCGCTCAAGTAGCTACGCTTCCTGAGGAAGGGATGGCAACGGCAAGTTCTTCATCTATTGATAAATCGCCAGCGTCTTCTGGGGCACCTGTGGGTTCCTCTCAAAAGAGAGTCGATCGAAAAGCCAGGAAATTTTAGCGAGTTTTATTGTGGGAAAGCAAAAGTAAGAAGCCGGTCTCGCGCGCGTTTATCCTTTCATCAATCAAATGTTTCCTCCGTAAACAAGCTTCATCGAGGTAACCCGCTTCGCTTAACCGGCTTGACGGCCGGTGCAGGCGCTGCTAGGGGGAGCGGCTGTATCGTCGTTTCGGCCAAGAAACTGCGCGGGAAGTTCGGCGGCATCCTCAGCCTTATCACCTTGGCATTTACGCTATCTTTTTAGGCGAGGCGGAAACCGCTGACGCGGTCCTCCATCTCTTGGTCGAGACAGTGTGACCTGCCACTGAATTTTCATCCGGCGTCTGACCTGCCACTGAGAATTTCTGAACCGCTCCCAAACGTTGGACCACCGGATGCTAGAGTTTTCCGGCTTCATTCAGGGAGGCGGGCTGGTTGCGCCTCCCGAATTCACCAACGAGATCGGCACCTTGTTGCCGATCGCACCATGAGGTCTTTCCTCATTGTAGTATCTACGCCAATCCTCCATCTTTTCGCGGGCATCCGCAAGGGTCAGGAACCAATGCTGGTTCAGGCATTCTGCACGGAAGCGGCCATTGAACGCTTCGATGAAAGCATTATCAGTCGGCTTGCCGGGGCGTGAGAAGTCCAACGTCACACCCTTGGAATAGGCCCGCAGGTCCAAGTCGCGCGACACGAACTCGGTCCCTTGGTCGACACGGATCGTTTTCGGATAGCCGGCTTTTTGGCACACCCGTTCAAGGGTTTGCACAACGTCTTCGCCTCTATAGCTATGACGTGGATCAAGCACCGGCACGTAGCGCGAGAAGGTGTCGACCACCGTCAGCACGCGCAGTTTCTTACCCGTTGCGAGTTGGTCGTGAACGAAGTCCATCGCCCAGACGTCGTTGGGTCCGACGGCCATGTGCCGATCCTCGCGAAGCTTGGCTTTTACCCCCCGCTTCGGTGTCTTGTTCCGCAACTGTAGCCCCAAGTCCCTGTAAATGCGGTAGGTTCGCTTGATGTTGGTGCCCCAACCCTCGCGTTCCAACAGCACATGCACGCGGCGATAGCCGTACCGCACACGGATCTCGCAGATCTCGCGAATACGACGTTCCAGACCGGCCTGATCAGCACGGCGAGAGGTATAGTGGTGAGTTGATCGATCGAAGTTCAACGCTCCACAAGCACGTCGGATCGAGATCGCCCAATCGCAGCACATGCCTTTCACCATCTCCCGCTTCCGAGCAGGCCTTAGAGCTTTCGGCGGATGACATCCTGCAACATCTCGCGGTCCAGCGTCAGATCCGCGACGATCTTCTTCAGGCGCGAATTCTCGTCCTCGAGCTGTTTCAGCCTCTTCATCTCCGGTGGCAGCATGCCCGCGTATTTTTTCTTCCAGTTGAAATAAGTCGCCTGGCTGATCCCCGCCTTCCTGCAGATTTCAGCAACCGACACGCCTTCATCACCTTGCTTCAGAATGAACGCCTTCTGAGCGTCCGAAAACTGCGACGCTTTCATCGTCTTCTGGTCCCTTTCCCAGCCAGGAAAATGCACCGGAAAACTCTAACCAAAACTGGTCCAGTTTGAAGGGTTCAGATCAAAGTGCACAAGATGGTGGCGAATGGGAACGTAGGGTCGTCGCCTCGATCGCCAAGAAATTGAAAAGGGGCCAGCGAGGAGCGCCTTTTGGCTCGCATCGCCGGGTCCGCGATCAAGGCCCTCGACGGAGCGGTGCCGAAATTGCCGAACAGGCGATACTTTCGGCTCTGGTCCGCAAATACAAGACTGGCGGTTCCTAAGCAGCGAGCCCAGGCGGTGCCACGTTCCTCCTACGGCATTTCATTATCCACGCATGTTGCCGAGGCTGCTGAGCCTGCTCGAATTCCGGAACAATGCAGCACATCGGGTCCGCCATCGCGGCGCTGGAATGGCTCAAGCGTCTGATCGACGAGGACGACAGACGGATCGACCCGTATCGATCCGAGACCTGGCTGTAGGCCTGAAGGCCTAGCATCCTGCCGTATTTCACGTTTACCAGGGCGTGGCCTTGTCCCTATTGGCAGATGCTATGGCCGGATGTGTCAAGTAAAAGATCCACCGGATGCGAAAAGAAACACGAGACCTATTGGGCAATGCTTGGGCGGGTCCCGACGCTATGGCGATCTCAGACCTGCACTTGTTCCGGCCCAGGCTGTGGCCGACAGCGATCGTCTCGCGGGGCCGTTGCGACAGGAGGATAGCTGGCAAATCTCAAGCTCACCTCGACATCCGGTTACGCGAGCTTGGCCGCGCCAGCTCGGGCTGTTACGATTCCGGGCGGCTCGATTGCGAAGGCGACGTCCAGACGTGGATGCTGCGACTGGCTTCTGCGAAGCATTCAGTCATCTGCGTACAGGAGCGCCCTGCGATGAACGTCATCCTCGCAGAAGAGACTAGCTTTGGCCTGCGCATGATGGCCGATGCCACAGACACCCACACCTTGTGGGTGTTAATCCGTGTTCGACAGTGGCATGTCGAGAGCGAAGCCTACGACCGGGCGCTAGCCAGGGTGGTCGAGGCGCAGGCGGGGTTACCGATCCATGGGCACTCCGGCTTCGAGCGACGGCCTATTATTTGCCGCCACAGCGCAAGGCGACGGCCCGCGGCACCAAGCGGCGCATCCGCGCCCACTATCGTGCGGAGGGCCACCAACAATTCACCAGGTTTCAGAGTGAATCAGCAGCAACAAAAATCGACGGCAAACTCGATGGGGGCTACGCGGATGGGGGCGCGCTTACTGAGCGCCGAGTCTCAACTGTACCGTCGCCACCGAACTTTGGAGCTGTCGATCCTGTTCAGGACGTTCATTCAGAACCCTACTCGGTTTGTCGTGCTTGCGACAGCGTGATGTGCGGTTTGGCACGTCTCGGCGCTCTAGGGCAGCCATTGAATAACATACAGAACAGTTTTCTGATGCTTTTCGCTCCTTCTGCATTGGCACGAATCTTGAACCTTTTTGTTGCGCGCCGCTAGGAGCTCCCAACGGGGACCTTGGCATCTTCTCAATCCAGCTCTGAACGGAGACACCAATGATGAACAACATGGCAGCCTATCGTGTAACCGAATTAACCCCTCAAGAAGCAGCTGAAACCTCCGGAGGTTGGTATTTTTGGGTTTACTTGTTTTTGCGACGTTACGGACACTTGTTTGGTTGATAAGCGAGCTGGCTCTCGATGGCTCCTAGTGACTACAGACTAGCAGTTCCCCTTTCTGCTGAAACGGCCAGCTGCACCGCAGAAAGCATACTGGCGCGACGATCAGGACGATCCTTGAGCATTTATAGGGCGATCTTGCTCTTCGTCGCCGCGGCATTTGGCTCACTGCCACTCGTTACCATACCGGTCTCCATGCAGAGTGTCGGTACTATTCGCCCGATCGTGGAGAAGACGCCCCTGATAGCGCCCGTCTCCGGACGCATCTCCCGTGTCCTTGCCTTTGAGAACGATGTCGTTGCTAAGGGGAAGGAAATAATCGCCTTTGACGATCATGTAATCGAGGAAAAGCTCAGCGGGGTTTTAGCCGACATTCATGCCAAGAGCGATCTTGCCCATGACTTCCAAACGCTGATTTCTTCCGGCGCAAGGCTCAGCGTCTCGCCCCCCCTCCAGACCGAATCCGCGACGGCTGAAAGGGTGCATTTTCTCAACTTGCTGCGCGAGAACCAAAATGCGCGCAGTAACGCCGCGGCGGAACTCGACCGCGCAAAGCGACTTGTCTCGGCTGCTGCGGCGCCGGCGAAGACCGTTGACGAGAAGGCTTTCGCTCTCCAAAATATCGAGGTCCAAGGCGAGATCCTCGTGCGACGCAAAACCGCTGATTGGAACCAGAAGCTCCTTGATGCTAACCTGCGCTTAAAGGAACTCACGGCCACCTTGCATCAGCTCGAGCACGAACGGGACCTGCACCGCATCCGCGCCCCAGTATCGGGTGCTCTCGAGCAGTTCTCCGGCCTCGCGCACGGAAGCTACGTGCAGAGCGGGCAAACCGTTGGTTGGATCTCGCCGAACGACGATCTGGTGGCGGAAATCTACGTCTCCCCCAACGACATTGGCTTTGTGCAGCCTGGTCAGCCGGTGCGGCTCCAAGTGGATGCCTTTAACTACAACCAATGGGGTGTCATCAAAGCAAGGGTGGTCGAGGTGGCGCAGGATTTCACTCTGCATGACGGGAACCCGGTCTTCAAGGTCCAGTGCGCGCTCTCTCGCAGCGAACTCGCGCTGAAAAGCGGGGCCATCGGCCACCTGAAGAAAGGCATGACCGTGCGGGCTCGCTTTCTGTTGGCCAATCGCACTCTCCTGCAACTGCTCTACGACGAGGCAGACGATTGGCTCAACCCGATGCTGGCGGGGCGCTAATATTGTCCCAACAGCCAGCGAGCCTCCATGTCGAGTAAGGCCATTAAGTTCAAACAGCGTGACATCACGGATTGCGGCGCCGCCAGCCTCGCATCTGTCGCAGCCTTCTATGGCTACAAGTTGCCATTGGCGCGCATCCGCCAGTATGCGTCGACCGACCGCTCCGGTACGAGTGTGCTGGGGCTCACGGAAGCGGCGCAGAAGCTGGGCTTCATCGCGAAAGGCGTCAAAGGTGGCTTCGACAGCCTGTACAAGATCCCCAAGCCCGCTATCGCGCACGTCGTCAAGGAGGACCTGCACCATTTCGTAGTGGTCCATGCGATCGACGCCAAGTGGGTCATCGTCATGGACCCGGCCTTGGGCGAAATCTGCAAAGTGCCGCATCAGGAATTCATGGAGCAATGGACCGGCGTTCTGGTTTTGCTGGTTCCGGCAGACACATTCAATCGTCGAGACGAGACCACGTCGCCCCTCGCCCGATTCGCCCGCCTACTCGCGCCACACCGCACGGTGATGGCGCAGGCTCTCGTCGGCGCTCTTGTGACGACCGTCCTCAGTCTCTCGACGGCGATCTACGTTCAGAAGATCGTTGATCACGTGATCCCAGCGGGAAACCGCAACCTGCTCAACTTGATGAGCATCGCAATGCTGCTGATCCTAGCGATACAGATCCTGATCAACCTCCTAAGAGGCCGACTCGTCCTGCAGACGGGGCAGAAGATCGACGTATGCTTGATCCTCGGCTATTACAATCACATCCTGGCCCTGCCCCAGAAGTTCTTCGATAGCATGCGCATGGGAGAAATCGTGTCGCGCATGAACGACGCTGTGAAAATCAGGAGCTTCCTGAACGACGTTTCGATAAACATGTTTGTTGACATTTTAATGATACTGTTCTCGTTCGCAATGATGTTCATCTATTCCTGGAATATTGCTTTGATCGTGGCGCTCGCCATTCCAATGTACATCCTGGTATATTGGGCCATCAATCGGATGAATCGAAATCTCCAACGAGTCATCATGGAAAATGACGCCAAACTCGAGGCGCAACTGGTAGAATCACTCGGAGCTGTCTCCACCATTAAGACTTCCGGCGTCGAGAGCTTCGCAAACTTCAAAATGGAGACCCGCTTCGTAAAGATGCTGCATTCCGTCTACAGCTCCGGGCTGATCTCAATCTGCGGCGACAACGCCTCGACGTTGCTGTCGGTCCTGTTCACCATCGTGCTGATGTGGTTTGGAACCACGCTTGCGCTCGAACAGGCCGTCACGCCCGGCGAATTGCTGTCCTGCTATACGTTGCTTGGCTATATCACCCGGCCGGTCGCCCGCCTGATCCAGACCAACCGGATCGTTCAAGACGCGTTTATCGCGGCGGATAGACTTTTCGAGATCTTTGAACTGGAGTCGGCAAGCAGCAGCGGCATCGATGCTACGAAGACCGATCTCGGAGATATTCGCCTGGAGAACGTCACATTCCGCTATGGCGCGCAGGCGGAGGTTTTCAGCGATCTAAGCGTCTCCTTTCGCCAAGGAGAGTTGACGGCCGTCGTGGGTGAGAGCGGCTCGGGCAAAAGCACCCTTGCGGCTCTGCTGCAGAATGTCTACCAGCTTGAGGATGGATGCATTCGGATCGGCCAATATGCCCTCCAGGATTTCTCGAGCGCATCACTGCACAAGGTCATGGCTGCAGTACCGCAATCGATAGACGTCTTCTCCGGTTCCGTGATCGAGAACATCGCCCTGGGCGAGTTCGAACCGGAGTTCGATAAGATCGTACGCATCTGTGATCGAATAGGACTGCGGGAGTGCATCGAGCGCTGGCCCGGGCGGTTCCAGGCCCATCTGGGCGAGAACGGGGTTCGCCTCTCCGGAGGTGAGAAGCAGCGCCTCGCATTGGCTCGGGCCCTGTACCGGGATCCCGACGTTCTAATCCTTGACGAAGCGACCTCCTCTCTGGACTCGGCAGCCGAAGAATTTGTGCTGCGGGTTGTTGAGGATCTGTCTCGCGCTGGGAAGACCATCATAGTCATCACTCATCGGTTGAGCACCGTTCGTGGGGCGGACAATATTGTGGTCCTGGACAAGGGGCGGGTCATTGAGGAGGGAAAGCACGCTGACCTAGTGAGAACTGATGGCCCTTACGCTCGATTATGGCGGGCGCCAAGGTCGTGATCCGTGTAGGCCCTGTCGGCTCGAGGATTGAAAACGGTTGTGAACGTCACGGTTAAGCAGCATGGCAACATTGTCGGCTGTGAACTTGAAGCGGCGGTGATCGGAACGTGGGCGATGGACTTCGTTCACGACCAACTCGCAACGGGTAAGAAACTGCGCGTGCTGACGGTGGTCGACACCTTCTCGCGCTACGTGCCGGTGCTTGATCCACGTCATAGCTATAGAGGCGAAGACGTTGTGCAAACCCTTGAACGGGTGTGCCAAAAAGCCGGCTATCCGAAAACGATCCGTGTCGACCAAGGGACCGAGTTCGTGTCGCGCGACTTGGACCTGCGGGCCTATTCCAAGGGTGTGACGTTGGACTTCTCACGCCCCGGCAAGCCGACTGATAATGCTTTCATCGAAGCGTTCAATGGCCGCTTCCGTGCAGAATGCCTGAACCAGCATTGGTTCCTGACCCTTGCGGATGCCCGCGAAAAGATGGAGGATTGGCGTAGATACTACAATGAGGAAAGACCTCATGGTGCGATCGGCAACAAGGTGCCGATCTCGTTGGTGAATTCGGGAGGCGCAACCAGCCCGCCTCCCTGAATGAAGCCGGAAAACTCTAGCATCCGGTGGTCCAACGTTTGGGAGCGGTTCAGAAATTCTCAGTGGCAGGTCAGACGCCGGATGAAAATTCAGTGACAGGTCATTTGAAGGCCAACCACCTACCTTCCTGCCGAACACTGGCAGACCAGAAAACAAGGGGCGCAGCCAATACACGTCGCTTGATCAGTGCTTGTGAGATACGCCGGAGCCAAAGAGGAGCCGTAGTGAGTAGTGAACGCACTGTCATGCAGGTTCCTCCATGTCGCCCCCCCCCGCGCCAAGAACGCTAGGGCACACCCCCGGATTGCTTGATTGCTGGGCAGATTAGCGAAGAATTCCGCCCTATATGAGCCGTTTCAACCGCACTTAAACGCGCGCTACATCTGAATAGGTCTTAATTGTTGTTAAGCCATTATCGACCAGGCCAGTTCCCGCCTCGGCGAGCTTTTGGAGGTTGTCGAAGCCAAATCGATGTACGTCGCGGAGCGTCTTCGAGAGTACTACGAGCCGCCCCGCCGTGAGTAATATCCGACCGAATCCCTCATGGTTCACAGTCAACACCGGTGACGCCATCAGTCCGGACTGCTCCTCTATAGCAAGTGCTACGGCGGCATAGAAGATCTCAAGCCGCCACTGCACCTCTAGGTCAGGTCCCCCGATGAGAGGAATCGCCCTACGCTGCTGCCTCGTCACGATGAAATCACAGAGCAAATCGGTGTCCGATTTCTCTTGCCACAATTCAAAGGTGTCTTGAGCACGCATCAGACGCAAGAGGCACTTAATGAAAGGCGTGGCGAGAGCATCTTTCTCATCTAATCGAGCATTGTTGGGGACAGGGGTGACGTTTGACATCAGTTAAAATCCTCCTGAGTGTTGGATGCGGTTTGACTAAGGGCCACACCCGCTTCCGGTAACACCATCCCTTAAAATGGTGCGGCAGATGGGACCTGTGGCGACGCAACTTGGCCCGGACGAATGACATGGCCCCTCGAAACGGGGCGGCCGCAACAACAACGGCAAGCGGCGGGCAACGCTGGCGGGCTTGACGAAAAGCGCTTCACAAGCGAGATTCCCGTCGCGATAGTCCAGTGGCGGTAGGTTTCGCCGCGAACTCCACCCTCAACCAACCTATTCGCCGCCAGGTGTAAAACCGTGTCTCGGGCTTTCGAATTGAGGATCAGGCGGGGGGTGGAATCAGCTTTTCGAGGTCGACAAGGACAGTGAGAGTATCTTGAGAGGCCGTGTACTTGCCGATACCCCCTTTTCCGTGCGAACTGATGCAGACCTGCCATGTATTTTCCCTTCAAGGTTCAAATCGACTTCGACCGGACGCCACACGTTCCACCAGGCGATTGCCCGCCGCGTAGTTCTGGGAGTTCAAGACTCATGCCAGTCTCCTCCGCTGAGGTTCGGAACACGGCATCTGTATTGTTTCCAGCTTCTTAGCTAGCCCATGAAGAATTGATCGAGGACAACGTTGTCGTGAACCGGACAAGACGCGGTGGGGATCGAAGAAATGGCATCCCGGTGCAGCGGCGGAAGCCTATTCTCCGGCCACGTCAGCAACAAATGACACCCGCCGAAGCCGCTCCGCTCTCAATTCGCGGATTGGGCGCAATGTCCGGCCGCTTGCCGAGGTGCAGCCGGTCGATCTTCTTTGCTTGGCGATCACAGCGCCTCCCAGTGATGGACTCCGAGACCCGCATGCATCACTGGCTGGAGCTCCCTTCCTCGACAGTTAGCGCCGTCATTTGGGGGAATGCCGCGGGCAAATGGAATGCGGCATAGGCCCCCGCGACGCCGGCGACAGCTCAACAACGCTCTGAATTTCCACAGTGAACGGCTGTTAGACGTAGCCGGCAAAGGGGAAGCTCACGAAGATCAGATGGCCCTTCAGGGCCGGGTCCTGGTCCGATGCCCACCGGATCGACCGGCCGCAAGGTTTTAGGACCGTTTCAACAACCAGCCCCTGGGCGCCTCGGCGGCGTGTATCTTAAGTTGCCGGCGTGCGTCGGCCGCGTTCACTCTCTATCCGCACCAGAACACGGCACCCGGGGGATCATGCTGCCGGCACGACCTAGCTGGCCGGTACCGTCGGCGCCGGCAAGAGGATGACTGTGGCAGCGGCCGTCATGGAGCAGTGCTGCCTCGGTGTGACCGCTGAGGCGATACTCGCTGTTTCCGGTCATTGCTTAGCACAGGCCGGAAAAGCGTTTCTGGTACCTTAGCGAACGCTCGCGATTTTAGCAGGGACAACGGAACCTGGCGGCAAGCGGACCCCAAACAAGTGCGAAGCAAACCGAATCTTTGGCAACCTCAAAGAGGGTGGAGTCGATACCCTGGGGGTCAAGCGCCCGCGTCGTCGCGGAGCATTGGGCGCGAGGGGTTTGCGGATTCTCGATACGTGATTGGCACATCAGTCGGACCTCAGCCGATCTTCGTGCAAAAGGATCCTTTAAAAATGGGCCCCTTAACGCGTGCCTTGGCATGCTTGCTTGCTGACGAAGTTTAGGTTGAGAATTGAACACCGCTAGTTATTCGCAGGATTGCTCGGCAAACGAACGAGGCGGGGTGGCGTTCCAAGCATGAGCTGGGACAGATAGGGAATGTCGCGCACGCTCCAGCGAACTGCTAGTGCTACGGCAATGATCATCGTCCCGAGAATTCCCGCCGCGCCAGACCTCATTGTGGGAGCCCATTGTTCTCCGTATTGTATCAAATCCATGAGACGGAATACCGTAGCCTGCACCAGGTACAACACGAGCGTGCTCTGCCCCACTTCCACGGCGATAAAGCGAACCACCCGGTTCGAGCGTCCAATTTTCCAGGATTGAAGCAGAATCTCGATCATCACTGCAGAGGCCACTGTCGAGCCAAAAAACATCAGAAGGATATCTTTTGCCGACTGCAGATCCTGGATTAAGGCGAGATTGTTGTAGACATAGGTGTCCTCGCGCCACGCCATGAAGCACAAGCTAGCCGCGATAGAGGCGGACATCATCAGGAGTGGCTTATGATACCGCATTATGCTCGTCCACCAATCTCTCGACTGCGCAAATGAAAATCCCATGCAGAAAAAGGGATAGGTGTACTTTATGAGAGGGAATATAGAAAACGTCACGGGGGCAACTGCGACCAGTATGGATGAGACAAGCAAAGAGCGTGCCGACCCGGAGTTGAAGATCGAAATAAGTTTGACCAAAAGAAAAGAAGCAAACGCAGCCCAGATGAACCAGTATGTGCCGACGAAATCGTGCATGAATTGCAACAGGTTGCCAGGTGCGTCCGGCGGCCGGGGAAACATGAGCAATTTGACTGCCTCCAAAAGGGTGCACCAGAACAGCGTCGGCACCAGGAGCTGCAGCGCGCGATCACCGATGGCTTGCCTGAACGATTTGCCTAGTAGCCCTGATCTAGAGAGATATCCGCTTATCGCCATAAAGAGAGGCATGTGAAACATGTAGATCGATTTGAAGCATGCCGAATCCCAGAAGCCATCACCCTCGTAAAAGATATATTGTATCAGGTGACCGAAAATCACCAAGACAATGAGTATTCCTTTGGCGAAGTCTAAAGCTAGATCGCGATCGTCGGCCTCTGGCGCCTCAGGCACTGTCTTTCCACCTACAATTCTTGCTCGCATTCTCAACATCTCACGATGCCTACGGGAGCCTTTGAAAGCGGCATTTTCCAACCTCTCGTTCATCATGCAGGCTAATCCAGCTTCCGATCAGCGCTCCGACTTCGGCATGCTGAACGACGGCCAACGGTCATACAATTTGCCTGGGTTCCAAGTTCACAGGGCGACCGTGGCGACTTAGGCCCAGTAGCCGTTTTCGGCGTGTCCATTGGCTGTTTTTCGCCGCAACGTACGCCCCGCCTAAACTCGCTGCCGCGCAACTGCTTGGGCTGCCACGTCGTCGAAATCTTCTAACGGACATTTGCGCGTATGCAAGTAGCGCTGCTTGACTCTGCACTCGGCTATTGTTGCGATTGCATATGATTCTCCATGCCAAACTTGCGCGACACCGTATCAAAAGAACATATTGCCGATTCAATGGCTCCTAGCCGCTGTGGGTATCGTCTATCACCTACCGGCGCTTGGGTGTGGATCGGCACCCCAGCGCAACCCCCCAGACGCTGGAGATTTGCTCCATTAGATCCGCCGCCCAACGTGTCCTATATGGCAGCCTCACCATTGTAAAATTCATGCTCCTAATGACACGCATCTGCGGTATGGATGAGTATCGCGGACCCTTGACAACCTTGAGCGGAAGGTCGGTGAGTATCGCGATACACGAGGCTTTGGCCGCGATCGCCGCCGTTTTGGATCGCCGCCAATGATAGCTGGACGTTGGGCTGCCATTGTCGATCCGTATGCGACGTTTGTCGATACGTCAGAGACGACCGTGGTCCCAATCCGTAGGAAGATCGGAGTAAGCGTCAAGATATGCGGGATGCAACGGCCAGTGTCTGGGGATGCGCTCCCCTGTCAAGGTCGAGACCCCCTCCTCGATCAGTGGCTTTCCCTTTTTGGGATACCTCTCCTTCGGTGGCGAAAGAATGAAACCGGGCTGGATATGTCGCTGGTCATTTCGCGCGATTCAAATTGGCGCAGACTTTGCGGCTCGCTTGACGCGACGATCCCCCTGAGCTGAAGAAGGCCGGCCGCAATAGCGCCGAGCATTGGCGCACATATATAAAGCCAGAGTTGAGAGAGTGCCGCCCCTCCTGCGAAAAGTGCTGGGCCGATCGATCGTGCTGGATTCACAGAAGAACCCGAAACGGTGATACCGCCAAGGTGGATCGCAACTAAGGCAAGTCCAATCGCCAATCGTGCAACAGCGCCGCGTCCAGCCGTGCATTTGAGGAATACAGTTACGAACAGGAACGTGGCGATAAACTCGAATAGGAACGCAGCTCTCCATCCGTAGACTACCCAGCCGGTTTGGGCGAAACCTTCTAGGGTGATATCGTAACCGCCGACCTTGTTCATAGCGATAAGGTAGAGCGTGCCTGCCGCCGCGATAGCTCCTGCACATTGGGCGGAGACATACGCGAGAAAGTCCCACACTCTCAATCGGCGCGACACGAGGAAACCCAGGCTGACCGCCGGATTGAGATGCGCGCCCGAGACTGGGCCAATCGTGTAGGCCATTGCAACCACGGTCGTCCCGAAGGCTAAAGCGACACCCAACAGGCCCACCTCTTGACGCATATAAAGCAATGTGCCGCAGCCGAGGAAGACAAGTGTGAAGGTCCCGAAGAATTCGCAAACATACTTTTTCATTTTTCACTCCATTGATTTGACCCCACGTACTTTTCGGTGTCATCCTCGTGCCGCCAAGCGTTCCGCATGCACCGAACCAATCATCGTGTCAGGTCCCGAAAACCTCCGTAGTTGACTTCAATTGCGTCCTTGTCCGACGAGATCGGCATCAGAGCCTATGGTCAACCAGCGTCACCGATCACCAGCAAACGTCGTACCAAATGAAATATGTTGCGCATCACAGCGATCGCTCTGATGACGTTCGGTCTTATGTTCGAAAGTGCCGTGAACAGGATAGGCAGGCGAACCGTACCGAGACGTATGGACCCGAGCTGGGCTACGAACAAATCGCCAAGCAGCCCATCCTCAAATTATCGAAACAACGACCCTCTTCATGGCTCCAAGCGGAAGGTGGTGCAAAGCAGGAACCAGGACAAGGGTTGATAAGACCGCCAGGGACGTTCACGAGAAGTCGAGTAACGCCCCTTAGCCACGAACAGGCACATGATCCTTGGCGCGATTTGAAGTCCACGTGAATTCCCTTGTCCCCAGCGCAACCGTCGACATTTCTCGCAAATGTCGGGCATCCGCCACTTTTGTCAGGTTTGTCGTGATTGGAACGTTTTGTTCGCCGGTCTCTCCGTCAAATACACATCAACCTGCCCTCAACCCGCCCATTGATAAAAGAAAATCATCTTCTTGGCGCGTCGGAGCAGTTGGCATGGTGTTTGCTGATCCCTGGTTACAAGCGGCAGAAAGCAGTCTGCATTATGCCGGTTCATGAAACGAACGGAACGGAGGCCACCTGACCGTTCGTCATCGGATCCGCGTTCTACCAAGCGGCCATGCATAGTCCGCCGGCGGAAGGGGTCAATCCCGATGTCACAGCTTGCAACCAACTCAAAGAGAAGGAAAATGCAATGACCAAGATTTCCGAAAGATCATTTGAAACGATCGAAAACCCGGGGTCATCGCCGCTCAAGGTGCCAGATCAGTTCGGCGCATCTGTTGAAAAGGGGAACAAGCAGGTGACAGAGGCTCTTTTGAAATTTGCGTCCGGCGCTGAAGCGACACAGAAAATGCTGCCTCCGATCCTCGAAACGACAAGTCTATTCGGCAACGAATTGTGGTGGAAGACGATCGCTGCACTGCAAGCCGACGCCGAGGCCGGCTTCTCACATTTGCAAGCTTTGCTGGGCGCGAATTCGCCGTCGCAGATCCTCGAACAGCAGTCGACCTTTTTCCGCAAGCGCGTTGAGACAAGTTTGCAGCACGCCAAGGAAGTCCGGGAGCTCTCAAGCAGGGCGGTGGAGGAAATCTCAAAGCCGGTCAAGGATGCTTTTGACAAGGTCCTGACGAACCCCAAAGCGACGTAAAGTTGACTCGGCACTAAGATCAGGGCTGGACGAATCATGATCGGAGCCGCTTTCGAGGAGACAACATTATGCGGCCGACTGATGTTTCATCTGTTCGCGGCGCTGGCGAATTCCGGCGTGATCTGGTCAGAGAGCGGACCCGTGCCGGCCCGGAGGAACGTGGTAGGCGCGGCGGCGGCCGCCGCAGATAAGCTTGCCAGGGCCTCATCTGGTGGCTGGCCACAAAGTGCGCGAGGCCATCGCACCTTACGAGGCTCTTAGATGGTTACATGTGGGGGATAGTAAAATGATTGTAGCTGTTCCAAATAGCGGGGCGTCACGGATTAACCAATCCGGTGTAGAAGCATTACGAGAATTTCCTAACTTTCCGATAGGCGGGATCTTGTTCAAGGATATAGCGCCTATGCTGGCTGGTAGAGGTGCATTGGGCGAAGTCGTTTCTACCGTCGCAAGCCAAGTGTCGGGAACAGAAATCGATGCCATTTTGGCGGTTGATGCGCGTGGTTTCATCTTGGGCGCCTCATTGGCTGATAGGCTCGGTTGCGGTTTCATCATGGTAAGGAAACCCGGTAAACTGCCGGGGGACGTCCTCTCATTTGAATACAGCTGTGAATACTGCTCCGGAACCCTGGAGGTAACTGCCGGCCTCATCGGTGACGGCCTGCGATGCCTGATTGCTGATGACCTTCTAGCGACGGGTGGCACTGCTCGGGCGACTGGGAATTTTGTCAAGTCCCAAGGCGGAGAGATCGCCGGATACGCATTCATACTCGAAATCGAAGTTTTGAAAGGCAGGCGTCAATTGGACGACGCACCAGTGATCAGTGCGATGACGTGCTAGCGCAGCAACATAGACGTAAGGAGGCAAGCGCATGAATACCCCTGATTGGCTTTCGACACCGCAGGACGTGCATGTAGCCAGTCAGACGCTACAGGCCCTCGTCACAAGTGAACTTTCGAAACGAGTCGTCTCGGAAAACGAAATTAAAACGATCTATCTGTTTCTAACCCGCAAGTGCAATTTGGGATGCCACCACTGTTATATCGCAGGCGTCGGGCCCAAGGCCAAGGGCATTGATTTCAACCTGGAGGCGATCCAAGGACTGATCGAGCAAGCACTACCCAATGGGCTGCGCAAGGTTAAGGTTTCCGGGGGTGAACCGATGGTTCACAAGGAATTCATGGCAGTCATGGAATATCTCGCATCCTGTGGGCTGAAGGAGCTGGTTTTCGAGACGAATGGAACCCTCTTTGACGAGTTCACGATCGAGCAGCTAAGTAGGCTCCCCAATTTGACGGTCTTCATCAGCCTCGACCATTTCGACCCAGAGGCGCACGACGCTTTCAGAGCAAAATCGGGTGCGTTCGCCAAGACTGCGATTGTCCTGCAGCGGCTTGGAAAAACTGACATCTCTACGGTGGTAACGACGACTGCCTATCGCAACAACTATGACAAGGTGATTTCGATTATAGATTTGGTGCTCGGCTGGGGCATCAAGAAGCATCGGACGCTGCTCAACATACATCCGATGGGCAACGCGCGCAGCCATGAGGACAATGCGATAAGCTTGGAGGAATGCAAGCTACTGATAGGCGATCTTTTGAAATCTCCCCATTTTGAGAGTGGCGCTGCATACATGACTCTGCCGCCGGCTCTGATGCCTCTCAAGTATCTGAACGGCGTGCATACTTGCGGTTGGGGCGACAACGTACTGGGCATACTGTCGAACGGACAAGTTTCGATGTGCAGTGCCTCCTACGATGATCCGGAAATGATCGCCGGCAATGCCTTCGAAATGCCCTTGATGGAAATCTGGCGCAACAGCCCGTTCTTCCATGAGCTACGCGAGGTGGTGAGTGGCGAGGTTAAGGGCGTCTGCGGCAACTGCGTGTTTTATCCAGTCTGTCGCGGCGTCTGCAAGATGAGTAGCTGGTCGCACTATGGTGAAAAGGACGCGCCCTATCCGCTGTGCCAGGAACTTTACAATAACGGAGGTTTTCCGGAGTACGCCCTGGTGGACCCGACGAAAGATTCCACCTACCGCCGCGGAGTTATAGCGAAAGAGCGTCGGCCCGCCGCCGAAGCTCCTGTCTATAACTTCTCGGAGGAAATCGCGGCTGCTGCGCAACACTCACTAACGCAGGAGGCGCGACGTAATAATTGCTGTGTCGACGACGTAATTTAACCAGGTCAACAAAAATAACGTGGAGGATTGGGGATGAGCAGAGCTTTCCGAGGTGCGGCGGGTGTGGCGCACACACTTGCGAACAACGCGATACGATCCGGCAACAAAGCAGCCGCCCAGCAAGCCCAGGTGATTTCTCGTCTCGCGGAAGGACTCGCCCGGCTGCAGGCGGGTTTGGATGACCAAGCTCAGCAATTGACGGCTGGCCTTGTAAAATTAGAGCAATCGCTAAAGGTGTCACGCAGATCGCAACGGTCGAAATCCGGCTCACTCGCTGCTAACGGCGAACTACAAGACTACTACGTTGATATAACCGCCTCGAAGAAATTTGGCAAAGCCAATTGGCCGCGCGCCGCCGATTCAGGTCTTGTAGGACGCCGCATTGGGCGAGGACCGGTTAGGATGACTGGTTCCGACACACAATCGGCAAAGGCGGTTACCGCCGCATTCGCCAAACTTCTCTCGGCTCAGGCACAATTGCTGCAGATACGCAGTGAAGTGGAAGACCTCAAGAAGGTTCAGAGGTAGCGGCAATGGCTAGTTCCCGACTGTTTGGCTACGCCGTTGACGAAGAGGATGGCAAGCTGGTAATCGTGATTGACGGATTGCTTGCCGAAAGTTGCATCCGGCAAATTCGGGACAGCGCCCAGACGGGCCGCGGTGGTGAACTCTTGTCGCGATTGCTGCCGGTAAGTTCGGTTTACAAGCTTATGTCTGGACAAGAGGAACGCGCTGAAGAAACGCTCAGCCTTGAACAGTTGCTTGGACAAAACGTCGACCAGAGTTTCGCTTCCTTCGAACAACAGTTCGCCGACCTGAGGCAGACACTAGCCGAATTCAGCAGCTCGGAAAGTTCGAAATAAATCACGCAGCCGTATCAGGAGTCTCCGCGATGCTTCGGTTGTCACCAGAAGACTCTATTTTGCTGATCACCTGCCGGGCCTACCTACGACCCGAGGATGAAGAGCGTTTGGTCCGTCTCTGCAAGGAGCCTGTCAACTGGCCCTATGTGGTATGGCGCGCCGAGCATAATCGGACGGTGCCGCTGCTTGAGAATCACTTGCGCCGCCTCGATTTGTTGACACTATTGCCCACTGAGGCGGCGCATTACGTTCAGTGCTGGACTGTCATGTCAAAGGTCAGGTCCGCACTCGAATTTCGCAATCTGCCAGAAATCATGGATGCGCTGGATCGGGCCGGCATCGCCTGGTTCCTGGTGAAGGGACCAGATCTCGCGCTTCTCCACTATCCCGATCCACTCCTACGGCCGATGACCGATCTCGACATCATGGTCAAGCCCGCTGACGCGCAGCGCGTGCAGCGGCTCATGTTCGATCTCGGCTACCGGCACGGTATTTTCGACCCTTCAAATGGCAACTGGCATCCAGAACGAAAGGAACTCGATGACGAAACCTTCCGCGAAAGCTATTCCTTGCCGGTGTTTGTAAGGATAGAATCCGTTGAATCTCCGTTCCCTGGTCCCGCGGTGCCACGCCAGCTGCGCTACCGCCACGTAAAGGGATACATCGATTCCGCGAAGAAGCTGCACATGCCCATCTTCATTGATATGCATGTAAATCTCTCCGTCGGCATCGATGTCGAAGACATATGGTCAGGCGTGCGTCTTGCAAACGGTCTAGGCCGCATATTGCAGGTCCAATCCGCGACTGGCGCCGTCTGGTTCCTTTCGGCCAGGCTTTATCACGAGGCCTTCCTTTATAATTCGCTTCGACTATTGATGTTCGGCGATCTTCATGCGGTTCTACACAAAGAAATGGCGAATATTAGCTGGGCGGAGGTCGCTGCGATAGGTTACAAATACGAGATGAGGCCGGCGTTATATTTCGTCCTGACGCAGATGAAGCGCATCTGTGGGATAGACATACCGTCCGAGTTCCTAGAGCTCATTCGACCTGATCAAACCGAGGTACCACTTCAACATGATTGGGGCGACGTGTTGCCCAAACTGCTGTCTATTCCCACTGTTAACGATCTTGAGCTGGCGTAAATATGGCGCCCGAGTCACCATATCGTACAGATCCTGCGGCGAACGACCTTCGTATCGCAGCAACCGAAACCTCTGCAAAGTTTGCGTCAACAGTCCATCGGGCCCTCACGCGGTCAGGAATAACGATCCTAAACACGCAGGTGTTCAGCAATGGCCAGATGGCTGTCACTCCGCGCGACGGCGGGCTTGGCGGAGATGTGGTGGTCGTGCAAACATTTCCTGACAGCGTTCATGATCGTCTTTTCGAGTTGTTCCTAGCGCTTGGTGCCGTGCGGGCGCGGGGTCCCCGCACGATTACCGCTGTTCTTCCCTACCTCCCATATTCGCGTTCGGATCGCCCTGCCTTCGACGGCGGACCTGTACCGGTGCGAATCCTTGCGGGGATTATCGAAACGCTTGGTATAGATCGGCTGATAACTTTCGAACTCCATGTTCCTCAGCTGTGCGCCGCATTTGCCTGTCCTGTCGTCAATCTTCAGTTCGCTCCCGCCCTAGTTCGCCATCTCGGTTCTGCGGCCGTCGATGGCGACATGGTCGTTTCACCGGACTTCGGCGGAGCGAAGCGAGCTGAGCACTTGGCGGCCCTGCTCGGCTGCCCATTCGCTGTCATGCGCAAGCACCGCAGAGACGATGATGACTTTCGGGAGAGCGTCGAGATTCTGGGGGACGTTGCTGGCCGGACGATCATCCTGATTGACGACGAAATCAACAGTGGTCAGACGGCTTTTTCAGCCGCCGCACATCTCAAAGCGGCAGGCGCTCGCAAGATAACCCTTGCCGCAGCCCATGCCATATTCACGCCGTCGCTGAACGAAAACTGGGGACGGTCTCAGATCGACCGCATCGTTGTGACCGACAGCGTCGGACGTACCGACAATTTCCCCGACAGTGTCGAAGTAGTCTCGATCGGCAACGAAATTGCAGGCGCGCTGCAGGCACGCTGAGAAGCATTACCTGAAATCTAGCATCACGCGATTAACACGTGGATCGAGCGCCTGCTCGAATGCCTCTTGGGCGTTTGACGAGGGCCAAAGATTGACCTGCAGCACGTCGAAGCGTGCGGCGTGTTCAACGATGGTTCGGATGGCATTTCTCACGTCGTCCGCGCTTTGGGCTATGGTGCCGATCAGTTCAATTTCCCGGTAATGCAGAAAGTTAGCGCCTACCGATAACAAATCGGACGTCGGAATCGATTGGTAGAGTACAATCCTGGCACCGCGTGACGCCGCAGCTATGGCCCCCTGAATGCCTCTGACACCGAAGCGCGTGCAAAAGATGCAGTCGAAGCCCCAGCCATCCGTTAATTTCTCGACGAGTTTCGGATCAGACAGAGAATGAACTGACCCCGTTGCATGGGCGCCGGTCGACATCACAGGCCCATGCGTTGCCACGTCGTCATCGAAAAGGTAAACGTCGCATCCTTTGGTTGTCAGAAGTATCGAATGGAGAAGGCCCATCGTGCCTCCGCCGATGACGGCCACAGTGTCTCCAGCCTTTGCACGCGCCCTATTTATGCCCCGTGCCACGCAGGCGACAGGTTCAACTAACGCGGCACGCTCGGGAGCCAAAAAGGAAGGTACGGAAAAAACCTGATAGGCGGGTACGCCCACAAAATTGGCCAATCCCCCCGGCCCCTGCGGCACCCCTCCTCTCGCTTTAGGATTTAAATATGCACAGTGGTTGTCCAGTCCGAGGCGGCAGGCACGACATTGGCCGCATCTGCGCATTAAAAGCACCGCAACGCGGTCTCCTACGCGCAGGCCATCCGGTACATCGTCCGGCAGAGACACGATCGTGCCTGACAATTCGTGCCCGCCCCAATAGGGGTAAGTCGGCTTGGCGCCCCGATAAACGCGTTGCTCCGGTGTGCAGAGTCCACACAACTCTATCTGCACACCGACTTCGGACGATACGGCGAGTGGAACCGACAATGTCCATTCTTCAACCTTGCGGGGGCAAGTAATTACGAGTCCACGAACCTCCATACGAGACCTCTCGCTCCCCGACACACCGACTGTCCTAATATGTACACTTACTTGCATCCAGAATCTAGCCAACAACCACAGGCGGCAGTCAGAAAGCTGATGAAATCACGTGCCTTGCTGGCGGGCTTGCTTATGTCCTAGGTCTTGACAAGCTTCTCGGAGATATCGTCGGCGCAAAAGGCAAAGGACGTTTCAAGCGGCAGAAGTGTTCCCTTGCGCAAGGAGCGACGAAACTATTGAAGGTAGAGTGGAGCGCTTGGGCCGCGTCAATGCCACCAGCCTCAAACACGAGCCGCGGTTTACCAGCCCGTTCTTCGATGCATCCTCATCTCTGCGAAGATGCCATGTCACCTTCCCTCATCTGCCCGCGCGAACCCTCCTAAGAGCCTATCGCCACATCGTCCAAAGCTTCATCCTTCGTGGCGCACCGGTTCGAACCGAACAGACCAACAATCCGAGTCGCACCGAGAAGGATGACGGCAACTAGATCGGTAGTTGGGCGGCCGCAACATCAGAAAGGTCTCAGCGTTTGCTGGACGCGTGCCTGCGATGGCGGTGGTGGCAACGATCTTCTCTGGCTGCCCCAAGCGCGGGAGAGGCCATTCGACGCTAGCAAGAGTTCGCTCGAACCTGATATCCGTTACCGCAACGACTTCGCTGAGACCACCTCCCAGGCACCATTCTACGATGCCGGCGAACAAGGTCAGCGTTGCCTCGTGAACGGAACCATCTCCCCTCCCCTCCCCTCCACTCTTCGAGGTGTCGACGCAAAAGCGAGAACTCTAGACCATCAGGGGATTGGCGTTCAGGCGGCCCTTCGGGAGCAGAGACGGAAATACGTCTACCAGCATGGTCGGTCCCATCGCAGACAAATCGCGTGCACATCCTGCAAGTGGTCCAGCCGCGGTGACATCCAGGATGGCAGTCGGGGCGAGAGCGTCAACCCCATCTGCCTCGCACTCGTCGACTACTTCTACATCCCAAGTGCGAGTGGAAAAGATCCTCGCACGTAGCCTATGATCGTCCTGAAGCAGCTACGCTTCGTAGTAAATTTTTGGTGTCGAGATCGCGAATACCTGCATGAATTTCTCCGCCGCCGTTAGGCGCCGGGAACTCTGCACGAATTGGAATCGGGCGTCCGTTGTCGAATGCTTACGGTTTTGTGCGAGTGAGTCGCGGCAAGGGGATCACCGACTTTGCCGAGGTCTTCTGCTTTTCGTCTAAATCGCCGGGGCACATTTGTAGGATTCACAATAAAACACACCATGACCAATCGGTACCGCGGTCTTGCTAAGCTGCAGGATATAAACGGAAAAATCCATTTACTCTACGTTCCGGGTTTATCCACGTTAGCCTTTCGTTAACCTAAAACCCCTTGCTCAAAATGCAGAATCGGCTCTAATAGCTAGTGGCGGAACTTTAGCGGTTTCGCGAAAAGTTCCGCCACTTGCAGGAAATGGATTTTGAGATGGCGAAAACCGCAGCAAAAACAGCGCCGGTCGTCGAAGGGTTGACCGCATTGATGGAGCGTCATGCTGACGCTCTCTCCAGCCAACTTCAAGCACATCATCTCAAGGTCTTCCCGCCGACGTCCGAAAAGGGCATTCGATCCTTTGCACCGTCAGAAGCCTCAAAATTGCTTGGCATCGGTGAGTCTTATCTTAGACAAACTGCTTCGGAAATGCCTGAACTGCACGTTAGTATGAGCCCTGGCGGTCGACGCACGTTCACGATCGAAGATATTCATTCAATCCGTAAGCACCTGGACCTGATTGGCCGCGGGAACCGGCGCTACCTGCCCCATCGTCGCACGGGGGAGCAGCTTCAAGTCGTCTCGGTGATGAATTTCAAAGGCGGCTCGGGCAAGACGACGACAGCCGCGCATCTGGCACAGTACCTGGCAATGCGTGG
The DNA here is from genome assembly GCF_001664145.1 of Rhizobium sp. N731. Taxonomy (NCBI): domain Bacteria; kingdom Pseudomonadati; phylum Pseudomonadota; class Alphaproteobacteria; order Hyphomicrobiales; family Rhizobiaceae; genus Rhizobium; species Rhizobium sp. N731. Next base: position 430,062 of record NZ_CP013604.1, read on the forward strand.
CTACCGGATTCTCGCGATTGATCTTGATCCCCAAGCAAGCCTTTCCGCACTCTTCGGCAGTCAGCCAGAAACTGACGTTGGTCCGAACGAAACACTCTATGGCGCCATCCGGTATGATGACGAGCAGGTCCCAATCGAGCAGGTTGTCCGAGGAACGTACATCCCGGATCTTCATCTAATTCCTGGCAATCTTGAACTGATGGAGTTCGAGCACGATACCCCGCGCGCGCTTATGAACCGGAAGGAAGGTGACACGCTTTTTTACGGTCGGATCAGTCAGGTCATCGAAGACATCGCGGACAACTACGATGTCGTCGTTATCGATTGCCCTCCCCAACTTGGCTATCTCACGCTTTCAGCTCTGACCGCCGCAACCTCGATCCTCGTCACCGTCCATCCCCAGATGTTGGATGTAATGTCGATGAACCAGTTTCTGGCGATGACCTCGAATCTCCTTCGGGAAATCGAGAACGCAGGCGCCCAGTTCAAGTTCAATTGGATGCGCTACCTCGTCACTCGTTTTGAACCGAGCGATGGCCCGCAGAACCAGATGGTGGGCTATCTGCGTTCGATCTTCGGCGAAAATGTCCTCAATTTTCCGATGCTCAAGACGACCGCCGTTTCGGACGCTGGCCTGACGAATCAAACCCTCTTTGAGGTTGAGCGCGGACAGTTCACGCGCTCGACCTATGATCGGGCCTTAGAGGCGATGAACGCCGTCAACGACGAGATCGAAACTCTAATCAAAAAAGCATGGGGTAGAACCACATGAGTCGGAAGCACCTCCTTGACGTCACCACGGACGCGCCCGACAGCTCATCAGCTGCTGAACACAGAGCGGCAAAGACTCGCTCCATGCCGCTTCTCGGCGTGACCAGAAAAGAACGAGATCCAGCGACGAAGCTGACTGCAAACATCGGTAACGCGTTGCGCGAGCAAAATGATCGTCTTGGTCGTGCCGAGGAGATCGAGCGGCGTCTCGCCGAAGGTCAGGCCGTGGTTGAACTGAACGCGTCGTCAATCGAGCCGTCCTTCGTTCAGGATCGCATGCAAGGTGATATCGAAGGACTTCTTGCATCCATCCGCGAGCAAGGACAGCAGGTCCCAATCCTTGTGAGACCTCATCCCGTTAAACCCGCGCACTACCAAGTTGCCTTTGGACACCGCCGGCTGCGCGCCGTTTCGGAGCTAGGGCTGCCGGTCAAGGCGGTTGTTCGAGACTTGACGGACGAGCAGTTGGTTGTCGCACAGGGTCAGGAAAACAATGAGCGCGAAGACCTCACCTTCATCGAAAAGGCACGTTTCGCACACAAGCTAAACAAGCAGTTTCCACGAGAAATCGTCATCGCGGCTATGTCAATCGATAAAAGCAACTTGTCGAAGATGCTCCTGCTTGTTGACGCCCTCCCCTCTGAATTGATCGATGCCATCGGCGCCGCTCCAGGCGTTGGACGCCCAAGTTGGCAGCAATTGGCAGAGCTGGTTGAGAAAGCATCGCCTCCGGCAGGCGCTGCGAAATATGCTGCCTCGGAGGAGGTGCAGGCGCTGCCGTCGTCGGAACGGTTCAAGGCAGTGATCGACCATCTGAAACCGCGTCGGACTGCGCGCGGGTTGCCAGACGTCCTGTCGACCCCCGATGGCGACAGGCTTGCGCAGGTCACGCAGAGCAAGAGCAAGCTAGAAATTACCATTGACAGGAAAGCCACGCCGGATTTCGCGGCTTTCGTACTCGAGCATTTGCCGGCGCTTTACCAGGAGCATCGCGCAAAGCATCAACGGAAACAGGGAGTGTAACCCGCAAAAGAAAAGAGCTCCCTCAACGTCGCCGTCGTGGAAGCCCTTCTGTCTCTGTAGCAAGAACAGAATCGCATTTCCTCGAATCCTCGTCAAGAGTCTTTGGCGCCGTTTTGGTGAGCGAATTTCCTTTGCCTGCTGAAAGGTGAGAGACAATGCAGTCGGGGAATGTAGCGACGCCGTTCGGGCGGCGGCCAATGACGCTTGCGCTCGTGCGGCGCCAGGCGGCAATGGAAATCAAGCATGGAAAAGCTGCCGATAAGTGGAAAGTGTTGAGAGACGCTTCCGCCGCGATGGAACTGCTCAAGATCCAGTCGAACAGTCTGGCTGTTCTTGACGCACTTTTGAGTTTTTATCCTGACAATGAGTTGCGTCAGGATGCACAATTGATTGTCTTCCCCTCGAATGCCCAACTGGCGCTTCGGGCGCATGCAATGGCGGGCGCAACGTTGCGGCGGCATATTGCCATTCTGGTGGAGTCGGGGTTGATCGCCCGTAAGGATAGCGCCAATGGCAAGCGCTTCGCCCGCAAGGGCGACGATGGCCAGATCGAGAATGCTTTTGGCTTCGACCTGTCGCCCCTCCTGGCGCGATCGGAAGAGTTGGCGATGTTGGCGCAAAGAGTGGCGGCCGAGAGAGCCTCGCTCAGGAAAGCCAAAGAGAGCCTTACAATTTGCCGGCGGGATGTTCGCAAACTTATTACTGCTGCAATGGTCGAGGGCGCCGACGGCGATTGGAAGACGACCGAGGACATCTACATTGCGCTCGCGAGCAGAATTCCGCGCGTTCCGACCCTTGAAGGGGTCACTAGCGTTCTCAATGAAATGGAGATGCTCCGTGAGGAAGTGCTTAATCGTTTGGAAAACCTCGAGAATGCTGAAAAAATTAGCACCAATGCTGCTCATATCGAGCAGCACATACAGAATTCAAAACCCGAATCCGTAAATGAATCTGAACCACGCTCCGAAAAGGAGCAGGGGGCAAAGGCGAGCTTGAGCCATCAGCCGAAGAATGAATCGCAAAGGGCGTTCCCCTTGGGATTGGTGCTCAAGGCGTGCCCGATGATCAGCGACTATGCACCGCGCGGCGTGGGGAGCTGGCGAGATCTGATGTCTGCCGCTGTGGTGGTTCGATCTATGCTGGGGGTAAGCCCTTCCGCCTACCAGGATGCCTGCGAGGCGCTAGGACCGGAGAATGCTGCGGTGGCAATTGCGTGCATCCTGGAAAGGGCTAACTTCATCAACTCTCCTGGAGGCTATCTGCGGGATCTAACGCGCCGAAGTGAGCGCGGTGAATTCTCGCTTGGCCCGATGATAATGGCGTTGTTGAAGGCCAACGGGCAAGGCGGTTTGAGGGCTGGGTAA
>NZ_CP013605.1:0-488789 GCF_001664145.1 Rhizobium sp. N731
TCAGGTGCTCTTTCTGCCGCGCAGAAGAGCGGCGCGGATCTGTTCGTTCTTGCTGAGCACGGGCGTGGGAACCGGCGCCGGCTCGGGCGCCTCGACCTTGGCGCTCTGTTTGAGGCTCAGGAAGCGCTTCTGCGCGACCAGCCGGTCTTCGGCCGACAAGGGTTCGACCGGTTCGCCGTCGATGTTGTGGCGCATGGAATCGGGCTGGGCGCTGGCGAAATAATAGCGCCGGCAATGGACAAAGGCAGCGGTCGCGCGCCGGAGCGTCGTTACACCGGCCTCGGGCTTCAAGAGCGGACGCAGCTCGTTGAAGAGGCCGACGGCGAAGGGAAGAACGGGATCGCCGGGCTTGGTCGGAAGCACGCCGACCGGCCGGATCAACATGCCGTTGATCGCGTTTGCCTTCTCCACATCGAGCTCGGTCGCCGCAATCGGCCCGCGGCTGATCTTCCAGGGTTTGTCCATGCATCCTCCATAACGGCCGACTATGATGGTATCTTGACGGATAGGGGCAATAGCGGTGCGGCCTGCATATTGCTAGCCCCGCTGCAAGCCTGCGACGAGACGCCGTGTCCCGCGGATATAGGCCCGCTTTTCTCGGCCGGCCATTCTCTATTCAATCAATTTTATCGCCGATTATGCATTGACCTCCAGCATCGATTACACTTCTTATCCGCGCCCAAGATCAGTGCCGGCCGCGGGGGAGGATATATGCGGGTTTTCTCGAGCATCGATGAGCTGCGCCACACGCTCGATGCGCTCAAACGCCAGGGGCGCAATGTCGGCCTCGTGCCGACGATGGGGTATCTTCATGCCGGTCATATGGAGCTCGTCGCGCGCGCTCGGGCCGAAAACGACATCGTCGTCGTCTCTATTTTCGTCAACCCGTTGCAGTTCGGCCCGGCCGAAGACCTCAGCAAATACCCGCGCGATCTGGAACGGGATGCCGCCATGCTCAAACAGGCCGGCGTCAATTTCCTCTTCGCCCCCGGCGTCGAGGACATGTATCGGCGCCCCATGAAAACCGTCGTCGACGTTCCCGATCTCGGCCGCGAGCTAGAAGGCGCGGTTCGCCCGGGGCATTTCGCCGGCGTTGCCACCGTCGTCTCCAAGCTATTCAACATCGTGCAGCCGCAGACAGCCTATTTCGGCCAAAAGGACTACCAGCAGGTCGTCATCATTAAGCGCATGGTGGAGGATCTCGCCGTGCCGGTGCGGGTGATATCGGTGCCGACCGTCCGGGATGCAGACGGCCTGGCATTGTCGTCGCGCAATGTCTATCTCAGTCCGGAGGAGCGGCGCGCGGCGGTGATCGTCCCGCAGACACTCGACGAGGCGGAACGTCTGATTGGCGATGGTCTAACGGATGCCAAGACATTGGAAGCCAAGCTCACGGAATTTCTCGGACGCGAGCCTCTGGCGAAGCCCGAGGTCGTCGCCGTCAGGGATGCCGCGACCCTTGAGCCGGTCACCTCAATCGGCGGGTCGGTCGTCGTGGCGCTCTTTGTCCGGGTCGGCTCGACGCGCCTTCTCGATAACCGGGTGATCGGCGACAACAGAACTATCGGCGGGCGAAACCAGTCGGGAAAGGGAGTGACGAAATGAGCGCCATCGGATCGCAGAAGCGCCTGACGCCGCCCCGCATCTCAGCCATGAAGGGCGGCAAACCGATTGTCTGCCTGACCGCCTACACCACGCCGATGGCGCGGCTGCTCGATGAGCATTGCGACCTGCTGCTGGTCGGGGACTCGCTCGGCATGGTCCTCTATGGCATGGAGACCACCATCGGCGTCACACTCGATATGATGATCGCCCACGGCAAGGCCGTGATGCGCGGAGTCGCGAAGGCCTGTGTCGTCGTCGACATGCCGTTCGGCAGTTACCAGGAATCGAAAGAGGTTGCCTTCCGAAACGCCGTGCGCATCCTGCAGGAAACCGGCTGCGACGCCGTCAAGCTGGAAGGCGGCGAGGAGATGGCCGAGACGATTGCCTTTCTGACGAAGCGCGGGATCCCGGTCATGGGGCACATCGGGCTGATGCCGCAGCAGGTTCAAACCGCTGGCGGCTATCGTTCCGTCGGGCACTCAGAACACGAGACGTCGAAAATCCGGCGCGACGCCCATGCCATCGGCGGCTCGGGAGCCTTCGCCGTCGTCATTGAGGGCACCGTGGAACCGCTCGCGCGCGAGGTGACTGCAGCCATGCACATACCGACCATCGGCATCGGCGCCTCTGCCGCTTGCGACGGCCAAGTCCTAGTCTCTGACGATATTCTGGGGCTCTTCAACGATTTCACGCCGCGTTTCGTCAAGCGTTACGACGAACTCGGCAAGAGGGTCGCGGATGCCGTCGCCGCCTATGCAGAGGACGTGCGCTCGCGAAAGTTCCCGGCAGCCGACCATACGTTCAAGCGACGGCCGTAAGACGAAGGCTCTGGCCGCTTATCGCTCCTCAACCCTTTCCAGCAAGGGAAGGTCTCGGGGCGCCAACGGGGACAGCCAAGTCCGTCACCCGCCGCCATACTGCTCGCGCATCGTCTCCGCCGACCGGCGCACCGCCTCGCCAACCTCCTGCAACTGCTTGGCCATCGGCGTGGAATTGCGCCACACCATGCCGATGGTTCGCGACGGCTGCGGCGACGGAAAACGGGAGATCGAGACGTGGGCCGAGCGCGTTTCGACGGGAACGGCCATTTCCGGGATCAGGGTGACGCCGATGCCGGCGCCGACCATCTGGACGAGCGTGGAGAGCGAACTGCCTTCCATGATTTCCCGCGGGCGGGCAGGCCCGACTTTGCAGAATGACAGAGCCTGGTCGCGGAAGCAGTGCCCCTCTTCGAGCAGCAGCAGCCGCATTTCGCGCAGCGCCTCGCGCTCGGGCACTGGCTTGTCGCCGTCCTCGTGGCGCCGGACCAGCACGAACTCTTCCCTGAACAGCTCGAGTTCGGTCAGCGAAGGTTCAGACACCGGCAGCGCGACGATCGCCATATCGAGCTGGCCCTGCGCCAGTTCATGAACCAGCTTGCCCGTCTGCGTTTCGCGCACCTCGATCTGAATTCCGGCGAAGCTTTTGTTAAGATCGTTTATAACAGTAGGCAGCAGATAGGGCGCAATCGTCGGGATGATGCCGATGCGCAGACGCGTGAGGAAACTGTCGCGCGAGGCGCGGGCAAACTCGCCGAGCTCGTCGACGGCGCGCAGGATGTCGCGAACGCGCAGCGCAAAGGTCTGGCCGAAGGGAGTGAGCTTCACCTCGCGGGCGCTGCGCTCGAAGAGCTCACTGCCCAACTCCTGCTCAAGTTCTTTGATCTGCATGGAGAGCGCCGGCTGGGAGATGGCGCAGGCATCGGCGGCACGGCGAAATCGGCCGTCTCTTGCCAAAGCTTCAAAATACCGCAGCTGTTTCAGGGTAAGATTTTTCATAAGCCCAGCTTATCGCAGCAATCAGTAAATCCAACTTAAATTTATTAAACGGTTCCGATATGAAGACTGCAAGGGAGAGAGTGGGGCGCTAGCTCGGCTCATCTTTTTGAACCGCAGACAGATCACACAATGAAGGAGACGATCATGGACAACCCCACTGACACCGCAGGCAAATGTCCTGTGGCCCATGGCAATACGCCGCGCGGCCGAGCCAACCGTGACTGGTGGCCGAACCAGCTGAACGTGCAGATTCTTCATCACAATTCCGGCCGCGCCGATCCGCTCGGCAAGGACTTCGATTATGCCGAAGAGTTCAAGAAGCTCGATCTCGACGCGCTGAAGAAGGATCTTCACGCGCTGATGACGGATTCGCAGGACTGGTGGCCGGCCGACTTCGGTCATTACGGCGGCCTCTTCATCCGCATGGCCTGGCACAGCGCCGGCACCTATCGCATCACCGACGGGCGCGGCGGCGCCGGGCAGGGTCAGCAGCGTTTCGCGCCGCTGAACAGCTGGCCGGACAATGCCAACCTTGATAAGGCCCGCCGTCTGCTCTGGCCGGTCAAGCAGAAATACGGCAACCGCATCTCCTGGGCCGACCTTCTGATTCTCACCGGCAACGTCGCGCTCGAATCGATGGGCTTCAAGACCTTCGGCTTCGCCGGCGGCCGCGCCGACGTCTGGGAGCCGGAAGAGCTCTACTGGGGTCCTGAAGGCACCTGGCTCGGCGACGAGCGCTATAGCGGCGAACGCCAGCTGGCCGAACCGCTTGGCGCCGTGCAGATGGGCCTCATCTACGTCAATCCCGAAGGCCCGAACGGCAATCCTGACCCGGTCGCTGCAGCGCGCGACATTCGCGAAACCTTCGCCCGCATGGCGATGAACGACGAGGAAACCGTGGCACTGATCGCCGGCGGTCATACCTTCGGCAAGACGCATGGCGCCGGCGATCCGTCCTTCATCGGCGCCGAGCCGGAAGGCGGCGCGATCGAGGACCAGGGCCTCGGGTGGAAGAGCTCTTTCGGCACGGGCGTCGGCAAGGACGCCATTACCGCCGGCCTCGAGGTTACCTGGTCGCAGACGCCGACCAAGTGGAGCAACTACTTCTTCGAAAACCTTTTTGCTTACGAGTGGGAGCTGACGAAGAGCCCGGCCGGGGCGCATCAGTGGCGGGCCAAGAACGCCGAAGCCTCAATTCCGGATGCCTATGAGCCGGGGAAGAAGCATGTCCCGACGATGCTGACCACGGATCTTTCGCTTCGCTTCGATCCGATCTACGAAAAAATCTCACGCCGCTTCCTGGAGAATCCGGATCAGTTCGTCGACGCTTTCGCGCGCGCCTGGTTCAAGCTGACCCACCGCGACATGGGACCGAAGGTGCGTTACCTCGGCCCTGAAGTTCCGGCAGAAGACCTGATCTGGCAGGACGTAATCCCGGCCGTCGACCATCCCCTCGTCGACGACAAGGACATTGCCGAACTCAAGGCAAAGGTTCTGGCAACCGGCCTCACCGTGCAGGAACTGGTCTCGACCGCCTGGGCCTCGGCCTCGACCTTCCGCGGCTCCGACAAGCGCGGCGGCGCCAATGGCGCGCGCATCCGCCTTGCTCCGCAGAAGGATTGGGAGGCCAACCAGCCGGCCCAGCTCGCCAAGGTGCTCGGCGTTCTCGAAGGCATCCAGAAGGACTTCAACGCCGCCCAGACGGGGGCTAAGAAGATCTCGCTCGCCGACCTGATCGTTCTCGCCGGTGCCGCCGGTGTCGAGAAGGCGGCGGCAGCCGGCGGCAACGCCGTCAGCGTGCCCTTCACGCCGGGCCGCATGGACGCGTCCGAAGCCCAGACCGACGCGCATTCCTTCGCCCCGCTCGAGCCGCGCATCGACGGCTTCCGCAACTATGTGAACGGCAAGCGCCTGCAGTTCATGAAGCCGGAAGAAGCGCTCGTCGACCGCGCCCAGCTCTTGACGCTGACCGGACCCGAGATGACCGTCCTCGTCGGCGGCCTGCGCGTGCTGAAGGCCGGCAACCCCGAGCATGGCGTGTTCACCTCGCGTCCAGAAACGCTGACGAACGACTTCTTTGTCAACCTGCTCGACATGGCGACGCAGTGGGTTCCGGCCGCCGGAAAGGAAGGCGTCTATGAGGGCCGCGACCGCAAGACGGGTGCCGCCAAATGGACCGGCACCCGCGTCGACCTGATCTTCGGCTCGCACTCGCAGCTGCGCGCCTTCGCCGAAGTCTACGGCCAGGCCGACGCCAAGCAGATGTTCGTCAAGGACTTCGTCGCCGCCTGGAACAAGGTCATGAACGCCGACCGCTTCGACCTCGTCTGATCGGTTCCGCCAATTTTGCCCGGGCGCGGCTTCGGCCGCGCCCGGTCTTTTTGCGATTCCTCGGGGTGGCGACGACCGTCGAAGCTTCCGATCCTCCCGCACCTGTTGGTGCGGCGCGGGCACCACCTCAATTAACCAGTTTACGAGTGACTGGTGAGGAGTGCGGGGTTGGCCTCCGCCATTCTCTCCAGCACCGAAGTTTCCCGGCGCCAGCTCCCGATCGTTCAGGCCGTCGATGCAGCATCGCAGACTTCTAGCCACGACCGACCTCACATGCGATAGGTAATGGATACATTTGGAGGAGTGGACATGAACGGTTTGCAAGGCAAAGTCGCGGCCATTACCGGAGCTGCCTCGGGCATTGGATTGGCGTCGACAGAAGCGATCATCGCGGCGGGCGGTACCGTCGTGATGATAGACCGGGACGAGGCGGCGCTGGACGCGGCCTGCGGCCGGCTGGAGAAAGGGCGATCGCGCTGCCGCTCGACCTTCTCAAACCCGAGGATTGCGCCGGCCTGCTTGACGGCATTCTCGCCAAGGTCGGTCAGCTCGACATCTTCCACGCCAATGCCGGCACCTATATCGGCGGAGATCTGGTGGATGCCAACCTCGATGCGATCGACCGCATGCTCAATCTGAACGTGAACGTGGTCATCAAGAACGTCCGCACGGTCATGCCCCACATGATCGAGAGAGGGACGGGAGACATCATAGTGACCAGTTCGGTGGCGGGCCAAGCCGCGGTTCCATGGGAGCCGGTCTATTCGCCTTCGAAATGGGCGATGCATTGCTTCGTCCAGACCATGCGGCGGCAGCTCCTGAAAAATGGAATCCGCGTCGGATCCGTCTCGCCAGGCCCAGTCAGCAGCGCGCTGCTGAAAGACTGGCCGGAGGAAAACCTGCGCAAGGCAAAAGAGGCGGGCGCGTTGATCGAACCGCGAGACGTCGCCGAAGCCGTGCTCTTCATGCTGACCCGACCACGCAACGTGACGATCCGCGACATGGTGATCCTGCCGAGCTCCTTCGACATTTAGCTTGAGCGGGAGGCAGAGCGCACTCCTTCCGCATAAGCTGACTGCGGGAGGATGTGGACAGGGCGTGCCGTGTGGGTGCCACACGGCACCGTATCCACTTTATCCTGAAGTCCGAAAGCGGAGTCTCGAAGAACACGCCGAAACGCCGCTGAAGCTCTCTTGGACCCTTGGCCGCCAATGCGGCGCGGATCTCCCCGGCTGCCAGCGCATCCTCGCGCTCGCAACCGACGGCTGGGAAATCCGCCCTGTATATACGCGACACGCGCGACGCTTCTGCAAGAAGCCTTTCCACTAACGAGGTACAATACCGAAAGGCGAGAGCGTCAGCAGATCGGGATCATCAGTCGCCGTCGCCTTCGCCACCTGGGCATGGCTCATGCTGTAGCCGTAGGCAAGGACGCGCACACCGTCGATCATGAAGAACTGCGCCTGGTCCAGGCCGGGCCGCAGCGCGCCCGTCACGGTGACGGTCTCGTACATTCTCTCGAGATGCAAAGGTTCCTGCGGAACGACACGCACCAGCTGGTTCGGTGGAGGGGAGGGCATGTGGCTGCAGGCTCCAGCCCAGGGCACCAGCATGAATTCGTAGACAAGGTCGCCGTCCTGGTCGATCGGCAGGACGAAGCCCGTCAAGTCGACCGGATGTCTCTCATCATGCCAGGCAAGTGTTTCGCCCTGCGGAGCGCTGACCGCCTTGCCCGACAGCGGCACTGTCGCCTTGGCCTGATCGGCCGGACGCAAAGCGCTCCAGAAAATGGGCCGCGCTGCAGCGAAGGTGTCGCAAACCGGCCATGCGAAACCGAATGCCAGCATCGCGAACGTCAGGAAAAACGGTCTCAGCTTCATCATCGCATCTCCTCGGGCCGGTCGCTTGACCGCCCGCCACTGCCGCACGGATGCTACTCCCGATCCCGCTCGCCCATCCATCCGCCGAGCTCCCTATGCCTGTTCGCTGTAGGCGATTGCCGGCCGAGCAGCTCGGCGGCGATCGGCGGCAGCGAGGCGGTCTCCGTAAACCCGGTGGACCCAAGACGATTGCGAGCGGCTTTGACGGCCTCTCGCCGCCGAGAATAGTCTGCCAGCCTATTCATGTCATGCACTTAACAACGATTCGCACCGTCATGTCTGGCTCACGGATTGGCCCATCGCGAATTGGAGAGGGCGCCGATTTCGTCATAGCTGAACAGGGCTCTTCGGTTGTCCTGCTGGCGCAATTGAAACCAGTCCAGCGTCCGGGCGCGAAAACTCAGGACGCCAAAACGCGCCTTCCCCTCCGCTTCGTCGCGAGGCTCCGGCAATTCGCCCATGGTTTCGAAGGCGCATTCATCTCCCGGCGGCCCGCCGGTATAAGTCATCCGCGTCCGGTTGGGCAGCTTTTCCCAAGCTGCCCCGGCGCTTTCGCTTCCGGGGCCATGGCGTTCGACCGTGCCTTGAAGCCGAAGCTGCAGCCGGGCCTGCGGGCAGAAGCCGAGCACCGTAACTTGAGGATTTACCGAAAGCTCCAGCCATTTCGGGCTACGCGTATCGGTATGAAATTCAAGGCTGCGCGTCGCTCTGTCCGCCCCCCGCAATACCACCATGCGTGCCTGCGGCCTATCTTCGACGTCGACCGAGCAGAGGTTCACATAGCGGAAACCCGACTGTGGACCTGCCTCAGCCGTTTCGAGTTCCGCCCATGCCGAGGCGTCGATGTCAGTGAGATCCACCGGCGGGCCTCGCTCAGACGGAACGGGCGATGCCGCCGTCGACGCGGATGTTCTGGCCGGTGATGTAGCCCGCACCCTCCGATAGGAGGAAGGCGATGGTGGCGGCGATTTCCTCGCTCGTGCCATAACGGCCCATTGGAACGCTGTCGCGCCGCTCGTCGGCGGCGGGCAGGCTGTCGATCCAGCCGGGCAGGACGTTGTTCATGCGGATGTTCTTGGGCGCGTAGCTGTCGGCGAAGATCTTGGTGAAGCTCGCCAGGCCCGCACGGGCGACCGCTGACGTCGGGAACATCGGCGAAGGCTCGAAGGCCCATGCCGTCGAAATGTTGACGATCGCGCCGCCGCCCTGCGCTTCCATGATCGGCGTCACCAGCCGGGTCGGCCGCACGGCGCTCAGGAAATAGACCTCCATGCCCTTGTGCCAGTCCTCATCCGAAATTTCGAGGATTGGCGCGCGCGGACCGTGACCGGCGGAATTGACCAGCGCATCGATCCGGCCCCATCTTTCCATCGCCAGAGCGACGAGTCGCTTCAGGTCGTCGTTCGACTGGTTCGAGCCGGTGACGCCGACGCCGCCGAGTTCGTCGGCCAGCGCCTCTCCCTTGCCGGAGGAGGAGAGAACGGCGACGCGATAGCCGTCGGCTGCAAGCCTCCTTGCGGCTGCAGCGCCCATGCCGGACCCGCCGGCGGTGATGAGAGCGACTTTTCCTTCAGACACTGAGAACCTCCGATAGCTGATTTTGCACAGCATTATGACAGATGCCGGCGGGACTTTCGCGCGAGAAAGAAAGCTGCCAGACTGTAGAAAATCTACTGGATATGCCGATGACCCAATCCCGCCGCATGCTGCCGCCTCTGAATGCCCTGCGCGCCTTCGAGGCCTCGGGACGCAGGCTGAATTTCCGCGCCGCCGCCGAAGAGCTGGGCGTCACGCAAGGAGCGGTCGCGCAGCAGGTTCGGGCGCTGGAAGACCAGCTCGGCCTCAGACTGTTTCAACGCCTTGCCCGCGGCCTTGCGCTGACGCCCTACGGCACGGCCTATCTGGCGGACTTGAGCCGCGCCTTCGATACGCTTGCCGAAGCGACCGGGCGGCTTCTGGACCGGCCGGAGACGGTGACGATCAGCGCCACCCCCACGGTCGCTACCAGGCTGTTGATCCCGCGGCTCGCCGAGCTCTCTGCCGCTCTTCCCGACATCGATCTGAGGACGGTCGCGACCGAGGCGCTCGCCGATTTCGACCGCGACCAGGTGGATATCGCGGTGCGCCTCACCCGCCCGCCTTTTCCGGCAAACCTGCAGGCGCAGATGCTGTTTCGCCAGGAGCTGGTCGCGGTCGCAAGCCCGCATCTGGTCAAGGGCCTGACCTTGCCGTTAAGCGTCGAAGAACTTCGCAAACTGCCGCTTCTGCATGACTCGCACGATCACTGGCCGGTATTCCTGCGCACACGCGAGATGCTGCCCGGAGCGGCCTTCAACCATACGACACTGGCGCTCGACGCCGCGCTTGCCGGCCAGGGCGTGGTCCTCGCCTGTCGGGCCTTCGTCATGGCCGATCTCGAAGCAGGGCGGCTGGTGCGGGCGACGGATGCGACGGCGACCATCGGACCCGATTACTTCCTCGTACGCAAACGCTCGTCATCGCCGCGAAAGGCCGTCGATGCCGTCTGGGACTGGTGTGCGGCGCAGTTGTCGCTGCCGCCGGCTTCGTCGTCGGGTAGAGAGCACCATGGACGATGATATCGAAGACTTGAAACGCATTTACGACCGCTTCAATGCACGGGATATTGATGGCGTGTTGACCTTGCTTGCCGAGGACGTCGCCTGGGCCAACGGGATGGAGGGCGGTCACGTCCACGGGCACGAAGCGGTTCGCGCCTATTGGACCCGCCAGTGGGCGCTGATCAATCCCCACGTTGAACCGGCGGGCTTTCACCGGAGTGCTGACGGCGCGATCGTCGCTGACGTTCACCAACTGGTCCGCGATCTCCAGGGCACGCTTCTTCAGGACAAGATGGTCGGACATGTCTTCCGCTTCCGGGAAGGCAAGATTGCTCGCTTCGACATCCAGGACGTCTCCTGACGGACGGGGCTGAGTCATTAAATCGCAAGGGGGAGTAACAGTCGGGCGCGGCAGACCGGAAAGCCAATGAAGCTATGCCGGCATCTGCTCAGCGGTATCAGTTTAAACTGCCAGGTGCGGCACGCCCTGTTGTCACGCCAGCAACACCTTGCCACCCGTGCGGAAAGGCAGGGCGGAGCGCAGCGCCTCGCCGATCTTTTCCAAGGGAAACACCTCCCGCACCTCGGTCGCGATCGCCGTGGAGGCGATCTGCGCCGCGACCTCGGAATACGCGCGCTGAACGTCGCCCATCGCCTCGGAATGGACCCACTCCCTGAGGTGGCAGAACGAAAAGACAATGTCGGGATGGGAGGCCCAGAACGACGGCGGGATGCTCTCACCCGAAAGCAGACCATAATGCAGGAAATGCCCGCCGGGTCTCAACGCATCGGCGAGAACCGAAGCGCGCGCGCCGCCGACGCAGTCGAGCACTGCGTCGAGCCCATGCCGGTCGGCCAGGCCGGTGACGAGATCGCCGTCCGCTCTGTCGACGATGATGGCCTCGGGCCGGCCACGCAGACGCGCGAGAGATTCTTCGCTACGGACGATTGCGATCGGTTCCACGCCAACCGCATTCGCCATGCCGATCAGGATCGATCCGATCGAAGAGGCGGCGGCGTTAATGGCGATGCGCATGCCGGGTCTCAGCCCGATCTTCTTATGCAGCATCAGCCAGCCAGTCATCGGGTTGACGTAGCTGGTCGCGGCCTCGAAGTCGGAAAGCGCATCGGGTACGCGAAGGCACCAGCTCGGATCGGTATCCTTGAATTCCTGCCACCCGCCGGCGCTGCGCACCGGCAGCACGCGCGCTCCCGGCACAAGTCCGTGCACTTCCTCGCCGCACGCCTCGACCACCCCGAAGGCTTCGAAGCCGGGGATGAAGGGCAAGGTCGTGCGGCCCTTATAGGCGCCTGAGATGGTGATGATATCGGAGGGATTGATCGAGCGCGCCAGCAGGCGGACGCGAACCTGGTCGCGCCGCAGCGGCGCCAGTTCGGCCTGTTCGATCCCGACGACCTCCTCGGCCGGCCCGAATTTTCGCACGACCGCCTGATATTGCATTTGCATCCCCCACACAGTCGGTTAGAACACGCCGTCGAAATTTCGGTGATCGAATGAGCGTTGACGACAGACCTTTAGCATCGTTCCGGGTCTCGATGCGAGACATCGACATTTATGGTCATGTCCACAACTCGGTTTATCTCGATTATTGCGAGGATGCGGTCGTCGAGTTCCTGCGCCACCGGGAGATCCTCAGCCACTTCCGCCACACCACCTCGGGTGTGGCTTATCATGTGAAGAAGGCGGAGATCACCTTTCACAGCCCGATCGATGTCGACGATATCGTCGAGGCGAAGGTCAAGGTCGAGAAGATCGGACGGTCGAGCCTTTCCTTTACGATCGAGCTCTATCGCCAGCGCGACGGCGCCCATTGCGCCTCGGCCGGCCTCGTCTGGGTCTGCGTCGGCCTCTCCGACAGCCGCCCGACGCCGATCCCGGAGGCGACCAGGGCCGCCTTGTCGCGGGGCTGACCATGCCGATCCATAGAGAGCTGTTTCGACACGCCACGGAGAGACCGGAAAAGCCGGCGGTCGTGATCGACGGCCGATCGCTGAGCTATGGCGAACTCTATAGCCGCGCCGGCGCGATCTACCGGTTTATCCAAGCGCTTCCGCGCTCGAACCACCGTTCATTCGATCTGCCCGGCGTCGAGAAGCTTGTGGCGGTCAGCCTCGGCAATCACATCGGCTTTGCCGAATATTTCGTCGCCGCCACCGCGCTGGCGAATGCCTGCGCTGTCATCGATCCGATGATGCCGGCCGAAAGGATCGAGCGCATCGTCGAGCGGCTGGCGCCTGACCTGCTCGTCGTCGACGATGCCGCGAGCCCGAGCGCCGAGATCGGCCGCAGTCTCGGTATTCCTGTGATCGTCGCCGGCGCGGAGCCCTTTGGCCTCGCTGCGACGGGAGACCGCCTTCCGGCCGATGCCGACGGCATCTTCCTGATCGGTTTTACCTCGGGCACGACAGCCGAGCCGAAGGCCTATTACCGCTCGTGCGAGCAGTGGCGCCGGAGCCTTGAGCGGGGGCGTCTCGTTTTCGAACTCCAGGACGCACCCTCGACGCTGTGCCCGGGAGCGCTCGCGCATGGGCTCGCGCTTTATGCACTCGTCGAGGCGCTCGATGCCGGAGCGACCTTCCATTCGGTGGGGAAATGGGATGCCGGAGCGGTCGCGCAGATTCTGTCTTCCGGGATCGAACGGCTGGTCGCCGTGCCCACCCATGTAGCAGGCATCGCCCGGGCATGGGCGGGCGAGCCGATGGAGTCCTTACGCGACGTGCTGACCGCCGGCTCCAAGCTGAACCTCAGCGAGGTCGAATCCATGCGCCGCCTTTTTCCGAAGGCGCGCATCCGGGAATATTACGGCGCCTCTGAGATCGGCTTCATGACCGTCTCGACGCTTGCCGGCGGCGCGACGGATTTTCCGATCGACCGAGTCGGGCAGGCCTATCCCGGCGTCGAAATCTCCATCCGCGACCCTGAGGAAAACGACGTCGGCGCCGATGTGCCCGGCACCATCTTCGTCAACAGCGACCTGATTGCGAACGGCTATCTCTGGGGCGACGACGGTCAGGCGTTCCGCGTTACCCCGGTTGGCGCGACGGTCGGCGATCTCGGCGAGATCGATGAAAACGGCATGCTGCGGGTGATCGGCCGGGCAGGCGGCATGATGATCACGGGCGGCAACAACGTCTATCCCGCCGAGGTCGAGAGTGCGCTGAAAACCTGCCCCGGCGTCGAAGATGCCGTCGTCTTCGGGCTGCCGGACGCCTATTACGGCCAAAGAATCGTCGCCGTCGTCTCGGGCGAGACGACGGATGCGAAAATGCTCGCCGAGCATTGCGCAGGCAGGCTTGCAAGGTTCAAGATCCCCAGGCAGTTCCACCATATCGGCTCCTGGCCGATGACGAGCAGCGGCAAGATCGCGCGCGGGCAGGTGGAGGCATCGGTGATTTCGGGAGATGGTCTTGTCCTACGCCTATCAGCCTGACGAGGATTGGCAGCCGGTCGTGGTCGCCGCCTACCGCACGCCGATCGGCCGGGCCTTCGGCTCGCTTTCGACGGTTGCGGCCGAAGATCTGCTTGCCCCGATCATTCGCCGGATCGTCGCGGAAACGGGCGTTGCGCCCGATGCCATCGACGACGTGCTGGTCGGCAATGCCGCCGGCGGCGGCGGCAATATCGGCCGGCTGGCGGCGCTCAACGCCGGCCTGCCGATGGCCGTCCCCGGTGTCGCCATCGATCGGCAATGCGGTTCCGGCCTAGAAGCGATCATCCTGGCCGCCCGGCTGATTCAGGCGAAGGCGGGTGCCTGTTTCCTCGCCGGCGGCGTCGAAAGCGTCAGCACCGCCCCATGGCGCGTCGAAAGGCCGAAAGCCAATTGCGCCCTGCCGCGCTTTTACGGACGCGCGCGCTTCTCCCCCGAAACGATCGGCGATCCCGAGATGGGCGTCGCCGCCGAAAATGTCGCTCGTCAATTCGGCATCTCGCGCCAGCGGCAGGATGAATTCGCCCTGCGTAGCCACAGGCTGGCCGTCAAGACGGCCGAGGCCGGCCTCTTCCGGCCGGAGATCGTCGAGATCGCCACCGCCGGCGGCTTGGTGGAGCGGGACGAATGTCCGCGCCCGACTACCTCGCTTGAGGCCCTCGCAAACCTGAAGCCGGTCTTCCTCGTCAATGGCTCCGTGACAGCAGGCAATGCTTGCCCTGTGAATGACGGCGCCTGCCTGGTGCTCGTCATGAGCCGCGACATGGCCAGAAGCCTCGGCATCGAAAAAGGCCTCGCTTTCATCGACAGCGCCGCCGCCGGCGTTGATCCCAACCTCCTCGGCATCGGCCCGGTCGCCTCGACGGATAAGCTTCTGCAGCGCCAGCCCCACCTCTTGCTCTCGAAGATCGACGCCATCGAATTCAATGAGGCTTTCGCGGCGCAGGTTCTGGCGTCGCTCGATCAGCTGGATATATCAGCCGACGCGGTCAACAAGGAGGGCGGCGCCATGGCGCTCGGCCATCCCTTCGGCGCCTCCGGCGCGATCCTGGTCACCCGGCTCTACAGCCAGCTCATCCGCGGGGATGGCCGGAGGCCCGCCGCCACCGGCCTCGCCATGATCGGCATTGGTGGCGGCATCGGGCTCACTGCGCTTTTCGAGGCTGTCCGCCTTTTCTGAGAAGAGGCTGTCAGGCACGTGCGCTGCCGGCTTCAATCCTCTTGTGAGCTGGCTCGGTCGATATTGGAAACCACGGCGGCTCCGGCGCGGCGAGGGCGCCCGCGATCTGATCCCGAAGCCACACGCTCCCGGGGTCGCGATCGAAACGACGAAGCCAATACATGGTGACATCCATTTTCGGCGATTCCATCGGGGGCATGAACACGTCGAGCATCAGCCGGCCGGTCAACATGCGGGCGAAATGAACCGGAATGCTTCCGAGCATCTCGCTCGCTTCAACGGCAAGAGCGACCGCGTGAAAATGCGGCACCGTGACCATGACGCGCCTGGCAAGACCCAGGCGTGCGAGGGCGGGATCGATCGTCCCCATCCTGCTGCCATCGGCCGAGCGCAGGACGTGGGGAACAGCGCAGAAGACGTCCGCCGGTATGGTGTCTCCTGGAGAAACGCCATGGCTGGCAAGGAGCGGATGTCCTCGCTTGGCAATGCATACCAGCCATGATTGGAACAGCTTACGGCTCATAATCCATTCAGGCGGTTCGAGCGAGCGATCAATAACGATATCAGCGCGGCCGTCACGCAGCATCTCGAAGACTTCCGACGAAGCATGATCGATCATCTGCAGGGTGATGGAGGGCGCCGCTTTGGCCACGCGTGCAGCAAGCGGCGGCATCAACAGCGAGGAGAAGTAGTCCGATCCGATCAGCGTGAAGGATCGGGTTGAGGTAGCGGGGTCGAAGGCAGCATTCGTCGCCAATGCCTCTTCCATGCCGGCCAATGCTTGTCTTATCGGTTCACGCAGCTCAAGCGCCCGCGCGGTCGGCATCATCTGATTGCCTTCCCGGACAAACAATTCGTCATCCAGCAGCGCACGCAGTCTCCCCAACGCCGAACTCACGGCCGGCTGGGACAAGCCGACACGCTCGCCGGCCCGCACCGTCGAGAGCTCCGCCATCATGGCGTCGAATACACGCAGCAGATTGAGATCGAGGGCTGAGAAATTCACGGACTCAATATCCCTTATATGATCATTCAATTTCCGTGCATCTGCTTCCGGCGATAGTTTTGGACAGCAGTATAAAACTCTATTCCATTCAACCTCGGAAGGAAATTGCGATGAACATCGCTGGGGGCATCGGGCGGACCGTAAGCTGGATGGACACGGCCTACACCATACATGTGGGGCGATTTGAGAGCGGCGGAATTGTCGGCGTTTTTGAAGGCACCGTGCCTGCCGGCGGCGGGCCGCCCGTCCACATCCATCACAATGAGGACGAGGTGATCCATGTGATCGAAGGCGATTACGAGTTCTGGCTGAACGGCGAGATCGTTCGGGTTCCTGCGGGCAGATCAATTTTCCTACCGCGTGGCGTGCCGCACACATTTCGGGTGGCAAGCGCGTGTCCCGGACGCAACCTCACCATTCTGACGCCGGGCGGCATGGAAGAATTCTTCATCGAGGCCGCTGTGCAGGCTCCACGTCTGCCGGAGCACATGGATCGGTTGCTCCAGCTTGCTGAACGTTATGGCATCGAATTTCGCGGGCCGCCGGATTGGGACACCACACGGGCCCCGTGACGACGACATCCTGCATCAATGATTGCAAAATGCGCCGGATCGCCTCTCCGGCCTGCCCTACCGAAGCCAACGCTTGAGCGCCTCCGTCTTCGTCGCGACGGCACCGAAGGCCGCGGGCTTGCGCGATCGTGATGACATCGTCGGCTTCGGTTATCTCCGCCCACGGCACGTCCGGCCGATGCCGGATGACATCAGCCTTCTCCACTCCGGCGGCACACCTCGACCGCAGATGAGTTGCGCTACTGCCTTGGCATAGGACGACAGCGACCGAGAGAGAATGGTTCGAGCTCCCGATCCGGCGCATTCTCTTGGCCGTCGGCTGTGGTCGGCCGCGCCGGAAATCCGCGTGGCGATTGTCCTCATGTCGATTAGTCGCCTGCCCTGCTGAACAGGCGGTTTGCGACCCATCTTAAAATCAACAGAGGACATTCCTCGTAAAGGACAAGGGAGATTACCATGAAGATCGTCGTTATCGGCGGGACCGGCCTCATCGGCTCGAAGACGGTGGAAAGGTTGCGCAGGAAGGGACACGACGTTTTGGCGGCCTCGCCCAATTCCGGCGTCGACACGATCACCGGCAAAGGCGTCGCCGAAGCACTTGCCGGCGCGCAGGTGGTGCTCGACCTCGCCAACTCGCCTTCGTTCGAAGATCAGGCCGTGCTCGAATTCTTCCAGACTTCGGGCCGCAACCTGCTCAAGGCGGGGGCTGCGGCCGGCGTGAAGCACCACATCGCGCTGTCGATCGTCGGCATGGAGCGGCTGCAGGGCAGCGGTTACATGCGCGCCAAGATGGCCCAGGAACAGCTGATCAAGAGCTCCGGCATTCCCTATACCATCGTGCACTCCACCCAGTTCCATGAATTCATGGCCGGCATCGCCCAGTCGAACACGGTCGGCCAGACCGTGCATCTGTCGCCGGCATATCTTCAGCCGATCGCCTCGGACGATGTCGCCGATGTCATGGCGGACGTGGCGCTCGCAGCACCGGTTAACGGCACGATCGAAATCGGCGGCCCCGAGAAAATCCGCCTGACCGATATCGTCACGCGCCTCTTCAAGGCGACGAACGATCCGCGCCAGGTGATGACGGATCCGCACGCCCGCTATTTCGGCGTCGAGCTCGATGACACTTCGCTGGTAACCGGTCCCGATGCCCGGCTCGGCAAGATCCGCTTCGACGACTGGCTGCGCCAGCAGCCGCCCCAGAAAAAGAGCGCGTGATATCGACCCGGCGCTTGTCCACCCACTCCTGGAGCGGCTCAGCTTTCACGCAGCGGAGAGCCGCCCTCAGCAATTGATTTCAGAAATTCCAGACGAGACCGCTCGCACTTTCCTGGAATTACCCTAGCAACCGAGGAGACCAGACATGCTCAGGAAAATCATCTCGGCGGCGGCCTTTGCGCTTGTCCTTGCCGCCGGCACTCAGGCTGACGCCGCTGGCGGCAAAGCCAAGGTGACCGTCGTCTTTGACCAGAAGCTGCCCAATGTTTCCGGCAAGAGCATGAAGGCCGTGCTGGTGGAATATGAGCCGGGGGGCCAGTCGCCCGGCCATACGCACCCGAAGTCGGCCTTCATCTACGCCACCGTTCTCGAAGGGGCGATCACCAGCAAGGTGAATGACGGGCCGGAGAAGATCTACAAGGCCGGCGAGAGCTTTCCCGAATTTCCCGGCGATCATCACGCCGTCAGCAAGAACGCCAGCAAGACAAAGCCGGCGCGCCTGCTTGCGGTTTTCGTGCTCAATACCGACGAGACGGAACTGACGACCGACGACAAGTAACCTCGTCCTCGATGCCCGGTGCCGCCGGGCATCGATTCCGTGCGCCGCGTCAAACAGCCTGCAGCGCCAGCTCCAGATCGGCGATCAGATCATCCGGATGCTCGATGCCGATCGATAGCCGGATTGTCGATTCCAGCACGCCAATGCGCTCCCTGACATCGGCCGGCACGCCGGAATGCGTCATGGCGGCGGGGTGGCTTGCGAGCGACTCCGTGCCACCGAGGCTGACGGCGAGCTTGAAGACCTGCAGCGCGTTCAGGAATTTGAAGGAGGCCGGCTGGCCGCCGCGGATATCGAAGGAGAAGGTCGAGCCGGCGCCGGTGCATTGGGCGGCGAAGGTGCGGCCGGAGGGCGAGTCCGGGTCGTGATAGGGAAGATAATGGACCTGCTCGACCTTCGGATGATCACGCAGGAAATCGGCCACCGCCCGCGCATTGCTGTTCGCCCGCTCCATGCGGAGCTGCAGTGTTTCGAGCGACCGGCCGAGCATCCAGCAGGAATGCGGATCAAGCTGCGTACCGATCGCGCCGCGCAGCGCCTTGACCTGCTTGATGACAGCCTTGCGCCCGAGGACAGCGCCGGCGATCAGATCGGAATGGCCGCCGACATATTTGGTCAGCGAATAAAGCGAGATATCGGCGCCATGCTCGATCGGCCGCTGGAAGACCGGCCCGAGCAGCGTATTGTCGCAGACGACGACCGGCACGTGCCCCTGCCTTGCGCCGATCGCATCGGCCATCCGCCGGATCATCGCGACGTCGACGAGACCGTTGGTCGGATTGGCGGGCGTCTCGATGAGGATGACGGAAACGCGGCCCTTGCCGACCGCCTCATCCGCCGCCTTCTGCACCGATGCCTCGCTTACGCCATCGGCAAAACCGACCGCGGCGACGCCGAAATTGTGGAAAGTCTTTGCCAGCAAGGTTTCCGTGCCGCCATAAAGCGGCTGCGAATGCAGGATCGCATCTCCCGGCCGGACGAAGGCGAACAGGGTCGTGGCGATCGCCGCCATGCCTGAGGAAAACAGCGCACCGCTTTCCGTCCGCTCATAAACAGCGAGCCTGTCTTCGACGATCTCGCTATTCGGATGATTGAAGCGGGAATAGACGAGGCCGGCGCCCTTGCCCGCCGGCGGCTCGCGGCGGCCGGAGACATAATCGAAGAAATCCTTGCCATCCTCGGCGGAGTTGAAGACGAAGGTGGAGGTCAGAAACACCGGCGGCTTGACCGCCCCTTCCGAAAGTTCGGGATCGTAGCCGTAGTTCAGCATCTGCGTTTCGGGATGCAGCGCATGATTGCCGATATGGGTTTTGGAAGGATGCGGGGCGGTCATGATCGTCTCCTCTGTCGAACCTGCCGAAGGACAGGATACATCAAATCGAGGAGCAGTCATCGAGACTGCTCAATTAAGAGTGGAGCATAATGTCGTACCAAGAACCGCTCACACTTTTCGGCCTCGTGCTCAGACGCTCAACTCACGATCTCGCCTAAGGTATCGGCGACATAGGCGCCGCGCGCACCCATCGGCAGCGGGTGGCCCGTCGTCGTGTCCCGCGCCGTCTGATGCTCCAGCTCGGCATTGAGCTCCGCTCCGACGATGAGAATAACCACGGAAAGCCAGATCCAGATGAGGAAACCGATCAGCGCGCCGAGCGTACCGTAGGTCGCGTCGTAATTGGCGAAATGCTCGAGATAGAAGGAGAAGCCGAGCGACATGCCGGCGCAGGCGAGCGCGGTCAGAACCGCACCCCAGGTCATCCACCGGACTCGCGCGGGCTCGCGGCTCGGACCGAAGCGGTAGACCAAGGTTACGGCGACGACGATGACAAGCAGAAGCAGCGGCCATCTCAAGAGAAGCGCCATATGTTCCTTGAACTGATCAAGCCAGAGATAGGAGAGTACGACAGGCATCACGCCCATGAGCGCTACCACGACGACCGCGAAGACCACGGCGCAGAGGGTGAAGCAGAGGCCGATCAGGTTCAGCCGCACCAGGCTGCGCTTCTCCGTCTCCTCATAAGCGACGTTCATCGCATCGAAGATCGCCAGGGTGCCGCTATGGGTGCTCCACAGCGCAATGCCGAGACCGACGAAGAAGGTGATGCCGAGCGTGCTGTCGCGTTTCTCCACAAGCGCCTTGAGCTGATCGGCAAGAAGATCGAAGGCCCCGGGCGGCAGGAGGATGGCGAGCTCGCGAAGATGTTCGGAAATGGTGATCGGATCGGCCACCAGGCCATACAGCGAGACCAAGGCCGTCAGGGCCGGGAACAGCGCCAGGAGCAGATAGAAAGTTACGCCTGCGGCAATGAGGGTGACCCGGTCGTCGAGGACCTCATGGAAGACGCGCCAGAACACATCGCGAAGGCCGCTCATCGGAATGGCCTCGGGCGTCGCCGCACTGCGCCCATGATCGTCACCCGACAAGGCGACCGCGGCAGAAGGCGCCTGCGAATTGCGCTGCCTTGCCTGCAGCAACACAAACGCGCCCACAGCAGCCGCCATCATCGCCGCAGCGAGCGGATATCCCTTGAGGCGGAGCACATCAGCCATTACCCTATCCTCCGATTTGCTTCGGGGATAACGCCGGGTGCCGCTAAAGGATGCAAGCTGTTGCTTTCTTGCGGAGATTTCCGGTGAGGGGAGGGGGCCGCTGCGGCCAAGAGCGCCGCGACGGCGATGCCTGGCTCCAACTCCCGATATTATAAACAGATGATTTTATTAAATTTTAATCAGCCTACGGAAGCAAAACCGGCTTTTGGTTTCGCTACCGCAGCACAGGGCTATTTTGGGACTGTCGCGGGCATGGCGACTTCGCGGCGCCGGAAGCGGCAGATTCGGCCGCCAGACGCCCCATCGAAAGCGATTTCGTTCCCCGAATTCGCCGCCGTCTTCGCACTGGCGCTTCCTGGAGACCGGCAGAAGCATTCGCGGAACCGCCTGAACGACAAACCTACCGATGCATTTGCCCTGTCTCACCCATAGCGCCGACGGCAATGGCCGACAATAGCCACCCCCGTTGTCCACGGCAAAGATTGGCCCCGGTCGGCATCGGCCGGCTTTCTCATTCAGAACGCTGTACGATCGCACAGCGTCCGTACCCGGGCGCCAGTCCGCCTTCCCGCTCCATCCACACACCCGGATGCAACGCTGCGAAGGGAGAAATGGGCACCGCCTCTGGAGACCGGCGATCAGAACGCGGCGCCGATTTGCTGCCGACACTCCCGACCGCCACTGATGGCTCGGACCACCATTCACTGCGGGCGGCAGATGCCGCCAGGCGTATCGCCGGCTTTCCCCGTAAGTTCAGCGGCGGACAGACCGGCTAATCAGCATTGGCAGCCGTAGGCCTCCTGCGCATTCGTATCATCTGCCCGACATCGTCATCATATCGATCATCCGGGAACTCGACGCTCCAGACGAGACGGCGCAGCGACTCAGGAGAGATGCCGCTATACCCAAGCTCCTCCAGACGAAGCAGAAGCAACAAGTGGTCGACAACGACGATTAGCCTGGCGTAGGCGCCGAGCTGATACAACACGGGACGCATCGCGGCATAGGATTTGAAGCCGAAAGACGCGGCGATCGCCTCATCAAGATGGGATGACTTGATATTGGGATATTGACCCCGCAAGGCTTTCTTGAAAGTGGCGACGTTCGAAGGCGAGAACCTGACAGATGGGTTCAGCATATGACGATCCAATGTTCCGGCCGAAGTCTGCCGATTACACTTCGACCTTGGTGAACATGGTCGTCGAGAAACTCTGCACGCCCTTCAACCCGGCAGCAGGTTCGGATGGGCTTCCTAGCCGAGACATTAACCTGCGGACGCTTCTTGCTCAAGACATGGATCGACCTGTGGATCGCGTTGCCATTGGCGGCGGCTGCATGGCTTCGCGGACTGGCATATCGCTGTCCGTTGTCCGCGGACAACCAGCCGATCGGGCCTGGATTGTGCCAGCTCATGCCGTGTCCGAATTAAGACTCTGCCTCAGAATGAGCCGACATGGCGGCACTTTCAATGCGCGGTCCCGCCGCCCTCGTCTTCCGCATAGGCAATTACGATGTCGCTCAGTTTCGAAGTTTAGCTCAGAGGCAGCTAGCGACTGCGCCGAAAGGGGCAGCCGAGGTAAAGTCGCACTTGAGCGAATAGAGCGTGCTCTTCGACCGGCTCTATTGTGTGGACTTCATCCCAAGCGATCGCGAGTTGGAGATCCTGGAATTGCAGCCAGAGCACACGATGTCGTTTGATGCCGTCATAGCAATAGTCGGAAACTCGTCTCTCCTGATCGAACACCTGCGACGGAAGCGAGCATTGATCAGGCATAACCTCGAGCAACTGCCATATGAGGATCTCTCCAAATGGTTTCGATTTTGGTTCGGTCCGGAGGATGAACGGCATGACCCAACCGCGGAGCTGTCCGAAGCAATCCATTCGCCGCCGCTCCTCCCGACGCCTTCTGAGTTCTGCAGGCACTCGAACAAGCCGGAACCAGCAGGTCGAGAGCCGAAGCGAATAACTCGTCTGACGGGTTCATCACCTAAGCCCGCATGCGGACCTCCTTCGCACGACGCCATTCAAATTGGAGCCCGCGCCAAAAAGCACATGTCGCTACGTTGTCCGCGGACAACGCCGCGCCCAAGTAGACAGGGAGCTGCGCCGCACCACTCTCCCGTCCGCAACATCACCTGTGCGATATTGGCGCAGCCTTCGGCTTGAATTCGCCGCATTGCGGCACTACCTCGTAACGGCCGAAGCGCTGCCCCTCCTAGCTGCTTTGGTCCGATGGACAGCACTCCTCCTCCCATGCTGTCGGTCACTATCGAAGCCCGGCGCACTCTCCCGCGCCGGGCTTCTGCCAGATGGATATCGCACCCGTCAGCCCTTCGAGGTCTCGCCGGGGCGCATCAGGGTGAGGCTCTCGTGGGCGCCGCGAAACCCTCCAATGCCTCTCGTCGACCGCGGCACTCACCAACGGACGTCGGCCGCGGCATCCTCCACCATCCATCATGCTGAGGTGCGCAGCCCGCAGGGCGGAGCCTCGAAGCACACGCCGCAACGCCGCTCCTTGCATCTACTCGACGCGACACCCACCCTACGCCCCCTTTGAGGACGCTTGAGCGCCGGCGCGATAGTCTCACTTCTCATGAGACGCAGCGCCCTAACCGACAACGAACAAGATGAGCAAAAAGCAACCGAGGTGACGAATGAACAGGCTTGCGCAATGCCATTGCGGATCACTCCGCGCAGAGACATCAGGCGATCCGCTCACGGTGAGCATCTGCCACTGCCGCGATTGTCAGCGCAGAACGGGCGCCGTGGCCGGAAGCGGTGCGATCTTCGCGAAGGCCGAAGTGATGATCGAGGGAGATCGCAGGATCTTCGAGCGGGACGCCGCGCAAGGGCGCAAAGTGCGTTTCCACTTCTGCCCGAACTGCGGCACGTCCGTGTATTGGGAGGGCGATTTCAATCCCGACCTCTGCGTCGTCGCCGTCGGCGCCTTCGCCGACCCGGCATTTCCACCGCCACTGGTTTCCGTCTACGAGGAGTCCAGGCATGATTGGCTTCAGCTTCCCGATGGGATGAAGCACGCGCAACGCGGGCTGGTTTCGGCAGCGGCTGCGGACAAGGAGCAGGGCAGCGGCTAGCGGCCTTGGTGGCCGTGCGCAACGCGGGCAGCTCCTCCTCGGCAGCCCGTGCGGAGCGTGCGGCAACACCGCTCCTTGTCATCTGACACCTGCGCACCCGCCCAGCCCTTCGAGGCGCCTCAGGGAGAGACTCTCTACGGTGCCGGTCTCCGCACAAAATCATCGGGCGCCCGCCATCGGCTACGGCCCTACCCAAAGCCCTCCAAGGCGCGGCATCCCCCCGCCGAAGGCCGACGCCTCGAAGGACACGCCGAAGCGCCGCTCCTTGCGTTCAATCAACGCCGGCGCCCTCGCTGCTCTCCTGAGTAACAGTCGATATGCCCGATGATTTTTTACAGCAGCCGCCGCTCATCTCAGTCCATGGGAGAGTTCCTCGTCGCCCCACACAAAAGTGACAATAACTGCATGTCGTGAGAGGGCGGAGAAGTAAAGGAACTAAACCGTAACATTACTTCCATTTTGATATCAAAGCTGAACAAATCAAGGTGTTAGTCCTCAACACCAGCGCAAGCCTCTTGCCGCTCAGCCGGCATCACCACCCCCGTCCCCCCGCATTAAACTCAAGAAAATCCGCTTCGATGCCATCTCTGAAGATGACGCCGTGTTCAGGCATTTCGGAAAACGCTGGTCAGCGGCTGATCCTGGGAGACGATGCCGGCGGCAAGGCGGTTACCAACATGGCAACGTTTGACGATCCTTTGAGACAACCAAAGGAAGCGACGGCTTTTCGAAACCGCGCTACTCTTTATGATCTCGTGACACCGACCAAATCGGCACCGCCTCTTAATCATCCACTGCAGTGACTGCGAGGTTCGAGAAGTCAGCTGTGAATAGGGAAGACAGCCCGATGAAGCTATTCATTCTCCTCTTGGGCTTTCCCGGCGTCGGAAAGCTGACGATCGCGAGAGAACTAAGTCCGCTCCTGACTGCAAAGGTTATTGATAACCATTGGTTCAACAACCCGATACTGCGTCTGCTTGACGATGACGGAACCACGCCTCTCCCGAATGGAATATGGGAATATACCGGAAGAGTTCGCCAAGCCGTCCTGGATGCGATCGTCGCCTATGGTCCTCCTTCGGCGAATTTCATTTTCACGCATGCCGGCATAGAAGGTGATGAGCGCAGCAATCGCACGTTCCAGCAGATTGCCTGCGCGGCCCGAGAATGCGAGGCGCTGCTGGTCCCCGTGAGGTTGCTCTGCGACGAGGAGGAGTTGGCACGTCGCGTTGCCACACCGGCGCGTCGCGATCGGTTGAAGTCGATTGATGCACAGGCATCGAGGGAGAAAAGCAGAAGAGCCCAGGTCCTCGCTCCCCAACACCCGTTTACGCTGAATTTGGATGTCACCTCAAAGACGGCGGAAGCAAGTGCAGCAGCCATTCACTCCCATATCTTAAGGATGACAACCACCGATCTCGGTTCGCTCTAGGGCAGCGGTGTCGTTGCCCCGCCATAACCACCAATCCTCAACATCCCTCACACCACCAACCTCCCCTGCCGCTCAGCCAACGTCACCTCCGCCCGCGTCCCGGCATTGAACTCCAGAAAATCCGCCTCGATGCCGTCGCTGAAGATCACCCCGTGCTCCGGCATTTCGGAGACGATGGTGAGCGGCTGGTCCTTAGAGACGATGCCTGCGACAATGGTGGTGCCGGTGGTGCGGCTGGGGAAGGGTTCGCGGACGAAGTAGCGCAGGTAATCCGCATCCCAGGCGAAGGACATGTCGATCGTCCGGTCGGCTGGCTCGAAACCCAGCGCGCTCGCTGCTCCGAGCCAACCTGAATAGAGGCTCTTCAGCCAGCCCGTGGAGCCCATGCCTGTCGAGACGATGATGCCGCTCGAGGATTGGTGTTCCCAGCGCTCCTCGGCCTGCAGGATATAACGCGCGGAGACATGGCTTTGCGGGCCGATGAAGAGATCATTGACCGCGTGGATGACGGCGCCGGTGTTGAGCGTCGCCTTGGCCATGCTGACATGTTTGATCGGCCGCTTATTTTTCAGCGCCTCGCCGATCACTCTCGGAAGGCTCTTCGGGTTGAAGGGCAGCAGCGGGCCGTCCCAGCGCTTGGGGTCGGGGTTGACGCCGAGGACCGGCTGCCCGTCGAGATATTTGAGCGTGTTGGCGACCAATCCGTCCTGGCCGAGCACGACGACGACATCGTCGGGAGCGAAGATGAAGCTCGAGAGGTACCGGCGGTCGAGACGCTGGACTCGGGCGACGGCACGCAGGCTTGCTTCCACCTCGTCGATGGCCGTTTCGTATTGTTTCTTCTCGGCGAGATAATCGCTGAAGTCGGCGCCGAGATGCTCGACATAGAACTGCGCCTGCTGCACGGTGTTGAACCGGGCGATGAGTTCGTCGAGCCGGGTCGGCCTGACGACCAGGATGATCTTGCGTTCGTCAGAGACCGGCACGGTCCTTGCCCTCCTGCGGCTGCAAGATCTCCCTGAGAAGATCGGGCGAGACGTTCAGCTGGCCAATCTTCGTCGCATTGTCTGCAAGGTCGCGGAAGGCGAGCGCCATCAGCTGGCCCGGCTGCATGCCGACCGAGGCGAGCGCCTGCAACACTTTCGGATCGGCCTGTTCGAAGGATTTCATCATCGCCGTCAGCGCATAGGCCTGGGCGTCGGCCTCGGCCCGCGCATTGGTCGCCGCCAGCGTCACCAGGTCACGGTTCTGCTCTTCGAGCGCGATCTTGCCGGCCATTTCTTCCCGGCGGATCTGCAGCTGCCGTTCCTGCACGGCGCGTTCGGCCTCCATCTGGGCTTCGCGCACCTGCCGTCTCTTGTTCTCCAACGTGATCTCGGTGGCGATCTCGTTTTCCTTGATCGTCCGCTCCTGCTCGATCGCGGCGTTGCGCCTGCTATAGATGGCTTCGTCGGCCTGCCGCAGCAGGGCTTCACGGGCATGTGCTTCCAGCGCCTTTGATGTCTCGGCCTTCGGCATGACGGCAAGCAGCGACAGGCCCAGAATCTCCAAGCCAAGCGCCTCGATCGTCGGATGCACCTTGAGGGCGTCGGCCACGCCGGCGACGAGCGCCTCGCCCGAAGCCAGAACCTCCTTCAGCGACAGCGTCTGCACCTCGGCGCGCATCGCCACCTGAACGCGGTCGATCACGCGGGTCGAAAGCTTCTGCGGGTCCTCCGAGACATAGTGGCCCCTGCGGTCGAGCGTGAAATTCAAAAGTGCCGCCGTGCGGCGCGGCTCGGCGATGCGGTAGGTGATCTGCCCCTGCACCGTCACCTCCTGGAAGTCTGATGTCACCAGAGGAAAGATGAAAGGATCGTTGACGCTGGCCGTCGGGACGAGCACGAGGGAGCTCGAAGGGGAAAAATGCCAGAAGGCAAGGCCGGCGCCCTCGCGAACGGCCTTGCCGTTCTGATATTGGATGACGTATTGCGTGGGTTCCGTCTTGATAAAGCGCAGTCCGAACATATCCGTTTTCCTGTTCCTGGCGCGAGCCCCTCGCTCGTGTCGAAAAAGAGAAAACATAACTTAGTGACAAATGTCAACTAACTTAGTTGAAGATTTACACTAAGGCTGAGGCATGCTATCTTCCCACCATGACAACACGCGACAATGACGCCTTCAAACCGATCGCGACCGTCGATCTCGCCATTTTCTCCCTGGCGCCGGCTGGCCTCTCCGTGCTGCTCGTGCGCAGGACAAGCGTCCCCTTTGCCGGCGACTGGGCTTTGCCCGGCGGCTGGATCCATATTGATGAAGATGCGGATCTGGAGGCTGCGGCGCGGCGGGTTCTGAAGGAAAAGACCGGCGTCGAAACGCCCTATCTCGAACAGCTGCAAACGACGGGAAGCCGCGATCGAGACCCAAGAGGCTGGAGCATCAGCATCGTTTACATCGCGCTGCTTTCGGCCGATGATGTCGCAAAGCGGCAGGATGCGCTGGCCGAGAAGGCCGAATGGCGACCGATCGAAGGCGAGGGCGTCGGCTTGTCCCTTGCTTTCGACCATGCGTCCCTCCTCAAGGAGGCGCTCGGCCGCATCCGGAGCAAGGTCGAATATTCGAGCCTGCCCGGCCATCTGCTGCCTGTCCGTTTCACATTGAGCGAGCTGCAATCGGTCTATGAGAGCCTTCTCGGCCGTAAGCTCGACAAATCGGCCTTTCGAAAGCGCATGGCGGAAGCCGATTTCCTGGAGCCCGTCGAAGGCGAGATGCGCCGGGCGAGCAATCGGCCCGCCCAGGTCTTCCGCTTGAAGGACACCCGGTCGCTGGTGCTCTTCGACCGCAGAATTTGATCTCTGCATCCTGAGGGATCAGGCGTTAAGACGCTGCTGCGTCTGCCGGTCGAAGAGACGAGCAACGTCCGCGTAATAGATGCCGTAGAAGGAGTCGCATATGAGAGGGCTCGATGGTGGCGGTTCGTCCGCTCTGCGCTTCGTGCTGATCATGGGAGTCGTCAATCTTTTCGGCGACCTCACCTATGAAGGCGGCGCGGCGATCAACGGTCAGTTCCTTGGAATGCTGGGGGCGAGTGCCGCTGCGATCAGCATCATTGCCGGCACAGGGGAATTCCTTGGATATGCGCTGCGGCCCGTCGCCGGCTGGATCGCCGACCGGAGCCGCGCCTATTGGGCGGTTACCTTTGCTGGCTACGCGATCAATCTCTGCGCCGTACCTGCAATGGCACTGGCCGGGAGCTGGGAGCTTGCGGCGGCCCTGATCATTGCCGAACGGGTTGGCCGTGCCATGCGCAAGCCGACGGTCGAGACAATGATTTCCTATACCACCAGCGAACTCGGGCGAGGCTGGGCCTTCGGCCTCAATACCGCCCTCGACGAGGCGGGGGCGACGCTGGGGCCATTGATTGCCGCTCTCATTTTATTCCTGCGTGGCGACTATCGAACCGCCTACGCCCTGCTAACCATTTCTGTTGTGCTTGCAATCATGGCACTCATCGCTGCGCGGCTGACGTTCCCCGTTCCCGAGCGATTGGAGCAGGGCCGCACCGCCACGGCGAAAACGCTAGGCCTGCCGTACTGGCTCTACATGGGCGCCGGCGCGCTCTTTGCGGCCGGGTTGCTCAGTTACGAGCTCGGAGCATACCATCTGGAGCGCACTCGGACCGTCCCGCCTGAATGGATCCCGGTGTTGCTTGCCTTCTCCACCGGATCAGGGGTGGCTGCCAACCTGATCCTCGGCAGGCTTTACGACTGGTCGGATAAGGTGGCGCTCACTGTGGGGATCGTGCTGTCTGCTTGCTTCGCGCCGGTTCTACTCCAGGGCGGCTTCGCGATGGCTGCCATCGCAATGCCATTGTGGGGCATCGGTTACGCAGTGCAGGACACGCTGATGAAGGCGATCATCGCCGGGTTGCTCCCGGAAGGGCATCGGGGTCTGGGGTTCGGCATGTTCTATTCGGCCTATGGTGGAGGTTGGCTGCTGGGCAGCGTCGCAATGGGATTGCTCTATGATCGCTCGACGCTTGCGCTTGCCGCGTTCGTCGCAGCGGCGCAGCTTGCATCCCTTCCGATCTTTCTCCTGGCTCGAAGGGAAGCGCGTCGGGAGACGCGGTCAAAACGGTCGCAATAGTCCCATGCGAGATTCTGAACCTGCGCAGCTTCGCGACCGTCGCTAGGCATAAGCACTTCGCGGCTCAGAATCATCGGGGCAGAGCAGCGGGGGAGTGTTCGCGGCGGTTTCTTGGAAAGGCACGCGTGAAAATCGCCATCCACGGAGGGATCGAAAATCGCTCCTCTCTAATGCTTCATCATCAAGGGAAGTCTCGCGTGCGACAGCAGGTAGCGAGTGACGCGGCCGAGAAGCAGTTCGAGGAAATAGGCATGCTTGAAAGCGCCGATCAGCAGGCAGGTTGCGCCGACGGAACCCGCGAAATCGAGAATGGCCTCGGCAACCGGACGATCCTCGGAGCGGATCGCGACAATGTCCCCTTTCAAGCCGAGCTGCGTAATCAGTTCCCTGGCGGTAAACTGATAGCTGCCGTCGGGCTTGTCGTTGACGCACAAAACGGTGACTCGCTCCGCCACCGCCAGCCAACGTCTTGCCGCGACGATGGCGGCTTGTGCATGCCCGTGCGGCTTCCAACCGATCAAGACATGCTGCAGGACATGGCCGGAATAGCGGCCTGCAGGCGGCACGAGCACGAGCTTGTGTTCGTTGAAAAGCAGGTCGTGGAACGCATCGCGGGCATCCATGTTGCCGTGGCATGGGGTGACGACGAGTGCACTCTCGTGGCATTCCGATGTGACGCAGCGGCCGAGATCACCGCGACAATCATCAAGCAGCAGCTCGCTTCGGCTCGGATTGGCCTCTTTCCAGTTCTCGAAGACGCTTATCACCCGCTCAAGGCGCTGCTGTGGCGAACCCTCGTTCATGTCTCGCAGCATCTGCAAGTCGATTTCTTCGGGCGCAGCCACCATCCGTTCCGGATCCGCACCGACATGGGCGGCCGCCATGCGGCCATTGACGGCTTGAGCGGCGTCTACCGCGATATCGAGGCAGATCCAAGCAGTTGCCGCGTCGGGCAGCAAGGCGATGACGTCAGCGTGACGGGTCAACTCGTGGACCCGCCGGGCCAAGATCACCGCGGGTGGCAACGCTTTTGTGTCGCGGCCGTTTGAAGGTGAGGTGTTCATCAGGACCTCCGTTCGCGATGCTCCCGCATCGCTCCTGGTCCAATCCGAAATTCAGCTTGATCATACGCCCGCGCCTGGCGGCCCGCAACACGCAGAGGCTTGAACAGATCGGTGCGAGACGGGTGGTAGCCCCATGCTGTGATCGCTGCCACAGGCTGTCCCGGCAAGGTCTTCACCGAAGCTGGCGGCCGTCCTTCATCCTCGTTTAGATCAAGCGTTCAGACGCTGCTGCGTCTGCTGGTCGAAAAAATGGACCTTCGATGTTTCGAAGGAGAGCTTCACTCGCTGTTCCGGCGCGAGCTCGACACGTTCGCGCACGACCCATGTCAATTCTCTGCCGTCGACTTCGACGGCGACATGGGTTTCCGATCCCGTCGGTTCGACCACCTTGACTACGGCATCGGCGCCGGTCTCGCCGCCGAAGGCGATGTCTTCGGGACGGATGCCGATCGTCACCGGCCGGTTTGCCGAATTGGCCGGAGCCCGCGAAAGCTTGACGCGCGGACCGCCGTTCAGCGCCAGCGCCGGGCTGCCGGCGTTGGCGATGCTTCCTTCGAGAAAATTCATGGCGGGCGAACCGAGGAATCCGGCGACGAAGATGTTGCGCGGCTTATCGTAGAGTTCGAGCGGGCTGCCGATCTGCTCGACGCGGCCGCCATGCAGCACGACGATCTTGTCGGCCATGGTCATGGCCTCGATCTGGTCGTGGGTGACGTAGACGATCGTCGTCTTCAGCCGCTGGTGCAGTGCCTTGATCTCGGCGCGCATCTTGACGCGCAGCTTGGCGTCGAGGTTGGAAAGCGGCTCGTCGAACAGGAAGACCTTCGGATCGCGGACGATCGCGCGGCCCATGGCGACGCGCTGGCGCTGACCTCCGGAAAGCTGCGCCGGCTTGCGGTTCAGCAGCGGCTGCAGGCCGAGAATTGCGGCGGCCTCGCCGACCTTCTTCTCGATCTCGGGCCGCTTGGCGCCGGCAAGCTCCAGCGCGAAGCCCATATTCTGAGAGACTGTCATCTGCGGGTAGAGGGCGTAGTTCTGGAAGACCATCGCGATGTCGCGATCCTTCGGCTGCAGATCGTTCACCACCCGCCCGTCGATGCTGATCTCGCCGCCGGTGATGTCTTCGAGGCCGGCGATCATGCGCAGCAAGGTCGATTTTCCGCAGCCGGAGGGGCCGACGAGAATGGTGAATTCACCATCGGCGATCTCGACGTCGACGCCGTGGATGATATCGACCGGGCCGAAGGATTTCTTGACGTTTCTGATGCTCAAGCCAGACATGTGGGATCTATCCTCTATCGCTTCCTGCGCACGCGCAGCGCCTGGAACGGCTTGCGCGGGATTTTGACGCCGAAGGCGGCGTCCGGCTTGCCGCCGCGCACGACCGAGCCGTGGCGCGTCGGATGCGGAACGGGTGCCGCCACCTTCTCGGCCGGGGTGATCGTCATCTCCCAGGTGTCGATGATGTCGACATCGTAATCGTCGCCATCGACGGGCAGGCCGGTGGACCAGACGACCGGCTGATGCTCGCCGAAATAGATCAGGCGGAAATCGCCGTCGCCGTCACGCGCGCCCGACACGCGCGACCAGGGCCATTCACCGATGACGCCGAGCGGCTCGAGGCCGTGCTTGACATCCGCCTCCAGCAGATCGCGCAGGAAGCCGATCCGTTTCCACGCCTCGCCGCGCAGCTCGCCGCCCTTGGCCCACCAGATTAAGTCCTCCGGATGGGAATAGGTCTCGCCGTGGCCGGCATAGCCGCCGCGCGCCATGGTGATCCAGAAGCGGTGCACGAGTTCCCCGGCATGGAGATTGCCCCAGGACTGCAGGATGTCGCCCTCATATTCGGGCTCGTCGTTGATGACGGGCTTGCCATAGGCGTTGCGCCATTCCTGGGTGCGCTTGACGTCGGGGTTCTGAATGCAGGTGTGGGTGACCCACGGCTTACGGTGATCGAAATTGGCCGTCACGTCGCCATTATGGATGGAGCGCAGATGCTGGTAGGGATCGTTTTCCTCCAGGATGTGGAAGTAACGGTCCCACTGCT
This sequence comes from Rhizobium sp. N731, assembly GCF_001664145.1. Classification (NCBI taxonomy): domain Bacteria; kingdom Pseudomonadati; phylum Pseudomonadota; class Alphaproteobacteria; order Hyphomicrobiales; family Rhizobiaceae; genus Rhizobium; species Rhizobium sp. N731. The sequence goes on from NZ_CP013605.1 coordinate 32,514, forward strand.
CCATCGGCTTGGTGTCGATCAGGAAATCATATTCGTTGGCGAGCGACCACCAGACGTTCCGGTAGGCGGCAAGGCGCGCGGCGAGATATTCGACATAGCGGAAATCCTGCTCGGCCGACATGTCGGCATAGCCCCAGCGGTCGTAGGGATGGAAGATGATGATATCGGCTTCGATGCCGAGGTCGCAGAGCGCCGCCACCTGCTGTTCGAAATGCCGGAAGGCGGCGGGGTTCGGGCGGTCGAAATCTTCCTTGCCGTCCGCGCCGCGCTCGAAGCAGGCGTGCAGCGGCTCATTGACGTTATAAGGATAATCCTTCGGAAAGACGCCCATGCGCATCTTGTTGAAGCGCGCCTTCTTCAGCGTTTCCAGCGTCTGCTTCTGCATCTCGAGCGGCTGGTGCGTCCAGGCGTAGCAGGTCGTTCCGAAGGAGAGGAACGGCGTGCCGTCGGCATAGGCGAAGTGGAATTTGTTGCGCACTCGCACCGGGCCGCGATTGCCGGCCGACGGTACGGTCGCGGTCAAGGCGCCGGTCTTACCGTCGAGGGCTGCGGTCTTGGAGCGCGTCCTGAACGACCACTCGCCCTCGCTGTCGGGCATGAAGCGGATGCGATAGGTGCCGTTGCCGTCATAGAAGCCCGGCACCCGCACTTCGCGGCTCTTATGGGTGAAGACGGCATCGAATGCCACGTCGAGATAGGGATTGCCGCCGGCCGGCCCTTCGAAGGCGGCCTCGAACACGCCCCATTTTTCGACTGCTGCATCGGACATTCTGTCTCTCCTCGTAAAATGATTTCGCGATCAGCCCTTGACGGCGCCGGAGGTGAGGCCGGAGACGAAGTAGCGCTGGAACATGAGATAGACGATCGTCGCCGGAAGCACGGTCATGACGATCGCGGCATTGAGCTGGCCGTAATTGCTGGAGAACTGCCCCTGGAACGACATCAGGCCGAGCGGCAGGGTCCACATGTGCTGGTCCTGCAGCAGCACCAGCGCCATGGCGAATTCGTTCCAGGTGGAGACGAAATCGAGGATGAGCAGCGCGGCGAGCACCGGCAGGCAGACCGGCAGGAAGATCCTGCGGAAGATGGTGAAATGGCTTGCGCCGTCGATGAGGGCCGCTTCCGAAAGCTCCTTCGGAATGCTCCTGAAGAAGCCTTGCAGGATGAAGACCTGATAGGGCACGCCGAAGGCGATGTAGGGCAGGATGACGCCGGGATAGGTGTCGATCAGCCCGAAGGAATTGACGAGCGTGAAGAGTGGCGCCAGCATCACCTGGAAGGGGATCATCGTGCCGAAAACGACGAGAAGCAGCAGCGCCTTGCTGATCTTCAGCTTGATCTTGGCCAGCGCATAGGCGGCCATGGCCGAGAGGAACAGGCCGAGCGGCACCTTGATGACGGTGATGATGACGCTGTTGAGGAAGGAGTTGGCGAAATTGCCGCGGCTCCAGGCAGCGCTGTAATTGTCATAGGCAAGCTCGGTCGGCGGCATGAAGGCGCCGGTGCTCGTCACCGCCGCCGGCGTCTTCAACGAGGTGAAGACGATGAAGATGAAGGGCGCGACCCAGATGAGGGCCACGAGAACGAGCGCGATCCAGAGACCGATCAGGACGGGGTCGCGTTTCATCGACGACGGCTGGACGTCGGCATGCACGGTCGCGGTATCGCTCGGCACTGCTGTCACGATTCGACCTCCTCATGCCTCTGGGTCCATCTCAAATAGGGGATGACGACGGACATGGTGATCAGCAGCAGGACGACGGAGATTGCCGCGCCCCGGCCGAAATCGAAGATCTGCATGGCCTGGGTGAAGGCCCAGAGCGCCAGCATCTGGGTGGATTGGGCCGGGCCGCCGCCGGTCAGGCCATAGACGATGTCGAAGGCCTTCAGCGACGAGATGATGGAAAGAACGAGAACGATGGTGATCGTCGGGCGCAGCGCCGGCAGCGTCACATGCTTGAATACGGCCCATCGGCCGGCGCCGTCGATGCGCGCCGCCTCGACCAGCGTCTGCGAGACATTCTGAAGGCCGGCCAGGAACAGCACCATGGAGAAGCCGACCGTCTGCCAGAGATAGGCGACGAAGACGGAGTAGAGCGCGATATCCTTGTTGCCGAGCCAGTCCTTGATCCAGCCTTGCATGCCCCAGGAGGTCAGCAGCTGGGCGAACAGGCCGAAGAAGGGATCGTACATCCACTTCCACATCGTGGCGACGGCGATCGGCGCGATGATGACCGGCAGGTAGAAGATCGCCCGCAGGCCGTTGCGGCCGAAGATCTTCTGGTTGAGGCTGAGCGCTAGCAACAGGCCGACCAGCGGCGGGAAGATCAGGCTCACCAGGGTCCAGATGACCGTGTTACGGAAGGCGACCCAGAAGACCGGATCACGCGTGAAGATCGCCGAATAATTGGCCATGCCCACGAACTCCCGGTTGGCATCGAGCCCGTTCCACTTCTGGAAGCTCAATATGACGACGTTGAGCATCGGGTAGAGCGCGAAGACTGCGTAGATCGCCAGCGCCGGCACCAGCAGGATGGCCGCCTGCATGCGCGGATCGTGCGTCGATTGTCGAAGTGACATGCTTTCCTCCTACAGCGCCGCGCGTCCTTCAGACGCGCGAAGGACGCTGTAGCGCTTTGAATCTGCGCATCGTGCTTTGCGAAAATCGATTCCGATTTTCGCGCCGATGCGCCGGCAGGGCCTTTGCAGCCGGCTCGCGAAAGAAGGTGCCGGCCGATCAATATGGTCGATCGGCCGGCGCTTGGGAGGAATCAGGTTCTGCTGGCGATGAAGCTCTGCAGCTGCTTGGCCGCCTCGGCCGGCTCGGTGTTGCCGGAGGCGACATCGTTGATGACGCGGAAATATTCCGTCGTGACATCGAGCGGGAAGGCCTGATCGCCGTTCATGTAGACCTTGCCGTATTTCTGGAAGATGCCGAGCCATTCCGCCTCAAGCGGCTTCTGGTTGGAATATTGGACGTTCTTGTTGACGGAGGTCGAGCTCAGCTGGCCGAGCAGATCCTGCTGCACCTTGGTCGACAGGAAATAGTCGAGGAACTTGGCGGCGATGTCGGGATTCTTGCTCTTGGTGCTGATGTAATTGTACTCGGCGAAGCCATAGAGACGTTCGGTATTGGTCGGGAAGGGGAAGATGCCGTAATCGTCGAGATTGCCGCCGGAACCGTTGAGCTGGCTGACCAGCCAGTCGCCTTCGAGCATCATCGCCGCGCGGCCCGCGGTAAAGAGGCTGTAGGACTGCTTGTTGTCGATGCCCATGAAGGGCTGCAGCGTATAGTCCTTGGTCCACTTGGCGAATTCGGCGAAGGCGTCCGTCGCGCAGGGCTCCTTGGTCCAGTCCAGCGTCATCGCCTTCAGCGCGTCGTGCTTCTCGGCACCGCACTTGGTTTCGAGGATCACGTCCATCAGGCGCATGACGTGCCAGTTGACCGTGCCGCCGAAGGTGAAGGCGGGAATGCCCGCGGCCTTCAGCTTTTCGGCGGCGGCGAGAAGCTCGTCATAGGTCTTCGGCTCTTCGGTGATGCCGGCCTGTTCGAAAAGCTTCTTGTTGTAGTAGACGGCTTCGCCCTTGAAGGTGAAGGGAACGCCGTGCTTGCCGCCGGGATAGAGATCGGCGAAAGCGGCTGCCGACGGCAGCAGTTCGTCGGTCCACTTGTATTCGGTGTAATACTTGTCGAGGGGCAGGGAGAGACCGGCCTTCACATATTCTCCGCCAAGGCCGAGGCCCGCCCAGCTGAAATAGATGTCGGGGCCCTTGTCCGAGCCGGCAGCGACGCGCAACGCCGTCTTGTGCTCGTCGACGGCGCGCTGAACGATCTCGACATGCGTTCCCGGGTTCGCCGCTTCGAAATCCGTCGCCACCTTCTTCAGCGCGCCGTTGGCGGCGTTGTTGTCGAAGTTGAGGGTCCAGAGCGTGATGTCTTCGGCAAGAACCGGCGTCGCGGCGAAAGACGCCATGGCGATCGTGACGATGCTCGCCGTCTTCAATTTTGCGGATAGGGTCAGCATTACCGTCCTCCTCTTGATAAGCCGGCCCCTTGTCGCAGATGATCATTTACATGTCAACTGGTATGATGAGCTAACCATCACGATGCTGTGCGAATTTCGCGATGGAAGCGATGACGATCGCGGCCGATGCCGCGCCGGGATCGATATGGCCGATCACCCGTTCGCCCAGCCGCGACGCCCGCCCCTTGGCGGCCGTCATGTCCCGGGTCGCTTCGCAGCCCTGGCGCGCCGCCCGCTCGGCCCGATCGAAACATTCGTGGAGGGAAGTTCCCGATGCCAAGGCATCAGACGCCGCATCGGCCGCGGGCTTCCAGGCATCGACCATGGTCTTTTCGCCGGGTTCGGCCTTGCCGCGCTCCTGAATGCCTTGCGCCATCGCCGCGAAAGCGCGCACAAACTCCTCGTCGCCGAGGTCCGGCCTGTCCTTGACGGCGGCGCCGGCGCGCATGAAAGCGGTCGCATAGAGCGGGCCGGAGGATGCGCCGACCGCGTTCAGGAATGCCTTTGCCGCCGCGTTGAAGGCGGCCGTCGGCGCGGCCTGCGCGGGGTCGAGTGCTGCGACCGCCTTGGCAGCGGCCTCACAGCCGGCATCCATGGCAAGGCCGTGGTCGCCGTCGCCGATCGCCCCGTCCAGCTCGCAGAGATGGTCGCGATGCGCCGCGATATCGGCGGCGATCAGGGCAAAGAGATGCTGCACGTCTTTGGTCGTGATCACAATCGATCACCTCCTGAACATGGCGCAATCGCAGGGATGGTCGATCAGCCGCTGAAGCTCGTCGTCGAGATGCATGAGCGTGATGGAGGCGCCGGCCATTTCGAGCGAGGTGCAGTAGTTGCCGACGAACGATGTGTGGATGACGAGCCCGGCTTCATCGAGCCGCGCCTTGACGCGCCGCATCATGATGTAGAGTTCCATCATCGGCGTCGAGCCGAGCGAATTGACGAGCACCGCGACGCGGTCGCCGCGTTCCGCCTTCATCTCCCGGAGAAGATTGTCCATCAGCTCGTCGGTCACCGCATCGGCCGGCTTCAGCGGCCCGCGCGTAACGCCGGGCTCGCCGTGAATGCCCATGCCGATCTCCATCTCCTCCTCGCCGATCAGGAAGTTCGGCTTCAAGGTCTGGGGCAGCGAGCAGGGCGAGAGCGCCACGCCCATCGTATAGGTGCGCGCATTGGCATGGCGGGCGGCGCGCTCGGCCTCGTCGAAGGAATAGAGAAGATCGCAGGCCGCACCGGCGGCCTTGAAGATGAAGACATTGCCGGCCACGCCGCGCCGCTTCTCCCTCTGGTCGGCTGGGGCGGACGCGACATCGTCAGTGGTCAGAACGGTGCGCACCGCGATGTTGTCGAGCGCCAGCATTTCCGCGGCCATATCGAAGTTCATGACGTCGCCGGCATAATTGCCGTACATGAAAAGCACGCCGGCGCCGCCGTCGACAGCCATGGCGCAGGCCATGATCGGATCGGGCGGCGGCGAGGCGAAGACATTGCCGATCGCGGCGGCATCGGCGAGCCCCTTGCCGACATAGCCGAGGAAGGTCGGCTCGTGCCCGGAGCCGCCGCCAATCACCAGCCCGACCTTGCCCTTGCGCGGGCCGTTTCTGGCAATGATGGCGCGCGGCATGCCGTCCACGGCATAGAGGTGCTCGGGATGCGCCGCGAGAACGCCCTGCAGCATCTCATCGACGGCATCCGCGCCTGCATTGATAAGCTTCTTCGTCATCACGCCGATCCTCCCCAGAACGAGCTCCCACTGCATAGATGCGGCGGGCGGGCCAGAGGTCAATCCGCCAGCGGCAAGGCAACAGTCGCAAACGGCGCCAGCCGCAGCTCTTCGGCCAGTGCGCTGCCGCTGACCCTTCGTTCTTCGCCTGCGAGATTGACCACGTAGAGCTTGGCGCCAGCGGCATTCCTTGCGACGAAAGACAGCACTTCGGAGAGCGAGGACGAGATGCATTCCTGCCAGGATGCACCCGCAAGTGCCGACAAGGTCTGCACCGTGTTGAAGAGCGGCCGCCGCCCGCCTTGCTCGATCGGCTCATCGGAACCGGCGATCAACCCGAAAGGACCGGTCAGCGCCGAAAGCGTCAGGCATTCGAGATCGGCATCCAGCACCCGGATCGCATAGCCGAGCGCGAAGGCCTCGGCGAAGCGGCCATTGTGGCGGGGGTCGCGGTTGGCCATCGGAATGCGCCCGCCGGCCGGATTGTCCATCGTGCGGCTGCCATAGGGGTTCTGCCGCATCGGGATCGTCGACGGGCCGATGCGATAGGGCTTGTCGCCGTAGATCGCGCGCACGGAGCGCGTGATGAAGGGCAGCGCCTCCAAGGTCTGCATGACGCTGAGATCGTCGGCCGCATGCACGATGGGGTTGGTGCAATGGCTGACGAAATCAATCTCGCCTGCCGGCACGGGCTTGCGATTGAGCTCGGTGAAATAGCTGAGCATCCCGCCGCCGATGCGGATCCCGGGGAAGGCGGCGCGGGCCGCAGCATAGACCTCCTCGAGGGGAGGGCAGTCCGGCCATTTGCTGCCGGGTGGCGTCGATTGCCGGTCGACGGAAGGCGAGATCAGGATCGCGTCCGGTTTGAATCCCGCCTGCTGCATCTGCCGGGCGATCCCGGCTGCCTCGCCTGCCGGCGACGATTTGCAGGGGAGCGCGATTTCCAGCGTCGAGCGACCGCGATGGAGAGCGGCGATCGCCGCGAAGTTTTCCAATGCGTCGGGGCCATGCCCGGCGTCGGGATCGAAATGGAAGAGCAGCTCGCGAGGCGCGATCTCCGCCAGGAGGGATCCGGCCGCCAGTGTCGCCTCGGCCTCCTCGGGGGTCACGATCACGCCGATATCGGGCATGGTGCCGGTCCGCGCGCCGCGTTCGAGCCTTATGGCTCCGCTCTGCGTCGCGACTGACGGCGCGACGGAACGGCTGATATCCGTGATGATCAGCGACGTCTTCTGCCGGACGGGCTGGTTGGCCGGTATGTGGTAAGGCCAGGGCAAAGCGAGCGGCCTGACATAGGTCTTGTAGGAGGCATCGGACCAGTTGCGCTGGTCCTCCATTTCGAAGGTGTCGCCCTCCATCCGGCATTCCGCGGTAACGCCTGGCATGACCTGATGGGTGATGGCGCGCATGTCCTTGAAGGGCTGCCACGGCTCGATGACATTAGGAAAACGCGTCGCCGCGATCTGGCCGTCGACTTGTTCGACCGCCGCCGGCGAACCGGCGACGCCGACGATCGGATGCAGGATGCAGAAGCCGCAGCGATTGGTCTCGAAGCCGGTCCCCGAGACGGCTTCGGCCTCGAAATCGAGCCGGTCGCGATATCCGGTGATGCGGACCTCTATGGAGAGCGTCGTCGCATCCGGCCCCTCGCAGCGGGCGAGATAGGCGACCTCGAAACGATCCTCGCTTTGCTCGATCCTGAGGTCGGTGATCTCAGGGCTGTAGGTGCCCCAGTCCCGGTCGCGGACGAGGTAGGAAATCGCCCGCAGCACCTCGACGCCATCGTAGCGGATCGTGCGGAGATTGCCGTCGGCGAGATCGGCCGTCAGCTTTCCCGCCGTCAGACGGACCGGCGGCCTTTCCGCAGCGCGGGTGCCGTAAAGCTGGAACGCATCGGCGGTCATCGCAGCAGAGCCCGGATATCGATCGTCTGGCCGCGCGCGGCGCTGTCATAGGCGGCCTCGACGAGGGCGAAGGTCTTCAGATTGTCGGCGCCCGAGGTCGAGTGCTCCGCGCCGCGCCTGAGCTGATCGACCCAATGCTGCTCGATCGCAAAGACGCTCTCCTGGATGTTGTGCCAGGGCCGCGAGGCCCAGGACAGCAGTTTCGGCGCGACATCCATCCTGGTCGTGCCCTTGCCGTTGGTGATCTCCAAGCCGTAGCCCTGGCTGAGGCGGATCGTGCCTTCGGAGCCGTCGAGCTCGATCAGCGTCTCGGGGAAAGGCTCCTTCGACAGCCTGGTGGCGTAGCTGACGTCGACGACCGAGGTGGCGCCGTTCTCATGATCGAGCAGGATGGTCGCGACATCCTCACCCTTAATCCCAGGGTTGACCCGCTTCGTGCGGGCCGTCAGCGCGCTGACGTCGCCGAGGATATAGCGGGCGATATCGAGCGTATGGATGCCGAGATCTTCGATGATGAAACGCTCGCCTTCGGCGAGATAGGGCTGGCCGGAAAAGACGTCGTAGCCCGAGCGGAAGGAGAAGCGGCCCCAGAAGGGCGTTCCGATGGCGCCGGCATCGAGCGCCTTGCGCACCGCCTGGATCGGCGTCTGCCAGCGGAAGTTCTCGTGCACCATCAGCGCCACGCCGGCAGCGCGGCATACCTCGACCATCGCCTTGGCATCCGCCAGCGTCTTGGCGAAAGGCTTCTGGCAGATGGCGGGGATCTTATTCCTCGCGGCCATTTCCACCAGCGCACGGTGGCTCTGAACCGTCGTGGCGATATCGACGAAATCGAAACCGCCATCGCCAAACATCGCCTCGGCATCCCTATAGCGCCGCTCGATGCCGAACTGATCGCCGACGAGCTTCAGCCGCTCGGGATCGCGGTCGCAGATCGCGACGATCTCGGCACCGTCGACATCGTTCCAGGCATGCATCTGGTTGATCGCAAAGAAGCCGCAGCCGATCAACGCGCCTTTCAATCCGGTCATGTCAACCTGCCTTTGCCATCTGCATGAGGGTGACGCGCTGCTGCAGGCGGCGCTGCGCCTGGTCGACGACGACGGCGATGATGATGACGAGGCCCTTGATGACCATCTGCCAGAAGGAGGAAACGCCCATCATGACAAGCCCGTCGGAGAGGATGCCGATGACGAAGGCGCCGATGATCGTGCCGCCGATCGTGCCCCGCCCGCCCGACATCGAGGTTCCGCCGAGCACGGCTGCCGCGATCGCATTGAGCTCGAAGCTTTCGCCGGTCGCCGGATGGGCGGCCATCAGCTCCGAGGAGATGACGACGCCGACGATCGCCGCGCAAAGGCCGGAGAACATGTAGACGAAGATTTTCACGAGATCGACGCGGATGCCGGACATGCGCGCCGCCCGCTCATTGCCGCCGACGGCGAAGATGTGGCGGCCGATCGGCGTCGAGCGGGCGACATAGGCGGCCGCGAGCGCCAGCACGATCAGGATCCAGATCGACACCGGCAGGCCGAGAATGCGGCCCGCGCCGAAGAAGTCGAAACCGGTCGTGGCATATTCCGGCCGGCCGACAAGGTTCGGAAAGGTCTGTCCATCAGACGACAGCAGCGCCAGGCCGCGGGCAATATAAAGCGTGCCGAGCGTGGCGATGAAGGGCGCGACGTTGAGCTTGGTGATCAAGAGACCGTTGATGAGCCCGATGACGAGGCCGATCGACAGCGTGATCAGCACGATCTCGAAGAGGTTGAAATAGATGGTGTAGCCGATCGGCAGCTCGATGCCGTAGAGGATCAGCCCGCCGGCGACCATGCCGCAGAGCCCGACGATCGAGCCGACCGAAAGGTCGATGCCGCCGGTGATGATGACGAAGGTCATGCCCATGGCGAGGAAGGCGTTCAGCGCCACGTGCTTCGACATCAGGATCATGTTCGCCGTCGAGGTGAAGTTCGGCGCGAAGATCGCGAAGAAGATGATGACGGCGAAAAGCGCAATGAAGGTCCTGAGCTTCATCAGCGTCAGAAGCGCCGAGCCGTTGGCGCCCTTCGGCGCAAGAGTTGAGGTAGCCGCCATCATGACGCGAGTTTCCCTTGATGTCCGTGTCCCTTGGCCGAAGCCGCGATAATGGCGTCTTCCGTCGCCTCGTCCCGATCGAAGACGGCGACGAGCTGGCCATTGCTCAAGACCGCGATGCGGTCGGATAACGCCATGACCTCTTCGAGGTCGGAGGTCGAAAAAAGGATGGCGAGCCCGTTTGCCGCCAGCCGCCGCATGGTGCGGAAGACGTCGGCCTTGGCGCCGACATCAATGCCGCGGCTCGGCTCGTCCATCAGCAACACCTTCGGATTGGTCATCAGCGCCTTACCGATGACGACCTTCTGCTGGTTGCCGCCGGACATGGAGGTGACCTCGAAATCCGGGTTCGGCGCCTTGATGGAGAGATCGCGGATCGCCTCCTGAATGGCGTTCTTCTCCGCGCCGCTGTCGATATGGAAAAGCCGGGTGAAGCGCGATAGGCTTGCGAGCGTCAGGTTGGAAGCGATGGAGAGCACCTGCACCAGCCCCTCGCGCTGCCGGTCCTCCGGGATCAGCGCAAGGCCGCGGCGGATGCGCCGCGTGGTGTCGCGGGCGCGCACTTGCCTGCCGTCGATGAAGATCTTGCCGGTCGAATGCGTGTGGCGCCCGATCACGCATTCGAAGAATTCGCTGCGCCCGGCGCCCATCAGGCCGTAGATGCCGAGGATCTCGCCCGCCTTGACCGACAGGGAGACATCGTTGACCGCAAGCCCGCCGGTCGGCCGGGGAAGGCTGATGTTTTCGGCGCGGAAGACTTCCTTGCCGATGGAATGGGTGACGGATTTGGCGAAATCCTTGGCGTCCGAGCCGATCATCGAGCGCACGATCCAGCGCGTGTCGATATCGCGCACCATGGCATGGCCGGTGATCTGGCCGTCTCGCAGCACGGTGATGTAGTCGCCGATCCGCATCAGCTCTTCCAGCCGGTGCGAGATATAGACGATCGCCACCCCCTGCGCCTTCAGCTCGGCGATCACCTTGAACAGGATTTCGACTTCGGCCGCCGACAGCGCCGAGGTCGGCTCGTCCATGATCAGGATGCGGGCGTTGAGCGACATCGCCTTGGCGATCTCGACCAGTTGCTGCTGGCCGATCGGCAGATCCTCGACCATCGTATCCGCCTCGATGCCGGCATCGAGACGCCGCAGGAATTCATTGGCCTTCTCGACCTGCGCCTTGTGATCGATGCCGAGCAGGCCGCGGGTGATCTCGCGCCTGGTGAAGATGTTTTCGGCGACCGACATGTTGGCGAAGAGGTTGAGCTCCTGGAAGATCATGCCGATGCCGTTCGCCTGCGCGTCGGCCGGGCTGTCGAAGGAAACGGGCTTGCCGTCCAGGATGATGCGGCCGAGCGTCGGGCGCTCGACGCCGGCGATGATCTTCATCAGCGTCGATTTGCCGGCGCCGTTCTCGCCGACCAGAACGTTCACCGCACCGCGGCGCAGCTCCAGATTGGCGCGCTTGACGGCGACGATGCCGGAATAGACCTTCGACACGTCGTCGAGACGGAGGATGATATCGTCCTGATGTGCGTCTGTCGCCGTCATGAGCCCACCTTCAGTTCCGAAGGTGTGACGAGCGGCAGCTCGCCGCTTCTCGGCAGCGGGAAGGCGCCGATCACCGTCACCGTCTTGCCGGTGAGACCGTCGCGCGGGACGGCGGAGAGGAAGGCGGCATTGGCCTTCTCGTTGAACGCCTTGCCGAACTGCGCCCATTCGATCTGGTTCTTGAACTCGTTGAAATTGACGAAATCGAGCGTGTCGCGCAGTGCGGTGCCGCGCAGCGCCGGGCCGATCTGCACCTTCGCATCGGCCTTGCCGTCGCCATCGGCATCGACGTCGAGCGTCGCCGCGCGCGAGGCGGTATCGGCCGCGACGACCGTGCCGGTGATCTTCACCGCATAGGTCCAAGGCGAGCTGCTCTGCTTGCGCGGATTGCCGTATTTTTCTCCCGCGGCATCGGGACTCGTGGAAACGAGCTGCATGACGTCCTTCAGCTCGCCGGCGCGTTTTTCGAAATAGGGCACGACCTGAGGCTGCCAGATCGCCTCGACCTTGGCATTCGGATCAAAAGCGGTCTTGGCCGCGGCCGCCGCCTTCTCCTCCGCGGTCGGCGTCTTGATGATCTTGCAACCGGGCAGGGCCGCCGCCACGACGGCAGCCAGCAATGCGCCCTTCATTCTCAACATGCGGGTGAACCTCGGCGTCTCGCAAAATGCATTGCGGAGGGCGCAACATTGCACCCTCCGCAATTGGGGCTGATCAGTTCATCAGGGCGAAGGTTTCGAGCTTGCCGGCATTGTCGGCATTGATGAGAACGCAGTCCATCAGCTGCTTCTCTTCCTTCGGCGTCGTTTTGTTCTTGATGTAGGCGTCGGCCTGCTCCACCGCGAGCTGCGCCTGCGCATAGGCGGGCTGCAGCACGGTCGCCTTGATGCCGCCCGACTTGATGGAGTCGCGCACATCGTTGGACCCGTCGAAACCGACGACGATCACGTCCTTGCGGCCGGCGGCCTGCAGGGCTGCGATCGCGCCCATCGCCATGGTGTCATTGCCTGAAATGACACCCTTGATATCCGGATTGGCCTGAAGGATGGTCTCCATCTTCGAATAGGCTTCCGTCTGGCTCCAGTTGGCCGACTGCTTGGCAACCGACTTCAGCTCGGGATAATCGTCGATGACGTCGTGATAGCCCTGCGAGCGGATGCCGGCATTGGTGTCGGACTCCTTGCCGACCAGCTCGACATAATTGCCCTTCTCGCCCATCAGCTTGACGAATTCCTGCGCGCCGAGCTGCGCGCCCTGATAGTTGTTCGAGACGATCTGGGCGACGGCGACGCCGGTCGCATTGATTTCGCGGTCGATCAGGAAGGACGGGATGCCGGCATCCTTGGCCTTCTTGACGGCAGCGACGGAAGCGTCCGCGCCTGCATTGTCGAGGATGATCGCCTTGGCGCCGCGCCCGATCGCCGTATCGATCATTTCCGACTGCTTGTTGGCGTCGTCGTCATGGGTCATGACGAGCGTCTCATAGCCGAGCTCCTTCGCCTTGGCTTCGGCGCCGACGGCTTCGGCCTTGAAGAACGGGTTGTCGTGCGCCGGGGTGATGATGGCGATGAGATCGGCCGCAAAGGCCGGCATGGCCGTGCCGAGCGCCAGCGCGCTGGCGAAGGCTGCGAGTGTCAGTCTGCGTGTCAGTTTCATTCTTTCCTCCCTGTTGTGAATGACGCCCCGTTCTCCCCGGAGCGGTGCCCCGTCTCCGGAGCGGTAGCGGGGGGAGGACTTGCCTCCCCCGGGCCGGTTCAGGTGATGCGCCGGATGCTCTCGGCGATCTCCTGCGGTTCGAAAACTTTCTTCCAGTCGTCGCGCATCAGCGCCGGGATGCCGAACTCGATCGCCTTGTTGCAGGCATCCGAGAAGACGCCGTCGACCTCCTTGAAGATGACCGCGCCGAGCACGTTCATATGGCCGAGCAGGAAATCGCGGGCGGCTTCCGCCGGCACGCCGCGGGCGACACATTCGTCCATCGCCTGGCGCATGATGACGAGCAGCGAGGCGCAAACGGTTTCGGAAAGGCCGGGCTCGAGCATGGCGAGCTGATCGACCGTAACCCGGTGCGAACGCATGACCGGCGCCCAGATGACCTTGGCGATTTCCTCGCCGAGCGCATAGGCGCTTTCGGGACCCTGCATCAGCGCCGAGACGATGTGCTGTTTGGCGAAAAGGCCGCCGAAATGATCCTTCTTGGCCTGCATGTCCGTCTCGTCGTTGAAGATCGGCGGATGGCAGGGATGGGTGACGAAATAGGTGAGGTCGTCGCGCTTCGGCAGATGGCCGGCGAAGGGCGCGGCGGCATCGAGCGCCACCACCATGGTGCCGGGAGCGAGCTTGTCGACGATGCCGGCCGCGACCTTGCCGATCACCGTATCCGGCACGGCGAGGATGACGACGTCGGCGCCGTCGAGCGCGGCATCGATAGGCACGCAATCGAGGCCAAGATCGTTCTTCAGGCGGGCCTTGCCGGCATCGCTCACCTCGACATGGCGCACTTCGAAGCGCGAGCCTTTGAGATTTTTGGCAAGCCGGTATCCCATTTTGCCGCCGGCGCCGAAGAGAGCAATCTTGGTCATGTTTTCCTCACCTTTTCAGTTCTGGATAGGATCATATACTGGTATGATGAGTCAATCACCATATCATTACTTAGGCGCTTAGGCCCCATGTTTTTCCGCATCGAGCCGATCGATCGCCTGCACGTTGCCGGCCGACGGGCCATCGGGATCGAATTCGGAGGCGAGCCAGACGTCGACGATCGATTTCGCCAGTTCCGGCCCGATGACGCGCGCGCCCATGGTGATGATTTGGGCGTTGTTGGATTTCACCGCGCGTTCGGCCGAATAGGTGTCGTGGGTGAGGGCGGCGCGAATGCCCGGCACCTTGTTGGCGGAGATGCACACGCCGATGCCGGTGCCGCAGAACAGGATGCCGCGCTCATGCTCGCCGTCGACGATCGTCTGCGCCAGGCGCTGGGAGAGATCGGCATAGAAGCCGGACTGGCTGAGATCGTGCACTTCGAGATCCGCCTTGCCGGCGAGATGGGCGGCAATGACATCCAGGAGCGGTTTGCCGGCGCTGTCGGCGCCAATTGCGATCTTCATGGCAGTTTCCTTTCACTCGCCGTCTGGCGTGGAGATGAGCGGTCGATCGCCGCGCTGACGCGGCCGAGAATGTCGAGATAGCCTTCGACGGACCAGGCGGAGCGGCCGATGAACAGGCCGTCGATATCTGGCTGGCCGATCAGCTCCTCGCAATTGCCGGGATTGACGCTGCCGCCGTAGAGAACAGGCACCGGGCGGCCGAGAATGGATTTCGCCACCTCGGCGATCTTACCGTGCCGCTCAGAGGCATAATCGGCCGTCGCCGGAATGCCGTTGACGCCGATCGCCCAGACCGGCTCGTAGGCAAGCAGGATCGGAGCCTCGCCGGCCTCGGTGTCGACACCCCGCAGGGCGGCCTCGACCTGCCGCCGCAGCACGGCGTCTGCCCGCCCCTCGTTGCGCTCCTGCAGGGTCTCGCCGATGCAGACCAGCGGCGTCAGGCCGTGGCGGATCGCAGCGGCAACCTTGAGCCCGACGGTCTCGTCGGTCTCGCCGAAATGTTCGCGCCGTTCGGAGTGGCCGAGCTCGACGAGATCGAGCCGGCAGTCCTTGAGCATCAGCGGAGAAACCTCGCCGGTCCAGGCGCCGGCATCCTCCCAATGCATGTTCTGGGCGCCGACCTTCACCGAGGTTTCGGAAAGCACGCGCTTGACCTCGCGCACCGAGGTGAAGGAGGGGATGACGAAGCGCTGCACGCGGGCATCGCGTTCAAGATCCGCATCGGCGAGGCGGCGCGCGAAGGCGAGCGCTTCCTCAAGCGTCTTGTTCATCTTGAAGCTGGTTCCGACCCAGACGACCATCTCAGTTCTTCCTCCCGTCGCGGATCTGCGCGAAATAGCCGTCCGTGCCGACTTGCCCACCTTTCAGCGCGATCTGCAGGCCGTTGGTCGGCGCATAGTCGCCATGCGCGAGGCAGAGCGGCGAGCCCGGCGTCTGGGGCAGCGGCAGCAGTGTCGTCAGCGCGTCGATCTTCAATTGCCGCAGCGCGTGACTCGACGTATCGCCGCCGGCGACGACCGCGCGCGGCAGTGCTTCCTGCTCGATCAGCCTGCGCAGGATCGTACCGAGCGCGCTGCCGAGCTGATGGCGAGCGCCGGGAAGCCGGTCGATATCGGCGCCGCGGTCAGCGGATGGGCCGAGCGCCGTATGGAGGATGACGCTCCGGCCTTCCTTCAGCGTCCGGATACCGGCCTGCACGGCCGCATCCACCGCAGCTTCGCCATTCGAGACCAGCGCGAGCGGATCGAGTGCGATGCTCTCGAAACCGTTTTCGACGGCCGTGCGAATCTGGCGCTCGGTCGTCGGCGAGACGCTGCCGGACACGACGGAAAGCCGCTCGACCGGGCCGATATCAGGAAATTCAGCGCTGCTCTCACCAATCACCCCGGTCTGCCGCCAGGCGCTGAGCAGGGCGTATTCGACCCCCGAGGAGCCGGCGACGAAGCCTCCCGAGCGGGCGGCGACACGCAGCATCTGTCGCCCGGCTGCCGCCTGCGTCGCCTCGGAATCGACATCGAGAAGCAGAATGCCGTCCGGATGCGACGCCAGCTCGTCGATCCGCCGGTCGGCATCGGCCGCGGTGATCGCGACGAGATCGGCAAGCAGCACGGGAAGCGAGGTCTGCTTCGACAGGTGCAGCGCAAGATCCGCCTCATCCATCGGCGTGACGGGATGGCGGCTCATCACCGGATGGCGGTCGATGCGGAAGACGCGGCCCTGATAGGCGGCGAAGAGATTGCCGAAAGCCGTGTAGCGCTTCAATTGCGGCGCGCCGACGATGACGGGCACGATGGATTGCCCGAAACCCGTGCGGCCGATCTCGATCGCCTTGCCGATATTGCCGATGCCGGGGCTGGAATCGAAGGTCGAGCAGACCTTGTAATGACAGATGGCGGCGCCGAGCGATTTCAGCCAGTCGAAAGCCGGCGCCAGGTGCTCCTCCATCCATGCCGGCGTCTCGCTGCGGCTGGTTCCGGCAATGCCGATCGCGCGGCAATGGCTGAAACGGGCAAGCAGCTCCGGCCTGGGAATGTCGAGGAACAGCACGGTCTCGACGCCGTTCGAGGCGAGCGCCTCCATGACATCGGTGGAGCCGGTGAAATCATCCCCGTAATAGCTGACGAGAACTCCATCCATCGCCGTCACGCGCCCTTGCCGTCGCCGAATTTGGCAATCGAGGCGGCAAGCTCCGGATGATCCTTGGCATAGACCTCCAGCGGAATGTCGGCAACCGCCGCCTGCCAGGCCTGCTGCACGGCGCGCACGCCGGCCGCAGGTCCGCCGGGATGGCTGACGATGCCGCCGCCGCAGAGATAGAGAAGATCGACGGTGCGGCCGGTGCGCTCGTAGGTCTCCGGCGCCTGCCCGCCCCACTGGCCGGAGCCCGCGACTGGAAGCGGGCAATCGGCGGCATCGAAGAGCGGCGTGCTCACGGCCTTGAAGGAAGAGACGAAGCTCTCGTCCGGCTCCCAATATTTGACCCGGATGCCGTTGATCTGGAACTGGTCGACGCCGAGCAGCCGCCAGAACTGCTGATAAACCTTAAAATCCATGCCGGCGCCCGGATCGCGCGTCAGCACATCCCAGCCGCTGCGATGCGCATGCAGCACCAGGCTGGAGCGCTTGCGCAGGAAGCTCATGCCGCCAAAGCCGATCGAATTGATGTTGACGACGGCGCAATTGCCGCCGGCCGCAGCGACGATATCGTGGTTGCGCATCATCTCGTCAGGATCGGCATGCGAGATGCCGAAGGCATACATGACCTTCTTGCCGGTCTTCTGCTCGTGATCGAGAATGCGCGGCATGATCGCGGCGACGCGCTCCTTGAGCGGAGAATAGGCCGGGCTCATCAGCTTCTCGTCGTCCTTGATGAAGTCGACGCCCGACTCGATCAGTTCGCCGACGAGTTCCGCCGTCTCGTGCGGCCTCAGCCCCAGCGCCGGCTTGACGATCGTGCCGATGATCGGTCGGCCTTCGACGCCGGTGAGGCGGCGGCTGCCCGCTATGCCGAACTGCGGCCCGGGATGGGCGCTCCGGAAAGCTTCGGGCAGCTTCATGTCGACGATGCGGATGCCGGTCATGCCCTTGATCGAATAGACGCCGCCGATCGCGATGGTCATCAGGGCGGAGAGATCGGTGCCGATCGCCTCCAGCGGGAAGGCGATGTCGACATCGGCGCGGTGAAGCAGCGTGCCGGGCGCGGCCTCGGGCCAGGTCGGATGGCGCGCATCCTCGAGCGGGCGGATCGCCAAAACCCGGGCGGCGACGCGTGATTTCAGCTCTTCCGTCTCGCCGGGAACCGGCACGAAGGTTCCGGTCGACTGGTCGCTGGCGATCTTGTCCGCCATCGTCTCGACGCTGCCGGGCGTTTCGATGCGGTAGGTCAGGGTTATCATCATGAAACGGCCGGCTGCTCCTCTCGCCATGGAGATTATCATGGCGTCAACTCGTGATCTGGTATAATGAGTATTCCAACTGTTGAAAAGCGGAATCTTCGGCGGCGCGAATTTTCAGCCGCGAGCTTTGTTCTCGGCGCGGAAAACTGTTAGGAGGAAGCATTTTGAGCCAGCGAGATCTCATGACCCAACCCATCGAACAAATCGTCCGCCGGAAACTCTCCGACGAAGTGTTTGATCGACTCGAGCGGATGATCACCTCGGGCGAGCTTCAGCCCGGCGACGAAATGCCCTCCGAGCGGGTGCTGATGGAGCGCTTCGGCGTCGGCCGGCCGGCGATCCGCGAAGCCATGCAATCGCTCGCCAACAAGGGTCTCGTCAGCATCTCGCACGGCGAGCGCGCGAAGGTGCTGCGGCTCACGGCAAAATCGATCTTCCGCCAGGTCGATCTCACCGCCAAGATCATGCTGTCGCAATCGGCCGACTCGCTCGAACATCTGAAGAGCGCCCGCATCTTCTTCGAGCGCGGCATGGCCCGCGAGGCCGCTCAGCGCGCGTCGGCAACCGATATCAGCGACCTCAGGGATATCATCGAGCGCCAGCGCGCCTCGCTCGGCCGGGCCGAAGAATTCATCGACGCCGATATGGAATTCCACACCCGCATCGCCCAGATCTCCGGCAACCCGATCTATGTCGCCGTCAGCGAGGCGATGCTCGCCTGGCTGAAGGAATATCACACCGAAATGCTGATCTGGACCGGCAAGGAAAAGTTCACGCTTGCCGAACACGACGAAATCGTCGACCGACTCGAGGCCAACGATATCGACGGCTCGGAGATGGCGCTCCTGAAGCATCTCGAAAGGTCGCGGGCGCTTTATACCAAGTAGCCCGCACCAGACGGTGATCAGCGGCGTAATTTGTCGTCAGCAGCTGCGGAACAATGATGTCCTGACGAGGTTGTGGATGAGCTAATCACGCAACATCCCAAGGAGGATCTCAGGATGCGTATGAAACTCGTAGCAGCTTCGCTCTTCGCGCTCGGCATGGCGACATCCGCTTTCGCCCAGTCCAACCCGGCCCCGGCAGGCGCCACGATCGACAAGAACCAGGCCGATCAGGGCGGCGGTGCGAGCGGCGACATGAAAGCCAAGAAGCCGATGGCCACTGATACCACCACGACCGGCTCAACCACCAGCGGCACGATGAAGATGGACAAGACCAAGTGCCCGAATCCGGTCAATAACTCCGCCAATCTCCAGACGCAGGGCGGCACGAGCAACGCCACCCCGATGGACGAGGCCTGCGCAGCGCATAACAACTGACCGGCTTGCAATGCACCAGGAACCCCGCTTCGGCGGGGTTCGGCTTCGGGAGAGCCTCATCCTGAGGTGCCCGGAAGGAGCCTCTGCCGCATCGGCGTTTAGGATGATGTAAGGAGCCGACCTTTTTCCCGGGGGGTTCGGGCATCCTCGATTTCAGCCCCACCTTTATACAGCCTCCCGCTCCCAAACATTCACCAAAATTCTAGTTGAGATTGCAGCCGCAAGGTGATCCTATCCTCCGCCTGCGTAGCCTTGAGTCCCTCGCCCTTATTCCAACATTTGACCGAGCGGCCCATGTCGATTTCAGATGCGATCTATCGTCCCTTCGAGACCCTGATCCGGCCGCTCGACATTCCTTATCGGCCGCTGCCGTGGAAGGGGCCGGTGACGGTGCTGTTGCATTTCATCTCGATGTTTCGCGGCGTGCTGATTGCACTGGCGCTTTGCTCCGTGGTGTTCGAGGTGATCAACCTGACGATCGTCTGGGGGCTTTCGGTCATCGTCGACGGCGTGACGCAGCAGGGTGCTGCCGTCTTCCTGCGCAGCGAATGGCTGCTGCTGAGCGTTCTCGGCTTTCTGATCTTTCCGGTGATGCCGATCGTATCCTTCGTGCTCAATACGCTGAACTCGCATACATTGGGCATCGCCATGCCGGCCGCCATTCAGTGGCAGGGGCACAAGGCGGTGGAGCGGCAGGATCTTGCCTTTTTCCATGATCTCTATGCCGGCCAGGTTTCCTCGCGGCTGCAGCAGGTCTCCTCCGCCGTCCAGCAGCAAATTCTCGCCGGCTTCCAGTCCATTCCGCGCTTCCTGATGCAGCTGATGGGCTCGGTGATTTTGCTCAGCGCGCTCGCCTGGCAGCTTGCTTTGCCCGTCGTCGTCTGGATCGTGCTCAACGTCGCCTTCACCGCGAGGATCGTGCCGATCTTCGTCGAGCGCTCGCGCCGCACCGCCAAGCAGCGCAGCCTGGTCGCCGGCGCCATCACCGATCTCTACACCAACATGCAGATGATCAAGCAGTTCGCGGCCGAAGACAGCGAAGCAGGCGCGATCCGCCGCATCATCGGAAAGGCTGTGCAGACGCAGCACGCCGAGCAGCGCATCTACCGCTCGTCGGAAGTGACCGTCGTCATCCTCAATACGCTGTTGTGGCTGACCATGCTGGCGATCGGATTTTCCGGCCTCGTCAAAGGCTTCCTCACGGTCGGAGAATTCGTCGGCGCAGTCTATATCCTCAATCGGCTGTCGACGCAGATCTTCGTCTTCATGCAAATGGGCCAGCAGATCTTCCAGGCGATCGGCACGATCAAGGACGCCATGCCCGTCATGACGACGCCGCCCACCATCACCGACCGGCCGGATGCGGCCGAACTCACGGTGCAACAGGGCGAGATCCGTTTTGAAAAGGTGCGTTTCGCCTACAAGTCCGGCAAAGCAATCATCGACAACCTGTCGCTGACGGTGCAGCCCGGCGAGAAGGTGGGTCTGGTCGGCCTCTCCGGCGCCGGCAAGACGACGCTCGCAAACCTGCTCCTGCGCTTCTACGACATCAAGGAGGGCGCAATCCTGATCGACGGGCAGGATATCCGCGCGGTGACGCAGGCAAGCCTTCGCCGCGCGATCGGCGTCATCGCCCAGGATGTCGCGCTGCTGCACCGTTCGGTCGGCGACAATATCCGCTATGGCCGGCCGGTGGCGACGCAGGAAGAGATCGAAAGGGTGACGAAGATGGCAAGCGCCGATGCCTTCATCGCCGATCTCACAGACAGCGAAGGTCGCAAGGGTTACGCGGCTTTCGTCGGCGATCGCGGCATCAAACTGTCAGGCGGCCAGCGCCAGCGTGTCGCGATCGCCCGCGTGCTGTTGAAGGACGCGCCGATCCTGGTCCTCGACGAGGCGACCTCCGCGCTCGACAGCGAATCCGAAGCCGCCATCCAGGAAAGGCTGAACCTCGTCATGGAGGGAAAGACGGTGATCGCCATCGCCCACCGCCTCTCGACGATCGCCAGGATGGACAGGATCGTCGTGCTCGATCACGGACGCATCGTGGAAGAAGGCCGGCCGGAAGAACTGGTCGAACGCATGGGCTGTTTGCCCGGCTCTGGAGGCGCCAGACCGGCGGCTTCATCCCTGAGGAGATCGATTGAGCGGGGCAGGGAACTGTCATCGCTTGACTCATCGGAAAGGGATTGATACCCGTGTGGGTAATCGATAACCCAAAGCGAACCCGTGACTGCTTCACTCAACGACATAGCCGCCCGTGCAGGCGTTTCCGTCAAGACCGTGTCAGGCGCTCTGCATGGCGGTTCGGCGCGCATGTCTGAGGAAACGCGCCGGCGGATCAAGGAGATCGCCGAGGAACTCGGCTATGTCACCAACTTTGCGGCTCGCAGCATGCGGCAGGGCTGGATGCCGCTTGTCGGCCTCGTCGCCGATGACCTGATCACCTCGCCTTTCGCGACGGAGATCATCAGGGGGCTCGACGGGGCCGTGCGTGCTTCCGACATGGCCGTCTTCGCCATGACGCTCGGCGGCCATCGCAGCGTGGGATCGATCCTCGATGAGATGCGACGCTTTCGCCCGCGCGCGATCGCCTATGCCGCCATGTATCATAAGAGCGTCGACCTGCCGCCCGAGTTTGCCGATACCGTCGGGGTGATGATCAACTGCCGGGACGCCAATGATCGAGTGACGTCTCTCGTGCCGGATGAAACCGGCGCGGCGATCGAGATTACCAGCTACCTGCTCGACGCAGGGCGCCGCAATATCGCATTCATCAACCTGCCGGGACTGCTCGCCGGCGAACTGCGTGAACTGGGTTTCCGGCAGGCGCTCGATCACGCCGGCATTGACGGGGCAGGGGCTGTCGTGCTTCCCGCTGTCAGCAAGGCGATCTATAGCGATCGGGCGCATAGCCTCGTGCCCACACATATACATGATCTCATCAACAGCCCGCGGCGTCCCGATGCCATCCTGTGCGGCAACGATCGTGTGGCCATGGAAGTCTACGCCGCGCTGCGCCGATGCGGGGCGACCATTCCCGATGACGTCGCGGTCGCGAGCTTCGACAATCAGGTCGAGATCGCCTCCCGCCTCGATCCGCCGCTGACAACCATGGCGCTGCCGCACCGCGCCATGGGCCGCCAGGCCGCGCAAATCCTGCTTGCCGACCACCGATCCCCGGCCGGGGTGCAGAAACTGCCGTTCCAGTTGGTGGAGCGGGCATCCGTGTAAATTGAGGAAGGCCCATTCAATTGAGGAGGAATTCTAATGGGTAAACGTTTACTTTGGTCTTTTGTTTTGTCGTCGGCACTGGCCGCCACATGGGCTGACGCAGCCGAAAAGACTGCCATTCAAGTCATGCATCAGGGCGATCCCGGTTTTGTCGCCGCCTATGGTAAGGTGGCCGAGCGCTTCGAGGCCGCCAATCCCGATGTCGATGTCCAGTTCATCTATGCGCCGCACGATGCCTATAACGAGAAGTTCAGCGCGGCCGTCATGGCCAAGCAACTGCCCGACGTCATGGAGCTCGATGCGCCGTTCCTCGCCAATTATGTCTGGTCGGGTTATCTGCAGCCGATCAAGCCGCTGATCGACAAAGACCTCCTCGACGACATGACGGAGTCCAACATCGCTCAAGGCACATACCCGATCGACAAGGATCTCTATGCGATCGGCCTGACGGACTCTTCCGTCGTCCTTTACGGCAACAAGAAATATCTCGAAGCGATCGGCGCCCGCATCCCGAAATCCGTCGACGATGCCTGGACGCGAGAGGAGTTCGAAAGCTACCTCGAAAAGCTTTCGAAGCTCGACGGCGTGAAGTGGCCGATCGACACCTTTCGCGGCTACGGCATCAAGACCGAATGGATCACCTATGCCTATGGGCCGATCCTGCAATCGGCAGGTTGCGACCTGATCGACCGCAAAGCCTGGAAATCCGAGGGAACGCTCGACAGCGACGCCTGCGTCGATGCCCTCGCCATGATGCAGAAATGGGTCAAGAACGGCTGGGTCGTGCCGCAGTCGGCCGGCACCAACCAGTTCTTCGCCGAAGGCAATCCGGCCGCACTGGCGCTCGGCGGACACTGGGTCTATGCGGAGGCTGCGGCCACCATGAAGGACAACATCGTCGTCCTGCCGCTTCCCAAGTTCGGCGCAAAGGGCGCGAGCCCGAACGGCACCTGGATCTGGGCGATCACCAAGACCTCAAAGCATCCCGATATCGCGGCCAAGTTCATCAGCTTCCTGCTGAAGGACAAGGAGTATCGGGCCTATGTCGCAAGCCAGTCCGGCTATCCCGGCTTGAAGAGCTTCGCGGCCGAATCTCCGCTCTATGCAAACGGCGGCCCTATGGCGATCGCCTTCGAGCAGGCGTCGAAGACGGCCGTTGCCCGCCCGCCGCATCCAGCCTATCCCACCATCACGTCGGCCTTCATGCAGGCTATCGACGAGGCCTTCAATGGGGGCGATCCCAAGGAGGCGCTCACAACAGCCGCCAAGAAGATCGATCAGGATATCGAGGACAACGACGGATATCCGCCGTTCGGTGATCAGGAATAACAGCCAACGGCGCCAGTCGGTCGAAGCCTTGCGACGTGTCGCCATGTTGCAAGGCGGGACCGGCACTTGAGGCCTGGAGAGGAGGAATGCGATGGTCATGCAACAATCGACATTGCCGTCGACAACAGTGCGAAAGTCTCCGGCGCGCCGGCATGACACGGGACGACTGATGCAGGAAGCGGCGATGCTCGCGCCGGCCGTGATTCTTTTGACTGTCTTTCTGATCGTGCCGTTCTTCCTGTCCTTCTGGACGGCGATGACCAACCAGCCTCTGGTGCCGCGGCCGACGCCCGTCCGGTTCGTCTGGTTCAACAATTTCATCCGCATCTTCCAGGACGATCTTTTCTGGACTGCCCTCTGGAACGTCTCGCGCTTCACCTTCTGGATCATTCCAGCCCAGTGTGGCCTGGCTTTCGCAACGGCCCTGCTGCTGCATCAGAAGCTGCCGTTCCGCAATCTGCTGCGCGGCATGTTCTTCCTACCGGCGATCACGTCGATGGTCGTGGTCTGCGTCATCTGGGGCACCCTGTTCCAATATCCGACGGGACCGTTCAACCAGATCCTCGGCTTTATTTCCGGTGGCGCGATCCAGCCGATCGATTGGCTCGGCGATCCCGAATGGGCGATGTTCTCGCTCGTCGTGCTCTCGGCCTGGCAGGCCTATGGTTTCCAGATGATCGTCTATCTCGCGGGTCTGCAGGGCATTCCCGACGAACTCTACGATGCCGCCAAGATCGACGGCGCGAATGCTTTCCGGCGCTTCTGGCATGTGACAATGCCGGGCCTTCGGCCGACGCATGTCTTCGTCCTGGTGATCACCACCATCCAGGCGTTCAAGCTCTATACCCAGGTCGCCATCCTCACGCAGGGCGGGCCGAAAAGCAGCACCGAGACGGTTGTGCATTACATGGTCCGCGCCGGCTTCGAGGAACAGAAGATGGGTTATGCCTCGGCCGTGTCCGTCATCCTGTTCGTCATCGTTCTCATCATCGCGCTGATCCAGCGCCAGCTCCTGAGGCGCTTCGATGTCTGATATCGCTCTCTCGATCCCAAAGGTCCGCGCGGCGCGGCCTCGTTCCGCCGCAGGGGTTTTACGCATCGTTCAGACGGTTTCCATCTTCATCATTGCCCTGGTGATCGTCTCCCCGTTGCTGCTTCTGGTCGTGGCGAGCCTCAAGGACGACCGGTTCCAGATCCTTGCCGACATGGGCAGCTTCCGGGCCTTCTGGGTTTCGAACCCGACGCTCTCCAACTATGCGGAGGTCGGCCACCTCTCGGGCGAACTCGCCTTCGGCCGTTACCTCGTCAACTCGCTGATCATTCTGGTCACCACGGTCTGCTCCGGCCTGATCGTCAATTCGATGGCCGGCTTCGTCCTGGCCTGGGGGTCGCTCCGGGGCCGGGCGGTCATCCTGTCGGTGGTGATCGCGCTCTATGTGATCCCGCAGGAAAGCATCATCATGCCCCTCGTGATCATGGTTTCCAGGGCGGGAATGTCCGACACCTTCGCGGTGCAAATCGTGCCTTGGGTCGCGAGCCCTCTCTACATCTTCCTGTTCTACCAGTTCTTCACGCAGTTGCCGAAGGAACTGCTGGAAGCCGCCGAGATGGACGGCGCTTCCTTTTTTCGGGCCTACCGCTCCATTTTCCTGCCGCTCAGCCTACCCGCCCTTGCCACCGTATCGATCCTGATGGGCATCGAGACCTGGAACCAGTATCTCTGGCCGATCCTGGTGACGCAGACGGATTATGCCCGGCCGATCGCTGTCGCCATTGCCACTTTCTTCGGACAGGACAGCATCTACTGGGATCGTGCGATGGCCGCCTCCGTTTTGATGATGATCCCGATCCTGGGGCTCTACCTCGTTTTCCAGCGCTGGTTCGTGAGTTCCTTTATCGGCTCTGCCGTGAAAGGTTGAATTGATGACAAGCCAAGCGATGTCTCCGTCCGATGAAGGCGGGCTGGAGACGATCAGCGCCGTCCTGCCGGCAGGGAGCACGATCCATGCCTGGATAAAGGCTTCGCATGGCGCCGCCCCGGGAAGGCTGACCGCACATGTCGACGGCGATCAGGCCGGTGCCGTCGAAACATCAAATCCACATGAATTCGAGTTTCGCCTGCTGACGCTGGAGCGCGGCGGAGAAACCGCCTTCTCCTACGATCCCGCTACGACCGACGTCTCGGTCCTCTATGCCCTCCGTCAGCCCTGCGTTCTCGAAGAGGGCGTCCGGCTGCTGCATGTCAGGCCGTCCAATGCCGCGCCCGAGATTCCCGGCGGCTATCATTTCCGCCCGCCTTTCGGCTGGATGAACGATCCCAACGGGTTTGGAAGATTCGGCGGCAGGGTGCACCTGTTCTACCAGCACTATCCGCATAAGCTTCGGTGGAACAACATGCATTGGGGGCATGCGGTCTCGGACGATTACCTCCGCTGGACGCATCTTCCGATCTTTCTTCCGCCTTCGGATGCCCTCGCCGCGCGGGCCGATGGGCGCGGCGGCGCATTTTCCGGCTCGGCGATCCCCCTCGATGGCGCCGGAATTCGCATCTTTTTCACCGAGCATATGAAGGACCGGCAGCCGGAGGAGCAAATTCAGTTCACCGCCACCAGTGGCGATCTCGTCAACGTCGAACCGCCAAACCTGATCCTGCCCGCGCGTCCTGAGGGGCTCGGCCTGACGACTGACTTCCGCGATCCCTATGTCTTTATTGGCCCCGACGACAAATGGAAGATGCTGCTCGGCACGCGGGACCGCGAGGGCGGCATCATCCTGCTTTACGAAACGGACGATCCGGGCGCGGCGACGGGATGGACCTTCCTCGGCATGCTTCACCGCGAGAACCGCTTCGGGATGACGGCGGCGGAGTGCCCTTGCCTGGTGCCTCTCGATGATCCCGCGAACGATCCGTCGACGCGATGGGCCCTGATCTTCGGTCTTCTCACCAGCCGCGACCCGGCAACGGGCCGGCGCAATATCACTCTTGCCACCATCGGCCGCTTCGATGGTCACAGCTTCTCTGTGGAGTTCGAGCAGGAGCTGGACTTCGGCACCGATGCCTACGCGTTCCAGGCCTTCGTCGACGAGACCGGCCCGGTTGGCATCGCATGGCTCGCGAACTGGACGGATGTTTCAAAGGAAGTCGACATGCCGACGGCGATGACACTGCCGCGGCGGCTGGCATTGCGCGGCGGCGCGCTGACCACGCCACCGATCGCCGATGTCGAAAGTCTGCGGCAGCGCCCATTGGATGCTCAGGGCCTTCTGGACGGCCATCCGGTCGATCTTGCCAACGGCTCTGTCGAGATCCTCCTCACGCTCAAGGAAGCGGGCAATGCCTTCCATCTCGCGTTCGAACATCCCGACGCGACGGTGGCGGTTCAGTTGAATGACGACGGACTGAGCATTCTCTTTTCGGTAGCGGGCGCCAAGACGTCGCCCCGTTACATCGCTGCCGGCGCACGCCCGTCAACTATCCGCATATTCCTCGACGCAGGTTCCATCGAGGTCTTCGGTGATGACGGCCGCTGGACGGGAACCAAGCGGCTGCCGGGATTCAAGGGGATAAACGCCATGAGTCTCGCCGCGCCGGAGGGACATGTGCTCACCGCCGAAATCTGGCAGCTTGGTCTCTGATCACAGGGAGCCCGGGCAAAAGCACGGCCGCCGAGGCGGCGGCCGTTACGAAGGAGCATAGCGCACAGAGCGGCTTAGGCCGCCTTACCCTTGCCCTTGATGTTGGCTGAAGACTCCGCGAGCCGCGTGAGCTTCTTGTCGGTTGCCTCTTCTTCGGCCAGTGTAGCCTGCAGCAGCGGCACGGCATCCTTGAGGCCGAGCTGTTTTGCCCATGCGATCAACGTGCCGTAGCGGGCGATCTCATAATGCTCGACGGATTGGGCGGACGAAATCAGGCCGGCATCCAGGGCAACGGTGCCCTTGAATTCGTCCATGATCTCCTCGGCTTCGGCGATAATGCCCTGGATGGCCTCGCAGGTCTTGCCGCGTGCGGGTTTGCCAATCATTTCGAAAACCTGTTCGAGGCGTTCGACCTGCGCCTGGGTCTCGTCGCGATGCTGCAGAAAACCGGCCTTGCCCTCTTCCGATTGCGCGGCGCGGGCCATCTTCGGCAGAGCCTTCAGGATCTGCTTTTCGGCGTAATAGATGTCCTTGAGAGTATCGAGAAACAGGTCGTTCAGAGTCTTCTCGGTTGCCATTTAGTCCTCCTATGGCGTGTCGTGACGACAATCAACTCTCGCATCGGTCGGATGTTCCGATCGGAAATATGACGCCCCCTCGGCTGGCGGCGCCACCTCTATCCAGCCAAGGAAGAGACCGCTCGACAGCATCGAGACGGCGATCACCGAACGATTGCGAGACGCCGTTGTTCCCACTCTCCAGCCGACGAGCAACTGCCATTTAAGCTGAGACTTTTGTCCGGTATCGTACGGCAACGAATAGGGAGCCAGCGACTTTCCTTCTCATCCCAGGAGAGAAAAATGGCTTCCCCGTCTTCAGTACGTCCCGCGTCGCATTGTAAAGAAAAGTCCGCACTCGAGCGCGAGATCGTCGAACTGACGCCGGCATTGCGCGCCTTTGCCCGAAGGTTCCTGCGCAGCGATGATGACATCGATGACCTCGTTCAGGAAACCTTGCTGAAGGCGCTGAATTCGCTTCATCTCTACCAACCCGGCACCTCGCTCAAATCCTGGCTTTTCACCATCCTGCGAAATACGTTTTGCACCAATTACCGCCGGCAGAAACGCGAGCCGGCCGGAATGGACGCGGCGATGGAACAGGTGGCGATCGCTCCGACCCAGGAGTGGGTGCTGCGCGAGCACGAATTGCAGCGGGCATTGACGCGTCTTTCCGACGACAGGCGCCGGGCTCTGACATTGGTGGCTGCCGGAACGAGCTATGAGGACGCCGCCAAAATGTGCGGGTGCCGGATCGGCACCTTGAAAAGCCGTGTGAGCCGCGCCCGCGAGTGCCTGATTGCGATGCTCGGAAACCATCTCGTCGATTGAGCGCCCTGCGCCGGTCCGCTTCGCCTCGAGCGGAACAAACGGTCGTGGTCCTGGTTCCAAACCCATATCGATAGGATCGGCCGATCGAACCGATATGGGCCAACCGCCGGGCCCAGGCTGAAGAGTCATGAACGCGCGAAGCCACGCCATCTTTCCCAGAGTTAACCGCGCCGGATGGTTCGATACGCTTCGCGTGTTGACGGCGGTCGTGGCCCCGACGGTTGCCAAGGGCATCATCATTCGCCGCCCGACAATGGAGCGTCTGGCGGAGCGGCAGCGCTTCGACACAAACGCCGTGAAACAGATGCAGCGGCTGAAACACAAGTACGGGCCGGCGCCTCTTCTGCTGCCGATCCCATTGCGACCACAGCTGCTGATCCTCGATCCGGCCGATGTCGCCACGGTGCTTCAATCTTCGCCCGAACCGTTTGCCGCGGCGACGGCGGAAAAGCATGCGGCCCTTGTTCACTTCGAGCCGGAGAACGTGCTTATCTCATCGGGCTCTCGGCGGGCCGAGCTTCGGCCGGCCCATGAGCACGCCTTGGCAACCGCAGACCGGCTGCATCCATTTACGGTGCATTTCAAGAATATCGTCGACGCCGAATTCCTGCAGCTCCTGAACATACCCCGTGAGCTCGATTGGCCGGCCTTTTCGCAGGCCTGGTTCCGGATCGTCCGGCGAGTCGTCCTCGGCGAACGAGCGCGCAACGACGTCACATTGACCGAGACCTTGAACGAACTTCGAGGGAGGGCCAACTGGGCATTTGCCGCCCCGGTCGATCAGCACAAGCTTGCCCAGTTTCATGAGCAGGTCGGCCGCTATCTGAGGGACCCGGAAAAGCACAGTCTTGTCAACCGGTTTCCGAGAGGCGATGAGCTTGCTCCGGAAAACCAGGTGGCCCAGTGGCTGTTCGCCTTCGATGCAGCCGGAATTGCCGTTATGAGGACGCTCGCCTTGCTGGCCTGCCATGTGAGCTACTGGGGCAAAGCCGTGGAAGAGGCCATGGGCGGGAATCTCGATCGGCCCTTCACACGCAGTTGTCTGCTGGAGGTCTTGCGTCTCTGGCCGACGACGCCCGCCATCCTCAGGCAGCTGACCAAGGATATCCAGTCAGGCGACAGGGTCATTGCCCGCGGCACAGGCGTCATCATCTTCGTCCCCTTCTTCCATCGAGACCCTGCGCTCCTCTATGCCAATCGGATGGAGCCGAGCATCTGGGGACAGAACGACGCGTTGCCGGCCGCCGGGCTCGTGCCCTTCAGCGCCGGTCCCGTCATTTGCCCGGCACATAATCTCGTGCCGGCGATTGCAAGCCTTGCCGTGGGCTCGTTCTTGTCGGCCGCCGATATTGTGCTGCTGCACCCGTCTTTAACCGTCGCCAACCTGCCTGGCACCCTCAATCACTTCGACATTCGGCTAAAACTGACGGCGCGGCGCAGGGAGAAATAGCTGATGCCACAACGGTGGCCACAGGGGCAGAACGCCCAGTTCGCGTCGGCTCACAGCCTTTGCATCACGCCGTAGACGAGGATCGAGACGTAAAGCAGAAAGGCGACAGCGACCGTCGTCGCGATCACGGCAATGACCAGCCACAGGGTTTTCAGGCCGTTCGGCTGCCGTTCGGCGCTCCGCCGGTGCAACCGGATCGGGTCGACTTTCGGCCATTTCATGAAGGATTGGCTTCCCTTGAAAATTGGGTGGACTGATCGCTTCTGCTGGTCGAGTTCCATGAGAGCGTAGCGCCGAATACGATCACGAGCCCGACCAGCAGGATGGCTCCTAAATAGATCATAAAAGCGCGACGATCCGATTCGTGGTTCATCTTCCTCTCCTTCGACCCTCGAACCAGGCGAAAGCCGGAATGTTCCGGATCAACGAATCGAGAGGGGGCTACCAGCGCAGCAGGCGAGGTCCGGTCACGGCGCCGACAGCACCGATGAGCAGGATGCCGAGCGTATACCAGATCAACACGAAAGGCATGCCGTTTTCGGTGCAGAACCAGGAATAAACCCAGGCGCCGGCTCCTCCCGCGGCAATGCCGGCGACGAAGCCGGTCAGCCGCAGATCCACCGGCGCCGCGCGGCGCAGTGCCCAGACCGTGCCGGCATAGACCGGGATCGCAAAGCCTGCGATGAGCGGCGGGCAATGCAGCGCCGAGGAGCCGAGGATCAGCAATCGATAGCTCTCGCTCGGCGCCGTCAGGAGTTGGATGGCCGCGACGGCCGCCATGGCGGCGAAGATCAAGGCAAGCAAACCGAAAAAGCGTCCCTCGGACCCGTCGGGTCGGGAAAGCCGAAAAACCGTGGCAAAGGCGGCCGCCGCAATCAGGGCGTTATAGGCCGATTTGATCCAGAAGACCGGCAGCGTCAGCACGTCTGAGATATCGACCCGGGGACCAAGAATGATCAGCATCAGCAGCAGAGAGAGTCCGAGAGCCGGCAGTATGCCGAGCGCAAAGCGGCGCCATAGCGCGTTGCGCGGCACCGGTTTCAGGTCGCTTGCCAATCGTTCGATGATATCGTCCGTCTTTGTCACGATGTGCCTCGCAATCTCTCTCCGAGCGCCTTGAGCGCCCGATGGATGCTGACTTTCACCGCCGATTCGGACTGGCCGGTGCGGGTTGCGGTGTCGGCGACCGAGCTGCCCTCGAGCTTCACCTGCCGGATCAGTTCCTGCTGTCTCGGCGGCAAGCCGTCGAGCAACCGCTCGACATCCATGCGGGCAGTCAGCCTATCCTCGCTGAAGTCGCTTTCGATCTCGTCATCAAGCTCGGTCTCAGCCAGCCTGCGTCCGCCACGGCCGCGGTGATGGTCTATCAGCTTGTAGCGGGCGATCGAGAAAAACCATGCGGTAAAAGGTCTGTTCCGGTCGTAGGTGGATCGCCGGGAATGCAGCGCCAGCAACGTCTCCTGGACCAGATCTTCCATGTCCGCTCTCGTCGCCGCAGCCATCCTGCGGCTGTAATAGCCGACAAGCAGCACGCGCAAAGCCGTCAGCAAACGCCGATAGGCAGCCTCGTCCCCGTCAAGGGACAGAAGCATCAATGCTTTCAGGGCTTCTTCCGAATGGGCGGTGGTCATGCTGTCAAAGAGCTCATTCGCAAAAGCAGCCAATCGGTTACAGCGAAAACCAAAGATTTTTGCACGACAGCTCTATCACATGCACGTGAAACTGTAACGCATTGCGACGTGCCGCTGAAAGCGAGGCAGTCGAGCACGCAGATCACCCGACACGCTTGCGTCCAAGGCTGGAGTGCCACCGGCAAGTGGACGGGCTGCGATGGTGATTTTAACGCGTGGATTTTCTGAGAGGTCCGATCAGCCGCTCATATTCCTCCTCCGCCTTGCCGTAGGCATCGGAGGCGAAATCCTCCAGGCCGGCGCGATCCCTGACGATCACCAGGCCGCGGACAGAGCGGATGAACCGGTTTCCCTCGAGGACATGCAGCGCCGTGGTGACGCTCGGCCGCCGCACCGCCAGCATCAAGGCGATGAAATCATGCGTCAGGGCGAGCTCATTTCCGTCGATCCTGTCGTGGCACATCAAAATCCAGCGTGCCAGCCGTTCATCGATCGCATGAACGGCGTTGGAGAGTGCGGTGAATCCGGCCTGGATCGCGAGAACATGCAGACTTTTGTGGAGCAGGTTGGCAAACATCGGCTGCGTCTGCATCAGATCGAGCAGCCTGCTTTGTGGCAGGCGGTAGGCAGAGCCCGGCACCTGGACTGCAACTTCCAGGATACTGACAGGCGCTTCTATCGCCGCCGCCGTTGGTGCAAATCCATCCCGACCGAACAAACCTGCTTCGACCCGATTGCCTTCCGGGGAGATATTGATCACCGATCCTATCCCCGAACAGGGAAAATAGGCATGCTCGATCGTCGCACCGGCCTCGACGATGATGAAACCGCGGGGGATGTCGCAGGGCTCGAGATGTGCGACAACGGCCGAATACTCGTTCTCCGGCAGGAGCGCGAGCAGACGATTCTCCTTGGGTCGCATGTGCGTTTCTGCCAATTCTCGCTCTCCCGCATGCGCGGGGGCCAGGCCCCGCGTATCAGACCGCGCTTGCCTCCTTATTTACGCAAGCCCTAACCGGAATGCTTCGTCGCGGTTCCCTCGAGCGTGCGAGAGTGCCGGAGGCCCCGCAGGGCAAAGGGCTGATCCGGTCCACGCGGCGCCAGATCGTCATCCTCAACCGGCGGGGATTGATCGAAGAGGCGCATGGATCCAACGGCGCTGCCGAGGAGGAATATCGGCGGCTGATCGGCAAGGAACTCGCACGCTGACGAGATCGCCGTGCGTCCTTTCGGACGCACAAAGGACGCTCTAACACTCTGAATCTATCCATCGTGGATGAGATTCTAGGCCCAGAGTGTTTTCCAGCCAAGTCGGCGGTGGATCAGCCTGATCCCGGCGTGATGCTCTGCTCGTCCTTCTCGGACAGCGAGCCGGCGCCGGGCGTTTTGCTTTCGTCTATGAGATGATCCTTGGCGTGAGGACCGGCGGGCGGGTTTTTCCTCGCATCGGCGGTTTCCTTTTCGGTTCCTTCGACGTCGGCCCGCGCTTTTTCACCGTCATTCATGAACTGCTCCTCGTCAGATTGAGATGACCGACCGGCCGTTTCGATCTCCGCCCCGCCGTGATCGCAGCAGTTCGGGAGAGCCCCTTTTTCGCCGACGCCAAACGCCCGACCGACAGCAGCTTGTCCTCGTCGGTCAAGCCGTGCCGATAAAGGCGAATGAGCAGCGCGGCGACCTCCTGCATATCAGGCGAGCGCAAGGGCATTTCGGCCCCGCGGCAGATCACGTTCAAAATGGTCTGCAGACGCTGAAGATCGGCTGAATCGAGCGCTTTCAGATGGATGGACTGAGAATCGAGCATGACCCTGGTCCCGAAGCTTTTCACCGTGCGCTTTGAATAATGGGACTCAATCGGGGCCGAAACAACTCTTCGTCCCCAATTGTACGGAACTGAACAATCCACCGTATCGCGCTACATCGGCCCGAAAATCGAAATCGATTTTCGGCAAGTCCGATGCGTAGATTTAAAGAGTGAGAGCGTCCTTTGTGCATCCGAACGGACGCACGGCGCTCTAGAGCTTTTCCGGGTTAGATTGAAGCATTCTGTTGACTCAAACGGAGTCGGATGGTCGACCGGCCGGCGCGCGTCGTAGCCCAGCTCTACGGCCAAGCCGGCCGGTCGATCAGCCGGCCCGTTTCAGCCAACCCGAAGGGCCGGGCATGTTTCCGCCAGGATCAGAGGCGATCGGCTCGGACGTACCTGGAGGTATGCCCATCGCCAATCGCCTCTGCCCTGACGAAACCCTGCTCCGGCAGAATGCTTCAAGCTAACCCGGAAAAGCTCTAGTGATAATAAGACGGGTCTCCCCCGAACAGAGCGGCGATCATCGCGTCGATATCGGAAGGACGCCCGCTGACGACAAAGCCGCCGGGCGGAGTTTCGGACCGCTCGTCATGGGCAAAGATGAAAGGAATTCGGCGCGTCTCCAGCCATTCGTTCATCCACAGCATGGCTTCGTCGGAAATCGTCACGTCGATGATCACGGCATCGAACACGAGGCCCTCGCTCAAACACTCCATCGCGCTGGAAATGACGACAGGACCGGCAAGCACCGCCTTTAGCGCGACAAATGCCTTTCGCGCATCGTCCGAAAGGAAGCCGGCCTCACCGATGATAAGGATCGTCTTGCCGGCAATCGGGCTGAGCGATTTCATGGCGAACTGCCTAATGTAATCCTGGCTTTAGGGTGATCATGCTGTTCAACAGCGGTTCGAAGCATCAGGCGGTCCGCGCCTGCACCGTGCCTACCAGATTCGAGCCTATCAGGCGACGTTCATTCGTCGTGATCGCCGAACCGCGGCCGGGTCGCCTTGTTCCCCCTGGCGGACCGGATCAAGCCCCGATCGTCCTGTCCGTACGCTTCCGCACCGGCGGTTGAAATCGAAGATCCGAAGTTTAGGATCGTCGCATATAATGGGGAGGAAGCCGATGATCCAGCACTCGGGAATCACGAAGCCGGCGCTACAGCCTGATGACGTGGCAATGCTGACCACGGTCCTTGAGGGATGGTGTCAGGAGAAATCATGCGTGATCGCCAGCCCGGCCGCCGAACATGTTGCCAGGGAACTCGTATCCTGGTTCGAATGCGGCATCCGGGACAAGCACAAGCTCGCCGGCCTAATGCGGCATGTGCATCTGGATCCGGAGGACCTGCTGATCACACCGGATGCGCCGCTCGGCGCAACGGCATATGAGGACGCCGGACAGGCGGAATGTCACCATGAATAGAAGCCGGCAAAGCGCTCCTATCACGGCGGATCCCTCTGATCTCGGTTTTGTCGACCGGCAGATCGCCTTGCGACAAATCGTCGACGATCTCCGAAAACTGCGCGGCGGCGCGCCGGACGACTTCGGTCGATCTCCGGCTCTCGATCGCCTGCTTTGCGTGATCAGCGCTTCGGTCATACCGATTGCCAAAGCGGATGACGTGGATTGGGAAATTATTCTAATGGAGCTCCTCGAGCTTCGCGCGACGATGACGCGTCTTGCTACCGGCGTCGCCGAAACCTCCCATTGATTTCGATAGCCCGATTTAAGACAAGGATAATGTTGCTGTTTTGAATGACAGCCCGGTTCTTTTCCGCGGAACCTTACCCCACGTTCTGGCATTGATTCTGCAACGATGGGGCGGCCGATGCCAAGATTTTATTTTAACGTCGTTTCAGACACCGGCATGATCGTCGATCCCGAAGGTTCGGAACTGGCGACCGTCGAAGACGCCAGGCGCGAAGCCGTTCAGGATGCGAGAGCCCTCATGAGCCAAGCGGTTCTTTCGGGGAAAGACATCTCAGCGAGAAAGATCTACATCTGCGACGAACAAGGGACCCTGCTTCTGATCGTACGTTTCGCCGATACGATCAGGACTGCCGATTAGCGGGGCGCCGGATCGGCAAGCCGGTCAAACGTTCATATTCCCGTTCCGGAACGCCGTAGCTACCGGCCGCGATCTCTTCCAGCCGCTCCCTGTCGAAGATCCTGACATTGGCGCGGGTCGATTTGATGACCCGCAGCCCTTCGATGACATGCAGCTCATTCGTCACTCCCGAGCGGCGCACGCCGAAGCATGAGCGCCAGAAATTCACGGGTCAGTCAGCGGCAGATCGCTACCCTCGCGTCCTCTTCTCCCCAGCGGGGGAGGTGCCGGCAGGCGGATGAGGGCCGCACGGCACATTCTTCAAGGACAGAAGCCTTTCACCCTTCCCTCGGCAAGCGGATCACGAACCCCGTACCGGGCGCCCGGTCCTCGATATGCATCTCCGCCTTCAGCTGCTGCACGAGTGCGCGCACGATCTTCATTCCCAGGCTTTTCCCATCGTTCTCGAAGGACAGCACTTCCGGGGGCAGACCTCGTCCGTCGTCGGCGATCTCGAGGCAGATCTCATCGGCAATGCTGCGGGCGCTGACCGTGACAGCGCCGGAGACGTCGGGATAGGCGTGTTTGAAGGCATTGGTCACCAGCTCGTTGACGAGGAGGGCGATCTGGATCGCCCGGTCGGCATCGACCATGCACGGATCAGCGTTGACGGATACCGCGTGGCGGGAGGCCGATTGCTGCAGGCGCTGGCAGAGGCTCGACAGGAAATCCGCCAGATCTACCGTTTCGATATCCGGTTGACGCCATAATTGATCGTGCACCTGGGCGATGGTTCCGACACGCGCTTCCGCATCGCGAAGCGCCTGTCCGACCTCCTCCTGTTTGGTCGAACGGGCCTGCATGGCAAGCATGGCCGCGACGAGGGCCAGGCTGTTCTTGACGCGATGGCTCATCTCCCGCAGCATGATCTGCTGGTGTTCTTCGGCAAAATGACGCTCCGTATCGTCCCGGAGCACCTTGAGGTAGCCGGCACGCTGGGCACGAAGCGGCATGGTCAAGCCGCTGCCCCAGAATGTCGAGCCGTCTTTGCGTAAGTGAAACCGCTCGTTCTCGGCGCGGCCGCGCTCGGCGGCCGTCTTCATCTCGCGTTCCAGGGCGCCGTCGTTGCGGTCCTCGGGAACGAAGAGAATGCGGGCGTCGCGACCGAGGATCTCGTCTTCCTCATAACCGAAGATACGGCAGGCGCCGGTGTTCCAGCTGATGATCCGCCCAGCCCGATCAAAAGCGAAGATTGCATAGTCGATCGCGCTTTTGAGAATAAGCTGGAGACGCTCTTCGCTGGCGCGCCGAGTTTCGTCCTCATGAAGCATCTGCGTTTGGTCGCGGACGATTTTTAGAAGGCCGTAGGTCTCGCCGGCATCGTTGCGAAGCGGCATCATCAGTCCCGAAGCCCAGAACGAACTGCCGTCCTTTCTCACATGCCAGCGATTGTCGTCGGCGCTTCCGGTCGTCAACGCCAGCCTGATCTCCTTGAGCATCGCCCCTGCAAGCTGATCCTCGAACGTAAAGATGGCGGCACCGCTCTGTCCGATGATTTCGGGCGGCGAATAGCCGAAGAGTCTTTCCGCGCCGGCACTCCACGTCACGACGGTGCCGTCGCGATTCATCGCAAAAATTGCATAATCCCGGGCGCTCTCGACGATGTGCCGATAAATTTCAGTCTCGTCACTCGGGAGGGGATATTGATCCATGCCAGCTGCCCCGCAATTGCCCGCCCACTACATTAGCACTTGCTACAGCAATTTCTCGCCGCGTGCGGTTGCGTACAAAACTCCACCAAGGAACCTTCTGCCGATCATGCGAGTTAAGGCTCAGCGCCTTGCAATCGGCCATTCCGGAGTTCATAATTTTAAGTGCGGCTGAGCTGATCTTGTGGTGCTGACGGCCGGGAGACGGTGTCCTCTTGCCAAACAAAGGGCAGAGCGATGCGAGTATTCGAAAGCGAAAATCTCATTCTGTCGCAGTTGGCGGATCCGGAGCTTCTGGCTCTGGAGCGCATACTGGAACCACTTGTTCTTCCACGCGATTTCGAGCTTGTCCATTTGGGCATGCCGGTCAGCCATTATTATTTCCTGGAAACCGGCATTGCTTCCATGGTGGCGACGAGTCCCGAGGGCAGGAAAGCCGAGATCGGCGTGCTCGGTAGGGACGGGATGTCGCCGCCGGCTCTGACGGCGGACGCGGAGCGGTTTTCATTCGACGTCATGATGCAGGTTGGCGGTCATGGGCGCCGTGTGGAAGCCAGCGCTCTGGCATGCTTCCTCGCCGACCGGCCCGCCGTCCGCCGGCTGCTCTCGCGTTTTCTCCATAGCTTTTTCGCGCAGGTCGCCAACACCGCGCTGTCCAACGCCGTTCACAAGATCGACGTTCGGCTGGCGAAATGGCTTCTGATGTGCCATGACCGCCTCGATGGCGAAGGGATTGAAATCACGCATGAATATATGGCCACGATGCTGGGAGTCCGCCGCTCCAGCGTCACTGATGCCTTACACATCCTGGAGGGCGAGCATCTCATTTATTCCACCCGCGGCCTGGTAATCATCCGCAACCGCGCATCCCTCGAAGCCTTCGCAGCAGACGCCTACGACCTCCCTGGCATCACAGGACGCGGCTGGCCGGTGATCGACCGCCCGTCTCTGGCACTGAGCCGCTAAGCACGCCGCGCACCGGGATCGACGATCTCTCAAGCGTCGCTTTCCCAGCAGGTCTTTTTCGGTCATCGCAGCCGGGAATGATGCTCGCTAGAATTTCGCGCATTGACGCACAACCGACGCAGTGGTATGCACAAAATTGGTCAGGCCAGTTGACCAGCTGCGTGTTTGAGGAGAAGCCGCCGGGGAGGCCAGAATGTTTTCGCCCGTTGAATCGCGCCGCCTCTACAGGCAGGTCGCGGATCAGATTCGTTCGATGATTGCCGGCGGCGAGCTTGTCGTCGGCCAGAAGCTGCCGGCCGAGCGCGATCTGGCGGAGCAACTGTCGGTCTCACGCCCGACCGTGCGCGAGGCGCTGATCGTTCTCGAGGTAGAAGGTCTCGTCAACATCCGCATGGGCTCCGGCATCTATGTGGTGCGTCGGCAGGGCATCAGCATGGCGACAAGCGAAAGCGAGCCGGTGGAGGGACCTTTCGAATTGCTGCAGGCGCGCGCCATCATCGAATGCGCCATCGCCGAGGAAGCGGCAACCCGCGCGAAGCCGGAAGATATCGCCGTGCTCGACGAGGCGCTGATGCGCATGAGCGGCGGCCTCAACGATGCGGCGACGGTGCTCGCCGCCGACCGCGCCTTCCATACCGGCATTGCCGCCATTATCGGCAATGCCACCCTGATCCGTGTGACGGGCGAGATGTTCGACATGCGCATGACCCCCTATTTCGCCAAGCTCGCCAGCCATTTCGAGGGGCCGACGACATGGCGCAGCGCCGTCGACGAGCACCGGGCGATCCGCGATGCAATCGCCGCCGGCGATACGGCCGGCGCGAAGGCTGCGATGCGCAGCCATCTCACCCTATCGCAGAAGAGATTTTCCGAGAGCTTCGGGGAGGAGTTCTCGGGAGAAGAGGAGCGCGGCCGCAACAAGGCGCGCGCGAAAGGAACCACCAAGACTTAAACCCGAGCTCGGGAGGAGAGAGCAATGAAAATGAGACTGGCAACGATACTGTGCACTGCAGCCGCGATCATGGCGACGACGGCGGTCGCGCAGGCTCAGACCGTCCTGAAATGGGCGCATGTCTATGAAACCTCGGAGCCGTTCCACACGGATTCCGTCTGGGCTGCGGAAGAGATCGCCAAACGCACCGACGGACGCTACAAGATCGAGGTCTATCCGGCCTCGCAGCTCGGCAAGGAAGCCGACATCAACCAGGGCCTCAAGCTCGGCACGGTCGACATCATCATTTCCGGATCGAGCTTTGCCGCGCGCGACTACAAGCCGATCGGCGTCACCTACTTTCCCTATATCTTCCGCAATCCCGATCATCTGATCGCCTATACCCAGAGCGATGTCTTCAAGCGTCTCGCCAAGGGTTATGAGGACAAGACCGGCAACCACATCGCCGCCGTCAGCTATTACGGCACGCGCCACACGACCTCGAACAAGCCGATCGCCAAATGCGCCGACATGCAGGGCCTGAAGATCCGCGTCCCGGACGTCCCGGCCTATCTGGCGATGCCGCGCGCCTGCGGCGCCAACACGACGCCGATCGCCTTCGCCGAGGTCTATCTCGCTTTGCAGAACGGCACCGTCGAGGCGCAGGAAAACCCGCTGACGACGATCGAAGCAAAGAAGTTCTTCGAAGTCCAGAAGAACATCATTCTCACCGGCCACATCGTCGACCACCTGAACACGGTAATCTCCAAGCAGCTGTGGGCGAAGCTCTCCGACGAGGACAAGAAGATCTTCGGCGAAGTGATGCAGCAGGCCGCCGAGCGCACGACCAAGACGATCGCCGGCAAGGAAAATAGCCTCGTCGCCACCTTCAAGGAAAAGGGCATCAACGTCACCGAGGTCGACAAGGCCGACTTCGAGAAGAACGTGATGGAAAAGGTGAAGTTTGAGGACTTCGGCTATGAGAAGGCCGATTGGGAAGCGATCCGGGCGATCCAGTAAGCGCCTTGGCGCGACGTCCGCCAACTCTTCCTTCGTCATGCTCGGGCTTGTCCCGAGCATCTGCCTCAGATCGATGGGGCAGCAGATCCTCGGCACAAGGCCGAGGATGACGTCGAGCGAGGAACGAGCCCAGCAGCCTCAAGCCGGGTGCCATCTGCGTCGTGCGCTCTCCTTCTCCAACCGAAACAAGGCCGATCATGTCGAAAGAAATTCACACGCCAATTACGGCCGAGGAAATCGGCCACGAATTCGAAGGCCATGCGCCGACCGCGAACGTCTCGGACTACGCCATCGAAGACTGGATCACGTTGATCGTTTTCTGGCTGATGGCCGGCTGCGTCTTCCTGCAGTTCTTCACGCGGTATGTGCTGAACGACAGCTATGCCTGGACCGAGGAGATCGCCATCAACTGCCTGATCGGCGTCGTCTTTCTCGGCGCCGTCATGTGCGTGCGCACCTCGCGACATATCCAGGTGGACGTGTTCTATCATTATATGCCGGCGGGCCTGGCGCGCGTGCTCGCGACCTTCGTTGATATCGTCCGCATCGGCTTCTTCGCCTATGGCTGCACTCTGATGTGGCGTTACGTCGACATCGTCGCCGACGAGCAGATGGTCACCATCGACCTGCCGCGCAACATCGTCTTCTACTCGGTGCTTGTCGCTTTCGTGCTGATGCTGATCCGCGCGGTCATCGTCTTCATCGCCAATATGCGCCGCGGCTACTCCGTCCTGGAGCGCCCGGAAGAATTCCAATCCGTCGAAGGATGACCCGATGCTGCTGCTTCTTGGCTCGTTTCTGCTGCTGATGCTGGTCGGCGTGCCCGTTGCCATCTCGATGGCCGTCGCCTCCGTGCTTTACATCGTCCTTTACGGCGTGGCGCCCGACATCATCGTCGCCCAGCGCATGATCGCCGGCGTCGAGAGTTTTCCGCTGCTCGCCGTGCCCTTCTTCATCCTGGCCGGCAATCTGATGAATTCCGCCGGCGTCACCGGCCGTATCTACTCCTTCGCGGTCGCGCTGGTCGGCTGGATGAAGGGCGGGCTGGCGCAGGTCAACATCATCGGCTCCGTCATTTTCTCGGGCATGTCGGGCACCGCGCTCGCCGATGCGGCCGGCATCGGCACGATCGAAATCAAGGCGATGAAGGACCATGGCTATCCGGTCGAAGCGGCGGTCGGTGTGACGGCCGCCTCCGCCACGCTCGGGCCGATCTTCCCGCCGTCGCTGCCCTTCGTCATCTACGGCATGATGGCGAACGTCTCGATCGGCGCTCTCTTCATGGCCGGCATCCTGCCCGGCGTCGTCATGACGCTGCTGATGATGATCACCGTCGCCGCCTTCGCCTATCGCAAACGCTGGGGTTCCGACGCGCCGTTCAATGTGCGCGAGCTCCTGTCGGCCGGCATGGAAATCCTCGTCGTCCTGATGGTGCCTGTGGCGATCTATCTGATGATGCGCGCCGGCCTCTCGATGAACGCCGCGGCGGGTATTGCCCTCCTCGTGCTCCTGGCGCTCGACTGGTATTTCGGCTTCTCCGCCGTCATGGCCCTGATGACTCCCGTCATCCTGATCGGCGGCATGACGATGGGCTGGTTCACGCCGACGGAGGCAGCGGTCGCGGCTGTGCTCTGGTCGCTCTTCCTCGGCCTCGTGCGCTACCGCACGATGACGCTCTCGACGCTCGCCAAGGCGAGCTTCGATACGATCGAAACGACGGCGTCGGTGCTCTTCATCGTCACCGCCGCATCGGTCTTCGCGTGGCTCTTGACGGTCAGCCAGGCCGCGCAGCTACTCTCGGATGCGATCCTGTCGATCACCGACAATAAATGGGTGTTCCTGATCCTGGTGAACCTGCTGATGCTCTTCGTCGGCTGCTTCCTGGATACGATCGCCGCGATCACCATCCTCGTGCCGATCCTTCTGCCGATTGTCGCCAAGTTCGGCATCGATCCCGTTCAGTTCGGCCTGATCATGACCTTGAACCTGATGATCGGCTTGCTTCACCCGCCACTCGGCATGGTGTTGTTCGTGCTCTCACGGGTGGCGAAGCTTTCGGTCGAACGCACGACAATGGCGATCGTACCATGGCTGGTGCCGCTGTTCCTGGCGCTGATCCTGATCACCTTCATTCCCGCCGTATCGCTCTGGCTGCCGCAGCAGCTCGGACTGTTGAGATAGGAGGGTAGGATGCAGACGCGTCTGGCGCGGCTTTACCAAAAAGGCGATCTCAGGGTCGAAATGGACACAGTCCCGGCTCCCGGTCCAGGCGAGGTGCTTCTCAAGATGGCGGCCGCCGGCATCTGCGGCTCCGACCTGCATTATTATCAGGACGGCGGCTTCGGGCCTGTCAGGGTGCGCGAGCCGATCATCCCCGGCCACGAGGCCTCGGGGAGGGTGAGTCAAGCGGGCGAGGGGGTCGAGCTCAAAGCCGGCACGCTGGTCGCAGTCAATCCAAGTCAGCCCTGCGGCCATTGCGAATATTGCGTGAAGGGACTGCCGATCCATTGCCTCGATATGCGCTTCATGGGCAGCGCGATGCGCCTGCCGCACGAGCAGGGCATGTTCCGGGAGTGGCTGGTAGTACCGGCCGGGCAATGCTTCGAAATGGGAGCCGAGACGACCGCCGCGGAAGCGGCCTGCAGCGAGCCGCTCGCCGTCTGCCTGCATGCCGCATCGCGCGCCGGCGAGATATCGGGCAAACGCGTCCTCGTCACCGGCGCCGGCCCGATCGGCTGCCTGATGGTTGCCGCCGCCCGGCATCACGGCGCGGCCGAGATCGTGGTGACCGATCTTGCCGATGCGGCGCTCGCAAGGGCCAAAGCGATCGGCGCCAGCCGCGCGATCAATGTTTCCGAAGGGGCTGCGGCACTTGCCGAATTCGAGGCGGGAAAGGGCTATTTCGATCTTGTCTTCGAATGCTCGGCCGCCGCACCCGCGATCCGCAGCGCAATCGCCGCCGTCCGGCCGCGCGGCACGATTGTGCAGGTCGGCGTCACGGGCGAGATCCCGGTCCCGCTCAACGCCATCGTCGGCAAGGAGCTGCATATCCACGGAACGCAGCGGTTCCACGAGGAATTCGCCACTGCCGCCAAGCTGATCGCAAGCCGCAAGATCGATGTGCGGCCGATCATCAGCCACAGCTTACCCTTGGAAGAAGCCGCCGCCGCCTTCACCCTTGCCGGCGATCGTACGGCCGCCTGTAAGGTACAGCTTACATTTTAGCGGCTTACTCGCCGCAGAGATTCCTTATGGGGCGCCGACCGGTCGCGCCCGGCGTGTGAACTGCCTTACCAGCCATAGCTGAAGGTAGCACCACTGCCGTTATCCCCATCCTGCACGACGTCCGTTTCAGTATTTCGCCCATACTGGAAAATGCCATAGGCATTGTTGTTGCCGTTCTGCCGCAAGGTCGCGGAATGACCATTGCCCCGTTGCCTGACGAAGCCGAGATTGCCGCGGCCGGCCTGAGCGATACCAGCCGCGTTACCCCGACCCAGCTGCCGGATGTCAGCATCTTTCAGACCGCGGTAGAGGGAATAGACGCGCAGCCCGGTTGAAAAAAGTCCGGCATCCTGGGCATTGTCCGGTGCGAGGTTGAACGAGATCCGACCGCCGGCATAGGCTGGCGCAGACAAGGCTACTTGGCCCAGGCTCCCGGCAAGAAGGGTGACGGCAAGGATCTTAAACACGTTGCGGGTCATTCTGATCTCCATTTCCGGCTGCCTCAGCCGATGATCAGCTTTCGCATCTTGCAGCTGAACCCAGCCGGAATTGCCCGTTCAGTTGTCGTTCAGTCGTTTCGGCCTGATTGAATGCAAAAGGACG
Source organism: Rhizobium sp. N731 (assembly GCF_001664145.1). Taxonomy (NCBI): domain Bacteria; kingdom Pseudomonadati; phylum Pseudomonadota; class Alphaproteobacteria; order Hyphomicrobiales; family Rhizobiaceae; genus Rhizobium; species Rhizobium sp. N731. The sequence goes on from NZ_CP013605.1 coordinate 76,610, forward strand.
CCGGAAACGGCGCCCTTTTGGAAAACTGTAGAATGTGGAGGCCGATCAGTTGCCGCCGATCTGCTTCACGCAGCTGAAACTCTCATCCCCGACGACGACGTCCAGGGTGGCTTTGTATTTGGCTCCTTTCGAGTCGAGCGAGACCGAACCAAGCATTGCCGCATGTCCCTCGACTGCATCAAAATCGCCACTCTGGTTGATCGTGGAGCGTCCGCCGTTTCCCACCTTTTCGACATGGAAGGTGTAAGTCCCGCCGACATGCTTGTCGGCGTGGACGAGCGCGTCCAGTCTCACCATACCTGCCCCAGGGGTTGCTTTGATTTCGCAAAGCTGCACCCGGTCAGATTGGTTGGCTGTCGTCATGGCGGAAACCGCGCCGACGGGAAGCAGGACCAGCGCGAGAATCGTCATCGCGCGGCGCGGATGTTTGATGCTATTTGGCATGGTCGATTCCCCTGGTGGTCTGCTGTTGCGATCCTGACCTGTTTCACGGCATCCTGCAGCCGCTTACGGGCAGGCTTGGACGAAAGCGGCGACATTGCCGTTGCCGCCCTGGCTGACATTGGCGCTGCAGCCATGGCCGACCTGGACGCCGGCCGCGATGTTGCCATTACCATCCTGGGTAAGGATGGTCGTATGGCTGGAGCCGAATTGGCCAATGCCCGCTACGTTGCGGTTGCCGTGCTGATAGGTGGCGCCATAGTTGTCGTTGCCTTCCTGACCGACAGCTGAAAGATTATGATGACCATATTGACGGCCGAGAATTCGGTTGTAGCCACCGTTCTGGTAGGTTCTGATCCGGTTTCCGTATCCTTCCTGTGCCCCACCGGCAGAGTTCGACCAGCCATATTGTTCGATACGAACATCATTGGCCATGGCGGGGGCTGCGGCGGTAATGCCGACGAGAGCGACGAGTGCGGTTGCAATGACAGACGTGCGGATCATGAATATGTCTCCTCAGGCGGAAAAGACCGCGGTTGAACGTCTTTCTTCTAGACGCTCCCTTCGGAACGGAAGCTGAAGGCGCCATTCAGTCGGGGTTCATTCGCGGAGATCGGCGCGGTGTCAGCCATGGGTGATGAACGGCCGCAGCGTCTTTCAGAGAGATTGTGCGCCGCATCCCGCTCGAGAGTTGAGGCGAGGGATAGGAGAGCCCACTCACGCGACACCAGCCAAATGCTGCCGCTTAGAAGATTGCTGTACTCGCTCCCTCATAAGGTCGCTCAGCATCTGTCGGGCTACGGCTGGCACAACATGATGTGGAAGGTGGCCGACGCCCTCGATCACCCTGATCATCGGCCTCGGATGTTTCTGCCGAAGGCCATCGATATGCCAGGCCGGCTGAACTATGCGATCCTCCGAACCGAACAGGACGTGCAGTGGCAGATTGCCGGGCAGCTTCGGCAGCAGTTCCATGTCTTTGTTGAAGGCCCGCAGCTCGTTAGCCATCGTTTCAATTGCGCCCGGATTGACCATATGAGCGGCCGGCAACACCGACAGCTGGGGAGGCAACGTGTTTGGAAAGGATGACGATCGCAGACCACGGTCGAGAAAAAACGCTGCCCATCGGCTGATTACATGCTGGCGGATCAAGGATCCCACCACCGGGGCGACGGACGCCCGGAGGATGGGCAGCGGTTTCGGTGGGACGGGCCTGCAGCACGGCGAAATCAGAAGCAACCCGTTCACCAGCTCCGGCCGGCGCGCTGCCAGATGAAGTGCCGGCGCGCTGCCGATGGAGTGGGCTACGATCGAGACGCAATGCAGGTCCATTGCATCGATTAGGCGCTCGAGCCAAAAGGATTGGCCTATCGGTCCTCGTTCAGCGAGAGGAAGAGGGCTGCTGAAACCGTAGCCCGGGCGATCGGGGGCCACCATGCGGAACGTGCTCTGAGCAAACGGAAGCAGAACCTCTTCAGCCAGGCTCCCACAGCCATGGAGGACAAGGATCGGTCTTGCGTTCAAGTCGCCGCTCTCCAGAACATGCACCTGCTGCTTGTCGAACTGGTAAATCGTGCCGATCCGGGGGCAAAATGCCTGCTGCTTCAACATGAACCAACAAACGCCCGCAGTTGGTTCTCGGTTCCGTGATGCTTTTGGCTTAGTTCAACCAACTTGTTCTACCCGGAGCGTGCCTGCGGAAGCCGCCGTAACAAGTTCCACTGACACGTGCCATCCGGATTAACCTGCTTCGCCCGTCGGCAATGTTGTTCTAGTGTCGTCTCGCTGCCCGGCAATATTTCTATTCTAATATTGATAACAGGGCTGGTGCTCCAAAGATCCTCTGATGTGCTCGTTCTCAGAAGCTTGAAAACATGCTAAGTTTCGTCGGCAACAGAGGGGGAAAACCAATGCCACGCATCGCAAATCTTTACTTCAAGACCGCCATCATTTTTCTGATCGCCGGCATCTCGGTCGGCCTTCACATGTCGATCTCAGGTAATCACGCACCGACCGGGGCCCATGCCCACGCCAACCTGCTCGGCTGGGTCACCATGGCGCTCTTCGGCGTTTACCACGCGCTCAATCCACACAAGGCCGAGAAGCGCCTGGCGATGATCCAGTACGTCGTCTACACCTTCGGTGTCGCGGTGCTGATCCCGTCCCTTTATCTGCTGCTTTCCGGAAACACGGCGATGGAACCGATTGTCGCCATTTCCTCGCTCATCGCCTTCGCCGGCGTGCTGATGTTCGCCGTCATCATCTTCTCGGGCAGCGAGGCTTCGAGTCCGGCCGGCGTCTCCCGGGCGCGCTGATCCAATCGGGAAATAGACTATCTCGATTGCCACGTCGCATGTTCGAATTCTCTTCGTGCATCTCGTGCTTTTGCATTTGAGAATGACGAGGAGTTTTCGGCCGGCCAACGCGGATCGCGCCAAGGTGCGAGGTCTTGGATTCAGCCGATCGCCGTCACATCGGCTCCGCGAGAGCGGAGAACTCCTAGAATGCTCTGAGGCCCGTTCAGAAATCCGATCGGCAGGACGATGAACGCGTTCGTGCCTGCCGGCAGGCTTGCGATCCGTTCGATCGGATGTGCGCGCAGTTTGTTCATATCGATAAGCCCGGTTGGTGAGACGATGCCTTTGGCGGTGATTTCCTCGCCAAGCTTGGCTATCTCTGTGCTTTTTCGAACCTTGTGGAGCTCATCGAAGTAGGCGCCGATCGGTCCGACGCGGCGGGAGAAGATAGGTTATTGCAGCGGCGTCGACAGAATTGACCATCTCCAGATCACCGGTTCTTGCATGGCCTGCACGTCGCCGTCGGCGGCGGGCTCCTTCACGTTCTCGCTAATCAGCCACGGCGACGCTTTTGGCACCGGGCTCATCTCGTATGCCGTCCGTCGCCTGCTTGAGCACAAACGCAATCTGCGCTTCAGAAAAACTTCGATGCTCTCACGGAGTTCTCCTCCTCGTCCCCACAGGGTCATAAGTGGGAAATTCCAGTTCCAGATAGCCTAACTTGACTGGAGCACATCAGGCCCGGGCCAAGGCCCCATTATTTCATGGGAGGCAATAAATTCGAAACTATTCTCGCAATTGTGGATGTGAGGGTCCGACGGCAATATCACCCTTGTCAGACGAACACTGTGTCGCCTGAACTTTTCAATAACGAAATCGCAGGACGGAGATGACCCAGCCTCGCTATTCCATAACGCGCCGAGACGCGCTGTTGTCCATAGGCGCCGCAGCAGCGGCCATGGCCATTTCGCCCTCTCTCAGCTTCGCAGCCAATGCTGCTCCCACCATTAACCCAATCGAAGGAACCAAGACGATGGCCTATGTAAGCACCGAAGACGGCGTTGAAATCTTCTACAAGGACTGGGGCCCTAAGGATGCCCAGCCGATCATGTTCCACCACGGATGGCCGCTGTCGTCCGACGACTGGGACGCGCAGATGCTGTTTTTCCTGTCGAAAGGTTTTCGCGTCGTCGCCCATGACCGCCGCGGCCATGGCCGATCCGCCCAGGTGGCCGACGGTCACGATATGGACCATTACGCAGCCGATGCCTTTGCCGTCGTCGAGGCGCTCGGCCTGAAGAATGTCGTGCATGTCGGCCATTCCACCGGTGGCGGTGAGGTCGCCCGTTATGTGGCCAAACATGGCGAGCCTGCCGGCCGCGTCGCCAAGGCCGTCCTCGTTTCGGCCGTGCCGCCGCTGATGCTCAAGACCGAGGCCAATCCCGAAGGCCTGCCGATGGAAGTGTTCGACGGTTTCCGTTCCGCACTTGCCGCTAACCGCGCGCAGTTCTTCCGCGACGTTCCGGCCGGTCCGTTCTACGGTTTCAATCGAGATGGCGCCAAGGTTCAGGAAGGCGTGATCCAGAACTGGTGGCGTCAGGGCATGATGGGCGGCGCCAAGGCCCATTACGACGGTATCAAGGCCTTCTCCGAAACCGACCAGACGGAGGACCTGAAGGCGATCAGCGTTCCCACTCTCGTCTTGCATGGTGAAGACGACCAGATCGTTCCGATTGCGGACTCTGCGCTGAAGTCGGTGAAGCTTCTGAAGAACGGTTCGCTCAAGACCTACCCCGGCTTCTCGCATGGCATGCTGACCGTCAATGCCGATGTGCTGAACGCCGACCTTCTCGCCTTCGTGAAGGCTTGAGCGGTCCTGGCGACGAGTGCGGCCTCCCACGCACCCGTCGCCTCACGAAGCACCAGATTCACAAGCGCTCGGCGCGGTGGTCTCCCGGCTGCTATCTCGTTGAAACGGTTTCCCACATGCGAAAAACACCCATCGCCAAGACACGGGTACCGGTTGCCATGCACCTGACCCCCGACCTCGTAGCCAAAACCTTCAAGCTAGTCGAGGACGAGGGCCCAGAGCCTAACTGGACGCCGATCTCGGGTCAGCAACTCGATCAACTCGTCAGCAGAGTCGAGCAGGAGGCTGGCGACGAGCAGATATGGGTGTTCGCTTATGGATCCTTGATGTGGAACCCGGGCTTTGAAGCGGCAGCAAGCGAAGAGGCCGTTGCGTACGGATGGCATCGTGCGTTCTCGTTGAGGATAGAACGGCTGAGGGCCACCTCCGATGCGCCAGGTCTGATGCTGGCGCTTCGGCCGGGAGGAAGTTGCTCTGGCCTCGTCCTGAAGCTCCCCTGCGTGACGAAATGGCAGGATCTGCGTACGCTTCTGGCGCGCGAAATCCGATATGCCGAGGTGTGCGACATGGTGCGATGGGTTTCGGTCAAGACACCGACGGGTACACGCCGCGCGCTCACATTCTGGGCGAGTGCGAAGCGATCAGGGCTCACGGAGAAGATACCGCTCGATGACGCCGCAGTGTTGATCGCTCAGGCATGCGGACCGGCGGGATCCTGCGCGGAATACCTGCATCGGACGGTCTTGGATCTGGCGGAGCGAAATATCTTCGATCGAAACCTGTGGCAGCTGCAGCAAATGGTCGCCGCAAGACTACGGGCACTTTCACAGGACGGTTTGATGTGAGAGAAGGTGCACGTCTCCTGAAGATCAGTGATGATGTGCGCGGCGTATGTCAATCCAGCATGACCATCTGCGCCGCGACTTGCTCTTCGAAGAATTTCGAGAATGAGGCGATGCGTGGTGGAAGCGCTTGGTACGGCGGATAGAACAGCGTCAGCCACAGGTCAGGCGGTGCCCATCCCTTGAAGACGTGGACGAGACGACCGCTCCTGATGTGATCGGCGATGTTGAATCCTGGGAGCAGTGCGACACCTGCACCGTCGGCGGCCATGTCCGCCAGTACCTCGCCACTGTTGGCGCTGAAGGCTCGACCTGCCGAGATTGTGATGCTTGAGCCGCCGTCGGACAAAACCCAGTTCTCGCGCCGGCTCTCGCCGCTATAGGCGAGGCAGTCGTCTGGCTTTAGCTCGTTGGGGTGTTGCATATCGGCGAAACGGCTCCCTGGGGCCGCGACCAGGATGCGTGGCACCACCCGGATTTTTCTCCAGATCGTGTACTTGTCTGAAGGCTGTGATGAGATGCGGATCGCCAGATCGTAGTCGTCATCGACGATATTCACCAAACCGTCGGACAAGGAGACCTCGAAGCTCATCTTCGGATAACGTTCCTTGAAACCTGACAGGATCGGCGGCAGCACGGTCTTGCCGAACCACATGGGCGCGCTGATCCGGAGGCGCCCTTCGTCCGCCTTGTGCGCGTTCATCACATCCCGTCGCGCTTCTTCCAACGTCTTCATCGCTGGCTGGATCTGCGCGGCGAAGATTGCGCCGTCAGTCGTCAGCGAGACCTGCCTCGTCGTGCGCACGAAAAGCTGCACGCCGAGTTCCGCCTCGAGTGCTGCGATCGCGCGTGTAACAGCCGCCGGCGTCATGTCCAACTCGCGGGCGACCTGCGCGAAATTTCGCTTCTCGGCTGCGAGCAGGAAGGTTCTGAGGGCCTTGTAATCGTTCATGTCATTGTTTCAGGATTTGCAATTCAATCGAGAGGAATATTGCAACACCGGGTGGCGATCAACGGCCGTAGTTTTGAGACGATCGCTGCCTTTATTGGGGGACCAGTCATGGACCCGCAGCGCTATCGAGTGACTAAGCCACCACTCATTCGGCCCCCGCACGCCATTCGCGATAGGCGAGATGGATCTTCGCGCCGATCGTCGTCAGCGGCTGCGGCGGCAGTGATACCGGCGCCGCCAGACGACTGTAGACGCGGCCGAGTTCGGAGTCGTGCCCCAGCAGGCGTTCGGCCGCGGCGATGCCGGCGGCGGTGGAGTTGGATGCGCCGAGGCCGTTGCAGCCGCAGGCGGCGAAAACGCCGCGCTCGATTTCTCCGAAAGCCGGCACATGATTGTGCGTCAGCGCCATCGCGCCGCCCCAGCGGTACTGCATGCCGAGACCGGCAAGATCGGGAAAGCGGTGGGCGAATTTGTCGTCATGCATGCGGCCGGCGCTGCGGATGGCGGCATCGCTGATTGCAATGCGGGGATTGTAGCTGTAGCGCGACCGCACCAGGATGCGGTCGCCGCCGGCAGTGTTGATGCGCCGCACCGTCGTCCCCATCGGCAGGGCAGGGGTCGCCGCCCATTTCCTTTCGCCGCCGAGCCTTGCCGGATCGAATTCCTGCGTCATGGACGCGTAGGTGAAGACATGGAGGAGGCGTCCGCGGAAGAAGCCGAAGCTTTCGGCGTGGCCGTTATTGGCCATGATGATCTTCGCAGCCCGCACCGATCCCTTCGGCGTCTTCACCAGCCATCCGTCGCCGGAGCGCTCGAAGGAGAGAGCAGGCGTCTGCTCGAAGAGCCGCACCGGCTCCTTCAGGCAGTCGGCCACGCCGCTTATATAGGCGGCCGGCTGGATGATGATCGTCCCCGGCGAGAACAGGCCGGAGGTAAAGGATTTCGATCCGGTCACAGCCTCGATTTCTTCGCGTTTGAGCAGTCGATGCGCTTCGCCCATCTTCGAAAGCTGCCGCGAGTAAGCGGCCAGATGTTTGTCGCCTTTCGCGCTCATCGCAATACTGTAGCGGCCGCACGGATCGAACAGATCCTTTCCCCAGCCGTTTTCGGCAGCCACTTCGGTGGCAAGAGCAATCGCCGAACGCTGCAGGAGCACGGAATCGCGGAACCTGCCTTCCGACTCGCCGCTGAAATCGTCCGAGGAGACCTCATGCGGCAGGTCGATGATGAAGCCGGAATTGGCGCCGGCTGGACCTTCGCCGACGATGCCGGCTTCGAGAATGGCGACCCGGACTGTCGGATCGAGCCGCGAGAGGCGGTGGCCCGCCGAAAGACCGGCAAAACCGCCGCCGATGATCGCGACATCGACGCTGATCGCTTCGCTCAAGACCGGCCGCGGCGTGCGCGGGGCAAGTGTGGCCACCCATCCCGACACGCCCGCACGTTTGGGAAGCCTGGATGCGACGAAGACGTTCTTAGCGGTCCCGCTCACGGTCAAATCGCCTCCCGCTTTATGAGCGCTTCGAGGGAGCGGCGCAGCGCGGGAACCTTCTCGGGAGCCAGCGCGCGCAACGGCTTGCGCGGAACGCCGGCACCGTAACCGGTGAGATCGGCGGCAGCGTAGACGGACTGCACGTAATCGCCTTCCCAGATCAGCCCCATTGCCGGCTCCAGGATCTTCCAGAGCGCGCGCACCTCATCCCACTTGCGCTCGGCCGCCGCCGCGACGAGAGCGACGCAGGTTTTCGGAGCGAAATTCGCGCCACCCCAGATCAGGCCGTCGCATCCGGCATAGAGCGCGTAGGGAACGAGCGGATCGGCGCCGTTCATCACGAAGCGGCCGGTGCGAATGAGCGCCGCCTGCTTGCTCAGGTCCCCGCCGCTGTCCTTGACGGCGCAGAAGCCGGGAATCTCGTTCAGCCTGTCGAGGAGCTCCGGCGTGATGGCGACGCCCACCGCCTGGGGCACGTTGTAGCCGATGACGGGAAGGCCTGATCCGGCGACCTCGGCGTAGAAATCGAGAATGCCCTGATCGTCGGTCGGGCCTTCGAAGAAGGGCGGAAGCACCATGACGCCTTCGGCGCCGGCATCGCGGGCTCGTGCCGTCCGCTCTACGACATCTTCGACGAGGAGCGCCGAGGTCTGGGCGATCACCTTGGCTCGGCCGTTGACGATTCTGGCGCCGCGGCGGATCAGTTCCTCGGATTCCGCCTTGGAGAGATAGACATGCATGCCGGTGCCGGAGCTGAACAGGAAGCTTCTGACCCCGGCGGCGAGATAGCGCTCGACATTGTCTTCAAGCCGTCCGTAGTCGATGCGGCCGGCATCGTCGAACGGCGTGGTGATTGCGAGGTTCAGTCCCGGAAACGGAAATGCGGTCATTGGATGGATCCCTTGCACTGGAGCGAGCCGGATTGGCTTGAGCTGCGTATCTTGTTCCTGGCCGGCCTAGAGGGTCGGCGCTTCCATTCCCTCGGGGGCCGCGTACATGGCCATGTTGCGTCGGGAAAGTTCGAGATGGAGCCGCGCCAGCTCACCGGAGGCTTCGGCATCGCGCCGCTCGATCGCCTCGATCATCTGGTCATGCTGCCGCGCCGCCAGTTCGAGCTCTTCCTGCATGCGCGGTGTGTTCGGATGTTTGTAGAAGATCTTCCCGATACGGGCATGATCGATCTGCAGGCGGCGAAGGCTCGGGACCACATAGACGTTGTGAGCCATCTCGCCCACCTGCCGGTGGAACTGGTCGTTCTGGAATACCCGGCCCTCGACGTCGCAATCGTCCACCGCTCTGCGGAAGGCGCGCTGGATTTCCTTCAGAGCTTTGAGCTCCGCTTTCGTTCCATTCTCGGCTGCGAGCTTGTTTGCGGTGATGTAGATCATCGGCGCAAGCAGGAAGAAGTCGCGCAGCGACTGGTAGCTCATGGAGCTGACGCGGGCGGCGCGGTTTGTCTCGAGCTCGATATAACCCTCGCCAGCCATCTGTCGCATCAGTTCGCGCACCGGCGGGCGGGAAAGCCCGAACTCTTCGCTCAAGGCCACTTCATCAAGCACGGCTCCCGGAGGCAGCTCCATCGTCAGAATGCGTCTGCGCAAAGCGAGCTCAAGGCTGCCCTTGCGATCCGGACCTGCGGTCTGTGTGTTCATGTCGACTGCCTTCATTATTCTTAAAGTAGACACTAAGTAGACAGATCGAAAACGTCAAGGGACGGCGATCAGAAGGGATGTCCTGAAGCTGCGCGATGAGGTTCGCAAAGTGAAAGCGCGATGCCGCGCGGAAACAAAACGGCGGCTGTGTTGTTACTGATAGACACACGCAGGAGCGTTTCGCTTGCGAGGAAAGTAGCCGTAACCCGGAGCAGGATGATGGACACAGCAACACATTGGGCGCTTCTCCTCGGCATATTGACCTTGGCGAGCTGGTTAGCCGGAGGCTTCGCGGCGGTGCTTGGAAACGTGGAGCTTGGCCATCACGGGCAAAAGGCAGCCGAATATCTGACATTCGGTCTGAGCGTCACCGGCTTCATCTCCGCCGTCGCGATGGTATTAATCCTGGTGATCCGATGACCTCGATCACCCGAGTGGCCATAGACCCGACCTTCCCGCGATCGTCGATTATGTTGGGTGGAGCTGGATGATCGTTCGAGAGAAGGAACTCTGATCGATCTGCCTATCCGCTACCCCTGGCGTCGCGCGGCGGTCTGCCCCGCGGCAGCAGGCGGACGACGAAAGATCGAGACCTGGTTGCGTCCGGCTTCCTTGGCGCGATAAAGCGCCATGTCGGCTTCGTGCTGGAGATTGGCCAACGAAACATCCGTGTCGACAGCCGACTTGCACGCCACGCCGACGCTCAGCGTCACCGAGGGCCCGACGCTGGAGGCCGGGTTCGGCAGGGCGGCCGCTTCCACGCTCTCGCGTATTCGCCTGGCGACTGCGACGGCCTCTTCTTCATCGACATCCGGAAGCACGATGAGAAACTCCTCGCCGCCATGGCGCGAGACGAGATCGCGATCGGCGCGCACGCAGCTCTGGATGATGCCGGCAACCTTGACGAGGCAGCGATCGCCTTCGCTATGTCCGAGCTTGTCGTTTAGCCCTTTGAAGTGGTCAATGTCGCACATCAGCATGGCGACGATGCCGGTCTCACGGCCGTGGCGCCAGAGGCTCTCGAGCGTTTCCATCATCCAACGGCGGTTGGCGATCCCGGTCAGCGGGTCGGTTCTGGCCAGCCGCTCCAATCGGGCGTTCGCGTCGGCAAGCTCCGCGACGCGGCGCTGATCCCTGCAGTCCAGAAGAAATGTCTTTTGCGCCAGGATGTTCATCGTTCGCCTGGCGACCACCGTCGCGATGATCCCACAGGAAAAGAACAGGGTCGCGGCGACGACACTGCCCGCTTCCAAAAGCGGGTTGTGCCATTGAAGGATGAAGTAGAGACATAGGGCATAACAGGCGATTGCGGTCGTCCAGGCCAGCGGCACGCTGAAGATCGTGATTGCGCTCGTCGCGACGAACAACATGATGCTTAGATGCCGCTCGTAAAATTCGCCGCCGGCAAAAACGCCGACCAGCCCGACCGAGAGGAGAATAAGGAACATTCCCACAAGCAGCGACGCCCGCTGAACGGCCGCCGGGCGCGGCTTGTTCCAAACCACCGCGGTCAAAATTGCCGCCGGCGGCAAAAGGCAGGCGGGAGCAATCATCGACAGAACGATCTGCCGGGGAAGCAGGACGGCGTTCAGCGCCAGCGTCAGAACATCGACAAACGCGACCCAAATCATCCAGGAGCGGATGACCTTCGCCGTCTGCCGCCACAACCTTTCATCAAAACGACGGCGCAGCTCGCCCGTCAGGCGGATATCGCGGGTTCGGCCCGATAAAAGACGTTCGACCTCATCCGCCATTGCGCCAGTCAACGGCCGTGGCGGCACAGACCCGGCTGGAGAGGTTTCAGAGGAAGTGCTTTTGGCATCACTCATCTTTGATTTAACTAGCCGCGATGCAAAACTCGGCAAGGCTTACCCACCCGCATCGGGATTCGTATGTTGATATTTTGTAAACAAGATTGCGCGCGCGGTCTGGGCCGGATCGTCTCGATCATGCTACCAACCCTTTTCCGAGAGGGGACAGTATGAGACTCAAACTGGTTGCAGTTGCGGTCGCGGCGCTGGCGCCGGTGGTTGCGATGCTCTTCTACAACGAGATCGCGCTCCGCCATCAGCGCAACGAGGAAGTGCGCACCTCCGCTGCGCAGGCGGCGAGGCAAGCCTCGTCGGAAGTCGAACGGATTATTGAGGGCCTGCACGCCCTTCTCGTCTCCGTGTCATCAATGCCTTCCGTCCGACACCTCGACGTCCCGGCTTGCAACGACGCCCTGAAATCGGTTGCCGAAAACATTCCCAACATCCGCACCATCTTCGTCGCCGGGCTCGATGGGCGGCCGATCTGCGGAAGCATGGCTTTCCCGAAAGGCGTGGTCTTTTCCGACCGCGATTATTTCCAGCAGACTTTGGAGACCAAGGACTTTTCCGTCGGCACCTATACGCAGAGTCGCCTTTCCGACCGCCCGGTGCTGCCGCTCGCGATCCCCCTGATGGAAGGCGATATCATCAAGGCCATCATCGTCAGCGGGATCCGGCTGGACTGGCTGCAGAACCGCATCACCGAGCGCGGCGTTGCTCCCGGCAATGCGGTGACCATCGCCGACGGCAAGGGAACCATTGTCGCGCACGTTCCCTCTCCCGATCAGTTCGTCGGTACGATCTTGCCCGAGGAATACCAGCAGCTGATCCACGCTGAACAGCCTGATGTCATTGAGACCACCAGTCAGGACGGAACAGCGCGCATCCTCGGTTATCGCCCGATAGCCTTGCCTTCCAACCCCCTCTATGTCAGCGCCGGCTTCTCGAAAACGGAGGTCTTCGCGCCGATCGAACGGGCGACGCTGATGAATACGCTCGCCATCATCGGCGGTGCGCTTTTCGCCTTCGTCGCCGCGATCTTTATCGGTAACCGCTTCATCCTGATACCGATCTCCAGGATCGCGGATGTGATGGAAAGTTGGCGCAGCGGTCAGACGACGGCGCGGACCGGCATGAAGGGACCGGGCGAGCTGGGGCTCGTCGGCGCAACCTTCGATCGGCTGCTCGACGAACTCGAAGACCGCAGGCGCCAAAATCAGCAGGCGGAGGAGGAACGGAGCCTGCTCGTCCGCGAGCTTGCGCATCGCGTCAAGAATGGCTTCACGCTCGTGCAGGCGATTGCCAGACAAACCTTCTCGCGGTCCGATCCGGAGAGATACAATTCCTTCGCCGAGAGGCTCGCAGCCCTCGCCGGTACCTATGACCTCATCCTGTCGCGGGAGGGGTCGGCTTCGCCCATTCGGGATATCCTGTCCGCAGCCCTGCGGGCGCATGTCGCCTCGCAAGCCGAGCGCATTCGTCTCGACGGACCGGACGTGGTTCTTCCGGCGGACACCGCCCTGCCGCTCTCGCTGGTGATTCATGAGCTGGCGACCAACGCAACCAAGTATGGAAGCCTCGGCAGCGAAAATGGAACAGTCGCCATCGAATGGAAGCACGAGGATGGACGTGTCCTCCTTCTGTGGACGGAAGCCGGCGGGCCGCCGGTCTCGACGCCGACGAAAAAGGGCTTCGGCTCGGTGCTCATTGAACGTGCCTTCCCGTCGAAGGCGCAGGCGCGATCCCGCGTGGACTATCAGGCCGAAGGCCTCATCTTCGAAGTAATATTTTCGATTGGGGAACCGGTTGCCAGAGGCGAAGTTGACCCTCTGAGCCGGGACGTAAAGCATACGAGCTAGAGATGAAAACCAAGGTGGTCGTGGTCGAGGACGAGGCTCTGCTGCTGATGATGGCGGTCGCCATCGTCGAGGAGGCAGGCTTTGAAGCGCTCGAGGCACGCAATGCCGACGAGGCGCTCATGCTCTTCGAAAGAGTGCCCGGCATCCGGATCCTGTTTACCGATATCGACATGCCGGGCAGCATGGATGGCTTGATGCTCGCAAGGGCCGTCCGCGACCGCTGGCCGCCCGTGGAAATCATCATCGTCTCCGGCATGAAGCAGCCGGACGCGGGCGCCTTGCCCGAGCGCGGCGTCTTCTTCTCCAAGCCCTACGATATCCGGCAGCTTACCAATGCGCTCGTCAGCATGGCCGCGTAGGGCTTCGGCCGCGGCACGGGCTGCGCCACGGGAAATGACGCGGGATGATGCATCCTTCTGGAATCTCGTGCGTTTTCCCTGCTTCAACAGCAGGAGACCACCATGTCCAAACGCGAACTCATCGATACAGGCACTGACAAGCGCTACGTCCGCCGCGACGACCAGGGTCGTTTCACCGAGTCAGCGGACGTCAGCCGCTCGCTCTCGGCAGACAAGCGGCGCCGGGCAAAAAATGATGCAAAGCCCGGAGAAGGCGATCGCGGCGACCGTCACGCCAAAAGGCACTGAAATCGAGTCGTCGCTCCTGTGAGCGCGGCTGCTCGAGCGGCTATCTTTCTGCCATGGAAGGCCGCTGCAAATCGATGCGGCTGGTTACGACCGGCTGGCCGGAAGCGGGGTCTTTGTCGACGGTCTGCAGTCGAAGCCTGTTCTGCCCGACCTTCTCAATCGTTAAAATTGCATCTCGGTCGCCGTTGACCAGCCGCGCCCACGTCACACGCAGGTTGAGGGCGGTGCCTTTCCTGCTCCCGGCAAGCTTCGACGGCAGCCCCGATGGTCCCACGTACTTGCCGGTATAACGCTCTCCGGCGGCATTTACGGTCGCCGAGAAGCTCCTGGTGAAAACGGCAAGGCCGCGACACGTCCCATTCATCGAGATGGCAGATGCACCCGCATCAGATCGCAGGGTGCAGGAGACCTTCAGATTCGCGCCGCCTATCTTGGTGAGGACCATCCCGGTTCCGCTCCAGTCACCGTCCAAAGACTGGAGAAATCCTGCCTCCGACGCCGTTGCCTCGGCCGGCAAGCAGGAGAGCGAAAGCAAAGTCGCGATCAGAGCAGCACGCATGAAATCCCCCAGGGTTGCATGGCCTAACTCACGAGAGGAGCAGATTGTTCCCCGTCGCGGCACTCGTGCAACCATTGCCCTCGCCTCATCCACTCCGTCGCTGCGATGCGGCGTCGATCCTGCGGAGCTCGAAGAAATAACGACAGGCATCGCCGTCGACGCACATCATACCAGCGACCTGGTCGTCTCCCGTCCTGCGGAAATAGTCGGCGATCGGCTGCCTGTCGTAGACCATAGCAGCTGTGGTGAAGTTATCGAAGGTCTGAAGCCTCAGCGACGCGGTCGTACCCCGCGCCCGCAGCGCCTTCTGCAGGTAGGAGAAGCAGCTCCGGGCGATCCGAGTGCGGCCGAACGGCGCCGCCTTGATGGCCAGGCGGATCGGAAAAATGCCGGGGTCGATCGCCACCAGCCGATCCCACCGCCACTGAAAGAGGAGGGCGTCGGCGCGCATGTCGGCGTGAAACCGCTTGCCGAACCAGCCCAGGTTCTCGAGAACGCCGTCGAGCGGGTGGCCCGATGGGATGCCCGCACCTCGCCACAGGCCGAGCATCTCGGCCGGCCGGACCGGCGCCAGCGAAGAGAACCAGGCGGTCATTTCGTTCTGTCGCTTAGCACTTTTCAGCGGCATCATG
This sequence comes from Rhizobium sp. N731, assembly GCF_001664145.1. Taxonomy (NCBI): domain Bacteria; kingdom Pseudomonadati; phylum Pseudomonadota; class Alphaproteobacteria; order Hyphomicrobiales; family Rhizobiaceae; genus Rhizobium; species Rhizobium sp. N731. The sequence continues at coordinate 91,664 of NZ_CP013605.1, forward strand.
ACCCCGGCTTCGTCGACAATAGGGCTTGCAGCGACACCGGCCTGAGGCCCTGCGCATCGACGCCGACATCGTACTGGCGGGGCAGGGGCTTGAGGCGGCCGTGGGAATGTCCGTGCAGATTGATCGACTTCTTGCCCATCTTGTTCCAGGTGCGGAACGGGTAATGGCACAGGATCAGCAGATGATCGTCCAGCGTCATTTCGCTGTAGTGCTGAACGCTTGCCCATCCCGTCGCCTCGGTCGTCGTCGGGGGATCATTATTCCCGATGATGAGGTGCTTCCGCCCGTTCAGCATCGAAAGGAGCTGGTCGCAATCGCCGCCGCGGAAGGACATGAAGTCGCCGAGATGCCAGATATCGTCCTGCGCATCAACGATCTCGTTCCAGTTGCGGATCAGCGTTACGTCGTGGGACGCCATGTCGGGAAAGGGGCGTCGGTCGATGCGAAGGACGCGGGGATCTGCAAAGTGGGTATCGCCGATAAAGTAAATCATCTGACAGAGATGGCGCAGTCCGCCCGCTTGGGAAGCCGACGTGTTTGCTAATGGCCAGGTGTAGGAATCGAATGTTTCACGTCGTCAAGGGACGGGCTGTGCACGACGCGATAACGCGCTTCGACGAGGTTATAGATCCCGAAGGCCGCCAGGCCGATCGCGATGGCGATGTAGAGGATCGCGCCGAAAGGAAGCCGTCTCACCCATTCGAGCGCGTCCGCCATGCTGCCTGCCTGCTCAGGGTCAACACGAAAACCTGCATAGACGAAGAATATTCCGGTGATCACAAAGACGACGCCGCGGGCGACGAGGCCGTAGACGCAGACCGAGGTCACCACGCCGCTTGTGTCGGCGAGCCTGAGATAGCGTTCGAATTTCCTGGTAATGCCCTTGGCTGCCGTCACGGCCCCGCCGATGATGAAGCCGAGACCGACGGCCATGGCCAGATAGGCGCCGAACGGCTGCGACATGATCCATTCTGCCAATCCCTTCTCACCCGATCCCTGACTTCCGCCGCCGCTGAAGAGTGCGTGCCCCAGCGCGTATCCGGCAAGCCCGAGATAGACGACGGCGCTGCCGAAGAAAACCGTGCGGATGGCGATGGCCTTGGCGTCGCGGCCGTGGCCGTCGCTGTCGGCGAGCGACTGCGCTAGCCGCCAGGCGACGAAACCCAGAAGTCCGATGCCGATGAGACCAACCCAGACGCGGCCGAAGGGCTGTCCGAGAAGCGTCGAAAGTGCCGATTTCGTTTCCGACTTTCCGCCGGCGACGCCGGAGAAGAGGGCCAGCCCCGCCACGAGGAGGAACACGATACCGCGGGCCACATAGCCGCTCTTGGCAAGCAGGTCGAAACGAAATCCTTTGGGCATGATATTCTCCGCGCGTCCGTGTGGCTGTTAGCTCTAACGCGCTACCGCGCGGAAAGTTGTCATCGAGGAAAGACCATGAGCATTGAGGGCGTTGCCGATGCCGGTCCGTAGCGCCGGGCTTCTCATCTACCGCCTTTGCGAGACGAGGCCGGAGGTCCTGCTCGTCCATCCCGGCGGTCCCTTCTGGGCGAAGAAGGACGAGGGCGCTTGGTCGATCCCGAAAGGATTGATCGAAGCCGGCGAAGACGAATTGTCGGCAGCGATCCGGGAGGCGCAGGAGGAGCTCGGCGTCGAAATTCAAGGAAGCTTCGCCCGGCTCGGAGAATATCGCCAGCGCGGCGGAAAAGTGGTGGTCGTCTGGTCGGTGGAGGCGGACGCCGCGCTTGACGTCGAGACAGTGCGGAGTTCGGAGTTTCAGATCGAATGGCCACCGCGATCGGGCCGCATCCAGAATTTCCCCGAGGTCGACCGCGCCGGGTGGTTTCCCATCGCAGAAGCTGAAATCAAGATTCTCAAAGGCCAGGTTGCCATGCTTGCCGATCTCGCAAAACAGCTCGGCCAGGACCAGTAAACGCTCATCATTCTGTTTCGACAAGAATGAAGGAGCGGTCGGCGGCCTCGAGCAAAGTATCAGCGATCGGTCCATATGACAGCATCTCGCCGGCCCGTCGGCTGACGCCGAGCACGATCAGATTGAACCTGCCTCGGCGCGCCTGACGCAGGATCGACAGATCGGGTGCGCCGCCCGACTGGGTGATCTTTTCGACCGAAATGTCGTTGTAGCTCGCGATTTCGTCAATCTTCCTGAATGCGGCCAGATGCGCGTTGGCGATATCGCTCACACGCGGCGCCAATGACGCCTGTTGCGGCTCACGGATGTAAATCGCAGCTACGTGCGCGCTGCTGGCCTTGGCCACGACCAACGCGAATTCCGCCGCCCGCATGGACCGTTCTGTCCCGCTGATCGGCACCAAGATGCGCAGCCTTCCGTCATCGTCGGGCAAGGCGCCACGTTGCGAACAGATGGCAGTCGTTCCTTTGAACGACTTGCTCATCCTCGAAATTTTCTGGTCAAGACCTCCCTCGGGCGCTGCGGTGGGTTCGACCCCGACAAAGAGCATGTCATGACCCTTTTCGGCACTCTCGGCCAGCAGTGCTTCGAGGTCCCCGCTCGTCCCACTCGTTGTAACGTGAAGGTCGCCATCGATGGCGGCCTCCTGACTGCCGACGCGGCCGACGGTTCGCTGCGCGCTCTCCCTCACTTGTTCGGCAATCGCCATGGCGGTGTTATCGATTGTCCGTCCCGCTTCGTCCTTGTTGCCGCCGGATTGGGCTTCTGGGCCTTGGGGTTTTCCATCGATGTTCAACACGGTGATCGGCATCTTTCGCAAGGCAGTAAAATGGGCGGCAATGCGGGTCGCAAGGCCGCTGCTGGCGGAATTGTCGACGGCAAGAAGGATGCGTTCAAATTTCGAAAGGAAGCTTTGCTCTTCGAATCCTTGACGGGCCAAACGATCACGCTCGTCCTCCCGCATCGGCAGCCTTGCAAGCGCCCAACGCAGCGATGGCGGCATGGCCATGGTCGTGACCACCGCCATCGCCACAATGACGGAAAACAGCCGCTGATCGAGAACCCCGATGGAAAGACCGATCGAAGCGACGATGACCTCGGTGGAGCCGCGGGCGTTCATTCCGCAGCCAAGCGCGACGGCTTCCGGATTGGTAAAGCCGCTGAATTTGGCGCCGGCAAAGGCGCCTCCGAACTTTCCCAAGCTCGCAATCAGGATAAGGCCGAGCGCCAGGAGCAGGATGGCGGGATCGCTGAGAACGCCGAGATCCGTCTCCAACCCGGTCAGGCCGAAAAAGACCGGCATGAACAGCGCCGTTGTCAGCGCCCGAAGCTGGCTGTCGATCTGGCGGGTCAAAATCGGCGATTGACCGACCAGAATGCCGGCGACGAACGCGCCGAGAACCGTGTGCACACCGATCAGATCAGTGATGATCGCCATGGCGCCCATGATGGCGATGATGGCGCTAAGGACCGGCAGATCGCTTTTGAACTTATCGTTCGTCAGTCGGATGATTTCGAAGACGATGCGGCGCCCGATCGTGAAGCTGAACGCCATGAAAGCAAGCGTGCCGGCTACGCTCCTCACCAATATCCACAGATCGACGGCGCCATGTTCGGCAAGGCTGAAAGTCACGGCGATGATCACCCAGCCGACAGTATCGTCGATGATTGCCGACGCGACGATCAATTGGCCGATATTGCGTCGCATGAAATCCATTTCCCGGACGACGGATGCCACGATCTTGACGGAGGAGATGGAGAGAGCCGTTCCAAGAAAGAGCGCCGTCACCAGCCGCGCCTGCGGATTCGGCAACAGCGAGGCAGGGAGGAGCTCTCCCAGAGTAAAACCCGCGGCGAAGGGGATGAGAATACCGCTTAACGAAACGCCGAAGGCGGCGCGGCGCAGCCGGACCGCCAGGCCGAGATCCGTTTCCATACCGGCGAGAAGCAAGAGGAACAGGATGCCGAGCTGGGCAATGGCGTCGGTCATGCTTTTTTGTGCTTCGCCCGCCGGGAATAGCTGATGCTGAAGGTCAGGCCATAGAGACCCGAATACAGATGGCCCGAGGAGGACACCGCCGATGATCTGACCCATGATGGAGGGCTGGCCGATGCGCACCATGAACTCGCCGAGCAATCGCCCGATGGCGACGAGCACGATGATCTGGACGAGAAACAGCGTTTCCGATGGCGCGTCCCGATCGGCGACGCCTGCTGCCGAGGCCGAGGCTGCAACGAGGAGAAGCAGGATTGCCAGTGCAACTTGCCAATGCCAGGCGCCTTTCAGGCTCATCTGCACCGACTCCCTGGAACTCCGATCACCGTCAGCCTCGAAGCGACATATTCGAGCGTGGCATCATTTCAATGTTCGACACCGAACAACGTTCCGAGGACTGGCAGGGCCACGGGTCTTTGCATGCGCGCAACGGCGGCTGCAATTCTGCAAACCGACGCATCGAGCCAACTCTTCTGGAGGCGAGCACGAGGCATTCAGATTTCAATCCACGCCGGTGATCTCCGGAGTGAAGGCAATGATTTTTTCGGATATCTGGCTGCCGTCTCCGCTGCTCGCAGCGAGCAGAAGCGCGGCGGCGACTTCGCCCATCTGACGCCGTGGCGAAATCGAGGTTGCGATCCTGACCGGGAGGGCGCTGGCGACATCCAACCCGTTGAATCCGGCGATCAGGATTTCCGCAGGGCTGGAAATGCCGAGTTCCAGGCAGGCAAAGGCGCCGCCCGTCGCCATGTCGTCGTTGGAATAATAGATGCAGTCGAGATCCCTGGTCGCCGCGAGCATCGACATGGACAGCCGCTTGCCGTGCGCCACCGAGGAATAGGCGGCGTTGAACCGCTCGTCCACGAAAGCAAGGCCGCTCTCACGCAGCACTTTCTCGAAGCCGGCCTTCCGCTTGCCGGCGCGCAGATCTCTGTCGATCGCGCTGCCGATATAGCCGAATCGCCGCCGACCGGCGGCCAACAGCGCTTTTGCCATCTCTTCCCCGGCCTTGCCATGCGAAAGACCGACGTTGAAATCGATGGGCGTGCCGTCGAGATCCATCAGCTGAATGACGGGGATCGCGGCATTCTGCAACATTCTCACCGTTTCTGCCGGCTGATCGAGACCCGTCACAATGATGGCGGCAGGGCGCCAGGAGAGCATGTCGCGGATGATCTCGCGTTCCTTCGCCATATCGTAATCAGAGATGCCGAACACCGCCTGCATGCCTGATCCCCGCAGCCCGGCGGAAATGCCCGCTAGCATCTCGGGAAAGACGATGTTGGACATGCTGGGAACGACGACGGCGACGAGGTTGGTGCGCTGCGACGACAGTGAGAGCGCCAGCCGGTTACCGACGTAGTTTAGCCGCTCGGCCTGCTGAAGCACTTTTTCGCGAGTCTCCTTGGAAACGTCGGCGGCGCCGCGAAGGGCGCGCGATGCCGTCATCTTGCTGACGCCTGCCGCAGCGGCAACCTCTTCCAGTGTGGATTTACGCATCGCACCGACCCCATCGTCGAACTGCCTCGCCAGCGGGCAACGTCAGACTCATAGGCTCTTTTCCAAAAAAGGAAAACACTCGCTACTTGACATGCACGGTAAAAATAGGCGTTGTTACCGATACCGGTATCGATACCAGCCATGGGAAACGGGAGAGAAGCCGGGCGGGAGACAGGTAAAGCCATGGTCATAGAATCGGAGTCGATGGGCGCACAGGCAGCGCTTCGGAGGATCCGACATCTGATTAACGTTCGATAGCGATGATCTGCGGATCAGGAAAGGTGACTTGACCCGCAGGTTGCAAACCTATCTGAATTCGATCGGGCATATGCCGATCGGGCTGGTTCCAGATCGCGTCGCGAGCCGGCCCGGGAGTGACCACAAGGACAATAAGACGAGTAGCGCGATCTTGACCGAAGAGACCGGCCGACGGGAGGAAGAGCCGATATGCATGTGATGATCTTGGGAGCAGCCGGCATGGTCGGCCGCAAGCTGGTCGAGAAGATTGCGCGCGAGCCGCTCGCTTTCGGCCGATCCATCACCCGTCTGACGCTGGCAGATGCTTTTCAGCCGCCGGTGCCGGAGACGCTCCAGTCCGTCTCCACGACGCAGATAGTCGACCTTGCCGCCGCCGGCGTAGCTGACAGGCTGATCGAAAGCCGGCCGGATCTGATCTTTCACCTGGCCGCCATCGTGTCGGGTGAGGCCGAGGCAGATTTCGACAAGGGTTACGCCGTCAACCTCGATGGCACGCGCGCTCTCTTCGATGCGATCCGCCAGCTCAGCCTCAAGAGCGCCTATGTGCCGCGCGTCGTCTTTGCATCCTCGATCGCCGTCTTCGGCACGCCGTTCCCGGAGGTCATTCCGGATGAATTCTTTGCCACGCCGCTGACGAGTTACGGCACCCAGAAGGCAATTGCCGAACTGCTGCTTGCCGATTATTCCCGCCGCGGCATCTTCGATGGCATCGGCATCCGGTTGCCGACCATCTGCGTGCGCCCCGGTGCGCCCAACAAGGCGGCCTCCGGTTTCTTCTCCAATATCCTGCGCGAGCCGCTGGTCGGTAAGGAAGCCATATTGCCGGTCAGCGACAGCGTCCGGCACTGGTTTGCCAGTCCGCGCGCGGCCGTCGGCTTCTTCGTCCATGCCGCGACGATCGATACGGCGAGGATCGGCGCGCGGCGCAACCTGACCATGCCGGGCCTTTCCGCGCTGGTCTCCGAAGAGATCGACGCTCTGCGCCGGGTGGCCGGCGACAAGGCGGTCGCCCTCATCAAACGCGTGCCCGATCCTGTGATCGAACGCATCGTCGCCGGCTGGCCGACCCAGTTCGATGCGACGAGAGCCTCTTCGCTCGGTTTCAAGGCGGAAACGAGCTTCGACGAAATTCTGCAAGTGCATATCGAGGATGAACTCGGCGGGAGGATTGCGTGAGCGTATCGGCGAGCGGAGAAGCAAGGATCGCGCTTGTCACCGGCGGTGGCACCGGCGTCGGGCGTGCCATATCGAGGGGACTCGGCGCGGCCGGCTACAGAGTGGTGATTTCAGGACGACGGGCCGATGTGCTTGAAAAGGCGGCGAGCGAGCTTGGCAGCGAAACGGGGGCCGAGTTTTTCGCGGTTCCCGCCGATGTCGGCGATCCCGCTTCGGTGCGGGCTCTCTTCGATGCGATCGCGGAGAGATACGGACGGCTCGACCTCCTGGTCAACAATGCCGGCGTCACCGTACCGGGCGTACCGCTCGAGGAGGTTTCCTTCGAGCAATGGAACGCCATCGTCGCCGCCAATCTCACCGGCGCCTTTCTCTGCACGCAGCAGGCCTTCCGGCTGATGAAGAGCCAGAGCCCGCACGGCGGCCGCATCATCAACAACGGCTCCGTCTCGGCCACGACGCCGCGCCCGAATTCGGCGCCTTACACCGCGACGAAGCATGCCATTACGGGCCTGACCAAATCCACCGCGCTCGACGGGCGCGAATTCGACATCGCCTGCGGCCAGATCGATATCGGCAACGCCGCCAGCGACATGACGACGAGGATCGCGGCCGGTGTGCTGCAGGCCAACGGCAGCATTGCCGCGGAGGCGACGATCGACCCGGCCCATATTGCCGACGCCGTCGTCTACATGGCCGGCCTGCCGCTCAGCGCCAATGTGCTGACCATGACCGTGATGGCGACGAAAATGCCCTTTGTCGGGCGGGGGTAAGGCCTGCTGTCGCGGCCGAAGCGACATAATATGCAGTTATGCAGTGCTCATGATCTGGGAGGAGGGAGTATGGCAAACGTTCAGTTCGCGGATGTCCGGAAATCGTTCGGCGCGCATCCCGTCATCAAAGGGGTGGACATCGATATCGCCGACGGCGAATTCGTCATCCTCGTCGGGCCCTCGGGCTGCGGCAAGTCCACACTTCTCCGGATGCTGGCGGGGCTCGAGAATATTTCCGGTGGCGAGATCAAGATCGGCGGGCGCGTCGTCAACACGCTGCCGCCGAAGGACCGCGACATTGCCATGGTGTTCCAGAATTATGCGCTTTATCCGCATATGACGGTGGAGCAGAACATGGGCTTCTCGCTCATGCTCAACAAATCGCCGAAGGCAGAAGCCGAAAAGCGGGTAAAATATGCCGCCGGCATCCTCGGTCTCGACAAGCTGCTCGACCGTTATCCGCGCCAGCTTTCCGGCGGTCAGCGCCAGCGCGTCGCCATGGGCCGGGCCATCGTACGCAATCCGGAGGTCTTCCTGTTCGACGAGCCGCTGTCCAACCTTGATGCGAAACTGCGCGTCGCCATGCGCGCCGAGATCAAGGAACTGCACCAGCGCCTGAAGACGACGACCGTCTACGTCACCCATGACCAGATCGAGGCGATGACGATGGCCGACAAGATCGTCGTCATGCATGACGGCATCGTCGAGCAGATCGGCACGCCGCTCGAGCTTTACGACCGCCCCGCCAATCTCTTCGTCGGCGGTTTCATCGGTTCGCCGGCGATGAACATGATCCACGGCAGGCTCGATCCTGAGAATCCCAGCCAGTTCGTCGCCGCCAACGGTACGCGGCTGCCCGTCGCCAATGCGCCGACGAGCGCTGTCGGCCGCGATCTCGTCTACGGGCTGCGCCCCGAATATATCTCGCTCGATCCGAACGGCGTGCCGGCCGAGATCGTGGTGATCGAACCGACCGGCTATGAGACGCATCTGACCGTCCGCCTCGGCGGCAGCGATGTCAGCTGCGTCTTCCGCGAGCGTGTCGATGCCCGCCCGGGCGAAGCCATCCGGGTGGCGATCGATGCCAAGCATGTCCATCTCTTCGACGCCGAAGGCGGCATGCGATTGACCGACTGACGCCATCCGGCGGGATAAGGGGAGAGGAGGAGTCTCCCGTTCCGCCGGAGCGCGAGCATTCGAGGGGTGAGCCCCACGGGAGCGCAAACCTCCCTGGGGAGCTTGTGCCCCCGGGATGCCAGGCCGCCGTTCACCAAGCGGGAGGTGAATGCCGGAGAATTGCTCCCGCTGTTTCAATGAGGAGGAATCTCATGACGATCAAGAGACGTGAATTTCTTGCTGCATCGGCAGCCGTTGCCGGTGTCGCCGGCCTCGGCATCAAGCCGTCCTTTGCGCAGGCCGAACCGACCTACACGCCGGAAAGCGGCGCGAGCCTGCGTCTGTTGCGCTGGACGCCTTTCGTGAAGGGTGATGAGGAGGCCTGGCTTGCCAATACCAAGAAGTTCACTGAAGCCACCGGCGTGGAAGTGCGCATCGACAAGGAGAGCTGGGAGGACATCCGTCCGAAAGCCGCCGTTGCGGCCAATGTCGGCTCCGGTCCGGATCTCATCATGTGCTGGTTCGACGACGCGCACCAATATCCCGACAAGCTGGTCGATCTCACGGAACTCGGCAACTATCTCGGCAACAAGTACGAGGGCTGGTACGACGGCCTGAAGGGTTATGCCACCCGTGACGACAAGTTCATCGCCATGCCGCTGACGACGATCGGCAATGCCGTGGTCTATCGCGACAGCCATGTGAAGGCTGCCGGCTTCAACGAATTCCCGAACGATACCGCAGGCTTCCTCGAGCTTTGCAAGGCGATGAAGGCAAAGGGCACGCCCGCCGGCTTCCCGCACGGCAAGGCGGTCGGCGACGGTAACAACTACGCCCATTGGCTGCTCTGGAGCCATGGCGGCAAAATGGTCGACGAAAGCGGCACGGTGACGATCAACAGCCCGGAAACGCTCGCCTCGATCAACTATGCCAAGGAACTCTACGCGACCTTCATTCCGGGCACGGAAAGCTGGCTGGATGTCAACAACAACCGCGCCTTCCTCGCCGGCCAGGTATCGCTGATCGCCAACGGCGTCTCGGTCTATTACACGGCCAAGAACGATCCGAAGCTCGCCGAGATCGCAAAGGACATTCGCACGACGAACTTCCCGATCGGACCGGTCGGCAAGAGCGTCGAGCTTTTCCAGACGAGCTCTCTGCTGCTCTTCAAGCACAGCAAATATCCGGAAGCGGCCAAGGCCTACATCAAGTTCATGATGGAAGCTGATCAGATGAATGCCTGGATCCAGGGCTCCAGCGCCTATTGCTGCCAGCCACTCAAGGCCTTCGCCAAGAACCCGGTCTGGACCGCCGATCCGGTTCACGCGCCCTATGCGCGCGCCTCGGAAAAGCTGCGCCCGAACGGCTATGCCGGTCCGCTCGGCTACGCCTCGGCGGCAACCATGGCCGACTACGTGCTGGTCGACATGTATGCCGCCGCCGTCACCGGCCAGAAGTCGCCCGAGGACGCGATGAAGGAAGCCGAACGCCGGGCAAACCGCTACTACCGCGTCTGATCCGGAGCCGGGACGTGCAGCATGCCCGATATCCGGCATGCCGCAGGCCTCTAAAGCGCGTCACATCAGATTTGATCCATGCGCCGCGCTTTAGTTCCTTGTTTTTATGCATGTCGTAGTCCCGGAACCGCTGCACACTTCCGGGCGACATGCGTCAGGACTGAATTCAATCTGGAGACAAGCAATGTCGACCTTGAAATCCGGGGATACGCGCGGCCCCTCGCTGATGCAGAACAACAATGTGCTCGGCTTCCTGTTCATGCTGCCGGCCGCCGTGTTCCTTGTCTGCTTCCTCACCTATCCCCTGGGGCTCGGCGTCTGGCTTGGCTTTACCGACACGCGGATCGGCCGGGATGGCATCTTCATCGGCCTGGAGAACTATGAGTTCCTGGCCGATGACGCCGTTTTCTGGCTGTCGGTCTTCAACACCATCCTTTACACGGTCATCGCCTCGGCTCTGAAATTCGCGCTCGGCCTCTGGCTGGCACTGCTCCTGAACCAGCACCTTCCATTCAAATCCTTCTTTCGGGCGATCGTGCTGTTGCCCTGGGTGGTGCCGACGGTGCTTTCGGCGCTGGCCTTCTGGTGGATTTACGATTCCCAGTTCTCGATCATCTCCTGGTCGCTGATGAAGCTCGGGCTGATCAGCGCGCCAATCAACTTCCTCGGTGATCCCACAAATGCGCGGATATCGGTCATCGTCGCCAATGTCTGGCGCGGCATCCCCTTCGTGGCGATCTCGCTGCTTGCCGGCCTGCAGACCATTCCGGCTTCGCTGCAGGAGGCGGCCTCGCTCGACGGCGCGACGAGCTGGCAGCGCTTCCGCTATGTGACGCTGCCGATGCTGACGCCGATCATCGCGGTCGTCATGACCTTCTCGGTGCTCTTCACCTTCACGGATTTCCAGCTGATCTACGTGCTGACCAAGGGCGGACCGGTCAACGCCACGCATCTGATGGCCACACTCTCCTTCCAGCGCGGCATTCCGGGCGGCCAGCTCGGTGAGGGGGCGGCCATCGCGGTCGCCATGATACCCTTCCTGCTCGGTGCCATCATGTTCAGCTTCTTCGGCCTGCAACGCCGCAAATGGCAGCAGGGCGGCCAGGACTAGTGTATTTCCACGGAAATACTCTATCTCTTTGTTTTTACGCATTCCGGACGCAAAACCGCTACGCACTTTTGCTGGAATTGCTCTAAGGGGGAAAAAATGTCGACCAATCTCAAAACGGCCGATGAGGTCCTGACCGACAATGCCGAGGGCATGAGCTATCTGAACCGCCTGCCGCGGCGCGTAGTGATGCTCTACCTGCCGATGGCGGTCTTCGTCTTCGTTCTGCTTTTTCCCTTTTACTGGATGGCGATCACCGCCGTGAAGCCGAACGAACAGTTGACCGACTACAACAATTACAGCCCCTTCTGGGTGGTCGGGCCGACGCTCGACCACATCAAATACCTGTTCCTCGAGACGTCCTATCCCGGCTGGCTGTGGAACACGATGCTGGTGGCCGTTGGGTCGACGGCGCTGTCGCTGGCGGCCTCGGTGTTCGGCGCTTATGCGATCGAGCGCATCCGCTTCACCGGCTCGCGGCAGATCGGCCTCGTCATCTTCCTCGCCTATCTCATTCCGCCGTCGATCCTCTTCATCCCGCTCGCCTTCATCGTCTTCAAGCTCGGGATCTACGACTCGCGCCTGGCGCTGATCTTCACCTATCCCACGTTCCTCATCCCGTTTTGCACCTGGCTGCTGATGGGCTATTTCCGCTCGATCCCGTTCGAGCTCGAGGAAAGCGCGCTGGTGGACGGCGCCAACCGCTGGCAGATCCTGGTCAAGATCATCCTGCCGCTTGCGGTGCCGGGCCTGATCTCCGCCGGCATCTTCGCCTTCACGCTCTCATGGAACGAATTCATCTATGCGCTGACCTTCATCCAGTCCTCGGAGAACAAGACCATTCCGGTCGGCGTCCTCACGGAACTGGTCCGCGGCGACGTCTTCGAATGGGGATCGCTGATGGCGGGCGCGCTGTTCGGCTCGCTGCCTGTCGTGATCCTGTATTCCTTCTTCGTCGACTACTACGTCTCCTCGATGACGGGCGCGGTGAAGGAGTAGTCTCGTAAATCGGGCCGGCCGCGGAACGTTTGGAAACCTCGGTCGTCGAGAAGAATCTGCTAAAAGACGCGACCGAACGTCACCCCTTTACAACTAACATGTCAGCCTGCTACATCTGACCCGTTAGCTGGGAGGAATGAAGTTGACATCAAGATTCGGGCTTTCCGTCGCTCTCGCCACGCCGTTCGACGGCGATGGCAATATTGCGATCGAGGCGATGATCGCGCAGGCGCGGCGCAGTCTTGCGGCCGGATGCTCCAGCGTGACGCTGTTCGGGACGACGGGCGAGGGTTCCTCCATCGGGAATGGCGAACGGGAACGCGTGCTGGCCGCGTTTCTCGATGCCGGTATTGCGCCTGGCAACATTATCGTCGGCGTGCTGGTCGATGCCGCAGAGGATGCGGCGATGCAGGCCGGTCAGGCTCTGTCCAGGGGCGCCCGCAACATCCTTCTTGCCCCGCCGTCCTATTTCAAAAACGTCAGTGACGACGGCGTCTTTCAGTGGTTTTCCGCCGTATTCGCCCTGTTAGGGGACAAAGCACGCGACATTATCGTCTATAATCTTCCGTCGGTCACCATGGTGCCGCTGAGCGTGTCGCTGATCGGCCGGCTGCGGACCGCCTTTCCGCATATCGTCACAGGCGTCAAGGATTCCTCCGGCGACTGGCCCTACACCGAAGCGCTTCTCGAAGCGCATAGTGATCTCATCATCCTGGTCGGCGACGAGCGGCACCTCGCAAGGGCCGTGCGGCTCGGCGGTCAGGGCGCGATCTCGGGCATGGCGAATTTCGTGCCCCGCGAACTCAGGCCGATGGCCGAGGAGGGCAGGGACGATAACCGCGTTGCCGATTTCGTTCTCGAATTGCTGAAACATCCTGTCGTTCCGGCCGTGAAGGCGATGGTCGCGCGCACGACGTCGGAGGAGACATGGATCGCGGTCCGTCCGCCGCTTACTTCGGTATCCGGCGAAGCGCGGGCGCAGCTCGCTCTGGCATTCGATAATCTTTTCCGCTCGAAAGCCGCATAGGTCGGGCATGTTTCTGGAGAAGGCGATGGACGGAACGGAGGAGCAGCCGACACTGCGGGAAAAGGCGTATGCGAGCTTCACGCGCCACCTCCTTGCACGTGACGTGCGTCCCGGCCAGTTCGTGTCTCAGCGCCGCCTCGTGGAGCTGACGGGACTGCCGCTCGGTGCCATCCGCGAACTCATCCCCAGGCTTGAAGCCGAAGGGCTGATCAAGACCGTGCCGCAGCGGGGGTTGCAGATCGCTCATATCGATCTCAACCTCATCCGCGAGGCCTTCCAGCTGCGCGTGTTCCTGGAGAAGGAAGCCGTGGCCCTCTTCACCCGGTCCGCGTCGGACGAAACGATCGCAAAGCTCGTGAAACAGCACCGGGATATCGCCGACGCCATCCGCAGCGGCGACGGATCGCACGAGTTGGAGCTGCGCGCGCAGGCTGTCGACTGGGGCATGCATGATGCCTTTATCGACGCCCTTGGCAATACTATCATTTCGAACGCCTACCGCGTGAACTCGATCAAGATGCGCCTGATCAGCCAGGACCGCTTTCGCATCGACGGTCACGTCGGGCCTGTGATGGGCGAGCACCTGAAGGTGCTCGAGGCGATTGAACGCCGTTCGGCGGAGGACGCCGTCAACAGCCTTGTCGCACACATCAACGGTGCAAGGGATCGTGCGCTGAGGATATGATCGAGAATGAACAACCGGAGATGAGGAGATCACCGGCAAAAGGAGGAGGATTACATGTCATCATTCTTCAACCCGACGAGGCGCGGCTTTCTGGCCGGCACGGCTGCTCTTGGGGCCAGCAGCATGCTCGGCATGCGGCCGGCCGCCGCCGCGGTCGACTGGAAGCGCTTTGCCGGCACCACGCTTGAGGTCAATCTGGTCAAGAGCCCGCGCAGCGAAATCCTGACCAAGTACCTGTCCGAGTTCGAGGAACTCACCGGCATCAAGGTCAATGCCGAGGCAACACCCGAACAGCAGCAGCGCCAGAAGACGACGATCGAGCTGAGCTCCGGAAAACCGAGCTTCGACGTCGTGCACCTGAGCTACCACGTCCAGAAGCGGCAGTTCGAGAAAGGCGGCTGGCTTGCCGATATCAGCGGCTTCCTCAAGGACGCTTCGCTGACCGATCCCTCCTTGGTGGAAAGCGATTTCGCCGAAGCAGGCCTCGCTTTCGCCAAGGATGCCGACGGCGTTCTCCGTTCGCTGCCTTTCTCGGTCGATTACTGGATCATCTACTGGAACAAGGCGCTATTCGAGAAGAAGGGGCTTGCCTACCCCACCAGCTTCGAAGAACTCGCAAGTGCTGCAGAGGCGCTGACCGATCCCTCGACCAATACCTACGGTTTCGTCGCCCGCGGCCTGAAGAACGCCAACACGCCGGTCTGGACGACGTTGCTGCTTGGCTACGGCTCGAGCCCGCTCGGCCCGGACGGCAAGCTGCGCACGACATCGCAGGAAGCGATCGACGCGGCCAAACTTTATCAGAGGCTGATGACCAAGACCGCTCCTCCCGGCGTTTCCGGCTTCAACTGGGCCGAGGCGCAGTCGGCCTTCCTGCAGGGCAAGATCGGCATGTGGCTGGATGGCGTCGGCTTCGCCCCGCCGATCGAAAATCCGGAAAAGTCGCGCGTCGTCGGCCAGGTCGGTTACGGCGTCATGCCGAAAGGACCGAAGGCGCAGGCCGCGGGCACCTTCGGCGACGGCCTCGGCGTCGTCGCGGCAAGCCAGAAGAAGGAAGCCGCCTACCTGTTTTGCCAATGGGCGATTTCGCACGACATGGGCGCACGCCTGCTGCAGGCCGGCGCCGGCGTTCCGTTCCGCCAGTCCGTCCTTGAGGACGCCAAGGTCCGCGAAGGCGTCAAGATGCCAGGCACATGGCTGGATGCAGTTGCCGGCTCCGGCAAGATCTCGCAACTCGCCCTGCCGGTCATCATTCCGGTCACCGAGTTCCGCGACATCTATGGCGTCGGTCTCACCAACATGATCGGCGGCGCCGATCCTGAAACCGAACTGAAGACGGCGACGGCACAGTTCGAACCCGTCCTGGCGAAAAGCGAGGGATAATGGCCTCGGCAGGCATCGAAACGGCCGCTATGGCCAAGGCGTCGAAAGGAAGGAGCAAACCGGATCGGTTTGCTCCCAACTACTGGCCCTTCGTCATCCCGGCGCTCATTGTCATCTCAGCCGTCATCGTCTTTCCATGGGTGTTTACGGTGTGGATGAGCGTCAACAGCTGGACGCTCGGCCAGTCGCAGGTCTTTGCCGGGCTCGACAATTATATCAGACTCGCCACCGACATGCGCTTCTGGGAGTCGCTGTGGCATACGGTGCTCTATACCGCGCTCTCCGTGCTGGTTCCCCTTTTTCTGGGGACGCTCGCCGCGCTGATCTTCGATGCCCGATTCCCGCTGCGCGGCCTCATACGAGGCATATTCGTGATGCCGATGATGGCGACCCCCGTCGCCATCGCGCTCGTCTGGACGATGATGTATCATCCGCAGCTCGGTGTGCTCAACTATCTCCTCTCCTTCGTCGGCATCGGCCCGCAGGAGTGGATCTACAATCAGCGCAGCGTCATTCCCTCGCTGGTCCTGGTCGAAAGCTGGCAGTGGACGCCGCTCGTCATGCTGATCGTGCTCGGCGGCCTGGCGGCGGTTCCGCGCGAACCTTATGAAAGCGCTGAGATCGACGGCGCCAATGTCTGGCAGAAATTCCGCTATCTGACGCTGCCGATGATCGCGCCCTTCCTGATGATCGCCGTGATCATCCGCAGCATCGATGCGGTGAAGAGCTTCGACATCATCTATGCCATGACCCAGGGCGGCCCCGGCACGGCATCGGAAACGATCAACATCTATCTCTACAACACCGCCTTCGCCTATTACGATATCGGCTATGGCTCAGCCATGGCGGTCGTCTTCTTCATCCTCATCGTGCTGCTCTCCTTCGTCCTGATGATGATCCGGCAGCGCGTCAACTGGTCCGACGGGGAGGCACGCTGATGAAGCGCAAGACGCTCGATCGCATCGGACTGCTGTTCGTCGCGCTGGTGATGATCTCGCCGGTCGTGCTGTTTTTCCTCTGGATGATCTCGCTGTCGCTGAAATATGAAATCGACAACGGCGCCTATCCGCCGATCTTCATCCCGGAGCGTTTCGCCTGGTCAAACTATGTGAAGGTCTTCGAGGAGAACAATTTCTTCCTTTATCTCTGGAATTCGCTGCTGGTGACCGGCAGCGCCACGATTCTGGCGCTTTTGATCGGCGTGCCGGCCGGATACGGAATCGCGCGTCTGAAGGCGGAGAAATCTGCGATGGTCATCATGATCGCGCGCATGACGCCCGGCCTGTCGTTCCTGATCCCGCTCTTCCTGTTGTTCCAGTGGCTGAATCTGCTCGGCACGCTCATGCCGCAGATCATCATCCATCTCGTCGTCACCGTGCCGATCGTCGTGTGGATCATGATCGGCTATTTCGAGACGACGCCGATGGAACTGGAAGAGGCTGCGAGCATCGACGGCGCCACGCCCTGGCAGGTTTTCCGCCTGGTCGCCCTGCCGATCGCGAGGCCCGGCATCGTCGTCGCCTTCATCCTGTCGGTGATCTTCTCCTGGAACAACTTCGTCTTCGGCATCGTGCTCGCCAGCCGCGAGACGCGCACGCTGCCGGTCGCCGTCTACAATATGCTGTCCTTCGAACAGGTGAGTTGGGGGCCGCTCGCGGCAGCCGCGCTGATCGTCACCTTGCCGGTGCTGATCTTGACCGTCTTTGCGCAACGACAGATCGTCGCCGGGCTGACGGCCGGGGCCGTCAAGTGAGCAGGTGAGGCGACCGCTAATGAGTTCCTCTGCCTTCGGCCCGCCGCCGGGTCCGCCACGCCGCGTGCTTTGCATCGGCGCGGCGGTGCTCGACACCCTGTTCCGGGTGCGCTCATTGCCATCGGGCCAGGGCAAGATCTTGCCCTATGAGATGCTGCAGGTCGCCGAAGGCATGGCGTCAAGCGCGGCATTCGCCGTCGCCCGGCTTGGCGGCCATGCCAGCCTCTGGGGCGCGGTCGGCGACGACGCCACCGGCGAACGGATCATTTCCGACCTCGGCGACAGCGGCATAGACACGAGCGGCATGACGGTTGTGCAGGGCGCCCGCTCGGCCGTCTCGACGATCCTCATCGATGATGAGGGCGAACGCCTGATTGTGCCTTTCTACGACGAGAGGCTCCACGATACGGTCAGGTTGGTCACCGAGCAGGAGATGTCTGCTTTCGATGCGGTGCTTGTCGATGTCCGATGGCCGAAGCTTGCACTGCGGGTGTTGATCGCAGCTGGCAAGGCCGGCAAACCGGCCATACTCGACGGCGACGTTGCCGGCGAGGGGGTCATCGAGATGCTGGCGCCGGCCGCCAGCCACATCGTGTTTTCGCAGCCCGCGGCCGAGCGGCTTGCCGGGACGGCGGATCTCGTCGAGACCGTCGGCCTGCTGAAACGGAAATTCGAACATGCCTTCATCAGCGTCACTGCTGGCGAACATGGCTCCCTGTGGTTCGATGATCCAAGCGGCGACATCCGTCACCTTGCCGCGCCGAAGGTGAGAGCGATCGACACACTTGCAGCCGGCGACATCTTCCACGGCGCCTTCGCGCTGGCAATCGCGGAAGGCATGCCGATCGAAGAGACGATGCGACTGTCATCCATGGCGGCGGCTCTCAAATGCCAGGTGTTCGGCGGACGCATCGGCGCACCCACGCGGGCCGAGGCGTGCGATGCTCTACGGCATTGGAACGTCCGCGTTTCCCGGAAGATGAGCGATATCGAGTTCAATAGATGAGGCCGGACGTGGATTGCCGGCGCCCCGGAAGAAGCGCGCCTGGCGGCCTAGGCAAGCGGCGCGGCGGCCCGTGTCTTCCGTGACTTGCTGTGGTCGACGAAGGACAGCTGGTCACGCCGCCGGCGGGTCGTGGCCAAGGCCGAATGGACGACGGCGAAGGCCAATCCGCGCTTCATCGTCACCTCGCTTGCCGCAGAATGGTTCGTCGTATCATGCACGTCAGCCCGCAAGAAATGAGGGACTCTTTTGTAAAGGCCGGGAACTGCGGGGCAATGAGGCGTTTCAGTGGACGCCAGGTGCCTGATCGGCGGATCCCGTAGCGATTGCTCCCGTGTCGATTGGGAGCGAGCATCCTCATTGTCAGGAACAAGCGCTTCCCTTCGGCGTTAATGGTTGCGCTGCTTGGCGGCGCGCGTTCAATCGATTTCACCGGAAATCACAATGAATCTGGGGCTGGCAAACAAGCGCGTTCTCGTGACAGGAGGCAACTCTGGTCTCGGTGCTGCGATGTCGAAGGCATTCGCCGCGGAGGGCGCACGGGTCGCGATCAACTATCTGACCAACCCTGAGCAATCCGATAAGCTCGTTGACGAGGTCACCGCCGCCGGTGGTCAAGCTTCCCAGTGATGGCCGACATCAGGGATGCTGCAGCAGTCGAGGCGACGTTCCGTGCTATCGACGCCGCGTGGGGCGGCATCGATATTCTCGTTAACAACGCAGGAATCGACGGTAGCTATTCGCTTGGCTGGGAAGGTGATGTCGAAGCCTGGTGTAAGGTCATTGATGTGAACCTCAAGGGAACCTACCTGTGTACGCGCGAAGCGCTTAAGCGCATGGTCGCGCAGAGGTCCGGCGTCGTGCTCAACACCACCAGTGTCCATGAGGTCATCGGCTGGACCGGCTACAGCGCTTATACGGCCAGCAAGGCGGGCGTTTCGATGATGTCCAAATCGCTGGCACAGGAAGCGGCGCCGCATGGTGTGCGCGTGCTTTGCATCGCTCCGGGAGCGATCCGCACCCCGATCAATCAGGCAGTCTGGCAGGATGCCGAGGGCCACAAGGATTTGCTGACGAAAATCCCACTGCGGCGCATAGGCGAGCCGGAGGATGTCGCAAGTATGGCCATCATGCTTTCGTCGGAGGCCGCCCGCTACGTTACCGGGACGACGGTTTTCGTCGATGGCGGTATGACCGATTATCCTTCCTTTGCGCACGGTGGTTGAATAAGGACATGGTCAGGCGCATCGAAGATTACGGTCTGATCGGCAATATGCTGTCTGCAGCACTTGTGGGCAAGGACGGATCAATCGATTGGCTATGTCTCCCCCGCTTTGACTCGCCTGCCTGCTTCGCAGCGGTTCTCGGGACCCCTGACAACGGCCGTTGGCGGATCGCACCCGTCGGAAAGGGAGTAAAAACGAGCCGGCGCTACCTTCCCGACACCGCAATTCTTGAAACCCGGTTCGAGACGCCTACCGGTGCCGCTACCCTTACGGATTTCATGCCGATCAGCGAAACGGATCGGACACTCGACGTGATCCGCATCGTGACGGGTGTCTCCGGCACGGTCGAAATGGATATGGAACTTGTTCTGAGGTTCGAAAATGGCCAGGCAGTACCTTGGGTGCGGCGTAAGGATTATGGCTTGAGCGCGGTCGCGGGTCCTCACGCGATTGAACTGCACACTGCTTTGCCGATTGAAGGCCGCAACATGAAGACCTGCGCACGTTTCCGCGTGACTGAAGGTGAAAGCGTACCGCTGACATTGTCCTACCACGCTTCGAACGAGAAGCCGCACTTCGTCGCTGACCGCCGCGAGGTGCTGGGACGCACAGCAATCTGGTGGCGCGAATGGGTCAAGAGGGGGAGTTTTGAGGACATGCCGGACATTTGGCGCGAGCCGGTGGTCCGCTCGCTCATCACGCTCAAGATGCTGATCTACGCGCCGACGGGCGCCATCGTCGCCGCACCCACGACCTCGCTTCCCGAGAAGATCGGAGGCACGCGCAATTGGGACTATCGTTATTGCTGGCTGCGTGATTCCGCCTTGACGCTCTACGCGCTATTGAATTCAGGATATCGCAAGGAAGCGGAAGACTGGCGGCAATGGCTGCTTCGCGCAGTCGCCGGTTCTCCGGATCAACTCCAGATCATGTACGGGATCGGGGGCGAGCGCTGGCTGCCCGAGGTCGAGGTGCCGTGGCTGGAAGGATTTGAGAGAAGTACTCCGGTCAGGATCGGCAATAAGGCAGCTGAGCAGGTGCAAATCGACGTTTTTGGCGAGTTGATCGACACCCTCCATGCGGCACGCGATGCCGAACTTCAGCCGCGCGACGAGGCTTGGCGGCTGCAAAAGGTCCTGCTCCGTCATTTGGAAAGTGCATGGCATATTCCCGACCGCGGAATTTGGGAAGTGCGTGGTCCGGCGCGCTCGTTTACCCACTCTCGCTTGATGGCCTGGGTTGCTTTCGACCGAGCCGTCATCGGCGTCGAGAGATACGGGCTCGAAGGACCGATTGCCAAATGGCGTGAGCTGCGCCAGCAGATTCACGACGATATCTGCACTAACGGTTTCGATGCCGGAAAGAACAGTTTTGTCCAATATTACGGAGGGGATACAATCGATGCGAGCCTGCTACTGATGCCGCAACTCGGTTTCCTGGCGCCCGACGATCCGCGTATCATCGGCACGATCGCAGCGATCGAGCGGGATTTGTTGCAGACCGGGCTGGTCCTGCGCTACTCGACCGATGAGACCGACGACGGGGTCGGTGGCCGCGAAGGGGCATTTCTAGCCTGCAGCTTCTGGTTGGCTGACGCCTATGTCCTTGCTAACCGCGGGGATGACGCCCGGGAGTTGTTCGACCACTTGCTCGACCTCCGCAACGATCTCGGCTTGCTCGCGGAGGAATATAACGCCGCGACGAGCCGCCTGCTCGGCAATTTTCCCCAGGCCTTCTCGCACATCGGCCTGATCAATACGGCACATAATCTTGTTAGCGCTGGCGGACCGGCGCGGCAGCGCGCCCGGAAGACCGCGCCGAGCAAGCCAACCAAGGTTTCGGATCGTTCGTCCTCCCACTACCAAAACTCACCACTGCCCTAATCAAAATCAACGCGGCTGTGAGAGAAGCGGGCTAGACCTTGCCAAATTTTGCCATGCTGGCTATCCTGGTCCCATGAGCACTATGAATATCTCGCTGCCGGACAATCTGAAGCACTTCGTCGACCAGCAGGTCGCCGGTCGAGGATATGGCACGAGCAGCGAGTACGTGCGCGAACTGATCCGTCGCGACAAGGATCGGCAGCAGTTGCGGAATCTTCTGCTCGAGGGCGCGTCATCCGAGACGACCGAACCCATCGATACCAGCTATTTCGATAGCTTGCGCGAGCGCGCAACGAAACAAAGCTCCAAGTGACCGCGAAACCTATCGTCCCCCGCCACTCGGCTCGCGGGGATGTCGAGAATGCCGTGGACTATTACGCGCGCATGGCGGGAGCGCAGATAGCGGTAGGCTTCATCGATGCGCTGCAATCAACCTATACTTTGATCGCAGAGCATCCTGCATCGGGTTCACTGCGCTACGCATATGAACTCGGTCTGCCCGATCTGCGCTGCACGACGATCAAGGGATTTCCCTATGTGGTCTTCTATCTCGAGCGGGCCGACCACGTCGATGTGTGGCGGGTTCTGCACGCCAAGCAGGATATTCCGGCGTGGCTGCAGGATTCAGAAGCATCGGGTTAGCTCGGCGTTTTCGTGATAGGCCTCTTCTGCTAAGTTCCATAAGCTATCTTACGCCAGATTCGCCTGTAGCCGCAAAGTTAAAGTGTCCTGTTTCTGCAAAGTTAGAATGTCACTCTCTTCCCGTTTTTGATGACGGTGGAGATTGCGGATGGGATTGATAGCGATGAGCGAGCGCGATCTGCAGCGGATCGACGAGGAAAAGACGGCTCCTGCCTGTGATCCCGTCACTGGACCGTCCAAACACGCGCTCGCCGACCGCGCCTGGCGACGGGCGCCTCCTGAATTGACTTGGCGTCGTGCATGGTGGCCCAAGTGATGCGTCTCAGCGGTTTCCGCCTTGCGCTTGCCATCAAACCGCGCTAGTTCGTGTTTGTAATGTTATTACATCACATACTAGCACAAGCCGTGCCGGCCAATCGAAAGGGTTTCAGTGAATGAACAAGGCGATGACAACACTCAGCTACGCACTGGCTGTATCCGCAACATTGACTTTTGCAGGAATGGCAGGCGCTGAGACATCCTCGGGAAACAATCACAACCACAGCCATACCCACGATAAAAAGGGGTCGGTGTATGATGGGTATTTCGATGACGATCAGGTAAAGGCGCGTGAACTATCGGACTGGGAAGGCGACTGGCAGTCGGTCTACCCCTATCTTGTCGACGGAACCTTGGATCCGGTGATGGCCGACAAGGCGAAACATGGCGACAAGAACGCCGGGGAATATCGTGCCTACTACGAGACGGGATACAAGACCGACGTCGACCGGATCGTCATCAACGGAAAGAAGGTCACCTTTTTCCGCGGCAAGGACTCCGTGACCGGAGACTACGAGACGGATGGGCACGAAATCCTCACATACAAGAAAGGCAATCGAGGGGTTCGTTTCATCTTCAGGAAAAGCGCCGGTGATGACGCGGCACCTCAGTTCATCCAGTTCAGCGACCACATCGTCGCCCCCGAGAAGGCCGACCACTACCATCTATATTGGGGCAATGACCGCGCTGCGCTACTGAATGAGGTCACCAACTGGCCGACCTACTACCCCTCAAACCTGAGTGGGAAGCGGATCGCAGAGGAAATGCTGAGCCACTGAATTGAGCTTTTCGGGCTAGCTTGAAGCATTCTGCCGGAGCAGGTTTTCGCCAGGGCAAAGGCGATTGGCGAAGGCATATCCATTGGTACGTCCGAGCCGATCGCCTTTGATCCTGGCTAGAGATGCCCGGCATAGAGGCCGCACCGCTTCGTTGTGGCGAGCGATAAGGGCGTCCGGCATTCTAAAGTCTTGCAGATTTGCCGGGCAAATCTACGTTGACACCGAGAAACTGCCTGAGCTCGGCAGTCTGCGGATTGGCGAAGACATCCTCCGGCCGGCCTGATTCATGGACACGGCCCTGATGCATGAAAACGACGCGACTGCAGACGTCGCGGGCGAACTTCATCTCGTGCGTGACCATCAGCAGCGTCATCCCCTCGGCGGCAAGTTCGCGCACGACAGCCAGAACTTCGGCGACCAGTTCCGGATCGAGCGCCGAGGTAATCTCATCGCAGAGAAGGGCGCTCGGCTGCATGGCGAGCGCGCGGGCGATGGCGACGCGCTGCTGTTGCCCGCCCGAGAGCTCGTCCGGATAGGCGTCGAACCGGTGACCCAGCCCCACACGTTCCAGCATCCTGCGGGCGGTGGCCTCGGCTTCGGCCTTGGGTGTCTTTTTGACCACCGTCTGCGACAGCATGACATTGCCGCCGGCAGTCAGATGCGGGAAGAGATTGAATTGCTGAAAGATCATGCCGACCTTCAGACGCAGCGCCTTCAGATGGACTTCGTCATCGATGAGTTGCGCCCCCGCCACGGAGATGGAACCGCTGGTGATGGTCTCAAGACCATTGATGCAGCGAAGCAGGGTCGATTTGCCCGAACCGCTCTTGCCGATAATGGCGATGACCTCGCCAGGCTCGACATTCAGGTTGATGCCTTTCAGTACCTCGTTGGATCCGTAGCTCTTGCGGACGTCAGTGATTTCGATGAGCGACATTGAGCTTCCTCTCCAGGATCTGGCTGCTTTTCGACAAGGGCCAGCAAAGGGCGAAATAGATGAGCGCCACGAGCCCATAAACGGTGAAGGGCTGGAAGGTGGCGTTGGTGACCACGGTGCCGGCTTTCGACAACTCGACGAAGCCGATGATCGAGGTCAGCGCCGTGCCCTTGACGACCTGAACGGAGAAACCGACGGTCGGCGGTATGGCGATCCTCAGCGCCTGTGGAAGGATGACGTAGCGCATCTGCTGCAGACGGCGCATGCCGAGGCTGGCGGAGGCTTCCCATTGCCCCTTCGCAACCGCTTCGACGCAGCCTCGCCAGATCTCGGTGAGAAAGGCGGCGCTCCATAGGATCAGCGCCAATCCCGCAGCAAGCCAGGCCGGCACGTCTATTCCGAAGAGGCCGAGACCGAAAAAGGCGATGAAGAGCTGCATCAGCAGCGGCGTACCCTGGAAGAGCTCGATATAATATTTCGCAAATGCCCGGCCGGTCTTGCGCCTGCTGATGCGCAGGAACAGCAGGCCCAGGCCGACCAGACTGCCGCCGACGAACGAGACGAGCGAAAGAAGGATCGTCCAGCGGGTGGCGAGCAGCAGGTTGCGCAGGATGTCCCAGAGCGTGAACGTGATCATCGTGCTGCTCTCCTCGGGAAGATGAACCAGCCGATCAAGCCCAGAACCTGCCGGAGCAGGATCGCCAGCGCGAGATAGATTGATGTCGAGACGATGTAGGCCTCGAAGGCTCGGAAGGTTCGCGATTGGATGAAATTCGCGGCGAAGGTCAGATCCTCGGCGGCGATCTGCGATACGACCGCCGAGCCGAGCATGACGATGACCACTTGCGACGACAGCGCCGGCCAGATGCGCTGCAGCGAAGGCACGAGCACGACATGGCGGAAAGTCTCGAAGCGAGTCATGGCGAGGCTCTCGCCTGCCTCGAACTGGCCTTTCGGCGTTGCCTGGATGCCGGCGCGGATAATCTCGCAGCTATAGGCGCCGAGGTTGACGACCATGGCAAGGTTGGCGGCTGTCAATTCGGAAAGGTGGAGGCCGAGCGACGGCAGACCGAAAAAGATGAAGAAAAGCTGGATCAGGAACGGGGTGTTGCGGATCAGTTCCACATAGGCCGCAACGACCGGCTTCAGCCAGACCGAGCCGAGCGCCCGCACCCAGGCGCAGAGGATGCCGAGCGAAATACCGAGCACACCGCCGATCGCGATAAGCTCCAGGGTGATCAGCACGCCCTTGATGATTTCGGGATAATATTCAAGCAGCCAGCCGAATTCGAAATGGTAGCTCAAGGAATGTCCCCTCTTGCGGTGACGGAGCGCATGTCATCCCGCGGCCGCAGGAGACATGCGCGAGACCCGGTTTCCTTACAGATCGGACGGCAGATCGGCGCCGAGCCACTTCTGCGATATGGCGTTCAAGCTGCCATCGGCTTTGGCAGCTGTGACAATGCCGTTCACCTTCTCCAGAAGCGCTGACTGTTCCTTGTTGAGGCCGATGTAGCAGGGCGAGTTTTTGATCAGGAACTTCAGCTCAGGGCGCTTGGGAGGATTTTTGGCGAGGATCGCGGCCGCCACGACGTTGCCGGTGGCAATGATGTCGACCTGGCCGGACAGGAAGGCCGAGATGGTGCCGTTATTGTCCTCGTAACGCTTGATCGTCGCATCGGCCGGCGCGATCTTCGTCAGTTCGAGATCCTCCACGGCGCCGCGCGTGACGCCGATGCTCTTGCCCGCGAGATCTTCCGCCTTGGCGACCGAAAGATCGGCCGGACCGAACACGCCGTTGAAGAAGGGCGCGTAGGCGACCGAGAAATCGATCACCTTTTCGCGCTCCGGATTCTTGCCGAGGCTGGATATGACGAGGTCGACCTTGTTGGTCTGCAGATAGGGGACGCGGTTGGCGCTCGTGACCGGCACGAGTTCGGCTTTGACGCCCAGCTTTTCAGCAATGAGATTGGCCATATCGATATCGTAGCCCATCGGCGCCATATCGGTGCCGACGCTGCCGAAAGGCGGGAAATCCTGCGGGACTGCGACACGCAGCGTGCCGCGCGCCGTAATATTGGCGAGAGCATCGGCATGAGACGGCGAGTTGAAGCCGAAGGTCGCCGCGAGAGCCGCGATTGCGAAGAAGATCCGTCTTGTCAGCATGTGTTCATTGCTCCTTTGATGTTGTGATTTTTGGATCTGACGGCTGGAAGGTGGAGGACGCGGTCCTGGGCGGAAGCGACAAGGACTTGCGCAGATCCGAAAGAGGATCCGGCCGCGCCGTCAGGTCGAGGCCCAATTCCACTTCGTCAAGATGTTCGACGGAGAGCTCTGCAGCTCTGACGAAATCACCTGCCTGCATGGCCTCGAAAATACGGCAGTGCCCCTCATGGGACTGGGCCGCATGAAATTCGGATTGATAGAGCATCGAAATGAGGATCGTCCTCGCGGTCAGGTCGCGCATGATGTCGACGATGATCGTGTTCCCGCTCACTTCCGCGATGCGGATATGGAAATCGCCCATCAAATAAGTCAGCCGCTGGCGGTCGCCCGCCGCCATGGCATTCCTCTCCTCATTCAGATGGGCGTCGAGAGCCTTGCGTCCCTCCTCTGTCAGCACGGCCATGCTGCGCAGCAATCCGGCCTCGACGACACGCCTTGCCTCATAGACGGCGATCGCATCCTCAGCGGAGGGCTCGACGACGAACCAGCCGCGCCGGGGGCTGACATGCACGATGCCGCGTGTCTCCAGACGCATCATTGCTTCACGGACGCGGGTTCGGGACACACCGAAGAGCGCCGCCAGCTGATTTTCGCCAAGACGCGTGCCCGGCCGAATCTTGGCAGAAAGGATCCCGGAGACGATCGTTGCCTCAATGGATTTCTGCGTGGTCTCGGATGTCTGGCTCTCTTGCATACAAGACAGGAAGCAAAGCCCGTGCCAAAAACCCCGCGCTCAGACTTTTCAAACCGTCCCGGATTTTTGGTGGAAAGTTTGCCTGCCGGGAATGCAGACTGAACGTAAATTGTGCAGCCGCTCCCCCTCCCCCGACATTGGCCCTGTAGCCGATGCCGCCGCTCAAGACCCCGCCCGACTTGAGGCGACGCCGGCGATCTGACGGGGGCGAGCCCGCCATCGCCTTTCTAGTTGAAGCTCGAGGTCTTGAGAAATTCCGCCAACCGTTCGGTCTTCGGACGCACGAACATTTCCTTCGGATCGCCCTCCTCGCAGATGACCCCCTGGTTCATGAAGATCACGCGGGACGAAACCTCGTAGGCGAAACGCATCTCATGAGTGACGAGCAGCATGGTCATGCCGTCGGCAGCAAGCCCCTTGATGACCTGCAGCACTTCGCCCACCAGTTCCGGGTCGAGCGCGGAGGTCACCTCGTCGAACAGCATCAATCGCGGCGACATGGCGATGGCGCGGGCAATTGCGACGCGCTGCTGCTGGCCGCCGGAGAGCTGTCCGGGATAATGGTTGGCGCGGGCGGCAAGGCCGACGCGGTCGAGCCATTTTTCGGCAATGATGCGGGCATCCGGCTTCGTCATCTTCTTCACCTTGACGAGGCCGAGCATGACGTTTTCGGCGGCACTCATATGCGGGAAGAGATTGAACTGCTGAAAAGCCATGCCGGTTAGGGCGCGCTGGCGCGCAATCTCCTTCTCGCTCTTGCGCCGCCGCGTCGCGCCGTCGACGTGATAGCCGATCTCCTCGCCGTCGAGGCTGATCGTGCCGCCCTGGAATTCCTCGAGCATGTTGACGCAGCGCAGCAAGGTGGTCTTGCCGGAGCCGGAGGAGCCGATGATGGAGATGACCTCGCCTTCCTGAACGGCGCAATCGACCCCCTTGAGAACTTCGTGGATACCGTAAGTCTTGCGCAGACCTTTGATGTCGAGAATGGTCTTGGCCATCGGAAGGCTCCTCAGGACGGCAGTGCGGTCTTGCGCTCGACATATTTGCCGAAGTGCTCGATGCCGTAGTTGACGATGAAATAGAGACCGCCGGCCAGAAAATAGAACTGGAGGCTCATGAAATTGCGGGAAATGATCTCCTGCGTGCGCAGGAGAAGCTCCGCGACGCCGATGACGGAGAGCAGCGTCGACGCCTTCACCATTTCGGCCGCCGTATTCACCCATGCCGGCAGACATTGGCGCATGGCCTGCGGCCACAGCACCGAGGTGAAGGTCTGGGCAAAGGTCAGGCCGATCGCCTTGGCGGCTTCGGTCTGGCCCTTCGGGATCGCCTGAAGCGCTCCGCGCACGATTTCGCCGACATGCGACGAGCAGAAGACGGCAAGCGCGAGCACGCCGGCGGAGAACGGTCCGAGATCGAGACCGACCGCGGCGGATACGTAATAGCTTGCCAGCACCAGCACGAGCACCGGCGTGCCGCGGATGATATCGGTATAGGCCCGCACGATCAGGCGCAAGACGATGCCGCCATAGACGAGCGCCAGACCGACGAAAACGCCGAGGACGGAGCCAGCGAGAATGGCCAGCAGCGAAATTGACACCGTCATCGCAATGCCGTTCATGATCACGTAGCGGGCGATCCAGAGCTGTTCGAGAAAAGTGTGAGACATCGGGTCTATCTCGGCAGGGCCAGACGGCGCTCGACGAGGCGCATCAAGGCGGCGATGAGGAAACAGGTCGCGACATAGAGGGCTGATGTAACCATCCATGTTTCGATGACGCGGAAGCTCTCGACATTGATCTTGCGGGCGGCAAAGGTCAGCTCGGGCACGGCGATGGCGGCGGCGAGCGAGGTGTCCTTGAAGAGCGAGATGATCGTCGAGGAGAGCGATGGCAGCACGTTGCGCAGCATCAGCGGTGCGATGATCGAGCTGCGGATCTGCATTGCCGTCAGGCCGATGGCGAGGCCGGCTTCCGTCAATCCTCTTGGAATCGACAGCAGTCCGGCGCGGAACACCTCGGCGAGATAGGCGCCGGAATAGAGCGAAAGAACCAGCACGAAGCTTTTCATCTTGTCGAGGCGCAAGCCCATCTGCGGCAGCGCGAAAAAGGCGAAAAGCACCAGGACGAGAATCGGCAGGTTGCGAATGACAGTGACATAGACGCGCGCCGGCACGAGCGCGAAGCGGCTCTTCGACGTCAGCGCGAAAGCCACGACAAGACCGATTGC
Source organism: Rhizobium sp. N731 (assembly GCF_001664145.1). Classification (NCBI taxonomy): domain Bacteria; kingdom Pseudomonadati; phylum Pseudomonadota; class Alphaproteobacteria; order Hyphomicrobiales; family Rhizobiaceae; genus Rhizobium; species Rhizobium sp. N731. The sequence goes on from NZ_CP013605.1 coordinate 120,822, forward strand.
GGCCCCGATCAGGATTGAGATCACGGCAAGGCCAAGGCTGAGGGCAAGTCCGCTTAAGAGAAAGTCGAAATTGCGCCAGACGGCAGCGAAATTCAGTGTGTAACCCATACGGGTCCTTTCAGACCGGAGCATGCCGCCGAATCTACGAGCGGCCCGGAAGACGTCATGCTCCAACCATTCGAGTCAGAAGTGGACTCAGATCTTAGCCCGACCTGGACCAGGATCATCCTATTCCAGCGGAGCGGGGAGCAAGTTCCCGCCCCGCATCGCGGTCACTTGTATTCGACGGGGAAGCCGATCTGCGGTGGCGCCAGATCCTTGCCGAACCAGGTCTTGAAGGATTTGGCATAGAAATCGAACTCGACACCGGTCATCGCTTCGTGAAGAGCGGTGTTGACGAAGTTCAGCCAGTCCTGATCACCGCGCTTGACGGCGCAGGCATAGGTCTGTGGGTTCCAGCCGTAGCCGGCGTCCTTGTAGCGGCCCGGGTTCTGCGTCATGTACCAGGCGAGCGACGACTGGTCCGTGGCGGCGGCATCGGCGCGCCCCGACTCCAGCGCCTGATAGATCAGGTCGACGGATTCGTACTGATCGACGGTCGCCTCCGGCAATGCGGCGTGCACCATAGCTTCGGCATAGACGTTCTGGAGAACCGAGATGGTGACCGAGGAGCCGGCAGCCTTCAGCGCGGCATAATCGGCATATTTTCCATCCGCCTTGAGCATCAGGCCGACGCCCTCACGATAATAGGGAATGGTGAAGGCGACCTGCTGGGCGCGTTCGCCCGTAACGGTCATGAACTGGCAGGTGATATCCACCTTATCGGTGGTGATGTTCGGAATGCGGGCGTCCGACGACTGGTTGACAAATTCGATCTTGTCCGGATCGCCGAACAGAGCTTTGGCGACGATATGGCCCATGTCGACATCGAAGCCCTGAAGCTTGTCGTCCGCGCTCTTGAAGTGCCAGGGCGCATTGGTGCTGCCCGTGCCGAGCACGAGATGGCCGCGGGCCAGCACTTCGTCGAGCTTGCTGCCGTCAGCCAGTGCAGGCGTGGACATGAGCGCGGCGGCGGCCAGCGACATCGCGCAGGTGCGAAAGGAAATGGTCATGGCGTTCCCCTTATGGATGGTTCCTGTATTCCAATATAATGGACGCATGTCTGTTTTACTGGAATAACGCATCAAGTGCCATCGGCGGTGAATTGTCAATGGGGCATGCCAAAAAAATGCGCAGCGGTGGGCATGACAGTTTTTTCGGCAGCGCAGCATTTTGCGGTTTTCGGTAACCCTCGCCAGCGGCGCCCTACATCGGGCGGCAGGGTATGTGGAAGCGGAAGCCTTTCAGGCCCCGCAATAGGTGCCATCGCCGCCAGTTCGACGTGCAGCGCGAATATTCACTGACCCCTTGATGGGTTTAGGCACGCGGTCTCTTTCGAAGAGGCGTTACCCGCCGGAGCAGTGACTTTCTCAGCCGCTTTTCAATTGCGCCATCGCAAGCAGCGTATCGGCGCTGATCGTCGCCGAGCCGGTCAGGATGGAAAGCGCTGTCGACGTGCCGCCGGTACCGTTGGCCATATCGTACATGGCGGTAAACCGCTTGATCAGGTCGTCGACCTTGTCCGGATCGGCGAGGTCCTTGATGTCGATGAAATTCTCGATCATCTCGGCCTGCTTGTCGACGTCCATATTCGAGACATAGCTGGACAGGTTGAAGCTCGTCGTGAAAAATTCGAACAGTGCGCTGTCGCCCAAAATGTCATAGGCACTCGAGATCTCCGGCGCCTTGCGTTCGAAATAGAGTGCAAGGCGCACGCCAGTGTTGCTGTCGCCCTGATCATCCTCGAGCGTCAGCCTGACATAGGCGTCGACCGTCTCTAGGACGTCGCCGCGCTGCTGCACCGTCCCAGTAGGATCAGCCGAGATATTGCCGTCCCGGTCAAAATTGAATGAGCCGACCAGTTCGGCGAAGCGGCTGTCTTCGAGCTTGTTGACGTAGCTGTCTTCGTCGTCGAGATCGGAGGAAAACATCTTCTCAAGGTCGTCCGACGTGACGTCCTCCGGATCCAAGCCCTTCGCCTCAAGCGCAAAGGCAACCAGCCGGTCGTCAGCGAGAAACTCGCTGGCAGAGGTGATCGTCGCCATCTGATCGCGGAAATACTCGATCTCCTCGTCCGCGGCGTCGGTCGCCTCGGTCAGCTCGTCGCCTTCGAGATAGCGGATCTTGTTCTGCTTGTAATAGGCGGCATAGTCGTCGACGACGGATTCCGACATCGCCTGCAGCGGGACGGTCACATCGCCTTCGCTGTCGAAATTGAAGGCATTGCGAAACGCCTCGAACCGATCGTCCTTCAGGCTGTTGACATAGCTCTTCGGATCGCTGGGGTCACTTTCGAGGATCTTCCGGACCTCGCTTTTCGAGACCTCGCCGGAGTTTATGCCAAATGCCCGCAGCGCCATCTCCCATAATTCAGGGAGATCGTCGTTGTCGTCATCGTCATCATCGCCGTTCGACACCAGGAAATCGTCGATCGAGGTGACGCTGGCAATGCGCGTCGTATAGTTGTCAACCGCATCTTCCGTGTCGGTATTGGCGATCAGCACCCGGTAGTTTTCATCGAAGGCCGCCGTGGTCGCGTCCGTCTGTTCCGACGTCTGGGCCGTGTCGCCGTCGGCAAGCGCGCCATCCTCATCGAAATTGAAGGCGTCGTGCAGGTCGGACAAGCCGATCGCGTCGGCGGTGTCGGCGCTTTTCAGGGCCGCGGAGATGAAGTTGTCTGTTTCGGTGTCGGAAAGACCGTAGGCCGTTCTGAGATAGGACACCAGCTTGTCGTCGCCCATTAATTGATCGACGGAGGTGATGTTTCCGATCTGTGCAGCGAAATAGCTATCATAAGCCTCCCCCGTCTCCGTGGAAGCAATCGTCGATGAGGCCACGGCATAAGCGCTTGTCACCAGCGACAGCTGGTCTTCCGACATCACCTCGCCGTCGACCGAACCGTCCTCGCTGAAATTGAAAGCCTTTGCCAGGCTGACATAGACATCGTCGTCGAGCTGGTTGACGAAACTCTCGGAGTCGTCGAGATCGCTCGTCAGAACATTCTTCAGAAAGCTGGTCGAGGTGTATTCGGTGCTGAGGCCGAAAGCCGTCAGCACATAATTCTTCAGCCGCGAACTCGACAGCAAATCGTCGACCGATGTCATCGAGGAGATATTCTCCTCGAAATAATGGGTCTCGTCCTCGATGTTCTCGGCCTCGGTATCGAAGGACTCTTCGTAAGCGTCGAGCAGGCTGTCCCGCTGCGCATCCGATTGCGCCGTCTTCGTCTCGCCGGAGAATTTGAAGGCAGCGGCGAATTCGGCATAACGACCGTCGCTCAAGCTGTTGGCAAAACTCGATGAATCGCTGAGGTCGCTCTCCAGCACCTTCTTCATGAAGGCCTTGGCATAGGTCATGTCTTCTAGGCCGTAGGCCTTCATGGCGTAGGAGTAGAGCTTGTAATCGCTCATGAATTCGTCGACGGTGGTGACCTTGTCGATGTTTTCCTTGTAATAGGCGCTGTCGCGGGCAACCGTTGCCTGGGACGCCACGCTGGAGAGACTGGCGTTGAGATTCCGCGCGACCGCGAGGTAGCTTACATAGGTTGAAACCAACGTCTGTCCCTTCCAATAGGCACGGCGGTACCGCGCGAAAGCCAGCCGGCAACCACGGGCGAACTTCTGATCTTTGCTGGGATATCGTCGCCGGTCATGGCGAGGCACAGCCACGTACATGTGGCCGAATCGACTTAATGGAACTCTATAGTTCTATAAATCATACAATCGGGAATTGGAAGCTTGAAATGGAGGGATCTCCACCACCAGTTCAAGCGGCGCCGACGCCGGCGGCGAAGATCGCGATGCAGCGGTGAAGATGGGCCAGCATCAGAGCCCGGGCGGGCCAAGCTTGCACGCGGCCTTCCGGCGGGCCCATGCCGCCAAAGATCATATCCATCAGCATGCGGGCGCCGCTCTCCGGATCATCCAGCGACAGCCTGCCTTCCGCCCGGCGATCGTTCAGCCAGTCGGCGAGATGCTGCCGGCTGGCGAGTATGCCTTCGCGCTGGAGAATGTCGATAAGCTCGGGAAACTGCGCGGCTTCGCGAAAGACGAGCTGCAGGAAACCGGCGCGTTCCGCATCCGTATCCTCGTCCATGTCGATCATGAAGATACGCTCGAGACTTTCCGCGATCGGAATATCTTCGGCAGGCCGCGGCAAGTCGAGCATCAGCCGCCGATGCGCGCCGACGACGGCGGCAAACAACTCTTCCTTGCTCTGAAACAGCTTGTAGAGCGTCTGCTTGGAAACACCCGCCTCCGAGGCGACGACTGCGGTCGTGCTTCCGGCATAGCCATATGTTACGAAAACGCGGCGGGCGACCTCGACGATATGCGTCCGCTTGTCTTCATCGCTGGAGACTTTAGGCCGGCCTCTTTTGCGCGGCTCATCTGCGGGCTCGTCGACGATATCCATGACGATCAGACCGCTTTGCCGACGCGCATGCCAGCGATCGCGAGAAGCAGCCTGTTATTTCTGAGGGATGATTTTTTCGGTTGTGGCATTAGTAATTTCGATTTAGAGAACTAATCAGTTCTGTAATGCGTTGCATCCCCACCCCTCAAGCGATGGAGCGCTTATGACGACCATTTCGGCCGCCATGTCAGTCTCTTCCTATTCGTATGGCAAGAGCTCGACATCCGCATCCCAGGATATCCTATCCTGTAGTACGGTTTCAGCGAAAAAATCAACCGCAAGGGGGCAGCTCGACGAAGACACGTCCAGCAGCGCCGACAAACTGATGGCCCAGCTGATGACGCTGGCAATGAACCGTTTCGACCAGTCCGGCTCCGCCGGCGAAGGGGACGGCGGCGCAGGCATGGATGTTGCTGATCTGGATACCGACGGCGACGGCTATGTGAGCAAGGCCGAGTTCGTCGCGGCCCGGCCGTCCGATGTCAGCGAGGATCAGGCAGGAACGCTGTTCGACAGCTTTGACAGCCAAGGCGCCGGTTCGCTGTCGGTCGATGCACTCGCCGAGGCGATGTCCGCCCAGCGGTCGGAACGTCCCGATGGCCCGCCCCCGCCGCCGCCGGGCGGCGATGATCAGCTGGCGTCCATGCTCTCCGATCTCGATACTGATGGCGACGGACTCGTCAGCAAGGCCGAATTCGTCGCAGGCCGTCCGTCCGATGTCAGCGAAGATCAGGCAGGAACGCTGTTCGACAGCTTTGACAGTGAGGGCGCAGGTTCGCTGTCGGTCGATGCGCTGACCGAGGCCATGTCCGCCCAGCAGTCGGAATGTCCCCAGGGACCGCCGCCGCCCGAGGACGAAGACCAGTTCGCCTCTCTGCTTTCCGATCTCGATACGAATGGAGATGAGGTGGTGAGCCTCGACGAATTCATGGCCGGCAAGCCTGACGATGTCACCGAAAGCCAGGCAAGCCAACTCTTCGATCTGCTCGACACCTCGGGCACCGGTTCATTGTCCACACAGTCCGCGGCCTGACGCCGGCAAGACATCGTCGCCGTTACGGTTTCTGGAGGACTGCAATGGCGACGGCCTGAAGCGGCCCGGCGGTTGAGCCGGCAGAGCCTTCGGCCGGGCCGCTTCTTATTATGCGAATGGTGCGCGGTATCAGGCGCACGATGTCACACGCTCGGATGAACCGACGCGACGAGAGCCATCACGGGGTCAGTCCAGACAATCAGATCATCGACCGGAGCCGGCTTATGCCCGGCGCCTGACGATGTCTTGCGCCCAAAATCCGGGCCTGGAAGCCTGTCGTCACATGGCATGTTCCCAAACCTTTAAGGATCGAGCCATGAGCATTTTTGGAAGTATGAAAACCGCCGTCTCCGGCATGAGCGCGCAGGCAAACCGGCTGAGCACGGTTTCCGACAATATCGCCAATGCCAACACCGTCGGCTACAAGGCCGTTTCCACCTCCTTTTCGTCGCTGGTCCTGCCCTCTTCCTCGGGCAATTACAATTCCGGTGGCGTGCAGACATCCGTGCGCCAGGCGATTTCACAGCAGGGCGATATCTCCTATACGACTTCGGCCTACGATCTCGCGATCTCCGGAGACGGGTTCTTCATCGTCGAAAGCGCCGACGGCACGCCGGTGCTCACCCGGGCCGGCGATTTCTCGGTCGACAGCGACGGTAATCTCGTCAACAGCGCCGGCTACACGCTGATGGGATATTCTTATGACTCAGGCGTTCCGGCGGTTGTCGTCAACGGCTTCGACGGGCTGGTGCCGGTCAACGTCGCCCAGTCGGGCCTGAGCGCGATCGCTTCGACGAGCGCCTATTTCAGCGGCAACCTGAATTCCGAGGCGACCGTCGTCACCGATACGACGACGCTGCCGAGCGCCAACACATCCGATGTCACCGACGATACGCAGAAAATGTCGCTGGTCGCTTATGATAGCCTCGGCGCCACAGTCCAGTACGACTATTACTTCACCAAGACGGGCGTCACGACCGATGCCAACGGCGCGGTCACCGGCAGCAGCTGGGAAGTCGCGGTTTACCGCAATGCCGATGCGGCGACCGGCGGCACGACCTCCTTCCCCTACTCCTCCAGCTCCGTCAGCGTCGCGACACTCTCCTTCGATGCGGACGGCCAGCTGACGTCGGCGACGGACACCGACATCGTCGATCCGGTGACGGCAAAGACAATCACGATGGACTATTCCGACTTCACCCAGCTCGCCTCCGATTTCTCGGCGACGGGCTCGGCCGACGGCCAGGCCGCAAGCGCGGTGAGCTCGGTCTCGATCGGCACGGACGGTGTGGTGTCGGTCTCCTATGCCAACGGCACGACGAAATCCCTCTACCAGATCCCTCTCGCGACGGTCGCAAGCCCCGACAATCTGACCCTGCTCAGCGGCAACGTCTATACCGCCAACGGCATGTCCGGCGTCACCGTCACCGGCTTTCCGCAGACGAACGGGCTCGGCTCCATCCAGTCCGGCGCGCTCGAAAGCTCGAATGTCGATCTCGCCGGCGAATTGACGGAGATGATCGAGGCGCAGCGCAGCTACACCGCCAATTCGAAGGTGTTTCAGACCGGCTCCGACATCATGGATGTCCTCGTCAATCTGAAGCGATAGAGGGAGCGCCTGGATGTCGCTCACGTCAGCCTTGAACAGCGTGCAGAATATTTTCAACAATACCGGCCAGCAGAGCAGCGTCGTCTCGACCAACATCGCCAATGTCGGAAATTCCGACTATGTCAGGCGGGAGGCGTCGATCACGACGTCTCTTTCCGGCGCTCAGGTCGTCAGCATCGGCCGGGCGCAGGAAACTGCGCTGCTCGCCCAGTACCTGCAATCCAACGCCAAGGACAGCGCCCAGCAGACGCTCGTGACCGGTCTCGAAAGCCTGCAATCGCTGATGGGCGGCAATGACTACGAGACATCGCCGAGCACCTATCTCGCGGCCTTCCAGGAGGCGCTCCAGACATATGCGACGTCGCCGAGCAACACGACCGCAGCGCAATCGGCCGTCACCGCCGCGCAGGATCTCGCCAATTCGCTGAACACCGCAAGCGATGGCGTCCAGTCGATCAGGGCAGAGGCGGATGCAGAGATCGCCACGCAGGTCTCCACGCTGAACACGCTGCTGTCGCAGTTCGAGGCGGCCAACAACGCGGTCAAGCTGGCGACATCGACCGGCGCCGATACATCTACGGCGCTCGACGAGCGCGAGAAGCTCCTGAAGCAGATCTCCTCGATCGTGGGCGTCACCTCCGTCGTGCGCGACAATAACGACATGGCGCTCTATACCTCGGACGGCACCGTGCTGTTCGAGACCATACCGCGCACCGTCACATTCGCGTCGACGGCAACCTATGTCGCCGGAACCGAGGGCAATGCCATCTATATCGACGGCGTGGCGCTCGATGCCGGCGAGGGTTCGACGACGAGCGCCTCGGGCAGCCTGCAGGCGCTGCTGCAGCTCCGCGACGAGATCGCCCCGACTTTCCAGGACCAGCTCGACCAGATCGCCAAGGCCCTCGTCCAGGTCTTCTCGGAAACCGACGGCAGCACGAGCGCGCCGGGACTTTTTACCTGGACGACGGCATCGGGGACAACGGGAGAAACACCGTCTGATACCGACGATATTACCGGGATTGCCTCCACCATCTCGGTCAATCCCGCCGTCGTCACGAGCGAAGGCGGCGATGCGACCAAGCTGCGCGACGGAACGATCAGTGGCATCACCAATCTCAACACCTCCGGAGATAGCGGTTTTTCCGACAATCTCGACGCCCTCTATCAGGCGCTGACGGAACAACGCTCGTTCTCCGCCGACGCCGGTCTCTCCACAACGCAAAGCCTGACGGACTATGCCAGCGCCTCCATCGGCTGGCTCGAACAATATCGAAGCGACGCGACGTCGGCGTCCGAAACCACGGCCGCCGCACTGTCTCGCTCCGACGAGGCCTATTCCAACGAAACCGGCGTCAATCTCGACGAGGAGCTGACGCTGCTTCTCGACATCGAACAATCCTACAAAGCGGCGACGAAGATCCTGAACGTCATCGACGAGATGTTCCAGTCGCTCCTCGACATAGCGAGCTAGTCATGAAAGCATCTTTTGTCTCATCATCGGCGATGCAGAATGTTTTGCGGCTCACCATCAGCCAGTCCCAGAACAAGCTGCAGCAGGCCTCGACGGAGGCGACCACAGGGACTTACGCCGATATCGGCGTCTCCCTCGGAAGCGGCGCCGCAAAATCGATCAATCTCACGAGCGCGATCGCCCAGGCCGCCTCGTTCAAGACGAGCAATTCCGTCGTCGCGCTGCGCATGGAAGCGTCGCAAACCGCTCTTTCCAGCCTCAAGGATGCCGGCGACAGCCTGGTCTCCAACCTGACCGCACTTCAGGCAAGCCAGGATACGACGAGCATTGCTGTTGCCCTGCAATCGGCAAACGCCACGATTTCGCAGCTGATCTCGACGGCCAACACCTCGGTCAATGGCGAGTTCCTGTTCGGCGGAACGAACCTCGACAGCCAGCCCCTGACCGATCAGTCGTCCGCAGTCTCGGGTACGATCGTCACGGCGCTCAACGACTATGCAACCGGTCTCGGAAAAGACGTCAGCGAGCTAACGGGCGAGGAAATCGGCAGCTTCATCACCGATACGGTCGAGCCGATGTTCTCCGAAAGCAGCTGGACGGACGCTTCGAGCGGCTGGTCGAGCGCATCGAGCACCGACATGACCAGCCGGATCAGCGCATCGGAGACCATCACCTCGTCGACCAACGCCAATTCCGAAGGCATGCGTTACCTGGCACTTGCCGCCACCGTCGTCTCCGCCCTCTTCGGCCAGGATCTGAGCTCGGACGCGCAGAGCACCGTCGCATCCAAGGCGATAGGCTACGCGGCTCAGGCGACGTCAGGCATCGTGACGCAGCAGAGCGAGCTTGGCCTCTCGCAGGAACGGCTCGAAAAGGCAAATGACGCGCTCGACGCCCAGTCGAGCCTGCTGCAGGGAAAGCTCGTCGACCTCCAGGGCGTCGACACCTATGAGGCTTCGACGCTCGTCAACCAGCTGCAGACGCAGCTGGAAACCGCCTACACGCTCGTCTCGAAACTCCAGAATCTCAGCCTGGTCAACTATCTCTGACGGATTGAAAATGCGCGAACTCAAGCGGCTGCAGAAACCGGCCTTAAGAAACGAGCCAAACACGTCCTGCTCCGAAATCGTGGCGGAAGCAGCCTTCGCGCTTGCCTCCGGCATCATCGATACGATCCCATTCGTCGGTTGCAAGCTCGATGAGCAGCAGGCGCGGGCGTGGCCGCGATCAGGTGTTTTCACCGATGACGGCGTCGAAATGACCACCACGCCGCCTGAAATATTCGAGCTTTGCGAGCTGCTGGCAGGCCATATCGAAAAGGGTGCGGCATTCGACGTCTTCGAGGTTTTCCACAAGATTGCGCGGATCGACCGACTGATCGACTGGAGCCACGGGGCGGTGCTCTCGCCCGAGCCGCATCCGGTAACGCATTGACAGAAGGCGCGAAATATCTTCCCTATGGCGGCACGATCGTGGCCAGGTTGGCACGAAGTACGGCGTAGGCCGATCTTGCATGGCGCTAGTCCGTTGCGGCATTCCGGACTTTGCCATAGGAGAGTGAAGGCGGCTGTCGAAGTCTGCCGACAATGGTCTTTCAGAGACCGAGTGTGTTCTTGATGTCGAAGCCGCGCGCGAAGCTACCCTTCTCCGAAGAGACCTTGCAGGCCATGCTCGTCCGCGTACTGCGCCCGCTGGTCAAGCTCGCGCTCGCTTCCGGCTTCAACTTCACCGCCTTTTCGGCCATTCTTCGCCGGCTCTATATCGAGGTTGCCGAAAAGGAATTCGCGCTGCCGAACAAGCAGCAGACGGACAGCCGCATCTCGCTTCTGACAGGCGTCCACCGCAAGGACGTCAACCGGCTGCGCGGACAGGAGATTTCGACATCGTTGCTGACTGTCGGCGTTTCGCAAACGAGCCGCATCCTTGCCCGATGGCTGGCCGACCCACTCTATTGCGATGCCGCGGACAGGCCGAGCGCCCTGCCCCGAAACACAAGCGACGGCAGCCCTTCATTCGAGAGCCTGGTGAGCGATATCACCAAGGATGTCCACCCCCGCTCCATCTTGGACGACTGGCTGGACAGGGGCATCGTCGTTCTCGATGAGGACGGCCGCGTCCGGCTCGACCTCTCATCGATCGTCCCGAATGCCGGCGACGACGCTCGCCGGCATTATTTCACCCGCAACCTTCGCGACCACGTGCAGGCGGCGGTCACCAACCTGATGAACGACCCTCCGCCCTATTTCGAACGGGCGGTTCATTATGACGGCATATCTGCCGCGCTCGCCGCCCGGCTCGATGCACTCGCGCGCGAGGAAGCGATGGCGCTGCTCCTGAAGCTCAATAAGGTCGCCCATGTGGCGATCAAGAACGATCCCGGCGGCAACAGCCGCTGGATCGCAGGGCTCTATGTCATGACCGAAGAGGGTGAGACGGGTCTCCAGGCAGATGCCGCTTCCAGGACGGAGGCGGACGAATGAGCCCCTCGATGATCTCGAGAAGACAGTTTCTGCTGGCTGGCATAGCGCTTCAGATCTTGAAGCCGGGATTTGCCGCCGCGCAGTCGACCAGCACCTACGACCATGGGATCGGCGGGTCCGGCACCTCCATCCACCAGGGCGGCGGCGAGAATGAAGACCACGGCATCGGCGGAACCGGCATCGTCGGGACCATCCAGGGTTTTGGCAGCATCATCGTCAACGGCATCCACATACCGTTCAGCGCGACCACGCCGATCGAGATCGATGGACGGCGTGTTCCTGCAAGCGCGATGAAGGTCGGTCATGTCGTCCGTGTGCTGCTGAAGGGAAAGCGTGCCGCCCGCATCACCATCGTCAGCGAGGTCCAGGGCCGCATCGACCGGTTGAGCAAGGCTTCGATAACCATCCTTTCGCAAACCGTCGACACATCCGGTCTGGCGACGAAGGGCCTGCGGAAAGGCAAGTGGGTCGCCGTCTTCGGCATCCGCAAACCAGACGGCACGATCGTTGCCCGGCGCATCGAAACCCGCTCCGTCTCGGATGGCGCCCATGTCCGCGGGATCCCCGTCAAGAGCGGCAATCGCGTCCTGATCGGCGGCCTTTCGCTCGGAGGCGCGCACCGGCAATTGGTCGGCAAGCAAACCGTCGTGCATCTCAAGACAGCGGCTGATCGGTTGACGATCGCCCGCATTCAGCCCGAACCGGTAGTACCGGGGCTCAAACGCGGTATCGTCAATATCGAAACCTTCCGGGCGAGCGACAAGGGCGGACCGAGGTCAGGCCCCGGGGGTTCGCTGCCTTTCGGATCGATGCGGCTATCTCCCGATGGTCACGGCTTCGTTGATATCGGCGTGCGGGATTCGAACAGACTGACCGGTTTTCCAAACCCGCATCCTCCCGGCGGCATCGATTCCCGGCCGCCGCGCGGCTTCTGGGGCGATCCGCCGCATGATCACCCACCCTTTGGCAGAGCCGGTCCTGACGGCTTTTCCGGCCCGGGCGGACCAGGACCCGGGCCGGGACCGGGACCGAATGGTCCGCCGCCGGGGCCGCCACCGGGACCGCCACCGGATTTTCCAGGCCAGCCCTGACGGCGCAACTGAGCGTTTGACAAATGGGAAATTTTCCCATTTATTGTCTTTGCGATCTCTCATTCGGGTGATTCCGAAATAGGGCTTGCCGATTGGCTAACGGGTACCGCCCCACACCCGCTAGCCAATCGTTGATCTCCCATTGCCCGACCGTCAAACACCGCGTTCCCGAGTAACCTCGCTATGGATGGCTCCCTCCGCCCGAAGGCCCATCCGAACCAAACCCTCGTCGCCCAAGAGGAACAGACATTGCTATTGCTGGAACGCAAACCCGAGATGCCGATGGAGATGGACGAACCGAACATCGTCACAACCTGGGAAAACCGCACGCAAATCATCGAGATCATGCATAGCGCGCGCGAGATGAGCCAAGAATTCCAGGATCTCTGGAATAAAAGCGGCGGAATGGGCCGACTCAGCCAGGACGATACGGATAAACTGATCGAGCTTCTGCGTGAAATCGGCGACCTGAATGAAATGCTGAAACGCCTGGCGTAGCAGACGGGCCGGTAATCAGGCGATCGTCACGGTCGACAGGGCCAATTCAGAATCATGACTGACAAGCCAAGCGATCTCGGCTTCGTTGGCGATTTTCTCAAAGTTTCCGAAACAATGTTGGTATCGAGGAAAATCAAAGCTCAATGCCCTTATAAGCTGCTTGCCGTCTTTGATGACGGCTTCAAGATCGATGTCCGTCCCGCTTTGAAAGCCGGGCACAGAAGGACATCGCCGGCTCTCGCCCGGCTTCACCTATTTCATAGGATTCCAGAACTCGCTCGACAATGTCGGCTATTGAGCGATTTTCGCGGCGGGCTAGACGGTGCGCTAGATCCCGCGCCTTTGCGCTTCGGACGGAAAGCTGCGGTTCGGCCATCTGATCCTCCTTGCAACGAAGGTGATGTTATCCGCGCCAGCCATCAAGATGGCTGGGGATGGCTAGCTGAACAGCCATAGAGCTGATCACCCCAATTTTGGACGGTTACTTGACCCTGGACAGTTAGTCGACTTCGCGTCCGGGTAAGAAGTTAACCATATTTCAGCGTTCGTGAGAAATAATGGCATACGTAGATCAGGCATCTCGAAGAAGAGAAGCCCAAAGTTATTTGGAGAGAGTCTTGGCATTTACCATTGCGCGCAGCCTGGTGGCGTTTGGCATCGCCGTTTCAGCCGGTCTTTTCATGTCGATTGGATTGCAGCAATCGGCGCTTGAAAGGCTGAAAGTCAATGGTCCGGTTTACGAGCAGGTGGTCTACGGCAAGGATCTCATCGCCGATATATTGCCGCCGCCGCTCTTTGTGGTCGAATCCTACATGCTGTCCTTCGAGGCGAGCAAATTCCCCGAACTCACCGAAACCAATCTGGGGAAGATCGCCAATCTGAAAGCCGCTTACGACGACCGTCGCGCCTATTGGAAAACCACCCGGCTGCCGCAGTCTTTGAAGGATGAGCTCGAAAACGATGTGCTCGCCAAGGGCGATGTATTCTGGCAGGTGATGAACCGCGAAATCATCCCCGCCTTGAACGCCAAGGACGAAAGTAAGGCGCATGGCGCGATCGAGCAGTTGCGCGTCGCCTTCCATGCGCATCAGGATGCTGTAGAGAAGCTCGTCGCCAATTCCGACGCTTTCCTGAAAGACGAAGAGAGCAATGCCGCTTCGGAAATCGTAACCTGGACAATCTATGCGGGCGCCGCGGGCTTCGGCTCCTTCGCGCTGCTGCTGGTCGGGCTCTATTTTCTGCGCCGTCGAGCCATTGTGCCGCTGGATGGCATGAAGGCCTATATGGGCAGCCTCGCCGAAGGCGATTTTTCGACCGAGGTTCCCTATTCCGACCGCTCCGACGAGATCGGCGCCATGTCCAAGGCTGTGGCGGTGTTCCGCCGCAATGCGCTGGAACGACAAGATGCCCAGAAGCGCGAGACGGCGCTTCGCGATCAGGAATTCCAGCGCGAACGCAGCCAGATGGCTGAAAAGACCGCCGAGGACCAGCGACGCGAAACGGTGATCGAGGAACTGACCTACGGCCTGGATCAGCTCTCGCTCGGCAATCTCGATTGCCGCATCACCGCAGCCTTCGCACCGGCCTACGAAACGTTGCGTGCCAAGTTCAACGACAGCCTGGATGCGCTTTGCGTTTCGATGGCGGAGGTCGCCCAGACCTCCCGGCAGGTCGGCAGTTCCTCGACCGGCATCACCAATGCCGCCGACAGTCTCGCATCGCGCACGGAGCAGCAGGCGGCTATGCTCGAAGAGGCTACCGCCGCGCTCAAGGAGATGAACGCTAAAACCAAGGATGCTTCGAACCATGCCGGCAAGGCGACCGGCATGATGGCCGAGACGCGCAGCAGCGCCGAGCATTCGGCCGCCGTCGTTCGCGATGCGATTGCCGCCATGGAACGGATCGAAGGTTCATCCGCCCAGATCGGCGAGATCGTCAACGTCATCGACGAGATCGCTTTCCAAACCAACCTTCTGGCGCTCAACGCCGGTGTGGAGGCCGCCCGCGCCGGCGAAGCGGGCAAAGGCTTCGCCGTTGTAGCGCAGGAAGTGCGTGAGCTCGCCCTCCGTTCGGCCAATGCCGCCAAGGAGATCAGATCTCTGATTTCCACGTCATCGTCTCAGGTTTCCACCGGCGTGGAGCTCGTCAACCGCACCGGCAAGGCGCTTATGGAAATCGAAGGCCAGGTCGAGCAGGTCGCCGGCCTGATCGCCCGCATCGTTTCGGTTTCCTCCGAGCAGGCGGTGGCGATCGGGGAAATCAATGCTTCCGTCAACGCGCTCGATGAGGTCACGCAGCGCAACGCCGCCATGGCCGCGGAAACGGTCTCAGCCTGCCGTGCGCTCGGCGGCCAGACGCAGACGCTGGAAGGGATTGTCGGTCGCTTCCAGACCGATGCGGCAGCTGCCGGATCAAGAGCGCGGAAGGCAGCTTGATGTTGATCGGACAGTGACGTTCATCACGCGCCAGTCGTCGTCAGTTCGTCACGATCGCCACGACCCCAACGCAATCGCCTGATTTGACCAGCCCCGGGAAATGCCGCGCACAGAGAATACCGTCCATGGCGGCACGGATCTCGCGCGGCGCCTCACCCGTCCTGCCGGTCGGATAGACGCGAGCGATGACGGCATCCTTGGCGACCGCTTCACCGAGGTCGATCGCGGGTTCGATCAAACCGCCCTGTTCAGCGAAGGAGAAACAGCGGCCATCCGGCATATCCAGCCAGATCGTTGGCCCGATATCGACGGCGCCGGCGACGATACCGGCATGTCGCAGCACGTTCATGGTGCCGCGTTTGGCGATCGCCGCACTTCTGGCCGTGGCGGTACCTCCACCGCCGAGCTCGGTGGTGATGAAGATCTTGCCCATGTCTTCGGCCGCCGTGTCGTACATGCCGACCGCATCGATCTCCAGCATCTTCATCGAATAAGGTGCGGCAAAGGCTGTCACGAAATCGAAAGCCTGCGCCTCCTGTTGTTTGTTCGGCAGGATGTGCGCTGCGCAGAACGGCAGAAAATCGAGCGTCTTGCCGCCGGAGTGGAAGTCCAGCACGAGATCCGCCATCGGCAGAAGCACACGCTGGAAATAATCGGCGATCTTTTCGGTCACCGTGCCGTCCGGACGACCCGGGAAGCTGCGGTTCATGTTGCCTCTGTCGATCGGCGATGTCCGGGTTCCTGCAAGGAATGCCGGGTAATTCATTGCCGGCACGATGATGACAGCGCCGCTCACCTCCTCTGCCTGCAGCGAGCGGGCGAGATCGAAGAGCGCAATCGGTCCCTCGTACTCGTCGCCATGATTGCCGCCGGTCAGGAGCGCCGTCGGTCCCTTGCCGTTCCTGACGACCGTTATCGGAACCATCACCGAGCCCCAAGCAGAATCGTCGCGGCTGTAGGGCAGCCTGAGGAACCCGTGCTGGACACCCTCGGCGGCCAAATCCACCGTCGCGCTGATCGGCGACGGCCGCAAGCCAGTCTCTGTCATGACAACCTCAATCCTTGACCAACAGCTTGCGCGGCACGTTGGCGAGGCATTCGACACCGCTTTCGGTGATGAGGATGCTCTCCGTCGTTTCGAAACCCATGTCCTCGAGCCAGAGGCCGGTCATGAAATGGAAGGTCATGCCAGGCTTCAACTCCGTCCGGTCGCCCGGCCGCAGGCTCATGGTGCGCTCGCCCCAGTCCGGCGGATAGGAAAGCCCGATCGGATAACCCGTGCGGTTGTCCTTGACGATCCCGTATTTCTTCAACACCGCGAAGAAGGCGTTGGC
The DNA here is from genome assembly GCF_001664145.1 of Rhizobium sp. N731. NCBI lineage: Bacteria > Pseudomonadati > Pseudomonadota > Alphaproteobacteria > Hyphomicrobiales > Rhizobiaceae > Rhizobium > Rhizobium sp. N731. The sequence continues at coordinate 137,288 of NZ_CP013605.1, forward strand.
GATATCCTCGCAGCTATTGCCGGGTCTGGCGACCGCAAGACCGGCTTCCATGCCTTCCAACGTCGCTTTTTCGGCGTCGAGAAAGGCCTGCGTCGGCTTGCCGAGGAAGACGGTGCGCGACAGCGGCAGATGATAGCGGTTGTAGCAGCCGGCGATCTCAAAGAAGGTGCCCTCCCCCTTCTTCAACGGCCGATCGTCCCAGGTCAGATGCGGTGCGGATGCTTCGACGCCGGACGGCAGCAGCGGCACGATCGCCGGATAGTCACCGCCGATGCCGTCGACGCCACGGATGCCGGCATCGTAGATTTCCGCCACCAGATCGCACTTGCGCATGCCGACTTCGATCTTGTCGAAGATGCGGGAATGCATCGCTTCGACGATGCGGGCGGCATTGCGCATATATTTGATTTCGGTCTCGCTCTTGACCGCGCGCTGCCAGTTGACCAGCGCGGTTGCATCGACGAAGCGCGCATTCGGCAGATGCCTCTGCAGCGCAGCGAAGGCGGCGGCGGAAAACCAGTAATTGTCCATCTCGACGCCGATCGTCAGCTTGGCGAAGCCGCGCTCCGTCAGGATGCCGGAGAGGTAATCCATTGGATGACGTTCGGTGGACTGCACGTAGTGATCGGGATAGCCGACGATATTGTCGTGCTTGACGTAGGCGGTGAGCTTGGCGCCATTGGCGTCCTGGCCGCGGCCGAACCAGATCGGCTCGCCCTGCGGCGGCACGATCACCGCCTGGTGCACGTAGAAGGACCAACCGTCATAGCCGGTCAGCCAGGCCATGTTCGAGGGATCGCTGACAACAAGCAGGTCCACACCCTTCGCTTCCATGGCACGTCGTGTTTTTTCCAGCCGCGCGGCATATTCGCCGAGCGAAAACTTCAGATTGGGCTGGGTCATGTTTCTTCCCTTCTTTTCCGGCGCCGCGCCGGTCAGCTTTCGAACGTGGTTCCTGCCTTCATCGCGCCGGCGCGGGCGAAGGCGAGAGTGGCGATAGCGGTGTCCTGGATGCCGGTGCCGGTGAGGTCGGCAATGGTGATCTGATCGCCGCTCGTCCTGCCCGGCGTCCGGCCGGAAACGATCCGGCCGAGCTCGGCGAAATCCGCATCGGCCGCGACCAGACCGGCTTCGATTGCGTGGTGCAGCTCGCCGAGGCGGCACGTCTGTTTCAGACTGTCGGCGACATAAAGGCCGGCACGGGCGATGGCCACGGGATCGATTTCGTTCTTGTGCTCCGCATCCGATCCCATCGCTGTCAGATGCTGCCCGGGTTCGAGCCACCCGGCTTCGACGATCGGTTTTTCCGCAGGCGTGGTGGTCACGATAATGTCGGCACCGGAGATTGCCTCTCTCGGATCCGACGCAGCGATGACGGGAAATCCGAGTTCTCCGCGCAATTCGGCCGCTGCCTTCTGCGCCTTGGCGGCATCACGGGCCCAGATCCTGGCCTCGGCGATAGGCCGCACCAGCGTCAGTGCTTCGAGCTGCAGCCGAGCCTGCATTCCGGCGCCGAAAATTGCGGCCACGCTGGAGTCTTGCCGTGACAGGTATTTCGCAGCGACGGCGCCGGCTGCCGCGGTGCGCACATCCGTGAGATAGCCATTGTCCAGAAGCAGCGCCTGCACCAGACCTGTCCGGCTGGACAGCAGCACCATCATGCCATTGGTGCTCGGCAGGCCGATCTTTGGATTGTCGAAGAAACCGGGGCTGATCTTGACGGCGAAACCTTCAATGCCCGGAACGTAGGCGGTCTTCACATCGACCTCACCCCGATATTCCGGAATGTCGAGCCGCAGAATCGGCGGCATGGCGACCGCCTTCGTTGCAAGCGCCGCGAAAGCCTGCTCGATGCAGGCGACCGCATCGCGATCGAGCACCACGATCTTGCGCAATTCCGCTTCCGTCAGAATGATCATGCGGTTCATGGGCCATCCTCCGTGAATGCCGTACCCTCGCCGTTGATCACCCGGCGGTGCTGTTCCATGTCGACATTCCGCCCCGAAAGGATCGCAACGACCGGGCCGCCGGAGCTGATCTTGCCCGCCAGCAGCGCTGCTATTCCGACCGCTCCCGCGCCCTCGACGATCTCACGCTCACAGGCATAGGCATGACGCATGCCTGCGGCGATCTCCGCCTCCGTCAGCAGGACGACCTCGTCGAGAAGCGCCTGGCACATGGTGAAAGTCACGCGATTGTCGAGGCCGATGCCACCGCCGAGCGAATCCGCAAGGCTTCTCACTTCCTCGACCTGCACCGGCCGTCCGGCATCGAGGCTCGCCTTCATCGCGGCGCCGCGTTCCATCGTCAGGCCGATCACTCTCGTTTTCGGATTGACGCCTTTGATCGCAGCGGCAACGCCCGCAGCAAGGCCGCCACCCGAGAGCGGCACCAGAACCGTGGCTGTCTCGGGCAATGCATCGACGATCTCGAGCCCCAGCGTCCCCTGCCCGGCCACGACAGCCGGATGGTCAAAAGGCGGGACCATCACCAACCCTTGATCTCGCACCAGCCGGTCCACCTCCTCCTGCGCCTCGTCCTGTGATCGACCGACGATGCGCACATCGGCGCCGAGACGGCGGATTTCTGAAACCTTGTTCGCCGGCACCAGCCGCGACATGCAGATCGTCGCGATCATGCCTTGTGCCTTCGCCGCATGGGCAAGCGCCCGGCCGTGATTTCCCGTCGAGGCGGCGACGACGCCGCGCACGCGTTCCGCCGGCGACAACGACGCTGCTGCATTGGTCGCCCCGCGAAGTTTGAAGCTGCCCGTCGTCTGACGATGTTCGAGCTTCAGCCAGACCGGAACGCCCGCGATCTCGCCGAGCGATGCCGACGACATGATCGGCGTTTCCACAACACGGCCGGCGATCCGGTGCGCCGCCGCACGGATATCCTCCAAGGAAACTGGCAAGGGGCCCCTCATGCGCTCAGCCTTCCCCATAGGGCCTGGTCATCAGTTGACCGAGCTCGGGCCGCGGCTGATCGTCGCCGCAAAGCCGCAGGCAGGCCCAGGCGGTGGCGAGATTGCTGGTCACCACCGGCTTGCCCGTCTCGGCTTCGATGCGGGCGGCGACCTGTGCGGCGCGCACGGCGGTGCAGGAAATGAACAGTGCATCGGATTGCGGCGCCAGCGCCTGGCGGGCAAAGGCGGCTATTTCATCCGGCGCAATCCGTGCCATCTCGCGGTCGTCGCTCAGACCGAGGCAGGTAAAGCGGTCGATCGCAAAACCAAGACGGGTGAAATAATCCGCCATCGGCCGGCTGGTTTCGATCGTATAGGGTGTCAGCACGGAAATCCGCCTGGCGCCGAGCGCCTTCAGGGCTTCTACAGCAGCCGCCGTTGGCGTCACCACTGAAACGCCCGGCTTGGCCGCATGGATCGCTTCCTCGATCTTGCGGTCGCCGATCACGACCGAGGCGGCGGTGCAGGAATACATGACGGCATCCAGCGTCTCACCCGGCAGAATGAGCCCTGCGCCTTGGGTCAGCGACGGCTGCATCTTCAGGAGATTTTCTGCCGTCACGGGATTGGCGTAGTGGATGCGGCTGACATAGACGCCGATACGGTCGCTGGCGACCATGCGTCGGAAGTCGGCTTCCGTCGTGTGGTCGGTCGCCAGAATGACGAGGCCGATGCGTTTTTCCAGCGGCCGGTCGTCCAGCCGTGGCAGTCGGCCGGCGGGAATGATCTCGATCGATTTCGTCATGTCAGTCATCCATCCTGGCATAGCGCTCCTCGAGCCAGCGCAATCCGAGAACCGAAATCAGACTGATGACGAGGAAGAAGACGCCGACGAGCGTCATGGGTTCAATATAGCGATAGTTGCTATTGGCGATGCTTTTGGCCTGGTTCATCAGTTCCAGCACGGTGATCGCCGATAGCAGTGGCGTTTCCTTGAACATGGCGATGAAATAATTGGCGAGCGCCGGGATCATTGGCGGGATCGCCTGCGGCAAGATCACGTGGATCCAGGCCTGGCGCGTCGTCAGATTGGTAGCCCTGGCCGCTTCCCATTGTCCGCGCGAAACGTTCTCGATGCCGGCGCGATAGACCTCGGCCGTATAGGTCGCATAATGAATGCCCATGCCGATGACGCCGGCGGTGAGCGGCGACAGCCGGATGCCGATATCCGGCAGGACGTAGAAGATGAAGTAGAGCTGCACCAGCAGCGGCGTACCGCGAATGAATTCCGCGACGAAGCCGACCGTTCCGGAAATGGCGGCGACCGGCGACCGCCGCGCGATGGCAAGCGCGAGGCCTGCGACCATGGCGACAGCAGCGCCGAGGATGGTCGCGAGAATGGTGATCTTGAACCCTTCGAGAAGGGTCGGCATGATCTGCCAGACGAAATCCCAATCCCATTCCATTTGATCAGGTCCTCATGCCGTCGAGACCGCGTGTCATCCGTCGCTCCAAGAGGCGCATCGTCGCCGAGATGGCGGAGGCCATGAGGAAATAGAGGATGAGGATCGTTGCGAAGGGCACCAGCGTATTGCCGGTCTGCGCCCGCACCACTTGCGCCTGAAAGGTCATGTCGGTCAGCGAGATCAGCGACACGACGGCCGTGCCCTTCAAAAGCTCGATCGCATTGTTGCAGAAGGTCGGCAGCATCAGCGGCAACGCCTGCGGCAGGATGACGTGGCGCATGCGCTGGTAGCGCGACAGATTGAGCGCGATACAGGCTTCCGATTGTTCGCGCCCGACGGCCTTGACGGCGCCACGCACCACCTCCGCCCCATAGGCGCCGACATTCAGACCGAGCGCCAGCACGCCCGCCTGCAGCGGCGTCAGCGTCAATCCCGCGAAGGGCAGGACGAAATAGACCCAGAAGAGCTGGACGAAGATCGAGGTGCCGCGAAAGAATTCGATATAGGCGGTCGCCAGAGCCCGGACGGCAAAAAAGCGCGACAGGCGGCCGAGGCCGGCCAGGAAGGCCATGACGAGCGCCAGCGCCGAGCCCATGATCGTCAGCTCGAGCGTCACCAGGGCGCCTTGAAGGATCAGTGTCAGATAGCCGGACCAGACCGACATCGGCAGCTCATTTCTCGGGAGATGGTGCGAAGGGCAACCGGCCATGAGGAACATGGCCGGCTGCTTACATCAGGTTACTTGGCGGCGGCGCAGAGCTTTTCGCGGCTCGTCGACATCGCCGCCTTGGCCGAGAAGCCGTAGGGTTCGATGATCTTGGCGAATTCACCGGATTCCTTCAGCTTCTTCAGCTCGACGTCGAAGGCATCGCGCAGCGCGACGTCCTGCTTGCGGAAGGCGGCGCCGTCGCAATAGACCGGCGCGTTGACGACGGGGGCGACGGTTTCGAGGTTGGGATCCTTCGCCTTGTCCATCAGATCGTGGATCGACAGGACCGGCAGCGAATAGACGTCGATGCGGCCGTCCTGCAGCATCTTGATACCGCTTTGCCCATCCGGAACGACGATGACGCGGTCACGCGGCACGCCGGCTTCCAGCGCCAGCTTTTCCTCAGTGCCGCCGCCCGGCGCACCGATCTTGGCGTTCGGATTGTCGGCTATATCCTTGTAGCTCGTCAGCTTCAGCGGGTTGCCCTTCTTGAGAGCAAAGGCTTCGGCATCGCACAGGATCGGTTCGGAATAGGCAACGGCGTTGCAGCGTTCGGGTTTCATGAAAAGGCCCGCCGTAATTGCGTCGTGTCGGCCGGCCTGCAGACCGGGGATCATCGCGCCGTATTCCGAGATCGAGGCGACCACTTCCTTGACGCCGAGTTTTTCGAAGATCACACGCGCCACATCGGGGGCGGCGCCCGACACCTTGCCGTCGGCGCCGACGGCGGTGAATGGCGGCTCGTTGGCGATGGCGATGCGGGCGAAACCCTGCTCCTTCAGCTGTTCGAGCTTGTCATCGGCGGCGGATGCCGGGGCGGCCGCCGTAACCAGAAGCACCGACAGGCTGACGGCGCTCAAAACATATCCTGCTTTCATCGTTCCCAACTCCTCTGGCTTTCTCTTTGAGTTTTGTTGTTCGCGGGCAATGTCTGAGGTCAGACGCGGTGCCCTGCCGCGATGATCTTGCGCAGGAAGGTCTGCGTCCGTTCCTGCGTCGGATTGCGGAAGATGTCGCCGGGCTTGCCTTCCTCGACGATCCTGCCGCGATCGAAAAACAGCACGCGGTCGGCAAAGTCGTGGGCGAAACCCATTTCGTGGGTGACGAGAAGCATCGTCATATCGGTCTCGGAGGCGAGCTTCCGCATGACGTTCAGCACCTCCTCGACGAGTTCCGGGTCGAGTGCCGAGGTCACCTCGTCGAACAGCATGATCTTCGGCGACAGGGCCAGCGCCCGGGCGATGGCGACACGCTGCTTCTGCCCGCCGGAAAGCTGCGCCGGGACGCTTCTCGCCTTGTCGGCAAGGCCGACCATCTCGAGAAGCTCCATCGCCCGCTTCTCGGCTTGCGGCCGCTTGAAACCCTTGGTCAACATGGGTGCCAGCGTCACGTTGTCGAGGACGCATTTGTGCGGAAACAGATTGAAGTGCTGGAAGACCATGCCGATCTTCTCGCGCATGCGATGCAGATGCCGCTCATCGGCCGGCACAAGTCCGCCACCGTTCGGCATATGATAGAGCTGTTCGCCGTCGACCTCGATATGACCGCCGCTGATCGTCTCCAGCGTCATCAGAATGCGCAGGATTGTCGTCTTGCCGGAGCCGGACGGCCCGATCAGCGCCAGCTTCTCGCCCGGCATGACATTCATCGACAGGCCGTCGAGCACGGTCAGCGGGCCGTATCTCTTGACGATGTTGTCGATGCGGATGATGGGCGCGGGCATTCATGTCTCTCCTTGTTGAGACAAGCAATGTCCTAACGATGACGGCGCTCGAAAATCATGTCAATTCGTAAAATAATATCATGACAATTATTCTGCGGCTGCCGGCAAATGAGGCGCCCGCCTCAAATCGCGAGCAGCAGCTCTTCGGGATTTCCCTGTGCCAGTGAGGCAACGATCCCCAGTCCCGTCCGCAGCTCGCCTTCCGTCGTCGAGCCGAGCGAGATGCGCACCGCCGGCGTCCAGCCGTGATCGGCGGTGCGGAAGGATTTGCCCGGCGCGATCGCCACGCCGCGCAGCCTTGCCTGCGACACGAAACCATCCTCCGTATGGCTTCCGGAAAGCGGCAGCCAGACATGCAGGCTTTGCGGATGCGTTCGATAGGACAGGCCGGCCAGCATCTCCGCCGCGATTGCATGGCGCCCGACAAGGGCGCGGCGCTGCCAGTTGACCAGTTCCATTGCCGTGCCGTCGCTGACCCAGCGCGTGGCGATTTCGGCCATTGCCGGCGTCGCCATCCAACTGGAGACGAGATGGCGGTTGGCAACGGCGGCGACATAGCGGTCGGGCGCAACGAGATAACCGATCCTGAGGCCCGGAACGGTGATCTTCGTGAAGCTCGTGACATAAAGCGTCCGCTCCGGCGCGAAGGCGGCCATCGGCGGCGCGCGGTCCTCGACCATCGGCCCGAGAATGTCGTTTTCGATGATCGCTATGTCATGCTTGGCGGCAACGGCAGCGAGCGCCTGCCGGCGCTCTGCGCTCATCAGCGCCGCCATCGGATTGATCACCGACGGCTGCAGGAAGATCGCCCGGATCGGCCCCGTCCGGCAGGCCTCGTCCAGCGCTTCGGGAATCATGCCCTCCTCGTCGATCGCCAGCCCCTCGAGATGCAGGCCGAGATAGGTGGAGAGCGGCACCAGCGTATGATGGCTGATCGCCTCGGTCGCAATGGTCGAACCGGGCGGGGCGACGCTCATCAGCGCCACGGTCATGCCCGATGTCGCGCCATTCGTCAGACTGATGTTCAGCGGCGATACGTCGAGGCCGCAGCGCGCCAGCCATTCCGTGGCAACGACGCGATGGCGGGGAAAGACCATGTTCGGCCGGAACGACAGGGCCGAGCTCGACGGCAGATTTTCGGAGAGCCAGCCAAAGGCCTGGCGCAGCCTTTCCAGATGAATCTGCTCGCAGACCGGCTTCAGGATAGAGAGATCGATCACCTCGCCCAGCCGTTCCGGCAGATAAGGTGGTTCCGGCTCGCGCGGCCGCGTCTGCACGAAGCTGCCGCGTCCGATCTCGCCTGATATCAGCCCCCGGCGGCTCAGTTCGTCATAGGCTCGGCTCACCGTCTGCACGGAAAGATGCAGATCATCCGCCAGCTTGCGATGCGGCGGCAATTGCATGCCGTCGGAGAGCTTGCCGTCGGTGATCGCATTGGCGATCTGCTCGGCGAGCGAGAGATAGGCAGGCCGGCGGAGTTGCGAGGGATCGGGGCGCCAATTTGTCATGATTTCAACACTGCTGAAAATCAGTTCAATTGACAATGCCAAAATGCGCTTCCATTGTCTTTTCACCGCGTTTGAAATGATTTCTTTCTAAAGAAAGCGCCATGAAACTCGACGCCATCGATTTGCGAATCCTCGACGCCGTCCAGCACGACGGACGCATTACCAAGCTGGCGCTGGCCGAAAAGGCGGGGCTGTCGCCGACGCCGTGCTGGATGCGGCTGCGCAAGCTCGAAAAGGCGGGGATCATTACCGGCTACCACGCCCGTATCGCGCCGCGGCGCATAGCGCCGGTCGCCAGCGTGATGATGGAAGTGACGCTCGCCAATCATCGCCAGGCCGATTTCGAGCGCTTCGAGCGCGCCGTTGCCGCAACCCCCGAGATCGTCGCCTGCTGGTCGGTCGGCGGCGGCGTCGACTATATCCTGAAAATCATCGCGGCCGATATCGACGCTTATCAGCGGCTGGTCGACGGTCTTCTCGACCGCGAACTCGGCATCGACCGCTACTTCACCTACATCGTCACCAAGACGGTGAAGGAGGACACAGTCCTTCCGGTCTCTTCCTTCTCCGCATCCGGGGAGGAAGAACACAACGTCTCCTAGACAATCTGTCTAGCAGCGGCCGTCCTTTAGACCGTCTGTCTCTTTCCGCCTTCGGTAAAGGACAATCTCTCGTCGGCTCTTGTGGAAGACTTGCGTCAACCGCAAACGAGGAGATGGACATGACCGCCGTTTTTGCCCGCCCCGACTATCATGATGCGCTGTCACGGCTTGCCGACCGTCATCTCCTGCGCGATCTCGCCTATGTCGGCGGCCGGTGGATCGCGGGGGCGACAGGCAAAAGCTTCGCTGTTGCCGATCCGGCCTCTTCGGCAACTCTGGCCTGGGTTGCGAGCCTCGATGCGGAGGAGACGGCGATGGCGATCGATGCGGCGTCGCAGGCCTTTGCCGCTTGGCGCGCGATGCTGCCGCAGCACCGCGCGGCGATCCTGCGGAAATGGCACGCGTTGATGCTCGCCGCCAGGGAAGACCTGGCGCTGATCATGACGCTCGAACAGGGCAAGCCGCTTGCCGAAGCGCGTGGTGAGATCGACTACGCCGCCTCCTTCATCGAGTGGTATGCCGAAGAAGGCAAGCGGCTGAACGCCGAAAGTGTCACCAGCCATCTGGCCGGAGCGGAAATGATCGTGCGGCGCGAGGCGCTTGGGGTCGTCGGTGTCGTCACGCCCTGGAATTTCCCTTCCGCCATGCTCACCCGCAAGGCGGGCGCAGCACTTGCCGCAGGCTGCACGGTCGTTGCCCACCCTTCTTCGGAGACGCCACTTTCGGCCCTCGCGCTTGCCGAACTCGGCGAACGGGCCGGCATTCCCGCCGGCGTCTTCAACGTGGTCACCGGCCATGCCGCAACGATTGTCGGACGGATGTGCAGCGATAACCGCCTGCGCGCCATGAGCTTCACCGGTTCGACCGAGGTTGGCCGCCTGATCGCCGCCCAGTGCGCGCCGACCATGAAGCGGCTGGTAATGGAACTCGGCGGGCACGCGCCGCTGATTGTCTTCGACGATGCCGATGTCGCGAAAGCCGTCGAGATCGCCGTCGGCGCCAAGTTTGCGACATCGGGCCAGGATTGCCTTGCCGCCAACCGCATTTTCGTCCAGCGGCGCATTGCCGATGCCTTCGCCACGGCTTTTGCCGCGCGCATCGGCGCGCTGAAGGTCGGCGCAGGCATCGAGGCTGACAGCGAAATCGGGCCACTGATGCATGAACGCGCCGTCGTCAAGATCGAGGACCAAGTGGCTGACGCGTTGGCGCGTGGCGCCCGGCTCGTTGCCGGCGGCAGCCGCCATAGGGCCGGCCCGCTCTTCTATAAGCCGACGCTTTTGACGGATGTTCCGGCGGATGCGCTGATCATGCGCGAGGAGACTTTCGGGCCTGTGGCCGCACTTGCCACTTTCGATACGGAGGAAGAGGTCGTCGCCCGTGCCAACGATACCGAATATGGCCTCGTTGCATATGTCGTCACCGAGAATGGCGCCCGCCAAATGCGCCTCGGCCGCGCGCTGGAATACGGCATGGTGGCGATCAATCGAGTTAAGATCACCGGCGGCCCGATCCCCTTCGGCGGCTGGAAGCAATCCGGCCTCGGCCGGGAAGGCTCCCGCCACGGGCTCGAAGCTTTCACCGAGCTCAAATACCTCTGCATCGACACCGCCGCCTGAGCGCCATTTCAAGAAGAGGACAGGACATGCTCGAGAAAAGCAACGAACTTACCGCCTGGGACCGCGATCATTTCTTCCATCCCTCCACCCACATGGGCATGCATGCGCGCGGCGAGACGCCGACGCGCGTCGTCGCCGGGGGCGAAGGTGTCTACATCACCGACACCGGCGGCCGCAAAAGCCTCGATGCCTTTGCCGGGCTTTATTGCGTCAATGTCGGCTACGGTCGCCAGGAGATCGCCGACGCCATCGCCGAACAGGCGAAGAACCTCGCCTACTACCACGCCTATGTCGGCCACGGCACGGAAGCGTCGATTACGCTTGCGAAAATGATTATCGACCGCGCACCAGCGGGCATGAGCCGCGTCTATTTCGGCCTTTCCGGCTCGGATGCCAACGAGACCAACATCAAGCTGATCTGGTATTACAACAACATTCTCGGCCGGCCGGAAAAGAAGAAGATCATCTCACGCTGGCGTGGCTATCACGGCTCCGGCGTCATGACAGGCAGCCTCACCGGTCTTGCGCTTTTTCACAATGCTTTCGATCTGCCGCGCGCGCCGATCCTCCACACCGAAGCGCCCTATTATTTCCGCCGGCCCGACCGGTCGATGAGCGAGGAGCAATTCTCGCAACATTGCGCCGACAGACTGGAGGAGATGATTGTCACCGAGGGGCCCGACACCATCGCCGCCTTCATCGGCGAACCAATCCTCGGCACCGGGGGGATCGTCCCGCCGCCCCAGGGCTATTGGCAGAAGATCCAGGCGGTGCTCGACAGATACGATATCCTGCTGGTCGCCGACGAGGTCGTCACCGGCTTCGGGCGTCTCGGCACGATGTTCGGCTCGGATCACTACGGCATGAAGCCGGACCTGATCACCATCGCCAAAGGCCTGACCTCGGCCTATGCTCCGCTTTCCGGCTCGATCGTTTCGGAGAAGATGTGGCAGGTGCTGGTGCAGGGCTCCGATCAGCTCGGCGCAATCGGCCATGGCTGGACCTATTCCGCCCATCCGATCTGCGCTGCCGCAGGCATCGCCAATCTGGAGTTGATCGATGAACTCGGCATCGTCGACAATGCCGGCACGACCGGCAGCTATTTCCGGTCGCAGTTGCGAGAGGCGGTTGGCGGCCATCGGAATGTCGGTGAAGTCCGCGGCGACGGTCTGATGGCCGCTGTCGAATTCGTCGAGGACAGGGACGACCGCCGGTTCTTCGATCCCGGCCGCAAGATCGGTCCGCAGGTCGCATCCGCCCTTCTCGAACGTGGCGTCATCGGCCGCGCCATGCCGCAGGGCGACATTCTCGGCTTCGCTCCACCGCTCTGCCTCACCCGCGAAGAAGCAGACGTCGTCGTCAAGGCGGCTGCGGACGCGATCGAAAGTGTTTTCAAAACCATCTGAGGAGAAGAGCCGCATGAGGATCCCGGAAAAGATGGCGGCGGTGTTGCTCACCGGCCATGGCGGCCTGGAAAAGCTCATCTATGCCACGGATGTGCCTGTCCCGACGCCGACTGAAGGCGAGGTGCTGATCCGTGTTACCGCCTGCGGCATGAACAATACCGACGTCTGGGTGCGCCAAGGCGCCTACGGTACAGAGGATGATCCCTCCGCCGTCTCCACCTGGCGCAGGCAGGGCAACACGCTGACATTCCCGCGCATCCAGGGCACCGATACCGTCGGTCATATCGTCGGCGTCGGCCCGGGCGTTGATCCGAGACGCATCGGCGAACGCGTCATGGTCGACTTCTCGATCTATAATCGCGACGACGACAGTCTTGCCGACATCGATTACATGGGCCACGGACGGGATGGCGGCTACGCCGAATATATGGTGCTGCCTGCCGAGAACGCCCATGTCGTCGCGACCGATCTGACCGATGTCGAGCTCGCCACCTTCTGCTGTGCCTATCTCACAGGCGAACGAATGCTGGAACGGGCAAGGCTTGTCGCCGGCGAGCGCGTCCTCGTCACCGGCGCTTCGGGCGGCGTCGGTTCGGCGATCATACAGCTCGCCCGTGCCCGCGGCGCCATCCCGATCGCGGTTGCAGGCTCCGGCAAGGAGGCGGCGATGATCGATCTCGGCGCCGAAGCGGTCGTGACCCGCGGCAAGGGCGATCTTGTCGAAGCCGTCCATTCCGCAAGCGGTGGCCAGCCGATCGACGTCGTCGCCGATCTGGTCGGCGGACCGCTGTTCAACGATCTCCTGAAGATCCTGCGTCCCGAAGGCCGTTACACGACGGCCGGCGCGATCGCCGGGCCCGTCGTCCAGCTCGACCTGAGGACCATGTATCTGAAGCAGCTCGAGCTGCATGGATCGAGCCAGGGAAGCCGCGCCGACTTCCGCCGGCTGGTCGGCTATATCGAAAGCCGCAAGATCCGGCCTCTCGTCGGCGGTGTTTATCCACTGTCGGAATTTCATCGCGCCCAGACCGATTTCATGGCGAAGAACTTCGTCGGCAAATTGGTCGTGGTTCCCGACCAGAGATAGTGCGCTTCCCCGATCACACCGCCGGCGAACCTTATCGGTTTAGCGGCGTTTCACGGCCATGGACAGCGGCAAAACGACATATCTCACCCCTGCCGAACTCGCGCGAATTCGCCGCGCTGCTAGCATAGCCCGTCTGATGGATACCGCCGTCAGATTGCCGGTCGTCGGCGTGCGGATCGGCGCGGACTCGGTCCTCGGCCTTATCCCCGCTGTCGGCGACATTGCCGGATCCCTGATCGGTCTTTTCATCATCGACGAGGCAAGGCGGCTCGGCCTTCCCGCCCACAAACTCGCCCGCATGGCGGTCAATCTCGGCGTCGACGCCGCCTGCGGCACGGTTCCGCTGATCGGCGATCTCTTCGACGTCTATTTCAAGTCTCACCGCCGGAATGTCGGCATCATCCTCGAGCATTTCGGCATCAGCGAAGACGAGCTGAACCAGCGCATCTGACGAGCTCGACCGCCCTCCGAAGAACCTGTCTACAGCTCCGTCAGGGCGCCGGCCGTCTTGACTGCGTGATCAAGAACAAATTGCAGCTTGGCGGCATGGCCGAAACCCGGCTCCTCCGACTCGCCCTTTTGCACGGCGTTTGCAAATCGTTGGAAATTGGTGATCACCGGTTCGACCTCGATCTTGCGCCAGATCGCCTTGTCGGCATCGGCGCCTTCGCAGGCCCTGAGGGTCGAACCTTCAGGCGTATGCACCACCTCCAGCGCCCCCTTGTCTCCATGCAGGCGCAGGCGCAATTCGTTCAGATGGCCGGTTGCCCAGCGCGTCGCATGGATGACGCCGGCCGCGCCGTTTTCGAGCTCGGCCATCATCAGGAAGCTGTCGTTTGCATCGAGCTCGTATTCCCCGATCCGGTTCCCGGGGCTTTTGTCGAAAACCTTGAGATGCGATGCCGCCGCCTTGACGTCGCTGCCGGCGGCAAAGACCGCGAAGTCGAGAATGTGAATACCGACATCGCCCAGCACGCCGTTGGAGCCATGCTTTGTCGACAGCCGCCAAAGCCATTGCGACTCTTTGGTCCAATCGCCCCAAGCCTTGGACACCAACCAACTTTGGAGATAGGAGGCTTCGAAGTGGCGGATCGCGCCGAGACGGCCATCCAGCACCATCTTTCGCGCCGCCTGCAGCGGCGCCACGTTACGATAGGTAAGGTTTACCATCGTGACCTTGCCGGACGCCGCCGCGGCGTCGGCCATCTCCTTGGCCTCGCGGTAGTTGACCGCAAGCGGCTTCTCGCAGAGCACATGCTTGCCGGCGCCGAGTATCTTCATTGTCGTGGAATAATGCGCTCGATCCGGCGTGACATTGGTCACGGCGTCAAACTCCCCCCACGCAAGGGCGTCATCGAGTGATGTGAAAGTAAGCGGGATTCCATGCCTGAGCGCGAAGGCCCGCAGCCGGACCTCGTCCGTATCGACGGCAGCAACAATCTTGACGCCGGTGATTTCCGAGAAATTCATGGCATGGGTATTTGCCCATCCTCCAGTTCCGAGAATGATCAAGCGCATTTTTGTCCTCATGTCCTTTATCGAATTCAGCGGTAACCGGCTTCGCCGGCTTGGTGCAGTTTCGGGCCGCGCTCGACGATCGGCTCCAGTGCCTTCTCTACCGGCACATTTGGAGCGTCGGTAATGGTAGTCAACGCGCCCTCGGGGTTGTAGGCCCACTTGACGCCGTTGATCAGCACCTTCTGGACGGTGGCGTCGTGATAGGTGGGATAGGTCTCATGGCCCGGGCGGAAATAGAAGATGTTGCCGGCGCCGCGGCGCCAGGTCAGGCCCGAGCGGAACACCTCCCCGCCCTGGAACCAGGAGATGAACACCGTTTCCAGCGGCTCCGGCACCGAGAACTGCTCGCCATACATTTCCTCGTTCTCAAGCTCGAAATGCTCGCCGATGCCGGCGGCGATCGGATGGCGCCGGTTGATCGTCCACAGCCGCTCGCGCTCGCCCGCCTCGCGCCATTTCAGCGCGCAGGGCGTGCCCATCAGCCGTTTGAAGATTTTCGAGAAATGGCCGGAATGCAGCACCAACAGGCCCATGCCCTCCCAGACGCGCTTGGCGACGCGCTCGACGACGACGTCTGACACCGCGCCGTGATCCTTGTGGCCCCACCAGGTCAGCACATCGGTTTCGGCAAGCCGGGCCTCGCTCAGCCCATGTTCCGGCTCCTGCAGCGTCGCCGTGGTGGCGGAAATGCCGGGGTCGGTATTCAGCGCATTGGCGATCGTCGTATGCATGCCTTCGGGGTAGATGCCCCGGACGATCGCATTGGTATTCTCGTGGATGTTTTCACCCCACACAACGGTGCGTATGGTCACGTCGTTTTCTCCTTGTAGTTGAAGCGGATCGAGTCTGGGAAGGACATCGATGCCTGGAAGATCAGGCTGCCCGCATGGATTCACGTTCGAGCGCCCGGCCCGACCGGTCGAAACGGTGGATGTGACCGGCAAGTGGCGCGAGTCCAAGCGTCTGGCCCGGCTCATGACGAGAGACGCCGGCCTCCCGCACGACAAGCGGCTCAACCGCCCCGATGTCCAGATAGACGAAACTATCGGAACCGAGGATTTCCGAATGGATGACCGTGCCACGCCAAACCGGCGACTCGGCCGTGATGCGCACATGCTCCGCACGTACACCGATCGTATGGCTGTGATAGGGCTGCGCCAGCCCGCCCGACAGGAAATTCATTTTCGGCGAACCGATGAAGCCGGCGACAAAGACCGAATTCGGGCTTTCGTAAAGTTCCAGCGGCGTGCCGATCTGCTCGACGACGCCGTCCCTCAACACGCAGATCCGGTCGGCCAGCGTCATGGCCTCGACCTGATCATGCGTCACATAGATCATCGTCGTGCCGTGCATGCTGCGATGAAGCTTGGCGATCTCGAGCCTCGTCGCGACCCGAAGCGCCGCATCGAGGTTGGACAGCGGCTCGTCGAAGAGAAAGACCTTGGGATCGCGCACGATCGCCCGGCCGATGGCGACGCGCTGACGCTGTCCGCCGGAAAGCTGTCGCGGCAAGCGGTCCAGGTAGGATGAGAGCTGCAGCATACCGGCCGCCTGCTCAACGCGCTGGCGGCATTCGTCTCTGTTGCTCCCGGAAAGCTTCATGCCGAAAGCCATGTTGTCGAAGACCGTCATATGCGGGTAGAGCGCGTAGGACTGGAACACCATGGCGACCCCTCTCTTCGATGGCGCGTGCCGGTTTACCGTCTCATTGTCGAAGGCGAGGTTTCCCGAGGTGATGTCTTCGAGCCCGGAGATAAGCCGCAGCAGCGTGGACTTGCCGCATCCCGAAGGCCCGACGAACACCATGAATTCGCCTCGGCGGATCTCCATAGTCACACCCTTGATCACCTCGAAAGCGCCGAAGCTCTTGCGGATGTTCTCCAGTCGTATCTCTGCCATGTCCTACTCCCTCAACCCTTAACGCCGCCGGCGGTCAGCCCCGAAATGATCCGGCGCTGGAATATCAAAACAAGCACGACAACCGGGACGGTGACGATCACCGAAGCCGCCATGATGTTGCCCCAGGGAATTTCGAACTCGCTGTTGCCCGAAAGCAGGGCGATGGCGACCGGCACGGTCCGCTGTGTATCGGACGATGTGAACGTCAGCGCGAAAAGAAATTCGTTCCAGGCGGCGATGAAGGCGAGCAGCCCGGTCGTCACCAGCGCCGGCCACATCAGCGGCATGAACACCTGTGTGACGATGACCCATGGTGAAGCGCCGTCGACGATCGCCGCCTCCTCGATCTCGATCGGCAATTCCCGCATGAAGGTCGTCAGCACCCAGACCGTGAAGGGTAGCGTGAAGATTACGTAGGAAAAGATCAGCGCGAAGGGCGTGTTGAAGATGCCGATCCATCGGATGAGTTCAAAGAGGCCGGCAAGAACCGCAATCTGCGGAAACATCGACACCGAAAGGATGGTCAGCATCAACAGTGCCCGTCCGCGGAAATTCACCCGCGCGAGAGCGAACGAAGCGGTGATCGAAAGCAACAGCGATGCTGAAACCACGATGCAGGCGATCATCGCGGAATTTGCAAGACTGCGGACGAAGCTGCCTTGGCCCATCACGGAAGCATAGTTGCCGAAGGAGATCGAGGTCGGCCAGTAATCAACTTCGAAAAGCGCAGTGCCGGTCTTCAGGCTGGTGAGGATCGCATAGTAGAACGGGAAAACCGCAATGATGACGATGATCGTAACGAGCAGGTAAAAGAGTGTGTTCTTGGTGATCGAACGCAGCATCAGCGTTCCTCCCCGCCGAGCTTGACGCGGCCGAGCCAGATATAGAAGACGGTGACAGAGGCGATGATGAGGAAAAGCACCGTCGAGGCGGTGGCGCCATAGGCGAACTTGTCGAAGTCGAACAGGTTCTCACGCGCCATGACCGACATGGTCTTCGTCTGCGCATTGTTGGGCGTCAGCACATAGATCAAGTCGAAGATGCGCATCGCATCCAGCATCCGGAAGATCACGGCAACCATGATGGCAGGCCGGATCAGCGGCAGCGTCAGACGCCAGAAAACCTTGATCGGGTTGACGCCGTCGATCTTGGCCGCTTCATAAATATCTCCCGGCACCATCTGAAGTCCGGCAAGGATCAGAAGCGCCATGAAGGGCGTCGTCTTCCAGACGTCGACGATCAGCACGGCGATCATCGCCGTTTCCGGATTGGCGGTCCAGGCGATCTTCTCGCTGATCAGGCCGAGGCCGAGCAGAACATCATTGAGAATGCCGAACTGATCGTTGAGCATCCAGGCCCACATCTTGGCCGAAACGATGGTCGGGATCGCCCAAGGAATGAGGATTGCGGCCCGAACGATTCCACGCCCGACGAACTGCGCGTTCAGCACCAGTGCGACGATCAATCCGAGTATGGTCTCGATCGCGACCGAAAGGAGGGTGAATTTGGCAGTGTTCCAGACGGCATTCCACCAGACCGGATCGGCAAGCAACCCGCGGTAGACGGTCTTTCCGCTCTTCAGCGTCACCCACGACAGATAATTGGCGAATCCGACGAATTGCGCATTGCCAAGGTCGTTGAGTGACGCATTCGTAAAGCTGAAATAGATCGTTCTGAACAGCGGCCAGCCAGCGACGATTGCCAGGATCAACAGCGTCGGCGCCAGAAACACCCAGGCCGATCGAATGCGTTCGGATCGCAGCTCCGTAGAGGCGCTGAGACGGGAAACCCTTCGTTCAACTGCTTGTGGAGCTACGATTTCAGTCATGAAAGCCTATCCCCTGTTAAGCCCATCCGGAGGATGGACCGACGACCTCTCGGCCGGCGGTCCCGATATTCACCAGGCGTCGCCCTTGAGGGTCGTCAGGTCGGCTTCGAGGAGCTCGAGGTTCTCGGCGGCCGAGCTGCTGCCGGATAGCGTATTGTGCACTGCCGTCCAGAACTTCGAGGAAACTTCGTTGTATTTCACCTTGGCCGTCGCCGAAGGACGCGGCACCGCATCCTGGAAAATCGGCTTCCAGTTGGGCATGAAGGGCTGCGCGGCGGCAATATCCTTGTCGTCATAAAGGTCGGTCAGTGTCGGCAGATTGGACAGCTCGATGGCGCGAGCCTTTTGCACGTCCTTCGACGCCAGGAATTTGACGAGCGCGATGGCTGCTTCCTGTTTTTCCGAATATTTCGACACCGCCAGGTTCCAGCCACCGAGTGTCGAGGATGGCTTGTCGCCGGCGGCCGCAACCGGCAGCGTCATCACGTCGAACTTGCTCTTCACGGCGCTGTCGGCGCCGTTGCCGAGGGAATAGGCATATGGCCAGTTGCGCATGAAGACGGCGTTACCGGTCTGCCAGACACCACGCGATTCTTCTTCCTGATAGGCGAGCACGCCGGGCGGCGAAATCGTACCGATCCATCCCTTGGCGCGTTCAAGCGCTGCTGCCGCCTTCTCATTGTTGATCGAGATCGTGCCGTCCGGCTCGACGATCTGGCCGCCCCCCGACGACTTCACCCATTCCAGCGCGTTGCAGGTCAGCCCTTCATAGGAATTGCCCTGGAAGACGTAGCCCCAGAGGTCCTTCTGTCCGGCCTGGCGTTCCTTGTCCTGAACCTCTTTGGCGGTTGCGGCCATCTCGTCCCAGGTCTTCGGCGGCTGCTTGCCATATTTCTCGAGCAGGTCCTTTCGGTAGAACAGCGCCGGAGCATCGGTAAACAACGGCAGCGCCACGAGCCGGCCGTTGACAGTCTGCGAGGCGATGATCGACGGGAAGAACTGCCCGACCACGTCCTTGGTGGCCTCCTTCAGATCGATGAACTGGTCGGCAAGCTGCGGCGCCCAGATGACATCCGTCTGATAGACGTCGATGTCCTTGTTTCCTGCTGCAAGCCACAAGCGATATTGCGAGAACTGCTCGCTGCTCGAGGACGGCATGGTGACGAGCTTCACCTGATTGCCGGTCTCCTTCTCGAAAATCGCAAGCTGCTTGTTCAGGAATTCGACGTTTTTCCCGGTGGTGTTCGCGGCAAACGAAATTTCTGCGGCGTGAATGGGGCCGGCCGCGAGAGCAAGTCCAATCGCGGACAAGGCCAGAGCAAACTTTTTCATAATCTCCTCCCAGAAATTGAAATCGATTTGGCAAACGGAACATTGCAGAAGGCATTGATGACGTCAAGACATCAAAACCAGCTTCTGGAGGTTGCATTTGTATGATAATAATAACCAAGCTGCGCGGATAAGGGCGTACATTCCGCATCCGTAGCCGACATTTCAACGTCACATAATTGAAACCGTTTTCAATTTGAACTGAATCAGCACTTGCCCGTTGCGCATCATCAACGCATCGTCCATTGATTTCCCGGACAAAGAAGACATCGATGAAACTTCGTGAATTTGCAAAGCAGCTTGGGCTTTCTCCGACAACGGTCAGCCGCGCACTTAGCGGCTATCCGGAGGTGAGCGAAACCACGCGCGCCCGGGTTGCGAGCGAAGCAATGCGGCTTGGCTATCGCCCCGATATCAATGCCGTGCGCCTGAAGACCGGAAGAGCCGGAGCGATCGGCGTCATGATGGGGCGTTCAGGAGAAATTCATTTTGCTGAGTTCGTGTCGGGGATGGCGCAGCGCCTGGAAACGACCGATACGGATATTCTCATCACACCTATTACCGCGCATAATGATGACGACGAGATACAGGCCTACCGGCGCCTGGTCGAAAGCCGGCGGGTAGACGCCGTGATCATTCATTCGCCACGCCCCAGGGACCCGCGGATCGAAATGCTGAACAGCCTCGGCGTGCCCTTTCTGGTCCACGGCCGCTCGGAGACCGAGCACGTTCATGCCTGGCTCGATATCGACAATGAAAATGCCGTGCGCAGAGTGACCGAACACCTGCTTGATCTCGGACACCGCCGCATTGCGATGATCAATGGGCTGCGGGGCAAGACCTATTCGATCCATCGAGAGCAGGGTTTTCGGATCGCCCATCAGGAGCGTGGGGTCACCGCAGATCCCAGCCTGATGGTCTGCGATAAATTCTCCGACGAGAGCGGCTTTCGCCATGCCCGCTCTTTTCTGGAGAGCGCCAATGCCCCGACCGCCATCATTGCCGGTTCCACGATGACAGCGCTTGGTGTCTACCGTGCCGTCCGTTCGCTCGGGATGACGGTGGGACAGGATGTTTCCGTCATCGCCCATGACGACGTGTTCCCCTATCTGACGGCCGAAAATATGGTGCCGTCGCTCTCGACCACACGGTCCTCCATGCGCGCTGCGGGCACACGCTGCGCCGAGCTGACACTACAGCTTATCGCCGGTCGCCCCGCAGACGAGATCCACGAACTGTGGCCTGTCGAGCTGATCCTGCGGGAAAGTACCGCGCCGCCGCGCTGACTTGAGCAACCACTCGATGCAAGATTGCGCTCCAGTCGAAGTCCATCAGACGGCGTCGCGCCGCACTCCACCATTCGCGCGCACCAGCGCCATCAGCATCGGGCCGATCGCAAATTCACCTCTCTCGGTCCTGCGGGTGAGATCGCGGAGATAACCGCCGGGCGAATTGATATGCCCGCCCCTTTCCAGAATGCAGGCGATCACCGTCGCGGCGTTTTCGGGCCCCATGCCGGCGCAGGCTTCCTCATAGGCCGAGGGGCTGACGCCGAGCATCGAGCGGACAACGACCGCAGCCGACATCAGGTCGCGCCAGTTGCCGATCGTTCCGCCTGGCCCATAATCGAGAATTTGCGGGCAGGCCTGAAGAACCAGACCAAGCGGGAAGGATTTCAGCGTATGTCCCGCCGCCGGTTCAGCCGCGCCGGATTTCCTGCCGCTCATTGCGCCGGCCGGTGCCGGACGTTTCAATCTTTGCCCGTCCTGCGGCCCGGCGACAGGTCTGTTGTCAGCCACCGGCTTCGCGCCCTGCTTCGTTTCGAAGCTTGGTTCAAGTTCAGATGTGGAGTTGGGGTTTGAATTCTGTTTGTGGCGCTCAGTTTGAGACTCATTGGCGTCTAATTTTTGTAATTTTATATGTCTTTCCAGCAGGTTGACGGCTTCTTCGCGCAGCAGCCCCATCTCTTCGAGCAGTGATGCCAATTCCTCGGCCCCTGCGACACGCGGAATCCTGCGAACAAGATCGCGAAACATCAGCGACATCTGCTCCCAGTCGCCAGGCACAGCTTCCTCGATCGCTGCTGCGATCAGCTTCGAGATATCCCGCCGGCACACGGTGAGGCGCTCCCTGGTCGCCCGGATGAGTTCTCGGTCGGCAACCACCTCGGCGGCCAGGTTTTCGATTTCGACCGCGCGCGCCAGCAGTGGCGCGACGCTGAAGCCGAAAGCCTCATCGATCTCCCCTTCCCTGTCGCGGCGCGCATAACGCTTTCCGTTCGGGCTGTCCTTGCGCAGGATCAGGCCGGCTTCAACCAGCACGGCAAGATGCCGCCGCAGCGTCGCCGGCGTCATGCCGCGGGCGCGCAGCGAGAGCTGGGCATTCGAGGGAAAGACGATCAGGCCTTTCTCCTCAGAGATTTCATCATCGGGATAGAAGGTCAGCAGCGCATCGAGCACCGTCAGCGCCCGATCGGTCACGCCAAGCGCCGGCCGCGCCTCGCAGATCGCCCTGAACAATTTCCACTTGCTTCGTCTTATCCCGGACTCGATGCTCTCGGCCAGTTGCTGGCTTGCCAGCATGCCGAGCGACATCGGCCGCCGCCCAAAGGGCGTCGTCACATATCCACTCTCCATTTGCCTTCACCTTCGTTCAGGCAAAAGAAAACAGTCCACCAATTTGGTGCCTAAGACGCTTGACTGTGATTCGTGGAAATGCGATTCTCGATGTGCTTAAGATCTGAGAAGGGCTTCCACGACGGCGTCGTCGTTGGGGGCCTTTTTCTTTTGCGCGTTACGCTCCTCTGTGCTTTTTGAATTCCTGGAACAGGCCCTGCAGCCGTTCCTGGACGAATTGATCGAAACCGGGCGCGCTCTTGCCGTCGAAGATAAAGGTGGCGCCGGACGCTGTTTTCTTGACGGTCACCGGCACGCCGCTGACCTCGGATTTGACGACCGCCGGCTTCGGTGCCGCGACCTTCTTCGTTGCCAGAACGAATGCCCGGTGAAATCGTTCGTCGCTCGACATCCTGCGCGCGTCGTCCGCGGACAACTCCGCGATGATCTTGTCGACATCGGCGTTTTCCAGCCGCTCGCCCAGTTCCAACCATCGCCGCCGTCCGATATCAGGCGCAGCACCTATGGCGTTGATGAGCGCCAAGGGCACCTGCCGTATCACGATCAGCATCCTCGACAGCGCCGCCTTGTCGACGCTCAGCGCCGCCATGATGACGTCGCGGGCAAAGCCGCGTTCCTCGAGCCGCGACGCGAAGAGCGCGCGCTCGATATAGGAGAGATTGGTGCGGGCGCTGTTTTCCTGGCCCTGGCTGACGACCAGCTGGCCGTCGGTCAGATCGCGGACGACGGCGCGCACCCTGATGCCGATCTCTCTCGCGGCCGCGAGGCGCCGATGGCCATAGGCAACCTGATAGCGGCCTTTGGCCTCCGGATGCGGACGCACGAGGATCGGGACCTGCTGCCCATGCTCGCGGATCTGCTCCACCAGCTCGGCCAGTTCAGCCGCGTCGATCGCCAGGCGGTCGCTGACGAAAGACCCGTCGATCAGTCCGGGGTCGAGCTCGACAATCATCTGGCCAGCAGCAAGCTGCCGCTCCAGCTCGCTGGCACGCTCCATCTTCTCGGTGATGTTGCCGAGCGTCTTGGTAATGCCGCCGACCGGCCCGCCACTGCGCTCCTGCGGTACGAAGCCGGCAATCGGGCGATTATCACGTGGCGCGACCGCTTCCGCCCTTGCCGGGCTCGGTGCGGAAAATTCGATGAGGTTCTTGCGCGCCATCCTATCTCCTTCCCCAGGTGGAGCGAATATGCGCTTCGATCTCACCATTCACGAGGTTCAGCGACTCCAGCGCCCGATCATAGGTTCCGCGCGTGAATTGCGACCGCTCGACTTCGTAGAGGGTCTGCTTGGTAACGCCGGCATCGGAAACGGCCGTCGACTTCACCATGGAATTGTGGAGCATGCGATTGCCGAAGATCGCCCGCATGAAGCCGGTCATCTGGCTCTGCGGCCCGTCATTCGGCTCGAACCGCGTCACCAGATAGCGCATCCAGTCGTAGCTGGTGCGCCCGCCGGCCTTCTCGACGACAGACATCAATTCGCTCGTCATCGTCAGGAACTGCGACATCGACATGACGTCGAGCATCTGCGGGTGAACCGTGATCAGCACCGAGGTCGCGGCGCAGAGCGCCGACATCGTCAGGAAGCCGAGTTGCGGCGGGCAGTCGACAACGACGATGTCATAGAAGCTTTCGATATCGGTCAGCGCCTCGCCGATGCGGGCGAAGAACATCGTCTCCGCCGTGCCCGATGCCATGGCCTTCGGCGTCTCGTGCTCGAATTCCATCAGCTCGAGATTTCCGGGAATGAGATGCAGGTTCGGCGTATAGGTGGCGCGGACGATGTCGGCGATCGGGCGCGGATCGTCATAGCGGATCGCGCCGTAGATCGTTTCGCCCTCGCCGACGTCGAATTCCGGCTGATGGCCGAACAGCGCGGACAAGGAAGCCTGCGGGTCGAGATCGACGGCGAGTACGCGGTAGCCCCGGAGGGCCATGAATTGCGCGAAGTGAGCCGCGGTCGTGGTCTTGCCCGAGCCACCCTTGAAATTCATCACCGAGACGATCTGGAGCTTTTCGCCCGGCCTGCGGGCCGGCACATATTTCGGTGTGCCGTTCCGTTCGTCGAGGACGCGTCGGATCCGGTCCATGTCGGTTGCGCTATAGAGCCGGCGTCCGTTTGCCAGCGGATCCGGGCCATGGCCGTCGGCCGCCACCTGCCGCAGATAACCTTCGCCAATGCCGATGAAGGCCGCAGCCTCCGCCGGGGAAAATGTCCTGATCGTCTTTTGCGACAGAGGGGGGAAGATTTTGGCCTGATGCTGCTGAAGTTGATAGGATAACTCCTTCGCATCCGTTGCCAGAAGCGACGGAAGGTGCTCTTGATCATCTTGAAGAGCAAGACTCGGCTGCATGATCTCTTTCTCGCGTAACTGCGCAATTTTGAACGAAAGCGCTTCAGTTGCGCAGTTACTATATGCCGCGATTCGTGACCGAATTACAAATGCTTAACCAAAACGCGTGTCAGAGCCGGCAAAACGGGCTCCGAAAACCGGAGGTTTGACGGATTGGACGGCGGTGATTCGCACCGCCCGAGATGCCGGCGTGGCAAGGCCTCCATTCTTATTATACATGTGAAATTCATTGCGTTTTTGTGGCAGGGCCGGCGGCAGAGACAGGCTCAAGGCGACCCCATCAAAACTTGCTCGGTTCGAGAATGCTTGGGCTTTCCGCCTTGCCGTTCGTACGGCAAACCAGCAATTTCACCGCGGCGATGCGCGATCGCTTTCGTCCAAATAGTGTCAGTCATTGCCACCTTTCGGTGATATGCCGATGGTTATGCCGACAAGCCGCGTGGCTGCTTCTTAGTCGCGGTTAGCAACCACGGGCAAGCTTCCTTCGTTTGGAAGACGGGATTCAGTCTGCCGTGCGGCGGAGACGAGGCGTCGCTTTGCGCGAATCGAATGCCATTGTTGGTCGATCAGGACGCCGAGGAGGATCACGCCACCCATGACGGCGAAGTTCAGCGACGAGGGAATGCCGAGCAGGTTCACAAGATTTTGCAACTCTTGCAGCAGGACTGTGCCCAGCACGACCCCGACGATCGATCCCTCACCGCCGCGGAGTGAAAAGCCGCCGAGCACGGCGGCGGCGATCGCGTAGAGCTCGTAGAACTGGCCATGGCTCGCCGGCGAGATCGAGCGCGTGTACATGGCGAAATAGATCGCCGAAAGCGCCGCAAGCAGTCCGCAAATGACATAAGCCGTCATAACCAAACGGTCAGTCCGGATACCTGAATAGCGAGCAGCCTCTTCGTTTTTTCCAATCGCGTAAAGATAACGTCCGAAGACAGAGCGATGAAGCACCAGCCACATGGCCACGGCAATGACGACCATAGCAATGAAGGTGCTCGGAATGCCATAGAACCGCCCGGCGGTCAGAAACTCAAGCTCCGGGAAATTCTGGCCGAAAGCAAATCCCGCCGTTCCGTCAGCCGTATAGAAGCGCGCTGCCCCGCGGTAGATCAGGAGGCCGCAAAGAGTGACGACAAAGGGCTGCAAGTTGAGCCGGGTGATGAGCAAACCGTGGACGGCGCCTATGACTGCGCCGAGCAGGAGAATGAGCGGCAGTGCCAGCGTCCAGGGCATATATTGTACCGCAATGAAATCGACGAACAGTACGCCAAGAAGCGCTACGAGCGAGCCCACCGAAAGCTCGATACCGCCCGTGATGATGACAAAGGCCTGACCCATCGACAGGATGCCGAACAGACCGATCAGGTTGGCGGTGTTCGCAAGGTTGATCGGCAGCAAGAAGCGCGGGTTGATGATGGCGACCACGACGCCGACAACGACGATCAAAAGCAGCAGTCCAAGATCTTTCTTGATCATTTGAGGCCCATCTCCGATACCCTAATGGCCGCAGCCGCTATTTTACGCTTTTGCCGACAGCAAGCAAAAGGACGCTTTCCTGGCTGAATTCGTCCTCTTCGAGAATGCCGGCGATCTGGCCCTCGTGCATGACGGCGATACGGTCAGAAACGCCGATCACCTCTTCCATGTCGCTGGAGATCATCAGGATCGCGACACCCGCATCGGCAAGCGCTCGCATCAGGCCATAGATTTCGTTCTTCGCGCCGATATCGATGCCGCGTGTCGGCTCATCGAAGATCATTACCCTCGGGCTCATCGACAACCATTTGGCCAGAACCACCTTCTGCTGGTTGCCGCCGGACAGAGTGCCGGTTCGCGTCGAAACGGAGGGCGCTTTGATACCGAGACGAACACGCTGCTTTTCAGCGGCCTCGATCTCCCGTTCAGCGGAGACCATGAAGCGGCTGGAAATCCTGGGGAGATCGGCAAGGGTGATGTTCTGGGCGATCGGAAGATCAAGAAGAATGCCATTGCGTTTGCGATCCTCCGGCACCAGAAAGATGCCGCGGGCGACAGCGTCCCGAGCAGAACCGATCGCAATTTGGCGTCCGTCCTGCAGAATGGCTCCGCCGTAACTCCGGTCGATGCCGAAGAGTACCCTTGCAAGCTCGGTGCGGCCCGACCCGACGAGGCCTGCAAGCCCCAGGATTTCTCCGTACCTGATTTCCAGGTCAACGGGGCGGCTGGGATAGGCCTCGGTGCGCACGCCGTTTACCTTCAATGCGACCGGGCCTGGCGAACGCTGCGGTTTTGCCGTCCGTGCCGCGAGCAACCGGCCGATCATCAGCTTGACCATCTGATCATGGCCAATGTCCTTCTTGGCGAGCGTACCCACGAGCATGCCGTCGCGCAAGACGACCACCCGGTCTGCTACGCGCTCAACCTCGTGGAGGCGGTGCGAGATGAAGATTACACTGATACCATCCGCTTTCAGCGACTTGATGATGTTCAGCAGCCGCTCGGTTTCGGCCAGCGGCAGGCTGGAAGTGGGTTCGTCGAAGATGACAAGCCGAGCCTTGATGGACAGCGCCTTGGCGATTTCCACCATCTGTTGCTCGGCAAGGGAAAGCAACGCAACGGGTGTGTCCGCGGAAAAATGTGCCCCTACGCGCTTCAAGAGCGGGGTCACCATCTCTCGAAGCCGTGCGCGATCGACAAACTTGAAAGGTCCCGTTTTCAGCGGCTCGCGGCCCAGGAAAATATTGGCGGCAACGTCGAGATTGTCAAAGAGGTTGAGCTCTTGATGCACGAAGGCGATGCCGGATGCGATGCTCGACTCCACAGTGAGGTGGCGAAGCTCTGCGCCATCGAGCAGGATCGTCCCCCAGTCCGGCGCGATCACGCCGCCAAGAATATTCATCAGCGTCGATTTCCCGGCCCCGTTCTCGCCGACCAAGCCGATGACCTCTCCCGGCACGATGTCGAGCGACAACCCCTCAAGCGCTACGACGCCTGGAAAAGTCTTGCCCACGCCGAAAAGTGATAGGAACGGCGTTGCAGGCGCGTCCGGTGACGGGATGTCTGAGCTATGATTCATTGCCTGTCCATGACTGCGGGTGCTGCGGCATGAAACGTCTTTCGCGGCGGGGAGTACCCCCGCCGCGAAAGAGAATTACTTTCCAGCCATGGCCTTCAGGTTAGCGGCATATTTGTCGACGTCATCCTTGCCGATGATCACTGTCGGAATGATGATCAAGCCGTTGCTGGGAACACCTGATTTGTCGCCTTTGAGGTAGGCGGCCATCAGCTTCATCCCCTGATAAGCCCATTCGAATGGCTGCTGCACGACGGTTGCTGCGACCGTGCCTTCCTTGACGCCGCCGAGCGTGATCGGATCGTCGTCAAAGCCGACGACAGTGATCTGACCAAGTTTTCCGGCGTCGCGCAGCGCCTCATAGATGCGTGGCGTGTTATAGGAGTAGAAGCCGACCATGCAGGTCACGTCCGGGCTGGCCACCAGCGCATCCTCGACATTCTTTTTTGCGCGTGTCTGGTCGATATCGTCGCCGCGCACATCTGTCAGCTCGATTTTCGTGCCTTTAAGCCCATCCTTCATGCCCTGAATGCGTTCCTTGGCATTATCGGCGCCGAGGAGCCCGACAAAACCGATGCATTTACCGCCATCCGGCATTGCCTTCTTCGCGATTTCGGCCGCCTGCAGACCGGCGTCGATATTGGATGAGCCGATATAAGCGACGCGGTTGGTCTGGGGTGCGTCGCTGTCGGTCGTGAAGAGAGCTGTTTGTGAGCCGATGTTGTTCAAGCCCTCGGTCTGAGTCTTGGGATCGACTGCGGAAACCATGATCCCCTTGACGCCAGCACTGACGAGGTCTTCCATCAGGCGTTGCTGGATGGCTACCGATGCCTGCTCAGGGTACTTCAGCTCCAGTTGGTAATCTGGCAATTCGGTCTGGGCCTTCTTCACGCCCGCTTCCGCAGCTTTCCAGAAGTCGGACGCTCCGTTGACGACGAAAGCAAGAGTCGGTTTGTCGGCGGCATCGGATACTGCAATCGGCGCCGCGCTCAGTATCAGCCCGGCAAGGAACAAGGCTGCATTCCGTTTCAGCTGTTTCATAATATACCTCCCGAGGGGCCGCAGTCGCATGGGCCCGTTTGCGAATTACGGCCGGCCGAATGCGCGCCCCCTCCCAGGGCCGCCGCAAAAAGCGACGAGTGGCATAGGTTCCGATCGCCCCCTGACGGTATACAAGAATCTTATTTAGTAAATAGTATTATCAATGCGCATCAAAACAATTCATCGCGGAACAGTGAGAATGAAGTTTTTCGGCGAGGATTGGCAAGCATTGCAGGCGCTCGCGCAATTGCCAGCACTTTCGGATAAATGCTAATATTAATTACCTAAATCGCAACTTCTTCCAAGATCCGGAGATCATTCCCCCGAATGCGAAAGCCTAAGACCCGAAAGAATCCTGAAATGGATAAGCCCGTCCGCGTGACCATGATGGACATTGCCGCGGCGGCCGGCTGCTCACAGGCTGCTGTTTCCTTCGTGCTCAACGACACGCCCGGCACCCGCATCTCACAGCAGACCCGCGACCGCGTATTGGAGGCGGCGCGCGCCCTCGGCTACATGGGAACAAGCTATACCATGAAGGCCTCTTATTCGGGCCTGGACAACGTGATTGGTTTCGCCGTGGATCAGCTCGCTACCAGCCCGGAAGCGATCGTCGCGATCGAGGGCGCCCGCCAAGCGTCATGGAATACGGGCAACGTGCTGTTGGTTACCCAAACGCTCGGTGATCCCGTCATGGAGCCAAAAGCAATCAGGGCCCTGACGAACGGGGGCATATCCGCACTCATATACATGACAATCTATACCAGAGAGGTCCAACTCCCTTCTTATGTGTGTGAACTCAACATCCCGACGGTATTGTTGAACTGCTACACGGCGGATCATGCCTTTCCAGCCGTGGTGCCAAGCGAAATCGCCGGAGGCCAGAGCTCCACCCGGCATCTGATCGCGCACGGCCACCATCGCATAGGGACGATCACTGGTGAAATCTGGATGCAGGCTGCACAAGACCGGCTGACGGGATACCGCCGTGCACTGGCGACCGCCGATATACCCTTCGATCCGGAATTAGTCGTTGAAGGCGACTGGTCGGCCGGTGCCGGCTACGCCGCTACGATGCAATTGCTTGCCTTGCAGGAACCCCCGACCGCGATTTTCTGCCAGAACGATCGCACTGCCGTGGGATGCTACGAAGCGCTCAAAGATGCCGGACTTCGCATTCCCCAGGACATGTCGGTGGTCGGTTACGACGACGAAGAAATTTCGAGACATCTGGTACCGGCACTGACCACTTCGGTCCTTCCGCACCTCGCCATGGGTCAGTGGGCGATTGAACATCTCAACCTGCAGACCATGCCCGGCAAGCGCTATCCAATTACGAAGCTCGAATGTTCGCTGGTCAATCGTCATTCCGTCGCTGCGCCGAGGGCCAAGGCGCGGCATATCTTCGATGGCGCGCAAGCGCCGAGATAGGCACGAGAAACGCCCGGCGGGCGTGACACGGGCTGAAGCATGGCGCCTGTCTCGGACGCATCATGCTCTAACTATCATTAGAACAGGATCAACGTTTGGTGTGACCCCGCCATTCGCCGAACCCTCACAAACCGGGCGCTATCAATTTCAGCGAGGGGAAATAGCTGCGATAGCGGCCGACATCTCGCGTCAGGAGCGGCAGGTGCTGCACGGCGGCATGAGCGCCGATAAAGAAATCGGGAAATACGCCGGTGCGCGTCCCGCCTGCTTTGCGATATTGCGTGAAAACCTTGCCGCAAGAAACAAGGCGGGTTTCGGCATCGGCACCATCTCGAGGGCAGCCTGTTCCACAAAGGCCTCCAGGGCCTCGATACTCTCGTATCGAACCGCAAGTTCGGCATCGTTAATGAGCAGGGGACCCTCGATACTCGCGGCTTCGAGCTGGGCAATAGACCAGTCCGCCCATTCTGGGTGGTCAGTTACGAGGTCCAGGAGCACATTGGTATCAACGGAGGTCACGTTTTCCCGCGCGTCAAAGCCATGATAGCGTCGGTATCGAGGCCCTTGCCGGCATGGCCGCGCAGCTTCTCGAAGCGGCTCGCCGGCCGTTTCTTGTCGGCGCGATTCAAGATGGCCGCTAAGCCGCCATCGACCGGTAGAGCCATTCGGAGAGCTTCTGGGTCGCCACGCGCGCGCCGACATGAGGCAGCAACACGTCACCGGTGAGTTCGACGCCGAAATACGAGGTGGAAGGATCGGCAATCACCTGTCGCTGGTCTTCGTTCGCGGCGAGATAGATCCGGGCGATTTCATCGATGCCGAACTGTTCGGGGCCGCCGATCTCGATGATGTTGCCCAAGGGGTCTCCTGTCGCCAGTTCCGCCAGGAGTGCCGCGACTTCATGAGCCGCGACCGGCCTCGCGGAGGCCGGAGGCAAACGAACGACGTTGCCCTCGGCGCCGAAGTCGATCACGCCGTTGATGAATTCGTAGAACTGCGTCGAGCGGAGAATCGTGTAGGGACGAGCCGAGGCCCGAATGAGATTTTCCTGCACCGCTTTCGCGCGGAAATAATCGCTTTCGACCAGGCGCGGCGTGCCAACGACGGAAAGCGCGAGATAATGCCGGACGCCGGCTTCCGCCGCGGCTGCGAGCAGGTTCTTCGTCGATGCCTTGAAGAAATCGAGCGCCGAATTATCGCCGAAGGAGGCGGCATTGGTCACATCGACAACGACTTCGGCACCTGTCATTGCCGCTTCCAGGCCCTTGCCGGTCACCGTATCGATGCCGAGCGACAGCGATGCGGCCGCGACGTCGTGGCCCGAGCGCCGCAGATCCGCCGCCAGTTGCGTTCCGATAAGGCCGCTTGCTCCCGCTACCACGATTTTCATCTCGGCCTCCTCTGTTGCATCGTCCTCGTGCTTGCGCGGACGGAGAATGACCAAAACGCCGAGCGCCTTCCATCATGCCTGAGGTCGAACGTCCGAGACGCAGGGCATAGCGAAGCCAGCCCAAAGTTTAGGATGCCTCATCGGAAACACAAAAGGCTACGCCCGGGGCCGAAAAATCGGCTCCATTCCCGCGCAATGCATGGGTTTCCATGAGTTGCGGTTGTGGTGCGGCAAGATTACGGTTCCAATATGAGCGCGTCGGCCCCGAAATGGAAAACAACTGCTGCAGGACATGCTGACGATTCCCCGGCTTTGCCTGTCCGGCCGGAGCGAGGGATGGAAAGCGCCTGGTCTCACCGCCCCCCATTCCTGCGTCTGGCGCTTTTCTTCCTCGCCTATGTGCTCGCCTGCGGCTTCGCCCAGTCGCTCGCGGTGGTGCCGGGAACCGGTATTTCCATCTGGCCTCCGGCCGGGCTGTTCATCGCGACCCTCATCCTCGCCTCCCGACCTAGCTGGCCATGGTGGATACTGGCGGGCTGCCTGGCGGAGATGTTCAGCAATGTCCTGTGGTTCCATAGTCCGCAAGCTGCGGCCTTCCTGATCTATGTCGGCAACGCTCTCGAAGCGATGGTCGCGGCATGGCTCGTCAACCGGACTTTGAAGCTCCCGGTTCGGCTCGAAACCCTGCAGGAAGTGACCGCATTCGTCGTCATCAGCGCCGGAATTGCGCCAACCGTCAGCGCGACCATCGGAAGCGCCACGCTTGCCTGGTTCAGCATCCAGTCGCAATCCTTCCTGACGGCTTGGCCCTTATGGTGGATCGGAGACGCGACCGGTGTCCTGATCGTGGCGCCGCTGGCGCTGGTCCTCTTCCACAGCTGGCGCGGCAAGACCCGGCTTTCGATCGGGCAATGGGTGGAAGCAGCCGTCCTGGCGCTGATCTTTCTCGGCGTCGCCACGCTTTCGCTGAGTGGCTATCTCCCCTTCGCCTATATCATCATGCCGCCTCTTCTCTGGGCCGCGGTCCGCTTTGAATTCAAGGGAGCGGCGGTGTCGCTCGCCCTCCTCGCCCTGATCACCGCCGTCTTCACGATAACCGGAGCCAGCCAGTTTGCCGGCGATCCGGAGTCCCAGAGACACAATCAGGTCATGCTGCAGCTTTTTCTGGCGATCTCGGCATTCTCAGCGCTGATCGTCGCCGCCATATCGCGTCAGCATCAGCTGGCGGTGCTTTCGTTGCGTCAGAGCGTGGAAGCGCTCAGCGAAAGGGAACGGGAACTGTCGCAGCTCGTGGACATGGTGCCGAGCCATGTCTGGCGGCTGACGCGCGAGGGCGAACCGACCTTCTTCAACAAGCGTATGGTCGATTTCCTCGGCCTTGACGTAGGGGACTCTGACAAGCCGGATATGAGCCGGCTGGAAGCGCTTTTTCAAGCCATCGTTCATCCCGATGATGCGGCCGAATTCAGCACGGCGCTCAGCCATTGCCTCGTCACCGGCGAGACCTTCGCCATGCGCTACCGGCTGCGCCGTGCTGACGGTGTTTATCGATGGATGTCGAGCCGCGCCGAGCCGCTGAGGGATCAGGCCGGCAACATCCTCCAATGGTACGGGCTTTGCCATGACATTGACGATCAGGTCCATGCCGAAGAGGCGGTCAGACAAAGCGAACGGCAGCTTCAGCAGATGATCGACGCCGTTCCGGTCCGCGTGTGGAGCGTGGAGCCGGCGGGCAGGTCGATCTACTTCAACAAACGCTACCAGGATCACTTCCGCGCCGTCATTGCCGATTTCGAAGCGATCGGCGAGCCGAGCATCGAAGATCTGCTGCAGCAGCTGATCCATCCCGAGGATGCCCCCGAGGTTCAGCATACGCTGCGGAACTGCTTCGAAGCCGGCGGCGGTACGGTGATGCGGTTTCGCTGGCGCGAACGGGACGGCGTCTACCGCTGGGCCGAATGCAGAGTGGAACCGCGGCGCGATGATGATGGAAACGTCGTGCAGTGGTACGGGGTTTCTCTCGACGTCGACGAAGAGGTGCGTGCGCTGGAGGCCTTGCGTGACCGCGAGCGCGAGCTCTCGCAGCTCGTGGACATGGTCCCGGTTCACATTGCCCGCATGGCGCCCAATGGCGAACCGACGTTCTTCAGCAGGCGTACACTGCAATCCATCGGGGTGGATGATGTCGCAGCCTGGGACAAGCCTGATATCAGCCGCTCGGCAGCCATCATCGGGGCGACCGTGCATCCCGAGGATGGACCCCGCATGAGAGAGGTGCTCGCGCGCGCGCTTGCGACCGGGGAGCCCTACACAATACGATATCGCCGGCGTCGGGCGGACGGCGAATATCGCTGGATGGAAGGCCGGGCCGAGCCGTTGCGGGATCAGAATGGAGCGATCGTGCAATGGTACGCGGCTGCGATCGACATCGATGACGAGGTGCGCGCGCAACAGGCTCTGCGTGAGCGGGAACGGGAGTTATCGCAGCTCGTCGATATCGTGCCGAGCCTTCTCTGGCGGCTGAATGCGGAGGGGGAGCCGACCTTCTTTAATAAGCGGCTGATCAATTTTCTCGGTCCCGATATTGCAGACACAGGCAAACCGGGCACGAACCGGCTGTCCGCCATCATTGAAGCCGCCATCCATCCCGACGATGCGGAAAGCCTTGGCGAGGCGCTGAGGCATTCCTTCGCCACCGGCGAGCGCTTCTCCAAACAGTATCGCCTGCGGCGCGCCGATGGCATCTACCGCTGGGTCAGAGGCAGCGCGGAGCCGCTGAGGGACGAAAGCGGGCGGATCATTCAATGGTACGGCCTGACGCATGACATAGACGATCAACTGCGCATCGAGGAGGAGTTGCGCGAGAGGGAACGGTCGCTCTGGCAGATCGTCGAAACACTGCCTGCGATGATCGATTGTGCGGCTCCGGATGGAGAACCGGTATACCGCAACCCTCAACTGCGCGACTTCCTCGGATATAAGCTCGAAGAGCTTGATGGAACGGGAAAAACCCGGCTGGACGGCACACTCGATGCCGGCGTTCATCCCGACGACTTGGCGAGTGTCAAAGAGAACTATGCCCATTCATTGCGCACCGGCGAGCCCTATGCGCGCCGGCATCGTCTGCGGCGGTTCGATGGCGAATATCGCTGGGTCGAGACGCGGGCTGCGCCGATGCGCAATGCCGAAGGCGTGATCGTCCAGTGGAATGTCATCTGCCTCGATATCGACGCCGAAGTTCGGGCAGAGGAAGATCTCCGTCAGGCGCGAGAGGGCCTTGCAAGATCGAGTCAGGTGGCAAGCCTTGCCGAACTCTCGGCCTCCATCGCCCATGAGGTGAACCAGCCGCTCGCAGCCGTCGTCGCCAACTCGCATGCCTGCCAGCGCTGGCTGATGGCCGAACCGCCGAATCTTGAGCGAGCGCAGCGGACGGTCGAGCGCATTATCCGCGACGCCAATTCGGCCGCGGATGTCGTCAGCCGCATCCGCGCCCTGTTCAAACAATCCGCAGACAGGAGGGTACAAACGGCGCTTTCGGGCATCGTCAACGAAGCGCGTAACCTCATGGCCGACGAGATGGCGCGCCGTCGCGCCCGCATGGAGGTGGAGGTCGATGGCAACCTTCCGCTCATCGCCATCGATCGCGTCCAAATCCAGCAAGTTCTGATCAATCTCATCCGCAACGGCATCGAGGCGATGGACGCCGTTGCCGGCGACAGGGTGATCGAGATGCGTGTGCGTCATGTGGGAAATGCCATCCAGACCGAAATCAGCGACCGCGGCGAGGGAATCGAATTCCCCGAGAAGATGTTCGAGCCGTTCTTCACGACCAAGGAAAACGGCATGGGCATGGGGCTGGCGATCTGCCGCTCGATCGTCGAGCTGCATGGCGGACGATTGTGGGCGGAGAAGAACAATCCGCACGGAGCGACGTTGATCTTCACATTGCCCATTGAAACAAAGGCGGCGTCATGACGGCGGACGATCATATTGTGTTCATCGTCGATGACGATGAACGTATCCGCGAAGCGCTCGGCGAGCTGCTGGACTCGCATGGCATACGCGCCATCGCCTTCGAGTCGGCCCGCGACTATGTGCAAGCGGACAAGCCGGATGTTCCCGCCTGCCTTATCCTCGATATCGAACTGCCCGATATCAACGGCCTCGACCTGCAGAGGCAGATCGCCGACGGCGATCATCCGCCGATCGTCTTCGTCACCGGACATGGCGACATTCCCTCCTCCGTGCGCGCCATCAAGCGCGGCGCGGTGGATTTTCTCACCAAGCCCTTCAGCGATGAGCACCTTATGGCGGCGATCCAGGCGGCGATCGCCCAGGATCGGGAAAAGAGGACCGAGCGCGCCGAACTCGGCATGCTGAAGCAGCACTATCTCGACCTGACACCGCGTGAACGCGAGGTGTTGCCGCTCGTCGTCAGCGGCCTTCTCAACAAGCAGGCAGCGGCAGAACTGGGGATCAGCGAAGTCACGCTGCAGATCCACAGAAGAAACGTGATGCAGAAGATGGCGGCGGCATCGCTCGCCGACCTCGTGCGCATCGCGGAGAAACTGGAAATACCGATAACCCACTCGCGCCGGGTGGGAGGGAATTGAACATGAACAAGACAAGACATGTCGTGGCAATTGTCGACGACGATCCAAGACTCCTTGAATCGATGAGCGACCTTCTGGAATCCGCGGGCTATGTCGCCCGCGCCTTCTCGTCGGCAGGCTCGCTGCTCGTCAACGGGCTGTCGGACCTGGATCTGCTCATCACCGACATCGGAATGCCCGGCATAGACGGCTTCGAACTTCGTGATCTCGTCAGGAAATCACGTCCGGAGCTGCCGGTTTTCCTGATCACGGGCCGCCACGAGATCGCGGATCAGGGCCGCGCTCAAGGCGCCGGCGGATTCTTCCGCAAGCCATTCGATGCCCAGGCCCTGATCGCGGCCATCGCCAATGCCTTACACAAATAGAGAGATGGAGGGTGACATGAGGGTTGACCAGCCGTTCGTTCGTAGATCGGCGCCTTTGTCAGCGCAGCGTGAACGTGAAGAGGATCAGCCGCTCGTCATGATCGTGGACGACGACGCCTCCATTCGCGAGGCGCTGTCGGAGCTGATCCTGTCGGCCGGTTTTCAGCCGGTCAGCTTTGCTTCGACCCGCGAACTGCTCGACGCGGATATATTGGACAGACCCGGCTGCCTGATCCTCGATGTGCGCATGCCGGGGGCAAGCGGTCTCCACCTGCAGAGCCATCTGGCCGAGAACGGCATTGCCAAGCCAATCATCTTCCTGACCGGCCATGGCGATATCCCGATGACGGTCCAGGCGATGAAAGCCGGCGCCGTGGATTTCCTCACCAAGCCGGCGCGGGACCAGACGCTGCTCGATGCCGTGACAGCAGCCATCGTCGTGGACGGCGAACGACGAGCGGAAGCGGCGATCGCCAATCGCAATATCGAACGGCTGGAGACGCTGACGCAGCGCGAGCGCGAGGTTCTGCACGAAGTGGCACGCGGGCGCCTCAACAAGCAGATCGCCTTCGACCTTGGCATCAGCGAGGTGACGGTCAAGCTGCATCGCAGCAATGTCATGCACAAGATGGAGGCCGCCTCGATCGGCGAACTGATCCGGGCCTGGGAAACATTGCCGGCACAGATGCGTCAGGTTGGGGCGCGTTAGCTTTTAATCAAGGAGCCAGGAACGCCGGCTGTCCATTTGATGCACGCCGTATCCGATTCACGCCAAAAAAGAGGATGCGGCGCCACTAATAGGTTTCGGCCCCGCACGCTTGCGTTATCTCTAAATTAAAGTTCGGGGATATGACATCGTACCCGGCTTTGGTTCCCCAAAGGAGATCTCGCCTTGAACAATCAATCGTCAGTCGCGCCTTCCCCTAAAACCAATGCCTTCGACAACGAAGCAAACTTCCTGTCGGCCATGGGGAATGCCAAACGGCTTCACATTCTGCATCTGTTGACCGAAGGAGAAATGTCCGTAACCGTCCTGGCTGACGAGGTGGGGTTGAGCCAATCTTCGACGTCTCAGCATCTGGCAATTCTTCGAGACCAGGAACTCGTGCAAACACGAAGGGCTGCGCAGACGATCTACTATTCACTTCAATCTGACGGGGTCAGGGCAATGCTCGATACGCTCGCTGACATCTTCGGATCGCATCGTCGTACGGCGGCAGAACGTGCCCGAGCCGTGGGCACCTAACGCCGTTGGCGGAACGCTGATCTTGCCGCTCATGATTGGTCTCCCAATCTGCTGACATGCCTCGGCATCGATCGCTGATGTACGTTTGATGTATGCCTCCTAGACCACGGTGTGATTACGCCTCCATTGCAAATGAAGATAATGAATCGCATCACGAACGGCCCGGCGCATGGAGGCGATCATGGACGTATATGAGGCAGTCACAAGCCGACGGTCGGTGCGCGGATTTAAAAACCAGCCTGTGGCGATGGAGATACTTGAGCGCGTGCTGGACGCCGCGGCTTGGTCACCGTCAGGATCGAATATCCAGCCGTGGAATACCTACGTGATGACCGGAGCGCCGCTGGCCGAACTCAAGACATCTGCCGTCGAGCGCGTGGCGCATGGCGACGCCTGGGACAAGCGGCAGTACGAGATGTACCCCTCCGTGCTGAAGCCCCCCTACGGCGAGCGCCGCTCCGCCTTCGGCAAGGAGCGCTACAGCGCGCTCGGCATTGCGCGTGAGGACTGGGAGGCGCGCCAACGGGCAGCAATCGCCAACTGGAACTGCTTCGGCGCGCCCGCCGCCCTGTTCTGCTACATCGACCGCGACCTGGGCCTGCCCCAATGGGCCGACGTCGGCATGTATCTGCAGACCGTCATGTTGCTGCTCCGCGCCGAAGGACTGCACAGTTGCCCGCAGATGGCGTGGTCGCAGGTTCGCGAGACGGTCGCGGAGGTCCTGTCACCCCCGGACGGACTGATCCTCTTCTGCGGCATGTCGATCGGCTACGAAGACCCTGCCGTAAGTTACGCCCGTACGGGCCGCGCGCCACTGGCCGAGACGGTCACGTTTATCGGCGAATAGTTGCTTGTGCCCAGAGAACAGAGACCCCGTCGAGAATTCCGCGTATGATAGGTCCCTTATCATGCGGGATACTGGAGAACACCATGACCACGCATAAAGTAGGCTATCTTGTCGGCAGCCTCGCCAAGGGCTCGATCAACCGCAAGCTCGCCAAGGCGCTGGTGCGCGTCGCCCCACCGGAACTTGAAATGTCGGAGATATCCTTCAAGGACCTGCCACTCTACAGTTACGATTACGACGCCGATTACCCTCCGGCCGGCAGGGCATTCAAGGCGGCAATCGCGGCCGTTGACGCCGTGCTGTTCGTGACGCCCGAATACAATCGGTCCATTCCCGGCGGGCTGAAAAACGCAATCGACTGGGCGAGCCGCCCCTACGGCACCAACTCGTTCACACGTAAGCCCTCGGCGGTGATCGGCACGTCGCCGGGCGCCATCGGCACAGCCGTCGCCCAGCAGAATTTGCGCAGCGTGCTCAGTTTCTGCAACTCTCCGCAGATGAATGCTCCGGAAGCCTACATCCAATTCACTCCGGGGCTGATCACCGATGACGGCGAGGTCACGAACGCCAGCACCGCCGATTTCCTTCGAACGTTCATGCAGGACTTCCACGTCTTCATCGCGAGGGTTCGCTCAGTGCTGCCGAAAGACGCCTAGAGGCGCTTGGAATGGGATCGCGATGTTCCTGCAATGCCCGCAACGTGGCTCCGCGGGAGCTGGCCGCGCCAAGCCGGCGGCCAGCTCTGGTTTAGTGTGTAACACCCTCAGGCGAAGGCGTAGGAGCCGTCCGGCCGCTTCGGCACACGCCGCTGCCAATGGATGTAACCTTCCTCCTGCATCGCCTTCTCGTCCATTTCGACGCCCCAGCCGGGCCGGTCGGGACGCAGTTCGAGATAGCCATCCTTCGGCAGATAAGGGTCGACGACATAGCGGGTTTCCCCCTGCCGCTTCTCGATGTCGAGGCCGCCATAGACATAGGCCTGGCCCTTTGGCAGCCGGTATTCGAGGATGCGGAAATTCTGGGCCGCGGCCGAAAAATGCACATTGACCGCCGTCGCCAGCGGCCCCATCGGGTTGTGCGGAGCGACGCCGACAAAATAGGCTTCGGCAAGCGTGGCGATGCGACGCATTTCGCTGATGCCGCCGACGACGCAGATATCCGGCTGGATCAAGTCGGCGCCCTTGACCTGCAGCAGCCGCAGGAATTCATTCCTGTTATAGAGCGACTCGCCGGTGGCCAGCACGCAGTTGAGCCCCTGCTTCAGGTCGCCCCAGGCCTCGATGTTCTCGGGACGCAGCGGCTCTTCGTAGAACAGCGGATCATAGGGCGCCAGCGCATTGCCGAGTTGCCTTGCGGCGATCGGTTCGAAAATCTTGGCATGAGCATCGAAGGCAATCTCGTATTCGTCATTCACCGTCTCGCGAAGCGAGCGGAAATAGTCGGCCGAGGCTTTTACGACATTGCCCCAGCGATGAGCATGCATGTCGATACGCCAGGGGCTGAGCTTGAAGGCGGTGAAACCCCATTCCTCCTTCAGGCGGTCGAACTCGTCGCGGGCGGCTGGCGCGTCGGGGGCGGTATAGACCCCGGCATAGACCTTGATGCGGTCGCGCACCTCGCCACCCAGCAGCTTGTAGACCGGGACATTCGCGGCTTTGGCCGCCAAATCCCACAGGCAATGGTCGAGCGCGGAAATCGCAGCAAGGCCGAGTGCGCCCGGCGGGAAGCGGCTTTGCTGGATCAGCAGGTTGACGAGATAATCGACGCGTGTCGGGTCCTGGCCGGAGAGAAAGCCGTAGAGATAATCGAGCAGCGGCGGCAGCGCCTTGTCGGGGCCGTGATTGTAGCATTCGCCCCAGCCCGTCAGCCCGTCATCGGTGTCCAGTGCGACGATCACGCGGGGTCGGTCCTTGTCACGGGTCATGAACACCCGCATGCGGTCGATCTTCATCATTCTGTCCTTCTAGCGATTGAAATAACTGCGGCGCGCCACGCGCGTCTGCACGTAGAGATGCTCGTTGTAGGTTCCGGGATTGTAGGATCCGGCGGCCTCTGGCACGGGAACGGAGACGTTGCCGCCGCTCGGAAAGCGGGCGACGAATTCCTCGTCGATATCACAGCCGAGCCCGGGGGCATCGGGAACGGCGATCAGCCCATCGACCTGCTCGGGATGCGGCACGATCGTCCGGCAGCGGCCGTCCCAGTCGTCGTCCAGCCGCTCGAGGATGAGCGCGTTCGGAATGGCGGCCAACAGATGCAGGGCTGCATATTCCGCCACCGGTCCGAGCGAGCCAGAATGCGGTGCCATCTGGATGTGATGGGCTTCGGCCATGGCCGCGATCTTCTTCATCTGAGTGATGCCGCCGGCCCGGCCGGTATCGGGCTGAATGACATCGACCAGCTCTCGTTCGATGAGCTCGCGCTCGCCAAAGATGGTTGCCGAGCGTTCGCCGGCGGCAAGCGGCACATGAGCGGCGTCGCGAATGCGCTTGTAGCCTTCGAGATTGTCGGGCGCGATCGGATCTTCCACCCACATCAGTTCATAGGGTTCGAGCGCCCGCACCAGGCGGCAGGCGTCCGCAGGGGTCAGCCATGGCGGACCGTGCAGGTCGATGGCGATGTCCATATCGTCGCCGACCGCCTCGCGCAGTGCTGCGACCTTGCGAACAGGATCGGCCACGCCACCGCACTTGATCGCCTTTATGCCACGCTGCTTGATCGCAAGCGCACGTTCGGGCGTATTGGCATGCGAATAGATCGGGATCCTGTCGCGCACCTTGCCGCCGAGCAACATCCAGACCGGCACGCCCAGCGCCTTGCCCTTGATGTCCCAGAGCGCCATGTCGATGCCGGTCATCGCGCCGCCTCCGACCGTACCGAGCATGCCGTGACCCATCATCGCAATATGCAACTTCTGCCATAGGCGCTCGATATGGGCCGGATCTTCGCCGATCAGGAGCGGCGCCAAATCATGGATCGCCGTCTCGATAACGCGCGGCCAGCCGGAGCATTCGCCGATGCCGGTGATGCCCTCGTCGGTGTCGATCTTCAAAAACAGCCAGTTCCTCGTGCCCCGCAGCTGCGTTGACGCCCCCTCTCCTGAACGCACATCCGGAGCCCATTTCGACGGATCGGGCTGACCTGCATGCATGAGAAACGTTCTGATGCCGGTGATCTTCATCGCTGAACGCTCCCGTTCTTCAGAGTGTCGGGAGCGACATAACGGAAGCGCCGCGAACGGTCGCGGTCGCGTGGATCCGGCCGCGGAATGGCCGATATCAGCGCTTGCGTGTAAGCATGCTCGGGCGTGCGGCAGACCTTCTCCGCCTCGCCGATTTCGACGAGCTGGCCCTTATACATGACGCCGACGCGGTCGCACATGTAGCGGATGACGCCGATGTCATGGCTGATAAAGATATAGGCGAGCCCGAGTTCGTCCTGTAGGCGCATCAGGAGATCGAGCACCTGCGAGCGCACGGAGACGTCGAGTGCCGAGGTCGCCTCATCGGCGACGATGACGCGCGGATTGAGGGTGATGGCGCGGGCAATGCCGATGCGCTGGCGCTGGCCGCCGGAGAAGGCGTGCGGATAGCGTTCGCGGGCCCTGGGATCAAGGCCGACCTGCTCCATCAGGTGGCAGACGCGCTCGTCCAGCGCCCGTCCCCTTGCGATGCCGTTGACGAGCAAGGGTTCACCGATGATCTGGGAGACGGTCATGCGTGGATTGAGGGAGCCGAAGGGATCCTGGAACACCATGCGCAATTCGCGGCGCGCGGCGGCAAGCGTCTGCCCTTTTGCCGTTGCCAGGTCGATGATACCACCATCAGCCCGGCGATAGAGGATTTCACCGGCGGTTGGATCGAGCAGCCGCATGATCGAGCGGCCCATCGTCGTCTTACCAGATCCGCTTTCGCCGACGATGCCGAGTGTCTCACCGGGCAGCAGCGAAATGGAGACCTCGTCGAGTGCTTTTACCTCGCCGAAATCCATCGAAAGATTGCGCAATTCCAGGATCGGCGCCGCCGTCCGATCGAGCGGCGCTCGCGCCAGGCGAATCTCGGCCTTCTGCTCCAGCTTCAGCACCGAACCAATCAACATGCGGGTATAGTCGTCTTTCGGGGCGTGAAAGATCTGCTCGACCGGCGCATATTCCTTGGCGACGCCATTGTGCATCACAAGCACATCGTCGGCGATCTGCGCCACGACGCCCATATCATGCGTGATGAAGAGAACGGCCATGCCGTTGGCCTTCTGCAGCCGGGCGATCAGGTCGAGAATTTCGGCCTGCGTCGTCACGTCGAGGGCCGTGGTCGGCTCGTCGGCGATCAGCAGTTGCGGCTTGCAGGCGAGCGCCATGGCGATCATCGCGCGCTGGCGCATGCCGCCGGAATATTGGAAAGCGTATCGATCCAGCGCTTTTTCAGGCGCAGGAATTTCCACCTGTTTGAGCAGCGATATGGCTTCGGCGCGCGCTTCCGCCTTGCTCATTCTCGTGTGAAGGCGAAGCGCCTCGATGATCTGGTTGCCGACGGTATGGATGGGCGACAGCGACGACATCGGCTCCTGGAAAATCATCGCGATATCGCGGCCGCGGATCGCCCGGATCTGGCGCCCGCGCGGATTGAGGCTGGTCAGATCGATGGAGCCGCCATTCGGGTGGTTCAATGTGATCGAACCGCCGGCAATGCGGCCGGGCGCGTCGACAATCTGCAGGATCGAGCGCGCCGTCACCGACTTTCCGGATCCGCTTTCACCCACCACGCAGAGCGTCTTGCCCGGCTCTATTGCAAAAGACAGGTCGCTGACGGCGCGAAAGACGCCGGTGCG
This sequence comes from Rhizobium sp. N731, assembly GCF_001664145.1. Lineage (NCBI taxonomy): Bacteria > Pseudomonadati > Pseudomonadota > Alphaproteobacteria > Hyphomicrobiales > Rhizobiaceae > Rhizobium > Rhizobium sp. N731. The sequence goes on from NZ_CP013605.1 coordinate 180,686, forward strand.
CAGCGGGAAATCGACGGTGAGGTTCTTCACCTCAAGAAGCGGCCTGCCGGCAATGGGAACGATGTCGGTCATGCCGGCCTCATTTGTTGTAGGGATCGGCCGCGTCGCGCAGACCGTCGCCGAGGAGATTGAGCGCCATGACGGCGACCACGACGGCGCAGCCCGGCAGGAAGAGCCAGGGCGCCGTGGCGATCGAACGAATGTTCTGGGCCTCGCGCAGCAGCACGCCCCAGGAAATCGTCGGCGGCTGCAACCCGAGCCCCAGGAAGGAAAGAGAGGTTTCGGCCAGAATCATCGCCGGCACTGCGAGCGTAATCGACGCGATGATGTGGCTGGCAAAGCTTGGCAGCATGTGGCGAAAGATGATGCGGCCTTCACGAACGCCATCCAGCCTGGCTGCAGCGACGAATTCCTCGGTGCGCAGGGATAGGAAGCGGCCGCGAACGACGCGGGCGAGCTGAGCCCAGCCGGTCAGCGACAGGATGATCGTGATCATCATATATTGCAGCGTCGCCGGCCAATCCTGTGGCAGGGCCGCGGCCATGGCGAGCCAGATCGGGATTGTCGGCAGCGACAGCACGAAGTCGATCACCCGCTGCATGAAGAAATCGATGCGGCCGCCGTAATATCCCGAGATGCCGCCGATCACGATGCCGAGCATCAACGACAGGAAGACGCCGACAAGGCCGATCGACAGCGAGACCTGCGAACCCTGCACCGTCCGGCTGAAGACATCGCGCCCAAGCCGGTCGGCGCCGAAGAGAAGCAGCGGCGTCGTCTTGTCGGGCGAGGCGATCAGATGGATGTTGGTGTTGAACAGGCCAAACACGGAATATTCATAGCCACGCCCGAAGAACTGGACGTCGACGCGCTTCGTCGTGTCTTCCTTGAAGATGGCGGCAAGCGTTTCCGGATCGCGGGTCAGCTTCATCGGATAATAATGCGGGCCGAAGGAAAACCCGTTCTCGGTATCGATCAGGTGCAACTTCTGCGGCGGGTGGAAGGTCGCCCGCGCATTTTGCAGGTTCGGATCGTTGATGGCGAAGAAGCCCGGAACCAGGGCAACGATGTACATCATCACGGTGACGACGAGCGCCACCATGGCCAGTTTGTGGCGGCGAAAAGCCCACCAGATCAGCTGCCACTGCGATGCGACGGCGGCCCGATCCGGCTGAATGTTTGTAACGGCGATGTCGGCCATATCAGGCTCCTATTCCAACCGGATGCGGGGATCGACCAGCGCAAGCAGGATGTCGCTGATCAGAGAGCCTATCAGCGTCAGCGCGCAGATCAGCAGAACGAAGGCGCCGGCCAGATACATGTCCTGGGCCATCAGCGCCTGCAGCAGCAAGGGTGCGGCCGTCGGCAGGTTGAGGACGATGGCGACGACGACCGAGCCGGAGATGAGATTGGGCAGTAGCCAGGCAATCGTCGAGATGAACGGATTGAGCGCGATCATCATCGGATATTTCATCAGCAGCCGGAATTCCGAGAGCCCCTTTGCCCGGGCCGTCGTCACGTAAGGCTTCGGCAGCTCGTCGAGCATGTTTGCGCGCATGACGCGGATGAGGCTCGCCGTCGAGGAGACGGCAAGGATGATGACGGGAAGCCAGAGATGCGAGAAGAGATCGCCCATCTTGGCAAAGCTCCAGGGCGCATTCTCATATTGCGGCGAAAACAATCCCCCGACATCCTGGCCGAATTCGACCGCCGCGATATACATCAGCACCAGCGCCAGCAGGAAGGACGGAACGGCCAGACCGAAAAAGGTGAAGGCGGTGAAGAAATAGTCGCCGATCGAGTATTTGCGCACGGCGGAAAAGACACCGATCGGCAGCGCGATTGCCCAGGTGGCGATCAATGTCGAGAGAGCCAGGACGAGGGTCAGCGCCATGCGCTCCCAGATCAGATCCGACACCGGCTGCTGCCATTCGAAGGAAATGCCGAAATCGCCGCGCGAGAGGATGCCCCAGATCCATTTGAAATACTGGATGAGCATCGGGTCATCGAGTCCGAAGCGTTCGCGCAGTTGTGCGGCAGTGTTCTGATCGACGATTTCATTGGAGGCCGCCAGCGTCGCAATATAGGTCGTGACGTAGTCGCCCGGCGGCAGCTGGATCAGCACGAAAGCGAGGAAGCTGACGGCAAAGAGCGATGGAATCATCCATAGCAGACGTTTGGCGATAAAGACCAGCATGGGCGCCTCTTGCATTGAGTACCGCCCTCCGGGCCTTACCGGCTCTCATCGCCGGCAAGGCATCGGAAGGCGAACCGAATAAAGCGCCGTACCGTCGGTACGGCGCTCGATCAAAATCAGCTCGTGAAGGTGAACTGCTGCGGCATCGCAGGTCCCGGATTGGGCCAGGACCAGCTATCCGGCTGCTTCTCGGGAACATTGCGCAGATTATTGCGGATGATGCCGAAGCCTCCGACCGCGAGGCAAAGGCCCACGGTCTCGAATTCCTCCGCGGCGATGTCGAAGATCTGCTTCATGATCGCGCCGCGTTTGTCGAGATCGGCCGTCGAACGCGCCTCGTCGAACAGCTTCATGCGCTTCTTCTGGCTTTCCGGCGGCTCCTCGCCGCGCGCGCCGTTAGACGTATACCAGAGCGTCCACGGAATGGCGTAACGCGACCCCTGCGGATGGAAGGCGAAGAAATCGCGCGGATCGAGCATCGGATCGAGACCGCCCGGCCCCGGCCACACCTGCGCATCATGGGCATTGTCGTCGCCGCGGGTATAATAGAGCGCCCGCTCGATCGTATTGACCTTCATGTCGATACCGATCTGCGACCAATGCGTCTTGACCAGCTCCAGGGCATCGACGAGATCGGGATAAAGCGTCGGAATGACGTCGACCGAGAAGAACACCTTCTGGCCGTCGGGCCGAACGCGAAAGCCGTCGGGCCCCTTCTTATAACCGGCCTGATCAAGCATCGCACCTGCTTTGTCGGCGTCATATTCGGTGAATTGACGCGCATATTTCTCGTGGTACCAGGGATGGGTCGGGCGCGGCCCGGCCTGGTAGGGCTCGCTCTGCCCGAAATAGACGATATCGATGAGTTCCGGGCGATTGATGCCGATCGAGAGCGCCTGCCGGAACGCCTTGTCCGCAAACATCTTGCGCATGGCAGGATCTTTGTGGGTGATGTTGAAGTAGATCTGGCACTGCTGCGAGGCCGAAGGCACGAGCGTCAGCAGGCGATAATCGCCCTTCTGCATGTTCTGGGAGAGCGTCGGCTTGTTGGCCAGCACGCTGATGTGACGTTCCTGAATGTCGATCTTTCCGGAGATGACGTTCAGCATCAGCGATTCGACGTCCTGCGAAATGCCGAAATTGATCTCGTCGATGTAGGGAAGCTGATTGCCCGCCGTATCGACCTGCCAGAAATAGGGGTTCCGGGTCATGACGACGCGCGTGGCGCCGCCGACATAGGGTTCCTTGACGACCCAGGGATCGAGAGTCGGCTTGTCGACATTGCCCCAGCGCGTCGGAATTTCGATGTCGCCGCAGCGGTTGCGGAAGAGCTCCGTCCAGCTGGTGACGCCTGCCTTCTTGGCATCGGCCTCGATGTTGGGATTGTACTTCGGCAGGAACTGGCTGCAGTAATGCTTCGGGAAGAGCGTCGGATGCTGACCGAGCGGCGTGGCAAGGTTCTCGAGATAAAGCGCATTCGGCGCGGCGAAGGTGAATTTCACCGTGTAATCGTCGATCTTTTCGACAGTGACCGGCTTGCCGGCAACGGCTAGCTGCGCCGGCGTCGCGCTGTAAAGCTCGGTGTTCTTCACGCAGTCTTCGATCGCGAAAACAATGTCGTCGGCCGTGAACGGGTGGCCGTCTGACCAGCGCACGCCTTCGATCAGATGGAAGGTGAATTGAGTCGCGTCGTCGCTGACTTCCCAGCGTTCGGCGAGGTTCGGCTGCACGGCGGTGAATTCCAGGTTCCAGCGCACGAGGCTCTGGTTGCCGACCATGCGCAGAATGCCGTTATGGTCGGATGAACCGCGCAGACCGCGGCGCAACGTGCCGCCATAGGTGCCGACCTTCTCGAACGGCGTTACCACCATCGGCTTCTTCGGCAGGCGCTCGGCCAGCGGCGGCAGTTTGCCGTCTTTGACCAGTTGCGCCAGCGCAGGCGCTTCGCCGCCGGCGGCAAAGGCGCGACCGGCGATGGACAGTGCTGCAGCACCAGCCATGCCGCCGAGAACGGCGCGGCGGGTGATACCGCGAGACAGAATTTCATTGGGCATCGATTCCTCCCCTTTTATGCCGGCACAGGCGGGCGTCCGACCTGCCGTTTTGCGCCCTCCTCGGCGCTGGGACGAAACCATAGACACGTTCTCAAATGATTACAAGAGTTGACAGATAATTACAGATTCGATAGCCATGCCGTATCAGACACAACGCCAAGCCATTGGCAATCCTGCCTTGGATAGGGAAAGAAGACAGACCTGTCAGAAGCTGTATACAGGCCGCATCGCGGCCGATGACGGCGCGGCGCCATCCCGGCGCATGGTCGAGAAGGCATATCCGGCTTCTGCTCGCCGGCCGAAGAGCCGACGGGGCGAATTCGCCACTTGGCGGGGGAGAAAAGAGCGATAATGACGTTTGCAGTCGATGCCGTTTCAAACCGGGGCGCAACGCGCTTCAGCGACATCATCTACGAGAAGATCGTAGGGATGATCGCGGACGGCAACTTTCCCGTGAACGAACGGCTGCCGTCGGAAACCAGGCTCGCCGCCGATTTCGGCGCATCGAGACCCGTTGTGCGCGAAGCGCTCGAACGTCTGAGGGCCGACGGCCTCGTCGTTTCCCGCAAGGGCTCCGGCTCCTATGTCCGGCAGCGGCCGGATTCGTCGATGCTGAAAATGGTCCCGGTCGGCTCGCTTGCCGATGTCCAGCGGTTCTTCGAATTCCGCGCCGGTCTCGAGGCCGAAGCTGCGGAGCTTGCCGCGCGAAACTGGCAGCCGGTCGACAAGGAGCGGATCACTGAAGCGCTTCTTGCGATCGAACAATGTCTGAGGAACGGCGAACTCGGCGCCGACGAAGACCAGGCCCTGCACGACGCGATCGCGATGGCGACAGGCAATCAGTTTCACATCACCGTGCGCGAATGGTTCAAGCCGCATTTCGCCATCGGCCATTCCGTAACGCGAAGCCTGAGCCTGAAACGGACTCCGGAGCAGATCCGCAGCGTTCAGGACGAGCATGCGGTCATCGTGGAGGCGATCTTCGCGCGGCGGGAAGCCGAAGCGCATGATGCGATGAAGACACACATACTGAATGCGCGCGCCCGCATGTTCCAGGGGGTTTGAGCGACAATGGGAGGAAGGACGATGAGACGGATTGCCATGACGGGTGCCGCCGGACGTGTCGGGACGCTGCTGCGCCCGCTTCTCCGGCAGCATGTTGAGCATCTCCGCCTGATCGATATTCATGAGCCTGCGGATCTGGCCGAGAATGAAGGCTTCGTTGGCGCCGATCTGTCAAAGCTCGAAGAGGCAACGGCCGCTTTGGGCGGCATCGACGGTGTCGTTCATCTCGCCGGTCTTGCGGGCGGTGTTGATATCAACGCGATATTGCAGGCGAACGTGCTCGGCACTTACAATCTCTACGAGGCCGCCCGGGTCAACAAGGTCGAGCGGGTCGTCTACGCCTCAAGCAACCATGCGACCGGCTTTTATCCCCGCGGCGAGGTCATTTCGCCGCTCGATCCCATGCGCCCGGACAGTCCCTACGGACTTTCCAAATGCTGGGGAGAGCTGGTGGCGGGGCTTTATTACGACACATCGGGCATCCGCTCCCTTTCCATCCGCATCGGCAATGCCGGCACCTACCCCAACAGCGAGCGCACGATCGCGATCTGGATCAGCGCCGGGGATCTGGCGCAACTGGTGCGGATCGGCCTCACCCATCCGCAGATCGCCGCAACGGTTGTTTATGGTGTTTCCGACACCGACACGAAATGGTGGGATAACGATCTGGCGACGCGGCTTGGCTACCAGCCGCAGGATCGGCCGCGTGATCACGCCCGTATCGAGGACGGAGCGGAGGGGCGGGTCGCCCGCTCCTTCCAAGGCGGCGGTTTCTGCGAATTCAATCACGACGGCAACATCCGCATGCGCGATGCCGAGGGCCTCATCAAAGATCTGGAGACGGTCTCGTGACGGCGCCGCGCATCATTGAACCGAAGATCCGTTCCGTGCTGCAGCAACCGCTGACGGTTGGCGAATCGCCCGTATGGGACGAGGAAACCGGCGCTTTGTGGCTTGTCGACATCCTGGCGCCGGCAATCCTGCGGCTGTCCCCGCAAGGCAAGGTCGATCGCTTCGAGATGCCGGCTGCAGTCGGCAGCCTCGGGCTCTGCCGCGACAACAGGATCATCGTTGGTCTGCAGACGGGCGTCCATCTCTTTGATCCCGTCTCAGGCGATATCGAATTTCTCTGCGATCCGGTCGGGCGCGACATCAATGGCCGCCTCAACGACGGCAAGGTCGGCCCGGATGGGCATTTCTGGGTCGGCTCGATCAGCGAGGCCAAGCCGCAGATGAATGACGCGGCGCTCTTCCGTGTCGGCGCCGATGGCAGCACGAGGACGGTGGCAACGGGACTGACGAGCTCCAACGGCCTTGCCTGGTCGCCGGACGGCCGGCGGATGTATCACTCCGACAGCCGACAGTGTTTTCTGCAAGCCTTCGATTTCGATCCCGCAACGGGTGAGCTCGGCTCGGGACGCCGCCTTCGCAGTTTCACGGAGGAACAAGGGCGGCCGGACGGGGCGACGACCGATCGCGATGGATTCTACTGGAGCGCCGGCGTTTCCGCCGGTCGCCTCAACCGGATATCGAGCGAAGGCGAAGTCGTCGAAATCTACATTCTGCCGGTCGCAGCACCGACAATGCCGTGTTTCGGAGGGCCGGATTTCAGCACCCTCTACGTCACGAGCCTGTCGAGCGACCGCACCGGACGTTTCGAGGCCGGCACGGTCATCGCCTTCGATGTCGATGCGGAGGGGCTACCGCCCTTCCGTTTCGGCTGACGATCAACTGGAAGAAAACCGAACGGGGGAGAAAAATGAGCATCGCGATCATGCGCAAGGCGCTTAGGGGCGTGTCGGGCGTTCCCGTCACGGCTTATGACGCCGGGGGGGAAGTCGAGCCCCGGGTTACCGCGAAGGTCTATGAGCGGGTGGCCGTGGCCGGCATTCACAACATCGTCGCGGCCGGAAATACCGGAGAATTCTATGCTCTGACGCCGCAGGAGATCCGGATCGTCCACGAGGCGGCGGTATCGGGAGTCGACGGCCGCGCGCCGGTGACGGCGGCGATCGGCCGGTCGCTGCGCGAAGCGATCGGCATGGCTCGGGATGCGTCCGTGATCGGCGCATCGGCGGTCATGTCGCATCAGCCCGTCGATCCTTTCGCGGCACCATCGGCCCAGATCGATTATTTCTGCAATCTCGCCGATGCTTCCCCCCTGCCGCTCGTCGCCTATGTCAGGGCGGAAGGCTTCAGTGTCGCCGAGATCGTCCGCCTCGCCAACCACGGCAATATTGCCGGCATCAAGTTCGCCACGACTGATCTGATGCTGCTGTCGCGGGCGATCCCCGCGGCCGATCCGAATGGCGCGCTGTTTGTGTGCGGCCTGGCGGAGAGCTGGGCGCCGACATTCACCGCAGCCGGCGCGCGCGGCTTCACCTCGGGCCTCGTCAACGTCGCACCGAAACTTTCGCTTGCCGTCCACGAAGCGCTTGAAAAAGGCGATTTCGCCGCGGCGAGAACGATCGTCAACAAGCTCGAACCCTTCGAGCGGATGCGCACCAAATTCCGCAACGGCGCGAACGTCACCGTCGTGAAAGAGGCCGTCACCTATTCCGGCCTCGATGTCGGCCCGGTGCGCGTGCCGGGATTGCCGCGGCTCGACGCGCAGGATCGCGACGAGCTGCATCGGCTGCTTCGAGGCTGGGAGGCCGAGGGCGATATCCAAACGGACCGGCAGGACGTGAAGGCAGCCGGGTAAGTTCGAAACATCATTCCCGCAAGCAACAGGATTGGGAGGTCTTGAGATGCTGAAACAGCTACTGACGACGATCGCAATGACAGGCGCCCTGATGGCGGCGCAGCCGAGCCTGGCGGCATCGCCGCCCAACATGCTGGTGATCGGCACGAATCTGACAGGCATCCGCACGCTCGATCCGGCTCAGAACAATGCCCGCACAGTCTCCGAGCTGATCTCCAACATCTACGACAATCTCGTGCAGCTGTCTCCTGATGACCTCAAGACGCTGAAGCCGATGCTTGCGACGAAATGGGAGGTCTCGCCCGATGGTAAGGTCATCACGCTGACCCTGCGCGACGACGCGGTCTTCCAGAGCGGCAACAAGGTGACCGCCGAGGATGCGGCCTGGTCGATCCAGCGTGTCATCAAGATGGGCCAGGTCGGCTCCACCGACGTCGCGCTCTGGGGCTTCACGGCCGATAACGTCGAAAAGCTCGTCCGCGCCAAGGACGAACACACGCTGGAGATCGAGCTGCCGCAGGCGGTCAATACCGACCTGGTGCTCTATTCGCTCGCAGGCTCCTCGATCGGCATCGTCGACAAAAAGACGGTGCTGTCGCATGAGGCGAACGGCGATTTCGGCGGCGCCTGGCTCTCGGCCAATTCCGCCGGCAGTGGCCCGTTCACTCTGGCGCAATGGCGGCCGAACGACGTGGCGATCTTCAATGCGCAGCCGAAATACTGGGGAGGCAAGCCCGCCATGGCCCGCGTCGTCGCCCGCCACATTCCGGAATCCGGCAATCTCAGGCTTCAGCTGGAGGCCGGCGACGTCGATGTCGGCCAGTATGTGGCGAGCGGCGATCTCGATGCACTCTCCAGCAACAAGGATATGGTCATCGACAACGTTCCGGGCCTCGGCTTCTATTACATAGCCCTGAACCAGAAAGACCCGGACCTGCAGAAGCCGAAGGTTCGCGAGGCCTTCCAGCACGCCTTCGACTGGAAGGCGATCTCCGGCAACATCATGCGCTACACCGGCTTTCCCTGGCAGTCGATGATCCCGCGCGGGATGATCGGCGCTCCCGAAGAGGCTGCGGTCCGCTATGACTACGATCCCGCCAAGGCCAAGCAGCTGCTGGCGGAGGCCGGATATCCCAATGGCCTGAAGAAAGTGCTCAATCCGTCGGGGGCACCAACCTTGCCCTTCGCCGAAGCGCTGCAGGCGAGCGCACGGGCCGCCGGCTTCGATCTCGATCTCGTGCCCGGCGAATTCACGCCCGCCTTCCGCGAGCGCAAATTCGAAGTGCTGCTCGGCAATTCCGGCGCCCGCCTGCCCGATCCCTTCGCCGTCGCCACGCAATACGCCTTCAATCCCGACAATAGCGACGAGGCACGCCTCGGCAGCTATTATCTCTGGCGGACCGGCATGAAGGTGGACGAGCTCAACACGCTCATCGATCAGTCGATGAAGGAGCGCGACACGGGCAAACGCACCGATATCTTCAAGAAGATGGACGGCATCTATGCCGGCATGGCTTCCCCGCTCGTCATCTTCTTCCAGCGAACCGACCCCTATGTCATGCGCGCCAACGTGAAGGGCTATCACGGGCACACGACATGGTCGACGCGCTGGCATGATGTGACCAAGGAGTAGAGCGCGTGGCGAGCGCCGATCTGACATCGAAGCAGGAGGCGAGCCGCCGCTCGGCGGAGGGCGGGTTCGCCGATGCGGCCCCGCACCCTCTGATCAGCCTGCTACGGCGCTTGGCGGGGCGGGTGGTGGCTGTCGTCACGACGCTGCTCGGCCTGCTCTTCCTCACCTTCTCCATGGGCCGCCTGCTGCCCGCCGACCCGGTGCTATCAATCACCGGGGCGGAGGTCAGCAAGGAGGTTTACGATCGGGTCTATAACGAGCTGGGGCTCGGCCAGCCGATATGGATGCAGTTTCTCTCCTATGTCGGCAAGATCGCCACAGGTGACCTCGGCATGTCGGCGACGACGGGCCAGCCGATCCTGACCGATCTAATGACGATCTTTCCCGCGACCATCGAGCTTGCCATCATCGCCATGATCATCGGCGCAATCATCGGCATCCCGCTCGGCATCACCGCCGCCGTTAGGCGGGGGACCGTGATCGACCACATTGCCCGCATCGTTGCCCTTGCCGGCCATTCCATCCCGATCTTCTGGACCGGCCTGATGGCGCTCTTCGTCTTCTATGCGAAGCTGAAGCTCGTCGGCGCATCGGGCCGGGTCGACGTCTTTTACGAAGGCCTCGTCACACCGATAACCGGCTTCCTGTTGATCGATGCGGCGATCCAGGGCCAATGGGACGTATTTTACAACGCGCTCGGCCACATCATCCTGCCGGCGGCGATCCTCGGCTATTACTCCGTCGCCTATATCAGCCGCATGTCGCGAAGCTTCATGCTGGAGCAGCTGAGCCAGGAATATATCGTCACCGCGCGGGCAAAGGGGCTCGGCACCCGCAAGGTCGTCTGGCGCCATGCTTTTCGGAATATCCGCGTGCAGCTGCTGACGATCCTGGCGCTGACCTTCGGCGGCCTGCTCGAAGGCGCGGTGCTGATCGAGACGGTTTTCGGCTGGCCGGGGCTCGGGCAGTACCTCACCCGCGGACTGCAGATGAACGACATGAACGTCGTGATGGGCTCGGTGCTGACGATCGGCGCCGTGTTCCTGACGATCAACATCCTGTCCGACGTCCTCTATCGCATCCTTGATCCGAGAACACGGTGACGCCATGACGATCTCCACCGAAGACGCAGACAGCAGCAACGCCGGCGGCTTTCGCGGATGGCTGCTGGCGCCGGAGCCACAGGGCTGGTTCCACTCGTCGGCGCAGCAGCTCCATCAGGGCTGGCAGAAGTTCAGCCTGCATCCGCTGGGATTGGCGGGTCTCATTGTCATCGTGCTCCTGATCGTGGTGGCGACCGCTGCCCCCTTGCTGACGAGCTACGACCCGATCGTTCAGGATATGGCCGGTCGGCTTGCGCCGCCGTCGGCCGAGCACTGGCTCGGCACCGATAATTTCGGCCGCGACGTCTTTTCTCGGGTGATCTACGGCGCGCGCACGACGCTCTACATCATCATGCTCGTCACGATCATAGTCGCCCCCCTCGGCCTGCTGATCGGCACCTTCTCGGGCTATTTCGGCGGCATCGTCGATGAAATCCTGATGCGCATCACCGATATCTTCCTCTCATTCCCAGGCCTCGTGCTGGCGCTCGGTTTTGCCGCAGCGCTCGGTCCGGGCATCACCAACGCAATCATCGCCATTTCGCTGACCGCCTGGCCGCCGATCGCGCGGCTGGCGCGCGCCGAGACGCTCAGCCTGCGCAAGGCGGATTATATCGCCGCCATACGCTTGCAGGGAGCGACCTCGCTCGCAATCATCACCCGCCACATCCTGCCGATGTGCATTCCGTCGGTGATCGTCCGCGTCACGCTCAATATGGCCGGCATCATCATCACCGCCGCCGGCCTCGGCTTTCTCGGCCTCGGCGCACAGCCGCCATGGCCGGAATGGGGCTCGATGGCCGCAAGCGGGCGCGAATTCATGCTCGACAGCCCGTGGGTGATCGCAGCGCCCGGCATCGCCATCGCGCTCGTCAGCCTCGCTTTCAACCTCGTCGGCGATGCGCTTCGCGACGTCCTCGATCCGAGAGGTTCGGAATGACAGAGCCCCTGATCGATATTCGCAACCTCGAAATCGCCTATGCCGGCGGCCATATGCGCGCCGTGCGCGGCGTGAGTTTTACGCTCAGGCAGGAAAAACTCGGCATCGTCGGCGAATCCGGATCGGGCAAGTCCACCGTCGGCCGCGCCATCATGAAACTCCTGCCGCCGACGGCTGAGGTCAGCGCCGATCGAATGCGCTTTGGTGAACTCGATCTGCTGAAGGCGGACGAGAAAACGATGATGACGATCCGGGGACGGCGCATCGGGCTCATCCTGCAGGATCCGAAATATTCGCTCAATCCGGTTATGCGGGTCGGCGAACAGATTGCCGAGACCTACAGCCTCCACCATCCCAAGGAGAGTGCTAGGAAGGCTTACGGCCAGGCGCTCGAAATGCTCGAAGCCGTCAAGATCCGCGATCCCGAGCGCGTCGCCCGTCTCTATCCGCACGAAATTTCGGGCGGGATGGGCCAGCGCGTGATGATCGCCATGATGCTGATCGCGGAACCAGAAGTGCTGATCGCCGACGAGCCGACGTCGGCGCTCGACGTGACGGTGCGGCTCGAGATCCTGGCTCTGCTCGACGAGCTGGTCTTGCGCCGCAATCTCGGCCTGATCTTCATCAGCCACGACCTCAATCTCATCCGCAATTTCTGCGACCGCGTCCTCATCATGTATGCCGGCCGCGTCGTGGAAGTGCTCGAGGCGCGTGATCTCGACAACGCGAAGCATCCTTATACGCAAGGGCTGCTGGCATCGCTGCCGAAGATCGAGGATCCACCGGCGCGGCTGCCGATCCTGAAGCGTGATCCCGCCTGGCTTGACGATTTTGCAGTGGAGCCGCCGCGATGATCCGGATCGACAATCTCACCATCCGCTTCGGGCATGGGCAAAGGCCGGTCGTCAGAGACGTCAATCTCGCCGTCGAGAGCGGCACGGCCTTCGGTCTCGTCGGCGAATCCGGCTGCGGCAAATCCACGGTTCTGCGGGCGCTTTCCGGCCTCAACGCCGATTATGACGGGCAGATTGCGCTCAATGGAGAATCGCTCGACCGGCAGCGCAGCCGGCCGTTCTTCCGCCGGGTGCAGATGGTGTTCCAGGATCCATACGGATCGCTCCATCCGCGCAAGACCATCCGGTCGCAGCTGCAGGAGCCCTTGCGCAACCAGGGTCTGGACAGGAATTCCGTCGATGTGAACGCCGTGCTTAGATCCGTCGGCCTCGACCCGGCGCTAAACTACCGGTTTCCGCATCAACTCTCCGGCGGGCAGCGCCAGCGCGTGGCGATCGCCCGCGCCCTGATGCTGAACCCCGACGTCCTGCTTCTCGATGAACCGACGTCGGCGCTCGACGTCTCGGTCCAGGCCGAAATCCTCAATCTGCTGCAGGACCTTCGCAAGGAGCGCGGCCTCACCTATCTCCTCGTCAGCCACGACCTCGCCGTCGTCTCCCACATGTGCAGCCGCGTCGCTATCATGGAAGCGGGTGAGATCGTCGAACAGGTCGATATCGAGGCCTTGCGAAGAGGCGCGGTCGAACATCCCTATTCGCAGCGCCTGCTGCGGGCGAGCAGGATGTACGGCAGGGGTTAGCCCCTTCTGTCAAACATCGCCGGCAGTCCCGGCAACGACCGCTTCGATGATGACCGCCGGCGGTTCAGCCTTGGTGCGCTCTTTCCTGTGAGCACGCCAACCTCGCGAGACAACGAGAGTGACATTTGGCTGGCGGACAATGTATCAATACGATCATTGCCTTGAAGCCGTTATCCCGATTCGATCAAAATCCTACCTGGCCATTGTCCGCCCGTATATTCGAAAGGCGTCATCCTCGTGCCCGCTCTGGTTCTTCCCAGCCGCCCGTTATCGCTTGCACCCGATGTGATCTCTACACCGCGAGCTTATTTTTGGGCCGCCCCGTTCATGTTGGCCCTCACGGTGTTGATGCTCATCTGGGAAGCACCCGGCGTCATCAGGGATTTTCAGATCAGCCAAAATCCTCTGGCTCTTGAGGACGGTGATGTCCAAAATGGGCGATGCACGACACGCAAGCTCTTCTTTACCGACTGCAGCGCGCACCTCGTCTACAGTTACGACGGGCGGAACTACGACACGGAAGCCGACGTGATGTTTGTCGATTTTCATACCGGCGATTATGAAACCGGCGTCGTGATTTCGGCCGACCATCCGGAATTGGCAACGATCAGCCTCGGTCTGGAGAAGCTCTGGAACCGGATCATCACCCTCAGCACATTTGCCCTGTTGCTCGGCGGCATGAGCCTTGGGACATTGTTCCAGGTTGTGCGGATATGGCGTGTCAAACGGCATCTGCGCCAGCCAGCCTTGTTGAACGCCATACCGGTCGAAATCACAGCCTTCGATCGCAAGCGCAATATCCTATCTGTTACCTATAACGACAAAATCGCCAGTGATAAGACCGACCGATCGGCTTACACGCGCATGAAAAAGGGCGAGGAGCCTTTGATCGTGGGTGAAGCAAATGGCAAAGCCGTTGGGCTGGCCGTCCGGCATGGCAAGACAACCCTGCCGGTGCTTCTGGATAATCGGCTGCAGCGTGTCGAGCTCACGGAGACCGAGCGAAACCTTGCCCTTTCCCCGTTCACGCGATCCGACGCCGACCAGGCCGTGACTGTCTTGAGTGAGCAACCCAAGAAAACGATGTCGATCGGAGGGCGGCTCCGGCTGTTTTTTGGCACCATGCTCTTGATCCTGGGCGGTTTGGTTGGTTTCTGGCTGTGGTATGTGACCAGTGCCAGCACACCGTTTCAGTCGCCGGGGATGGACATCAACAATCTCATGCCGACGCCGTTGAACAAATGGGGATGCATTCAATTGCGCAAGCGGTTCGGCCAGGATCGCGCTCCTTTCGGATGCGTTGCAGACGACTATACCAGCTGGAAATACTGAAGGCTCTTCAGCGGATCTTCCGCATCGGCAGCCCTAAGGGACTGATCCGCCAGGCAGGCCGCCCCGTCTGTACACAAGTGAACACTTGACATCGGCCACGTTAAAGCCGAAGCCGCACTCGGCCGCGCATGCGCGGCCGTTTTTGCGAGGATTCGAGGAATGAAGACGAAGGCGGCCGTCGCCAATGCCGGAAACCTGATCATGACGGGCGTCGTGCTGATGCTGCTCGGCGATCTGCTGTTCGCGTTGAACGATGCGATGGGCAAGTGGCTGGTGACGAGCTTTGCGGTCGGCCAGGTATTGGTGATCCGTTCGGTCGGCGCTTTCATCCTGCTCGGGCCGATGATCCTGCGGCAGGGACCGCTGGCGCTCTTCCGCGTCGAGCAGAAGGGCTTGCAATTCATGCGGGTCGTCATGGCGACCGGCGATGTCGGCCTGTTCTACGCGGCCGTCGCCTATCTGCCGCTCGCCGACGTCATGACCTTCTATATGGCCGGGCCGATCTACATAGCCGCGCTCTCGCATTTCTTTCTCGGGGAAAAGATCGGCTGGCGTCGTTGGCTCGCCGTTCTGGTCGGCTTCGCCGGCGTCGTTATCGCGCTGCGTCCGTCGACGGCAATGCTGTCGCTTCCCTCGCTATTCGGCCTTGCAGGCAGCCTTTCCTTTGCCCTATCGTTGGTGATGAGCCGCTATCTCCGCTCGACCAGCGACACCACGCTCGTGACATGGCAGACGGTTGCGGCGCTTGCCACCGGCATCGTCCTCAGCATCGGCCACTGGCAGCCGGCAACACCCATCGACTGGTCAGGCATGCTGCTGCTCGGGATCGTCGCCACGTGCGCACATCTGCTGATTACGCGCTCGCTGAAGCTCGCACCGGCATCGCTGCTTGCGCCGCTGCAATATACGCTGCTGCTCTGGGCGATCGTGCTGGGCTATATCTTCTTTAACGATATTCCCGACACGCAGATCATCGTCGGCGCAGCGATCATCGTCTTTGCCGGGCTCTTCATCTTCCACCGGAAGAACCTGAAAGAGACGGTTCCGGCCGAAGCCGTGCCGCCTGACGGCCATTGAGGTTCAATCCTCCGCCGGCGGCGACTCCCAGCCGAAGACGCTGCGGCCGCCGAAATCGGCGGATTGGCGGAATTCGCCGGCGATAATCTCCTTGAGATCGGGACCCGTGACATAGCGTTCCATCTGCCGGGACTGATCGTCCAGGCGCTTCAGCGCCTGCAGTTCCTCCTCGCGCCCGAGCCTGCCCTTCAGCACCGCCGATTTCATGACGCCGATCGTTTCGTCATAGACCTTCAGCGGCACCGGGAAGGGATGGCGGTCCTTGCCGCCGTGGGCGATGGAGAAGCGCGCCGGGTCGGAAAAACGACAGGGCGCGCCGTGTACCACTTCCGCCACCATCGCCAGCGCCTTCACCGTGCGGGCGCCGACGCCGGGGACGAGCAGCAGCTCCTGGAAATCGGCCGGTCCACGATCGGCCGCGGCAGCCAGATTTCCGTGCAGGCGCCGCATGTTGACGTCACTCTCGCGCACCTCGTGATGGGCGGGCATGATGAGATGCGGCAGCATCGGCTGTGCGGCGGGTTCGGGCGCAGGTTCTTCGGCGCGTAGCAGTGCGGCGGCCTCACGCACGATCCTGGCTGGGCCGAGCGTTGCCAAGAGGTCGAGCTGACCACGCCGTGAGCGCTCGGCGCGTTTATCGGCGAGATTGACGATTTCGCCCTGACTTCTGCCTTCAATTGCCGCATGCGGCGAGTCGACGAAACTTTCGAGCCCTTCGGAGAGCCAGTGATAACGCCGGGCCTGCCGTCGGTCGCCATTCATGCCTTGCTGGACCACCACCCAGTGTCCGTCATCGGCGACGACGAAGCCGTGCAAATATAGATCAAAGCCGTCCTGCAGCGCGGCGCTGTCGACCTTGGCGATGAGCCGGCTCGTCGTCGCCAGCCCATGCCCATCGAGACCGACGCGCTCGCCGATCGAGACGAGCTCCTGGGGTGTCTTGCGCGAATGCGTGCCTCGGCCGCCGCAGACATGCAGGCCGAGCTCGCCGGCGCGCGGCTTCAGCCCGCGTTTCAACGCACCAAGAACGCTTGTTGTAATGCCGGAGGAATGCCAATCCATGCCCATGACCGCGCCGAAGGACTGGAACCAGAAAGGTTGGGCGAGCCTGCGCAGAAATTCATCGCGGCCGTAATGATGAACGATCGCTTCTGTGATCAGCGTTCCCAGCCGCGTCATCCGGTCGCCGAGCCAATGCGGCACGCGTCCCCCGTGAAGGGGAAGGTCGGCACTGCCTGCTCGTCGTGACATCTCGTTTCCTATATCCTCTCTGTTCGACCCGCTATGCGGCAACGGCCGGGATCGGGAACCCGGTGAATTTCCAGGCGTTTGCTTTCAGTCAAAACGGCCGAGGCAAACATGACCGCATTGGAAACCATGTCCAACCAACCCTACCTGACCCGAACAAAAGCGCAACATCGGGGAGGCGAAAAAGAGGGGAGTGCGGCATTGCGGCTCCAGGGACGCGCGGAAAAAGCCGCCTTTCTGATCAACGGCAACAAATATTTTGCCGAAGTCTCAAGGGCGTTGCGGCAGGCCCGCCGCAATGTGTGGATCATCGGATGGGACTTCCATCCTAATATTCGATTGGAGCCCGAGAAATCGGACGAAACCTTGGCGGACCTGCTGCATGCGCTGGCGGCGAAAAATCCCGAACTCGAAATACGCATTCTTATTTGGGCGCTCGGGCCGATCTATTCGGACAAATCGATAGATCTGCTTCGGAAGAAGAATTTCCCCAGGAATACCAGGATCGATCTGCGTTTCGATCTTCAGGGCGCATTGCGCGGCTGTCATCATCAAAAACTTGTCTGCATCGATGACGCGGTTGCCTTCATCGGCGGCATAGACATGACGTCGCGGCGATGGGATACCAGGCGCCATCACGCCAAGGACAGGCTGAGGCGCGACCCTGACGGTGCCCCCTACGATCCGCTGCACGACGTGCAGGCGATGGTTACGGGCGATGCCGCCCGACTGATTGGCAATATCGCCAGGCGGCGCTGGAAAAACGCCACCGGCGAAAAACATCTGCCGCTTGCCGGCAGCATGCCCTTCGCCTGGCCGGACGACCTCTCGATTTCGCTGCAAGACATCCCCGTCGCTTTCGCCCTCACGGAGCCGGCAACCACCTGGCGCACCGGCATCAGCGACGGCATCGCCTCGACCTTGGAGATCATCGCCCAAGCCCGGCGCCAGCTCTATATCGAGGCGCAATATTTCGCCTCCTTCCGGGTAGCCGACGCCATTGCCGCACGATTGCAGGAGGAGGACGGGCCCGAGGTGGTCGTAATCTGCACGCGCAGCTCTCACGGACTGATCGAAAAGCTCGTCATGGGCAGCAATCGCGACCGTGTCATCCGCCGCCTCAAACGCGCCGATCGCGCCAACCGCTTGCGCGTCTACTATCCCGTCGTGCCAGGACCAAAAGAACCTGGGCCGCACAACGAGGTCGAGGTGCTCATCCATTCGAAACTGATGATCGCCGACGACGAGCTGGTGCGCATCGGCTCTTCCAATCTCAACAATCGCTCGGAAGGGCTTGATTCAGAATGCGATCTGCTGTTCGAAGCTGAAACCGTCGAGCATCGCCGCGCGATCGGGGAGTTGTACAGTCGGCTTCTTGCGGAGTATCTCGGAGCGGCTCCCGAGGCTTTCGCGACTGCCTATGCGCAACGCGGTTCGATGATCGAGGCGATCGACGCGCTGAACCAAGGGGATCGCGGCCTTAGGGAATTTGCCATCGAACTGTCAGGCAAAGTCTCGCCGATCACAGGTACGGCGATCGTCGATCCCGCCCGGCCTTTCCTGCCCTTACACCGACTGGGCCTCGGCGCGCTCGTCCACCTCTTCGTCCGCCCGGCGTAACCGCCGGAAGACAACTTCGCTGATGAGCAGAAGCACCGCGCCAAGTGCCAGCGGAATGAAGAAATAAGCGCAGCGGAAGGCGATCAGCGCTCCGATCGATGCTTCCTGCGGCACGGCATAGGAGACGGTTGCCTCCAACACACCGAGCCCACCCGGAACATGAGTCGCGAGGATTGCCGAATTGGCGAGCACATAAGCCGTCACCGATCGGAAAAAAGCAACGTCGCCGAAGACCGAGAGCATCTGGTGCAGACAAGCGGAAACCAGGGTGAAGTTGATTGTCCCGACCCCGATCTGGGCAACCGCGATCGAAAAGGGCGGCAGCTGCAACGACCAGCGCCACAGCCGCAGCTTCCGGCGAACGAAAAACGCCAGGCTTGCATAGATGACCGGCACGATCAGCGCCGACAATCCGAAGAGGCGGACGCCCGCCGTATCGAGGCGTAGCAGACGTGCGGCATCATCCGGATTGACGAGCACGGCGAGGCCGGCGAGTGTCGTGAGGCCGAGCCCGACTGTGACACCGCAGAACAGGATGATCTTCGCCACGTCCTCGATCGTCAGCCCCCAACGGGAATAGTAACGATAGCGGAAGGCGCCGCTGCTCAACCCCGCAAATCCGATATTGTGGCCGAGCGAAAGGCTGATGAAGGAGGCGAGCAGGATCTTCCGGTAGGGCAAGGATTTGCCGAGCGAACGGATCGCCAGCAAGTCGAAACAGCTCAGGCATAGATACGATGACATCGCGAAGAGAAGTGCTGTGCAGAAGGTTGCAAAAGGTATGCTGCGGACCGATTGGACGATCTGCTCCAGGCTGTATTGGCGGAAGATCCGGTAGAGAAGAAGGCCCGCGACGCAAAGGGCGGCAACGAGAAATCCATTCCAGATTATGCGTTTCAGATTCATCGATTGTCCGCTTCCGAAGTGCGAGCCCCCACGGCTCGATCATCTGGAACGATCGAAAGAGTTCTGTGTTCCCCTCGGGGAGAACGAGTCCCGTCTCTCGAGGGGAGATCAGCTTCAGCGGACCTATGCCGGATAAATCGATCAAACTCCTGACTTACAATGTGCATAGCTGCATCGGCAACGACCGAAAGCTCGATCCCGGACGGATCGCCTCCGTCATCGCCGAGGCTGAAGCCGATATTGTTGCTCTGCAGGAGGTCGACGTCCTCAGGCGCAGGACCGGCGGCGTCGATCAGGCCCATGCAATCGCCTCCCTTCTAAAGATGCAGGCTCATTTTCACCCGGCGCTGTCGATTGCCGAGGAGCAATATGGCGATGCAATCATCACCGCGTTGCCAACCGGCGCGATCAAGGCCGGTCCGCTGCCGTCCATCGGCGAAGCGAGGGGCGCGTTATCAGTCGAGATATTGGTCGGCGACAGGAAGTTGCTCGTGGTCAATACTCATCTCGGCCTTCGAGGGCGCGAGCGCATTGCGCAGATGACGACGCTCTTGAATTCCGGCTGGCTGCGCGGCCCGTCGGACGAACCTGTCCCGAGCATCCTCTGCGGCGATTTCAATGCCATTCCGTCATCGGCGACCTACCGGCTTGCCGCGCGTTCATTGGCCGACGCCCAGCTCGTAGGCAGCGCAGCGCCGAGAGCGACCTTCCCCTCCCGCTATCCGCTGATGCGTCTCGACCACATCTTCGTCACCGAAGACCTTGTCGTTCAACGGGCAACAGTGCTCCAAACCCGACTGACGAGGGTCGCCTCCGACCACCTCCCTCTCCTTGCGGAAATCAGTTTCGCATGATCACTCGCCAGCGCCGAGCGGACGGAGTCTCACGCGGAAAACGACATTCAACGTCGCCTATAGCGACATTGAAACGAATATTTCACGAATTATGCATTATGAAATATTCATTCCGCGATACATAGGTGTCGGACGGAGACGGATAGAGTCGATTCGAGCGGATCGGGACCTTCACTCGAGATCGGCTGTTCTCCTGCAGGGAGTGGAGGGGTTTGATGTTAGGAAGGCTGTTATCGCGGGTTCGCATCCAGACGCAGGTGATGCTGTTCATCGTTCCGTTCGTCTTGAGCATCATGGCCGTGGGGGCGACGGGTTTTTATGCATCGAGCCTGCTTCAGGGGCGGATGGATATTTCCAACTCCGTCCTGCAGTCCTTGAGCGGCTTTCGCAATCTGTCGGCGGCAATGGCCGAGTTCCTCGCCAATGCCACGCAGGAAAACCGGGAGACCGTCAACGCCAGACTTGCCGACCAGCGCAGCCTTCTGAAATCCGGCATCGAGCGGCTCAGCGCAGATCGCAGTGGCCAGCAGGAACTGGAGCAGGTGCTCTCTTCCATTGACGGAATTGCAGCCCGCATGGATCTGCTGTGGCAGCTTCAGGAGAGCAGGGCAGCGCTGCTCACCGATCTCCAGAAAGCCCAGAGCGTCGTCATATCGTCTCAGACAGATATCGTCGAAGGGACCAAGGCTCTCCAACGTGCCGCCGACCTGCAGGAAGATGAATCCCGCAACATCCTCGCCGACGCGCAGCGCATTTCGGACTTCGCGTCCTTTGCCCAATCGCTGCATGACAAGGCCAAGGCCGCAGGCACGATTGCCGGCCCGGATATGGAGGAGCTCGCCCGGAAGCAGCGCATCGTGGGAATGGCCCTTGGCGGCGAAGCGCCGGATGCAAAAAAGGCGATCGACGACGCCGTCGCTTCCCTGAAGCCGCTCGTCGAAACCTCCGGCCAGACCGAGGAACGTGCAGCCGGCCTCAGGGATAACACCAGTCAGATCGTCGCCAGGCTGCCCGAATTGCAGGTGGTCGCCACGCGGCGGATCAAGGCCGTGACCGACAAGGCGGCCGAGACAGCCAAAACGGTCGAGCGCGCCAAGACCAGTCAGAGAGACGGTCAGAAGCTGACGACCTCGGCTTACGTGATCCAGATCGTCCTGGCAAAGCTGACTCTGGCCCCGACGGACGCCAATCTCCAGCGGCTTTCGCAGGAGATCACCGCCGTCAGAAAAGGTCTGGACATGCTGATTTCCAATGCCGGCGGTGTTGCACAATTCGACAATCTCATACCGAAGCTTCTGCCGGCGCTGGACAAGATGCAGAAATCCGCTGCCGACCTCGTCCGCATCAGCGCGCAGCGCCAGGACGAATTCCGTGCCGCCGCCGCCGACGTGGATCGGATGTGGTCTCAGCTGACGGCTTTCGCCGAAATGCAGCGGCAGAACGCGGCCGACGAACGCGACGACGCCAACTCCATGTCGCTCGGAACAACGCTCCTCGGCGTGGTGATCGCGATTCTCGCCGGCATCGGCCTGACTGTGGCGCTGAAAGGGCCGATCAATCAGATCACCTCGGCAATGCGGCGGTTGGCGGACGGCAGGCTGGAAACGTCGATCGTCGGCGAAAGCCGCGCCGATGAAATCGGCGACATGGCCCGTGCGCTTGGTGTCTTCAAGAACAATGCGATCGCCAAGGTCGAGATCGAGGAGCGCAGCGAGATCGAACGGGCGCGGGCCGAAGAAGAAAGGCACCGCAATGATCAGGAGAAACGCGCGGTGGAGCAGCAGATCGATTTTGCGGTGACGGCACTGGCCGAGGGGCTCGGGCGCCTGGCGCGTGGCGACATCTCCCAGACGATCGCAACGCCTTTCTTCGGTCGGTTGGAGCAGCTTCGCAACGATTTCAATTCGTCGCTGCTTCGTCTGCAGGAAACGATTGACCAGATTCGCACCAACACGCGGATGATCGAGGGCAATGCCGGTCAGATGGATCTGTCCGCCGGCAACCTCGCGAAGCGCACGGAACAGCAGGCCGTCGCGCTCGAAGAGATCGCCGCCGCCATTGAGGAGATCACCACCACGGTTCGTTCGTCGGCGGCCTGCGCCGACGATGCCCGTGAGATTATCACCGATACCAAGAAGACGGCCGATTCTTCATCCGAGGTGGTGGCCAGCGCCATCGAGGCGATGAGCAAGATCGAAGCGGCTTCCGACGAGATCGTGCAGATCATCGGCGTTATCGATGACATCGCCTTCCAGACGAACCTGCTCGCGCTCAATGCCGGCATCGAAGCGGCCCGCGCCGGCGAGGCCGGCAAAGGTTTTGCGGTCGTGGCCCAGGAAGTCCGCGATCTCGCGCAGCGCTCCGCAGAGGCCGGCCAAAGGATCAAGCAACTCATCGGACGCTCGCGAGCGGAGATTACCAACGGGGCCCGGGTTGTTCGCGAAACGAGTGAAGTCCTCGAAAGCATTTCCGCAAAAGTGGTCACCGCATCCGAGCAGATGGATGTCATCGCCCGTTCGAGCCGGGAGCAGTACAACGGGCTGCACGAGGTCAATTCTTCCGTCAACAGGATGGATCAGATGACACAGCAGAATGCCGCCATGGTCGAGGAAACCAGCGCAGCGACGAAGGAACTTGCCGATGAGACCAGAACGCTCCTGCAGCTGATTGACCAGTTCCAGCTGGATGAAACGCACGCACGCCGGGTTGCCGCTGCTTAGAGCGATGGTCAAACGTGTGCGGGTGCGTCAGTGACGGCTATAGAGCGGCGGCGCTACTTCTTCGTCGGCGAGCTCCGGGTAAAGATGTCTGCGCGTGCGGGCGAGTGCTTCCGCCTCCCGGCGGTTCCGCTCCAGCAGCGCGGCAGTAACATCCTTGTAAGGTTCGCCCTCCGATACCGCGACGCGGACAGTTCCGCCCTGCGAGAGGAAGTCACAGAACGACCGCACCGAGCGAAGACGCGTCGTGATCTCGACGTAGCGATCGTCATGTCCAGCCATGTTCGCCTCCGTTAAAGCGGTAGGATGTCACGAACACTTCGGCGAGATGATGGCGTCCCTTCCATGGTGAAGAAACCGACACGCGATCTCACCCAGACCCATCCGTGCCCGCTGCCATCACCGTCGCGCGAGCTTTCGATTCATCGCAGCGACGGTCAAAGGCAATGCCGTTGTCACCACGGTTCCCCAAGGCAACCGTCTCAGCCCCCTTGTGATGACGAAGGCACCCGCCATTGCGCCGGCGAGCTTCAGCCACGGTTGATCGCCGAGCTGGGCATGGGCGCTGGAATCAGCCCACCGGACATTTTCCGTTACGACGGTCGCGGCCTGGCGTCTGATCCCATGAAGGCGAACCCGAAGATTTTCGAGTTCCCACCTCAATTCCTGCAACCGGCTTTCCAGGATGTGATCCTCGGGGATCCGCACCGGTTCTCCGGCATGATCCTCGTTCGGAGCGGACGCGTCTCTGCCCAAGGTGGCAAAATGGGCCCGGTATTCGGCCTCGCTCGCGAACCCCTCGCGCCGAATGAGATCCGGATTGATGGTCGGTTCTTCTCCATTCGGCACTGAAGCAGCGGCATCGCCGCGGTTATTTTCAGCGCCGAAGGCGGCGGCCCGATCCTTGAACATGATGCGTCTCCCGTTGGTTCCTTCCGGCAGAACGCTCGATGGCTCTAATTGATCCGTCGGAGCGGCTCGTCATACGCAGCTCGGTCGCAAGGATTGGCCGATGAGCTTGGTCCTCGGCGGGATGTGAAGCGACGTCTAATCGAAAAGCTCACCGTGGCCAATCTGCTCCCTCTTGCCTGGCACGTCGCTGATCGCAGGGTCGTCGGCAGGATCGGGATCTTTTCTGTTTGCTTCGGTTAGAAACCGCGCCGCCTCGAGGAATGCGACCGAGATTTCCTCTGTTCCCCATCCGGCTTCATTGGCGGCGGCGATCAACTTCTCCAAAGCGTCGCGCGCAGCAGCGCTCGCTTCTTCGAAGCGCTGAGCGGGAGCCTCGACTTTTGGCGGTGGAAAGGTCATCGGCGTTCCCTTCATGGTCTGGCTACCCAGGATGAACGCAGCTCCCCCGAAATAGATGCACCACCAAGACGATTTAGCGGCGGACGCGCCGGCTCTCTCGATCAGATGACCGTCTGCAGCAGAAACGGGGAACGCTCCAGCGGACGCTGGGCGAGGATCCTAAGCATCGCCGGACCCTGTATGCCGGTTGTCGCGCGCGAGCGGCCGTCGTGATAGACGACCGTCATGACCTGGTTGAGAATATCATAGCGTATCTCAGCAATCGTCCGGGTGTGAACCTGAAATACGAATTCGTCGGGCTCGGATATTTGCCCGGAGGTTTTCAAAGTCATCGCGATGCCCCAACGATAACAGCGCCCTGTCCCTCGTCCCCCTATTTCAGTGCATCCGGCCGGAAATCATAAGCGCTGAGCGGCCCAATCAAGCATATATTGCTTCCATGGTCGCGTGACATCGGCGTGACACGCAGTTGCACGCTATAAAAGATCTTTAAGAACAGTTTCTTATGGAATCGCCCAGAGCCTGCGAAAGTCACGCAATCAGTGCAATGTCGTCTGTAACGCGTCGCCCCGAACGGCCTGCGGCCAGCATTCGACCCTGCGCGCGAGCGACCGGACAGCTTCGTCCGCCGCAAGAACCGCGTCCCTCAGCCGTTCGATCTCATAATCGAGTTCATATAATTCGACCTCATCAAGATCATCCCTGTCAGGCAGCCCTCTCGCCGTTTCGATCAAGCGCTCCGCTCGCCGGACAATATCGAGAACGCTTCGTATAAGGATGTCGAGCATGCGTTTTCCCTCTCTGCCTGATCAAGAATCGGGCAGAATCGGGATGCTGACAATCCTAAGATCTTGTCAGATCCAGTCGCGCATTCTGCCGTAGAAATCCCTGAGTTCGCGCAAGGCCGATGGCCCGCGATGGCGCGGCAGGGAGAGTTGACGTGAGGCAAACGCCGACAAACCCGCGACGGCAGCAATGAGGGCAAAGGTTGAGAGCGGGTAATGTTTCGCCAGTGCCCCGGTCTCGCGGACCACCATTCCGGCGCCGCCCTTCGCCGATCGCCCGGCACTGATGACCTGCTGCTGAAGCCTATCGACCTGTTGCCGCAGAGCGCTCAGTTCTGTGCGCAAATCTTGCTCGGCCTGACGGGGAACTCCGACAGAGGCGGTATTGATATCGACGATCGCTTTCGGAACCGGCTCGCCGATCTTGGCTCCTTTGGTGTCGAGCATCGTCCCCACAGTGTTCTTGCGACGCGGCATGATCAGGTTTCCTCTCTAGTCATCATCGAGCGAAAAAAACGGTCGGTAATGGCGCTCGGCGATCAGCAAGCTCCGGTCGGGCCGGATAATGTAGATCTCCTCGACTTGCCGTCCCCATTGATCCGTAAAGGTGTGCGGGAAGGATGAACCGACCGGCGATCTCGTCAACTTTGTGCGCGGTTGCCCCTGATAGGTGATGCTGCCCGGAATGGGCGCCAGTCCCGCTGATGAGTAGCTGCCTGCGCTGGTGGTGCAACCCGTCAGCGCGATGGCCAGAACCAGCGCCAGTCCCACGCTCCGCCTCATCGAATCCTCCGGCTGTTTCAGCATTCGCCTGTCGCACAAGTAACAAGAGGCGGCGGACATTGTTCCAGAACCCGGTGGCGCCAGGCAAGAGTTCCTCTTCGAACAGGAACAACCGTGCCATGGCGTAGTTCGGCCGGCAAAGGAGATGCCATATGAACCATGAAGCACCGATCCGACCGAGGCTCTCCGCGAGGACCCGGCCTGCGTTTGGCCACCCGGCCCAGTACCGGACGCTCCGAGACAGAGGCAGGGGCCGCCGTCCGAAAGACCATTCTGGATCATATCATGGCTGACGTCATCGAGGTCGATTTCCACCTGCTTTGGCAATATCCGGTTTTCATCCGCACCGCGGAAAGCGAGCAGCAGCGAATAGAAGGTCCGGACGCGGCACTCGACGTCCTGAACCATCGCTGGTCCAAGGTTCGGGGCGGCGGTTATTTCGAAGCGAAGCGGCGCTGCGTCGATGCGCTTCGCCGACGCGGAAGCGCCGAACTGGCGCGCCAACGTTTCATCCAGGCCGCCATTGCCGCGGGTGTCCTCGCCTGAGGCAAAAAAGGCTCGGCACGCCGCTCGAAACAGCTGGTCCGTGCGCTAACGCACCAAGGAAACGAGCCGCTTGGTATCAGACAGCGCCCCCATTATCTTGATTGAGTGAAGAGCGATGAAATTAAGCGGCAATCGTGGCGAGCGTTCATGGCGATTTTCTACAGACCAATACTACCGCAGGATTTCAAATGCCTGTCGAAGGCTGTCATGAGCTGGTATCGCCATTTCGGCGTCGCGGTCAGTGAACACGACAGCCAGATCCTGTGCAGCGCCGCCATCCAGCTCTTCAATGACGGCAAGACCGATGTCGACGACCTCGCATCGGGATTGATCGAGATGTTTCCCGCCCCTGATCTGCTCAAGATCAACGCTCCGACCTCGCAGTCGATCCACTAACGTCTGTTCGAAAGCTGGAATCTCTCTTGCGCAAACGCGCAGATAAAAGCGTACTGTCGCGGGTCAAGGCGGCCGCCGCCGCCAAGGAGAGGCGTCGCGGTCGCGATCTAGGAAGTAAAGCAACGCATTCTGCCTCATCATGATCTCAAGGAAATCGGACACGAGGTCCGGGGGAAATCGGATGAAAGAACAGGATCTGAAGGAGCTCGGCGAGGCCATCCTGAAGGAAACGCGAGCCGATATTACACCAAAGCAGCTGATCAAGGCCGTGATGAAATCGCATCCGCAGGCCACCAAGAGAGAGATCGTTCGGGCGGCCTTCTACGCTCTTATTGCACATGCCGGCAACGACTCAGAAAAGGCCGGCATCCTTCAGGGCTTCGCGATCACCCAGCGTGCCGACGAAATCGAGTGATACTGCGGCGGCCGAGGATATCGGCATCCCAAGCGTGAATGAAATCCTGGCTCGCCGTCAACCGGACAGCTAAAGCTCGTCGCTGCGACGCTTTACCGCGTGTTTTACAGCCAACAAATGTCGGCGCCGTTCGATCATGTAGTCAGCATAACCGACGCAGATGTAAAGCAATGTCGGGCCGGCGTAGATGAAGATGAGAGCCAGTGCAACAAGGATGAATGCGGTCGTCATGGTCTGTTTTCCGTCATGTTGATCATGTGAAGCGTTGGAACTCGTGCCTTGGCTCATCAGGTTCCGCCGCCAGGTCTGTCCCTCACTTCTCTCTTGCGTCGTGGGTGTGATGGCGATCATGCTCGCCACCGCCGCCGGAAACCTTGCTTCTCGTACGTCTATCCGGCTCGGCTGCCGGCTTCGGTATCTCGAGCGGCGCCTTGGCGTTTTCGTGGGATGCGCCTGGGCCGCCCTGGCGGATAGTCGACGGGCTCTTCTTCGAGGTAGACATCAATGCCTCCTACCTGTCCTGCTGGTAACCCTGATGGGTTGTGTTGACTTTGGTGTTTCCTTGCTGACCCTTCTTTTCAGGGTTTTCGCTGCCGCCTGCCATCGCGGAATCCTCTGCCTCGGTTCGCGCCGGCTTGCCGGCTCCCTTGTTGCTGACATTGTCGGCGGGAATGGGGGGTAGTCTGCTGCTCATCACCTTGTCCTCATTTAGGATTCCGATTGGAGCTGTGATCCGAATATTGCTCGGTCTGAACAGTCTTGCCGTCGAGGCCGCGCTCTTTGGAGTGCCGGGTCTTGTCGCGGTTCGAAAGAACCGTGTTCTCGGGAAGCTTTTTCTCGTCGAGATTGGTCATTGCGCCGCCTCCGTCGCCCTTCCCCTTCGCGCCCGCGCCAATATGTTTCCGATCGGCATGTGCCATGATTTTCTCCTTCCATTTATGGAGTCAAACACGCCAGGCCCGTGGAGGTTCCGGGATGCGATACCTTCATCGAGATCGTGAGGGAACGACAATGCCTGCTTGCCGTTCACCATGCCCAGCGGCACCCGTCCTTCGTCAGTCTCTACGGCGACGTCGACAAGTGTCTTTGGCTTTCATCTCGGCAGTCCTCTATTCGAAATCCGCCTGCCCCCCGATCGTTCCCCTGCCGCTTGAATCCGTGGCCTTTCCTCCCGCATCGCCGCCGTAATGCGATGCAGCAGAGGGTTCGACGCCAGCCCCTCCAGCGACACCGACAGCTTCGGCTTCCAGTTTGGGTAGCTGTTGCTCGTGCCAGGGATATTGGTGGGCCTTTTCTCGTCGGTCAGGTCGGCAAGCCGAACCGCGACGAGAAGCGACGGAGTACGGGCGATGAAGCGGTAGGCGCTGACGGTCAATTCTCTCAAGGTCTCCCTGCTTGCCCTTGCACTGAGACGAGCCGGCACGTCGATGCCGGCAGCGCGGAGCGCCGCCTTCAGATTTCGTCGCTCGCGCCGGCGGTGCTGGAGATGTTTTGCCGTGAGATCGGGCGGCACGATGCCGTGGTCGTGGCGATCCTGGATGTCGGCGCCACGCCACCAGCCGGCAAGCGTCTGATGGTCGTGCGTCGAAATGCAGGTCAGGCCGAAAACGGGATAGGCATCCGGCGGCTTGAAGCCTTTCTCGTCCTGTTCATAGGAGAGAATGCGATACGAAAGGATCTGCGCCGCCGCCAGCCCGTCAGGCAAATCCGGCGGGATCATTCCCAAAGCTTCACCGATAACGAGGCATCGATGCTCGGTGGACGTCTCGGCCAGGATCTGCAGAAGCCGATGCTGGGGGTAGCAGACATAGGCGCCGCCATCCGGCCTGCTGCCGAGCGGCACCAGAAAGAGGCGCCGGAGCGCCGGGGCGTGATCGATACGGATCGCACCGGCATAGCGCATGCCGGCGCTTACCATGCGCCGGTAAGGCGAGCCGTCTCCCGCAGCGATCGCGGAAGGCAAATATCCGGCAAGATGCCAGTCCTGCCCCTCTATGGCGAACGGATCGGGAGGGCTGCCGATGGTCGCTTTCGAAATATAGACATCCGGCTCGCTCCATGTCGCCGATCCGTCGACCGCCTCGCCCACGGCAAGATCGAGATAAAGCCCGATCCGCAGGCCGGCTTCGCGCGCCCGGTCCGCCGCCCGCAGCAACTGCCGGTGGGCGAGCCATTGCAGCCACATGTGGAACAGTACATCGTCTTCATGATCGCGCTCGAATTCTGCGACGGCGGCGCTGTCAGAGCGCCGGAAATCTGCGGGCCATGCCTGCCAACCGGCGCCTGCCCCACGCTCCACCATGGAAAGCGAAAGACATTCAAAGAGCGCATGGCGCCGCAAGCTGTTGCCGCCTCGCGCGACGAAGGCATCGAAATCAACGGGATCGTAGGTTTCATCGGCGGCACCCGCCTGCAGCCAGGCGCGCCAGAGATCCCGCAGAGTTCCAAGCTTGGCCCTCGCAACTCCGGCATAATCGACGAGGTCGCTCTGACGAAGTCGCTCCAGTTGCCGTTCAAGTTCGACACTACTGACAAAACCTGGCAATCGATCGACCGCGATATAGAGCGGGTTGAGATGCTGACGGCTTGAAGGTTCATAGGGGCTGCAGCGATCGGGATCGGCAAGAAATGGTGCGTGAAGCGGATTGATGCCGATGAAATCAGCGCCAAGCTTCCCCGCCAGGTCGGCCACATCGGACAGATCCTCGAAATCTCCGATGCCCCAGTTTCGTGCCGAACGCAGTTCGTAAAGCTGCAGGCTAATCCCCCAGATGCGTGTATTGAAGAGGAAGTCCGGCAGAAACGACTTAGGGATCGTCTTATCCGCCCGCTCCGGCTGCTGCTCCCGTCGCGGTCCCTTCGTCTCGCGATCGGTGGGTGCCGACAGTTCAACTTCCAATGCCGAGAGTATCTTGCGTTTGGTGTCGGCAGAAATCGCCACCTCGCGATCGTCGGGACTGGGCCTGGTCGGGCAGATCCCGTATTGCCGGGCGAGCCTGTCGAGTTCGGCGGATTTCATCGTCCGATCGCCTTCATGTCAGGCCCTCACCTTTCGAGATGCTCCAGATCACCGTCCAGGGCGCCAGTCGGCCTCCGTCGCTGCCACCCAGGCGGAAGATCGTTTCGCCTTCGTCATGCCGCGAGAGAGGCGGCGCCGCCTCGCCACCGAGATTGGCATGCAGATGAAGGCGCCGGTCGCCGGCCAGGGCCCAATCCACCGCGAGCGTTGCACCTGCCGAGCGATAGACCCCGTTTCCGCCGCCGGCGCCTTTCAGCAGGGGTACGATCCGTCGATGTCGGAGGTCGAGAAGCGTCCTGTAGAATTCAAGCATTTCCGATGAGGCGCGTTTCGACCAGTCGAGCTTGGCAGCCGCAAAGGTCGACGGCGCCGTCGGGTCGAGATGCCCGTCAGCATCGAAGCCCGGGAGGCGCGAAAGCTCCTCACGCCTGCCCTTCCTGACCTTCTCGTTCATATCCCCTTCAAAATCGCAGAAAAACGGGAAAGGCTCTCGCGCACGCCATTCCTCCCCCATGAACAGCATCGGTATCTCAGGTGCCAGCAGGTAGATCGATGTGACAGCCTTGACGGCATCCGTCGGGCTCGAAGCCATGATCCGGTCCCCCAGCGCCCGGTTGCCGATCTGGTCATGGTTCTGGATGAAGGACACGAAGGCGGTGGGCGGCAAGTGGCCGCTCGGCCTGCCTCGGCTTTCGCCGCGATACGGCATGTGCTCGCCCTGGAATACGAAGCCTTCCGTCAGCGCCCGGCCGAGCTCGCCGGCTTCACCGGTATAATCGGCATAGTAGCCGAAGGTTTCACCCGTGGCGGCAATATGCAGCACATGGTGGATATCGTCGTTCCATTGGGCCGTGAACAGCCTCGCCTCGCCGTCTGCGTCACGTTCCAAAAGGTCACTGTCATTCTCCTCGTTCTCAACGATCAGGTGAACCTGCCGGTCGCCGGCCGCTTCCCTGACACGACGGGCGAGCGCATGCAGAAGATGCTCCCTGCTGTCGTCCTTGATCGCATGGACGGCATCGAAGCGAAAACCATCGAGTCGGAACTCGGTGATCCAATAGATGGCGCTCTCGATGATGAATTCGCGGATCATCTCGGAGCCGTCGCCATCATAATTGACGCCGCGGCCCCAGGGCGTCTTGTGATGATCGGTAAAGAGCGGCGCGTAGGACGGGATATAGTTTCCCTCCGGTCCGAAGTGATTGTAGACCGCGTCGAGGAAGACCGAGATGCCGCGCTCATGCGCCCCATCTACCAGCTCCATCAAATCTTCCGGCCGGCCGTAGCTGCTGTCGGGTGCATAGGGAAGCACGCCGTCATAGCCCCAGCTATAGCGGCCCGGGAATTCAGCGACCGGCATGATCTGCAGCGCCGTCACGCCCAGTTCCCGCAGATGGTCGAGACGCTCGATCACGGCCCTGAAAGTTCCCTGCGCTGTGAAGCAGCCGATATGCAGTTCGTAAATGATCATCTCCTCCCAGGGCCGGCCCCTCCAGGCAGTGGTCTTCCAGCGGTAGGCAGAAAGATCGACCACCTCGCTCGGGCCATGCACATCCTCAGGCTGGAACCGCGAGGCGGGATCGGGAACCCCGAGACCATCCGGCAGCACGAAACGGTAGCGCGTGCCGACGCCGGCTTCCGCGACCACGCAGCGATGCCAGCCATCGTCGTCCGCCTGCATCGGACGCAGGTCCGCGCCTTCGATCCTCAATAACACGCAGTCATGCAGAGGAGCCCAGATTCGGAACAGAATGCCGTCTTCGCTGAATGCGGGGCCAAACGTCATTTTGGTCAAGGGACAGCCTTTGATAATGAACGGGAACTGGGTAACTTGCACGGCAGCAAAAAGTTTCGTCTGCAAGCCGGATGTGGGAAGCGGCGAGTCACTCCGCCAGCGTGGGATTCGCGTCTGTCGAGCCGGGCCCGACGGTGCTCGCATGGATGATATCAGTTTTGATAACGTGACACAGGAAACTGACGGCGATCGTGACGGTCAATAGTCAAGAGCAGAAACGGGGCACAACGGAGCGAAGGCGATGCCGTGAAATATATTCTGGGCCTTACGTCTATTTTACTTTTCACCGGAATGCAGGCACCGAATTTACAAGGTTTTTCGATACAGTCTCTAGGATCCATTGAAGGTGAATGTCCAGCCTTCGGCAAAAGCTCGCCGGATGCCGCACTGATATTTGAATGCGATGGGAGCAGGCGAAGCTTAAGGATTGCAAAGACTCTTAAACTTGACGGCTCTTCGTACATGAAAGATCCAGATCCCCATGCAAAGGAAATCTTGCTGGACATTGGCAAGATCATCAATGAAGAGTTGCATATCGAAAATCGCCTTCTAAAATTTTGCGATCCGTCGGTGGACAGTCTCGGCAGATGTAAGACTGTGTACACCTTGAGCGGTTCGACAAATTTCGAAGAGGCGGCTTTGGCGATAAACCCCAAAGATAATAAGATTGATAGCTTCTCGTACTTTCTCATCATCGCTTGGGAGCGAGGCAAATAAGAGGCGGCCCCACCGCCGCTTCAGTCTCAGCCCAACGTTCGGCCGAGCCTGCCACTCGCTTCGTCCATCACGCCGCCGCGACCTTGTCTCTCAGCGCCTCGTCCATGGCCGCCTGGAGCTGCTCTTGCGTGAACGGCTTCGCCATTCTGAGCATCCGGCCGAGCCCCTGATCCTCGGCAAGCTCGACATAGCCGGAGGCGAGGATCACGGGCAGGTCGGGAAAGGCTGAACGAAGGTGGCGCGCGAGCTCGGCGCCCGTCATGCCCGGCATGGCATGATCGGTGATGACGAGATCACACTCCTGTCCGCCGGCGAGGATTTCCAGGGCCTGGGTAGCGGAAGCCGCCTCCCGCGGCAGGTGTCCGAGATCCTCCAGCATTGCCACGGTCCCGGTCCTGACAAGCGCATCGTCGTCGACGACGAGGATGGCAAGCGATCGCGAGAGCGGCTTCAAGGGTTCCGCGGCCGCAGGCACGACCGCCGGCTGCGCCTTGGCAATGCTCTGCGCGATCGGCAGCCAGAGGGAGACGGTCGTGCCCTTGCCTCTCGTGCTCGAAATCTGGATCGAACCGCCCGATTGCGCTGCCAGACCGTGCACCATCGACAGGCCGAGCCCGGTGCCCTTGCCGATCCCCTTCGTGGTGAAGAATGGCTCGGCGGCGCGCAGGACCGTCGCTTCGTCCATCCCTTCGCCATCGTCCGACACCGATATCTTGATGTAATCCCCGCCTGCAAGACCAGCCGGCCGGGCATCCTCCGCCGCAGCCGCGACGGTCACCACACCGCCGCTTTCGAGCGCATCCCGCGCATTGACGAACAAGTTGAGCAGCGCCAGTTCCAGCTGATTGCTGTCCACCAGCAACGGCTCCAGTTCCGCAGGGATGCGCTTGCGGATCTCGACGCGCGGTCCCACCGCCTTGGCGAGCAGATCCTCGACGTTTTCGAACAGCCGGAGAAAGTCGACCGCCTGTGGCTTCAGCTCCTGTCGGCGCGCAAAGGCAAGCAGGCGCTGGGTGAGCGCCGTACCGCGTTCGGCCGCCTGGATGGCGTTCGTCACCAGGCGTTCGCTTCGCTCGTCCGCCGGAAGCCGCTTCTTCAGCAGATTGAGGCTGCCGAGCACCGCCATAAGAAGATTGTTGAAATCATGTGCCACGCCGCCCGTCAGGTGGCCGATCGTATCGAGCTTCTGCGCCTCGAAGAGCTGCGCCAGCGCCTCCTCGCGCTCGCGCGTCCTTTGATCGATGCGGTGCTCCAGCTCCTCGTTCAGCTGACGCAGTTGCGCGGCCGAGGCTTCGAGCTCAGCGGTGCGCTGATGTACCCTGGCCTCCAGTTCGGCATTCAGACGTTCGAGTTCCCGCGTCTTCCTGTAGAGATCGGCAAAGACCCTGACCTTGGCCCTCAACACCTCAGGCACGATCGGGACGGAGACATAATCGACGGCGCCGACCGCATAGCCGCGCAACCGATCGGGTTCGGCCAGCATCACGGCGGAGACGAAGATGATCGGCGTGTTCTGATAGCGCGGGTGCTGGCGGATCATGCCGACGAGCTCGAAACCGTCCTGCTCGGGCATGCAGACGTCGACGAGGATCACGGCGATCTCGCTGCGCAGCAGATGTTCGAAAGCTTCGCGCGCCGACTGCGCCTTGATCAGATTTTCCGCGAGCTCTTCGAGAATGACCTCATAGCTCAGAAGCTTTGCGGGCTGGTCGTCGACGAGGAGGATGTTGACGGGGTTCATGGCCGGATCCTCAGCGGTGCAGCCACATGCGCAGAGCCGATAGGAGCTGCTCGGTGTTGACGGGCTTTGCCAGGTAGTCCGACGCGCCGGCTTCCAGGCATTTCTCCCGGTCTCCCTTCATCGCCTTGGCCGTCAGTGCCAGGATCGGCAGCCGCCGGAAGCGCGGCTCAGAGCGGATGACCTGCATCGTCTCGTAGCCGTCCATCCCGGGCATCATGATGTCCATCAGCACGAACGCCACCGAGGGCTCTGTGTTGATGACGTCGATCGCCTCGCTGCCCGTCGTCGCCGTTAGCACCCTCATCCCCCGGCGTTCGAGAACGCTGCTCAGCGCAAAGATGTTGCGGGCATCGTCATCGACGAGCAACACGGTCTCGCCGACCAGATCCTCGTCCGAGCTGTGCAATTCCTGCAGCGTCGCCTGCTTTGCGGCCGGCAGGTCGGCAACCACCCGATGCAGGAAAAGCGCCGTCTCGTCGAGCAGGCGTTCGGGCGACTCCACGCCCTTCACCACGACGCTGCGAGCCATGCTGTGCAGCGTCGCATCCTCGTCCGGCGAAAGCTCCCGGCCGGTGAAGACGACCACCGGCACTTCGCCGATCTCGGCGTCGTCGCGGATATGTTCCAGCACCTCGAAGCCGGACATGTCAGGCAGCGTGAGGTCGAGCACGACGCAATCAGCCGAGCCCTGCCGGAGAACGGCGAGCGCCTCCGATCCGGAGCCGACGCTCGTGATGTCGATGTCGTCGTGCCCGAGAAGGGCGGTGACACTCATGCGCTCGGCCTCGTTGTCTTCCACCAGCAGCAGCTGCTTGCGCCGCGGCTCGGCATAGGCCTTCAGCCGAGACAAGGCTTTGCCGAGGCCTTCCGGCGTCGTCGGCTTGCTCATGAAGGCGAAGGCGCCGCGGGTCAGCCCATGCTGACGATCCTCGTCGAGGCTGATGATCTGCACCGGAATGTGCCGCGTCTGCGAATTCTGCTTGAGCTGGCTCAGCACCGTCCAGCCGAGCATGTCAGGCAGAAAGATATCGAGCGAGATCGCTGACGGCTTGTACTCCTGCGCGAGAACAAGCGCGTCGCTGCCGCGCATCGCCACCAGTACCTTGAAACCGTTGTCGCGGGCGAGATCGACGAGGACGCGGGCATAATGCGCATCGTCCTCGACGACGAGCAGCACGGAGTCGCCGGGTTCGATCCGGTGACGATCGTCAGCGACATGTTCGACAGGTTTCTCCGCCCGGCGAGCAGCCGCCTCGGCGAACTCGACGACGTTCGCCGCTGCCGGAGCAGGCTTCGGCGCCACCGCACCGGCGCCGACATAGGTGAGCGGCAGGTAAAGCACGAAGGTGCTGCCGACACCCGGAGTGCTGCGCAGCTGGATTTCGCCGCCAAGCAGGTTCGCCAGTTCGCGGCTGATCGCCAGCCCCAGGCCGGTGCCGCCATATTTGCGGCTGGTCGAGGCATCCGCCTGCTGGAACGCCTCGAAGATGATGCGCTGCTTCTCAGGCGGAATGCCGATGCCGGTGTCGACCACTTCGAAGGCGATGACGGAAGGCGCGTGCCGGAGAGAAGGATGGTCCGGTGACCAGCCGCTCGTCACCGACGCAACGCGAAGCGTAACGCCGCCATGCGCGGTGAACTTGAAGGCGTTCGAGAGCAGGTTCTTGAGGATCTGCTGCAGCCGCTTCGAGTCCGTGATGATGCTCTTCGTGACATCGGCGCCGACCTCGATCGCGAAGGACAGGTTGCGGTTTTCCGCCTCGTGCCGGAACGGCCGCGCCATCACCTCGAGCAGGTTGCTGACGAAGATCTCCTCGGCGTCGACCGAGACCGTGCCGGACTCGATCTTCGAGAGATCGAGAATATCGCTGATGAGGTTGAGCAGATCGGTGCCCGCGCCGTGGATGGTCTTTGCAAACTCGACCTGCTTGACCGACAGGTTGCCGTCCGGGTTTTCGCCGAGCTGCTGACCAAGGATGAGGATCGAATTCAGCGGCGTGCGCAGCTCATGCGACATGTTGGCGAGGAACTCGGATTTGTATTTCGAGGTCAGTGCCAGTTCGGTCGCCTTTTCCTCCAGCGCACGGCGGGCCTGCTCGATTTCCTGGTTCTTCGCCTCGACTTCGACG
Source organism: Rhizobium sp. N731 (assembly GCF_001664145.1). Lineage (NCBI taxonomy): Bacteria > Pseudomonadati > Pseudomonadota > Alphaproteobacteria > Hyphomicrobiales > Rhizobiaceae > Rhizobium > Rhizobium sp. N731. Next base: position 217,367 of record NZ_CP013605.1, read on the forward strand.
TTGCGTTCCTCCAGCTGCTGCGCCTTCTGGCCGAGCTGTTCGTTGGTCTGCTGCAACTCGCGCTGCTGCGTCTGCAGCTCGGCGGCGAGCTGCTGGGACTGCTTCAGCAGTCCTTCGGTCTGCATCGTCGCTTCGATCGAGTTAAGAACGATGCCGATCGAGGTCGTCAGCTGATCGAGGAAGGAAAGCTGCAGCTCGGTGAATTCGCCGGCGGAGGCAAGCTCGATGACCGCCTTCACCTGCCCCTCGAAATGCACCGGCAGGACGATCGCGCTTCTCGGCAGGGTCGTGAAGACACCGGAGCTGATCGGAACGACATTGTCGGGAAGATCGGTGACGAGGATGCGGCGGGCGTCACTGGCGCATTGGCCGACGAGGCCCTGGCCGAAATCGAGCCGCAGCGGGTGCGCCGCCTCGACGCCCTGCGCATAGACCGACAGCAGCGACAGGAACGGCTGCTCCTCGTCGGCATCCACCTGGTAAATCACCCCTTGATGCGCACCGACCAGCGGCGCCAATTCCGAGAGCATCATCTTGCCGACCAGCGTCAGGTCGCGCTGGCCCTGCAGCATGTTGGTGAAGCGCGCCAGATTGGTCTTCAGCCAGTCCTGCTCGGTGTTGCGCTCCGTCGTCAGGCGCAGGTTGTCGATCATCGTGTTGATGTTGTCCTTGAGCTCGGCAACTTCGCCGCGCGCGTCGACCTTGATCGAGCGCGTCAGGTCGCCCTTGGTGACGGCCGTCGCCACCTCGGCGATGGCGCGCACCTGGGTCGTCAGGTTCGCGGCAAGCAGGTTGACGTTGCCGGTCAGGTCCTTCCAGGTGCCGGCGGTGCCCGGCACATTCGCCTGGCCGCCGAGGCGGCCTTCGACGCCCACTTCGCGCGCCACCGTCGTCACCTGATCGGCGAAGGTCGCGAGCGTGTTGGTCATGTTGTTGATAGTTTCGGCAAGGGCTGCGACCTCGCCCTTGGAGGCGACGGTGAGGTTCTGCTTGAGGTCACCGTTCGCCACCGCCGTCACCACCTTGACGATGCCGCGCACCTGCTCGGTCAGGTTGGCGGCCATGACGTTGACCGTGTCCGTCAGGTCCTTCCAGGTGCCGGCGACTCCCGGCACCTGCGCCTGGCCGCCGAGCTTACCTTCGGTGCCCACTTCGCGAGCCACACGCGTCACTTCGCCGGCGAAAGCGTTGAGCTGGTCCACCATGGTGTTGATGGTATTTTTCAGTTCGAGGATTTCGCCCTTCACGTCGACGGTGATCTTGCGCGACAGGTCGCCGCGCGCCACGGCGGTCGTCACTTCGGCGATGTTGCGCACCTGGGTCGTCAGATTGGCGGCGAGCAGGTTAACGTTGTCGGTCAGGTCCTTCCAGGTGCCGGCAACGCCGGGAACGACGGCCTGGCCGCCGAGGCGGCCATCGGTGCCGACTTCGCGGGCCACACGCGTCACTTCGCCGGCAAAGGAGCGAAGCTGATCGACCATGGTATTCAGCGTGTCCTTCAACAGCAGGATTTCGCCGCGCACGTCGACGGTGATCTTGCGCGACAAGTCGCCATTGGCGATCGCGGTCGCCACCTCGGCGATGTTGCGCACCTGCGCCGTCAGGTTGCCGGCCATGGAGTTGACGCTGTCGGTCAAGTCCTTCCAGGTGCCGGCCACACCGGAGACCTGCGCCTGGCCGCCAAGCTTGCCTTCGGTGCCGACTTCGCGCGCCACACGCGTCACTTCGCCGGCAAAGGCGTTGAGCTGGTCCACCATCGTGTTGATGGTGTTTTTCAGTTCGAGGATTTCACCCTTCACGTCGACGGTGATCTTGCGCGAAAGGTCGCCGCGCGCCACGGCGGTCGTCACTTCGGCAATGTTGCGCACCTGGCCGGTGAGGTTGGAGGCCATCGAGTTGACGTTTTCGGTGAGGTCCTTCCAGGTGCCGGCGACGCCCGGCACCTGCGCCTGACCACCGAGCTTGCCCTCGGTGCCGACTTCGCGGGCAACACGGGTGACTTCCGAGGCGAAGCGGTTCAGCTGATCCACCATGGTGTTCAGCGTTTCCTTGAGCTCGAGGATTTCGCCCGAAACCGACACCGTGATCTTCTTCGACAGGTCGCCATTGGCGATCGCCGTGGAGACTTCGGCGATGTTGCGCACCTGTGCCGTCAGGTTGCCGGCCATGGAATTGACGCTGTCGGTCAGGTCCTTCCAGGTGCCGGCCACACCGAGCACGTTCGCCTGGCCGCCGAGCCGGCCTTCGGTACCCACCTCGCGCGCCACGCGCGTCACCTCGCCGGCAAAGCCGTTCAGCTGATCGACCATCGTATTGATGGTCTCCTTCAGCTCCAGGATTTCGCCCGACACCGGAACGGTGATCTTCTTGGAAAGGTCGCCTTGAGCGACCGCAGTCGCGACTTCGGCGATGTTGCGCACCTGGCCGGTGAGGTTCGAGGCCATGGAATTGACGCTGTCGGTCAGATCCTTCCAGGTGCCGGCGACGCCGCGCACGTTGGCCTGACCACCGAGCCGGCCTTCCGTGCCGACCTCACGCGCCACACGCGTCACTTCCGAAGCGAAGGCGTTCAGCTGGTCGACCATCGTATTGATGGTTTCCTTGAGTTCGAGAATTTCCCCCTTCACGTCGACGGTGATCTTCTTCGACAGGTCGCCATTGGCGATGGCTGTGGAGACTTCCGCGATGTTCCGCACCTGCGCCGTCAGGTTGCCGCCCATCGAGTTGACGTTTTCGGTCAGATCCTTCCAGGTGCCGGCGACGCCACGTACGTTCGCCTGACCGCCGAGCCGGCCTTCCGTGCCGACTTCGCGGGCCACACGCGTTACTTCCGAGGCGAAGGCGTTCAGCTGGTCGACCATCGTGTTGATGGTCTCTTTCAGCTCGAGGATTTCGCCCGACACCGTCACCGTGATCTTCTTCGACAGGTCGCCATTGGCGATGGCCGTGGAGACTTCCGCGATATTGCGTACCTGCGCCGTCAGGTTCGACGCCATCGAATTGACGTTGTCGGTCAGATCCTTCCAGGTGCCCGCGACACCTGGCACCTGAGCCTGGCCGCCGAGCCGACCTTCGGTGCCGACTTCGCGCGCCACGCGCGTGACTTCGCCGGCAAAGCCGTTCAACTGATCCACCATCGTATTGATGGTTTCCTTGAGTTCGAGGATTTCGCCCGAGACGTCGACGGTGATCTTGCGCGAGAGGTCGCCGCGCGCCACCGCCGTCGTCACCTGGGCGATGTTGCGCACCTGCGCGGTCAGGTTGCCGCACATGGCGTTGACGGAGTCGGTCAGATCCTTCCAGGTGCCGGCGACGCCAGGCACGAGCGCCTGGCCGCCGAGCTTGCCTTCGGTGCCGACTTCGCGGGCGACGCGCGTCACTTCGGAAGCGAAGGAGCGCAGCTGGTCGACCATGGTGTTGATCGCTTCCTTCAGCTGCAGGATTTCGCCGCGCACGTCGACGGTGATCTTCTTAGAAAGGTCGCCGTTCGCAACGGCGATCGTCACCTCCGCGATATTGCGCACCTGCGCCGTCAGGTTCGAGGCCATCGAATTGACGCTTTCGGTCAGGTCCTTCCAGACGCCCGTCACCTCCGGCACCTGCGCCTGCCCGCCGAGCTTACCGTCGGTGCCGACCTCGCGGGCGACACGCGTCACCTCCGAGGTGAAGACGCTCAGCTGCTTGATCATCGTATTGACGATATCGGCCGAGCGCAGGAATTCGCCTTTCAGCGCCCGTCCGTCGACATCGAGCGGCACGGTCTGCAGCAGATCTCCCTTGGCGACTGCGGTGATCGTGCGTGTGACCGCCGTCGTCGGCCATAGGAGATCGTCGATCAGGCCGTTGATCGAGCCTTCCATTTCCGACCATGAACCATCGGACAGGCCGAAGCGCACGCGCGTGCTCGTCCGCCCGTCGCGGCCGACGACCTGACCGACATGTTCGAGCTGCTGGGCCATACGTTGGTTGGCGGCGATGATGTCGTTCAGCGCATCGGCGACCTTGCCGGTAACCCCGGTCAGGTCGGAGCGCATCCGCACGGAAAAATCGCCGCGTCTGACCGCGACCAGCACCTCCAAAAGGGCGCTGGCATCCTCGAACGCCATGCTTTTGTGGTCGTGCCCGTTGAGGCTCTCGGCCGCAGCGTCGTCGCGCGAAAATTCACCGGTTTGCGTGCTCACGAAATCCCCCCTGTTTGACAGAGGGTAACTAGTGCTCGACTGGAAAAAGTGTATGGGTGTGCCGCAGGGTTGCAGAGATAGGCCTAACCCAATGTCACTGGCCAAACTTTGCCTGCGTGGGAACAGTTTCCCGCCGGCCGTCGTTTCCGTCCTGACAAGGAGAGCGACATGTCGAACGTCTCAAGGACAGGCAAGGAAGAGATCAATAATGCGACCAGCCCGACGACCTTCGGAAAGTCGGTCGAGAGCCAGGCGCAGATGCAGGATGCCGCGGCGGAGGCATCGTCCGAAACCGGCGGCGAGGTGCTGAACATCTACCGGCTGGAGCCGATCGCCAGGCCAGACGATCCCAGATGGGGCAATGCCCCCAACCACGGCGCCGTCGTCGTCGCCGCCCGGACGACCGGCGATGCCAGGATCGTTGCCGCGGCGCGCGAGCTCGATTTCATGGAAGTCGATGCGGCGCCCGCCGAAGATGTCACCACAGCCCATGCCAGCGCCTTTCGTGACGACAAACTCTACACCGTGATCGAGATCGATCGGGACAGACGTGATATAAAGCGGGGTATCCTCGACGGCACGGTCTCGGTCGATACGATACGGCCGGTCGAACAGGACTAGAAATCCTTTCTTCACCTGGGAGTTCTCATGAATACCGCCAATCTGCAGCTTAAAGGCCTGATCATGGCGATGGCCTCGATATGCGACGCGATCGTCGAAAAGGAATTGCTCACACGCGGGGAACTCGATACCGCGCTTTCGAAGGCTAAAAGGGCGATCGAGCAGGATGACGATCACGAGCTGTCCGGCGCCAACCTCGCGGCGATCCTGTTTCCGATCCGCGTGCTGCAGCTTGCCGGCGAAGCCGGCAGCAAAGGCGAAGGGGCGACGTTTTCGGACTATGCCAAGCTTGTCGGCAAGCTTAGCTGACCGTGTTCGAATCGACGCTGGCGAACACTGTTCCGGCGGCAGTGTTCAGTGCCGTCGATTTTTGCAATAAGTTGATCATTTTTGTCTTGTTTTCCGGTCGTTCCTGTGGCTATACCCCGGCCACATATATTCACGCACCGGGATTTTCATCGTGACCAGCCTCAAATCACTTCTGGCCGCCTGCGGCCTCTCCGCCCTGATCGGCCTTGCCGCAGTCCCGTCATTCGCCGGTTCGACGACCTACCCGCTGACGCTCGAAAATTGCGGCGCCGAAGTGACCTTCAAGAAGGCGCCCGAGCGGGCGATCGGCCTTGGCCAGAACAGCGCGGAGATCCTGCTGCTGCTCGGCCTTCAGGACAAGATGGTCGGCACGGCCTTCTGGCCGAGCAAGGTCCTGCCGCAGCTCGCCGAAGCCAATGCCAAGGTCAAGCTCCTGACTGTGGAGATGCCGACCTTCGAATCCATGCTCGCCGAAAATCCCGATTTCGTGGCGGTGGCTCTGCCGAGCCTCGTCGGGCCAAACAGCAAGATCGCCAAGCGCGAGGATTTCGACAAGGTCGGTGTTTCAACCTATCTCTCGCCGAGCACCTGCCTCAGCACCAAGGACGTCAAGGATCAGTATGGCAGCCGCGGCGAGTTGTGGAACATGGATCTCCTCTACAAGGAGATCGACGAACTATCTCAGATTTTCGATGTCGCGGATCGCGGCCAGGCGCTGATTGCCGACTTCAAGGCGCGTGAAGCCAAGCTTCGCGGGAGCGTTTCCAAGGACGGCCAGAACCTCTCCTACGTCTTCTGGTTCTCCAGCCCCAGCCCGTCGGCCGATGCCTATGTCGGCGGCAAGAACAGCGCCTCCGGCTTCATCGCCGACCTCCTTGGCGGCCACAATGCGATCACCGCGGATGCGGAATGGCCGACCGTCGGCTGGGAAGGCATCATCGCCGCCAATCCCGACGTCATCGTCGTCGCCAGCCTCGACCGCAACCGCTGGGAGCTCGACAAGCCCGAGGCCAAGATCAATTTCCTGAACACCGATCCGGCCGTCAGCCAGATCCCGGCCGTCAAGAACAAGGCTCTCGTCGTGATGGACGGCCAGGCGATGAACCCGACCATCCGCACGATCTACGGCGCCGAGCAGGTTGCCGAGCAGCTGAAGGCGCTTGGTCTCCTGAAGTGACGGAAGCGGGCCGTCTCTTCCGACAGCTGGGAGCGGTCACCGTACTGCTCCTGGTTTCCCTCTGCCTCATCGCTGTCGCCATCGGCGTCAGCGTCGGGATCGGCGAGCTGCCGATCCCGGTTGCGACCACCTTCTCGGCCGTCACCAACCGGCTCGGCTGGACTGCGGTCGAGCTGAACCGCATCCATGAGACCGTCATCTGGGATTATCGGCTCAGCCGCGCGCTCGTCGCCGCCTTCTGCGGCGCGGGACTGGCGCTATCAGGCGCCATCATGCAGTCGCTGCTGCGCAATCCGCTCGCCGAACCCTATGTGCTCGGCATCTCCGCCGGCGCCTCCACCGGGGCCGTCGCAATCGTCATCCTGGGCCTCGGCGCGGGTGCGGTGTCGCTGTCGGCAGGCGCCTTTGCCGGCGCCTTCGCCGCCTTCTTCTTCGTGGCGCTGCTTTCGAACGGGACGCGCGGCGGCGCCGACCGCACCATCCTCGCCGGTGTCGCCGCATCGCAGCTCTTCAACGCCTCGACCTCCTACATCGTCACGACCTCGGCCAATGCGCAGCAGGCCCGCGACGTCATGTTCTGGCTGCTCGGCAGCTTCAGCGGCGTGCGCTGGCCGGAATTCGCGCTGGTCTCGATCGTCGTCGGCTTCGGCCTCGCCGCCTGTCTGCTTTACGCCCGCGTGCTCGACGCCTTCGCTTTCGGCGATGAGGCGGCATCCTCGCTCGGCGTCAATGTCGGCCGCGCCAGAATGGCGCTCTTTGCGCTGACCGCGATGATGACGGCCACCATCGTCAGCATGGTCGGCTCGATCGGTTTCGTCGGTCTTGTCGTGCCGCATGTCGCCCGCTTCGTCGTCGGGCCGCTGCATATCCGTCTCCTGCCGGCCTGTGCCATATCAGGCGCGATCTTCATGGTGCTCGCCGACATTGCCGCACGCGCCCTCATTCCCAACCAGATCCTGCCGATCGGCGTCGTCACGGCGCTGGTCGGCGTGCCCTTCTTCTCGATCATTCTCTACCGGTTCCAGCGCGCGTCATGAGCATCAAGGCCGACAACCTCACCTGGAAAATTGGCAGGAAGACCATTCTGGACGGCGTTTCCATGGAGGCGCAGCCCGGCCGGATGCTCGGCCTGCTCGGACCGAACGGCTCCGGCAAGACCTCGCTGCTGCGGCTTCTCGCTGGGCTCAAGCGGCCGCATTCCGGCCGCGTCACCCTCGACCGCAGCGATATCGGCACGATCAGCCGCCGCTCGATCGCCCGGCGCATCGCCTTCGTCGAGCAGCACGCCACGACCAATGCCAATCTGAAGGTCGTCGACGTCGTCAAGCTCGGCCGCTTCCCGCACCGGTCGATGTTTTCGGGCTGGACGAGAGCCGACGAAGAGGCGGTCGAGGCCGCGCTCGCGCGCGCCGGCATGGCCGAAAAGCGCGACGAGCGCTGGCAGAGTCTGTCGGGCGGCGAAAAACAGCGCGCCCACATCGCCAGGGCGCTCGCTCAGTCGCCGCAGGAACTCATCCTCGACGAACCGACAAATCATCTCGACATCCAGCACCAGATCGGCCTGATGCGGCTCGTCTCCGGCCTGCCGATCACCAGCATCGTCGCCCTGCACGATCTCAACCATGCCGCCATGTTCTGCGATGAGCTTATTATCATGCAGCAGGGCAGGATCGTCGCCTCAGGCGCACCTGAGGACTTGCTGAGCGAGACGCTGCTGCGCGAGGTCTTTTCGGTCGAGGCCCGCATCGAAGCCTCCCCCCATCATTCGCGCCCGCATATCCACTATCTCAGGTGAGAACGGCCGCTCTCACGTCACGATCTGCAGCGGCAAAGCGGTCGTCTTTTTGATCGTCTTGAGGACGATGCTCGATTTGACCGAGGCCAGGTTATCGGTGACCCGGATCATTCTTTCGAGGAACTGGCTGAGATGGTCGAGGTCGCGCGTCATGACCTTCATCAGAAAATCGGCGTCACCGGTCTGCGAATAACATTCCAGGATCTCCGGCGCGGTCTCGATGAAACGATGGAGCCGCTCGTTTCCGCCTTCGGTATGGGCTCGGAGGCTGACAAGCGTATGCGCGACGACGGTGAAACCCAGTTTTACCGGATTGAGGATGGCGACGACGCTCTGGATATATTGCTCTTTGCGCAGTCTTTCCAAACGGCGGGCGCATTGGGTCGCGGAGAGATTGACCTTCAGAGACAGTTCGCTCTGCGTCAACTCGCTGTTCTGCTGCAGAGCGGCAAGCAATTTGACATCGAACTGGTCGAGCATGGCCCGCCTCTCATATTAGGGGAATTTCTGCGCAATATAGCCGCTCCTCGCCGATTGTCTGCATCGATACGGCGGCGAAAGGAGATAATCGCAGAAATTCGTCGCGAAAGTTCCGTTAATCTCCAGCCAATGACATCAAAAACGGAGGTGGACCTGTGTTTGAGGAACTGAAGAACCGGCCGGCCGATAGCCTGCTCGCACTCATCAAGGCCTTCCAGGCCGACGATCGTCCCGAAAAGATCGACCTCGGCGTCGGCGTCTATCGCGATGCCATGGGACGCACGCCCGTCATGCGGGCCGTCAAGGCGGCGGAGCAGTTTCTCCTGGAGACCCAGGACAGCAAGAAATATCTCGGCCCCGAAGGCGATCTGCAATTCGTCCGCCTGCTTAGGCCGATCATCTTCGGCAACTCGCCGACATTCGCCCAACGGCTTGCCGGTATTCAAACGCCCGGCGGCAGCGGCGCGCTCCGTATCGGCGCGGAGCTCATCCAAACGGCAAACCCATCGGCGAAGGTTCTCTTGGGAACGCCGAGCTGGCCCAATCATGCACCGATTTTCGCTTCGGCACGCTTGGACGTGAAGGAATACGCCTTCGTCGACCTGACGTTACAGCAGGTGACATTCGAAAGCGTCGTCGACGCCTTGTCTTCCGCTGGGGAAGGCGACGTCGTCCTGCTTCATGGTTGCTGCCATAATCCGACCGGCATTGATTTCACAATGGAGCAGTGGCGAGAGATTACCGATCTCCTCGTTGCACGCAGGCTCGTGCCCTTCATCGATCTTGCCTATCAGGGCCTGGGCGACGGTCTCGAACAGGATGCCGCGCCGACGCGCATGATCCTCGACGCGGTCGAGGAAGCGCTGATCGCCTATTCCTGCGACAAGAACTTCGGCCTCTATCGCGAACGCGTCGGCGCGCTCTATGTCGTGGCCCGCAATGCCGATGACTTAAGAAAGGCAGAAAGCAACATGGCGGCGCTTGCCCGCGTCAACTGGTCCATGCCGCCGGATCATGGCGCCGCCATTGTCAGGTGTATTCTCGAAAGCCCGGAAATGACGGCGATGTGGCGCGTTGAACTCGAAGAGATGTGCGAGCGCGTCAACGGCAATCGCGCGGCGCTGGCCGCTGCCTCTCCGGAGCTGGCCTTCATCAGCCGGCAACGTGGCCTGTTCTCCAATCTCTCCATGCGCAAGGAAACGGCGGTCGCGCTCAGGGCAAACCATGGCATCTACATGGCGGATTCCGGGCGCATGAATCTCGCCGGCATGCAGCCCGCCGATGCCGGTCTCATTGTCGCCGCGCTCCGGGCCGAAGGCTGCCTGAAATCATAACCGAACACATCGTTGGAGCCTCCGAATGAGCAGGAAAGAAACGACCGGCCAGGCGATCACCCGTTCGCTTGTCGCCCATGGGATCGACACGATCTTCGGCATCCCCGGCGCCCATATGTATGATTTCAACGACGCCCTTTATGACGCCGGCGACAAGATCCGCTTCATTCACACCCGGCATGAACAGGGGGCTGCCTACATGGCCTACGGCTATGCCAAGTCCACCGGCCGGATCGGCGCCTATACCGTCGTCCCCGGCCCAGGCGTCCTCAATTCGGGCGCGGCCCTCTGCACCGCTTACGGCGCCAACGCGCCAGTGCTCTGCATCACCGGCAACATCATGTCGCATCTGATCGGCCGAGGCAGAGGACAGCTGCACGAACTGCCGGATCAGATCGCGACAATGCGCGGGATTACCAAGACGGCCGAGCGCATCAACCACCAGTCGGAGGCCGGTTCCGTTATGGCCGGGGTCGTCGCCAAGATGCTCTCCGGCCGTCAGGGGCCGGGAGCGGTCGAAGCTCCTTGGGACGTGTTCGGACAGTCCGCCCCTGAAATCGACGTTCCCGTTGGCGCGAGAGCGCCTCATCCGGCAGTCAATCCCGATCAGATCGCTGCCGCGGCGGCGCTGATATCAGGCGCCAGCAATCCGATGATCATGGTCGGCGGCGGCGCGGCGGATGCCGGAGCGGAGATCGCCGCGCTTGCGGAACTGCTGCAGGCGCCGGTGACATCGCATCGCTCCGGCAAGGGCATCGTGCCCGACGACCATCCGAACTATTTGAATTTCGTAGCCGCCTATGAATATTGGAAGAAGGTCGACGTGCTGATCGGGATCGGCAGCCGGCTCGAATTGCAGTTCATGCGCTGGAAGTGGCTGCCCGAGGGGCTCAAGATCATTCGCATCGATATCGATCCAACCGAAATGGTCCGGCTCAAGCCTGATGTCGGGATCGTCTCGGACGCCAGGGATGGAACGCAGGCGCTGATCGATGCGCTGGGCGGTTCCAGCCGTGAGGATCGCACGCGTGAATTTGCCGAACTCAATGAAGAGGCAAGGTCTCGGTTTTCGGCGGTGCAGCCACAGCTTGGCTATCTCGAAGCCATTCGCGAAGCCCTGCCGAGAGACGGCTTCTTCGTCGAGGAAATCAGTCAGATGGGCTTTACCGCCCGCTTTGCCTTCCCGACCTATGGCCCTCGCCAATACGTGACATGCGGCTACCAGGACAATCTCGGTTTCGGCTTCAATACGGCCTTGGGCGTGAAAGTCGCCCATCCCGATAAAGCTGTGGTCTCCGTTTCGGGCGATGGCGGCTTCATGTTCGGCGTCCAGGAACTTGCCACTGCCGTCCAGCACAAGATCGCCGTCGTCGCCATCGTCTTCAACAATTCCGCCTACGGCAATGTGCTGCGCGACCAGAAGCAGACCTACAAGGGCCGCACTCTCGGCTCAGAACTGACCAATCCCGATTTCGTCGCCCTCGGCAAGAGCTTCGGCATCCGATCTTTCAAGGCGACGAGCCCCGGGGAGTTGAAAGACATACTGGAGAAAGCGCTCTCACTCGATGAGCCCGTTCTGATCGAAGTTCCGGTCGAAAAGGGATCGGAGGCAAGCCCCTGGCCTTTGATCCATCCGGCTCCGCACGAATGACCGGAACGACGTGAAGCCCTATCAAGGTGACTTGAGAAAGATCGTTGCCAGCGGCGGCAGCGTCAGCGAGAGCGAATGCGGCCTGCCGCGCGCGGGTACGGGTTCGCTCGACACTGCGCCATTGACGAGGCCGGAGCCGCCATATTCGCGCGCATCCGTCGTCATCCGCTCGATCCACACGCCGTCCTGCGGCACGCCGATCCGGTAGCCGTAACGGGGCACCGGCGTGAAATTCGAGACGACGAGAACCGACGAAGCACGATTCTCGGCGTAACGCAGCATGCCGAGGACGGAATTGACGGCATCGTCCGCCGCCGCCCATTCGAAGCCTTCGGGATGGAAATCGCCGAACTGCAGGGCCGGCTCTTCGGCGTAAAAGCCGTTCAAATCCTTGACCAGCCGCTGAAGCCCGGCATGGGCCGGCCGGTCCAGCACGTCCCAGGCGATTGACTCGTCATGGTTCCACTCGCCCGGCTGGGCGATCTCGCCTCCCATGAACATCAGCTTCTTTCCGGGATGGCCCCACATGAAGGCGAGGTAACTGCGCAGATTGGCGAATTTCTGCCACTCGTCGCCCAGCATCTTGCCGAGCAGCGAGCCTTTTCCATAAACGACCTCGTCGTGCGAAATCGGCAGGATGAAGCGCTCGGAATAGGCATAGATCATGCCGAAGGTCATCGTGCCGTGGTGGTAGCTCCGGTAGACGGGATCTTTCTCGATGTAGCTCAGGCTGTCGTGCATCCAGCCCATGTTCCACTTGATGTCGAAGCCGAGCCCGCCCTCTTCCGGCGGCTTGGTGACACCTGGCCAAGCCGTCGATTCCTCGGCGATCATCATTGCATGCGGGCAGCGCTCGTGAACGATACTGTTCAGATGCTTGAAGAATTCCACCGCTTCCAGGTTCTCACGGCCGCCATACCGGTTCGGAATCCACTCCCCCTCGTTGCGGCTGTAGTCGCGGTAGAGCATCGAGGCGACGGCGTCGACGCGTAACCCGTCGATATGGTAGCGTTCGAGCCATTCCAGGGCGCTGGCGATCAGGAAGCCTTTCACCTCGTTGCGGCCGAGATTGTAGATCAGCGTATTCCAGTCGCGATGAAAGCCTTCACGCGGGTCCTCGTGTTCGTAGAGCGCGGTGCCGTCGAAGCGGGCGAGCCCCCAGACGTCGGTGGGAAAATGGGCCGGCACCCAATCGAGGATGACGCCGATCCCGGCGCCATGGCAGCGGTCGATGAAATAGGCGAGATCCTCAGGCGTGCCATAACGGCCGGTCGGGGCGAAGAGGCCGAGCGGCTGATAACCCCAGGAGCCGCCGAAGGGGTGCTCCATGATGGGCAGCAGCTCTATATGGGTGAATCCCATCTCGCGAACATAGGGAACGAGCCGCTGGCTGAGTTCGGCCCAGTCGAGCGACCGCCCGCCATTCTCCCGCAGCCAGGAACCGGCATGCACCTCATAGACGGAGATCGGCCCTTCCAGTCTTTGCTCTCGCGACCGGCCCTTCATCCAATTGTCATCCGTCCATCGAAATCGTGTCGAGGATGCGACGATCGAAGCGGTGGACGGGGCGGCTTCGCTCGCTCTCGCCACCGGATCGGCCTTCTGCGGCAAGCAATTTCCATGCGGATCGATGATCTCGAACTTGTATCTTTCGCCGGGCGCCAGCCGGGGCATGAACAGCTCCCACACGCCGGCGGACTGCCGCAGCCGCATCGGGTTTCGCCGCCCGTCCCAGGCGTTGAAATCGCCGACAACCGAAACGCGGCGGGCATTCGGAGCCCAGACGGCGAAGCGGACGCCCGCGACGTCGTCCACCGACATTTCAACGGCGCCGAGCGTCCGGCTCAGGCTGTAATGGGTGCCCTCGGAGATCAGGTGGAGATCGAGCTCTCCCAGCAGAAGCCCGAAGCTGTAGGGATCCTCGGTGATCTGCTCGCCATCCGGCCATGTGATCCGCAACCGGTAAGGCATCCTCGAACCCATCGCCGCCGCAAACAGGCCGGAGGGGTGAGCGATGCTGAAGGGTGTCACCACCCTGCCGCTCGCCGCTTCGATGAGATCGACGCCTTCGGCACCCGGCAGATAGACGCGCACGATCGTCATGCCGCCGCTTTCATGCGGACCGAGGATCGAGAAGGGATCGCCGTGGCGTCCCTCGATCAGGGCCCAGAGGGCATCATGTCCGATGCCGGCGAGAAGTTCCGAGCGTTCAACATTCATGCCTTGACCCCCGCTAGGCGCGATACGATTTCGGTAAGGCCGGCGAGCGGGATCGGCAGCCACTTCGGCCTGATGCGGGCCTCATAGGCGATTTCATAAGCGGCCTTTTCGAGAAGAAAGGCATCGAGAACCCTCCGTCGTTGTTCGGTCGGCATGGCGAGCGCCTTCGATGCGGAGACCGCTTGCCAATAGGCATCGAGAAAAGCCTGTTCGGCATTGCGCCCGAAGCGGGCGATGGCGTTACGGCGCACCTCGTTTTCATGTTCGGTGACCGCGTCATTGTCGAGCTGCGCAGTGGCGACGAGATAGCTCAGCGATCTCAAAAGTCCGGCGACGTCGCGGAGCGGAACGGTCTTGGCGCGGCGTTCGGCGAGGTTCTTCGCGGGTTCGCCCTCGAAATCGATGATGACGGCATCGCCCTCGCTGACCAGGATCTGGCCGAGATGGAAGTCGCCATGCGTGCGCGTCATCAGTGTGCCCCGAGCACTCTCCGCCAGGCGCGCGCCAAGTTCGACGAGTTCGGAGCGGCGTTCCAGAAGCGGGCGGGCGAGCAGATCGATCGCGGGATCGGCATTCTCGTCGCGTTCTGCCAATTTCGACATGGCATAGGCGACCTCGCCCGCCACCGCCTTCTTGATTGCCTCGACCTCATCGTTACCGGCGACGACAGGACTGAAAGCCTCGTCGGCGTTTTCTCCGGAGAGGACGACATGCAATTCGCCGAGCCTCATGCCGACCATGGCAACGAAGCTGATCAGCGGCCGGAAGACGTCGTCGCCAGGCTCGACTGCCGGATCGTTCAGCACGAGCTCGTCGGCCGCGCGGCGCAAATTGTTCAGCATCCAGTTCCAGGCGTCTCCCTGGTTCCGGATCGCACCCTGGACGATGATCAAGGTCGAGCGGCGGCCGCTGGAATCGGTGTGCGCGATCTCGCCGAGCAACGGCGCGGTGTGATCGTAACCCGCGCAGGTCAGAAACCGCGTCATCTCCACCTCCGGATGGACGCCCGGAAAAATGTGCCGGATCAGCTTGATCATGGCGACGTCGCCGACGATCAGCGAACTGTTCGATTGCTCGGCCGAGAGCCAATGAACCGGCATGCCGTCGGTAACCTGCAGGCGATCGAGCCGTTCGGTGCCGAGAAATTCGAGGGTGCCGGTACGTCCGGTAATGCGCGAGCGGTCGGCCAGCCCGCGCAGAATGCCCCGCGCCATCGGCTCGATCGCGAAGCCATCCGTCAGGAAGCCGACCCGCCTGCCCTGACGAACCCGCCCGAGCGCGAGCTGCTGCGTCAGAGCGGAGGGTTGCGCATCGTCCCAGGCGACAGCCAGCGGCAACTGATAGGATTCGCTGTGATCCGGCAGCTCCACCTCCAACTCGCCGAGAACGATCCCATCGGCATAGGGGATTGGCGTTGCCGAGATCAGCCGAGCCGCCTGAAGCGGCTGGTCCTTCGCCCCGAACCAGCGCCGCTTGGCGAGATAAGCGGGCAGAATTTCGTTGCTAAGGACGCGTCCCAACCGCGGCTCATCGACGAGATCGAGCAGACCGCGGCGGATCACCATCGTCACGAGGTCGGGAAGCTGTTCCGGCGGCGCGGTGCGCCATGCCGGCGGATCGGCATCCGCTTCCAGCTGAAACCAAAAGAAGCCATAGGGCGGCAGCGTCAGGAGATAGGTCAGTTGCCCGATCGGCGGAAAAGGCGACATGCCCGTCAGTTCGATCGGCACGCGGCCCTCGAAGGCCGAGAGGTCGAGCTCGACCGCCTGGGGCAGCCGCGAGAGGTTTGCGACGCACATCAGCGTCTCGCCCTCATATTCCCTGAGATAGGCCAGGATCTTGCGGTTCTCAGGCGAAAGGAAACGCAGCGAACCGCGTCCGAAGGCCGGATGCCTGCCACGCAGCGCCAGCATCTTGCGCGTCCAGTTGAGCAGCGAATGCGCATCGGTGCTCTGGGCTTCGACATTGACGGCCTCGAAGCCATAGAGCGGATCGGCGATCAGCGGCAGCACGAGGCGCGCCGGGTCTGTCCGCGAGAAGCCGCCGTTGCGGTCGGGCGACCATTGCATCGGCGTCCGCACCCCGTCGCGGTCGCCGAGATAGATGTTGTCGCCCATGCCGATCTCATCGCCGTAATAGATCACGGGCGTCCCCGGCATCGACAGAAGAAGCGCGTTCATCAGCTCTATGCGCCGGCGGTCGCGCTCCATCAGCGGCGCCAGGCGTCGCCTGATGCCGAGATTGATGCGAGCGCGCTTGTCGGAAGCATAGGTCTCCCAAAGATAATCCCGCTCGGCGTCGGTGACCATTTCCAGCGTCAACTCGTCATGATTGCGCAGGAAGATCGCCCATTGGCAATTCTCCGGAATTTCAGGCGTCTGGCGCAGGATGTCGGTGATCGGGAAGCGGTCTTCCTTGGCGATCGCCATATACATGCGCGGCATCAGCGGGAAGTGGAACGCCATATGGCATTCGTCGCCTTCGCCGAAATATTCGCGCGTGTCCTCGGGCCATTGATTGGCCTCGGCAAGCAACATCACGCCGGGATGAGTAGCGTCGAGGGCGGCACGGATGCGCTTGAGGATCGCATGGGTCTCGGGAAGGTTTTCGTTGATCGTCCCCTCGCGCTCGACGAGGTACGGGATCGCGTCGAGGCGGAAACCATCGATGCCGGTTTCCAGCCAGAAGCGCATCACCTTTAGCAGCTCCTCCATTACAAGCGGGCTATCGAAGTTGAGGTCCGGCTGGTGGGAATAGAAGCGGTGCCAGTAGTAAGCGCCGGCGGCCGCATCCCATGTCCAGTTGGATTTCTCCGTGTCGAGGAAGATGATGCGCGTTTCCGGGAATTTCTGATCGCTGTCCGACCAGACATAGAAATCCCGCTCCGGCGATCCCGCCGGCGCCTGGCGTGCGCGTTGGAACCAGGGATGCTGGTCGGAAGTGTGGTTGATGACGAGCTCGATGATGACGCGGATGTTGCGCTGATGGGCGGCGTCGACGAAAGCGCGGAAATCCTCCACGGTCCCGTAATCCGGGCTGACATTGCCGTAGTCGGCAATGTCGTAACCATCGTCACGACGAGGTGAGGGAAAGAAAGGCAAAAGCCAGATGGCGTTGACGCCGAGTGCTGCGACGTGATCGAGCTTCTGGTGCAGGCCGGCAAAATCGCCGACGCCATCGCCATTGGCGTCGTAGAACGACTTGATGTGCAGCTGGTAGATGATCGCATCCTTGTACCAGAGCAGCGGGTCGACGCCACCGGGATTCATCGTGTCCATTCATGCCTCCGCTGCGCGAACGCGCCAGATCGCAAAAGGCAGGATCTGAGGATTGAAACCCACTCTCTGCCGCTTGCCGCTCCACCTGAACCGTTGCCCCGTGACCAAATCCTCGGCGTCGAGCGCGCCGCCATCATCCAACGACCACTTCCAAAGCGGCAGTTCGACATCGCTTTCCTGAAAATTATGGGGGTCAAGGCTGATCGCGATCAGCAAGACATTGTCGCGGGCGCGACTCGCCTTCTCGAAGAACAGGATGTTGTCATTCCGGGCGTTCAGCAGCGTCAGCCCGAGATGCGAATGCAGCGCGGTGTTTTCGTTCCGGATGCGGTTCAGCATCCGGATTTCGGCAATGATGTTGCCCGGCCGGTCGTAATCCCAGGCGCGGATCTCGTATTTTTCGCTATCGGCATATTCCTTGCGCTTGGCGTCGGGACGCCCCTCGCAAAGTTCGAAGCCGTTATAGACGCCCCACAGTCCGGAAAGCGTTGCGGCGAGTGCCGCGCGGATCAGGAAGGCCGGACGCGGCGCGTTCTGGAGAAAATCCGGATTGATGTCATGGGTGTTGACGAAGAA
Organism: Rhizobium sp. N731; assembly: GCF_001664145.1. Lineage (NCBI taxonomy): Bacteria > Pseudomonadati > Pseudomonadota > Alphaproteobacteria > Hyphomicrobiales > Rhizobiaceae > Rhizobium > Rhizobium sp. N731. The sequence goes on from NZ_CP013605.1 coordinate 234,989, forward strand.
ATGCGGGCGGAAGAATTCCTTCGGCGCCGCCTCGGTCAGCTCCCGCATATATTGCTCGAGCTCCCACTTGGTATTGCGCCAGGTGAAATAGGTATAGGACTGGGAGAAGCCGATCTTCGCCAACCGGTACATGACCTTCGGTCTGGTGAAGGCTTCCGACAGGAAGACGACCTCGGGATGACGCGCCCTGATATCGCCGATCAGCCATTCCCAGAACGGAAAGGGCTTGGTGTGCGGGTTGTCGACCCGAAACAGCTTGACGCCCTGGTCGACCCAGAGCTGGACGACGTCCCGGAGTTCCACCCACAGAGAGGGCAGCGCGTCTTTCGTATAAAAATCGACATTGACGATGTCCTCGTATTTTTTCGGCGGGTTTTCGGCATATTTGATCGTCCCGTCGGGCCTCCAGTCGAACCAGCCAGGGTGCTCCGTCAGCCAGGGATGATCCGGCGAAGCCTGGATCGCAAGATCGAGCGCGATCTCCAGCCCATGCCGGCCCGCCTCCTCGACCAGCCGGCCGAAATCCTCGAAATCGCCGAGCTCGGGATGAATGGCATCATGGCCGCCCTCTTCGGAGCCGATGGCATAGGGACTTCCGGGATCGCCGGGTACTGCCTTCAGGCTGTTGTTGCGCCCCTTCCGGTTGGTCGATCCAATCGGATGGATCGGCGGGAAATAGAGCACGTCGAAGCCCATATCTCGGATATCCGCCAACCTCGGGATGACATCGTCGAAGGTGCCGTGCCGGTTCGGATCGCCGCTCTGGGAGCGCGGGAAGATCTGGTACCAGCTGGCAAAGGCTGCCGATTTGCGTTCGGCATCGACGGCGCTCGTCGTGGAGCGAAGCCGGAACGGCCGCCTGTCAGCCTTGTTCATCAACTCGGAGGTCTCGGGATCGAGCAGGATTGCCGTGCGCTCGGCATCCGACGCGTTTTCAAGACTGTCGATGAGCACCTGCAGGTCGGCGCCGAGTGCCGGCGGCGCTTCGGCCTTCGCGGCCCGGACGAGGTTCAATCCCTCCTGAAGCTCCAGCTTCAGGTCCAGCCTGGCATCGTTCTTCTTGGTCAGTTCGTAGCGGAAGATCGTGAACGGGTTCTTCCACGCTTCGACCGCGAACTCGTGGCGCCCGATGCGCTCCAGCAGGAATTCGGCGCGCCAGCGGTCGTTCTCGACCAGCTGCATCTCGGTCTCTTTCCACTCCGCCATGGCGTCGTGCGGCCGCCAGAGCAGGACGGCCGCGATCGGGTCGTGGCCGTCGGCAAATATATCGGCCTCGACGGTGACGGTCTCGCCGATCACACGCTTGACAGGAAAGCGTCCGTCATCGACCCGCGGCATGATGTTCTCGATGGCAAGCCGCGGCGAGGCGATCGCCTGCTCAACGTCGAGGGCAGGCCTGGATGCGATCGGCTCCGGCGCTTTGCTTTCGATGATCCGGGTCTCCCCTGCTCGCAGGCGCAGGACCGCGCCATCGGCCGCGACGGGCAGATAACCGGAGGCCGCCTCGCGAAGCGCCGTCATCGGCGCGGATGCGCTTCTCCGGAGGTCCCGGTTAATCAGGACGAACCGTACATTCGATGCGCTGCGAAGATCCTGCTCCTCGGATTGCACAAGCGCCGAAACCGGCCCGTTGGCGTTGCGGATCAGGCGGAGCGATGGAGCGCGCGCCTGGCCGGCCCTGCCGATCTCGGCATTGGCGACGCGTATCTCGGAGGAGATGTCGAAGGCGAGATCATGGCGCAGCTTCCGCAGCCCCGAACCATCGCCGTGGGTCGGATCGAGCGGTGTCGCCGCACCATATTCGAAACCCATGGGAACCATGAGACCGCCGCCAAGCGAGGCGGCAAGGCGCAGCGCTCTCACGGCGCGCCGCTCGAGGATTTCTCGGCTCTCGGTCCCGTGTGCAATGCGCCTGGCGAATGGCGGTTCGGGAAAGGCGACCTGCCAGCCGAGCGCCTCTTGGACGCGATGCTCCTCGACAAACCATCTCTCGTCGAGATCCCACCAGGCCATCGATGAAAAGCATCCTGAGAAGCCCGCATCCGCGATCGCTCTTCTCACCGCAAAGTCGGTGCCGGGCGTCCAGGCGAGGAATTGCGCGTCGGCCTTCTCGCGCACCGAAGCGATCAGCGATTTGAAAAGCGCCGGTGCGGCGCGATCGATTCCGAGTACCCGGTAGCCGGAGAGGCCGAGCCCGGACAGCCGCCACAGCCGTTCGGTCCACTCCCCCAACAAACGCAATTGCCGCTCGGACCCGATCGTGTTCATCGGCTCCGCCGGATCGAGCGGCGAGCGTCGAGGATCGACCGGACGAACCGCTTGCGCATCGCCGACTTTCCCGTCGAGCATCAGGTCCATCATCAGGCCGACGCCGCCCTTCTCCGCGGCCTCCGCCAAGCGCGATATCCCATCATCGACCGCGCTTCCGAGCTGCAGTTCAGGATCGAGACGATCGAAATCCCGGGAGGTAAAGACGCTGCAGTCCCCGCCTCGGTCGAAGAGCGGCGCCGTCAGAACATAATCGAAGCCGGTATCCGCCGCATGGCCGAAAACCTCGCCCCATGCATCGATGCCTTGGAGAAGTAGCGGATTGACATAATAGATCCGGGGTGGGGTGCTGAACGCACCCTGCTTCGCAGAGAGTAACATCGGCCGCCGCCTCGAGTTGCTTTTCAGGCAAACTTCTTTTGACGGAGGTTGTTCCACTCAAGTCGTCAATTCACGGCTGCATGGGCATGGGAACCCAGGACGCGCCCGCGCGGCGAGATGAGATATCACATCTTCCGGCAGGTCGATCTCGCTCAATGAGAGAAGGAAGTCCTCACGATTTGCCGGTAGAGATATCGCCGCCATGCGCTAAAAGATCCTCTGACTGTTTCCGATCCGGAAACGAGCGGTTGAGAGCCCATCGATGCTGAGATCAATAGTCTTCATCACCGCCCTCACGGCTTGCATACCCAGCCTCGCCTCCTGGAGCATCGAGACAGATCGCTCGACACCTGATAAGCATGGCTTGTTCGAAATCCGCGAGGAGGCCAGGCGTTTCATCGCACAGCAGAACGCCAAGGGGCACGAGCGCTGGGACGTGCTGGAACCGAACGCGAAGGTGCTGGTTCCCCGATGCGCCGTCCCGCTCCAGGCGCAATGGACGCCGAAGAGCCTCGGCCGCTCGAAGCCCAGTGTGATGGTGATCTGCGCGACCGCCGTGCCGAACGCCGTGATGGAACGGTGGGATGTGCCAGTGCCGGTGGAGCGGAAATCGGGGGGCCCTTAGAGAGCGAGCATCCAGACGAGATTTGATGTAGTAGATAATATTGCTGCGATTGCAACGAAGGCGGGCAGACGTGAACCCAGCGGTAGAATTGTGCTCCCATCCCGGACTTGACCAGCGCATCGTTATCCTCCGGGCGGGAGACGAGGTCGATGCCGTGTTTGTGCGGACCGAGAGGTTCAATGTTCTGATCGATACGCTCGGCACGCCCGAACTGTGCCGGATGGCGCTGGATCTGCTTGGGGACAGAGGCGAGGATCGCCCGCTGATCGTCGTCAATTCGCATATGGATTGGGATCACTTCTGGGGAAACTCTGCGGTTTCAGGGCGTGCTCCGATCATCGCGCATGCCGCAGCGCTCGACCGTCTGCGTGATGCCTCCACGCACCAGATCCTGAAGGACAAGGCGAGACGGGAATCGCGGTTTGCAGACGTGGAACTCATCGGCCCCGATATCACCTTCTCCGGCTCGATGGTCCTGAACGGCGGCGATCTGACGCTGGAACTCATTCATACGCCGGGACACACGCCTGACCATATCGCCGTCTGGATTCCGGAACTCCGCGTCTGCCTGGCCGTCGACGCGGTGGAATATCCCATTTCCGAAGTCTGGAGCAGGAGTGCCGATGATCTTCGCCAGATCCGCTCCTCGCTCAGGCGGATCCGTGACCTTGATGCGAAACTGGTCATTCCCGCGCACGGCAGAACATCTTCGCCTTCGGCAGTGGATGAGAATCTTGCTTATTTCGAAGCCCTAGCTGTTCGCGTCGGCGGCCTCAGTGAAAGCCAACTGGCCGACCCTGAACTCGGCAGTACAAGTGGTTTCCGGCTTGAAGACTTCGTCGCCATTCCCGACGGGATGCCTTCGGACACGGCGGCGTTCTACCGGAACTGCCATGAAACGAACCTTGCCGCTACGGTTCAGGCCCATATCGAAAAACTGAAATCTGCGTAGGAGGCCATGCGTGAAATTATTGGAGGGCGGGCGAACCGGGCAGATCTGGCGCGACGGCGATACCGTCATCAGACCATCAGGCGCATGGACGCCGACCACGCACCGGTTCTTGCGCCATCTCAGAAGCAATGGCTTCCCGGCGGCTCCGCAGCCCACTCAAATTACCGGCGACGATCAGGAGGTCGTCAGTTACGTCGCCGGGCGCGTCTGCGAAGACCTCCGTGATCCCCTTGTCGGATCAGAGCGCATGCTGATTTCCGCAGCGAGACTCCTGCGCGATTTTCATACAGCATCTCAGGGCTTTCTGGAATCGGATGACGATGCTCAGATATGGATGCTGCCGGCGCAGGAGCCGCGTGAGATCGTCTGTCACGGAGACTTTGCGCCCTACAATGTCGCCACCGTCGATCAGGAAGCTGTCGGGATCATCGATTTCGACACTGCCCATCCCGCCCCGCGCCTCTGGGATCTCGCCTACGCGGTCTATCGCTGGGCACCCCTCTCCGATCCTGCCAATCCCTCTGCAGCGTTCGGTCTGGACGACCAGCTGCGGCGGGCGACAATCTTCTGCAGCGCCTATGGCGCGACGATGGAAGAACGGCGCCGGCTTCCCGAGATGATCTGCAGCCGGCTTCAAGCCCTTGCCGATTTCATGTTGGCAAGGGCTGCGGCCGGCGACGAGACCTTCGCGGAAGACGTCGACGCAGGAGACGCCAGGCTATATCTGAACGACATCGGCTACATCGGTATACACCGAAATCGGCTGTTGAAAGCGCTGTCCTGACTAAAGCCATTTTCGCCGGCGGAAGAAGCCGAAAAGGCTCAGGCAGAGGACCGCGATGACGCCCAATACGACGAAATAGCCGTACTGGAATTTCAGTTCCGGCATATCGCTGAAATTCATGCCGTAGATGCCGGCGATCGCGGTGGGGACGGCGAGGATCGCCGCCCAGGCGGCGAGCTTGCGGGCGATTGCCGTCTGTTCCGTCTGGCCGATCATCACGCTGGCTTCGAAGGCGAAGGCGAGTACCTCGCGCAATGCATCGATATCCTCCTGAACCCGGCGCACGTGATCGGTCACATCGCGAAACAGCGATTGCAGCGTCGGATCCATGCCGGGAAGATCGATATGCTCGTATCGCCGGCAGACGTCGACGAGCGGCACCACCGCGTTGCGCAGCCGCAGAAGCTTGCGCCGCAGCATGTAAAGCCGCTCGATGTCGGATTTTCCCAGCTGTTCGCGCAGCACGAGATCCTCGAGCATCTCGACCTCTTCCTGCACCACCTCGATGACAGGCATGTAGTTGTCGACGATAAAATCGAGGATGGAATAGAGAATGTAATTCTCGCCATGGGCAAGGGCGGCGGGTGTCGCCTCGCAGCGCTGCCTGACCGCGAGATAAGAGGAGGATTCGCCGTGGCGAACGGAGACGACGTAACCGCGGCCGACAAAGAGATGCGTTTCGCCGAAGACGATTTCACCGTCCTTCATATGGGCGGTGCGGGCGACGATGAACATCGCCTCCCCGTAAATTTCCAGCTTCGGGCGCTGGTGGGGCTGCGCCGCATCCTCGATCGCCAGCGGATGCAGATTGAACTCGGCCTGGATCTGATGCAGCAGCACTTCATCCGGCTCATGCAGGCCGATCCAGACGATGGCATTCTCCCGGTTTCGCCACTCGCCGGCTTCCTCTATTTTGATGTCGCGAATACGCTGCCCATGCTCGTAGACGGCTGCGGCCACGACGCCGCGCCGCTCATAAGGAGGCGACGCCGACCCGTTGCCGACCCGCGCGGAAACACTGTCCAGATCCTTCAGCCGTTCCAAATCCTGCCGTCCTCCCCGTCCCGCGGATCACGTATCCGCAACCAACGCCGGTCAGGCGTTGCGCCGATCATAATGCCATTTCGCAAAACATGCATCCGCTTCGGCACAAGCATAAAAGAGCCGATGCCAAACAGCCTCTGCGTCGCCCATCGCGTTTCCGTGGAGATATCGTCCCAATCCTGATCGATGTAGCCGGTCAGTCTGTTGAGCGTATAGTCGCGCGCTCCCGGGGCGGCAGCTTATGAAAATGGAACATGAAGGCGCCCGGCGATGGCCAGGCGCCTTTGTTTCGTCATGAGGCGAAGGCCGGATTGCGCCGCGCGCCCATTCTTAGCACGAAATAGATCGCCCCGCCGATGGCGACGCCGAAAAACCAGCCATAGGTGCCCCACCAGTCCGGCAGGATGGAGGTGAAGGTCGGCAGGATCGAGGAGAACAGCGCACCGACCGCAAAGGCGATGAAGGCATTGCCGTGCCAGCCGTTCTGGAACCGGAACTCGCCATTCTCCTGGTAGAGCGCCTCGACGTTCAGCTGGCTCTTCCGGATGAGATAATAGTCGACCATCATGATGCCGAAGATCGGCCCCATCGTCGAACCGATGAAGTTGACGAAGTGCGCCGCACCCGTCTCCCAGGGAGCAAACGGATAGAGCACGAGGGCAATCAGGGCGGCGATATATCCGCCGCGCTTGAAGTTGATCTGGCGCGGGAAGACATTGGCAAAGTCGAAGGCCGGCGAAACGAAATTCGCCACGACGTTGATGCCGAGCGTTGCCACCGCGAATGTCAGCGCCGCCAGCAACGCCAGGAACCAGCTGTCGAATTTGGCCGAGATCATTTCCGGATGCAGCAGGACCTCGCCGTATACGGTGAAGGCGGCCGTGGTCGTGACACCGGCGACGAGGCAGAATGCCAGGAGGTTGATCGGCAAGCCCCAGAGATTGCCCTTCCGCAGCGCCTTTTCGCTCGTTGCGTAACGCGAGAAATCGCAGAAGTTCAGGTAGAGCGCGGCGAAATAGGTGATCCAGGTGGCGGCCACGGCGGCAAGTGCGGCAATGGAGCCGGGCTCGCCCGGCACGCCGGCATCCTTGGTCTTTTCGATCAGCACGTCGCGCGGGATTTCGGAACCGAATGAGAAGGTGCCGGATTTGGTGACGAGATAGACCGCGAGGATCAGCATCATGATCCAGACGGCGGGACCCGCCCAATCCTGGAACTTGCGGACCGTTTCCATGCCGCGCTGAATGATCAGCAGCTGCAGCGCCCAGACGATGATGTAGCAGATAAGCTCGAGGGTCGAATGGCCGAGCATGTGGCTGTTCTGATGGAAGGCGAGCAGGCTCTCGTTGCGGATCAACAAGGCAACGATCGCGCCGGATGCGGCGGCGGTCTGCGCGCCGTACCAGAAGCAGGCGACCACCGCTCGGACCAGCGCCGGAGCGTTGGCGCCGAAGGTGCCGAAGGAGGCGCGCGCCAGAACCGGAAAGGGGACACCGGTGCGCACGCCGGCATTTCCGACTAGGCTCATCAGGAAGAAGATGACGAGAGAGCCGATGCCGATAGCGATGACAAAGTTCACGAAGCTGCCGCAGAGCAGAAACAGGCTTGCCGCCAGATAATAGCCCCAGAGACTATGGACGTCCGACGTCCAGACGTTGAAGATGCTGAATGCACCCCACTTACGCTCCTCCGCGGGCGCAAGATCCTCGTTGTACAACGAGGGAGACGGATTTTGAATGCTCATAATGCCCTCCCATATCCCCAGTGGCCGACTCGGCCACGATGGAAGTTTGCGCTTCATTTAGGCATCTGACAATTTAATAGTCATATTGTACACAATCCTGATGATCAGGATGTACAGGCTCCCGACCTGGAGCAATTCCAGAAAAAGTGCGAGCGGTTTTCCCAGGCAGAGCGCGAAGCGCTTTTCCGGGAATTGCGTAAATTCAAAACCGCTCTATTGCGAGCGAACGACATATCCCGCCAGGCGAAACGGGCTTGCGACTGCAGCGCCTGCGGCATCGAAGACGAAGGCGCCGACGTCGCCGGCGGTCGACCGGCCGCCGCTCTCGAAGGAAGCAAGCTGGGCGCCGAACTTCGCGAGCGATGCGTAGCGGTCGTGGCCCAACCCATCGGAGGTCTTGATCGAGGTAATGTCGATGACCCGCAGCCTCGCCTGCAAGGCCGCCTCCTGGATGACAGGATCGTCGATATCGAGGCGGCCGACGCGCGCCCGTTCGCCGGCGATGAAGCTTGAGGCCACAAGCGCCCGGTCGTCCTTGGAAACCAGAAGGGAGATCGGATTCGGCATTGGACCGATGTCCTTCAGCTGCGACCGGAAGACATCGACATCGATGTCAGGAGCGGCGAGCACCACCGCCAGCTTGCCGATGACGGCGTCGCGATGCTGCAGTTTGAGCTCTCGCACCGTTTCCATCACCAGGAACCCGCCCATGCTGTGCCCGAACAGGATGATGCGCTTCACCTTGCTCGATACCGAGAGCGATGTGACGAGGGAATCGAGTTCGCTGCGCGAGGAAAGCGCAGCGTCGCGATCGGCGACATATCCGGCGACGGATGCCGCCGAAGGCCAGGAAAACAGGATCGGAGCGCCCGGGATCTTCGCATCGGCGGCGATCTGGGCGGTGCGGTAAAGCGCTTCCTGGTAACTGTAGTTGTAGCCATGGACGAAGATGCCGACAGTGCCGTCGGGCTGCACGGCGGCGAGCGCCTGCTGCACGAAAGCATCCTTCGGCAGCTGCCTGCGCTCGACGACGGCAAATTGCCGCTCCGGATCCGGCTTTGCCTTGGGATAGGTGATCGCGGTATCCTTCCTGCCGGGAGGAACCGAAAACGCATACTGCTCATAGGTCAGCTTCTCGGCCCATGTGCTGTCGAACCCGCCCCTCACGCGATCGGGGGTTCTGTTGGTCGCGACGAGCACCCTCACCCTGTCTGGAGCCGTTTCCGAACGGGCCGGCTCGCTGAGATAAACAGGCGTCAAAACTTCAGGCGATGGCCGCGTGGCACAGCCCGCAAGCATCGCCAGGCCGATGGCGACGATGATCGCCGGCATTGCCTTTGGCAGGTCTCGGAATTGTCGCTGCATTATCGATCCGTTTCCCTCAAGGCCAGACGCTCTCCGGCGTGTGGCTCTGTCCACGTCATCATTCGCCATGCCGTTCCCGCCCGGCGTGGGACGGCATCGCCCGCGCCACCCCACCCATTTCGTCGCGGCCCGTGTTGCAGCCGCCGCCGCGGCGGGCGTAGGCGATGGCCGTCGAAGCCTCACCTCATGCCTCCGCGGTGGCTTCGGCCCGGACAGCCTCCTCCCTCGGGATTCTGAACCATGCGACGTAGAGCGCCGGCAGGAACAGCAGGGTGAGCGCGGTTCCGATAACGATGCCGCCCATCATGGCGTAGGCCATCGGCCCCCAGAAGATCTCGCGCGAGATCGGGATCAGCGCGAGGGTTGCCGCCGCCGCCGTCAGCATGATCGGCCGCATGCGGTGTTCGGTCGCCTCGATGACCGCCTGCCATGGCGCGACCCCTTCGGCGCGCAGATGCTCGATCTGCACGACCAGGATGACCGAGTTGCGGATCAGGATGCCGATCAGCGCCAGCACGCCGAGGATGGCGACGAAGCCCATGGGCGCATTGCTGAGCAAGAGCGCCGTAACCACGCCGATCAGAGCCGTCGGCGCCACCGCAAAGACCAGGAACAGGCGGCTGAAGCTCTGCAACTGGATCATCAGGATCGTCGCCATCGTAAACAGCATCAGCGGAGCCACGGCCGCGATCGGCCCCTGCGCCTCGGCGCTGGATTCGACGGCGCCGCCGATTTCCACCTTGTATCCGACGGGAAGGTTCTTCTGAAACTCCTCGACCTTCGGCTTCAGCTGATCGACGATCGTGGCCGGCTGTGTCGAACCGATGACGGCTGCCTTGAGCGTGATCGTGGGCTGCCGGTCGCGACGCCAGATCGTCGGCTGCTCGAGCTCGTAACGGAAATTCGCAACGGCCGACAAAGGCACGACTTTGCCGTTGGAGGTGGAGAGCTGCAGATTCTGAAGGGTCTGGATGGAGTCGCGCTCGGATGCCCTGGCTCGCCCGACGACGTTGACCAGGTAAATATCATCGCGAATCTGCGTTGCCGTCGAACCTTCGACGATGCCATTGAGCGCGGTTGCGATGTCCTCGGAGGAAACGCCGAGCTGGCGCGCCTTGTCCTGCAGGACGTCGACCTTCACAACGCGGGAGGGCTCGTTCCAGTCCAAGACCATGTTCGACAACAGCGGATGGGTGCCGACAACGCCCGCAAATTGCTGGGAGATATCGCGTACCTTCTGAATATCCGGGCCGCTGATTCGGTACTGGACCGGTTTGCCCACCGGCGGGCCGATATCGAGAAGCTTCACGAAGGCGTCGGTGCCCGGGAAGGTCTTCGTCAGATAATCCTGCAGCTCCGCCCGCACCTTGTCGCGCACGTCGAGGCCTTTGGTGACAATGATGGTCTGTCCGAAGGTGACATCGGGCGTCTGCACATCGAAGGACAGGATGAAGCGCGGCGCGCCCTGGCCGACATAGGTCGTCCAGTGATCGATATCCTTGTTATCGGCCAGCATCTCCTTTTCGAACTTGGCCATCTGCCTGTTGGTCTCGGCAATCGAGCTGTTGTGGGGCAGGTTCCAGTCGATCACGAGCTCGGTTCTGTCCGAGTTCGGAAAGAACTGCTGCTGCACCAGCCCCATGCCGCCGACCGAAAGAGCGAAGACGCCGACCGTCAGCACGATGGTGACCCAACGCCAGCGCATCGCCAGCCCCAAAAGCCAGGAGAACACGGAGGCGAACCGTCCCTTCTTCTCGTGATGCGACTTCATGGTCTTCGGCAGGATGGTGACGCCGAGAAGCGGCGTGAACAACACGGCGACGATCCAAGAAACAACCAGCGAAACCGCAATGACCACAAAAAGCGTAAAGGTGAATTCGCCGGCGGCGCTGCTGTTGAGGCCAACCGGAATGAAGCCCGCGACGGTGACGAGCGTCCCGGTCAACATCGGGAAAGCCGTCGATGTATAGACGTGGGTAGCGGCTTTTCTCAGATCGTCGCCCGCCTCCAGACGGGCGACCATCATCTCGACCGCGATCATGGCATCGTCGACGAGCAGGCCCAGCGCAATGATAAGCGCGCCGAGCGAGATACGCTGAAGCGAAATGCCGGAATATTCCATCACCACGAAGGTGATGGCGAGCACGAGAGGAATGGAGATCGCCACCACCATGCCGGCGCGGGCACCGAGGCTGATGAAGCTGATGACCAGGACGATGACGATCGCTTCAAAGAGCGCGCGGGTAAAGCCCGAAACAGCTTCGTCGACGACGGCCGGCTGATCGGAAACGCGGTGGACATCCACGCCGATCGGCAGATCGGCGACGACCTGTTTCATCCGCGCGTCGAGCGCCTCGCCGAACTCGAGCAGGTTGGCGCCCTGCTTCATGCCGATGGCAAGCCCGATCGCGGGCTCGCCGTTGAAGCGGAACAGCGCCGAGGGCGGATCGACGTAACCGCGCTTGATCGTGGCGACATCGGTCAACGGGAAGAAGCGGTCGTTGATGCGAAGGTTGATCGATCGCAGGCTTTCCTCGGAGGTGAACTGCCCGCTCACCCGCAAGGCGATGCGCTCCGGACCGGCATCGACGAAGCCGGACTGGGTGACGGCGTTCTGGGCCTGCAGCGTCTGGATGACCGACTGCTGGTCGATGCCGAGCGCTGCGATCTGGCGCGTGGAGAATTCGAGATAGATTGCCTCGTCCTGGGCGCCGATCACATCGACCTTGCCGACATTCGGCACCGTCAGAACTTCGGAGCGGGCATTTTCAACGAGATCGCGAAGCTGGCGCTGGGTCAGCCCGTCGCTGGTGAAGGCGTAGATGTTGCCGAATACGTCGCCGAAGCGGTCATTGAAGAAGGGACCGACGACCCCGCTCGGGAAATCGCCCTTGATGTCGGCGATCATGTTGCGGATGCGCAGCCAGGTCGGCGCGACATCCTTAGCCTTGGTCGTCGGCAGCAGCTCGACGAAGACGGTGGTCTGGCCGGCGACGGTCTGGCTCTTGGTATAATCGAGCGATTCAAGTTCCTGGAGCTTCTTCTCGATCCTATCGGTCACCTGCCGCGTCACTTCCTCGGCGGAGGCGCCGGGCCATTGCGCGGTGATCACCATGGTCTTGATGGTGAAGTTCGGATCTTCCTCACGGCCGAGGTTCAGGTAGGAGAAGGCGCCGGCGAGAATGAAAACGATCATGAAGTACCAGACGAGCGAACGGTGTTCGAGCGCCCAGTCGGAAAGATTGAAGGACTTCACTGGCTGATCTCCTGGTCGATCCTAATGGCCTGGCCATCTTCAAGTTTATGCACGCCCGCCACGACCACCCGCTCTCCGGGAGCGAGCCCATCGGTGACGCGGACGGTGCCGCCATCGACGACGTCGCCGTCGATCTTCACATGGCGGCGCGAGACCTTCTTGCCTGCTACATCGACGATCCAGACGCTGGCGCCGTCGGTGCCGGCAAGAATCGCCGAGGAAGGCAGCACGATCTCGGGATCGGCAGCGATGGTTGCGGAGGCTGTGATGACCGCGCCGAGCCTGAAGGCTTCAGGCGGATCGGCGAGCGCGATCTTGGTCCTGCTCGTGCGGGTGGCGGTCTCGGCCTCCGGTGCGATCTCGCGCACGATGCCTGTCGTGCGGATCGAAGGTTCGAGCTGCAGCGTCACCTCGAAGGGCGCGCCGATCTTCAGTTTCTGGGCCGCGGCCTGGGGCACGTCGACCACCGCGTCGCGCTTGTCCGGCCGCGCTATCGTGACGACCGTCTGGCCGGCCGAGACGACCTGGCCGACCTCGGCCGAGGTCGCCGTCACGACGCCATCGAATTCCGCCTGAAGCTGCGCGTAACCGAGCTGCTCCCTGGCCTTGTCGAGATTGGCCTGCGCTTTGGCGACGGCGGCTGCGGCCGTCCGTCTCGCCTGTTCGGCCTCTTCGAGCGAGGCTTCCGTTCCGGAGCGCGATTCCACCAACGCGCGCTGGCGCCGTTCCGTCGTCACCGCGTTTCGGAGCTGGGCGTCGCTGTTCTCGACATCCGACTGGGCGCTGCGCACGGCAAGCTCCAGCGCCAGCGGATCGATGGCGGCAACGACGTCACCCTTCTTGACGACATCACCGACATTGACGTTGCGGGCAATCATCCGCCCGAGGATTCGGAAGCCGAGCTCAGTCTCGATCGTCGGCTCGATCGTGCCTGTCAGGCCGAGGCTGGTCGCGGGCGTCTGCTTGACCGTCATCGACAGCACGGGACGGGGCGCTTCACCAGTGCTTTCCTCCTGCCTCGTGCAGGAGGAGATCAGGGCCGTACCCATCATCAGTGCGATTATCTTGGGACGAATGCTCACTTGGATGCTTCCTTGACATAAGACACGATTTCGCCGGGCCGGAGGAATTTGGTGCCGTCGGTCACCACGACGTCCCCTGCCGACACGCCCGACTTGACGACGAAGCTGCCGGTCTCGTAGCCGGCGACGTCGATCGCCCTTACCGAAACCGCAGAGGATGCGGGATCGACGATCCAGACTGCCGGCTTACCCCCCTTGGAGGTCATTGCCGACCAGGGCAGCTGGATGACGTCCTGCGGAACGTAACTGAACTTTCCGACGACGGGAGCGCCGAGTGGAATGGGAGCATCGCTCGACAACGCAACCTTGACCCTGATGGTGCCGGTGGAAGAATCGATCGTCGGCGAAATCTCGCGCACCTTCGCCGTGATCTTCTGCGAGGGGTCCGACAGAAGGGCCACTGTGCCGTCGCCGTCGATCGGGCGGAGGAACGCGCTCTCGACCACTTCGAAGACGGCATCCCGGTCGCCATCATGGGCAAGGGTGAAGACGACCTGAGCCGCCTGCGCCACCTGCCCGACCTCGGCATTGCGGGCGGTGATCACCCCATCGGCATCGGCCTTCAGCTGGGTATAGGAGAGGGTGTCCTGCGCTGTTTCGAAGAGCGCCTGCGCCGACTTGGTCGATGCCTGCGCCGTCAGAAGCGCCTCCTGCGCCTGGTCGAGCGCGGCGCGCGTCGTCACCTGGGTTCGAAACAGGCTCTGCTGGCGGTCGAAGGCAAGCTGCGCCTGGGTCTGCTGCGCCTCGGCGGACTGGAGATTGGCGGCGGCCACATCCAGGTCGGCCTTCTGCTCTTCCGGATCGATGCGCGCCAGCAGCTGCCCCGCCTTTACCGACTGCCCGACCTCGACCAGCCGTTCGACGATCTTACCGCTGACGCGGAAGGACAGATCGGTCTGAACACGGGCGCGGACCTCTCCCGTCAACGCGCCGCCATCACTCAGCGGCTCAGACCTGGCGACGACGACGCCGACCTGCCGCGCGGCAGGTTCGCTCGGCCCGCCCGGCTCGCTGCAGGAGACGAGACCGATCGTGCATACGATCGCTGTGGCGACCAGAATGGTTCTCATAGTTGACCTCTTGCTCTCAACGGCAGCTGCTATATAATTGACTGACGGATTAGTCAATGAAACTTTTGCCATAGGGGCGACGGTACAAAACACGGGAGGCGAGACACGAATGGCCACTCAGAAGAAACTCACACGCGCGGAACAGAAGGCGTTGCGGCCCATCCAGATCCTGGATGCCGCCTTCGAGGAATTCGTCAGAAACGGATTCGCCGGCGCCCGAGTCGACGACATCGCAGACAGGGTCGGCGTCACCAAGGGCACGGTCTACGTCTACTTCGAGACGAAGGAAAAGCTCTTCGAAGCCATGATCAGTCACTTCTCGGTCCCCTTTCAGGAACTGCTTGAAATCACCGCTGGCCTCAGCGGCAGCGCCACCGACAGGCTGATGTCCATTCTCGGTCTACTTTACGACCAAATCGCGGAGGATCGCACAACCCGCGAATTGACGCGGCTGGTCATTTCGGAAGGACAGCGGTTCCCCGACCTGATCGATCGCCACCACGATGAATTCATAGCGCCGATTATCGCCAGGATCGACGCTCTCATCCTGGAAGGCGTTGCATCAGGGGAATTTCGCGAAATTCCCGTCGAATTCTCCGACCTCGTCGTCGCGCCGATTCTGACGACGACGGTTCTGCGGCTGATCTTCGACGATCGCCGCGTGCCGACGCCCAGCAAGGACGCCTTCATGCGGGCCTATTTCGACCTGCTGTTCAACGGGCTGCTTGCCGAACGTCGCTGATTGCGGATGACGAAAATATCAACGCAAGCACATAGCTTTTTTAAAGTCTTTATGTGAAAACATCGAGTTAGCTTATGCTTCGAAGGTACGATCTGAATTCCTGGCGGAAAAAGTGGAACGTAAAGTCAATCTCAAGGATGTCGCACGCGATGCCGAAGTGTCGCTGAGCACGGCCTCGCACGCCCTGAACGGAACTGCGCCGCTGACGATCGAGGTGCGAGAAAGAGTTCTGGATTCGGCAAAACGTCTCGGTTATCTCGACCGCCGGAGAAAGAAGGCGACGATCGCCGCCTTGCACGTTCTACTTCTCGCCATACCTGACGATGCCGCGCCGGAGAGCGATCTCAATCTGGTGAGCTGGACGATTCTCAACGGTCTTCGCAGGGAATGCGAGCGCCGCGGCATCCGCATCGTGCCCTACGTCAGCAGCGGCCGGCGCATCGACGGCGCCGAGGTCAGGCAGATCGCGATATCAGAACGCGCTGATGGCATCGTGGTGCTGAATGACGATCAGCCCGAACTCATCCGCAGCCTCGCCTCGGCGGATATGCCCGTCGTCATCGTCAACGGCGAGGATCCCGCCATGCTGGTCGATACGGTGACACCTGAAAACCGCTTCGGCGCACGGCTCGGAATCGAGCACCTCCTGGCGCTTGGCCACCGCCGGATCCTGCATCTGACGTGGAAGGGCCGCACGACCATCCAGCGCCGGTATGACGGTTTTTCCGATGCCTATTTCGCCGCACAGCTTCCCGTGCCGGAGGATATGATCATCGAGGCGGAGGGATATGAGCCCCGGCATGGCGAAGCGGCCATCAACGCGCTGCTCCATCGTGACCCCACGCTGAAAGGCGCCACCGCCGTCTTCTGCGCGGCCGACAATCTGGCGCTCGGCTGCCTGAAGGCATTGGCCGATCGCGATATACGCGTTCCCGACGCAATATCCGTGCTCGGCTTCGACGACATCGTTCCCGGCGAGTTCAGCCGCCCGCCGCTGTCCACCGTTAGCGTGCCGACCGACCGTCTCGGCGCGGCAGCGCTCGCGCTCATCGAACAGCGGCTGATCGCCAATGATCCGCAGCGGCCGGCTCATCGCCTGGAACTCGGCTGTCATCTCGTCCTGCGCGGCAGCATCGCGCCGCCGCGCTGAATGGCCGGAAGAGCAGCTTCTCCAGCTTACTTCAGCGCAGGCGCTCGGCCCGCAGCCGCGTATCGCGCGGGCTCTCTCCAAAGGTGCTGCGGTAGATGATGGAGAACCTCCCCGCGTGCGCAAAACCCCATATCGCACAGATTTCGCGGACGGATTGCTGGTTGGTCGGATCCCGCAGTTGCTCGCGGGCCGCCTGCAGCCGGATCGTGCGGAGGTACCCTGCCGGCGACGTGCCCCTGAAGGCCTTGAAGCCCGTTTGCAATGCACGAAGGGAAACGCCGACACCGTCGGCCACCATCGTCATGGTGAGAGGTTCCGCGATATTGGCATGCATGTAGTCGATGGCCCGCCGGACGTGCCAGGGAGCAATCAGCGATACTTTCTGTTTTTCGAGATGATTGGAAAAACGATGCCGGCCAAATCGGATCACGAGGTGAGCGAGGGTTTCGCTGATCGCGGCGGCGGCAAGAGGCGAAGATAGCAGCGGACCGTCGCCGCGCACGCCCTGTACGATCGTCTGAAGCAGATTGCCGATAAGCTGGCCTGACTGCGTCGTGCGATCAAGGATGGGGTCGAGGTCGAACGACTCCGAGAGGGGCTTTTCCACCAGCGAGGCGAGCACCCTTTTCACAACCTTCCAGTCCAGGAAGAGGACGTCCGAACGATGCGGTCCCCCCTGGACCACACGATCGCCGGCTTCGTGGTTGTTGGCCATAAGCAGATGACCGGCGCCGCTTTCGACCGTTCTCTTCCCTATCGACAGTCGAAAAGATCCGGTGTGCGGCATGAAAAATGCGAGATGCTGCGGAGTCTCATCAAGCGTCCGGATTGTCCAGGAACTCTGATACACGGAGTGAAGCACCGTGAGCGCCTCGGTCCTTCTCAAATCCGCGGCCCAGGCGAATTTTCGGCCATTCTTCAATGGCTGTGCGGCGAAAGCCCCATAACCGGCCGAAAACGCCTGAACCATTGATTCGAAGCTGGCGCCTTCATGCGTGGGCTCAAAACCGTAACCATCATGCTCGGCAATGCAGGCCAATTTCTCCGCTCTTAATGAATCCATGCCGCTCGCTTCTTTTCCCCTGCCGCTTGAGACGTCATCGCAACTGGTCTGGCCAATCTTGATGCGTTAAGCAGGACTGCAAAACCACGGATGACTTCGTTGCAAAGCGTCCCACCCACCTGCTTCACACTTACAGTGTAAATCAATATGTTCGGAAAATGAAGTACGATCCGCTGGACCACGTCGCCCCACATTTTTTGCGAGACACGCAGCCCGCGAGAGTGGCCTCTCACAACGAACGCGACCTTTTGCGATTGATCTGGAAGTCGCCCGGCATCGAGCGATCCGATCTCACGGAACCGCTCGATCTCACCCAGCAATCACTGCACAGGATCGTCGGGCGACTTCACGATCGGGGGATGGTCGCCTTCGCCCAGTCGGAAAACCGGCGGGCCGGTCCGCCCAGCCCGGAGCTGACACTCCGGAAGGAGTGGTGTCTGACGCTCGGCATCTCCGTCAATGTCGGCTCGATCGGCCTTTGCCTCATGGGCTTCGGCGAACCGTTGGACAATATGGAAATTCCCCAGGCCGGCGCTTCCTTGCCTCTGGAGATGGACCGGATCGAAGCGGCGGTCGAAGATATCCTCGCCCGCCGCGGAGCCAAGCGAAGCGATATCCTCGGCGTCGGCCTGGCAGTCGCCGGCCATCGGATGCTGGAGACAGCTTTCAATTGCCCCCTGCCGCTGGCTCATTGGTCGCTGATCGACTTGGCGCCCGAGCTGGGACAGCGACTTGGCCTGCCGGTCTGGGCTGACAACGTCGCCAGGACCGCCGCCTTGGCTGAAGCGATTTTCGGCGTCGGCCGTGACGTCGCCGATTTTGCCTATATCGCCCATCTTCACGGTTATGGCGGCGGCCTGGTTTCCGGAGGCATGCCCTTTCGCGGCAGTTTCGGAAATGCCGGGGAATTCTCAGTTCTCTTCGGACGGCAGGATTACGACGATCGTCCCGCACTCAACCAATTGCTCGAACATCTTCGCGCCAAGGGGCGCGTGGGGCTGACGCTGAAGGACCTGAAGAACGAAAATCTGGTAGAGTGGGATGGTGTCGAGGAATGGATCGACCGCGTCACTCCGG
Source organism: Rhizobium sp. N731 (assembly GCF_001664145.1). NCBI lineage: Bacteria > Pseudomonadati > Pseudomonadota > Alphaproteobacteria > Hyphomicrobiales > Rhizobiaceae > Rhizobium > Rhizobium sp. N731. The sequence goes on from NZ_CP013605.1 coordinate 253,592, forward strand.
CCCACAACAGAGCCATCAATGCGATCTGCGCGATCTTCGACCCGGCATTGATCGTGCTTGGCGGCGAGCTTCCACGTTCACTTGCTAGAATGCTGATCGAACGCACCGAATTCAACAATCTGCCTCGGCACGGCGCATTGCGCGACGTTCCGGGCTTGGCCGTGGCGAAGATCATCGACGCCCCCGGCGCGATCGGCGCGGCCTTGATCCCGCTATTCGAAACTGTTTTGTGATGACGGCTCAGGCGGCCAAGCCCCGCGCGACTTCCCCTATAGAGCGGCTCAGCTTTTCATGGAAGCGCTGAACCGTTCTAAGTTTTTGTTTTTACGCAATTTCGGACGGAAAACCGCTTCACACTTTTCCTGGAATTGCTCTGAAAGGACTGAAGCGCAGCGCAGGACCAGATGCGGTGCGCTTCAGCCGGCGCGATGAGATGGGAAGGCAGTCTTCAATGCTTGGGAGGTATCCTCATCTCGACCCCAATCAGGGCTGCGCGCTAGGATTCGTTCACTTCATTCCCGTACCGGCAATGCCTGTGGTGATGTATTTCTGCAGAAATAGGAAGACGACCGTGACGGGCAGCAGGCTGAGGAAGGTCATCGCCAGGATATAGTGCCACTGCACCGAGAACTCCCCCTGGAAGGCGTTCAGGCCGACTTGCAAGGTGAAATTCTCGCGGCTGTTGAGGACGATGAGCGGCCAGAGGAAATCGTTCCAGCGCCAGAGCACGGAAAAGATCGCCAGCACCGCAAGCGCCGGCGCCGTCAGCGGCAGGATGATCCGCCAGAAGATGCAGAATTCGCTCGCCGCATCGACGCGCGCCGCCTCGATCAGCTCGTCCGGTATGGTCAGCATATATTGCCGCAGCAGGAAAACGGCCGTCGGCGAGGCGACGGTTGGCAGGATAACACCCCAGAGATTGTCGGCGAGCCCGACTCCGACGATGACGAGATAGGCCGGGACCATGACGACGGCCAGCGGTATCATCAGCGTCGAGATGATGATGACGAACACAGTCGTGTCGCCCCGAAACTTGTATTTCGACAACGCAAAGGCAGCCATGGCGTTGACAACAAGCGTCAGCAGCGTCGCAACCACGGTGACGAAGACCGAGTTCTTCAGGAAGGTCAGGAAGTTGAAGCGCGTCAGCGGATCGGTGTAGTTCTCGGTGGCAACGGTCAGATGCTGCACCGGCGTGATCCCCTTCACGTCGACACCGACCGGTTGCCCCGGATTTGCGGGGTCGACCATTTGCGCCTTGAGACCGATGCGCCTGATCATGGCCATTTCACGCTGTTGGCCGTCAATCGTGACGTTCCAAATGCTGAGCGGCTTGTCGAATCCGGGCACGGTTTGTTCCACGGCGGCCCGGGGAAGCAGCGACGGCGGAAAGCGGGTGATCTCGGCCGCCGGCTTCAGCGAGGAGAGGCCTGCCCAGACGACGGGAATGAGCACGGCGAACGTTCCGCCGATCAGCCAGACCCATGACAAAATATCGGTGATATCGATGCGTCCGGCCCGACGTGTGCGTGTCATGAAGCGGATTGGGTTCATAGAGCTGTTCATCTCAGGACTCCATTCGCTTGCCGAGGCGCAGCTGTACGAGGGTGAGAACCAGAAGCACCAGACCCATGAGAACCGATGCGGCCGACGCAAGGCCGAAGAGGCGCAGATCGCTGCCGAAGGCCATCTGATAGATATATTGAACGATGAAGCTGTTGGCCGTGCCTGGGCCGCCGCCATTGGTCAGAACCCAGGCCTCGTCAAAGATCTGCACCGACTTGATCATCAGAAGGATGAACACGACAAGCAGGTTCGGGGCAAGAAGCGGAAGCGTGATCCTGAATAGCATGCGGCGCGGTGAAGCGGCATCGATCGACGCGGCCTCGTAGAGATCTTTCGGGATCGCCTGGAGGCCGGCGAGCAGGATCAGCGTGTAAAAGCCCATATGGAACCAGACCGACACGACGACGACGACGAAGCGCGACCAGCCGACATCGAGCAGGAAGATCTCCGGCGGCACGCCGAGCATCTGAAAGAAGGCGTTCAGCAGGCCGTTGCGATCGAGGAACCACTTCCAGATCAGTCCGATGACGACGGGCGACAGCAGAACCGGATAGAAGAACATCGCCCGGAAGAAGCCACGCGCAAAGATCGCCCGGTTGAGGATCAGCGCCGTGATCAGCGCTACCAGCAATGTGGCGACGACGTTGAAGGCCACGAACCAAAGGGTGTTCCACACCGCCGTCCAGAACAGCGATTCCTGGCAGGTTCCGGGCTGAAGATAATTGCCGCAGGAAAGCAGGGTGCGGAAATTGTCGAGACCGACGAACGGCCGTTCGGAGACGAAGAGATTGGTGCCGCCGGTGAAGGCGTAGCCGACGGCGATCGCGATGGGAAGGAACGTGAAGATTCCGAACAGGATGAGGTTCGGCGCCAGGAACAGCCATGGCATCCGCTTGCGGCCGAACAGACGCTCGATCGCATTCATCGGCGCCTCGACCACCCTCATCGCCGTTTCACCTGTCTGAGACAGCAGTGTACCGGCCGTGATCTCTGCCATGTCAGCGCCTCCCCTGCCCGGACTGTCTGCCAAAGGCCAGGCCGCTTTCGGGATCGAACAGATGAACACGGGCCGGATCGGCATCGATCATGATCCGGTCGCCCGAAACCGGCGCGAAATGGCCGGCTTCGTGGATGATGATCTGATCGTCCTGCCCGGCAAGATTGCCATAGACATAGGTCTCGGTCCCTAGCCCTTCGTGATACTGCACCACGAATGGCAGGCCCCGCTCGCTGGAGCGGGTGAAATGCGCGGGCCGGATACCGGCAACAACCGACTGATCGACCGCTATGCCGGCGGGATCGACATTGCTGACGATCGTGCCGCCATTGCCGACATCGACGACCACGCCGTTTTCGCCGACGCCCGAGACCTTGCCCTTGATGATGTTCATGCGCGGCGAACCGAGGAATCCCGCGACGAAGAGATTGCGCGGATGATCGAAGAGCTCCAGCGGTGCGCCGACCTGCTCGACCCGACCGGCGCGCAAAACGACGATCTTGTCGGCCATGGTCATGGCCTCGACCTGGTCGTGGGTGACGTAGATCATCGTCGTCTTGATGTCTCGATGGAGCTTGGTGATCTCGGCCCGGGTCTGGACGCGCAGCGCCGCGTCGAGGTTCGACAGCGGCTCGTCGAAGAGGAAGATGTCGGGCTCGCGCACGATCGCCCGGCCGATCGCCACACGCTGACGCTGGCCGCCCGAAAGCTGCTTCGGACGCCGGTCGAGATAGGGTTCGATCGCCAGCATCCTCGCGGCTTCGGCGATGCGCGCTTCGATTTCGGCGCGCTTGAACTTCAGGTTTTCCAGGCCGAAGGCGAGGTTCTTGCGTACGCTCATATGCGGATAGAGCGCATAGGACTGGAAGACCATCGCGATTTTGCGCTCGGCCGGCGACAGCGCGCTGACGTCGCGTCCGCCGATCGCAATTGCGCCTGATGTCACCTCCTCCAGGCCAGCGATGACGCGCAAAAGGGTCGACTTGCCGCACCCCGACGGACCGACGAAGACGACGAATTCGCCGTCCTTGATGTCGAGTTCGACGTCATGCAGGATTTTGACGGCGCCATACGACTTGTTGACGGTGGAAAGTTTCAGTTCTGCCATGCCCCACTCCCATCAGGTGCCGCCGTTTCGAAGACGACGTCGTTTTCGTTCCAGCCTTGCGGCAATGGTGTCGGCCTCGTGATCCGCACCTCTTTCATCAAGATCCCGGCGACATCGGCCACGTAGACGGCCGGCATCCCCCGGGGATAGTCCTGCAGGCCGATCACCCGCCCGTCCGAACCGCGGGTCCAGGCATTGGCACGCCCGCCGCCATCGGCCTTCGGCGCGAGGTCGGCATTCGTCGGGCGCAGATCGTAGGCCCGCCCCGTGCCGAGTTCTCCGGGCTGCTGGTCGACGGTGATACGGGCCAGCGACACGTTCCGGATGCCTGACGGCGCCGCAGCGATGATGGTGATCGCGCCTTCCATGCGGCCGGTCACATCCTCGACGATCAGGTTCTCGATGGCGCCTGCGGGGCGTTCGGCGATACGGTCGACGACATTGACGGTCAGCGCCTCCCCCGAGCCCCAGAAACCATCCGGCGTTTCACGGCACTCTACCGAAATTCTGGAAAACCTCACATTCGAGATCCGGCCGCCGTCGCGGGAGAATATGCCGAGCGCCCTGTTGGAAGACGAGACGCTGCAATCCTCGAACAGGACATTGGTAACGTCGCCATGCGTTTCCGTGCCGATCTTCAACGCACAGCTCAAGCTCTGAACGAAACAGCGGCGCACGAGAATGTTCTCGCACCGGCCGATGGCGACGCCCTCAGGACCGATGCTCGTCTTCAGGCATATGCCGTCGTCGGCCGTCGATATCGCGCAATCCTCGATGACGGCGCCGCGGCAGGCGTCGAGCACGATGCCGTCCGTATTGGGAAGGCGGCGGTCGTTTTCGATCGTCACATTGCGGACGGTGAGATCGGTGCAGTCGACGAAATGCAGCGTCCACATCGGCGAGCGGCTGATGGTGACGCAACTGATCTCGACCTCGTCGCAGCCTTCGAAGACGACGACGCGGGGACGGAATTCGGCCGGAATGAAAGTTCCCACCGTCTCATCATCGCCTGTGATGAAGCTTTCGCAGCCGGCTTCGATGCGTCCTTTTCCCGTCAGGCCGATGCGCCGCGCGTCCCGCGCGACGATCATGCCGCGATCCGACTTCTCGGCGATCACCGAAACCGTCGTATCCGCGTAAGCGGCATAATCTGGAACAGGACGTAGCACCGCGCCGGCGGCAAGGTGCAGATCGACGCCGGAGCGCAGCCGGAGGCCCCGGCAGATGTGGATGCCCGCCAGGAGCTCCAGGCGTCCGCCGCCGGAAGCAGAAAGGCCATCGATCGCCGCCTGCAGACGGTCGGTATTGTCGCTGTCGAGCGCCTCAATCGCGACAAGGGAGGGAGCGCTCATTGGCGGCGGCCGTTCTCAATCAGAACTTCGGTCAGCAGCAGCATGGTCAGCGCCTGGCCGTAAGGCGTCGGCAGGTTCGGGATGCGCCGGTAGAAATCGAGGTCATGGCCCATCGGCGTGCCGTCGGAAACGCCGTGGACGACGCCTTCGTCGTCGATCTGCGCCAGCACCGCCTTGAGCGCGCGCTCCGCATGGACCCTGTCGCTCTCGTCGAGAATGCCGGCATCGATGGCCCGCAACATGCCATAGGCAATGCCAGCCGTTGCCGAGGTTTCGAGCGGCGAGGACGGATCGTCCAGAAGCGTCGTGAACATGCCGTCCGGCCGCTGGTATGCCTTCAGGGAGCGCACCTGGCTGACGAGGACGTTCGACAGGAAACGCCGGTCCTTCTCGCCGAGCGTCGGAACGAGATCGAAGAGTTCGGGGATAGCGACCGTGATCCAGGCATTGCCGCGCGCCCAGAAGGCATTGGCGAAATTGTGCCGGCCGTTGAAGGTCCAGCCATGATACCAGAGACCGCTCACCGGATCGGAGAGATAGCGGGTGTGGAGCACGAACTGATAGACGGCTTCGTCAATCCAGTCTTTGCGTTCGCAGAGCACGCCCGCCTGGGCAAGGAAGAGGCAGGCCATGAACAGCGTATCGTCCCACAATTCGCCGTCGTTGACGCGCTCCTTGCAGACGTGCTGGAAGCCGCCGTCCTCGGTCTTCGGCAGTTCCTTGATGAGCCAGTCGGCCCAGTCCTCGACGAGGGCGCGAAAATCGGGGCGATCGACATGCTGAACGAGGATTGCGAGCGGCAGCATCGGCGCCGTGCTGTTGATCTGGCGCGGCGGAATACCGCGTTCGATCTGGGCGCTGTACCAGGTGACGAGCTCGTGCAGCGCCTTCTGGTCGTTGGCGGAAATCGCACGGCGCAGGAATCCGTAAAGGCCGACGCCGACTTCCCAGTCCCATTCGTCGAACTGGATGCCGGAGGCGGCATTATCCGTCACGAGACCTTCCTTGATGCCCCGGAGCCGGCTGAAAGCCGTCGCCACGCGATCGATCGTCGTCAGGAGGGCGGCGTTGTCGACAGATGCTGTGTTCATGCTGGAGACCTATGTTTTAGCAGTAGAACGGCCCGTCAGTGCCGGCTTGGGACGCGGCGCTGTCGTGGGTGAGGATCGGATGCGGCTGTTCATGCGTGAACGGCCGGGGATTGCCGGCGATCGAAAGACCGTCGGCATAGGAAAGAGCGATCGCCGGGGCGCCCGGCGGCGTCAGGGAAAGGCGCCGAAGCGTCGGATCGAAGGACACCGCCGTCTGGCACAGGCGCTCGATGAAGGCTTTGAAAGCATCGTCATTGCCGGATGCTACGATGGCCGCCCAACCGCAGAGCGATCCATGCGAGCGCGCCTCGCGGCCGGCGGTCGGGCCGTCCGTGATCAGCTCCAGGCCATTCGAGCCCCAGAGAGCGGCAAATCCCCTGCCCGACCGGGCGATCAGCCATTTGTCTTCGACGATCAGATCGTCGAGCCCGTCTCGGCCGATATAGGCGTGCGTCCAGGCATGCCGTGCATCGCCCGTGTCCTCGATCAAAAGGGCGACGTCGCGATGCTGGGCGACACGCGGCAGGATGCCGTTGCCGGCCCAATAGGACGGCCGTTGATTGCCCCACGGATCGTCTTCGCCGGGATGGTTGACCCAGAGCCTCGCCATCGGATGGCCGGCGAGCCGGATATCGAGAACGTGCTGCTGATGCCCCTTCCGGCCGGTCTTGTGATCGACCACGGTCGAAAGCTGCGCGGCCTCGTTCTTGAAGAGCACGAGCTTTCCGCTCTCCAGCCCCTGACTGTAGCGGGCCTCGACGCTTCTCCCCCGCGAAAGCGAAGCAAGCTCGGCGAGATCGGCCGGCGGCTCATAGTCACCGGCGCAGAACATGGTCAGCGCCGCCACGCCATTGTTGAGCCAGCCCGTGCCAAAGGCGACCTGGGCGAAGGGCGCAAGTTCGGTCAGCGGGCCGGCGCGCAGTTCCTTGTCGTAGGCGCGCCCCTGCGATCCGGCCGGAACGCCGGCAAGCGTATGAAGGGCGATCATGCGGAAGATGAGATCGATCTGGCCCCGGGCACGATCGGCGATCCCGCTCTCCGCCCAGCGCTCCAGCGCCATTAGGCCGATGAAATCGATCGGGTAATAGGCGGCCGAGTTCCACTCCGCCAGACCATGGGCTTCGACGCTGTCGAACCAGCGCCCGAGGCGCTCGGTGGCAAGTTCCGCCTGCTGCCGTCCCGTCCGCCCCGAGGCTGAGAACACTTCGCCGGGCAAAAGAAGTCCGGCCAAAAGCTGGCTGGTATGGAAGCAGAGCACATGGTTCTCGCTCCAGAACCACATCGCGTCATTGCCCGGCTCGTCGACCCAGTAGCGATAGGAGAGGACGGAATGGCGGATGCGCTCGACCGTGGCCTTGGGCATGCGGTCGCCATAGGCGCCGAGCAGCCACAGGAGCGGCACCATGATGAAATCGGAGCAATCCTCGCGCTGATCGATGGAGGCGAGCGTCGCATCGACGATGCGGTCGAAGCTCTCCTGGTCGTCGTAGCCGGTTTCCATCATGGCAATCAGGCGGCCGGCGCGATTGGCGCCGAAGCGAGCGCTGTATTCCAACGCCTGCCGCTTGCGGGCGGAAAGCGATGCCTCTGCCGGCAATGGCGAAATGCTGCCCATGAAGGCGGCGTCGATGACGCGGGTGACCGAGCCCGGCCCGGAGCCGATCGTCATGTGGATGCCGTGATAACCGTCCGCAATGGCGCAGACATCGTCTGCCGTCAGCCGGTTCCGGCCGGCGTGCAGGGTCAGTTTCGCATGGGCAAGAACCGGTCGTTCGTGACCATGGCCGACCACTTTGAGCTCCACCGGCAGGTCGCGCTCCGGCGCCGTATCGAAGATGATCTCCAGCGGCTCTCTGACGAAGACGTCGCGCGCCGGGCGCACGCCTCGCGAAAGCGCTTCCAGCTCCCTCACCTCATCCTGATCGAGCGATACCGGCAGCAGCACGCAGAGCGGCTCCTCGTCCAGCATTTCGAGCTCGAAGAACCACGTCGTATCGCGTTCGGCGAGATCTTCGGTATGGACGAGAATCTCGTTGTCACCGGCGTCCAGCCGCAGCGCTATCTCGGTTGCGCTCTCGCTATTGCGCTTGAAGGGTTCGAAGCGCACCGCTTCCTGGCCGTTGACCCAGATGCGGACACCGCCGCAGGTCTTGAGCGCGAGATTAAGCGTGCGCGGCGCTTCCGTCCTGAACGTGCCCTTCAGCCATCGCCTGACATGTGTGGGCACATGCCAGAAGCTGGTGAATTCGACACGGCGGTTCGAGCCGGGAAGATAGAGGCTTTCGGTCGACCATGAGGTGTCGGGAGCAAGCTCGCGCCCGACCATTGTCGACCAGAAGGCCTTGCGGCACGGCAGGTCGCCGACATCGACGAAACCGTTGATGAAACGATAGTTGACGCGATCTTCGGCCGGGGCCGGCTCGCCGGGAAAATAGCGCTCGATGAGGGCAGAAACGGCCCACGCCGTGATCGTCTGCCCCTCGGCCACGCTGTAGGCTGGCGCCATGTTGTCCGGCTGCTTGATGCTTTCCGTTTCCACAGATCGCCTCCTCCGCAATCTTATGAAAATATTTTCATTACGTGATTTTTGCGCGTTATTTCTGAAAATTGCTCAAAAACATCGCTATTCGCTTAGAAAATAGCTTGACGGCATGAATGTCAAGTATATGAAATTCACTTATCGATGGCTGAGGCCGCGATTGATGAAAATGTTTTCATGGGAGGATGAAAATGAAAACCTATCTCTCAGGGGCTTTCGCACTGGCGCTGGCCACCGTTTCTTTCGCCTGGTCCAGCGTGGCCATGGCCGAAACCCAGACGATCACCTTTCTCTTCACCGACGACGACCAGGCTTATGTCGAGCGGATGGAAGCGCTGAGCAAGGAATTCGAGACGGCGCATCCCGACATCAAGGTGAACTTCGTCTCCTCGGGTTATGATGCCGTTGCCAAGCAGCTGCCGGTGCAGCTTGCCATTGGCGAAGGTCCTGACGTCGCCAAGATCACCGACTGGCAGCTGGCGCCCTACTATCTCGACATGCGGCCGCTGATGAAGGATCCCGACGGTTTTGCCAAGCTGCACGGCGACAGCCTGAACACGCTTCGTTTCCCCGGCGTCAACGATCCGAATTCCATTAACGGCTACGTCGCCTCGCAGACCTTCAACCTGCCCTTCGTCAACAAGACGCTGTTCGAACAGGCCAAGGAACCGCTTCCGAAGCCGACCGCCACGCTGAAGGACATCGTCGAAGCCTCGGCGCGCGTCGCCAAGGCGACCGGCGCCCAGATCCCGTTCACGATGGACCGCTCAGGCCACCGCTTCTCCGGCGCGGCCTTCTCCTACGGCTCCAACTACGTCAAGGATGGCAAGTTCTCCTTCCCCGACGATGCCGCCAAGCGCTACATCACCGATCTCTACAACTGGTCGAAGGACGGCTCTTTCCCGAAGGAAATGTGGGGTGCGGCCGGCGGAACCCAGTACAAGAACATGGGTGACGAGTTCGTCAACGGCAATGTCGTGACCTACCTCGCCGGCAACTGGATGGTCAATCCGTTCCAGAAGAAGATCGGCGACGCCTTCGACTGGACGGCGATCAGTGCGCCATGCGGCGATGCGGGATGCTATGCGATGCCCGGCGGCACCGCAATCGTCGGCTTCAAGCGCACCAAGTACCCGCAAGCGGTGGCCTCCTTCATCGAGTTCCTCGGCTCTGAAAAAGTCCAGCGTGAAATCGCCGAAAACTACGTCATCCTGACCGGCGCCGACATCAAGGATCCGCAGTACAAGCTCGAGAGCCAGAACGCCAAGGACGCCATGGCCGTCTTCCTCGCGGCCCGCAACAGCGCGCCGAAGGCAGCCCGCGACCTCGAACGCCTCAAGGGCTCGTCCGCCATCTATCAGCTCATTGTCCAGCGGATGAGCCAGCTGATCGTCGGCGAGCTTTCCCTCGAAGACACCTTCAAGGCGATGAGCGCCGACGTCGACAAGGTCAACGTGGCGCTCGCCGCCAACAAGTAACCGGCCGCGCCTGTCTCCCACAGATTGCGCGCTGCATCAGCCACGGCCTCGCAACAGGCCGTGGCTGATCGTTTTTTAGCCCCCGTCTACGCCGCGATAATCCGCAGCGCGATGGTCGGAACGGCCCTTCCTGTCGCAAGGTCGGCCGGCGGCCTGGTGCAACTGCGCCGCGGCAGATCGGCGCGGATGGAACGGATGGTTCTTTGGCGTCGTGACACGCGCGTCGCGAGCGGCTATAGGCGTTGTCGGCCTGCGCGGCGCGCCGGCGTCAGGCTCAACTTACTGAAGCCGGCAAACCGGCGGCAGTCCAGCCCATTGAGGTGCATCTCCATGCCACTCGGCTCCGAGCATCCGCTGCGAAGGGAACTTCACAACGAGCTCCATGCGCGCCCGTCACTTTATTTCGATGGCGACACCGATGTCTGGCACGTCGCCATCGTCGGCGAGAACGGCCCTCCTTCGCTGCCCGGTTCCCTGCCAGGATTGGAAGACGTCACCACGACCGGCGAGGGCAACCACGGCATCGGCCGCGTCGGCGACGGCCGGCTGAAATGGGAAGCCCATACCGAGTTCCTCACGCTCACCTTCGTCGTGCCGGCATCGGCCGAACCCGGCAGCAAGCCGCCGGAAGCCTTCCGGGCCTGCTGCAGCCAGATTGGCGGAAAGGTCATAGCGGCCGTGCGCGTGCTGGTGCGCGACGAAAAGGACGGGCGCATCCTGGAAAAACCCAAGCTCGACTATGTCGCTTCGCGGGTCGGCGGCGGCGACGCCGAGGTGCATTCGAACTTTCGACTGACCGATAGCGGCTTCCTCGAGTTCCTGTTCTTCAACCGCAACCTCAACGCCTATCGCACCGGCCGCATGGTCCGGCGTTTCCTGGAAATCGAGACATATCGGATGATGGCGCTGCTGGCGTTGCCGATGGCGCGCGAGACCGTGTCGAAGCTTTCCGCCTTTGACCAGCGCCTCGATCTCCTGATCGTCCACATGCAAAGCGCCGTCAAAGTCGATAAGGCGCTGCTGTCCGAGGTGACGAGGCTCTCCTCCGATGTGCTCAACTTCTCGGCCCTCGCGCGCCACCGCTTCGGCGCGACGAAAGCCTATGCCGAGATCGTGGCGAGCAGGCTGTCGGAGCTTCGAGAAGAGCGGGTCGAGCAAAGACAAAGGCTCGGCACCTTCATCGACCGGCGCTTCCAGCCGGCTGTCCGCTCGGTCTATGCGGCAGAACGGCGCCTCGACGAACTGGCCGAACGAGTCAGCCTGGCCGGAGACCTGCTCAGAACCACCGTGCAGGTTCAGCTCGAAGATCAAAACGCCTCACTGCTGACCTCAATGGAAGAGCGGGCGCGCATCCAGGTGCATATCCAGCAGGCAGTCGAAGGCTTCTCCGTCATCGCCATCACCTACTACACTATCGGCCTGGCGAAGATCTGCCTCGAAAGCATCTCCGCCTTGGGTGTCGATCCGCACGTGACGAAACTCGCCGTTCTCGGAGCCATCCCGTTGGTTCTCTTCGCCGTCTGGACCGCGGTCCGCCACGTTCGCCGAAGCATCGCCGGCGCGCCGCACAGTCCGGCGGCCGGAGGCCATTGACGCGACCGCCGCCCTTTGAAGGCGGCGGCGTTCTCTTGGCTGCGTTAGCAGGACGTTACGACGCCATCGCGTAGTATCGCTGGTCCGATGCCCGGCCGTTGCCCGTCTTGAAGCGCCGCAGCAGCTCGGCGAGGCTATCGGTTTCCTGGGTCAGGCTCTGGGCGGCGGCCGTGGTTTCCTCGACCATCGCGGCGTTCTGCTGCGTGACCTTGTCCATCTGGTCGCCGGCGGCCGAGACCTCGCGCAGGCTGGCCGCCTGCTCGCGGGCGGCGACGGCGATCTCGGCGACGGTCGCGTTCATGGCCGTGACCTGCTCGACGATCTGTTCGAGCGAGAGACCGGATTCACCCACCAGCTCAACGCCGGTCTTGACCTGTGCCGAGGAGGTGGAAATCAGTTCCTTGATCTCCCGTGCCGCATTGGCCGAGCGCTGAGCGAGTTCGCGCACTTCCTGGGCGACGACGGCGAAGCCCTTGCCGGCCTCGCCGGCACGCGCCGCCTCGACACCGGCATTCAGCGCCAGCAGGTTGGTCTGGAAGGCGATCTCGTCGATGACACTGATGATGTTGCCGATCTTGGACGAGGAGTTCTGGATTTCCGTCATCGCGGCGATGGCTCGCGAGACAATCTCGCCGCCCTTTTCGGCATTGGTGCGGGCCGTGGCCACCACGGCCTGGGCGCGGCTGGCGCCCTCCGCCGTTCCGTTGACGCCGCGGGTGACGTCGCCCAGCGCCGCGACAGTTTCCTCAAGCGAAGCCGCCTGCTGCTCGGTACGGCGGGCGAGATCGTTGGAGGCGGTCGAGATTTCCGCAAGGCCGGAGCGGATGGTCGTGACCGCACGGATGACGGAGTCGATCGCTTCCTCGAGACTTGCGACCGAGCTGTTGAAGTGATCGCGGATCCTGACGTAACGATGGTCGACTTCGCCGACGCGCACGGAGAGATCACCCTTCGAGAGCGCATCGAGACCGAGCGAGATTTGGCGGAAGGCATGCTCCATCACCTGCGCGTCGGAAAGCCGCTCGGCTTCCTGGCGCAGCCGCTCTTCTTCGGCGGCAAGGCGGGCGCGCTCGGCATTGGCTTCGGCGATCAGCTTGGCGCGTCCGGTTTCCTGGAAAACCTTCAGCGAGCGCGCCATGGCGCCGAGTTCGTGCCGGTGCTCGACGCCGGTGATGACGATGGCGTCGTCGCCGCGGGCAAGCTGCTCCATGGAATGCGCCATGCCGCGCACCGCCGAGGAAATCAGCCGGCCGACGAAATAGGAGAGCACCAGGCCGATGACGATCAGCAGACCGCTGATGACGAGCGTCGTGCTGGTCGCAGAAGCAACCGTTGCTTCCACCGAACCGTCGAGCGTCTTCTGCGCGCCGGTCACCGTCGCCTGCAGATCCCGGAACTCCCCAGCGATCTTAGGTGCGAGCACATTAAGCTGGGTCTGCCGGATATTGCCGGAGGCCTGCAGCACCTCCTTCATGTCGCCGAGGCGGGCAGTGTAGTTCTGCATCAGCTGGCCGGCGCCCATCAGGCGCTTCTTCTGCAGCTCGTTCTTGGCAGCCTTGGCGGCGGCATCATTGAGCGCCACCGCTTCGGCAAGTGCTGTCTGCGCCGTATCGTAAGCGGCGAAATCGTCGGAATGCACGAAGCGTTCGGAGAAATAGAGGCTGCGGTTCAGGGCTTCCAGCGTCTCGGCCGTCATGTGCAGAAGGGCGACGTCGTTCTGGCGCCAGGCGCTGCGCATGACATCGTTGAGCGCGATGCTGGTCCAGGGGCCGAATTCGGTGACCTTGGAGATCAGCAGGTCGCGGCGGGCCTGGAGCGAGACGATCTGCTCGAAAGCCTTGCCATAGGCGGCGATATCCTGGCGGATCGTCGCCAGGCCAGACTGCAGGTCCTTGTTGCCGGCAAAGCGCGGATCGTCCGCTTCGAAGGCTTTGACGCCGGCGCGGAAGCTGTCGACCACGGCCTGGGTCGGCGTGGTGCGGAAGGCTTCGGCCGACATCTGGATCTCGTGCAGCTGGTCACTGTAGTCCGAGATGGCGAGGCTCTGGCCGGCCGTGGCGCGATAGGAGGCGAAGATCGAGGAGAGCCCGTTCATGCCCGAGATCGCGCTGACAGTCAGCAGGCTCATCAGCAAGATCAACGGCACGAAGCCGGAAGTGATCTGCGCGCGAATGCCGAATTTATTCCAGAAATGCAACATCATAGGCCTCTTATGCTCACTGGCTCTTCGGCAGGTATTTGGAGATGTTCTCAGGCGTGACGAGTTCGAAGGGAACGTTGTTTTCGCGCGGCACCTTCTCCTTGTTGACGAGCTTCACAGCGGCGTCGACCGCCGCGGCACCCTGTCCGGCAGCGCTCTGGAGAATGGTCACGTCGAGATCGCCGGCCACCATCGCGGCTAGCGCATCGTCGGTCGCGTCGACGCCGGCGACGACGACATCCTTCATCGGCATGCCGGCCTTCTTCATGGCGCGGATCGCGCCGAGCGCCATCTCGTCATTGTTGGCGATAACGGCGTCGAACTTGACGCCGGCCGCAAGCCACTCCTGCATCTGCTGGTCGGCATAATCGCGCGACCAGTAGGCGGCCTGCCGCTCGACGATCTCCAGGCCCTTGCAGTCGGGCGTGGCGATGACATCCGAGATATCCTGCGTGCGGGCACGAGCCGCGGCGTGGAAAGGCTCGCCCATCAGCACGACGACGCGGCCCTTGCCCTTGAGCAGCGCACAAACCTGCTTCGTCTCCAGCGTTCCGGATTCCTTTTCGTTGGAGGCGACCACGACCTGATTTTCGGGAAGATCAAGCAGGTTGGAAGGTACGTTGTTGATGTAAACCAGCGGGATGCCGGCATCCGCCGCCATCTTGGTCATCTGCGGCCCGAGATCGCCATCGGAGACCGCCAGGATGATGGCGTCGACCTTGTCGGCGATAAGCTTCTGAACCTGCTTCTTCTGAAGCTCGTTGTCGCCCTTGGCGTTCTCGGTAACCAGCTTGAGGCCGGAGACCGTCTGCCCGTGGGCGACGACGCCATTGAGAAGCGCCGTCCTGAATTTGTCGAGATCGGACATCGAAACGCCGATCGTCTGAGCATTGGCGACAGAGACCGACATCGCCAAGGCGATGGATGCAAGCGTGGCCGTTTTCATGAATTCCCCTGCGCAATTCGGATGGAAGCGCGTTATTTCAAATTTTGGTTAAATTTTACTTTTCGCGCCGGAAGCGAGAAGTAACGCGGGGAGGCCGCCAAGCGGCTGGATTTGGATTGGATCAAGTCGATTTGATGCAAAGGCATCAAATCATCCTTTTCAATATTACCGCCCGCCGAAGCCGGAGCCGACGCTGATGCCTTTGTAGATCACCCTCTGCAGCACGATGGCGAGGATGACCCCCGGCACCATGGAAATAGTGGCGCCCGCCATGATGTAGTTCCAGGCGGTGCCCTGCTGCGTCTGAAACAGGGTGAGCCCGAGCGGCAGCGTGGCCTTTTCGAGCCCGCTGGTGGCGATCAGCGGCCACAGGAAGCTTTTCCACTGCGCGATGAAAGTAAAGAGCGACAGCAGGCCGATAGCCGGCATGGCGAGCGGCACGATGACGGTGACCAGGATGCGCAGGCGCGAGGCTCCATCCATCATCGCCGCCTCGTCGAGGTCCTTGGGAATGCCGAGGATGAACTGCCGCAGCAGGAAGGTGCCGAAGGAGGAGAAGGCGACCGGCAGGATCATGCCGTGATAGGTGTTGATCCAACCGAGCTTGCTGACCAGAAGGAAGAGCGGAATGACCAGCATCACCTGCGGGATCATCAGCGTGCTGAGATAGGTGAGCAGCAGCCCCTCACGGCCGGGGAACCTCAGACGGGCGAAAGTATAGGCCGACAGGCAGGAGACCACGATGACGATCGCGGTCACGCCGCAGGCGACGACGAAGGAGTTCAGCAGGAAGGTGCCGAAGGGCAGCGACACCAGTGCCTCGACGAAATTGCCCCACTGATATTCCTCGGGCAGGATATGGACCGGCACGGCCAGCACTTCGGTATTGGAGCGCACCGCATTCGACACCATCCAGAAGAAGGGAAAGAGGAAGAGCAGCGCGATCAGCGACAGTCCGGCGTAGCTGACGAAGGTGCCGATCCGCCGCAGGATGCGATGCCGGTTCCGGGACTGGGAATGCGGATGCCGTGAGGCCGGGTCAGTCGTCATAATGCACCCATTTGCGCTGCATGTGGAACTGCAGGATGGTGAGCGCCATGATCATGACGAACATCACCCAGGCGAGCGCCGACGCGTAACCCATCTGGAAATTGGTGAAGCCCTTCTGATAGATGGCGAAGCCGAGGGTCGCCGTCGCCGAGCCGGGACCGCCGCGCGTCATGGCGAAGATCTCGTCGAAGACCTGCAGCGAGGTAATGGCCGTCATGACGGTGGCGAAGAAGACCGTCGGTGAGATGAGCGGCAGGCGGATGCGCCAGAAGCGCCGCCAGGGACCGGCGCCGTCGATCATCGCCGCTTCGAGATAGTGCTTCGGCACCAGGTCGAGCGCGGCGTTGAACATCACGACGTTGTAGCCGACATTGGCCCAAAGCGTGACGAACACGACCGCCTGCATGGCCCAGCTCGAACTCAGCAGGAAATTCGGCAGGCCGAGGCCAAGCGAGCGGATGACGTTGTCGGCGAGCCCGTCCGGCGTGAAGATCAGCAGCCACACCACGGAGGCTGCGATCGTCGGGGTAAAGGTCGGCAGGAAGAAGATCACCCGAAAGATCGCCTTGCCGCGCTTGAGGCTCGATATCCAGACCGCGAGCGTCAGCGAAACGATGATATTCACGGCCAGATACTCGATGGCGAAGAACAGCGTATTGCCCAATATGGTGTAGAAGGCCGGATCGACGGTGAAGAGCTTGATGTAATTCTGAAAGCCGACGAAGGATGGCGTCGAGATCAGCTGCCAGTTGGTGAAGGAGAGCGCCAGCGACGCAACGATCGGCAGGGCCATGAAGATCATGAAGCCGAGGAAACTCGGCAGCAGGAACAGCATGGCCGTCTGCGTCTCGGGCTTCAGGAAGCGCCTGGGCTGACCGGGCTGCAGGGCAATTTCGGCAACGGCGCTTTCCGACATCTCTTCCTCCATGCGCGGCAGCTCATGCCGCCGCGCTCCAGCACGGCACGCTCTATTGCTGCGCGAGGCTCTGGATGGACTCCATCGTCTGCTTGGCGTCGGCGCTGCCGCCGAAGGCGGGCGGGAAATACTGGTTGAAGAGATTTTCCACCGCCGCCCAGTTGTTGGTGATGACATAGGGTACGGAATGCGCCAGCGAATAATCCAGTGCCTCGCCGCCATTGGTGATGTCCTTGGCCGCCACCTTGTACCAGGAGGATTGCGAGGCCGTACGCGCCGGCAGCGCCCGGCCCTGTTCGGCGAGGTACTGCAGCGCCTCAGGGCTGGTCAGCACCTGGATCGCCTTCCAGGCCGCGTCCTTGTTCTTGCTCGTCGTGGCAATGCCGAAACCGGAGCCCGCCGTAACGGCGGTAAGCTCTCCCTCTGCGCGCGGCAGGGTGGTGGAACCAACTTTGAACTTGACCTTGTCCTTCATGCCGATGATCGACCATGGACCGTCGACATACATCGCGACATTGCCTGAATAGAAGCGGCCCTGGATGACCGTGCCGGCATCGGCGCTCGACGGCACCAGCGGCGCGACCTTGTCCTTGGCGGCAAAGCCGATCACCCTCTCGGCAGCGGCAATGGCGCTCGGATTGGTAAGATCGAGATCGCCGGAATCGTTGACATATTTGTCGCCCCAGGCCGAGGCCAGGACCGAATAGTTCTGTGGGGTGATGCCGAAGCCGTACTTTCCGTCCTTCGTCAGCTTCTTGGCGGCATCGGTAAACTCGGCGAGCGTCCAGCCCGGCTTCGGCAAGGGAATACCGGCGGCTTGAAGCGCGTCCTGGTTATAGTAGATAACCCAGGGACCGACATCATAGGGCAGGCCGTAGAGTTGCTTGTCGACGGACATGCCGCCGATGATCGAGGGGGTGAAGGCCCCGACGTCGAACTTGTCGGCCGCGATCCGGTCGTTCAGCGGTTCGAGCAGCGAATAAAAATTCGGCATGCGCAGCGACTGCATCGAAACGATGTCGGCGAGCTGGCCCGACGCCGCCAGCACCGGCAGCCGCGTCCAGTAGTCGACCCAGCCCGTTGTCGTCAGCGTCACCTTGATATCGGGATATTTGGCGGTCACCATGTCGGCCAGGTGCTGCCAGCCTTTGGTGTCGGCGTCGGATCCGGTCCACATCTGCCAGGTCAGATTGACCTGCTCGGCCGAGGCGGATGTGGCAAAGAGGCTGCCGCCGATTGCAGCAAGCAAAAGCGTTTTCTTCAGAACCTTCATGGGTTTCTCCTCCCTCCATGACGCAATGAGCACGCGAGTGCGACCGAGTTCACGCTTTCAGGACGATCTCGATCACCGGGACGGTAACGTCAGGTCGCCGGACCGGCAGTTCGAGCGTGATCATGCCTTCCGGCACCATCACGCCGATATTGGAATCCACATCCCTGGTGTGGCTGAGCCAGCGCACTTCGCTGGCGTCGTGCAGGAACTGCGCATAGGCGATCCTGTCGGCGAGACCTTCGATATGGACGTGGCGGTAGGGCCAGTTGTAGACGTGCAGGTAGAGGCGGTTGCCGCGCTGGGTGTAGCGGCAACCGGCCGGCACCGGAAATTTGGAGGGGCCGGCGCCATAAATCGAGCGCCCGTTGACCTCCATCCAGTTCTGGTAGATCTCGAGCGCGGCGATGGCGCGGGCGTCGAACGTGCCCCGGCCAGTCGGGCCGACATTCATCAGGAGGTTGCCGCCGAGCGCGACGGAATCGATCAGCAGCTGGATGATCTGCTCCGGGCTCTTCCAGCTATCCTCGTCGCGATGGTAGCCCCATGAGCCGCTGAAGGTGTGGCAGGCTTCCCAGAGCACGCCCTGGCTCGCAAGAGCCGGCGCCACGCGCGGCGTATATTGCTCCGGCGTCGTCACGTCGGGCAGCGTGCCGGGCGGCAGATCGAGGCGGTTGTTGACGATGATTTCGGGCTGCAACTCGCGCACCAACTCGAGCAGCCGTTCGCTCTCCCAATCGGCGCGCCCCTTGCCGGGCAGGCCGCAATATTCGCGGCCGGGATAGCTGAAATCGAACCAGATGATGTCGATGCGGCCGAAGCCGGTCAGAAGCTCGCGCACCTGTTCGCGCATATAGGCGGCATAGTTAGCGATGTTGCGGCCGGCGTTCAGCGCCTCGGCTTGCGGGTGATTGCGCAGGGGATGGTGGACGTCGATCGGGAAATCGGGATGGTGCCAGTCGAGCAGCGAATAGTAGAAGCCGATCTTCAGCCCCTCGTCACGGAAGGCTTCGACCAGCGGCGTCAGCAGGTCTCTGCCGCAGGGCGTGTTCGGCGCCTTGTAGTCGGTCACCTTGCTGTCCCAGAGGCAGAAACCTTCGTGATGCTTGGTTGTCACCACGACATATTTCATGCCGGCCAGACGCGCTCGGCGCGCCCACTCCTGCGGATCGTAAAGATCGGGATCGAAATTGTCGAAATAGCGCTGGTAATGGTCGTCGCTCAGCTCTTCGCGGTTCTTCAACCACTCATGCCGCGCTCCGAGCGCATAGAGGCCCCAATGGATGAACATGCCAAGACGATCATGGCTGAACCAGGCGTGCTTACCCGCTCCCGGCACCGAATTTTCCGACTGGCGCTCCGAATTCGTCACAGGTTTCTCCTCCCTGTTTTTCCGGATCCACTTCATGTCGAACCGGTTCGGCGATTGAACATCGTCCTTGACCCGGCACCTGTCAAGCCGAAATTCGTGAATTGCACAACCGCGAGGTAAACGCACCATAATTGAGCAATCAAGCCAGATATGTTGCAACAGCAAATAAAATCTGACAGAAGAAAGCTTTAGAACCGGTTCGACAGATATGACCACCATACGCGATGTCGCGCGCCTTGCGGGAGTTTCGATCTCGACCGTCTCGCTCGCGCTCAACAGCCCGAAACGGGTCGGCGCCGAGACGCTCGACCGCATTCAGCAGGCGATAAAATCGACCGGCTACCGCATCGATCCGGTGGCCCAGACGCTGGCGCGCGGGCGCAGCTCGCTGATCGGTTTCGTGTCCGCCAATCTCGGCAACATGTTCTTCGGCGACATCCGCCGCGAGATCGAGCACCAGGCGCTCGACCACGGCTATTTCGTGCTGATCGCCGACTCCTCCGGCAGGGCCGATCTCGAACGGGCGCTGCTGGAGCGGCTGCAGGCGCAAAAGATCGCAGGCATTGCTCTGGCGGCCAACGGACGCGGCGAGGAATACGCAACCTTCCTGCGCGACTTCAAGATGCCGATCGTCATGTTCGACCAGAAGGTGGATGGCGCCGCGCGCGATTTCGTCGGCTCGGACAATCCGCTGACGACGACCATCCTGACAGAGCACCTGCTGCAACTCGGCCATCGGCGCATCGCCTTCATCTCCGGCCCGAGCGGCCTGCACACCGCCGACGAGCGCCTGAAAGGTTTTATGGACACGATGGCAGGCGCCGGCGCCGACGTCGATCCGTCACTGGTGGTCGAGGGCGGCTATACCAGGAGCGGCGGCCATACACAGGCGATGCGCCTGCTCACCCGCCGCGACCGCCCGACCGCCATCATCGGCGCCAACAACATGATGGGGCTGGCAACCCTGCAGGTGATGCAGGAAATGGGCTTCCGCTGTCCCGACGACGTCTCGCTGGCAATGGTCGACGACGTGCCCTGGAGCAACGTCATCACACCTCGCATCACCATGGTCGTGCAGGATGCGCAGAAGCTCGGCGAATTGGCCGCCCAGCGCCTGCTGGCCAGGATCGCAAGCCCCGAGGCTGCCGCCGAGCCGCCGCAGGATTTCATCCTGACGCCGAGATTTGTGCGTGGAGAGTCGACAAGGCGGCTATAAGGATTACTACCGATCCTCGCGCGTGTGCCAAAGCCGCAATGCATAGATTGTGGACTGCTGGATTTCATAACGCATCTCATAACGGCCAACGAGAATGCGGCGGACCTCCTGAGGATCGAACTCTTCGAGCCGCTCGCCGAGACGTGGCTGCTCAATTAGACGAGCGGGGGCTGCCGCCAGCGCCTGCACGGTACGGGCCGCAGCTCGCCGGTCGACCGGGGAGAGAAAGTCGTATAAGCGAGCGATGTCGGAGACAGCTTTGCTCGTCCACTTGATTTCCATCACCGGGGCAACGAAATCGGCTCGTCACCATCAAGACTATCGGCCCAGGCTTGAACAGACTGGTGATCGACAACATTGCCGCTATCCACATCGGCTAACGCCTCAAGCGTCAAACGCCGACGCTCCTCTTCCTGGTCGATCCATGCAGTCAGGGCTTGCTTGACGATCCAGCCGCGCGAACGCTCAAGGCGCGATGCAAGCTGATCGACCTTCTGCGCAAGCGGCAATGGAACATGAGCCGTGAGAACTTTGGTCTCCATCGAAAACTCCTCAACGCCAATCAATCATAATCATAGCGATTAATCTTGATTATATCCAGCGCCTATACGTCATGAAGCCCGGCTCAGACTTCCCGGAAAGGTGACGCAGCATCGAGAGTTGTGAGGTATAATGTCGGATTTTCATCGGCCCGTGAAGCAGCCAAAGCAAAAGCGTCGATCCTTCATCCATTGAAAGACCGCAAGATTTGTCATACATGTGTGATGAATCATAAATTTCGGAGTGCCGCTGGTTCGAACGGCGTCCGGATCGAAGCCGATGCGGGGATCGAGGCGTGGCTATGCAAGGGAAGGATCGCAGCAGGGGCTCGGGGTCGCTGGTCGCACAGGTCGGCGAAAGCCTCCGGCAGGCGATCCTCAGCGGCCAGTACGCCGCCGGCGATAAGCTTCCGAGCGAGCACGAACTGACGGAAACGCACAGCGTCAGCCGGACCGTGGTGCGCGAGGCGGTGGCTGCCCTTCGCTCCGACGGGCTGGTCGAGGTGCGCCAGGGCGCGGGCATTTTCGTGCTTGGCGCCGATCCCTCTCTCTCCGGGCGAAAAGTCGACAAGGCCCGCGTCGCCTCCGATCTGGAAGTGCTGGAAATCCGCACCCCAGTCGAAATCGAGGCGGCGGGACTTGCCGCGCTCCGCCGGTCACCGGCGCAGGAGGAAGCGATCTTCGAATGTCACCGGAAAATTCTCCAATGCATCGAGACCGATCGGTCCATCCGTGAGGCGGATCTCGAACTCCATGTCGCGATCGCCGAGGCGACGAACAATCCGCTGTTCAAGCACTTCCTGGAATCTCAGGGCGCGGCGATCATTCCGCAGTCGAGGCTCGTGCCGGAAACCAGGACGGCCGAGCAGACCGCCTACCGAAAGCTGATCCACAGGGAACATGAAGCGATCGTCGTCGCCATTTCCGACCGGGACGATCAGGCCGCCCGCAATGCCATGCGCGAGCATCTGGTCGGCAGCCAGGCGAGATATCGCAACCTGCTCAAGGATCTGCGAAGCTTTACCAGCTGATATCCACTCCCGAGCGTCCGAACGCCTTGGCAAGGGACAAAGCCAGCAAATAGCTCGGCCCGTTGTAAGCTGCCGCTATCCAGGCTCGGGCGTCGGCGCATCATTTCCCCGCCGGTTCACGCGACAGGTTGATCGTTTGCGGCTGAAAGCTAGTTGAAAGCTTCGACGTCTTAGGAAAAGGCTGCATCGTGGAGGAGACACGGTCAAGGTGACGAGACGACGATGCAGGCAAACCATCAGGAGGAGATTTCCATGCGTTCTTCACGCAGCCTTTTTCACACCGTCGCTTTTTCCGCGCTTCTCGCCGCAGCCACATTCACGTCAGGCGCCGCCCACGCGGCCGACAAGATCACCATCATGGTCGGCGGCTATGAGAAGCAGATCTATCTGCCCGCCAAGCTCGCCGAATCCCTCGGTTACTTCAAAGACGAAGGTCTCGACGTCGAACTGCTGAATGAAGCTGCCGGCGTCGACGCCGAAAACCAGCTGCTGGCAGGCGCCGTCCAAGGCGTCGTCGGCTTCTATGACCACTGTGTGGACCTGCAGGCCAAGGGCAAGTTCGTCGAATCCATCGTCCAGTTCAGCCAGGCGCCGGGCGAGGTCGAGATGGTTTCGAGCAAACATCCCGAGATCAAGTCGCCGGCCGATTTCAAGGGCAAGAGCCTCGGCGTCACCGGTCTCGGCTCCTCCACCAACTTCCTCACCCTCTTCATGGCCTCCAAGGCCGACCTCAAGCCCGGCGACGTCGTCACCATTCCGGTCGGCGCCGGCGGCACGTTCATCGCCGCGATGCAGCAGGATCAGATCCAGGCCGGCATGACGACGGAGCCGACGATCTCGCGCCTGATCAAGACGGGCGAAGCGAGCGTTCTCGTCGACATGCGCACGGTCGAAGCGACCCGAAAGGCGCTTGGCGGCACCTATCCGGCCGCCTCGCTCTACATGGAAACTTCCTGGGTCGAGGAACATAAGGACGAGGCACAGAAGCTCGCCAATGCCTTCGTCAAGACGCTGAAATACATCAATACGCATTCCGCCGCCGAGATCGCGGACAAGATGCCGAAGGACTTCTACGTCGGCGACAAGGATGGCTACGTCAAGGCTCTCGACGAGGGCAAGGGCATGTTCACGCCCGATGGCGTGATGCCGGAGGACGGCCCGAAGACCGTGCTTGCCGTGCTCTCGGAGTTCTCCAAGAACGTCAAGGGCAAACAGATCGACCTTTCCAAGACCTACACGACCGAGTTCGTCAAGAACGTCAAGTGAGGCCGTCGCGCCGCTTCCAGCTCCTGAGCGGAAGCGGCGTCCGTTCGATCATGGGCATTGCGTGCGCGCCCTTAAGCACGCCTTCAGGTATCACCATGCAACAGGACACCAAACAGATCCCCGCGATCGAGCTGATCAACGTCAGCCGACGTTTCGTCTCGCCGACCGGAAAGTCGCTGACTGCGCTGCGCGATTTCAACATGACGGTCGCCCGCGGCGAATTCGTCGCCGTCGTCGGCCCGACCGGCTGCGGCAAGTCGACGACGCTCAATCTCGTGACGGGCCTCGCACGCCCGAGCGCCGGCGAAGTCCGCCTGATGGGCGGGCCGATCACCGGCATCGACCCGCGTGTCGGCTTTGCATTCCAGACCGACGCGCTCTTTCCCTGGAAAAACGTGATCGAAAACGTCATGGCCGGCCCGCTGTTCCGCGGCAAGTCCCGCGCCGAGGCGGAACAGAGCGCCCGCGATTGGCTGGCGCGCGTCGGCCTGTCGAAATTTCTGCACCATTATCCCCATCAGCTTTCCGGCGGCATGCGTAAGCGCGTCTCGCTGGCGCAGACCTTCATCAACGAACCTGAAATCCTGCTGATGGACGAGCCCTTCTCGGCGCTCGACGTGCAGACCCGCACGGTCATGCACGAAGAACTTCTGAAGCTCTGGGCCGAGCGCAAAGCCTCGGTGGTGTTCGTCACCCACGATCTCGAAGAGGCCGTAGCGCTTGCCGACAAGGTCTATGTTCTGACCGCCGGCCCCGCCACGGTGAAATCGGTCTATCCGATCGACCTTCCCCGCCCCCGCGTCGTGTCGGAGATCCGCTACGAGCAGAGCTTCATCGACTACTGCAAGACGATCTGGGAGGATCTCCGCGAAGAGGTCGAGACCAGCTACCGCCGCGCAAGCGAAGCGGCCTGACGGAGGATACCATGGCACACGTCACATTCGAGGCCGGCTCGGCCACCCTGTTTCGCCCGGGCACATCAGATGCCGAGATCGAAGCCTCCGCGCTGAAGGCAATACGCCGGCGCAACACGCTGGTGCGCTTCTGGCAGATCGCCATCCTGGTCTTCGTGATCGGCATGTGGGAGCTCTCCTCCAACATGAACTGGATCGACCCGTTCTTCTATTCGAGCCCGAGCGGCGTCATTGAGCGGCTTTACGAATGGGCGACCGAAGGTACCACCGAAGGATCGCTCTGGTATAATCTGTGGGTGACGATGGAAGAGGCGCTGATCGGCTTCTTTGCGGGCTCGATCACCGGCGTCTTCGTCGGCATCGGGCTTGGCCGCAACCGCTTCCTCTCCGACATTTTCTCCGTCTACATCAAGGCGATCAACTCGATCCCGCGCGTCGTCTTGGCCCCGATCTTCATCATGATCATGGGTCTCGGCCTGCCGTCCAAGGTGGCGCTCGCCTTCATCATGGTGTTCTTCGTCGTCTTCGCCAACGCCTTCCAGGGTGTGCGCGAAGCCGACCGCAACATGATCGCCAATGCCCGCATTCTCGGCGCTTCCGACTGGCAGGTGACGCGCACGGTGGTCATACCCTCGGCAATGAGCTGGATCTTCGCCAGTCTTCACGTCTCCTTCGGCTTTGCTATCATCGGCGCGATCGTCGGCGAATTCGTCGGCGCCCGCTTCGGCATCGGCCAGCTGATCTCGATCGCGAAGGGCACGTTCGATGCGGCCGGCATGTTCGCGGCCATCCTCCTCGTCATGGTCGTCACGCTTGTTGCCGAATACATCATGACGCTGATCGAGAACCGCCTGGCGAAATGGCGCCCGCAGCAGCACCTCGATACGCAGTAATAAATCGGCCTCCTCCCAAGGCAGATCGAAGCGAAGGCCGGGCGTAACGCCCGGCCTTCATTTTATTGACGTGTCGTCAGGCGCTTGCCCCTCACCCGGCTGCCGCCACCTTCTCGCCGCGCGCGGGGAGAAGGGGATGTACCGCGGCCTCTCCGTTCCCCTCTCACGTCGCGGAAGCCACGTCCCCTCGCCCCGGTTTGCGGGTAGGGCTAGGGTCATATGCTCTAGGTTAGGCTGTGAGCCGACCGGCAGCCCCGCTTCAACCTTCGGCCAGTGAGCCAAAATATCGGTCAAATCAAGCGCATATGAGGGTTAGGGTGAGGGGCAAGCTATCCCAGCGAACCGCACAGCATGGACAAACCTCCCAAGCATGACCATTCAAGCAAGCGGAAGCCGAACGATCACGACGAGACCGCCGCCTTCAGCATCACCGAGCGAAACCGAACCTCCAGCCCCTTCGACGACCTCGCGGACAATCGCAAGCCCGAGTCCGCTCCCTTCGCTTTCGGTTCCCATGATCCGATAGAACCGCTCAAAAACCTGCTGGCGCTCCCCTTCGGGAATGCCCGGCCCGTTATCCTCAACGGTGACGACGGCGTGGCCGTCCGCCTGCCCGACGGCGACCGTCACCCGTCCATCGGCTTTGCTATAACGGATCGCGTTGTCGATGAGGTTGACCAGCATCTCGCGCAGCATCGTCCCGTCGCCCTCGACGACAACCGGCCGGTCCGCCTCCAGGCCCACGTCGATGTTGCGCTTGAGCGCCTCTTCGGCATAGGCCTCCAGGATCTCGCGGGCCGCCTTGCTGAGATCGGTCGCGTCGCTGCGCGGGCGGCGGCTGCCGGGCTCGGCCCGCGATAAGGTCAGCAACTGGCTGGCGAGACGCGAAATCTGCCGGGTGCTGGTGCGCAGCGCAGCAAGCGCCTCGTCGCGGCGGGCGGCATCGTCTTCGCGGGAGGCCACGCTCGCCTGCGTCGAAATCAGCGCGAGCGGCGTCCTCAACTGATGCGCCGCGTTCGATACGAACCGCCGCTGTGCGGCCATCTGATTCTGGACGCGCTCCATGTAATCGTTCAGCGCATGGACGAGCGGACGCAATTCGCTCTGCACCATCTCGGGTGACAGCGGATCAAGACGGTTGCGCCCACGCCGGCGCACCGCGTCCCGCAGCCTCAGAGCAGGCGCGAGGCCGCGTTGAAGCCCAAGGATCGTCACCAGGCTTGCGACAAAGACGAGCACGAACTGCTTGGAAAAATCCGAAAGCCACAACTGCCTTCGCATCGCATACTGGCTGTTATGCGTCACGGCGACGGTCACCGAGATCGTGCCGTCATTGGGAAGACCGACGACCGGATGATCGAGCATCAAGACGCGCACGTCGGCGCCATGGAAGGCGAGATCCTCGCCGACGCGCTGGACGGTCGGCCGCGGCAGATCGGGAAAGCCGCTCACCAGATTGCCCCAGGCGGTGATGACCTGGTAGGACACACGGTCGCCAAAGCCCGTATCGAACA
This sequence comes from Rhizobium sp. N731, assembly GCF_001664145.1. Lineage (NCBI taxonomy): Bacteria > Pseudomonadati > Pseudomonadota > Alphaproteobacteria > Hyphomicrobiales > Rhizobiaceae > Rhizobium > Rhizobium sp. N731. The sequence goes on from NZ_CP013605.1 coordinate 280,443, forward strand.
TCTCGAGCGCGGCCGGCGGAACGTCCACCTGAACATTGCCGCCCTCATCGACGCGCACCGCCTCGGCGATGACCCGGGCGGATGCGAGAAGCGTTCGGTCCGTCACCAGCTTTGCCGTCGCGTCGGCCGACCAGAAGCTGTCGTAGAGATTGAAGGCGATGGCGCCGAAGAGCGTCAGCAGCACCCAGCAGAGCAGTTGCACCCTCAGGCTCTGGCTGAGCCGCGTGATCGTTCCGCCCGCCTTTGTCACGACGCTATTGGACATGTCTGAGGAGATAGCCGAGCCCGCGTAGCGTCGCGATCTGAACCGAACTGTTTTCGAGCTTCTTGCGGAGCCTGTGGACGTAAATTTCGATGGCGCTCGGATCGGCCTCGTCGTCGAAACCGAAGACGCTTTCGGACAGGGCGGCTTTCGAGACAGTGGTGCCGAGCTTCATGACGAGCTGTTCGAGAACGGCATATTCCCGCGGCGTCAATTGCAGTGGTTCGTCTGCCACGAAAAATTGCCGCGTGCCCCCGGAAAAGCGCAGGTTCCCGACGGTGATCTCGGAGGATGCCCGGTCCTGCCCGCGGCGCACCACGGCACGGATTCTCGCCTCGAGTTCGGCGATTTCGAAAGGTTTGGCGAGATAGTCGTCGGCGCCGCTATCGAGTCCGGCCACGCGGCCGTCCAGACTTGCATTCGCGGTCAGGATGATGACCGGCAACTTGTTTCCTGACTGCCTCAGCCGCTTCAAAAGCGTCAATCCGTCAAGCTTGGGCAGCGAAAGGTCGAGAATCATCGCCGAATATTCCGCCACCTTGAGCAGATGCTCGGCGTCCTCGCCATCATAGGCAATATCGATAGTGTACTGCGCCTGCCGCAGGGCTTTGCCCAGCCAAGCCGCCAGATCCTTGTTGTCCTCCACCACAAGCAGTCTCATCCGTCCCCCTTAGCACGGGCAGAGGGCCTGGCGGAAGCGTGCCTAAGGCGTTGTATCTCGCCTGCCGCTCCCGGCGCGACGCCGCCCTCGGCAATCATTGGCGCGAATTGTCCGCCATTTGTCCGACGCGGGCATTTTCCTTTGGCTTTAGGCGGCAGAATATGGCTTCATGATCAACCACCACGGAGCAGACAATGTCCGGCCATGAAACCATTCTTCTCGTCATAGACGCCCAGGAGTCCTTCCGGCAGCGCGATTATTGGGATGAAAGTCTCGCACCCGCCTATATCGAACGCCAGCAGGCTCTTATCGACGGCGCAGAAGCCCGCGGAATACCCGTCATCCAGATCTTTCATGTCGACGGAAACGGGCCGTTTTCGGAAAGCTCGGGCTTCGTCAGAACGCTCGCCCCGCTCAGGATCGCTCCCGAAGCGATCTTCAGGAAGAACCGCCATAGTGCATTCGTCGGTTCGGGCCTCGACGTGTGGCTGACCAGGAATGGCGTTCGCCGCATCATCGTCTCCGGCATCCGCACCGAACAGTGCTGCGAGACCACGACCCGTCACGCCTCCGATCTCGGCTATCAAGTCGACTATGTCGGCGAAGCGACCCTGACCTTCCCGATGACGGACGTATCGGGACGCACATGGAGCGCCGGAGAAATCCGCGGCCGCACGGAACTGGTCCTGTCGGGCCGTTTCGCCCGGATCGCAACCGTCGAACAGGCGCTGGCGGGAGAGCAACTCGCGGCATGACTGATACAGCGCAGCCCTTCGATATCCCCGTCTACGTCGTCGTGCCGCCGCGCGTGCTGCTGCTCGATGTCGCCGGCCCGATCGAAGTGCTGCGCAAGGCGAACCTCGAACAGAAGACGGTGCGCTTCAGCGCCACCTATATCGGTCCATCGGCAACGGTCGGCAGCTCGATCGGCCTTGCCGTTACGGGTGTCGCCGCCTTGCCGGAGCGCTTGCCCGATCAGGCGCTCGTCGTCATCGCCGGCAGCGCCGACGCGCCGATTGAGAACAACCGTCCGTGGGACGAAGAGGAGCGCGCCGCCCAGGCCGCGATCGTCGCCTGGCTGAAGCGGGCCATTCGCCCGGGGGTTCGGCTGGCCTCGATCTGCTCGGGCGCCTTGCTCGCGGCCGAGGCCGGAATGCTCGATGGCCGCGAATGCACCACCCATCACGGCTGCATGGAGGACCTGGCAAGGCTCGCGCCCACCGCGCGCATCCGGGACAATCGGCTCTACGTCGAGGATGGGGAGCGCCTCACGAGCGCCGGCATCACCGCCGGCATCGACCTCATGCTGCATATCGTTGCCGAAGCGGCGGGACATGCCTGCGCGCTTGCGGTGGCGCGATATCTCGTCGTCTATCTCAGGCGCGGCGGCTCGGATCCGCAGCTTTCGCCCTGGCTCGAAGGCCGCAACCATATCCACCCGGCCATCCATCGCGCCCAGGATGCAGTCGCCGCCGATCCTTCCCGCGACTGGTCGGTCGCCTCGCTCGCGCGCCTCAGCGGCGCCAGCCCGCGAAACCTCTCACGGCTGTTCAACGAACACACCGGCATGAGCGTCACGGATTTCGTCAACCGCATGCGCGTGGCGCTAGCCCGCGAGATGCTCGCCGGCTCAAGGCTGGATATGGAGGCCGTGGCAATGCGCGCCGGCTTCGGCTCCGCCCGGCAACTGCGCCGCGCCTGGAACCGCCTGCATGACAGCCCGCCGAGCGCAGCCCGGACGAAGCCGGCCGTGGGCTCATAGAGTAAGAGGAAGGGGCGCGCGCCCGACCTCATTTTCGACGCCGGGGGTTGCAGCGCCGGCTACATCCGTACCCCAGATCTCGATCTGCGTCAGCGCCGGAAAGGGTGAGATGTCCTCAGCCTTGATGAGGCCATGCAGCTCGATCCATTCGATGATGCAGGGCTCGATGGAAAAGCCCTGGGCGGCACCGGATTTGACCAGCGGGAAACGAGAGGTCTTGCCGCTCGAGAAGGTGACGCTCACCTCTTCCCACCAGGAATCATGCGGGAAGTCCGCGCGAAGGTAGAAGACAATTTCGTCGACGCGGACCGGCCTGCCGAACTCCACCGTCAGCGCCGCTTGCGGATCGCGATTGATGCCCCAGCTCGTATAGGGCCAGAAGCCATGATCGTCATTGGCCTTTTCGCCGTCGATGGCGTTTCTGGCGGCAAAGACCGCTTCGCCTCGGGTTTCGACATTGGCGCGCGCATGCGGAAATAGCGCCCGGTTGGCGTGATCGTCCCAGGGGTTGAGCGCAAGATTGCGCCGATGGGCGATCTCCTCGGGGCGCGCACAGCGCACGGACAGCCGGTGGATATCGCCACTGAACGCATTCGGGGAATAGGATTTGCGCTTGTCGCCGAAAGGCACCGCAAGCGCGTAGGCGCATTGCTTCATATAGACAAGGCTTGGCTGGATCGCACTGTCCAGCGCGAGAAAGACATGTCCGGGGCTGGAGACTTCCACAATCACCTGCTCGCCCTCGCGATAGCTTTGGCGATAGACCAGGAACGTCTCATCCTGCCCAGTGGCGCTTGCCAATACGGACCCATCGGCATCCACGATCTTCAGCGTCAATTCCATGTTCGTCCTCCTCAGAGCCTGAAGAGTTCTGACAGCATCAGGCTCTAACTATCTAATTTATCAGTAATTTCAGGAGCTTTCCGGCAAGCGGAATGCGCAGGCGATAGAGCTTCTCCGGCCAGGCCGATTTCAGCCTGAGATCATTCACCTCGATCTCGTCGATTTCGATCGACCCGGCGCCGTCGACAAAAATGCTGCCGAGATCGGCAAGATCGATCCTGTCCCGGGTGATCGTCGGCGGCAGGCATGTCATCAGCGACAGAACCGCCGCTTTGTCGCCGTCATAGCTATCGACGATCTCGACATGGCGTCCGCGGATCAAGGAGACGGCACGCCGATAGCTGCGCAGTTGCGCTTCCACCGGATAGGCGCCAGCGATGTCGAGAGATATGCGCGCCAGGTTCTCACCGAATTCCGTTTCGACGTCCTGCGCGCCGAAAGCTTCGCCCGCGGACTGCATGACGCCGTCGAATGTCGGCAGGTTGTGATAGGCCGACTGCATCGTCCAGATCTCGTAGCGCCGCGGCGAAAAGGTCTTCGCCGTGTAGGTCTCGACGCCGACATCGATCAGGAATGGGCGCCCGTCCTTGTAGAGGGTCACGCTGCCGACGTCGTTGTGATTATGGCCCTCGCCATTGTTGCCGCCCTTGACCGCAAGCGAGAACCGATCGTCGCGAGCGACAAGCAGGCCGATGCCGGGATAAAAAATGTCCCGGGGCGACAGCGCATGCGGCTCGATGATCGGGATCTGCGGGCCGGCCAGCAGTTCCTGCACGCGATACCAGAGGTTCCATTCCTCGGGCAAATGCGGGTGTTCGACGGCAGCCCTGTCGGCTGCGGCGAAGTCCGCCAGCATCTGCGAACCAACCGCTTTGCCGAACAAATATTCCCGTGCGCTGCAGGGCTCGACGACGGCGGAGGAATCCGCGAAGTTGAAATAGTAGCGGCCGGCCACATGCATGTTGGCGATATATTCGGCCATGTTGCGGATCTTCGGCTGCTGCCAGATCCCGGCAAAAAGGCCCGGCGCCGCGGCGTCCAGAACCGTCAAGGCGCCATGAAGGCAGAGGGCGGCGTGACGATAGTAGACTACGCCCTCCTCACAGGCTCCATCCTCGGCATAGTCCTTGAGGAAAGCGTCTAGGCTACCGAGCGCCTTCTCGACAACCGCCCGGCGCGTCGCCTGATCAGTGTTCAGCGAGAAGGTCGCCAGCAGGACGTTCTGGGTAATCCAGGCTGTCCAGTTGTTCATCCTCTCATTGCCACGGCCCATCCACCAAAAGTGCCGCCCGAGATAAGGCAAGAGAATGCGGCCCTCGATCTCGCGCGCCACCCGTGTGGTGATCTCAGGGCTGACGCCGTCGAGCGCCTTGCCCAGCAGGGCGACGATCGTTGCGAGCAGGGCTGCCGTTTCGGCGGCGAAGAGGTCGACAACGGGCTGCGAATTATCGGGAAGCGACAGGCGCGGGCCACCACGTTCATAGCCATTGTGCGCCGGAAGCTGCCAGCCGCTCTCCTCCACGATCAGGAAGATGCCGTCAATGATCTTCGGCAGGAACCGCCCATTGCCTTCGACGAGTTCGCCGAGCACCACATCATTGAGCATCCGCCGCCGGGTGAAATAAAGCTCCTCAAAACGCGAGCGATTGCCGCTCGTCGTGTATTCGCGGTAATCTGAAGCCGTGATCAGAGGCCAGACCCGCGCAAGTGTGGCTTCGGCATCGCGAATAACCGCGTCGCGCATCGCCTGCGGCACCGCGCTCCATCTCCCGCGATCGGAAGAAACCGCTCCGGGCGTGAAGTCGCCCAAGCTGTCCGGCAGACCTCCTGAAATCTCGCTGAACATGTTCCTCACTACGCTGAAAATGCCGCCACGAGCGTGTGGCCTTCCATGCTCACCTATCATATGTTTCCAGCGTCCGCTATAAAATTTGTATGATCTATTCAGAACTTGTTTGACCAGTGCCAGATATGTGTTATGCCGTTGGTCGAGGGGAGAATGGCAGCGGCCGGCAGAGGAATCCACAAGCCGTCAGCCGCAGAAGATCCGCGCAGGAGGAAAGCATCGGTGTCCATATCGAATTCGATCATCGCAACGGATGGCGCCCCGGCAACTTCTGACCGGAAGGTGGCGGTCCTGTCCAAGCGGCAGCGCAAGATCCGCAGCGCGCTCGTCGCTTACTCTTTCATCGCGCCGAATTTCCTCGGCTTCGCCGTCTTCACGCTCGGGCCGATCCTCTTCGCTTTCGCGCTTGCTTTCATGCATTGGGACGGCTCGAACGCGATCACCTTCGCGGGGCTCGACAATTTCTGGCGGCTCTTCGAGGACAAGGCTTTCATCGCAGCCTTCTGGAATACGATCATCTACACGGTCGCCTCGGTGCCGGCGACATTGCTCTGCGCGCTCGGCCTCGCCGTTCTCCTCAACCAGAAGATCGTAGGCCGCGAGTTCTTCCGCACCGCGATGTTCTTTCCCTACGTCGCCTCGCTGGTCGCCGTCGCGGTCGTGTGGAACATGATCTTCAACCCCGAGATGGGGCCGGTGAACATGATCCTCTATACGCTCGGCCTCGATCCGAAAAACATGCCGGGATGGGCGGCCGACCGCCATTGGGCGATGGTCACTGTGATCCTCTTCGGCATCTGGAAGAACATGGGCTATTACATGGTCATCTATCTGGCCGGGCTGCAGGGGATCAATGCCGAACTCTATGAGGCAGCCGATCTCGACGGCGCCAATTCCTGGCAGAAATTCATCCATGTCACCGTGCCGCAGCTCGGGCCGACGACCTTCTTCGTCACCGTCATGCTGACGATCCAGTCCTTCAAGGTGTTCGACCAGATCTACATGATCACCCAGGGCGGCCCCGGCACCTCGACGCTGGTTCTCGTCTACCACATCTATAACGAGGCTTTCATTTCCTGGGATCTCGGCTATTCCAGCATGGTGGCACTCGTTCTGTTCTTCCTCGTGCTCGCCGTCACCGTCTTCCAGTTCCGCCGCCAGCGGGAGGACGAGGCATGAGGATCGCGGGACGCAAGGTGACCGCCAAAACGGTCTTGCTCTATGCCATCATTGTCACGGTGACGATTGTCATGCTGATGCCCTTCGCCTGGATGCTTTCGGCATCCCTGAAGCTCAGCCGCGACGTCTTCGCCTTCCCGATCGAGTGGATACCGTCACAGCCGCAATGGCAGAACTACGTCGACATCTGGACGAAGATCCCGCTTGCGCTCTTCATTTACAACACCTCGAAGCTGACGATCATCGTCACGCTGCTGCAGCTTCTGACTTCAAGCTTTGCGGCCTACGCCTTCGCCAAGCTGAATTTCCCCTACAAGAACACGCTGTTCCTCGGCTATATCGCCACCATCGCCATGCCTTGGCAGGTCTATATGGTGCCGCAATTCCTGCTGATGCGCGAGTTCGGCCTCAACAACACGCATCTGGCGCTGATCTGCCTGCAGGCCTTCACCGCCTTCGGCGTCTTCCTGATGCGGCAGTTCTACATGTCGATCCCGACCGAACTTTGCGAGGCGGCCCGCATCGACGGCATGAACGAATATCAGATCTGGGCGCGCATCATGCTGCCGCTGTCGAAGCCCGCCCTCTCGACGCTGACGATCTTCACCTTCGTCAGCACCTGGAACGATTTTCTCGGGCCGATGATCTATCTCACCAAGACCGAACTGAAGACCGTCCAGATCGGCCTGCGCATGTTCATCTCGCAATATTCGGCCGAATACGGGCTGATCATGGCGGCCTCCGTCGTCGCCCTCATTCCCGTTCTCGTCGTCTTCCTCGCGCTGCAGCGCTTCTTTGTCGAAGGCATCGCCTCGACGGGACTGAAGGGGTAAAGCCATGAATGCCGTTTCAACAGTCGCCCCGCAGCCGATCACTGATAAGGAAGTGAATACCGCGCTCGATCTTGCCGTCGAGCAGGTCCGGCGCAATCTTCCCATATTCACCTACGCCGCGCAGAACCATTCGAGCGTCAATAATTTCTATCCCGCCGTCGCCAACGACCAATGGACCGCCGGCTTCTGGCCGGGCGAGCTGTGGCTCGCCTTCGAGCATAGCGGCGATCCTGTGTTCCGGCATGCCGCGCAGATCCAGGTCCAGTCCTTCCTGCATCGGATCGTCAACCGCATCGAGACCGATCATCACGACATGGGCTTTCTCTATTCGCCCTCCTGCATCGCCGCCTGGAAGCTCGTCGGGGACGAGGACGGCCGCAAGGCCGCGATCCTGGCCGCCGACCAGCTGATCGAGCGCTTCCAGCCGATCGGCCAGTTCATCCAGGCCTGGGGCCGCAAGGGCAGGCCGGAGGAATACCGCTACATCATCGATTGCCTGTTGAACCTGCCGCTTCTCTACTGGGCCAGCAGCGAGACGGGCGATCCGAAATACCGTGAGATCGCGCTCACCCATGCTCGCACCACGCTCGCCAACTCGGTGCGTCCCGACGATTCCACCTATCACACTTTCTACATGGACCCGGTCACCGGCGCGCCGGTGCGCGGCGCCACCAAGCAGGGCTACCGGGACGACAGCGCCTGGGCGCGCGGGCAGGCCTGGGGCATCGCTGGCATGGCGGTCTCCTACCGCTACGAGCGGATCGAGGAATATCGCCAGACCTTCGACCGGCTGCTCGCCTTCTACCTCAACCGGCTGCCGGCCGACATGGTGCCCTATTGGGATCTCGTCTTTTCGGATGGCGATGGCGAGCCGCGCGACAGTTCATCAGCCTCGATCACGGCCTGTGGCCTGCTTGAAATGGCCGAGCTCGTCGAACCTGAAGCCGCCGAGCGCTACCGCACGCTGGCGCGGCGCATGATGAAGAGCCTTGCCGATCACTATGCGGTCAAGGACCCCGCGGTTTCAAACGGCCTGGTGCTGCACGCCACCTATTCGAAGAAATCGCCCTTCAACACCTGCCGCGGCGAGGGCGTCGATGAATGCGTCTCCTGGGGAGATTATTATTACATGGAAGCTTTGACGCGCCTGTCGCGCCGCTGGTCTTCCTACTGGTGAGGTGAGGAGAATCCGATGGCCAGCATTTCCCTTAAAGAGCTGAACAAATCCTACGGCGCGCTCACCGTCGTCCATGACATCGATCTTGAGATCGCCGATAAGGAATTCATCATCCTGGTCGGCCCCTCCGGCTGCGGCAAATCGACGACGCTGAGAATGATCGCCGGCCTCGAGGAAATCTCCGGCGGCGAACTCCGGATCGGCGGCGACGTCATGAACGATGTCCCTTCCAAAGACCGCGACATCGCCATGGTCTTCCAGAACTATGCGCTATACCCGCATATGACCGTCTACAAGAACATGGCTTTCGGCCTGCAGCTGCGGAAGGTTTCGCGCGATTTCATCGACAAGCAGGTCCAGGATGCCGCCAAGATCCTTGACATCACCCATCTCCTGAACCGCAAGCCGAAGGCGCTTTCGGGCGGGCAGCGCCAGCGCGTGGCGCTCGGCCGCGCCATGGTGCGCAATCCCGCCGTTTTCCTGCTCGACGAGCCGCTTTCCAACCTCGACGCCAAGCTGCGCGGGACGATGCGCTCGGAAATCACCAAGCTGCACAAGCGCCTCGACGCCACCTTCATCTATGTCACCCACGACCAGGTGGAAGCCATGACCATGGCGGACCGGATCGTCGTCATGAAGGACGGGCACATCCAGCAGGTCGATACGCCGCAGAACCTTTACGACCGTCCCGTCAACATGTTCGTCGCCGGCTTCATCGGCGCGCCGCAGATGAACATGCTGCCCTCGGCCATTCAGCGCCGGGGCGACGGCTTCATCGCCGTCTTCGACGGACGGGAACTGCCGCTGCCCGATCATTTCGACAAGGGCAGGATCGCCCCTTACGAGGGCCGCGAGCTGGTGCTCGGTATCCGTCCGGAGAACTTCCACGAACTGCCGCCGGCCGACATTCCGCCCGAGAACCTGGCACCGCTCAAGGCGGTGGTGGAATTGGCCGAACCGATGGGCTCGGAAGTGCATCTGAACATGGTCGCCGGCGGGCGCAATCTCATCGCTCGCGTATCGCCGCGCTTCCGGCCTGCGATTGGCGACGCGGCGACGCTGATGGCGGATATGAGCAATGCCCAGCTGTTCGACAAGGAAACCGAACGCTCGATTCTTTACTGAGGCCAGCGGGAGACGGCGATGCAGTGGCTGCGGGACATGTGGACGAAGGAGGGGCCGGGCATTCCGAAGGATGCGCCTGCGAAGACCGGCCTTGCCCTGTTCATCGAGACGCTCGTCCGCGAATGGTGGGAGATGGTCAAGCTCAACATCCTGTTCCTCCTGGCCTCGCTCCTCGTCGTGACGCTGCCGGCGGCACTCGCCGCCATGGCGCGGGTTTCGGTGGCTTTGGTGGAGGATCGCAACACCTATCTCCTCAGGGATTTCACGGAAGCGTTCCTGCATTATTTCTGGCGCGCCACCGCCTGGGGTCTGGCGCTGGCCGCGGCCTTTGCCATCTGCATCTATGTGATCCTCACCTATGGCGTCGGAGCGCGGGACAACTTGATTCTTGCCGCCCCGCTCGCCGTGGCACTTGTCGCCACCGCCTTCCTTGCGGTCACTGCCTGCCATCTCATCGTGCTGATGGTGATGCGCGACCTGCCGGCTCTGCGGCTCCTTCGTCTCGCCGCGCTCGCTTCCGTCGTCCGTCCGCTTCCGGCGATCGTGGCACTGGCCTTCAACGCTGCCCTGTGGCTGGCGCATATCCTCTTCTATCCGGTTTCCGTGTTCATGCCGGCGATCTTCAATTTTTCACTCGGAATGTTCGCCGTCGCATTCGGCGTCCATCGGGCGGCGGTGATGGTTCTGGACCAGCCGGAGACATCGCAGCCGCACCGTAAACCGCATGCACCAAACGCATCATAAAACAGTCGATCCAGAGACGATCCAGGGAAGGAGAACAGAAATGTATTTGGATAAATTCGGGAGGACGGTGAAACTCGCCGTAGCGGGTTTCACCTTGGCCGCAACAACGGCCGGCGCCGCACTTGCACAAGACGCCGTAACGCTGAAATGGGCTTTGTGGGACTGGGACAAGACAGCCTATTACAAGCCGCTGATCGAGGCCTATCAGGCCAAGCACCCCAATGTGAAGTTCGAGCCGATGGACCTCGGCTCGCAGGACTACCAGCAGATGATTTCGACGCAGTTGACCGGCGGCTCGAAGGACATCGACATCGTCACCGTCAAGGACGTGCCCGGCTACACCAACCTGGTGCGCGCCGGCAACATCGCCGATCTCAGCGGCTTCATGAAGGATCAGAAGATCGATCCGGCGCCCTATGGCGGCCTGATCGAGGAACTGACGATAGACGGCAAGATCTATTCCATTCCGTTCCGATCGGACTTCTGGATCGTCTATTACAACAAGGACATCTTCGATAAGGCCGGCGTTCCCTATCCCACCAATGACATGACCTGGGCGCAGTTCGATGCAACGGCCGAGAAGCTTGCCGGCGGCATGGGCACCAACAAGACCTATGGCGCGCTGCTGCATACCTGGCGCTCCACCGTCCAGTTGCCCGGCATCCTCGACGGAAAACACACGCTCGTCGATGGCGATTATGCTTTCCTGAAGCCGTGGTACGAGCGAGCGCTCACCCTGCAAAAGGACGGCGCCATTCCCTCCTACGCCTTCCTGAAGACGTCGAACACGCATTACTCGGCGCTCTTCTTCAACGGCACGATCGGCATGCTGCCGATGGGAACCTGGTTCGTCGGCACCCAGATCACCAAGGTGAAATCCGGTGAATCGAAGAGCAAGAACTGGGGCATCGTGAAGTTCCCGCATCCGGACGGCGTGGCCGCCGGCACGACGGCTGCGCAGATCTCAGGTCTGGCGGTCAACGCCAATTCCACTCACAAAGAAGCTGCGCTCGACTTCATCAAGTTCGTCACCGGCTCGGAAGGGGCGGCCGTTATCGCCTCGACAGGCACCTTCCCGGCGCTCAAGACCGCTGACGTCAGTGCAAAGATCGCGGCGACGCCTGGTTTCCCTGAGGACGCGGCCAGCAAGGAAGCGCTGATACCGTCGAAGACCTACCTGGAGATGGCGGTCAATCCGAACGCCGCTAAAATTGAGGTCGTCCTGAACCGCGCCCATGACGCGATCATGACCGATAACACCTCCGTCGACGACGGCTTGAAAGAAATGACTGAAGGCGTGAAGGCCATCAAGTAAGCGCCATACGACATCGCGGCCGCGGGTGAGCATTTCGCCTGCGGCCGGTTCTGTTTTAAAAATTCGGACTGACGATGATCTACGATCCCACCAAGGCCAATCCGCTTTCCGGCAACCCGCTTAAGACACGCGACGATCTGGCCAAGGCCGTCATCGATCTCTTCAGACCGCTGCTGCCCTATTTCTCCGAAGGCGGCGCCCGTGTGCGCCTTAGCGCTACCGGCGCGATTTTCGACCGGGCGGCAGCGGATCTCGAAGGATTTGCACGCCCGCTCTGGGGCATCGTTCCGCTCGCTGCAGGCGGCGGCCACTTCCCGCATTGGAATCTCTATCGGCGCGGACTGGCGAATGGGACCAATCCTGCGCATCCCGAATATTGGGGCGATCTGGCCGACCGCAATCAGCGGCTGGTCGAGCTCGCCGCCGTCGGCTTTGCGCTGGCGCTGGTGCCCGAACACATCTGGGAACCGCTGAGCGATGGCGAGAAAAGAACCGTCGCCGCCTATCTTCTTGCCGCGCGCGAACTGGAATTCATCGACAACAACTGGAAATTCTTCCGCGTCCTGATCGATCTTGGACTGGAGCGCGTCGGTGTCGCGTTCGACATGGCGAAAACCGCCGCCTATCTCGATGAACTGGAAGCTTTCGACATCGGCGAAGGCTGGTATCGCGACGGGCCGGTGCGGCGGGTCGACCACTACATTCCCTTCGCCGTGCATTTCTATGGCCTGATCTACACGGTACTGGCGTGCGGCGACGAGGCGCGAAAGAACCGGTTCCGCAATCGCGCCGAGATCTTCGCCGGGGATATCCGCCACTGGTTCGGCCCTGATGGCGCAGCACTCGCCTTCGGCCGCAGCCAGACCTACCGCTTCGCGGCCGGCGGCTTCTGGGGCGCGCTCGCCTTCGCCGGGGTGGAAGCGCTGCCTTGGGCGGAGATCAAGGGCTATTATATGCGCCATATCCGCTGGTGGTCGGCGATGCCGATCGCCGATCGCGACGGCGTGCTCTCCATCGGCTACGGCTATCCGAACCTGCTGATGAGCGAGAGCTACAATTCGCCTGGCTCGCCCTATTGGGCGCTGAAATTCTTCCTGCCGCTCGCCCTTCCCCGGGATCATCCGTTCTGGACCGTCGAAGAGGCGCAGCAGCCGGATTTCCCCAAGCCGGTGGCATTGAAGTCGGCCGGCATGGTCGCCATGCACACGCCGGGAAATGTGGTCGTGCTCTCTTCCGGCCAGCAGCACGACAAGATGCGCGGCGCAAACGAGAAATATTCGAAATTCGCCTATTCCACCCGCTACGCCTTCAACATCGAGGCCGACGACCGGAATTTTTCGGCCGCAAGCTTCGACGGCATGCTCGGTCTTTCCGACGACGGCGTTCATTTCCGTATGCGCGAAACCATGGAGGAGGCGCTGATCGCAGGCGACCGGCTCTACTCGCGCTGGCGTCCCTGGAACGACGTCAACATCGAAACCTGGCTACTTCCCGCCAATCCCTGGCATATCCGCATTCACCGCATCGCCACGCCGCGTTCGCTCAGCACCATCGAGGGCGGCTTTGCGATCGAACGCGCCGATTTCAACGCCGACCGATCCGAACAGGCAGAAGGCCGCGCCGTCTGGTACGGTCAGACCGATGTCAGCTCGATCGTCGACCTATCGCCGAAGCCCAGGGCCGGCCACGCGATGAGCCCGATCCCGAACACCAATCTCATCCACGCCAAGACCCTGCTGCCGCAGCTGCGCGGCGAAATCGGCCCGGGAACCGCCCTGCTGGTCACCGCGGCACTGGCTCTGCCTGTTCAGGAGAATTGGGCACAGGCACTGGAGCACCCGCCGGCCTGCCCGGATCTTGATGAAGTGGAGCGGCACTTCCGCGAAAAGGGCGTTCGGGTGCCGGCATTCGCTCTTCTGACATAGCTTGGTGAGGCGGGCGCCGTGCGGCTACTTTCCATACGCGTTGATGGCAGACCACCCGTCGCCAATCATGACGGGCTCAGCTCGACACGATAGGCTTCAGCAATCCGCCGCGCCAGCTCCGCCATCTCGTTATCGGGCATCTGCAGAACGCCATGTTCCGCCATCAACGCATGGTATTGCTGCTTCTCAAGAGGCACGCCTCCAGGCAAAGGAACGACATGAAAATGTAAGTGGCTGTTGGCCTGCTGGCTGCCGAGCGAAAGCACGTAAATTCGTTCGGCGTCGAAGACGCGTTTCAGCGCCCGAGACAAAACGTGCACCTTCTCCTGCAGTCGAAGATACTCATCTGTCGACATGTCTTGCGCCAAATCCTCCCGATGCTCCCTCGGGCAGACAAGGCAATAACCGGGCAGTGTCGGATATTTGCTCAGGAAGATAATCGTCTCATCGTCTTCGAAAATACGATGATGAAAACAAGCCGGATCATTCTCGATCAAGCCGCAGATAAAGCATGGCCTCGCCGCAGTGTCACGCACATAGGCCTTGAGATCGAAGGGTTGGCGATCGATCATTCTGAACCTCCATCTCCCCAGCGGCGAGCGCACTCAACAATGCGACCAACAGCGAAGGCAGCCGCCGCTCGGAGAAGATGCCGCCTGCCTATCCGGCAGCGACACGCAACTGGTCTGGCAGCTCCGCGCCGATCGGAATCCGCAGCGTAAACGTCGTGCCGTTTCCGCGGCTGCTTGCCACTTCTATCGATCCCCCGTGAAGTTCGATGATCTGCTTGACGAGATTGAGGCCGATGCCGGTGCCGGCAATGCCCGTGGAACTTCTGGCGCGGAAATAACGCTGGAACATCTTCGGGAGGTCATCGGCGTCGATGCCGATGCCTTCGTCGCGGACGGTGATGCAAACGCTGTCCCCTTCCTGCCATCCGGTAACGTGGACGTTCGGCGAATCCGGTGCGTATTTCACGGCGTTCGAGAAGAGATTGCTGAAGACCTGGTCGAGCGCAGGATGATCCCCATAAATGGCCGGAGGAAGCCGATCGAGGTCAAGCAGAAAGCGGTGGGTGCGCCGGATGCTCTCCTGGCGGGCGCCACAGACTTCGATGATTTCGGCAATCGAGCACGGCTTATGCACGATGGTGATCCTGCCGTGGTCCAACCGTCCGGCAGCAAGGATACTTTCCATCAGTTCGAGCATGCGCGAAACCGAGCTGCGGATCTGATCGGCTTTTTCGCAAAGAAACTCCGGCGTCGCTGCTTCTTTGCGCCGAATGAGCCGTTGCGCCGCGCCGTCGATCACCGCAAGCGGGGTGCGGAACTCATGCGATGCCATCGAGACGAACTGCCGCTGCAACTCGTTGATCTGCTTTTCCTGTTCGAGCATTCGTTCGAGCTCTTCTGTCTGCCGCGCCAGTTCGACCGTGCGGGAGCGCACCATCTCTTCAAGCGTGTCACGGTGCTGCAGCAATGCCTTTTCGGCGCGCTTGGCCTCGGTGACGTCGACGACAGCCATCAGCGATGCCGCCTTGCCCTTGTAGTTCAAGCAGGTGGAATAGACGGTGACCTCGATAGCCGTTCCATCTCCCTTGAAATGCCGGGAAAAGCGGGACGAGGCATTATCCTCGACATCGAAAGCGACGGCCTGCGGCGGGTTGGGTTCCTGCGCCTCGATGTCGGATAGTCGCATCGTCAGGAATTGCTCCAAACGATAACCGTAATGATCGATGGCGGCTTGGTTTACGTGGAGAAATCTCAACGTTTCATGATCGTAAACCCACATCGGCATCGGGTTACCTTCGAACAGCAGCCTGAACGACGCCTCCTGCATCTTGAGGTCGGTGATGTCGACACGTATGCCGACGCTACCGCCTTCGGAGATCT
The DNA here is from genome assembly GCF_001664145.1 of Rhizobium sp. N731. NCBI lineage: Bacteria > Pseudomonadati > Pseudomonadota > Alphaproteobacteria > Hyphomicrobiales > Rhizobiaceae > Rhizobium > Rhizobium sp. N731. Next base: position 296,007 of record NZ_CP013605.1, read on the forward strand.
GGCGTTCTTCGATCCGAATCCAGCGATTTCCGGGTAGGCGCTGCTCGTGTTTGCTGGTGGGCTTTGCATGATGGGCCAGCCTCTCCGCCAGCCATTCCTCTTCGCGCCCGACCGCTTCCGGATATTGGCCGCGTTCGAGGCCTGCACGCAGGCGGTCTTCGAAGCGCATGCCGTTCACGAGCATATCGCCGCTTTCGGCGTAAAGCTGCTCATATCTCTGGTTCCACAGGACAAAGCGGTCTTCCTCGTCGAACAAGACGAGACCTTCCGGGACGACTTCGAAAGCCGCCAGAAGACGTGCATGCGCCGCCCGCGCCTCCTGCTCGGCGCGTTCTGCCTGGACATGCGCCTTCGCAAGGGCCTTTTCAGCCTGCCAGGCCTGCGTGATGTCCTCATGGGTCGATACCCAGCCGCCGTCCGACGTGCGCTGATGATAGCCGCGGATGATCTGGCCCGACTTGAGTTCCTTGATCCAGTCTCGGGGCGTATCACCCCTGTTGGTCGCTTCGGCCCAGGCGAGATATTCCGAGGTCGAGGTGGCGGGGACGGCGCCTACCCCCTGTCTCAGGTTGAGGATGTCTTCGAGTGACTGTCCCGGATGGATGACGGAGGGATCAAGTCCGTAGACTTCGGCATAACGGTTGTTTGAAAGCAGCAGCCGGCCGGCCTCGTCGAACAGGCAGACGCCTTGTCCCATGCTGGCAAGCGCCGTATCGAGTTGCTCGTTGCGCCGCTGCAGGCGCGCGTGGACTGCGCCGAGCTCTATATGTCGCTGAATGCGGGCGACGAGCTCCGCGGCGGAGACAAGATTGGAAACGCAATCGACCGCACCGGCGGCAAGCCCTCCGATCCGGCTCTCCTCGTCCTGCGGCGAGGCCACGATGATGACTGGAATATCACACGTTATCGGGTTTGCCTTGAGACGCCGGCAGTCTTCGAGACCACCTCCCTCCGGCGACAGGGCGTCCAGCAGAACGAGCGCCGGCAGCGGTCGTTTGGCGGCGCAATCATGAAACGCAGCTCGGTCGAGGTGAACGCGCAGCACGATACCATGTCGCTCAAGGGCGTCGCCGACACCATGCAGGCCTGCCAACGTGCCATCCATTGCCAAGATTGTGTGCAGTTCGCCGGACACGACCGTTCCCCCGTTCATCCACGTGGACGCGACTATAAGTCGTACCGGTTAACACGCCCCTCACCTCAGGTCGGCATCAGGGTGCTCCGCGTTCTATGGTTGAAGAATGGTTGCAGGCGATGCGGAAAAATATCAAGTAATGCATGAGGACGCGCGGCAGGTACATTCTTCGAGATTTCGCCGGCGCCGCCCCAACAGACCTAGCGTTCGTTCCGGATGTCGTGCAGGAGATCCAGACCGCGCTGGTATTTTTCGGTTTTCTTGCCGGCTTGTTCGGCCTGTCGGAGATTGTCTTCAAGGTCGGCCTGTTTGACTGGCAGGGCCAGCGGATTCGATGCGGCGCGTCTGACGAATTCGTCATCAGGCTCCTCGGGCCGCCGCGTCAAGGCATCCACCGCGGAGATGATCGCCGACGGGAAGCCTTCCTCCCTTAACCTGTCGAGCGTCCAGCCGCTGCCTTTTTCGGCGACATCGTGAAGATAGGCGACCGTTCGCGCATCGTCGCCCGACACGAGAAGCGCGATCCGCTGGCAATGCTCGAAGAATGGCCGGCCGGTCTTGTCCACCTGCCCCTCATGCGCCTCTAAGGCGATTTGCATGGCATGGTCGAGATGCTGCATGGCGGTTACGGTCCTTCGGTCCGTCTGATTTTTCGCCGGGAAGGCTTCTCCCCCGTTGTTATCTCGATATCGGGCGTCGTCGCGCCCGCAACTTGAGCAAGGCCGGCTCGCGGCGGATCGAGATCACCGCTTTCCCCGGCTCCTTGAAGCAAGGCCGCATCATCTCTGTCGTCTTGATCGAGAAGATCTTGCAGCGTCTCGTGCTCGTCTTCGCCGGCCAGCTCGTCGCAAGCTTGCATCCAATGGCGCAGGTCCGAACCTTCAGGGCGGCCTTCGGCTTCCCAGATTTCATAGGCGCGCCGCCGTATCTGCTCGTGTTTGTCTATGGCCATGATCTTCTCCAGTTTCGACCCAGGCTATCATCGACCTGAGATGCGCGGTTCCGTATGTTTTCCACCTGCCTCGAGGCAGCGGTTCATGGCCGTGCGAAGACAAACGCCGCAGCAGCGCAAGCAATTCTCGATGCATTCCTGCATTGCCGGATTGATCTCATGCATGCTCCTCCTTCGGAGCGTTCGGACACATCGTGCGACAACGAGCCGCCGGCTGTCTTTCAAGGCGTGTTGATGGTGGGAAGAAAATCTTCCACCTGCTTGCGCTCATCCTTTGAAAGCGTTTCCACCCGCTCTTTCCAGAAGCGTTCGGCCGCCGGGGGATCCTCATCCCATTGGCGAACATTGGTAATGTTGTCATCGATCTTGGACCGGCGGCGCCCACCCAGGCTCAGATACTCCTTCGCCAGTTTCAGGCTTGGGGTCTCATTGCCCCCATCGCGATCCAGCGTCGAACGGACGTTGCGCCGGGCGGCCTCCGATGCCGCCTGGCGATCGGCCTCGGCTTGCGGCGTGTCGAAGGACCGCGCGTCGTCGGTTCCGCTCTCGGGTGACATGTTGGTTGGGGAAGTGGTCATGGATCACCTTTCGATGCTGTGATCCAATAACCTCCGCCGGCCGCGAGAGTTCCGCATTACTGGCGACTGATTCGAGCGGGCGGTCGAGCCAGGCCGTGCTGCCGGCAATCAGTGAACGGCCATGCTCACCATGCGATAGGGGTGGACGGCCTCGAACTGCGTGATCATCGCGGTTGCCTGGAGCAACACGCGCTCAGCATTCTCGGGATCGTCGCGGGCGAGTTCGTCGGCATTGACGCGAATTGCTTCGGCCATGTTGTTTGAGAGCACGGCGAAGTGCGTATTGCCTTCGACAAGAGCCTCACGCGCCGTATCCTCCAGCGTGCGAGCGATATCGACGAAGATCTCCTCGCGTTCCTCGATACTGAGGTCTTTGATTATATTGGTCTTCTCTTCCATGTCACTCACTCCTAAAGACGTGGGACGGTGATCGAGCTCATCGAGCCTCGATCGCCTGAGAGCTAGGAACGCCGACATCCGGATTCAAGCCATGTGCAGTTTGAACTCGCCTTCGAGACGAGGGAACGACCATCGTCATTATGTCGAACGCCGGAGCCGGCCTTCTGTTCCCGGGAGAGCTATTAGCAGTCGTCGATAGAGAGTGCTAATTTTTCTCCTGCGCCTCTTGAAATCGAAAAACCCTCGAACCAGATCATTCGCGCAAGGCGCGCGACTTTGCGCCCGCCCGGATCTCGTCAATCCGGTCCGGCGAGCGCTAACACCGGCGTCATTATTCGTCTATGGAGGAAGACATGTCGTTCCGACCGCTTCATGACCGCATTCTCGTCCGCCGCGTCGCTTCCGAGGAAAAGACCAAGGGCGGCATCATCATTCCCGACACCGCCAAGGAAAAGCCGCAGGAAGGCGAAGTCATCGCCGTCGGCCCCGGCGCCCGCAACGATGCCGGCCAGATCGAGGCGCTGGACGTCAGGGTCGGCGATCGCATCCTGTTCGGCAAGTGGTCCGGCACGGAGATCAAGATCGGCGGCGAGGACCTGCTGATCATGAAGGAAAGCGATGTGATGGGTATCATCGAAGCTCAGGCCGAGCGGAAAGAGGCCGCCTGAGTCCATCACGTCGGAAGTCAACGCTAAAGCGCGTTGCGATCTCTGAGATTCGCTTCTCGCGCTTCAGATCTTAATTTCAACGCATGTCGTTCTCGCAAAACCGCTGTACACTTGGCGACATGCGCTAGCTGCCGATGAAGGAGTGAGGACATGGCTGCTAAAGAAGTCAAATTCAGCGTCGAAGCCCGCGAAAAAATGCTGCGTGGCGTCGATATCCTGGCCAATGCCGTGAAAGTGACCCTCGGACCAAAAGGCCGTAACGTCGTCATCGACAAGTCGTTCGGCGCGCCACGCATCACCAAGGACGGCGTCTCGGTTGCCAAGGAAGTCGAGCTCGAAGACAAGTTCGAGAACATGGGCGCGCAGATGGTCCGCGAAGTCGCTTCGAAGACCAGCGACATCGCCGGCGACGGCACCACGACCGCCACCGTTCTTGCCCAGGCAATCGTCAAGGAGGGCGCCAAGGCCGTGACGTCAGGCATGAACCCGATGGACCTGAAGCGCGGCATCGACCTCGCCGTCAGCGCTATCGTCGAAGAACTGAAGGCCAACGCCCGCAAGATATCCAATAATGCCGAAATTGCCCAAGTCGGAACGATCTCCGCCAATGGCGATGCCGAAATCGGCCGCTTCCTGGCGGAGGCCGTGCAAAAGGTCGGCAATGACGGTGTCATCACCGTTGAAGAAGCCAAGACCGCCGAAACCGAACTCGAAGTCGTCGAAGGCATGCAGTTCGACCGCGGTTATCTCAGCCCCTATTTCGTCACCAATGCCGACAAGATGCGGGTCGAATTCGAGGATCCCTATATCCTCATTCACGAGAAGAAGCTGTCGAACCTGCAGTCGATGCTGCCGATCCTCGAAGCCGTCGTTCAGTCCGGCAAGCCGCTCCTCATTATCGCTGAAGACGTCGAAGGCGAAGCGCTGGCAACACTCGTCGTCAACAAGCTGCGCGGCGGCCTGAAGATCGCTGCCGTCAAGGCGCCTGGCTTCGGCGACCGCCGCAAGGCCATGTTGGAAGACATCGCCATCCTCACCGCCGGCACCGTCATCTCCGAAGATCTTGGCATCAAGCTTGAGAATGTGACGCTCAATATGCTCGGCCGGGCAAAGAAGATCACGGTCGAGAAGGAAAACACCACCATCATCGACGGCGTCGGTTCGAAGGAGGAGATTTCGGGCCGCATCGCCCAGATCAAGGCCCAGATCGAAGAAACCACCTCCGACTACGATCGCGAGAAGCTGCAGGAACGTCTTGCCAAGCTCGCCGGCGGTGTAGCCGTCATCCGCGTCGGCGGCTCGACGGAGGTCGAGGTGAAGGAGAAGAAGGATCGCGTCGACGACGCGCTGCATGCAACAAGGGCAGCGGTCGAGGAAGGCATCCTGCCCGGTGGCGGCGTGGCGCTGCTGCGCGCGGTCAAGGCGCTCGACAATGTCAAGACCGCCAATGACGACCAGCGGGTCGGCGTCGACATCGTCCGCCGGGCGCTTGAGGCCCCGGCCCGCCAGATCGCTGAAAACGCCGGCGCCGAAGGCTCGGTCGTTGTCGGCAAACTGCGGGAAAAGAGCGAATTTTCCTACGGCTGGAACGCTCAGACCGGCGAATTCGGCGATCTCTACGCGCAGGGCGTCATCGATCCGGCAAAGGTCGTTCGCACCGCGCTGCAGGACGCATCCTCCATCGCCGGTCTGCTGGTGACGACGGAAGCGATGATCGCCGAGAAGCCGAAGAAGGATGCTCCTCCGGCCATGCCGGCCGGCGCCGGTATGGACTTTTAAGACAGGGTCGCAGGCTCGCCCGGACACGCCGAGCGAGCCATTTCCAAGGGAATGAAAATGGTTCAAACGATCCTAAACCGATCGCAGGTGCCGCTGGACTCCCGCGATCTCGAAACCTGCCAGCGCGTCTTCGACAAGCTCAGGGCCGATTACGCAGTGGCAAGAGACAGCGACGAAGCCGAACGAATGGCGAGCATCGTCATCGAGCTCTACCGGCAGGGCGTGCGCGACCCCAATCATCTGCAGTCGATGGTCGAGGCGGCCCGCGGCCTGTTTGAGACGAACGGACGCCCGACTACACGCCGGTAATTGCCGCACGAAATCGATGACGAGCGCATCCAGCGTCCGTTTCAGGTCATAGCCGAGATCCTATCGGAAGGGCTGACGCCGAAGGCATGTCGCCTTCGGCGGCCGTGACGGGCCGGCGGCAATCCGGGCCGCTCCGCACGTTTCAAGCCACGGCCGCGATCGTGTCGCCGTCGTTCGGCAGCAGCCGCGCCACGGCGCTCAAGAGGTCGGTCTGCGATATCAGGCCGAGGATCCGGTGGTCGTCGTCGACAATGATGACGGCATGGGTGCGCCCGTCCGTCAGAACGGGCAGCAGCGACAGGGCAGCATCCGAAGCTCTTGCCACCGCCGGTTTGGTGATCGCGTGGGCAATCGTATCGCCGCCCGCAAACAATTCACGCAAGCCGACAGTGCCGATCAGACGGCCTTCCGGATCCTTCACCGGCAGGGTGCGGATATTATGCTTCAAAATAAGATGTCGCGCGGCGTCCGGCTCGGACGTCTCGCCGATGGCGATCACGTCACGCGACATGATATCGGCGCAGCTGATCTTGTCGTTTGATCGGATGGCCGCCTGCAGTTCGACCTGCTGCAGCAGTCTTCCGAGGTCTGCCCGATCGATATCGAAGGTTTCGTCGAGCGCCTCGAGGGCCGCATCGACATCCTCCTCGCGAAAGCCCACCCGCGCGGCGGATGGCGGATCGATCGTCTGGTGGGTGTTCTCCGCCGGCTTCGGAACGACGTGTGGATAGTTCCGTCTGGAAAGCTTGTGGAACAGCAGCCCGAGCCCGACGAGAATGCAGGAGTTCAAAGCGACCGGCACGAAGGGAAAGAGGAACCCCCAACCGGCGACGACAGGACCGCCGAGCACCGCGGTCAGTGCCGCAGCCCCTCCCGGCGGGTGAAGGCATCGCGTGAACGACATTGCGCCGATGGCCAGCGAAACGCCGACGCCCGTGGCGATGATCGGATCACGAATGAAATAGGCGGCAATGATGCCCATCAGGGCGGAAATTGTGTTGCCGCCGATGATCGCCCACGGCTGCGCCAGCGGACTTGCCGGCACCGCGAAAAGCAGCACCGCCGATGCCCCCATCGGCGCGACGATCAGCGGAAGATGCGGCCCCTGGCCGAACAGATAGCCGCTGATGACACCGGTGAGACCGATGCCCAGCAACGCGCCGAAACAGGCGATCAATCGTTCTCTTAACGTCGCGCCGGCCAGGATCGGCGAAAACAGGCGAAAGCGGCCGATACGGCTCGGCCCCACTTTCGGTGAAACGGGAAACTGCATGCGAAGACCAATGATGAGTGAGGATAATCTGAGGGGTGAAGGAGGAGAGGCAGGAGCTAGTTCGCCGCCAGCCTGACATCTCTGCCTTTGGTTGCGCCAAGCACCTCATGGAAGGCACTGAAGGCGCTCGGGCAATCGTCCTTGCGGTGAACCAGCAGCGTTTCGACCGGCCCGAGCTGATGGGTCTGAACGGCAGTCGGCCAGTGCATGAGATCGAGAACGGACCTTGGCATCACGCCCGCCGTATTCCCGGTCGCAACGCTCGCCAGGATCGCATGGTAGGAGCCGAGCTCGCTCGTCGGCAGGTCGCTCGATTTTCGCGCCCAGTTTTCGGCAATCCGGCGATAAGTGCAGCCAGGTTCCAAAGCTGCCAGCGATCCGACACGCAGGTCGGCCGCGGATTTGATGGCGGGATGGCCGGATGGCAGCACGATCAACAATTCTTCGACGAAGACCGTCTCCATCTCGAGCGCCTTGAGTTCGGCATCGAAATCCAGATCCTCCTCGCGCATCGTCTTTGGTGGGCGGGCAATCAGCGCGCAATCCAGCGCATCGGCCAGAACGTCGCGGGCGAGATCGCGAGACGCGCCCATCGTCAGATGCAGCGACACATCGGGCCACATCTGGTTGAATTGCGTCAACGCCGCCGGCAGCCGGCTTGCCGCCGTGCTCTCCATCGTGCCGACCCGCAATGTTCCCGATGGAGCGAGAGGCCGCACGGCCTGACGCGCTTCGAGCGCCAGCGCCACAAGTCGGTTGGCATAGACGAGAAAGGTTTCGCCTTCCCGTGTCAGCGTCATCTTCTTGCCGTCACGGCTGAACAGGCAAGTGCCAAGGTCCTCCTCCAGTTGCTGGATGCGCGTCGTCACGTTCGACGGCACCCGCCCGACTGCCTTTGCGGCCTTGGTAACGCTGCGATCGCTGGCAACGGCGAGGAATATCTCGATCGACGAAAGGTCCAATGAAAAATCTCTTTTCCGGAATTAAAGCGAGTCATTGTTCTCTATATAAAAATCATCACCCGAGCTCAAGCGGGTTTAGACATAGGCGAAAAACCGGAACCAGGGCCGTGCGTGAAGGCTCCCGGGCTCGACCTTCTCATTAAAAATGTCCGCGCCATCCGCAGGCCAGACAGCCAAGTGATTGCCGAAAAAAAGATCGAGACGCCGCCGAAATAGCCACGCAAACCGCTGCATCGTCCCGGCTACCGGGCGTTTTGCGGCTGGCATGGGGATTGCGTCTCTATGCTGATCTGTAGAACGACCGGCGCCGACCATATGCTGCACCTAGTCTTGACCTGCCTTCTTCTGAGCGTCGCTTCAGGCCTCAGCATGCGGCGTTTTCTTCTGCCGTATTTTTCCGGCGGCGATCTCGCCGAGAAATCCGCTCCAGTGACGGTCGTCGCAAGCGCCGTCTTTCTGGCGGCAGTCGCCTTCACCATTTCCGACCAAAATCTCTGGGCCAAATCCGTCGTGCTGATGCTCTGCCTTTTGCTGGCGGCAATGTTCGACGACGCCCGCCCGAGGCTGACGATCGCCCTTTCTGCCGTCAGCTTGGCCGCCTATCTTGGGCTACGCTCGATTGGCTGAGTATCCGGCCGTCTTGTCCGCGCAAGCGGCGGTGAGACAATTGGCTGAGCAACTTCGCGCGGCGCCAAAAAACGATCTTCGCGACAGAATAGTTTCGTAATATAATTCTCTCCTGCTGAATATTTTTCGAAGCGGATCGCTTCAAGAATGGGGAGAGGGGCGATGAATATCGAGCGGCGAGAGAGGATCTGGTCGGAGTGGTATGCCTGGCATCCTGTCCTGCCGATCGATGACACGGTGTTCTGGCTCGAGACCGTATACCGGCGGGAAACGGCGGAAGGCCTGTGGCAATATCGTTCCTTCCGACCCGAAGCCGAACGTATCAAGGCTTCGGCCGCCATGCCCATTTATCCCGGCGCTTAATTCCCGTCAGCCGAGCGCCTGGCTGACGAGCGCATAGGTTTTCGGCCGATGCCCCACCTGACCTCCCGGACTTGGAAGCCAAGGGTCGCCCAGCGACATGGTTGTCACGAAGTCAAAGACAGCAAGGCCACAGCGCGAGAGAAAATCGGCAAATATCCCGACTTTCTCGCGCGTATCGAGGCGCAGGAATGACCCCGCATGCTCAAGCGCATGCGGATGGACGACGGCAATTGCGTCTGCGTCACTGACCGCCACCACCGGGCCGACGACATGGCCGCGCCCGAACCTTCGGCAAAGCGAGAAGGCCTCGATCCGGCCGCCGCGGACCAGCAGGACGCCCTTCGAATTTGTCATGAGCCGAGCCAGAAGTGGCGTGCGGTCCGTGCCGAAGGCCACGCGATCCAGTTCCGCGATCGCCTCCAGATCTTCAGCTTCCACGGGCCGTATTGCAGCACCGGCCGGCAAGTCCACATCCGGTGGCGCTATCGCTTCACCCTGGCATTGAAAGACAGGCGCCTCACGAACAAAATTCAAGGACAGATAAAGGCGTCGCGCCGCCCGCGTCGCGTTCAGCCCAAGATTTCGTCCGGCGACCTGGTCGAGCGCGTGGCCCATCAACCACTGCCCGGCGCCATTGGCCTGCAGGCGCGGCGAGGTGATGACCATACCGATTGTGGCGAACCGGTCATCATAGGGAAACCACATCGCGGAGCCGAGGATGCGCCCGATTTCATCGATGGCCGCAATGCCCTGGCCGAATTCGCGCAGGAATTGCCAGTCTTCACGGCGATGCGGCCAAGCGACGGACATCGAAAGCGTATGCAGTTTGTCGAGGTCGACACTGTCGATCCCGGTTATGCGCGTCTCGAAACTATCGACCAACCTGGATTCGGATGTCAGTGCACTCACTCCCGCCCTCCTGCGGTGTTGTCCGGCCACCCCATAGGGAAAGCTGTGCCCGGAAGTTCCTTCGTCGAGATTAGGATGGATCGCGCGATACAATTCACTGGCGAAGCCCGTGCAAACACAACAATCGTCCAAATCCGATGCAGTTTCGGCAAATAAAGCCTGGGCGGGTCCCTACAGTCATTGACCAGATCCCGACCGCCGCCCGTGCCGTTGACCGCGAGTGGGCCGGTGCAATTCTATATCCCGCGATGCGAGGAAGCTCATGCAGGCAATTGAAATCCTCGAAAGGTTGGTCGGCTTTCCCTCGGTCGTCGGCACGCCGAACGGTGAGATCGTTGGGTGGATCAGGCATTACCTGCAAAGGCACGGTATTGTCGCCACGGAGATTGCCGGCCCCGAGGGCGACCGGTCGAACCTCTTTGTAACGATCGGTCCAAGGGAGACGCCGGGCTACATCCTCTCCGGCCATATGGACGTCGTTCCTGCCACGGAAGGCGGGTGGAGCAGCGATCCGTTCCGTCTCCGCGCCGAAGCGGACCGCCTCTACGGTCGCGGAACAACCGACATGAAGGGCTTTCTCGCCGTCGTGCTTGCCGCCGTCCCGGCACTCGCGGCGGCACAACTCCGCCGACCCATCCACTTCGCTTTTTCCTACGATGAGGAGGCAGGCTGCCGCGGGGTCCCGCACATGATCGCCCGCCTGCCTGAGCTCTGTGCACCTCCGCTCGGCGCGATTATCGGCGAGCCGAGCGGCATGCGGGCGATCCGCGCCCACAAGGGCAAGGCGGCCGCCCGGCTGAAGGTCAGAGGCCGATCCGGCCATTCCTCGCGCCCCGACCAGGGACTAAATGCAATCCATGCCATGACCGAGGTCTTGGCTCGCGCCAGCGCCGAAGCCGATCGGCTGACGCAGGGTCCGTTCGATCCTGGGTTCGAACCGCCCTATTCCTCGCTCCAGGTCGGCACGCTAAAGGGCGGCCAGGCGGTCAACATCATTCCCGAGAGCTGCGAGGCCGAGTTCGAGGCCAGGGCGATTTCCGGAATCGACCCGGCCACGCTGCTGGCGCCGCTGCGAACGATGGCCGAAGCGCTGCCGCAACGCGGCTTTCAGTCGGAATGGCGCGAACTTAGCGCCTATCCGGCGCTGTCGCTTGCCGCCGATGCGCCACTTGCGCACTTGCTTGAAGAACTCACAGGTATCGAGCCGCTCGCCGCCGTCAGCTACGGCACCGAGGCCGGCCTTTTCCAGCGCGCCGGCATCGATGCGATCATCTGCGGCCCAGGCGATATCGCCCGTGCTCACCGACCGGACGAATTCATCCTCGCGAGCGAACTCCTGGCCTGCCAGGGCATGATCGAGGCACTCGCCCGACGTTGCACCGCCTGACGATCAAGGAGCGTTGCCATGACCTTTCTCTTCAATTCCGATGCGAAGCGCGGCGCCATATTCGCCGAGGCCTTCGCGCGCGAACTGCCCGACATAGCCTTCGCCATGGATCCGGCATCGGTCGAACCGGAGGCTGTGCGCTACCTCATCACCTGGACCGTGCCGGATGATCTCGCCCGTTACAATAATCTTGAAATCCTGTTTTCCATCGGCGCCGGCATCGATCAGTTCCGCATCGATGCCGTGCCTGCGCAGGTCAAGGTGGTGCGCATGGTCGAAGACGGCATCGTCAGAATGATGCAGGAATATGTGACGCTCGCCGTGCTCGCTCTCCATCGCGATCTGTCGGCCTATCTCGGCCAGCAGCGGCGCGGGAGCTGGCAGCCGCTCGCACCCGTTCAGGCGGCGGAACGCCGCGTCGGCGTGCTTGGGCTCGGCATGCTGGGAAGCGCGGTGCTTGAGCGTTTGCACCCCTTCGGTTTTCCGCTGTCCGGCTGGAGCCGCACTCCGCGCACGATTGACGGCGTTCGATGCCTCAGTGGCGGCGAGGGGCTCGAGACCCTGCTTGCCACCACTGATATTCTCGTCTGCATGCTGCCGCTGACCGAGGAGACGCGCGGCTTCCTGAATGCCGAGCTCTTTGCCAGGCTTCCCGCTGGGGCCGCACTCGTTCATGTCGGTCGCGGCGCTCAACTCGATCATCAGGCGCTCGTCGGTGCGCTCGACGCCGGCCATCTCTCCGGCGCTGTCGTCGATGTCACCGATCCCGAGCCGCTGCCATCGGGCCACGCCTTCTGGAATCATCCGAAAATCCTGCTGACGCCGCATATTGCCAGCGTCACCCAAGCCGAAACCGCGGCGGCCGTGGTGATCGGCAACATCAAACGGCACCGGGCGGGCCTCGACCCGATCGGACTGGTCGATCGCAGACGCGGCTACTGATCCTCTCTCCCACCATCTGCACCTCGAAAGGAAAACCATGTCCCTGCTCAAGACGATCGATACCAACCCATCCCATCCGCCGCGCGAGTCCGGCCCCCTGCCCGAGCGTCTGATCGCGGGTAATCCCATCTTCAAGACCTGGGCGCAGGACGTCGCTCGCGCAGAGACGGTCCATACCGGCGTATGGGAGGCAACGCCGGGTGAGACGCGTTCGATCAAGGGCGAGACATTCGAGTTCTGCCATATTCTTGCCGGGCTGGTCGAACTTACACCGGACGGCGGAGAACCGGTGGTCTACGGGGCCGGCGACAGTTTCGTCATGAAGCCCGGCTTCGTCGGCGTCTGGAAGACGATCGAGACGGTTCGCAAGATCTACGTGACCGTGACGTGACGGCGAGCGGCCCGTCGCGATCACCGGCCGTAGATTTGACTGGCGGCGGCGCGGAAAACGCAATTTTCATCCGCTGCAGCAATTCCGGTCGATGCATGCTGCTCGGTTTCCCAGGCTAGGCTTAAGCAAGCTCATGCCGAGGACACGCAATGACACTCAGCTTCGATCCAAACTCGATTTCCCTGCCCATGGGACATTTCATCGGCGGCCGGCTGGTTCCGGCCGAAGCCGTCATCGATATGCATCGGCCGTCCGACGGCAAGCCCTATGCCGGCTGTCCGCTTGCCGACGCAGCTCTTGTCGATCAGGCCGTGGAGACGGCAAGGGGGGCGTTAGATAGAAGCAATTGGGGTGGTGTGCGGCCGCGCGATCGCACCAAGGCGCTGCAGCGCTGGGCGGACCTGATCGAAGCCGAGGCGGAGACCCTCGCCAAGCTCGAAGCGCTTTCCTCGACCCGCCCCGTCGGCCATCTCGTCGCCGGCGATATCGCCGTCACCGCCGAGCAGATTCGCTTCTTTGCCGAATTCGCCGACAAGGAAGGCGGCGATCTCGTCCCGACCGACGACGCGAATTTCGGCATGATCGTGACGGAACCCTATGGCGTCGTCGGCGCCATCACGCCCTGGAATTTTCCCCTGTCGATGGCAGGCTGGAAGCTTGCCCCGGCGCTGGCGGCGGGCAATGCCGTGGTGCTGAAGCCATCGGAGATGACGCCGTTCTCGACACTCTATCTCGCCGAGCTTTCGGTGCGGGCCGGCCTGCCCGCCGGCCTCGTCAATGTCGTCCTTGGCGACGGTCCGATCACCGGAACCGCCATCACCGGGCATCCCGGGATTTCCAAAGTGAGCTTCACCGGCTCGACCACGGCCGGTGCAGCCATCATGGCCAACATTGCCCGCACCGGCGTGAAGCCCATGACGTTGGAGCTCGGCGGCAAGAGCCCTCAGCTGGTCTTCGCGGATGCCGATCTCGACCTTGCGGCAGGCGCCATCGCCACCAGCATTTTGTCCAACGCCGGCCAGGCCTGCATATGCGGATCCCGCCTCATCGTCGAGGCGAAGGTGGCGGACGCGCTCGTAGCGGCCCTCGTCGCCAGACTGGCGGCAGTCCGACCGGGGCCGACCTGGGAGGAAACGACCGATTATTCGCCCGTTATCTCCGAACGCCAAATCGCCCGCATGGATGGTATCATCCGCGCCGCCATCGACGGCGGGGCCGAATGTCTTACGGGTGGCGGCCGGCTCGATCGTGAGGGCTATTTTTACGCTCCGACGCTGATTTCGGGCGTGACCGCAACATCGCCCGCGGTTCTCGAGGAAATCTTCGGACCGGTCCTGACCATCCAGACCTTCGAGGATGAGGAGGAGGCGCTAAGCCTCGCCGACCACCCATCCTATGGCCTGGCCGCGGGCCTCTTCACCCGCGATCTCTCGCGCGCGATCCGCTTCACCCGTCGCCTGCAGGCCGGCACCGTCTGGGTTAACCGTTACGGCCGATCGCGCGACCATATCCTGCCGACCGGCGGCTACAAGCAATCCGGCATCGGCAAGGATCTCGGCCGCGAGGCCTATCACGCCAACCGCAAGAGCAAGAGCGTGCTCATCAGCCTTTAAGGAGCTCAGATGAAGACCTACAAGATTGCCCTTCTGCCCGGAGACGGCATCGGCCGCGACGTGACCGAGGCCGCCTGGGTCGTGCTCGAAAAGACAGCCGGATCCGGCGGACTTTCTCTTGAAGCGACCCGCTTCCCCTGGTCCTGCGACTACTATCTCGAAAACGGCAGCATGATGCCTGCCGACGGGATCGAGACGCTGAGGTCTTTCGACGCCATCTTGCTCGGCGCCGTCGGATGGCCCCGAAAAGTGCCGGATTCCGTATCGCTGCACGGCCTCCTGCTGCCGATCCGCAAGGCTTTCGTGCAATATGCCAGTATCCGCCCGCACCGTCTGCTCCCAGGCGTGCAGGGACCGCTGCGGTCTGATGATTTCGACATTCTCTGCATTCGTGAAAACACCGAGGGCGAATATTCCGGCGCCGGCGGCCGCGTCCATCAGGGCACGGACAACGAAGTGGCGATCGAAACCGCGATATTCACCCGCAAGGGGGTCGAACGCATCCTGCGTTTCGGTTTCGAGCAAGCACGGGCGCGGCGCGGCAAACTCGCCTCGGTGACGAAGTCCAACGCGCAGAAATATTCGATGGTCTTCTGGGACGAGATTACCCGCAAGCTCTCGGCGGAATATCCCGATGTCGAGGTGACCAGCTATCATATCGACGCCATGGCCGCCCGCATGGTGATGGCGCCCGAAAGCCTCGATGTCGTGGTCGCCTCCAATCTGTTCGGCGACATCCTGACCGACCTTGGCGCCGCCATCCAGGGCGGGCTCGGCTTTGCGGCATCCGCCAACATCAATCCTGACCGCTCGGCGCCGTCCATGTTCGAACCGGTCCACGGCTCCGCGCCCGATATCGCTCATCTGGGAATTGCCAATCCGATCGCCGCCATCTGGTCGGGCGCAATGATGCTGGAGCATCTCGGAGAAGCGGCTGCCGCCGGAAGGATAATGGCCGCGATCGAGACGACGACCGCGCGCGGCATCGGCGCCACTCCCGGCAAGGACAAGACGGAGGCGATCACGGCATCGGTGCTTTCGGCACTCGACTAGAGCACGTCGCAAAAATTGCGCCGCGGTTTTGCGCCCGGAATTGTGGAGAGGACGCTTTGATGAAAGAGGACAAGATGAACGGATTGAGGGATGGAAGCCTGCTGCGCCAGCAGGGGCTCATCGACGGAGAATGGCGCGGGGGCGCAGCCGGGCGCACGATCGAGGTCATCGATCCGGCGACGCAGCACGTGCTGGGCAGCGTGCCCGACATGGACGGAGCCGACACGCGGGTCGCCATCATGGCGGCAGAAAAAGCTCTTGGTCCATGGCGGGCCAAGACCCATGCCGAGCGCGCCGCCCTGCTCGAGGCCTGGCACGATCTGATGCTCGACAATATCGAGGACCTGGCGCTGATCCTGACCACGGAACAGGGCAAGCCGCTGACGGAAGCCCGGGGCGAAATCCGCTACGGCGCCTCATTCATCAAATGGTTTTCCGAGGAAGCACGCCGCATCGGCGGCACGACCATTCCCTCGCCGACAGCGGATCGGCGGATCGTCGTCCTGAAGGAGCCCGTCGGCGTATCGGCGATCATCACGCCCTGGAATTTTCCCAATGCGATGATCACCCGCAAGGTGGGGCCGGCGCTTGCGGCGGGTTGCACGGTTGTCATCAAGCCATCCGACCTGACCCCGTTTTCGGCGCTGGCGCTCGCCGTTCTGGCGGAACGCGCCGGCATCCCCAAGGGCGTGATCAACATCGTCACCGGCATGCCGACCGCAATCGGCGACGAATTGATGGCGAACCAGACTGTGCGCAAGATCTCGTTCACCGGCTCGACCCGCGTCGGTTCGCTGCTGATGCGCGGCGCCGCCGACAGCGTCAAGCGGCTCAGCCTCGAACTCGGCGGCAACGCCCCTTTCATCGTTTTCGACGATGCCGATCTCGACCTTGCCGTCGAAGGCGCCATCGCGTCGAAATTCCGCAATGGCGGCCAGACCTGCGTCTGCGCCAACCGTCTTCTTGTTCAGTCCGGCGTCTACGATGCCTTTGCCGCCAAACTCGGCGCGCGGGTCTCGGCCATGAAGGTCGGGGCAGGCACCGAGGCCGGCACGGATATCGGACCGATGATCAACAAAGCTGCGATCGAGAAGATCAACCGGCACGTGGAGGATGCGGTAAACAAGGGAGCAAAGATCCTCGCCACTGCCGATTCCATGCCGGCAGGCGATCAATATGCCGCTCCGATAGTGCTTGGCGGCGCGACCACCGACATGCAGCTTGCCAGCGAAGAGACATTCGGACCTGTTGCCCCGCTGTTCCGGTTCGACACCGAGGAGGAGGCGATCCGCATCGCAAATTCCACCCCCTTCGGCCTTGCGGCCTATTTCTACACCGAGAGCCTGAAGCGGTCCTGGCGGGTCGGTGAGGCGCTCGAATTCGGCATGATCGGCCTGAACACCGGCGCCATTTCCACCGAGGTCGCTCCGTTCGGCGGCGTCAAGCAATCCGGCCTCGGGCGTGAGGGCGCCCAATGCGGCATTGAGGAATATCTGGAAATGAAGAGCTTCCACATCGGCGGGCTCTCCTGATCGACAAGAAAACAAAGGGCGCCGGAAAGTCATTCCGGCGCCCTTCCTAAATAATATCGCAAGCTTCGGATCCTGTCTCGCACCGCTGCAATGTTTTGCGACACACACCAGAGAACGGCTGAACCGCTCTCGTCACGCCGCGGCTTACATGAAGCGATCGAGTGTCTTGTAATAGAGCCCGACGACCGGCAGGAACCACGGCTTGCCGAAATGGCCGGGAACGGCGGGCCATTCGAGCCCTTTTACCGGATTGCGATCCGCCTTGCCCATGATGGCATCGCCGATCATCATGCCGAGGTGGGTGGAGAGCTGGGCGCCGTGGCCGGAATAGCCCATGGCGTACCAAACGCCGTCGACATACCCCGCGCGGGGATAGCGGTCTTTGGTCATATCGACGAGCCCGCCCCAGCAGTAGTCGATCTCGACGCCGGCAAGTTGCGGGAAGATTTCAGCCAGACCGGCGCGCAGAATATCGCCGCTCTTTGCATCCGATCGCTGATCCGAGGTGGCGGAAAAGCGTGCGCGGCCGCCGAAGATCAGCCGGTTGTCCGGCGACAGCCGGAAATAATTGCCGATGTTCAGCGAGGTGACACAGGTCCGGTTCCCCGGCATCGTCGCTGCGATTTCGGCGTCGTTCAGCGGTCGGGTGGCGAGCAGAAAGCTGCCGACGGAAACGATCCGGCGGCGGAAATAGCCGAAGAGCGACGGCGTGTACGCGCCTGTCGCGACGAGCACATGGTCGGCGGTGACGGTGCCCTGCCCGGTCTCGAGGCTGTGGCGGCCGTTGCCTTGCCTGTGGCCGGTCACGGCAGCCTTTTCGAAAATGACGGCGCCGTGGCGGACGGCCGCGGCGGCGAGCCCGGCGACATAGCGGCCCATATGCATCATCGCGCTCTTCTTCGAGAGCATGGCGCCATGGAAGGGCGAGCCGACCTCACTCTTCAAGTCATCCGCCGAAAGAAGCGCCGTCTCCGGATCGACCTCCCTATGCACAGCCTCGAAGTTGCGGACAATGGCATCGAAATGCTGCGGCTTGGAGGCAAGCTTCAGCTTTCCGGCGCGACGGAAATTGCAGTCGATCCCCTCCTCGGCAATGATCGCCTCGATCGTGTCGATGGACTCATCGAATGCCCGGTAAAGCGCGATAGCCCTCTCCGCGCCGAGCGCTGACTTAGCGGACAGGAAGCTGTGGGCTAGTCCGTTGTTGAGGTGACCACCATTGCGTCCCGACGCCCCCCAGCCCACGCGTTCGGCCTCCAGCACGACGACCTTGACGCCGGCTTTCGCAAGCTGACGCGCTGCCGCAAGCCCGGTGAAACCGGCGCCAATGACGGCGACGTCATAATGTCCTTCGACAGGACCTTGAGCCGCATCGGCAAAAGCACGCGCTGTGTCGTGCCAGTAGGACTGGAACCGCATCCGCTTGTCTCCGTCAGAGGCCAACGACGCCAGGCAAACCCGATATATCGGGGATTTCGACATAGCCGTAATAGGGATTGGCCGGCTCGTGACCGCGATTGACCCAGACCTTGTTCTTGATGCCGAGATCGTGGGCCGACATCAGATCGTAGCGGAAGGAGGACGAGCAATGCAGCACGTCCTGCGGTCCGCAGCCGAGCATATCGAACATATATTCGAAGGCCTGGAAACGCGGCTTATAGGCATTTGCCTGTTGCGCGGTGTAGACCGCGTGGAAGGGCGCGCCGAGCTTTTCGACATTCGACATGATCTGCGCGTCCATGGCATTGGACAGGATCACCAGCGGAATTTCCCGGGCAACCCTGGCAAGACCCTCGGGTACGTCGCGATGCGGCCCCCAGGTCGGAACACGTGCGTAGACCATCTGAGCGGCTTCATCGCGAAACGTCACGCCGTTGCGCTTGCATGTCCGCTCGAGCGAGTTGTGCACCACCTCCGCGTAGGGCTTCCAGGCGCCCATGATCTCGTCGAGACGATAGGCGGCGAAATTCTTGACGAACTCCGCCATGCGCGGTTCGTCGAGTTGGTCGCCGTAGAGATCGCGTGCCGCTTCCGCCATCTGGAAGTTGGTGAGCGTGCCGTAGCAGTCGAAGGTGATGTATTTCGGGCGGAACGTCGTCATCTGCGTATCCTTGAATGATTGGAACCGGGATGTTTCACAATCATAGGCACCGCTTTATCCGCGGCTTACCTGAATTGGGCGGCATCGGAAGCAGAATCTATCGTATAGAAAGCGGTGTTTGGCAGAAGGTTGCGTGCTCTCGGGTTCAACCGTGATCGTGGTCATGATGCGACGGAAGATCGAGGCCGAAGGTATTGACGAGATCGGCCACCTGAGCCGGGCTGAGGAACCGGGGATTGAGGTTGCGCAACAGCAGATAGAGCTTCGCCGTTTCCTCCAGTTCCTCGGTCGCGAAGACCGCCGCCTCCAGGCTGTCACCGGCGACAACAGGTCCATGATTGGCGAGAAGCACCGATGAATATTTGCCGGCCAGCCCCCGGATTGCATCGGCCACCGCGGGATCCCCGGGGCGATAATACGGCACCAAAGCGGTCTCGCCGGCGCGCATGAGGTAATATGGTGTCATCGGCGGCAGGGCCGCGCGCGGATCGATCTCCGGCAGCATGGTCAGCGCCACCGCATGGGTGGAGTGAAGATGAACGATGGCGCGAGCGCTGCCGCGTGTATCGTAGAGGGCGGTGTGAAGCGGGATTTCCTTGGTCGGCTTGTCGCCGGAGAGCAACCGGCCTTCCGCGTCGAGCCTCGAGATCCGGGCCGGGTCGAGAAAACCGAGCGAGGCGTTGGTCGGCGTCACCAGCCAGCCGCCGTCCTCCAGCCGCAACGATATATTGCCGGACGAACCGGGCGTCAGTCCGCGCTCGAACAACGAGCGACCGTATCGGCAGATTTCCTCACGCAGGCGCGCATCGGACATGGCGGTTCCTCCAATATTACGCAGTTGCCCCTTCGATCAGTTCAAAACCGAGATCGATGGCCTGCGGCGGCGCGTTGGCGATGACCAGCTCAGCGGCGATCTGCCCCGTCGTCACGCGCGGCGTCCGGATGGTCGATAAGGGTTGCGGTATTGCCCGGCCGATATCGAGGCCGTTATAGCCGAAAATGGCGAGCTGCGAGGGGATGGCGATCCCTTGGGCGAGACAGTGAAAATAACCGCCGAGCGCCATGTCGTCGTTGGAAAAATAGACCGCGTCGAGGTCGGTTGCTCGTGCCAGCAGTCGCTCCAGCCCCTGCTTACCGTTTTCCACCGACGAAGCGCCCGCCACAATTTCGCGAGCGATGAGCGGAGTTCCGTTGGCGTCGAGAGTGTCACAAAAACTCGAAAAACGCTTGCCGGCGCGGGTGTCGCGGTCCAGGTCGTGACCGACATAGCCGATCCGTCGATAGCCCCGCCTGAGCAGGAAGGCAGCACTCTCCCGCCCGGCCGCGCGGTTCGAGAAGCCGACGGCGATATCAAGGGCATCGCCGTCCAAATCGAGCAGTTCCACAACACGACATCCGCTGGCGCGCAACATCTTCGTCGTGCCGTCGGTGTGCTCATACCCCGCCAGCATCACTGCCGCCGGCCGCCAGGCAAGCATTGCGGTTGCGAGCGCCTCCTCCTTGCCCGGATCATAGTCCGTCACCGAAAAGACCGCCTGATAGCGGTTTTCTTCGAGAACGGCGCTCGCTCCACGCAGCACGTCGGAAAATACGATGTTGGACAGCGAGGGAATGACGAAGGCGACAAGACGCGAACCGGTGGAGGCAAGCGTTCCGGCGATCCGGTTCGGGACATAGCCCAGCCGCTCGACGGCAGCCATCACCCGCTCCCGCGTTCTGCCGGAAAACGAACCGTGGTTGCGCAGCACGCGCGACACCGTGCTCTCGCCGACGCCGGCCGCTTGCGCGACCTCTGCAAGGGTCACCGTCGACTGATGTTTGAATTCCATGGTCACTTTCGAACCCGGCCTCTGGAATCTTTGGACGCGCGAAGCAATCCTTGGGGCGCCTCAGTGCGACATCCATTTTTCATCACTTCCGGCCAGAAGCAAGATTTTTTTGGCAGCGCTGCCAATTCACAGTTGGCAGCGCTGCCAAAAAGGAGTAGGAAAATGGCAGCGCTGCCAAAACAGCTGGCCGCAGGTCCCAGGGCATGGATCTTTCAAGACTGGAGAAACTCCCATGACACCGCTTGCCGAAAACTCGCGCCCCACCGTCATTGCGGCCGTCATCGGTCTAGGCTCTATGGGACTGGGAATGGCCCGGTCGATGAAGCGCGCAGGTCTTGACGTCATCGGATATGACATAACGCCGGCGGCAGTGGACCGCTTCGTCGCCGACGGCGGGCGTGGCGCGGCGACTCCTGCCGACGCCGCCAGGGAGGCCGACATTGTTGTCTGCGTGGTGGTCAACGGCGCGCAAACCGAGGCCGTGCTGTTCGGCCCTGAAGGCGTTGCAAGCACGATGAAGGCAGGCGCCGTGTTCATCTCATCGGCAACCATGGATCCCGCCGTCGCACGCAATCTCGCACAAAGAGTAGAGGCCCTCGGTCTGCACTATCTCGATGCGCCGATATCGGGCGGCGCAGCCAAGGCGGCGCTTGGCGAACTGACGATCATGGCATCCGGCTCCAGCCAAGCCTTCGACAGCGCGCGCCCAGGTCTCGACGCCATGGCCGGCAAGGTCTACGAGCTCGGCGGCGCGGCCGGAACCGGCGCCGCCTTCAAGATGATCAACCAGCTTCTCGCCGGCGTGCATATCGCAGCCGCATGTGAGGCCATAAGCTTTGCGGCCAAGCAGGGTCTCGACCTCGACAAGGTTTATGAAGTCATCACCGCCTCGGCCGGCAATTCCTGGATGTTCGAAAACCGCGTGCCGCATGTACTTGCCGGGGATTATACGCCGCTCAGCAGCATCGAGATCTTCGTCAAAGACCTCGGTATCGTCCAGGATATGGCGCGCTCCGAACGATATCCGGCGCCGCTCGCGGCAGCCGCCCTGCAAATGTACCTGGCGGCGGCCGGAGCCGGCATGGGCCATGACGACGATTCCTCACTCGCACGCCTCTATGCCCTGCTTTCCGGCGCAGAATTGCCCGGCCGCGTCAAGGAGCCGCAGAGCCTGTAAAGGAAGCCGACATGCCTGTGTTCGCCGCCAACCTGACGATGATGTTCAACGAATGGGCCTTCCTCGACCGCTTCGATGCTGCAGCCGATGCGGGGTTTTCCGCCGTCGAATATCTCTTTCCCTATGAAGCCGCGCCGGAGGCCCTCGCCGAACGGCTCGCCCGCAACAATCTGCAGCAGGCTTTGTTCAACCTGCCGCCAGGCGACTGGGGTGCCGGCGAACGCGGCATCGCGGCCCTTCCCGGACGGTTCGATGAGCTGAAGACTTGTGTCGAGCGGGCTTTGGATTATGCGGCGGCGACCGGCGTCAGACGGTTGCACCTGATGGCAGGCATCGCCGATCCTCATGATCGAGACGCCTCTGCCTCCTACCGGCGCTCCGTCGCCTACACCGCCGGCCGGCTCGGGGAAAAGGGCATAGACCTTCTGCTTGAGCCGATCAACGGGCGCAATATGCCGGGATACTTCCTTAACGACTTCGCCATGGCCGAGCGTTTGATCGCCGAATGCGGCCTGCCGAACGTGAAGCTTCAATTCGACATCTATCACCGTCAGATCATCCATGGCGATGTCGCCATGGCATTGCGGCGCCTGCTGCCGGTCACCGGCCATATCCAGATCGCCAGTGTGCCGTCCCGCAATGAGCCGGATGGGGAGGAGCTGAATTATCCCTATCTGTTCAGCGAAATCGACCGGCTGGGTTACGACGGTTTTATCGGCTGCGAATACATTCCGCGGGGCCGCACGCTGGACGGTCTAGGCTGGTTCGCCCCTTTTGCACGGAGCTAGATAATGGCCATTTCACTCGGATCGATTGCTGACGACTACACGGGCGCGTCGGATCTCGCCAACACGCTGACAAAGAATGGCCTGCGCACGGTGCAGACGGTCGGCATCCCCGATCCCTCGCTCGCGCTGCCCGACGTGGATGCCGTCGTCGTTTCCCTGAAAATCCGCTCGGTCCCTGCCTCTGAGGCCGTGACGGCTGCCACGGAAGCCGAGCGATGGCTGCGCCATCGGGGCGCGGGCCACGTGCTTTACAAAATCTGCTCGACGTTCGATTCCACCGACGCCGGCAATATCGGCCCCGTCACCGAGGCCTTGCGCGATGCTGCGGACGGCGGCAGCGTGCTGGTTACACCAGCCTTTCCAGAAACAGGGCGGACTGTCTACCTCGGCCATCTGTTCGTCGGCGGCCAAACATTGAACGAAAGCCCGCTCAAGGATCACCCCCTCAACCCGATGCACGACGCCAATCTCGTGCGGGTTCTCGCCCGGCAAACGCGCGGCGCCGTCGGCTTGATCGATCTGGCAGCCATCGCGGCCGGCCCTGCCGCCGCCAGGGCGAGGCTCGATGCGTTGCGCACGACAGGCGTGACCATGGCTGTTGCCGACGCAATTTTCGAAAAGGATCTGGAAACGCTCGGCGAGATCGCGCTCGAAACGCCGATATCGACCGGTGCGTCCGGCCTTGGCCTCGGCCTTGCCCGGGCGCTCGTCCGTTCCGGCCGCATATCCGGCAGCGCAACAGCTGAAGACATCATTCGCCCTGTCGACGGGTTTTCGGCGATTATTGCCGGCAGCTGTTCGAAAGCAACGCTACGCCAGCTCGAGGTCGCCGAACGGTCGATGCCTGTGCTGCGGCTTGATCCAGAGCGCCTGATATCAGGCCCGGATGAGATCGCCGCCGCGATTTCCTGGGCCGGAGACCGCATCTCCGCCGGCCCGGTCGTGGTCGCCGCGAGCGCGGCGCCCGAAACCGTATCCCGCCTGCAATCGCAATATGGGCGGGAGACCTCGGGCCACGCGATCGAGACCGCAACGTCGATTATCGCAGCCGAACTGGTTGAAAGAGGCGTGCGGCGTCTGGTGGTCGCCGGCGGTGAAACCTCGGGGGCCGCCGTCGACAGGCTCGCCATCCCGGCGTTTCTGATCGGCCCGGAGATTGCGCCCGGCGTGCCGGTGCTGCGCACGGTCGGCAATAGGCAGGGCGATATGCTTCTGGCGTTGAAATCAGGAAATTTCGGCGGCGAAGATTTCTTCGCCGCAGCGCTGGCGATGATGCGGTGACACGGTTTTGCGAAAGGCTCGGTCCTCCAGCATAAGATGCGGCGGCCGGTGATCGCAAAGCCATAAGATACTGCCTGAACCACGGCCTTCAGACGATCTGCCCGCCGGCGCTCCGGCAGACTGGCGGGCACGACATGAAGGACGCCCCCATGCAAGCAAGCCAGATCGAAATCGTCCCGTTCAGCCCCGACCACCTGGCCGCTGCCGTCGCGCTCTCCAAACAGGCGGGCTGGCCGCATCGGACGGAAGACTGGCAGATGGCGCTCGCCTTGAGCGAGGGGATGGTCGCAATCGAAGACGACAGGGTCGTCGGCACTGTGCTCGTCACGCCATACAAGCAAGATTGCGCGACCATCAACATGGTCATCGTCGACGAAACTATGCGCGGGCGCGGCCTCGGCCGCAGGCTGATGGACGCCGCGCTGCGGGTCGCAGCAGACCGGCCGCTGCGGCTGGTCGCGACGACGGCGGGCCTGCCACTCTATCAAAAGCTTGGCTTCCATGAAACCGGAATCGTGCTGCAGCACCAGGGCCTTGCCCGAGAAATCACTGCGCCTGCCGGCATCGAGGCCGCCGCAGCCGAGGATCTCCCTGAAATCATGACGCTCGATCGCCTTGCCTTCGGCGCCGACCGCGAAAACCTCCTCTCCTATCTCGCCAAGGTCGGCGAGTTCGCCGTCGTCCGCCGCGACGACGGCGTCTCGGGCTTCGCGTGCATGCGCGCCTTCGGGCGTGGCGAAGTGATCGGACCCGTGGTTGCAACGAACATCGAGGACGCCAGGAAACTCATCGAACATCACATCGCGAGACGCCCAGGACACTTCCTCAGGGTGGATACCACCGCCGCAACAGGACTTTCCCCTTGGCTCGCCGAACACGGCTTCGCCCATGTCGGCGGCGGCATTGCAATGAAAAATTCATCGGTCGGCCACGCCGCCGCCCCTGCTGCCACCACCTTCGCCCTTGCCAGCCAGGCGCTCGGCTGATCGGAGACCACATGTACGCCAACTCGCTCATCGAACTCGACCGCGCCCATCTCATCCATCCTGTGGCCTCCTACCGCAGTCACGAAAAGCATGGCGTGCGCGTACTGGCCTCGGCCAAGGGAGCAACGGTCACCGACGCCTCCGGCAAACAACTGATCGACGGTTTCGCCGGCCTCTGGTGCGTCAATGCCGGTTACGGCCACGAAAGCATTGTCGAGGCAGCGGCCCGGCAGATGCGGGAGCTTCCCTATGCAACGGCCTATTTCGGCCTCGGCTCTGAGCCGGCGATCCGGCTTGCCGCAGAACTCGCCGATCGGGCGCCGGGTGATCTCAACCATGTCTACTTCACGCTCGGCGGCTCCGACGCGGTGGACAGCACGATCCGGTTCATCCGCTACTACTGGAATGCTCGTGGACGGCCCGAGCGCGATCAGTTCATCTCGGTCGAACAGGGATATCACGGCTCCTCGACGGCGGGTGCGGGCCTGACCGCCTTGCCTGCCTTCCATGCCGGCTTCGGCCTTCCCTTCGACTGGCAGCATAAAATTCCGTCCCATTACGCCTATCGCAACCCGGTCGGCGAGGATCCGCAGGCGATTATCGAGGCCTCGCTGGCAGCGATGAAAAGCAAGGTCGAGGCGATCGGGCCGGAGCGCGTCGCCGCCTTCTACGTCGAACCGATTCAGGGTTCGGGCGGCGTGCTCGTACCGCCGAAAGGCTGGGTGAAGGCGATGCGCGAATTTTGCCGCGAGCACGACATCCTCTTCGTGGCCGATGAGGTGATCACCGGCTTTGGCCGCACCGGGCCGCTTTTTGCCTGCAGCGAAGAGGGAGTCGTGCCGGATTTCATGACCACCGCCAAGGGTCTCACCTCCGGCTACGTCCCGATGGGCGCCGTCTTCATGGCCGACCACGTCTATGAGACGATTGCCGAGGGTGCCGGCGCCGCCGCTATCGGACACGGCTACACCTATTCGGCCCATCCCGTCAGCGCCGCCGTCGGCCTTGAAGTCCTGACGCTTTATGAAAACGGCCTGCTCGACAATGGCGTCAAGGC
Organism: Rhizobium sp. N731; assembly: GCF_001664145.1. Taxonomy (NCBI): domain Bacteria; kingdom Pseudomonadati; phylum Pseudomonadota; class Alphaproteobacteria; order Hyphomicrobiales; family Rhizobiaceae; genus Rhizobium; species Rhizobium sp. N731. The sequence goes on from NZ_CP013605.1 coordinate 322,098, forward strand.
CGGGACGCGGCTGATGCAGGGGTTGGAATCGCTGAGAGATCACCCGCTCGTGGGTGATGTCCGCGGCCGCGGAATGCTCGCCGCCGTCGAGCTCGTGGCCGACAAAATCAACAAGACGCCGCTGCCGGCATCCGCCGAACCCGCCCGCCGGATCTTCGATCGCGCCTGGGAAAACGGCCTCGTCATCCGCGCCTTCGGCAACGGCGTGCTCGGTTATGCGCCGCCGCTGTGCTGCACCGAAACGGAAATCGATGCGATCGTCGAGCGCACGCGTTTGACGCTGGACGAGACGCTTGAGGACCCGGATGTGCGCGGGGCGCTGCGGGTCTGAGAATAGCGCGAAACGGTTAGATTCGGTGTTTTGTGCCGCGCCAGGGCGCCTTTTCGGAGAATCCGGCGCAGCGCAAGTGACAAACTGAAACAGACGAAAGGCACGGATCACAACAAATCCGGCCTTGATACAAGAGCGGGACAACGATCCTGCCGGGAACGGAATATTCTTCTTTGAGAAGCCGCGCTCCATCGGAGCCGAACACTGGGGAATTCGCGTGAGCAAAAGTCTTCCGGAAATCAGCTACATGGGCTTCGACGAGGTCGGCTTGCTCATCGCTTCAGCCGAAACGGGACACGAGATCAATGGCGAGCGGGCGACGCTCAGCCTCTATCGCGAGGCCCACCGCTATTCAGACGATGATGACCTCTTTCCCGACGATCTCGTGCGCGCCTATCTCGCGAGCGGGACGGAGCTTGGCCTGCCCGCCGGCGGGCCGCTGCGGGAGCGGCGGCATGCCCACAAGGGCTGCGACGGCACGATCGAGCCGGCGGAGTTCACCGCACCCGATCATTTCACGTCGATGGCCGCCCCGCGGAGGCCGTGGCCACTTCGCGCGCCTGACTTTTAAAACCGGATCGGCTCGCCGGCAGGCGGCCGTCACAGAAAGAAAAGGGGAATGCCATGACCGACTTAAGGACTACGAACTGGACCCGCGCCGACGACGCAGTGGTCGAATGCGCCATCAGACGCGGCGCCACCCGCCGTGAACTGCTGCAGATGCTTCTCGCTGGGGGCGTCGCCATGTCCGCTGGCGGCGTCATCGTTGGTCGCGCCACTAAAGCGATCGCCGCGTCTCCGATCACCGGAGGACATCTCAAGGCGGCAGGCTTCACGTCTTCGACCGCAGACACGCTCGACCCGGCCAAAGCATCGAATTCAACGGATTATTCACGGTGTTCCGCAGTCTATAGCCGCCTTTCCAACCTCGACAGGTCCGGCGCGGTCGAGATGGAGCTGGCGGAAAGCATCGAGAGCACCGATGGCAAGGTGTGGACTGTGAAGCTGCGCAAGGGCGTCACCTTTCACGACGGCAAACAACTTACGTCCGCAGATGTGATCTACTCGCTCAAGCGCCACCTGGATCCCAACGTCGGCTCCAAGGTCAATGCCATCGCAAAGCAAATGACGGGGTTCAAGGCGCTCGACGATCTCACTCTCGAAATAACACTCGCAGACGCCAACGCCGACCTGCCGACCATCCTGGCACTACAGCACTTCATGATCGTCGCGGAAGGGACCGCCGACTTCTCGAAGGGGAACGGCACAGGGCCTTTCGTTCTCGAAAACTTCGAACCCGGTGTGCGCTCGCTTATGCGGCGGAACGACCATTACTGGAAGTCGAAAGGACCATTTGTCGACTCATTTGAGTTCTTCGCGATCAGCGACGACAGCTCGCGCGTGAATGCCTTGCTGTCGGGAGACATCCATGTCGCGGCCGCTATCAATCCCCGCTCGGAACGGCTCGTCGAAGGCAGGCCCGGCTTCGTTCTGTCGAAATCGAGCGCCAACAGCTACACCAACCTCAACATGCGCCTCGATACGACCCCTGGTCAAAACAGCGATTTCGTCGCGGGCATGAAGCACCTGGTTAATCGTGAGCAGATCCTGAGGGCAGCCCTGCGCGGGCGCGGTGAAATCGGCAACGACCAGCCGATTTTCCCGGGCAACCCCTATCGCAACGACGACCTCAAGCCTAAGCCGTACGACCCTGAAAAGGCAAAGTTCTATTTCAACAAGGCGGGCGTTCTCGGTCAGTCGATCCCGGTGATCGCGTCCGAGGCCGCGAACTCCGCAATCGACATGGCGATGATCATTCAGGCCGCCGGCGCCGAAATCGGCATGAAGCTCGACGTCCAGCGCGTGCCCTCCGACGGCTATTGGGACAAGTATTGGCTCAAGGCCCCGATCCATTTCGGCAATATCAATTATAGGCCGACGCCCGACATCCTGTTCTCGTTGCTATATGCGTCCGGCGCACCCTGGAATGAGAGCCATTACAAATCGGATAAATTCGACAAGATGCTGATCGAGGCGCGCGGCTCGCTCGATCAGGAGAAGCGTAAAGCGATTTACAATGAGATGCAGGTGATGATTGCAGATGAGGCCGGCACCATCATTCCGGCCTACCTGACCGGGATCGACGCCATCACGGACAAGCTCAAGGGCATGGAAACGAACCCACTCGGAGGTATGATGGGTTATCGCATGGCCGAGCATGTTTGGTTTGAATCGTGATCGCCAAAGTAGTCTCGGGGCTGCCGCCACATTGCTGTGGCCCCTCTGCACTTTGGTCCCGATAACTGGAAGGAAGCGAGTGTGAACAAAGAGGTCCTATCCCTGGTGCTGAGCAGATTGCTCATCGCCGTGATCACCTTGGTCATCGTCTCGTTCGCGGTCTTTACAGCGACGACGCTCCTGCCGGGGGATACTGCTTCGATCCTTCTCGGCCAGGCTGCAACGCCGGAGGCCGTCGCCGGATTGCGCACGGCCATGCATCTCGACGACCCGGCGTTTCTGCGTTTTATCTATTGGATGGGCGGACTGCTATCGGGTGACCTGGGCACGTCCTACGCCAACAACATGCCGGTCGCCGACCTGATCGGCGGCCGGTTCGCGAACTCGATGAAGCTTGCGGGCGTCACGGCCTTGTTCGCAGTACCGATTGCATTGACGCTCGGCATCACCGCCGCCATGGTAAGGGGCTCGCTTTATGATCGAGCGGTCACCGTATTTACGATCGGCGTCATATCGGTACCGGAATTCATGATAGCGACATTGGCTGTCATGTTCTTTGCAGTCTATCTGCAATGGCTGCCCGCGATTTCACTCACCAACGAAGTCCACACTATCACCGACATAGTGCGCGTCTACGCGATGCCGGTGATCACCCTCACCTTCGGGGTGTCCGCGCAGATGATCCGCATGACGCGGGCTGCGGTGGTGGAAACACTGAATACACCCTATGCCGAAATGGCACTATTGAAGGGTGCCTCACGAAGCCGCATCGTGTTGAAACATGCGCTGCCAAACGCCCTCGGTCCGATCGTCAACGCAATTGCCCTCTCGCTTTCATACCTTCTGGGCGGAGTAATCATCGTCGAGACGATCTTCAACTATCCCGGCATCGCCAAGCTGATGGTCGACGCCGTCGCCACCCGCGATCTCCCGCTCATCCAATCCTGCGCGATGATATTCTGCGTCGGCTATCTGATCCTGATCACGACGGCCGATATCATCGCTATTCTTGCCAACCCGAGGCTACGATGATGACCACGATCGAAACACATGCGCTAAAGCGTCGGAAATTCGCCTATCGCATCAACCTGGTCGGTGTGGTCGGCTTCGCCGTCATTGCTTTCTGGGCAATCATCGCCGTCATTGCTCCCTGGATCATCCCCCATCCGGTGGGTGAGATACTCGATTTTGACTATTTCGGCCCCATGAGCCAGCAGTTCTGGCTCGGTTCAGACTATCTGGGACGTGACATGCTTTCGCGCATCCTGATGGGAGCACGCTATACGGTCGGCATTTCGTTAGTCGCGGTTAGCATCGCCTGCTTCTCGGGCGTCGTGCTCGGCATGATCGCGGCGGTATCTGGGGGATGGGTCGACACCTTTCTCAGTCGCTTTCTCGATGCCCTGAATTCCATTCCAAGCAAACTTTTCGGCCTCGTGGTCGTGGCGGCGGTCGGATCGTCCATTCCCGTTCTGGTGCTGACACTTGCGGCGATCTACACGCCCGGCTCCTATCGCTTCGCCCGGGCTCTCGCAGTCAACATCAATACGATGGACTTCATCACCGTGGCCCGCGCTCGCGGCGAAGGTATAGCTTACTTGGTCGCGTCCGAAATCCTGCCCAATATTGCCGGGCCGGTTCTTGCCGACCTGGGCCTGCGCTTCGTCTTCATCGTGCTGCTCCTATCGGGTCTTTCGTTCCTCGGGCTTGGCGTGCAGCCGCCCTACGCGGATTGGGGAGCCCTGGTGCGCGAGAATATCGGCGGCCTCCCGCTCGGCGCACCCGCGGTGATTTTCCCCTCGATCGCTATCGCCACGCTGACGATCAGCGTCAATCTGCTGATCGACAACCTTCCTCAAAAAATACGCGATCGGAGCGAATGATGGCCAACCTCGTCGAAATCCGTGACCTCAAGGTCGAAGCCAAGACCGACTCCGGCCGCATCGTCGAAATCATCCGTGGCGTCAGTTTCGAAGTCGCTGAAGGGGAGATCGTCGCTCTGATCGGTGAAAGTGGGTCAGGCAAGACGACCATCGCTCTAACCCTGATGGGCCATGCCCGCGCCGGCTGTCGGATCAGCGGCGGCTCCGTCGTGCTCGCCGGTCAGGACATGGCAAGCCTTCCGGAGCGAAAACGGGCCAAGATCCGGGGAACCGTCGTCTCATATGTACCACAAAGTGCCGCCGCGGCCTTCAACCCGTCACAGACGATCATGGAACAGGTCATCGAGATCGCTCGCATCCATGATCTGATGCCCGCCGAAGAGGCCCGCACCCGCGCGGTAAGCCTATTCAAGGCGCTCTCGCTTCCCGATCCGGAAACGATCGGTTCCCGTTATCCGCATCAGGTTTCCGGCGGTCAGTTGCAGCGCCTCTCGGCCGCGATGGCCCTGATCGGTGATCCAAAACTTGTCATCTTCGACGAGCCCACGACGGCGCTTGATGTGACCACACAGATCGAAGTGCTGCGCGCCTTTAAATCCGTAATGCACAAGGGTCGCATCGGCGGCGTGTACGTCTCGCACGATCTTGCCGTAGTGGCCCAAATTGCCGATCGCATCGTTGTCCTCAAAGGAGGCGAAGTCCAGGAGATCGGAAGCACCGAGCAAATCCTCAGCAGACCGCAGCATCCTTATACCAAGGAGTTGTTAGGCGCTTTCAAGCCGGAAGCGCGGGCCAAATCCCCTGACAAGCAGCAGAGCAAAGCGATTCTTCAGGTGCAAGACCTTATCGCAGGCTATGGACCCATTCAGGCCGATGGCACACCCCTCGTCAAAGCCCTGAAATCCGTCAGCGTCGAGGTTGAGAGCGGTTGCAATCTGGGAATTATCGGTGAGTCCGGCTGCGGCAAATCCACCCTGGCTCGAACGATTGCCGGCATCATTCCCGCAACCGCGGGCAAGATCACCTTCAATGGACAGACGCTGGCGCCAGCCGCCGGCGCCCGTACGCGAGAACAGTTGCGAGAGCTGCAGATCGTTTTCCAATACGCCGACACCGCACTCAATCCCGCCAAATCGATCAGCGATATTCTCGGGCGACCGTTGGCCTTTTATCACGGCATGACAGGTGAGAAGCGTGAGAAGCGGATCGACGAACTCCTGGATATGGTTCGGCTGCCCCGGGCCTTGAAGCACCGGCGCCCGTCAGAACTGTCCGGGGGTCAGAAGCAGCGCGTCAACTTCGCTCGCGCGCTCGCTGCCGAGCCAAAACTGATCCTGTGTGACGAGGTTACGTCGGCACTTGATACCGTAGTTGCCGCAGCCGTCATCGACCTTCTCAAGGAGCTGCAGCGGGAGCTTTCTCTCTCCTACATTTTTATCAGCCACGACCTCTCCGTGGTCGAGGCGATCTGCGACGAAGTCGCGGTGATGTATGCGGGCGAAAAGATCGAGCAGCTCCCTCCCTCGGCCATGAGCAGCAGCGCGAGCCACCCCTACTCACAGCTACTGTTCTCCTCCGTCCCGAAGCTCGACCCGGCCTGGCTCGACGGGCTCAAGCAGGATCCGAAGCTGATCCGCGCCGTCGGAGGCGGATAATTGCGGGAAGGAGGCTCTCAGCGGCAGGTGCGACTTGACGGTCGGCGAGTTTCAGCGCACGTGGCGCAAATATTTGTCGATGCCACATCCATTGTTCATCAGGTCGCTCCACGATTTCCTGATGTTCGCCGATTTTGCTGGCCGCCAGTTGATCCTTGGATGAGCACTGCGCCTATCATTTCTGCCGCGTCGCCCCTGAACGACGCGAACCCAGTCTCAACCATCCGTTGAGCTGCCGGAATATCGATGGGTTACCTAGCCTCTCAGGGCTTTCCCCGACGTCGCGCTCTTCAGCGCTGAGGACATGTGCAGCACTCCAAGTTCGGGACTAGCTAGTATTGGCACCGGTGTGCCTTTCATCTCGCTCAGCGCATTTGCCATCGATGCTTGAGCTAGAACAACCACGTCAACGTTGCCCAACAGAGCAGCAAGGCCTTCACGTATCAGCGCATCATGCGCCGCTCTGTCTCCGTCCCGCAGTTTCTCAAACGCCCCTTCGCAGAGATGACTTGTAAGGAGAATTTCGCGACCCATTCGCTGAGCATGGCGTTCGATCAAATGGGTCGTCGGGCTCAATGTTGTAAACAGCGTTGCGAGGACGCCAATTCGATCTCCGCATTGCAAGGCCTCAATTGCCACCCCATCATCTATACGAAAGAGAGGTACGGGGCAGAGTGGCATTGCCGCATCCACTGCAGGGCCGAGCGACGAACAAGTGACGAGGACTGCGGAAGCCCCCGCATCCACCGCCGACCAAATGTGAGTCGCAAGCCGCCGCATGGTCTGACGTGACAGCGCGCCTTCGCGGATCGTGTGCCCCAGCAAGCTCTCATCCAACATATTAAACGGGCGCCAACCGGGCAGATGGCGGCTAACGAGTTCGTTGAACGCGGGGATGATCCCGTGGACCGTGTGGATCATGGCAAGCGCAGGGGACTCATAAGTGCCTGTAGTCATAGAATATCTCGGTTTTTTATTGTGCACGCTCTTTATCGTGAGGCTGTAGAAGCGGGGGTGACATGGACCTGATCAGGGCATCTGTCGTGCTCGACGGGAAACCAATTCAAAAACCGCTGTCGTCAGACGATGCTCTGTAGCTTACCCGGTCGACCGTCCTAGCTGTGACTGTCGCGCCGCCGAAAACGGAATTTCCTGCCGCCCCTGCATTTGCATTCGATACATGCTGCTCGCCTCCGCTCGGTAGCTTCACATGACCTGCCCTGTCCGTCGGGAATTTCCTGCGTCCGGCAGAAGGCGTCATCGAAATGCATCCGTCCGAACGGCTAGGCTTGGGCGCTTCCCGCCCGACTCGCACGTCGTTCCGGTACCGGAACTTCACTAGGGTTATCTCGTCGAAGTCGATGCGATAGCCGTCATTGCCTCAATTGCTCCCGCCGGAGGAGCAGGAAACAGTGCCGTATAGATCGGCCGCCAAAATCAGTTCAGGTCAGCCCCCATGTCTCCAATTGTCAAGCGCATACCGAACGATCAAGAGCTTCCCGCAAAGGCTGATGTTGTCGTCATTGGCGGCGGCATTATTGGTGCAACGGCAGCTTTCTTTCTCGCGGAGCGGGGACTGTCCGTAGCTCTGGTCGAAAAGGGCTATGTCGGCTGCGAGCAGTCGAGCCGCAACTGGGGTTGGTGCCGGCGGCAGAACCGGGATGCACGCGAGTTACCGCTCTCGGGCATCGCTTTGCAAGCTTGGGATGAGTTTGCGGCTAAAATCGGTGAGGACGTGGGCTTCCGCCGATGCGGTCTGCTTTACGCTACGGATAATCCGCGGCAACTGGCGGAATGGGAAGCATGGCGTGAGACCGCCCGGAAGTTCAATGTCAATACGAAGATGCTCAGCGCAAAGGAAGCGGCTGCCACGATCCCGGCAAATGGACGCCGATGGGTCGGCGGCGTGCATTCGATCGATGATGGCAAGGGCGAGCCCGCCATCGCCGCGCCGACGATCGCGTACGGCGCTCGCAAATTTGGCGCGACGATCCACCAGGAGTGCGCTGCGCAAGGCCTCGATCTGGTCAATGGGGCGGTGGCGGGGGTCATCACCGAAAAGGGAACCATCCGGACACAAGCCGTCCTTTGTGCTGGCGGTGCCTGGACGTCGATGTTTTGCCGCCAGCACGGCATTGTGTTTCCACAGGCGAGCGTGCGCCAGACAGCGCTTCGTACGCGGCCCACGAAGGATCTGGGTGAGGCGATCTATACGCCGGACTGCGCGCTGACCCGCCGGTTGGATGGCAGTTACACGCTTGCGATCAGCGGTAGGGCAATGCTGGATATCACTCCACAAGGCATTCGCTACGCCCGCTGGTTCATGCCGATGTTCATGAAGCGTCTGAAAGCGGTGCAGTTCGGCATCGGCAAATCCTTCCTCCAGGGTCCGGAGGCATTCGGAAGCTTGAACAAGAGTAAACCGTCGGCCTTCGAGCGGATGCGCGTTCTCGACCCGCCGCCGAGCCGCCGCACGATCGCGGCCATTTTGAAACGGGTCATCGAGCAGTTTCCTGCGTTGGCGGGCGTCGAAATCGCCGACAGCTGGGGAGCCTACGTGGATTTCACGCCGGACGCGGTGCCGGTCATCTCGCCGGCCGATGGTGTGAAGGGCCTTTACCTGGCCGCGGGCGGCTCCGGGCACGGCTTCGGCCTCGGCCCGGGCATCGGCCGCCTGGCCGCCGACCTCGTTGCCAACGATACACCCTGTGTCGACCCCACCCCCTTCCGCCTGTCGCGCCTGGTGGACGGTTCGAAAGTTAAGGTAGGTGCCATCTGAACGTGAGTGCCGGCCAGCAAGAGGCCGTTGATACACGCATGGAAGGAAGCTAGCGAAATGGATTACGACGTAATCATCATCGGCGGCGGCCTCGTGGGCGTATCGATTGCCTGGGGTCTGTCCACGTGCGGACAAAGGATTGCCGTCATCGATGAAGGCGATGTGGCAAACAGGGCGGCACGGGCGAATTTCGGTCTCGTATGGAGTTCAAGCAAGGGCCTCGGCAACGCCGCCTATTCGCGGTGGTCGCGAATCTCGACTGCAAACTGGCACCAGTTGGCGGCCGAGCTCAAGGCCGAAACCGGCGTCGACACTGGATTCGTCCAATCGGGCGGCTTCTCAATTCGGCTCACGTCTACGGAGCTGGAACGCGGGATCACATCCATGGCGAAGCTGGCCGGCCAGCCCGGAATGGAGGCGGAAGGAACCCCACCGCTCGAATATGAGATACTCGATCAGGCGGAGACGCGTCGCCGCTTGCCGCTGGTCGGCGAGACTGTGGCAGGGGCGATTTTCAGCCCGCTCGATGGACATGTTAATCCGCTGCGGCTGTTCGCGGGCTTTCATAAGGCGCTTAAGCAGCGTGGCGTTCATTATCTGCCGCATCGGCAGACGATTGCGATCAGTCATCGCGCAGGTACGTTCGAATTGGCAGGAGACGGGTGGCGACTCGGTGCCGGCAAGATCGTCCTTGCTGCCGGGATCGGCAATACCGCGCTCGCTCCGATGGTCGGGCTGAACGTTCCGCTCTCGCCCAGCCGCGGCCAGATCATTGTGACCGAGCGGCTGAAGCCTTTCCTAAGCCATGCCACCGGCCATCTGCGGCAGACAGACGAGGGATCTGTGCTGATCGGCGAAAGCAAGGAAACCACAATCGATCACCAGCGGCCGCGCGGGCCGATTACTGCGGTCCTGGCTGAGCGCGCCGTGCGCACATTCCCACTTCTAAAGGACGCCAGTACAGTGCGGATCTGGGCCGCATTCCGAGTGGTGACGCCGGACGGCTACCCCATTTACGAGCAGTCAGAGAGGTTTCCTGGTGCGTTCGCATGTGCCTGCCATTCCGGCGTGACTCTGGCGGCCAATCATGCGCTGGTCCTGTCGCGGCAGATTTCAGCCGGCGCGCTTTCTGACGATCTTTCCGCATTTCATTCCCGGAGGTTCCATGTTCCGGCGGCTGCCTGACCGAAAGGAGAGTTCAATTTCATTCACATTCAACGGCATGCCGACCATGGCCAGACAAGGCGATAGCGTTGCCGCCGCACTGTTGGCCGCGGGATATGGCAGCACGCGTCGCAGCCCGGTCTCCGGCGCCGCCCGTGGTCCTTACTGCATGATGGGTGTCTGCTTCGAGTGCCTCGTCAAAATCGATGGCCGGCCGAACCAGCAGGGTTGCATGACCAACGTTGCGGAGGGGATGCGGATCGAAACACAGGAGGGCGCGGCCATGCCGGGGCAGGAAGGGTGATTAGAAACATTCAGTCTGCCACCGATCTCGCGCCTGCCTATGACGTCGTCGTCGTTGGCGCGGGCCCTGCCGGCCTCTCGGCAGCCATCGAAGCCTCGATCCACGGTCTCGCGGTTTTGCTCGCTGACGAAAATGAATCCCCTGGCGGGCAGATTTATCGGTCGGTCGAGCATGCATCAGATGCCGACCTCGCCCGCATGGGGCCGGACTACGCTGCCGGGCGGAAGCTCATCGAGCGATTTCGGCAAGGAAATTTGAGCTACGCCCCCCGTGCGACTGTGTGGAGTGTCGGGCCTGCTGACGAAGAATTGGACGGCGCGCATCCGCTCGAGGTCGGGATTTCCCTCGGCGGGATTGCTCGACCGATCGCCGCCCATCGGGTGATCCTCGCAACAGGCGCGCTCGAACGCCCGTTCCCGTTCCCAGGGTGGACCATGCCGGGTGTCATGACGGCGGGAGCGGCGCAGATCTTGATGAAGTCGTCAGGTCTCGTGCCGTCCGGGCGCACCATCCTCGCCGGAACCGGGCCGCTGCTGTACTTAGTGGCAAGCCAGCTTCTCCAGGCAGGCGTAGATGTCATCGCAGTTGTCGACGCCACGCCACGCGAGAACTGGCGTACGGCTCTCGTTCATCTGCCCGCCTTTGTCACCTCACCCCATGCCCTTAAAGGCCTGAAATTTCTCTTCGATGTTCGCCGTAGGGCCCGAGTCGTTCGCGGGGTGACGGCAATCGAGGCCGTCGGGCAGGAAAAATTCAGCGCTCTGCGAGCGAGCAGGGGCAAGAATTCCCTGGAAGTTGAAGGCGACCTTCTCCTCCTGCACCAGGGACTCGCGCCAAACCTCAATCTCACGCTGGCGGCGGGATGCGATTATTACTGGGACGACCATTCGGCCGTTTTCCGCCCGAGCGTCGATGCCTGCGGCGCAAGTTCCGTTCCAGGTGTTTCGATCGCCGGCGATGGGGCCGGCATCGTCGGCGCGGTTGCCTCCGCACTCCAAGGGCAGTTGGCTGGCCTCAATGCCTCATTCGACTTAAACCTCATTGACCGAAATGCCTACGGAGAGCGTTGGACACGGCTCACTCGAGAGCTAGCTCGTGCCATGAGAGGCAGGACGTTCATCGAGCGTCGCTTTCGTTCTGGCGAGAAATTCCGGATCCCGGAGCACGACAGCACCATCGTCTGCCGCTGCGAGGAAATTACGGCTGGGAAGCTGCGCGAGGTTGCAGCGCTCGGCGTGCCGGGCCCGAACCAGATGAAGGCGTTCACACGATGTGGAATGGGCCCATGTCAAGGCCGGCTGTGCGGCCTGACTGCGGTCGAACTGCTGGCAAAATGCCGTGGCGGCTCGCCCAGCGAGGCTGGTTACTATCGGCTGCGCCCGCCCATCAAACCAGTGACGCTGGGCGAGCTAGCCGCTTGGCCGCACACGGATGCAGCCATCGTCGCTGTCGCCGGATTCTTAGAAACGCGGCGCTGATGGCGCACAGGACACAATCCATGGGCGCCACCAAGGCGCGGGCCGCACTCTCTGCCAAAAGCTGAGCGCAATGTAAAATAATCTGCGTGGGGCTCCGCGCATATGGCTAATAAAGCCAAAGCTCGGCGATTATGATGATCGCGGAATTGGGCAATCGAAGCGTTGGTTGAATCAAGAAATAGAGAGCTGGTGCATGAAAACGCTGCTGCTTAAAAAGGACGAGGTCAGTCGACTAATCAGCGTGACGGAAGTCATCGCTGCCGTGGAAGAGGCGTACAAGGCCTTTAGCAGTGATCAGGTGGAGCAACCTGACTATATGGGGATAGATCTTCCGTCGCCTCGGGGGGAAATCGACTTTAAGCTTGGCTACTACAAAGCCAATGAAATAATCTCCATGAAAGCCTCTTCCGGCGGGTTCATTGATAACCCGACTGCACACGGAGTGCCCAATGGCATGGCGACGATTTTCCTGTTCGACGCCAGGAGCGGTGCGTTGATTTGCGTTATGGATGGAAGTTTGATTCTTGGTCTCAGAACGGGAGCGTCTGGAGCCGTCTCCGTCAAAGCACTGGCGAGGAAGAACGCCACGACGGTCGCATCGATCGGCACTGGCAATCAAGCGAGAATGCAAATCCGTTCGATCAACGAGATCATGAAGATCGAGGAGATCCACGCCTGGGACAGCAACCCCGACACGCTCTTCAAATACAAGACGGATATTGAAAGCGAGCTTGGCATTCCTGTCATGATGGCGAACTCCAAAAAGGAGGCCGTCGAGCAGGCCGATATCCTTGTTACCACGACCCGCGGAAGAGGCTCGCTCGTAGAAGCGGGTTGGGTCAGGCCCGGCACGCACATTGTTGCGATCGGCACGGATCAACAAGGCAAGCAGGAATTGGATCCAGAGATATTCAGGAACGCAAAGCTAGTCGTCGACTCGATGGCGCAGTGCACCGAGAAGGGCGAAACCTGGCATCCCCTGAACAAGAATATCATCACCAAAGACGACATTCATGGTGAAATCGGCGAGATATTGCTGGGAAGGAAACCTGGACGAGAAAGTGATGACGAAATCACGATCTTCGACTCCACGGGCATGGCCATACAGGACAATACGACGGCCAGCAAAATTTATCATAACGCCATAGCCAATAACGTCGGCACCTTCTTTCAGTTTTTCGAGCAATGACCATGCGCAATTTCCCCACCATTCACGACATCCGTGAAGCTCAAGAGCGGCTGAAACCGCACGTCAGACATACCCCCCTATTGCGTGCGGACAAGATCGAGAAAGTGGTTGGTTGTCAGCTCTATCTCAAGCCCGAAACCCTGCAGATTACTGGCGCGTTCAAGATCCGCGGCGCTCTGAACAAGGCTCTCTCGCTCTCCCGAGAAGAGATCGCCAACGGGATCATCGCGACCTCGTCGGGCAACCATGCCCAAGGGCTCGCTTATGCCGCCAGGATGCTGGGTGTGAAAGCGATTTTGGTCCTTCCGGTCACCACGCCCAAGATCAAAATCGAAAACACCAAGGCCCTCGGAGCGGAAGTTATTCTTTTCGACGGCGACACCGCCGCCAGATGGAAAAGGGTGTATGAAATCGCCGAAGAAAACAGATACGCGGCTGTTCACGCTTTTGAGGACCCCATAGTAATGGCCGGTCAGGGAACGATCGGTTGTGAAATATTGCAGGATCTGGAGGATGTGGATACCATCATCGTTCCCGTAGGGGGCGGAGGGCTGATCTCGGGAATCGCGACCGCCATAAAGGAAACGAACCCATCCGTGCGGATCATAGGCGCGGAACCTGCGTTGACACCGAAGTATTTCCATAGCCGGATCAACAAGGAGCGGACAACGCTTCCCTTGAAGAACACAATTGCCGATGGCTTGAGGATAAGCGTCCCGGGGCAAAACCCCTATCCCATTATCGAAAGATATGTGGACGAGATTGTTCTTGTTGACGACGAACACATCATTGCCGGGATGCGTGCCCTTGCCAAAGATGCAAAATTGATCGCTGAACCGGCCGCCTCCATTGGAATCGGAGCCTTGTTGGCAGGCAGCATACACGTGAAGCCAGAAGAGAAAGTCTGTACGGTGCTGTCCGGCGGGAACTGGGATCTACACGACCTGGCCGAGATTTACAATTAGCGCTGTGATCCATTCAGCTTCGGTCAATGCACCACCCGGTCGCCGTTGAAGGTCTGCGATCATCCTTTGGCAACTACAAGCTGTCCGCCGTTCGGCGTATCGCGGACTGCGTTCGTCGGCAGACCAAGCAACAGATTGGAGCCATCAATGATGCATGCCCACAGATTCTATATCGACGGTGAGTGGGTCGAACCCTGCGTCTCGAAAACACTCGAAGTCATCGATCCCTCGACGGAGCAGCCGGCGGGCACGATTGCGCTCGGCAGCGCCGCCGACGTGCAGAGGGCGGTCACGGCAGCGCGGCGGGCGTTCGCCTCCTTCTCTCAGACCTCCAAGACCGAGCGCATCGATCTGCTGAAGCGCATAGTGGATATCCTCAAGCGCCGCAATGACGAGCTCGGCGATGTCATCTCGCGGGAAATGGGCGCTCCCCTCGCCATGGCCCGGGCAGAGCAGGCCGGTATCGGAGCTACCCATTTCGAGCAGACGATCAAGGCCATCGAGACTTTTGCCTTCGACTACATGCAGGGCTCTACCCGCATCGTACACGAGCCTATCGGGGTCGTCGCGATGATCAGCCCCTGGAACTGGCCGATCAATCAGATCGCCTGCAAGGTCGCTCCAGCGCTCGCTACGGGATGCACTATGGTCCTGAAGCCATCGGAGATCGCTCCGTTCAGTGCCGTGATCTTCGCCGAGATCATGGATGAGGCCGGCGTGCCGAAAGGCGTCTTCAACCTCGTCCAAGGCGACGGACCTACTGTCGGAACCGCACTGGCCAGCCATCCGGATGTGGATATGGTGTCCTTCACCGGCTCGACGCGGGCCGGCATTGCCGTGGCACAGGCGGCGGCACCGACCGTCAAGCGAGTGCATCAGGAACTCGGCGGCAAGTCGCCGAACATCATCCTGCCCAGCGCCGATTTCGCCGCTGCGGTCAGCGCTGGCGTACGCCGGTGCTTCGGCAATTCCGGCCAGACCTGCACCGCGCCAACGCGGATGCTGGTGCCGGCGTTGCGAATGGAGGAAGCAGGCTTGATCGCCGCGAGGGAAGCAGCTGCGCTCGTCGTCGGCCCGCCCTCGGATCCACGCACCGACCTCGGACCGGTCGCGAGCGGCGCCCAGTTCGACAAGATCCAGACGCTGATCGAACGCGGCATCGCGGAAGGAGCGGAGCTCGTCGCCGGTGGTCCTGGGCGCCCTTCGCATCTCAATTCCGGCTATTACGTGCGCCCGACCGTGTTTGCCCGCGTCACCAATCAGATGACGATCGCACGGGAGGAGATCTTCGGCCCGGTACTGTCGATCATCGGCTATGATAGCGAAGAGGAAGCGATCGCGATCGCCAACGACAGCCCCTACGGTCTGGCGGCCTACATTCAGGGAGATCCGCAAGAAGCGCGGGCGCTCGCAGGCAGGCTGCGCGCCGGCACTGTTCGCCTCAACAGCTGCGCCTGGGACAGCGCCGCCCCTTTTGGCGGCTACAAGCAATCAGGCAACGGTCGGGAGTACGGCAAGTTCGGACTGCACGAGTTTAGCGAAACCAAGAGCATCGTCGGCTTCTTGGACGAGTGAATGTCCAAACTTCGGTATGTCCGTTCGGGGATGTTTACGCGAGGCGCTGTAGTAACGTCGGTTCAGGTTTCTGAAGTCGCCTCATCTGGAATTCTCAGGTGCGCCTTTATTCTAGTGGGCGCACCTGAGATCTGCTGTCACTCGTAAACACAAACGTAGATCTTGCGTACGGTCTCAATAGTACGCCAAACCCCAACGAACCCGGGCTTCATGACGAAGCTGTCACCACCCCGATAGGTTTTCGTCTCGCCGCCCTTCTCCTCGATTTCTACGAGGCCCGAAATAATATGGCAGAATTCGTAGGTGGTGCCTTTGATCGAATGATGCTCGCCAGGCGTCGCTTCCCAGACGCCGGTTAACACCTTCTCCACCTTTGAAGCATCCTGGGCCCAGGTCTTGAAAAAGGGATTGCCCGAAATCAGACGCTCCGGCCCCGGGACCGCGTCCTTTGGCGTGAAATCCGGATTGGTGTCGATGGTGACCAACAGTGACATGTCATCTTCCTTCTTTGAGAGGCGGTTCTGATCTACGAGGCGAGGGTGGGACTGTTTCCGAGCGCGACAGCTGGGCAGTACGGGCTGCCAATGGCCTCGACCGTCCCGGCCTGCCTCTGGGATGGGTCGTGGTGTCATCCGAGATTAAGGCGATGCGGAAGTCGGCGTTACCGAATAAGGCCTTGTTTCAGTCGTAAATTTCGAAATCTCTCCACGACCCAGCCACACCTGCGGACTGTTGCGACAGCTGTCACCGAGGAGGGCAAGTGCGGATCATACATGCCGGGGCGATCCGCGCTCTCTAATGTGGAAATAAAGTGGTCAGCGGCATATGCGCTTTGATGATCGGAGATTTCAGCACGACGAAGCTGAAATATTTGTCGATGCCGACGTCCATATCGGTGAGCCGTTCCATGATCGTTTGGTATTCGTCTATTCCAGCGGTGACGAATTTCAACAGATAATCATAGCCGCCCGAAACCAGATGGCATTCGATCACCTGGTCGACCTTCTCGATCGCCCCGAGGAAGCGGGCGAAGTCGATCTGCCGATGGTTTTTGAGGGTAATCTCGGTGAACACGGTCAGCGTCTGCCCGAGTTTGCTGACGTTGATCTGAGCCGAATAACCTTCGATATAACCTTCCGACTGCAGCTTCTTCACCCGCATCAGGCAGGGGCTCGGCGACAGATTGACCAGCTCGGCGAGCTCCACATTGGTGACGCGGCCATTCTTCTGCAGTTCGTAGAGAATTTTTATGTCGATCCGGTCGAGTTTCATCATCACACGCGCCTTCGCTTGCTCGAGATCGCCAACGGCGCAGCAGATTATGCTGCAGCCTTTTGAGCGTCGAGCTTAACACATCACAAAGGGGTGTCGACCGGATTGCAGGACATGCCGAAGCACAAATGGCTGCTGGCTGGCCCGCAAGACGGAATCTTCTGCTGCCGCCTGATGATCTCCGGCAAAGTCGCAGCGGTGAATCCGCTAGACTGGTCTGAAACGGAGACCATGCCATGCCCGCACCGCTCACGCGTGTCGAAACTACAACGAAGCTGCCCGCTGCCGCCGATGCGGTCGTGATCGGCGGCGGCATCGTCGGCGTTTTCGCGGCCTATTATCTGGCCAGGCGCGGATTGAAGGTGGCCCTCGTCGAGAAAGGCCTTGTCGGGGCGGAACAATCGAGCCGCAACTGGGGCTGGTGCCGGCAGCAGAACCGCGATGCCCGTGAATTACCGATGTCGACGAAGAGCCTCGATCTGTGGGAGCGCTTCGCCACCGAAACCGGCGAGGACACCGGCTTCCGCCGTTGCGGTCTCCTCTATCTCAGCAATAGCGAGGAAGAACTTTCCGGCTGGGCCCGCTGGCGCGATTTCGCCCGATCGGTCGGCGTCACGACGCACATGCTAAGCGGCGCGGAAGCCACCGAACGCGGGCGGGCCACCGGCACCGCATGGAAAGGCGGGGTCTTTTCGCCGACCGACGGCACCGCCGATCCTGGAAGAGCCGCGCCTGCCGTCGCGCGTGCGATCCTGAAGCTCGGCGGCACGGTGCATCAATCCTGTGCGGCCCGCGGCCTTGAGATTGAAGGCGGCAGAGTTTCAGGCGTCGTCACGGAGCATGGCACCATCCGGACAAAAATCGCGATCCTGGCCGGCGGCGCCTGGGCCTCGTCCTTCTGCCGCCAGCTCGGCATTCGATTTCCGCAGGCCTCGATCCGCTCGTCGATCCTGTCAGTTTCGCCGGGAGCACCCGGCCTGCCGGATGCGCTGCATACATCAGCGGTATCGGTGACACGTCGCGGCAATGGCGGTTACACGCTGGCGATCAGCGGCCGCGGCCGCGTCGATCCCACGGCGCAGCAGTTTCGTTTCGCGCCGCAGTTCCTGCCGATGTTCGCTCGCCGCTGGCGGAGTCTGGCACCCGGCGGACTGGAGGGATATCGCTCGGGCCATGAATCTCTGGCACGCTGGCGGCTCGACAGGCCGACGCCGATGGAGCGCATGCGCATCCTCGACCCGGCGGTCGACCAGGCTACCATTGCCCTGACGCATTCACGGGCGCTCAAGCTGCTGCCCGCCTTGAAGAACACCGAAATCAACGCAGCCTGGGCAGGCTATATCGACAGCACGCCGGACGGCGTGCCGGCGATCGGCGAAATCGCCACGCTTCCAGGTTTCATCTTCGCTGCGGGCTTCAGCGGCCACGGCTTCGGCATCGGACCCGGCGCCGGTCATCTGATCGCCGACATCGTCGCCGGCGATGAGCCGATCGTCGATCCCAGGCCCTATCATCCCAACCGCTTCGCGGCCTCCGCCTGGGGCAAGGTCGCCGACTTCTAGAGCGCCGTGCGTCCGTGCGGACCCCCAAAGGACTCTCTCACTCTTTAGACCGCGTGCCGCGCAAAAGACCCGAAGGTCGGGCCACTCAAGAGGCCACGGCCATCCGCGGGCTCACGGCAGAGGAAGCCCTGCGGCCGTCGGCGGTTTGAAAGCGGGAGATCCGTTCATTCAGCAGTTCCACCTGCTGCCGAAGCCTGTGAATTTCGGCGGTGTTTTCCTCCACCATGGCGGCATTGTGCTGCGTGATATGCTCAATGTCGCGGACGGCGCTGTTGACCTCGTCGATGCCTTTGTACTGCGTGCTGGTGGCCGTCGAGATGACCTGCACCAGCCCGTTGATGGAGGTAAAATGCTCCATGATCGCCGAAAGCGCCTGGCCGGTCTCCTCGACGAGCCTGACGCCGGTGCCAACCTGCGATGCGCTGTTGGAGATGAGATCCTTGATTTCGCGGGCAGCCTTGGCGCACCGCTGCGCAAGCTCGCGCACCTCCTGGGCCACGACGGCAAAACCTCTGCCCGCCTCACCTGCCCGCGCCGCCTCGACGCCGGCATTGAGGGCGAGAAGATTGGTCTGGAAGGCGATCTCGTCGATCACACCGATAATGCTGGAGACCTTGTCCGACGAACGGTTGATGGCGTCCATGGCGTCAACGGCCTTGGCGACGACGGCAGCGGAATGCTCCGCCTGCCGATGCGCCTCGGCGACGGAAAGCGAGGTCTGGTGGGCGTTTTCCGCCGTCGTGCGCACGCTGGCGGTGAGTTCGCCAAGCACACGTGAACTGTCTTCGAGAGCGGCCGCCTGCTGTTCCGTGCGCCGCGCCAGATCGTCGGCCGCACCCGAAAGATTGGTGCTGCCCTCGGCGATTTCGTAGGTGGTGTTGCGAACCTCGGCGAGTGTGCGGCGAAGCGCATCGATCGCCTGGTTGTAGGTCCTGGCCATTGCGACATAATCGGCAGCCAGTTCCTCGCTCATCACGGCGGCGAGGTTGCCGTCGGCAAGTTTGCCGAGCATGTCGGACAGTGCGTCCAGGGCCTCGCTCTGCTCGGCTTCGATGCGCGCCTGCTCGGCGGCGCGGCGGGCCTGTTCCTGTTCGTCGCGCGCCCTGTTCGTTTCAGCGACCTCTTCGAGCCTTGTCTTTTCGAGCGCCTGGTCGCGGAAGACGGTCACGGACCGGATCATATCACCGATCTCGTCGCCACGCTTGCCGTCGCCGATCGGCACGTTGAGATCGCCGGCGGCAAGTCTCGTCATCGTCTGGGTGATCCGCTTCAGCGGTCCGCGTAGCGTTTCGATCAGCATGAGGCCGCCAATGATCGCAAGCACCGTGCCGGCAATCATCGCCGCGAGCGACATCGTGGCCGAACGCTGGCTGATGTCCTTGCCGCTCTCCTGCGCAGTGCTGACGAATTGCTCCAGAGTATGGCTTGCAGCGGCCACGAGTTCGGTTGCCGCCCCCCTCTCTGCCCGCCACCGGTCTGCGACCGATATCAGCAGCGACGTGTCCTTTTCGATCGTGGCGAGGGATGGCTCGATCTTCTTCGCAAGGTCCTGCAAGGCGGCATTTTTACCGCTCAAGGGTACGAGCTGTGCAGCGCTTTCGCGCAGCGCCTTGAGATCGGCGAGAACGGCGTCCCGGGCTTCGGTATCGACCCGTCTGTTCAGTTCACTCAGGTGCAGGCGCAGATCGTCGATCGATTTGAAAGCGGTGCTGACGATCGCCACCATTGAGCGAAGCGTGCCGATGTTCGCATCCATGCCGACAAAACGCTCGATTGCGGTATCGGCATTGCCTGAGGCGAGCTTGACGAACGTCTCCTCGACGCCTTGCAGATCCTGGTCGACCGGAGCATAGCCCTCGAGCGTTAGGTTGGCGCTGTCCTTGGCCATCGCCGCGAGCTTGTCCAGCACCGGCTTCAGCGCGGCAATCTGGCTTTGGGCCTTGTCGGAGGCGACTGCGGCGCTGCCGCCGACCTCCTTGACCAGCGGCGGCAGGAGGCTGCCGAGAGCGCCGGCGATATCGGCGGGGGCAGTCGCCTGCGCTGTTGCCTTGCGCAATTTTGCAATGCGCTGGGCGATAGTCTTGTAGGCGGAGGCATCGAGAAGAAGCGCCCGGACGAAGGCTTCCTTTCCGTTCGCCTGATCCTGAAGGACGTCGAGCTGCTTGCGGGCGGTCTGGCTTTCCTTGAAAAGCTGCGCCACAGCCTGATCGATCGCCTGTTCGGTATTCGTGCGCTCCTGTGCCACGGCCCAGAGCGCGTCGGCGCTACCCTGCATCTTGCCGCCGAGGTCGCGCACCGCCGAGATCTGCTGCTTCTGCGACGGATCGATCAGCATGGCATCGAGCGTCGCAGCCCCCTTCTCCTGATCCGAGATGCCGGCGATCAGCCGGTCGCGCGTGGCCGCCGTCGGAAGATCGGTAAAGGCCGTCAGCGAGGATCTGAGCTGCTGGAAACTGGAAAGCGTGTCGATCGTCTGCCGCGTCAGGGTCATCTGGCCCTTGAGCGTGCCGGCGGTGAAATAGCCGAAAAGCCCGATGCCCGCTATGAGGACGATCAGAGGCACCACGAAGAAGAGAACCTTCGTGACGATCCGCATACGCTGCAACAGTCGATCAATCAATGCCATAAGAAAGCCCCGCCCCCAGGAATGGTCACGCCTGATGGCGCGACGATAGCCGCAACTGCTAAAAAAATGGTCAATAGTGTCGAGTTCGTTCGGAGTCGCCAAATGCGTAACCGAGGCTCCATTTTTCTGCCTCCTCAGGCTCGCTGATAAACCTCGCTCTTTACTCGACGTCATCCTCGGCCTTGTGCCACTGCAGACGCTTCCTGCGAATTGAGACACGAGCAGGAGTTCAATCTCAGGCGACATCCCGACACCGGAGATCGACGAAACCAGCCCCGGCACCTTCTCCCCGTAAACGGGGCGAAGGGGATATGCCGCAGCCTCTCCGTTCCCTCACAGCGTCTCGTAGTGCACGTCCCCTCTCCCCGACAGAACGGGGAGAGGGTGAGGGTGAGGGGCAATCGCAACGCGAATCGGACAGCCATGGAACAAGCCAGAGCATGACGAAAGAGGAGTTGTAGCCTTGGGCCGGAGGCCGGGAGAGCGCATATTTCCGCGCTCACCCTGCCCACTCAGCCGATCGCCATCAGGCTGGCATTGCCGCCGGCAGCGGCGGTGTTGATCGAGGTCGACACTTCCTCCAGCAGCCAGTTGAGGCAATAGGCTTCCGGGTCGCTCGCCAGTTCCTCGCTCGTCGCGGCCTGAACCAAGAGAAGCGGACCGGGCAGCGCGGCGATCTTCCGGTTGACGGCAAGAACTCTGTCGCGATCTCCTTCGACGAGCGCACCGGAAAACGGCCCGTCCTTTTCCCAATCCGATGTCCAGGAAAGGCGGCCGGCCACAGCCGCCGGAAGATCCGCCAGAACCGACTTCGATATCGAACCCGCGTCGACGACGACGTGGTTGCCTGTGGAAAGGGCGGCGGCGACCTGGCGATGCAGCCCCCCTTCCGTCTGCGGAACGAGCAGGATGCGGCCGCGAGGATGGAGCGCGTAGAGATTGCGTTCGCCGACGGGGCCGGTGAGCTCACGTTCGAGGCCGAGCGCCGAGCGGCTCGCATAGCCGCGCGCCACCTCCCCTTCCGCCGTCAAGCCTTTCTTGTCGAGCCAGACGATGTAATCGCGAAGGGCGAGGTCGGTATGAACGGAATCCTGCTGCGGCGGCACTGGCGCGCGCTGCACCAGCCGGCCGATATAGAGCGGACCGCCGGCCTTCGGGCCGGTTCCCGACAGGCCGCGACCGCCGAAAGGCTGCACGCCGACGACCGCGCCGATGATGTTGCGGTTAACGTAGAGGTTGCCGGCCTTGATGCGGCTCGTCACATGGGCAATCGTTTCGTCGAGCCGGGTGTGAAGCCCGAATGTGAGGCCGTAGCCCGAGGCGTTGATATCGTCGATCAGCCGATCGAGGCCGTTCCGCTTGAAGCGGACAACATGCAGGACCGGACCGAAGACCTCCTTCGTCAGGTCCGAAAGCGACTTGATCTCGATGATCGTCGGCGGAACGAAGGTGCCTTTTGCTGCGCTTTGCGGCAGCGGCAGCTGCTCCACCTTGCGGCCGGCCCCGCGCATCGCTTCGATATGCTGGTCGATTTCCGCCTTGGCGCCGTCGTTGATGACTGGCCCGACATCGATGCTCAGCCGATCGGTGCGGCCGATCGTCAATTCACGGAAAGCGCCCTTCAGCATGGCGAGCGTCCTGTCGGCGACGTCGTCCTGCAGGCAGAGAACGCGCAACGCCGAGCAGCGCTGGCCGGCGCTGTCGAAAGCCGATGTCACGACGTCGGCCACGACCTGTTCGGCCAGTGCGGAGGAATCGACGATCATGCCGTTCTGGCCGCCGGTTTCGGCAATCAGCGGGATCGGTTTGCCGGTCGCTGACAGGCGCTCGGCAAGTTGCGCCTGGATCATGCGCGCGACCTCGGTCGAGCCGGTGAACATGACGCCGGCCGTTTCCTGCGCTCCGACCATGCCCGCGCCGAGGCGGCCGCTGCCGGGCACGAATTGCAGCGCGCCGACCGGCACACCTGCTTCGTGGAGGATCTTGACGCTCTCCGAGGCGATGATCGGCGTCACGCCGGCCGGCTTCGCCAGCACCGGATTGCCGGCGACGAGGGCTGCAGCAACCTGGCCGGTGAAAATCGCCAGCGGGAAATTCCACGGGCTGATGCAGACGATCGGGCCGAGCGGCAGATGCGACGGGCCGAGAGTCTTGCGCGCCTGATCGGCGTAATAGCGCAGGAAATCGACCGCTTCGCGTACTTCACCGACCGCGTTGGCGGCGGATTTGCCGGCTTCGCGTATGATGATGCCCATCAGCACCTTGATGCGGGCCTGCATGATATCGGCCGCCCGATCGAGGCAGGCGGCGCGCTCTGCCGGCGGCACAGCCGCCCATTGCGGCGCATATTCGGCCGCCATCGCAACGATACGGGCGGCTTCCTCGACCTTCAGCTCGGTCACCGTGCCGACGACGTCGCCGTGATCGGCGGGATTGGGGACATCGCGCGTCACGCCCTCCGTGGAGCCGTCAGCGAGGATCGGAAGCGCATGCCAGGGCGCGACAGCCGTGGAGGCAAGCGTCTCCGCCAGGTCCGAAAGCGTGATTTCGCTCGAGAGATCGAGGCCGCTCGAATTGGCGCGTGCGTTGCCGTAAAGAGCCTTGGGCGCCGCGATCTGCACATGCGGGGCGCCGACGACGGGCATGGCCGCGACGGTCTCAGCGGGATCGGCGATCAGCGCCTCGACCGAGACGTTCGGATCGGAGATGCGGTGCACGAAGGAGGAATTGGCGCCGTTTTCGAGAAGGCGGCGAACGAGATAGGCGAGCAGCGTCTCATGCGTTCCGACAGGCGCATAGATGCGGCAGGGCCGGTCGAGCTTTTCCTTGCCGACGACCTCGTCATAGAGCGGTTCGCCCATCCCGTGCAGGCACTGGAATTCGTATTTGCCGACCGCGAAATCAGGCCCTGCGAGATGATAGATCGCAGCCAGCGTCTGCGCATTGTGGGTGGCGAACTGCGGGAAAACGGCATCGGCGGCGGCAAGCAGCTTGCGTGCGCAGGCGATGTAGGCGACGTCCGTATAGATCTTGCGGGTATAGACCGGATAGTCGTCGAGACCATCCAGCTGGGCGCGCTTGATCTCCGCATCCCAATAGGCGCCCTTGACGAGACGCACCATCATCCGGCGCCCGGAGCGGCGGGCGAGATCGATGATATAGTCGAGCACGAAGGGGCAGCGCTTGCCATAGGCCTGCACCACGAAGCCGAGCCCGTTCCAGCCGGAAAGTTCCGGAGCAAAGCAGAGTTCTTCGAGAAGATCGAGCGACAGCTCCAGCCGGTCGGCTTCCTCGGCATCGATATTGAGGCCGATATCATAGCTCTTGGCCAGAACGGCGAGCGCCTTGACCTTCGGCAGCAGCTCGCTCATCACCCGGTCGGCCTGCGCTCTCACATAACGCGGGTGCAGAGCCGAAAGCTTGATCGAAATGCCCGGGCCGTCGTAGATGCCGCGCCCAGCCGCCGCCTTGCCGATGGCATGGATCGCCTTCTCGTAATCCTTGAAATAGCGCTCGGCGTCTGCTGCGGTCGTCGCCGCCTCGCCCAGCATGTCGTAGGAATAGCGGAAGCCCTTGGCCTCCAGCGGACGAGCGCGCTTCAGCGCCTCCTCGATCGTTTCGCCGGTGACGAACTGCTCGCCCATCATGCGCATCGCCATATCGACGCCGCGGCGGATGACCGGCTCGCCGGCGCGCGCGATCAGCCGCGTCAGCGCCGCCGACAGGCTGCGGTCGTTGACCGTCGAGGTCAGCTTGCCGGTGACGACGAGACCCCAGGTGGCGGCGTTGACGAACATCGATTTGCCGCCGCCGATATGCGAGGTCCAGTTACCCTCGGCGATCTTGTCGCGGATCAGCGCGTCGCGTGTATCCGTATCGGGAATGCGCAGCAGTGCCTCGGCAAGGCACATCAGCGCGACGCCTTCCTGGCTGGAAAGCGAATATTCCTGCACCAGTCCTTCGACGCCGGTGCCCTTGTGCTTGGCGCGCAGCGCCTCGATCAGCGTGCGGGCGGTGCTGCGGATGTCATAGCGCTTCGCCTCGGAAACGCGCGCTGCCGCAACGAGCGGCGGCAGGCATTCGGTTTCCGGTCGGCGGTAGGCTGATGTGATGGCCTGGCGAAGGTCCGATTGCGGCCGGATCGGCGGGGCAAAGGCGGCGAACGGCACGCCGCCGGCGGGTTCTTTGGAGGATGCGGGGTCGATCGCTGCGTTCAACATGGGAGTCCCTGTTCAATCAAAATCTGTTTAGCGGATAAATGGAACACCTGGCTCGTCATCCCAGAGTGCATCATCCAGAAAAGCGGGACCGGAATATTCCGTCTCGCGAAGCGGGCGCGCCTCCGACTTGTCGCGCTTGAGGGTGAATGCGGCCGCAACCGCTCTTATCGCCACCGGCCTGTAGTGAACGAGCAAGTCCGGCTTCTGATCGTCATCGATTTGTTTCCCGTGCATCCATGATCCCCCTGTGGTGCGGCGCCGCTGCCGATCCCGGCAATGCGCCAGACGCTCACGCCTTCCTCCCATTTGCCGACGCACAATCTATCACAGCCGCAAATCGCGATCTCACTTGATCTTAGCCATTTTTAAGCTGTATGAACTTATAAAACGATCGCCAAGGGTTCATATGTCCACAGAAACCGAGACATTTAGTGATTTGGACCAGTTCGACAGAAAGATCCTCGCGGCGCTGGCCGAGAATGGTAGGCTGTCGATCACCGATCTCGCGGCGCGCGTCGGGCTTTCGAAGACGCCTTGCCAGATCCGCTTCAAGCGGCTGATCAACGACGGCTATATCGAAGGCTTCAAAGCCGTCCTCAACCCCGCGAAAATGCAGCTCGACCACATCGCTTTCGTCGAAGTGAAACTTTCCGATACCCGTGAGGATGCGCTGAAGAGCTTCAACGAGGCCATCAAAAAGATCAGAGAAGTCGAAGAGTGCCACATGATCGCCGGCCGGTTCGACTATCTCCTGAAGATCCGCACCCGCGATATCGGCCGCTACCGCCGCGTCCTCGGCGAACGCATCTCGACGCTGCCGCATGTGGCCAACACTTCGACCAATGTCGCGATGGAGACGATCAAGGAAGGCTGGGACAAATTCGGGTCGAGCCTTTCGTGAACGGCGGGGTTGCCGACAGTTACGCCAAGCCAATATTCGGCCACTGAAGCGCAGGTGAGGGTCAAAATGGATCAGGCCAATAGTCCGCAAGGCTCGGCGAGCGAACAGAGGGAAGCGCGCCGGCTGCAATACCTTCCCTGGCAACGCAGTGCGTCGGACCTAGATCATCCTGCCCATCTCGCCCGCAAGGCTGAGCTTCGGCGATCATGCGGCGCTGAATTGGCCGCGACGTCCTATATCGCCGAACATGCGGCGGTTTTCACCGAAAGCCTGACAATGGGCGAGCGGTCCTGGATTGCCGGGCACGCGCTCGTGCGGGGCGACGTGGTCCTCGGCGACGATTGCAGCGTCAATCCTTTTGCCTGCGTTTCCGGCAAGGTGACCTGCGGTAATGGCGTGCGGATTGCCTCGCATGCATCGATTGTCGGCTTCAATCATGGCTTCGACGATCCCGATCGGCCCATCCATCGCCAGGGCGTCGTCAGCCTCGGCATCGTCATCGGCGACGATGTCTGGATCGGCGCCAATTGCGTGATCCTCGATGGCGTCACGATCGGCAACGGCGCCGTGATCGCCGCCGGAGCGGTGGTCACGCAAGACATTCCTGCGCTAGCGATTGCCGGCGGTGTACCGGCAAAAGTGCTGCGGAGCCGGGGGGCATCTTCCAGGAAATCCGGCACTGGAGAGATCGAAGATCAATTGGGCAGGCTCGGGCAGAAGGCGAAAGAGCAATGGCCCGATATTCTTGGCCGTTGGAAAACACCCGAAGGCTATGAATCGCTGGAAGCGGACGGCGTCAGGCGCCCGGCGATCCGGCATCTCTGCGATGCCATCGAGATTGCGGCCGGCTTCGGGCATCTGCCGCCCGGATTCGATCTGTCGCAGACCGTCGAGCGTCTCCAGGGCCTGCAGGATCGGGAGACCGGCCTTTTCCCGGAAGAACATTCGCCCGGGCATGGCCGGGCGTTGCGGGAGGATCCGAAGGCACTCTACAACGTGCTTTCGGTCGGCTATGCGCTTGAACTGCTTGGCTCCGGGCCACGGCACCCGATCCAGGCGGTGCAGCTCGACGCCGAAGAGCTGGAGCAATGGCTGAACGCCCTGCCCTGGTCGAGCCGGGCGTGGCACGCCGGCAGCGTCGTCGATGCCATCGGAACCGCCATGTACTTCAACGCTAGGCATTTCGGCATCAAAGGGCCACGGCAGGCGCTCTTCGAGTGGCTGAACCGCAATGCCGGCAGCGTCTCCGGCCTCTGGGGCGAGCCGACGGTGGCGGAAGGATGGCTCCAGCCGGTGAACGGCTTCTATCGCCTGACGCGCGGGACCTATGCACAGTTCGGCATGCCGCTTCCGCATCCGCATGCAGCGATCGAGACGGTTCACCTGAATTACCGCAACCACAAAGGCTTCGTTGCCGAGAAATACAATGCCTGCAACCTGCTCGATACGATCCATCCGCTGCTGCTGATCGGGCGGCAGACCGATTATCGCCAGACCGACGGCGAGGCGATCGCGCGCGGCCTGATCTCCAGGGCGCTCGACAGATGGCGGGATGGCGAAGGTTTCCCGTTCGCCGACGGCGGCGAAGCGAGCCTGCAGGGAACGGAGATGTGGCTTTCGGTCATTCACCTGGCGGCCGATTTCCTCGGCCTCGCGGACCAGTTCGCCTTTGTCCCCAAGGGGGTTCACCGGACGTCAACTCCGGGGCTCGGCCTCTGATCAGCCGTGCAGCGAGGCCGTCAGCCAGGCGGCGGCGAGATCGCTCGCATGGCTACGCTTGGCTTTGATCGGCACGATCACGTTGTAGCGGCCTTCGGCTGCAAGCTCGGTTTGCGAGGTGGGCACCAGGGTTCCGTCCTCCAGAAAGGTGCCTATCAGCATGCGCCATCCAAGAGCGATCCCCTGCCCCGCGCGCGCCGCCGCGATGCTTTCGGTGTAGTGATTGAAGCGAAGCGACGGCTTGACCTCGATATTGCCGCCGGTCAGCGACACCCATTGCGCCCAGCCATACCAGGAACGATCGACCACATCCGTTTCGATGAATTCATCGGCGGAGCCGAGCGGGCCATCTCCCCGGCGCTTGAGATGGTCGGGCGAGCAGACCGGGCAGACGACGTCGCCGCGCGAGGCAATGACGGTTCCGTCGCTGAAGGGAGGCACGCCGTACCGGATCGCCACGTCGATCTCTCCGCCATCAAGAGTGATCGGATTATCCTGGGATATCACCCGCACCAGAATACCGGGATTGGCCCGGCGGAATTCGGCAAGCCGCGGCAGCAGCCAGAAGGAGGAGAAGGCGACTGTAGCGCCGATCGTCACCACGTCCTGGCTGCGCGACTGGATCGCCTCTACGCTCTCGGCGATATCGGCGAAACTCTTGGCCAGCGTCGCGCCGAGGCTGACGCAGGCCGCCGTCGGCTCGATCGCCCGGTGCTTGCGCAGGAAGAGCGGCTGCCCGAGTTCCTCCTCCAAGGCGGCGATCTGCCTGCTGACGGCCGCTTGGGTGACGCCGAGTTCGCTGGCAGCCGTGGTGAAGCTTTTCCGGCGCAGCACCGCTTCCAGCGTCACCAGCGCCGTCAGCGATGGAAGCCGTCTTCGAAACTGCATCTCGAAATCCATCACATGAGAAAATATTATGCGAGCGTGATTTTTTATGCCGTTGAAAGACAAGTGCTGCAAGCGCAATCTAGGGAAACTCTCACATAAGAGGTTCTCATGCTAAACAGGCTTCCTTCTTCCATTTCGGCGCTGCTCGACTCCCGCGCGGAAGGCCATTCGCTGCCGGCCGGCCTCTATATCCGCGAAGACGTGTTCGAAGCGGATGTCGACGTCTTCTTCCACAAGCACTGGATCTGCGTCGGCCTCGACTGTGACGTTCCCGAGCCGGGCGACGCCACGGTGATCGATATCGGCAAGACGAGCCTGATCCTGCTGCGCGACGACGAAGGCGAAATCCGCGTGCTGCACAATGTCTGCCGCCATCGCGGCTCCCGCCTTCTCGATGCGGGCAAGACGATCGTTTCGAAGCTCGTCTGTCCCTACCACACCTGGACCTATGAACTGACCGGCGAACTCAGCTACGCCCCTCATATGGGCAAGGATTTCGACAAGGACTGTCGCGGCCTGAAGCCGGTCATCTTCAAATCGATCGGCGGCCTGATCTACGTCTGCCTCTCCGACAATCCGCCCGAGGATATTGCCGGCCTCGAACAGGCGATGGTCGAGCGCCTCGCTCCCTACGACATCCGCAACGCCAAGATCGCTCACCAGACCGATGTCATCGAGGACGGCAACTGGAAGCTGACGATGGAAAACAATCGCGAATGCTACCATTGCTCCGCCAACCACCCGGAGCTCTGCGTCTCCTTCGTCGATCTCGACTTCGGCTTCGATCCGGAAACGCTAAGCCCGGAAGACCGTGAGCAGGCGGAGGAGCATTTCCGGCTTTACGAGGAACGCACGCAGGCTTGGGAGGCCGACGGTTTCCCCTCGGCTGCCATCGAGCAGCTTACCGACTGCGCCACAAACTTCCGCACACAGCGGCTGATCATAGCAGGCGCCGGCGAGTCCCAGACCCATGACGCCACCGCTGCATCCTCCAAGCTGCTCGGGCAGATGACCCGCAAGGATCTCGGCGACACGCATCTGTGGGGTCATAACAGCTGGAACCACTTCATGGGCGACCATGCGGTCGTGGCAACCGTCATTCCGCTCTCGGCAGGCAAGACGCTGGTCAGGACCAAGTGGCTGGTGCACAAGGACGCCGTCGAAGGGGTCGATTACGACCTCGACAAGCTGACGGATGTCTGGATCGCAACGACGGACCAGGACGCCGACCTCGTCGCCCGTTCCCATGCCGGCGCTCTCGATCCCGCCTATCAGCCGGGCCCCTATTCCCGCTTCTCCGAGACGAACCTCGACAAGTTCGCCTCCTGGTACATCGACCGGATGCGCGCTCATGGGTATTGATCTCACTTCCATGCGTCTAGCTCAGAGCGCGCAGCAGGTCTGGGACCCTGAGACCGACGAGACTCTCGTCTGTCTCGACGTCCATCAGGAGACGCATGACGTGAAAAGCTTCACGTTCGCGTCGCCCGAAGGCAAGCAGTTCCACTTCGATGCCGGCCAGTACTTTCTGTTCGACCTCCCCACGGGTTCGGATGGCGAGGCGCGCTGCTACAGCATCTCGTCGTCGCCCCATCGAACGAACGCCTTTACGGTGACGGTCAAGCGTGTGCCAGGCGGCAGGATATCGAACTGGCTCCACGACCACATGGCGCCAGGCATGACCGTCAAGGGTCAGGGACCGCTTGGTCATTTCATCCGGCCCAAGGGCGATAAGATCAAGCTTCTGCTCCTCTCCGGAGGTTCGGGCATCACGCCTGTGATGTCGATCACGCGTGATCTGGCAGACCGCTACGAAGTGTCGGACATCGTCTTCCTGCACGCGGCGAGAACCCCTGCCGATCTGATCTTTCGCCAGGACCTTTCGGGGCTCGCAGCGAGGATGAAGGGACTGCGTCTCCAGTTTCTTCCCGAGACGGTCGCCGGAGAATTATCATGGCCAGGGCTGACCGGCCGGATCTCGCCGGAATTCCTCAAGCTTGCCGTCCCCGACATCGCCGAACGCATCGTCATGTGCTGCGGTCCCGCGCCGTTCATGGCGGCGGCGCGTTCGATCACGGCCGCTCTCGGCGTGCCGGCAGAAAACTATATCGAAGAGAGCTTCGACGCCGCGGTCATCGACGAGCCGGTCCTCGACGTCGAAGCACAGCCGACGGCAAGGACTTTCCAGGTCGAATTCTCGAAACAGAAGAAGACGTTGGAAGTCCCGTCAGACCAGACCGTGCTTTCAGCCGCAAAGAAAGGCAGCGTCCGCCTGCCCTCCTCGTGTTCGAACGGGGTCTGCGGGACCTGCAAGTCGAAGCTCGTCTCCGGCTCGGTGGAGATGAGCCATAATGGCGGAATCCGGCAACGCGAAATCGACGCCGGTTTCTTCCTGCCCTGCTGCTCCAAGCCGCTCAGCGATCTCGTCATCGAGCGCTGAGCGCTCGCTCACCCCACGCCATTCACGGACAAGAAGGATCGACTCGGATGCTGCGAGACGAAAGCTGTTCCGCCGAGCCGTCCGGCTCGACGGTTTTCAAGGACGAGAGAAAGCAGGCCTATCTCAATCCCGAGGGAGCCGACCGGCCCCTCATCAGCCCCGTGCCGGCCGCAACGCTCGACCGGGCGCGCCGCTACCGGCTGGAGCGGCTGCGCCTGAAGATGCGCGAGTGGGACTGCGGCGCCCTGCTGCTCTACGATCCCGTCAACATCCGATACGCTTTTGATTCCTCGAACATGAGCATCTGGACGATGCACAATCCGTCGCGCTACGCCCTGATCCTCACCGACGGTCCGGCAATCCTCTTCGAATTCGAAGGCGCCGAACACGTCAATGACGGGCTGCCCGGCATCGACGAAATCCGGACGGCGAAGTCGTGGATATTCTTCACGGCAGGAAACCTCACGGAGCCCCGGATGAAAGCCTGGGCCGACGAGATCGCCGCCCTCGTCACCGGCAATGGCGGCAACAGGCGCATCGCGGTGGACCGGCTCGAGCCGGCAGGCGCTATCGAACTCAGGGAACGCGGATTGACGCTGCTCGACGGCCAGGAACTGGCCGAACGGGCGCGATCGATCAAGAGCGCCGAGGAGATCGAGCTGATGCGGTGGACGATCCGTGTCTGCGAAGCAGGCATGGCGCGGATGTACGAAATTTCGGAGCCCGGCCGGACCGAGCGGGAGATCTGGGCCGAACTGCATTTCGAAAATGCGCGCAGCGGCGGCGAGTGGCTCGAAACCAAGCTGCTGACCGCGGGTCCGAGGACCAATCCCTGGTATCAGGAATGTTCGGACTATGTCGTCAAGCGCGGCGAGATGATCTCCTTCGATACCGACATGATCGGCCCCTACGGCTATTGCGCCGATCTCTCGCGCTCATGGACGGCAGGCCATGTCGCCATGAACGCCAAGCAGAAGGAGCTCTACGCGGCAGCCAGGGACCAGATCGAGCACAATCTTTCCGTCATCAGGCCAGGAATGACATTCGGCGAATTCAACGCATTGTCGTGGCGGATTCCGGAGAAATACCAGCCTTATCGCTATACGCTCGCCCTGCACGGGACGGGCATGGCGGACGAGTGGCCGGGGGTGCTGCTGCATCCGGATTTCGATCCCGATTTCAGCGGCATCATCGAGGAAGGCATGGTGCTGAACGTCGAAAGCCTGATCGCCGAGGCCGGCTCCGAAAGCATCAAGCTGGAGACCCAGGCCCTGATCACAGCGACGGGCGCGGAGCGGCTGGACAGCTTTCCGTGGGAAGATATCTGAACGGTCGCTATGTTCAGTGCGCTCTCGCAGCGGCCGCGCGATGCTGCGACGGCGTCTGCCCGAATGTGCGCTTGAACGTCCTCGTGAATTGCGAGGCGTTTTCGAAGCCGACATCGAGCGCGATCTCGATCAGCGGCGCCTTCGACTGGGCCAGGATCGATTTTGCCCGCTCCATGCGGACACGATTATAGGCCTTTGCGGGCGACATACCGGTCTTCTCGATGAAGATTCTTTCCAGCTGGCGCCTGGATAGCCCGACCATGGCGGCAAGCTTTTCGATCGGCATACTGCCGTCGACGAACTGCTCCATGGTGATCATCGCCGCCTTGACGCGGGCATCGTCATAATCGTCGTAGAGCGGACGCCGGGGCTGAATGTCGGCCGGAGCGCGAGCCTTCTCGATCTGCAGCACTTCAAGCGCGTTTCGTTCGGCATCGCGGCTGATGTATTTCCTGACCAGCAGCGCCGCCATATCGGCACTGCTGCTGCCGCCGGCGCAGGATCCGCGCTGGCGATCGAGATTGAAGAGCCGGTCGGAGCGAACACTGAGATCGGGAAAGCGCTCGCGAAATTCCTTGTAATGCAGCCAGCTGACGCAGGATTCATGCCGCTTCATCAGGCCCGCCGCGGCAAGGATGAACGTACCGGTGCATACGCCGATCAGCGGCACCTTCTTGGCATCCGCCTGCTTGAGGAAGGTGATGGTCTGCTGATCGACGGGGTTCTCCACGCTCAGAAGGCCGCCGACGACGGCGATGTAATCGAAACGTGTGGGATCGACGAAGTCCGACGTCGGAGCGACCTGGACGCCGCAACTCGAAGTGATCAGGTGCCGCGTGCTGCCGATCACCTGCCAGTCGGCAAGCACTCTTCCGGAACGGTCCTGCTCGTCGCTGGCAAGCCGCAGCGTATCCACGAACAGCGCAAAGGCGGACAGCGTGAACGACCGCGACAGAACGAAACCAACCTTAAGCCGGGCGGCGGGTTTTGCGGCGCCATCTGCCTGCCGATGCTGCCCAGGTCGCATATTCATCTCATCACCGTTCCTGAATGCGCTCATCTGATCTGAAAACCGTGCGCCAGCGGATCGCGGTCGTCAACAAAAATGGTGTTGTGGCCGATGACCCGCGCCCAGCCTCCGATGCTTGGGAGAATGCCGCGATAAGGCCCGACGTTTGCCTCGGCCTCCACCCGCCCCTCGAAGATGGTTCCGATCAGACTTTCATGACGGTAGCTCGATCCGACGGTAAGCCGTCCCTTTCCATGCAGCTGCGCCATGCGCGCTGAGGTGCCGGTGCCGCCCGGCGAGCGATCGATGGCCTTTTCCCCATAAAAGACCGCGCAGCGCCCGTCCGACACGTCGTTCACCGGCCGGTCGCACCAGATCGCGTGATGCACGCCCGATATCCTGGCATCGTCGGGATGAACGGGATTGCAGATATCGGCAAGCGCTGTCCTGAGCTTCTGGCTGCAGCCGACGATGTCGGATGCGCTCATGCCGTCGAGTCCGCTCCAGTTCTCCTGTGGCTCGACGACTGCATAATAGTTGCCGCCATAGGAAATATCGACGCGCAGGCGGCCCATTCCGGGCACATCCACCGCGACATCGGCGTCATGGAGATAGCTCGCGACGTTGTGGAGACGGACGGAATCGACATATCCATCCTTCTCCTTATAGGTGACGTCGACCCTGCCCGCCGGCGTCTCGATCGCGACCTTTCCGGGCTCGCGCGGCTTGACCAGCCCTTCCTCGATCGCGGCGGTGACGGTGCCGATGGTGCCGGCGCCGCACATCGGCAGGCAGCCGCTCACCTCGATGAACAGGACAGCGAAGTCGCAATCGGGCCGATAGGCGGGATAGATGATCGAGCCCGACATGATGTCATGCCCGCGCGGCTCGAACATCAGCGCCTTGCGCACCCAGTCATGGTCACGGACGAAGATCTCCCGGCGCTCGCTGATCGGCGCATGCGGCAGCAACGGGCCGCCGCCGGCGACGAGACGAACAGGGTTGCCGCAGGTGTGCGCGTCGATGCAGAAGAAGCTGTGTCTCATTCCACCATCTCCTTGCTCATCTCGCCTTCGGCAGACTGCCGCGGTCGAGCAGGCCGCGGGACAGCCGATCGAGCAGAAGAGCGACTGCGACGATCGCCAGGCCTGCTCTCAGGCCGAGCCCCATCTCCATGCGCGTCAGGCCCCGCGTCACTTCCGCGCCGAGACCACCCGCGCCGACGAGGCCGGCGAGCACGACCATGGCAAGCGACAGAAGGATGCACTGATTGAGGCCGACGAGCAGCGTCTGCTTGGCGAGCGGAATTTCGATCTTCCAGAGAATCGAGCGGGGCGGCGCGCCGATGGCGCTGCCGAGCTCGATAAACACCTTCGGTACCTGGTTGAAAGCCAGCGTCGTCAGTCGCAGCATCGGCGGAATGCCGTAGACGATGGTGGCGATGATGGCAGGCACCCGCCCGAGGCTGAAGATCATCACCGCAGGGATCAGATAGACCCATGGCGGCACGGTCTGCATCACGTCGAGAACCGGGCGCACCACAGCTTCCAATGTCTTGTAGCGCGAGCAAAGCACGCCGATGGGGAAGGCGATGAGAACGGAAATCGCGACGGCGACGGTCACCAGCGAAAGCGTCTGCATCGACGCCGTCCACAGCCCGACAAGAAGGCAGAAGCCGAGACAAAGGCCAGCGAGGATGGCGGCGCGCAGGCTGACGGCGAAGAATGCCAGCAGGACGATGATGGCGATTAGAGCATAAGGCGGCACGAAGAGGAGTGCCGTCTCGATTGCCGACAGGACCGTTTCGACCACGGTGCTGATGGCCGCAAACAGCGGATGAAGATTGGTGTTGAGCCAATCGACGGCCGGGGCCAGGAAAGCGCCCGGCGAAAACTGCAGGTCCGCAGGATTCATGACTTCCTCCCTGTTCCCAGCCGGGCAGCACTCTGGGTTATCCGGTCAATCACCATGGTTAGTACCACGATTGCGATCGCGGCATTGATCGAGGTCGCGATATCGAGCGTCCTGATCGCGCCATAGATCGTCTCTCCGAGCCCGCCGGAGCCGACGATGCCGGCGATGACAACCATACCGAAAGCCATCATCAGGCTCTGGTTGATGCCCGCCATGATGCTCGGCAGTGCAAAGGGAAGACGAATCTTGAAAAACATCTTCCCCGGCGTCATCCCGAGTGCCTCGCCGAGCTCGATGAACTCCTTGGGCGTCATGCGGATGCCAAGAGACGTCAGGCGGATGGCCGGCGGCACGGCAACGATCACTGTGGCGATCAGCGCCGTCGCCGGCCCGTAACCGAGCAAAGCGATTGCCGGCAGCAGGTAGATGTATGGCGGAAGCGTCTGGATGAGATCGAGGCCCGGCTCCATGAAGTGATCGAGAGCCGTGAAGAAGCCGGCGGCAATGCCGATCGGAATGCCGATCGCCAGGGCGATCGTGGTGGCAGTCAGGACCAGAGCCAGCGTGCTCATCGTCTCCGGCCACAGCCCCATCGAAAAACAGAGCGCCAGCGCGACGCCGCTGAGGAGTGCGAACCAGACATTGACCAGCCGCCAGCCGACCAGCGCCACGATCAGGGCGACCACGTAAAACGGCGGAAGCTCCAAGAGCCAGAGGATCCCGTCATAGAGACCCTCAAGAAGCTGTCTGATATAGTCGAACAGGAATTCCCCGTTGTCGCTCACCCATTCGAGCGCGGAGTCCGTCCATTCGTCGAAAAGGTCGGTGAAGGCTGAAGTATCCATATCAATACCTCCAGTTGGGATCACGCCGCCGTCAGATCGTGGGCGGAGGTTCCCTTGACGCCCATCAGGAGGCTGCGCGGTGTAACCACGCCGACCACCTGATCATTATCCACCACGGCGATGGCGTCGCGGTCCGACTGCATCGTCAAAGAGATGAGCTCGTCGATGTCGGCGTCCGGCGTCGTGCGCGCCAGCGATGCGATATCCGAATTCGCAGCGCCCTGCTGGAATTCGGCAACGCTGCGCATGACCGAATGCGCCTTGATCAGATGCAGGCGGGATATGCCGGCGACGAACTCGGCGACATAGGCGTCGGCCGGGTTGAGGATGATTTCCTCGGCCGTGCCGGTCTGGATGATGACACCGTCCTTCATGATGGCGATGCGGTCGCCGATGCGGATCGCTTCGTCGAGATCATGGGTGATGAAGACGGCGGACTTGCCGAGCGCTTTCGTCAACTGGCGGAATTCGTCTTGAAGCTGGCGCCGGATCAGCGGATCGAGCGCGCTGAACGGTTCGTCCATCAGAATGATCTCGGGATCGGAAGCGAGCGCGCGGGCAAGGCCGACGCGCTGCTGCATGCCGCCGGAAAGTTCGCTGGGATAACGGCTCAGCCAGTCGGCGAGGCCGACTTTCTCGAGGGCGGCGGCGGCGGTCTTGTTTCGCTCCGCCTTTGCAATTCCCTGGACCTCGAGGCCGAAGGCCGCATTTTCCAGAACTGTCCGGTGCGGCAGCAAAGCGACACTTTGAAACACCATGCCGATATTCTTGGCGCGCATCTGCCGGAGATCGACCGGCGACAGGCTGGCGAGATCGCGCCCCTTGACGAGAACCTTGCCGGAACTCGGCGTAATCAGCTTGTTGAGAAGGCGAATGAGCGTCGATTTTCCGCTTCCCGACAGCCCCATGATGCAGAAGATTTCGCCGCGCCGGACCTGAATGCTCGCATTGGAGACGCCGACGACGCAATTGAACTCCTGCAGGACCTCTTTCTTGCCGAGGCCGCGCTCCTTGATCGATTTCATCGCCGCAGCGGACTTACCTCCGAAGACCTTCCAGAGGGATTGGCAATCGATCAGGACATCCTTGGCATCGATATTGACGGTTTTCATGGCGATCCCCTTTGAGCCAATGGCGCTGGCTTCTCATTAGGTTTCAAGATGGCCGCCCGACGGCTCGGGCGGCCAGGAGGTGCTCACTTCTTCTTGATGTTTTCCCAACGCTTGATCAGGTCGGCATGGGCGCCGATCCAATCCTGCACGGCCTGGTCCATGGTCTTGCCGTCCTTGACTGCACCGTTGATGGTGGTGATGTCGGCGATCGGCACGTAGACGCTGGCCATGACTTCACGGGCATGCGGATATTCTTCCGAGAAGCCCTTGTGGCCGATCCAGTAGTAGCTCTGCGGCGGCGGGAAGACACCCTTCGGATCCTTGAGGTACTTGACCTCGTACTTCTGGACCATCCACGACGGTTCCCAGATCGTCACCGCAATCCATTCCTGGCGGTCGTAGGCAGACTTCAGCGCCGCCGTCATCGCAGCCGTGCTGCCTTCGACGAGCTGGAGCTTGAGGCCGTATTCCTTGACCGCATTCGCGGTATCGCGCATCAGGCCGGCGCCCGGTTCGATGCCGATGATCTTGCCGCCGAACTTGTCGGCGTTTTCATTGAGCTGTTCGAGCGAGTCGATCGGAACATATTTCGGAACGGCCACGCCCTGATAAAGGCCGTGCGACACCGGAGAAATCTTCTCCAGGCGGTTCTTGTTCTTGT
Organism: Rhizobium sp. N731; assembly: GCF_001664145.1. Classification (NCBI taxonomy): domain Bacteria; kingdom Pseudomonadati; phylum Pseudomonadota; class Alphaproteobacteria; order Hyphomicrobiales; family Rhizobiaceae; genus Rhizobium; species Rhizobium sp. N731. The sequence goes on from NZ_CP013605.1 coordinate 360,156, forward strand.
CCCAATAATCTTGCGCGACGTAGTCGGTCTGCGAGGTGAGTGCCTGGATGTCGCCCTTGGCAAGAGCGGCATAGGCAATGCCCCATTCGGAGAATTCGGTGACCTTCACGGTGTAACCGGCGTCTTCAAGAACCTTCTTGGTGATACCGGTGATGGGGGTCAGGTCTTCCCATGCCATCGTGCCCAGAGTGATCGTCTTCTCTTCCGCGCGGGCAGGCAGGATACTCATCCCGATCACCGCAGCGGCGCAAAGCGCCTTCCACAAAGTCTTCATTGTTGTTACTCCTGGTTTTCGTTCCCATTCTCATTGAAGCCTGCGAACGGCAGTCTTCATATTGCGCCGGCCGAGGGATCACCCCTCGCGGCCGGCTCGCAATTCCTGAAAGCGGATGACCGAGTTGATGCCGAGCCATGCGATGGGCTCGGGCGGCAATCTCGTCGGTTCCGGCTGGTTCTTGTATGTGTCGAGCTCGGGGCTTGCGGCTCCTGTCGCAAGATCTGCGGCCATCATGCCGGCGAAGGTGCTCTTGACGGTGCCGAGACCGTTTTCGCAGCAGGCGGAAAAGAGCCCTTCCTCGACCTCACCGAACGCCGGCACATGGTTTCGGCTGAGGCAAAGCGCACCCGCCCAGCTGTATTCCATCGGAAGGCGCTCCAGCCCGGGGAACCGGGCATCGAACGAGCGGCGCTGTTCGGCCGCGATGCCGGCGACCCGCTTCTCCGATACTTTGAGGCTCGGGTCGTAGGTGAACCTGGTCCTGACGACGATCCGCGAAAGCCCATTCTTGGTGATCTTGCGCACCGTTGCGCCCATCGGATCGGCCGGCAGCAGCGCCCAGCGATCGACGCCGGTGACATCGCCGCCGAATTCATTCTGGGAAAAGGCCGATGTCATCGACGCATAGGTGAAGATGTGCATCAGCCGGCCCCGGAAGTGGCCGAAGCTCTGAATATGGCCGTTTACACCCAGAATGACCTTGGGCGCAGAAACGGAACCACGCGCGGTCTTCGCCTTCCAGGTTCGACCATCGCGCGCAAGCTCCAGAACCGGCGAATGCTCGTGAATCGTGACTTTCGAGGAAAGCCCGTGTGCCAGGCCGCGAATATAATCGGCGGGCTGGATCATCACGGCACCAGGCGTATAGAGCCCGCCGAGATAGTAACGCGAGCCTGTCATCTCCCGCATCTGATCAGCGTCAAGAACGCGATGTTCCTCGCCGATCTTTTCGAGCGACTTCCGATAGTTGTCGTTGAGCCCCAGCCCCCGCTCGGAAGCCGCGGCATTCACCTTGCCCGCCGGATCGAAGGTCTCCGCGGAGAGGCCGTATTCGGCTGCGGCGTCGGCGGCAAAGGAGATCGCCAGACGGTTCTGGCGAATCTCGTCCTTCGTCGCCGCTTCGTCGGCGACCGAATATTCGCCCGAGGACAGATTGTGCGGCACGTCGATCATGAAGCCGGAATTTCTGCCGGCCGGTCCCTTGGCGAGTTCGCGCGCCTCCAGGATGACAATCTTGTCCTGGGGCCGTGACTGCGAAAGGCGGCGGGCCGCCGACAGGCCGGCAAATCCGCCGCCGATGATCAGCCAGTCGGCGGTGATGTCGTGTTCAAGCGCCGTCACGGGAAAGGCGCGCTCGCTGGTCGCCTCCCATCCCGAGACGCCGGTATCCGTCGGCAGGTGCTTGATCACATGATGGCTCATCGGATCGTCTCGTCAACAGATCGTTCGGATACGTCGATCCAGATGGTCTTGAGCTCGCAGTAATTGTCGTGTGCGAAGATCGACTTGTCGCGGCCGCCGAAGCCGGACTCCTTGTAGCCGCCGAACGGTGTGCTCGCATCGCCCTCGCCGAAGCAGTTGACGGTGACCAGACCCGCACGGATATCGCGCGACACCCGGATCGCATTGCGCAGGCTGCCCGTGTAGACCGACGCGGTCAGACCGTAATTGGTGTCGTTGGCGAGAGCCACGGCTTCGGAGAGGGTCTCGAATGTCGTTACCGACAGGATCGGCCCGAAAATCTCCTCCTTGAACAGGCGGCTGGCAGGCGTGACGCCGTCAACCACCGTGGGTTCGATGAAGACGCCGTCCTGGGTTTGCCCGCCGAAGGCCAGCGAAAGCTTCTCGCTCTTCACGTCGTCGAGGAACGACCTCACCTTGTCGAAATGGCTCTTGCTGACGAGCGCGCCGATGCGGTTTTCCGGATCGAGCGGATCGCCGGTCCTCCACTCGCGCATATAGGCGCCGATCCGCTTGAGGAGTTCATCCTTGATGCTGGCGTGAACGATAAGGCGCGAGGATGCGCTGCAGTTCTCGCCCATATTCCAGAAGGCGCCGTTGACCACCTGCTCGGCGACGAGATCGAGATCTTCAGCGTCTTCAAGCACCACGGCCGGGTTCTTGCCGCCGCATTCGAGCACCACCTTCTTGAGGTTGGAATCGGCAGAATAGTGGAGGAAGCGACGGCCTGTGGGGGTCGATCCGGTAAAGGCGACCATGTCGACATCCATATGCAAGCCAAGCGGTTCGCCGACATCCTTGCCGCTGCCGGTGACGACATTGAAAACGCCTGCCGGGATGCCGGCCTCGAGCGCCAATTCGGCGACACGCAGCGTCGTCAGCGTGGTTTCCTGGGCGGGCTTGACGATCACCGAGCAGCCCGCGGCAAGCGCCGGCGCGATTTTCCAGGCCAGCATCAGCAGCGGGAAGTTCCATGGCAGGACGCAAGCGACCACGCCGATAGGTTCACGAACCACCATCGCCAGCGCATCAGGGCCGACGGAATTCGTGTTGTCGTATAGCTTGTCGATCAGCTCGGCATGCCAGCGGATCGTGTGGATCGTGTCGGGGACATCCACGGTCTGGCACTCGCGGACCGGCTTGCCGCTGTCGAGGCTTTCCATGACGGCAAGCTCGTGACGATTGCGCTCCAGCAGCTTTGCGAACTTGAGCAGCGTTTCCTTGCGTGCGCCAGGCGTCAGCTGACGCCAACGGCCATCGTCGAAGGCTTCGCGGGCCTTGGCGACCGCATAGTCGACGTCGCTTGTATCACAGGCGGCGATCTCGGCGAGGAGTTCGCCGGTTGCGGGATTGGTTGATTTGAAGGTCTTGCCCGACTTCGCCGGACGGTACGCGCCGTCGATGAAGGCATTGGTTGGCAGATGGAGTTCTTTGGCGAGTGCCTTGTATTCGGCGGCGGTCAAAGGTTCATGCATGGTTGGCTCCCGACGTGATCTGGGCGACCGTGCGCTTCAAAGTGGCGACGACAGTCTCAAGGGTTCTCTTCTCTTCGGAGGTCATACCGCGCAGCGGCGCACGCACCGGGCCCGCCTTCAGGCCGATGATCTCGCAGCCATGCTTGATCGACTGGACGAACTTGCCGCATTCGAGGAAATCCATCAGCGGCAGCATCGCGCTCATGATCGCCCGGCCCTTGTCGAAGTTCTTCTCGACGACGCAGGCCTCATAGAGGGCGACATGCTCGCGCGGCAGGAAATTGGAGCCGGCGCAGACCCAGCTCTTCGCACCCCACGCGAAGAATTCGAGCGCCTGGTCGTCCCAGCCGCAGGAGAGCGAGATGTGCGGGAACTTCCGGGCGAGCAGGTGAAGATTGCCCATGTCGCCGGAGCTTTCCTTGATGGCGACGACGTTCTTCGACTTGCCGACGCGAGAAAAATACTCCTCGCCCATCACCACACCCATCCGGGCAGGGTAGTTGTAGAGCATGATCGGCAGGTTCGCGGCGCGATCGACGGTCAGCGCATGCACCGCGTTCTCGCGTTCGGTCGGCAGCGCATAGGGCGGTGACGATACCAGGATCGCATCAGCGCCGATTTCCTTTGCCGATTTTGCATATTCAACCGAATCTTCGGTCCGCGTGGCGCCGGTGCCGATGATGAGCGGCAGCCGTGTGCCGATCACTTCCTTGGCATAGGCTGCAAGTTCGTAACGTTCCTGGCTGCTCTGGGCGTAGTATTCGCCCGTCGAGCCGCCGACGATGATGCCGTGCACGCCCGCCTCGATCAGCGACTCGAGCACGGCAGCGAATGCGGGCCGGTCGATCTGTCCATTTTGATCGAGCGGCGTCACCGCCGGTGTATAAATCCCCTCAAATTTCACGATGACTTCTCCAATAATTGCGTGGCGGGACCGCCGACGAAGGCGTCCGCCTTGAGGCCTTGCGGAGCGATGAACATCTCCATGTTCTCGCGGGACAATTCCCAGTGTTCGAAAACGAGGTCGACGACGGCATCCTCATCGTGAGCGCCGAGCGCTGCGATAAAGCCGTCATGATGCTCGACGGCCAATCGAAGCCGCCGCCGCATGTCCTCGTTTCTCGGCCGGAAGAACGTATGACCGATGCGCGCATGGTCGATGAGCAGCCGGCCGAGGCTCGGCTGCATGTAGACGTTGCCCGACATCTCGCCGAAAATTTCGTGAAAGCGGTTGTTCTCCAGCACCATCGCCAGAGCGTCCATGTTCTCGCTGGCGGCGCGAAACCGCTCCTGCGTCTGTTTCAGGTCCGACAGCTGCGCGGGCTTGAAGTTCTGCACGGCCAGACGACCGATCGCCGCATAAATCATCGGCGCGACGAGGAAGAAATTGCGCAGCGTGGAGTGGTTCATCGGGATGACCCGCGCACCCCTGTTCTCGCGGATGTCGATATAGCCTTCACCGGCAAGGCGGCGGAATATGTCCCGCACCGGCGTCCGCGACAGCCCGTATCTTTCGCTCAAACTGGCCTCGTCCAGATCGGCGTCCGGGTCCAGCTCCATCGTCAGGATCTGGCGTTTCAAATCTTCGTAGAGATTGCTCTTGGGTGTCTTCGCCATCGTCGATCTCCGGCCATTCGTTGCTCTACTGCCTGGAAGATGACACGCCTTTCAGCAGGAGTCAATAATTGTGTACTCTGCGTACACAATTCGTATTCGAGAAAAACACAATTCTTTCCGCGCCTCGAAAGTTTGCCGTGATCGAACGCGAAGCCGTCCGTGAACGTGAGGATTCCGGGCGCGCGACAAGCTGATGGTGGATAGCAATGTGTGGGAAGCGGCCGAGCGCGGCCGTCATGGGACATTGGTCGTCCAATGATCGGGGAGCGCCGGGGTCGGCGCTCCCCGGGAAGCTTTAAGCGGCAAGCACGCCGTTCTTCTTGGCAGTCCAGGTCGCGATATAGTCCATCAGGCCGGGCGACAGGCAATCATAGGGCTCCAGACCCGACGCCTTCAGCTGCGCCCGGACCGCATCCATCCTGGCGGGATCGAAGCCGCTTTCGATGATTGACGACACGAAGGCCGCAAAGGTCGGCTTTGCCCAGCCGGTTTCCTGGAAGCGCTCCGGATGGACGAACGACAATCCCTGGAAGGGGTGTTCGCGCTCGACCGGCCCATACATATGCACGCCGCATTCCTTGCAGGCGTGCCGTTGGATCAGAGCAGCGGGATCGACGACAGCGAGCTTGTCGCCGTTCTCGAGCACTTCGACGCTCTCGGTCGGAGCGACCGCCACGACCGAAAAGACAGCACCCTCGGGCTTCCAGCACTTGGTGCAGCCGCAGGCGTGATTGTGGGCGATATCACCCTTGATCCTGACCTTTACCGGATTGCTCGTGCACTTGCACACGAGCGTCCCGCCTGTGAAAGTAGCGTCAGTCGCTCGAAAGCCTGAATCCAATGCCGGATGAATGGCTATGCTGCTCATTGCTTCTCTCCTTCCCTCCCTGGCCGTTTGCGTTATGCCCGGCCGAGCTCGTTAAAATCATTTCCCCAACCTCTGCGCGTGCCAGCGCAGATGGTCTTCCATGAATGTCGAAATGAAAAAGTAGGAATGGCCGTAGCCTTCCTGCATGCGCAGCCTGAGCGGAATGCCTGCCGCCTCGCATGCTTGCCGGAGCTCGTCGGGACGTAAGCCGTCCTCCAGGAAGCTGTCCGCCGTTCCCTGGTCGACGAGGAGCTCGGCGAAGCGATGCCCATCTTCGATCAGCGAGCAGGTGTCATAGGCCCGCCAGGTCTTTTCGTCGGCTCCGAGATATTTCCGCAAGGCCGGTTTCGACCAGCCTGAAACCGAGGGATGGCTGATCGGCGCGAAGGCCGAGCAGCTCCGGAAGCGATCCGGTTTTTTGAGCGCGATCGTGATCGCGCCATGTCCGCCCATCGAATGACCGAAGATCCCCTGGCGATCCATGTCGGCAGGAAATTCCGCGGCAAGGAGCCGCGGCAATTCATCGGTGATGTAGCTATACATGCGATAATTCGCCGAAAACGGCGGCTCGGTGGCGTCGACGTAAAAACCGGCGCCCTTGCCGAACTGCCAGTTGTCGGGTTCGTCAGGAACGTGATCGCCGCGGGGGCTCGTATCCGGGCAGACGATGATCAGCCCGAGCTCGGCGGCAAGCCGCCGATACTCGCCCTTGTCCATGACATTGGCATGCGTGCAGGTCAGGCCGGACAGGTACCACAGCACCGGACAATTGCCCCCCTGCGGCGGCACGTATACCGCAAACGTCATGTCGCAGTCGCAGACTTCGGAGCGATTGACGTAGACCCCTTGAGTGCCGCCGTAAGACTTGTCGATCGAGATGGTTTTCATAGCTTAGTAGACCACCACGCCGCGGATGCTTTCGCCCTTGTGCATCAGGTCGAAGCCCTTGTTGATGTCTTCGAGCGGCATGGTGTGGGTGATCATCGGATCGATCTGGATCTTGCCCTGCATGTACCAGTCGACGATCTTCGGCACGTCGGTGCGGCCGCGGGCGCCGCCGAAGGCGGTGCCCATCCAGTTGCGGCCGGTCACCAGCTGGAACGGCCGCGTCGAGATTTCCTGGCCGGCGCCGGCAACGCCGATGATGACCGATTTGCCCCAGCCGCGATGCGAAGCTTCCAGCGCCTGGCGCATCACCTTGGTGTTGCCGGTGCAGTCGAAGGTGTAGTCGGCGCCGCCGATCAGGTCGCCATTACGCTTGGTCATGTTGACCAGATAGGGCACGATGTCGTCGCCGACCTCCTTCGGGTTGACGAAATGCGTCATGCCGAACTTCTCGCCCCAGGCCTTGCGATCCGGGTTGATATCGACGCCGATGATCATGTCGGCGCCGGCAAGCCGCAGGCCCTGCAGCACGTTCAGGCCGATGCCGCCGAGACCGAAGACGATCGCCGTCGAACCGATCTCGACCTTGGCGGTGTTGATGACGGCGCCGATGCCTGTGGTGACGCCGCAGCCGATGTAGCAGACCTTGTCGAAGGGCGCGTCGGGATTGATCTTGGCCAGCGCGATCTCCGGCAGCACCGTGTAATTGGCAAAGGTCGAGCAGCCCATATAGTGATGGATCTTGTCCTTGCCGATCGAGAAGCGCGAGGTGCCGTCCGGCATCACGCCCTGACCTTGGGTGGCGCGGATAGCGGTGCAGAGATTGGTCTTGCGCGACGTGCAGGAATAGCATTCGCGGCATTCCGGCGTATAAAGCGGAATGACGTGGTCGCCCTTCTTGACCGAGGTCACACCCGGGCCGACATCGACGACGATGCCGGCGCCCTCATGGCCGAGGATCGCCGGGAACAGGCCTTCCGGATCTGCTCCCGACAGGGTGAAATCGTCGGTGTGGCAGATGCCGGTCGCCTTGACCTCCACCAGCACTTCGCCGGCCTTCGGCCCCTCCAGCTGCACGGTCATCACTTCAAGCGGTTTTCCGGCCTGAACGGCTACGGCGGCGCGAACGTCCATTTGATAATCCCTCCTGTTAATTCAATTCGGTTGTTAAAATATGCGAAGATACGACCGCGAGATCGAAACGATCTGCCTCGGCCTCACCTCGATCATCCGGGCTCGACCTGACACCACACCGCAAGAAGCGGCTGGGCCGTACATCTTATCGCAAAGGATTGTCCGGCATCATTTGCGAAGACCGTTCCGGTCGCGGCAGAAAACCACTGGGAATCACCAAGGCAAATTTCTCCCGGCGAAAGCAGAATGAAGGCGCGCGGCTGGGTCTGAACATGATCGGGGAAGCGGGTGTAGCGATCCATGTAGATCACGCCGACCCGTAGATCGGCGCGCTCCTCCATGCCGCCAGGACCGACCAGAACGGCGTGGGAGTGCGTATTGCCGAAGTTGAGGCTGGCAAACGGGCCGGTGCGGCCGCGCCTCCAGAGCAGCCTGTCGGCGAGGCTCTTGAACTGGCCGGCGATCGCCTCGTATTTCCGTCCCGACTTCGCCAGATGACTGATGGCCTCATCCAATCCCTCGGGCACACCGGGAAGAGGGCCTCCTTCCGGGTGCACCTTGCCTGTCTTGAGCAGCCTCTGAAGGACCTTGCCCGCAACGAAACTGGCAACGGCGGGAGCGTCGGCCGATAGCATCAGCCCACCGATATCGTTGAGAAATTCCTGCAGCGGCCGGGGACGCCGTTCCCTGCCGATGTCGTGCAGCCTGATATAGGCCGGCTTTTCCTCATCGTTCAGGAGAAGGTCGGCACCAGGTCTGATTGGACGTCCCGCCATGCGCGCCACGTTCGGTCCCCCTCGCTCAGAGCGCCTTCTGCAATTCCGGCAGGGCGTCGAAGAGATCGGCGACGAGGCCGTAGTCGGCGACTTGGAAAATCGGCGCCTCCTCGTCCTTGTTGATGGCGACGATCACCTTGGAATCCTTCATGCCGGCCAGATGCTGGATGGCGCCGGAGATGCCGCAGGCGATATAGAGATCGGGCGCCACCACCTTGCCGGTCTGGCCGACCTGCCAGTCGTTCGGGGCATAACCGGCATCGACGGCGGCACGGCTGGCGCCGACGGCGGCACCGAGCTTGTCGGCAACCGGCAGGATGACCTCTTTGAACTTCTCGGCCGAGCCGAGCGCCCGGCCGCCCGAGATGATGACCTTGGCCGAGGTCAGTTCCGGACGTTCCGAGGCCGACAGCGCATCGGAGACGAAACGCGACAGGCCCGGATCGGAGACGGCCGGGATCGCCTCGACCGTTGCCGAGCCGCCTTCCGCTGCCGAGGCGAACGAGGCGGTGCGCACGGTGATCACCTTCTTGGCGTCGCTTGCCTGCACCGTCTGGATGGCGTTGCCGGCATAGATTGGTCGCTTGAAGGTGTCGGCGGAGACGACCTCGATGATCTCCGAGACCTGGGCGACGTCGAGCAGGGCGGCCACCCGCGGCAGCACCGTCTTGCCGACCGAGGTGGCGGCCGAGACGATCGTGTCGTAGGAACCGGCAAGCGAGACGATCAGATCGGCCAGAGGTTCGGCGAGATTGTTGGCAAGCGCGTCGCTTTCGGCAAGCAGCACCTTGGTCACACCGGCAAGCTTGGCGGCCTGATCGGCCGCCGCCCTGGCGGCCTTGCCGGCGACGAGGATGTGCACGTCGGCGCCGATCTGGCTTGCTGCCGTCAGCGCCTTGGCGGTCTGGTCGGAGAGGTGATTGCCGTCATGGTCGGCCAGAAGAAGAATGGTCATGATAGTTGCTCCTGTTCTTGCCCGTTACAGCACGCCGGCTTCGTTCTTCAGCTTGTCGACCAGTTCGGCGACCGACTTGACCTTGACGCCGGCCTTGCGGCCGGACGGCTCCTCGGTCTTCAGCACCTTCAGCCGCGGCGTCGTGTCGACGCCGAAATCGGCAGGAGCCTTCTTGTCGAGCGGCTTCTTCTTCGCCTTCATGATGTTCGGCAGCGAGGCATAACGCGGCTCGTTCAGGCGCAAGTCGGTGGTCACCACCGCCGGCAGCTTGATCTCGATCGTCTGCAGACCGCCGTCGACCTCGCGGGTGACCGTCGCCTTGCCGTCGCCGATCTCGATCTTCGACGCGAAGGTCGCCTGGGCCGAACCGAGCAGTGCCGCCAGCATCTGGCCGGTCTGGTTGGAATCGTCGTCGATCGCCTGCTTGCCGACGATGACAAGACCCGGCTGTTCGGCATCGGCCACCGCTTTCAGGATCTTGGCGACGGCGAGCGGCTCGACTTGCTCGTCGGTCTCGACCAGGATCGCCCGGTCGGCGCCCATGGCGAGCGCGGTGCGCAGCGTCTCCTCGGCCTTGGCCGGGCCGATCGACACCACCACCACTTCCTCGGCCTTGCCGGCCTCCTTCAGCCGCAGCGCCTCTTCCACCGAGATCTCGTCGAACGGGTTCATCGACATCTTCACGTTGGCAAGCTCGACACCCGTGCCATCCGGCTTAACCCGGATCTTCACGTTGTAGTCGACAATCCGTTTGACGGGCACGAGAATCTTCATTTGCAATCCCCTTTGTTATTCCGAATGCTGATCCCTACAGCGCCGCACGTCTTTTCAGACGCGCACAGGACGCCGCAAGGTTTAAACCTGCTCATCGCGCTACTGGTGCGGTCGATCGGCAAGCAACGCCCAGAAGGCGAAGAGCGGCGTATCGACCGACCTCATGGCATGTTTGATCCCTGGGACATTATAGAACGATCCGCCGATGCCGGGCGAAAACCAGTTCCCCTCCCCCTGCTTGAACTCCCCCTCGGAAAGCACGAGATAGACCTCCTCCGGCGCATGATCATGATCGGGATAGCGCACATGCGGCGCCATCAACGTCACCCCGAGCCACAGGTCGCTCCGCTCCTCAAGTCCGCCGGGGCCGATGATCATCGCATTGGCATGCCCATCGGCAAAATTGTCGCTCGCCGAGTGGTCATACTTGGTGCGCCGACGCCATTCAAGCATTGGCTCGATGCCTTTGAACGCCTCGACCAATCGCCCCAGCGAAGGATCATAGGAGGTATCAATCGCGAGCGCCACATCAAGGTAAGCGCAGACCGGCAACCGGCTTCCGTCGCCGGCACGTGCGGTTCCCGGCTGCTCCAGCTTTGCGACAAACTGCCGGATCGAGCGTCGGGCCTCCGGGGCTGTCGCAAATGCCTGGAAAGCCTGAGAAGCTGTGTCCAAGAAAAGCTGCAGGCTCCCCCCGCGTAAACTCATGCCATCCCTCCCTAGAGCATGTCTCGCAAAAGTGTGCAGCGGTTTTGCGATAAAGACATGCGTAAAAACAAGGACCTAAAGCGTGACAAGCGAATCCGAAAGATCGCGACACGCTTTAGAACAGGACGATTTTAGGCCTGCCAGCCGGTGGCCTCTGCTGCAATCATATATCCTTCGCGATGCGCAGGCCGTCATAGACGGCGGCATGCGTGTTGCGCGCAGCGACAGCGTCGCCGATCCGGAACAGCTGGAATTTGCCCTCGGGATTGCGAACGACCGACTGCGGTACACCGGCCAGAAGCTGGTCATGCGACATCTCGCCGAGGTTGCTCGAATTGGGCTTCAGCTCGAAATAGAGCTCATCGAGCGGAATGGTCCCGTGATTGACGACGATCTGGTCGTAGCTGCTCTGCTTGGCAATCCCGCCGTAATCGCTGCCGACATGGGCAACAAGCTGATTGCCGCTCTTCTCGACCGCCTCCAGGCGATAGGTGACGGTGAAGGTCACGTCATGCTTCTGAAGGGAGCGCATATAGGGCACGAGGTTCATCGCCATGACCTCCGGCGCGAAGGACCGGTCGGGCGTCATGATCTCGACCTTGGCGCCCGCCTTGGCGAGAAATTCCGCCGCCTGAAGGCCGGCATGGTCGCCGGCATCATCGAAAATCAGCACGTTGGTGCCAGGCTTCACGTCCCCGGAGATGATGTCCCATGAGGAGACCACCAGCTCGTTGCCCGTCGAAAGCACCTCGGTATGCGGCAGGCCGCCGGTCGCGATAATGACGACATCGGGGTTTTCGGCTTCGATCGTGTCGGCTTCCGCCCAGCTGTTGAAGTGGAAGGTCACGTCGTATTTTTCGCACTGGCTCATGCGCCAGTCGATGATGCTGATCATCTCCCTGCGGCGTTCGCTCAGGGCGGTGAGGCGGATCTGGCCGCCGGGATTGTTCGCCGCTTCGAAAACGACCACCTTGTGGCCGCGTTCCCCGGCAACCCGCGCCGCCTCGAGACCGGCCGGACCGGCGCCGACGATAACGACCTTCTTCTTCACATCGGCCTTATCAAGGATATGCGGCATGGTCAGTTCGCGGCCGGTGGCGGCATTGTGGATGCAATAGGCGGCGCCGCCCTGATAGATGCGGTCTAGACAGTAGTTGGCGCCGACGCAGGGGCGGATATCCTCTTCCCGTTTCTCGATGATCTTGCGGACAATATGCGGGTCGGTCATGTGGGCGCGGGTCATGCCGACCATGTCGACCTTGCCGGCCGCGATCGCGTGGCGAGCGGTTGCGACGTCGGGGATCTTCGCCGCATGGAAGGTCGGGAATTGGGTGGCGGCGCGGATTTCGCCGGCGAAATCGAGATGCGGCGAATTCGCCATGCCCTGGATCGGGATTACGTCGGTCAGGCCCGCGTCGGTGTCGATATGGCCGCGGATCACATTCAGGTAATCGATGAGGCCGCTTTCCTTCAGGCGCTTGGAGAATTCGAGGCCTTCGGCCTTGCCCGTGCCGCCGGGAAGACATTCGTCGGCCGTATAGCGCAGGCCGAGAATGAACTCGTCGCCTACCCTTTTCCGGATCGCCTTGAACACGTCGAAACAGAAGCGCAGACGATTGTCGAGCGAACCGCCATAGGGACCATCGAGCTCATTGGTGAGCGGAGACACGAACTGGTCGATGAGGTGGCCATAGGCCTCGAGCTCGACACCGTCCATGCCGCCCGCCTTCATGCGCTCGGCCGCGTCGGCGAAATCCTTGATGATGCGCTCGATATCCCAGTCTTCCATCTTCTTCGGGAAGGCGCGGTGCGAAGCCTCGCGATGATGCGACGGCGCCACAACAGGCAGCCAGTCGCCCTTGTCCCAGCGCGTGCGCCGGCCGAGATGGGTGAGCTGGATCATGATCGCCGCCCCCTCCTCATGCACCGCATCGGTCATTTCCCTGATCCACGGGACGATCTCGTCCTTATAGGCGAGCAGGTTGTTGAAGACCGGCGGGCTGTCCTTGGAGACGGCCGCCGAACCCGCCGTCATCGTCAGGGCCACGCCACCCTTTGCCCGCTCCACCGTATAGGCGCGATACTTTTCCTTCGGCATACCGTCTTCCGGATAGGCCGGTTCGTGCGAGGTCACGATGATACGGTTGCGCAGCTTCAGATGCTTGAGCTGGTAAGGCTGAAGGAGAGGATCATTCGACATGGGCCGTGGTTCCGGATTAAAAACGACAACGGAACGCTATGCGCAATGTACATAGGTGTCAACGAAGAAAACAGACGGGTCGTTATTTTCGACACATATGTACATTTTTCTTGTGCGCCGTGTCGTAATTTGATAGGAGTAAATTCATGGATCAGGCTTTGAACGACACTGGCTGGCGCGGATCGCAGGAGGGATGGCTCGAAGCAGCCTACCATTCCCTGCTCGAGTCGGGCGTTGACTCGGTGAAAATTCTGCCGTTGGCGAAGAAGCTCAACCTCTCCAGGACGAGCTTCTACTGGTTCTTCAAGGACCGGGAGGAACTGTTGAGCGCATTGGTGGCGCGGTGGCGCGACAAAAACACCGGCAACATCATCAAACAGTCCGAGGCTTACGCGGAATCGCTGGCCGAGGCGATGCTCAACGTCTTCGATTGCTGGCTCAACACCGATCTCTTCGACGCGAAATTCGAGTTCGCCATCCGCAGCTGGGCGCTGCAGTCGGACGAGCTTCTGGCCGAGGTTCAGCACGCCGACCAGATCCGGCTGGAGGCGCTGAAGCGCATGTTCATGCGGTTCGGGTTACCAGAAACGACATCGGATGTCAGAGCGCGAACAACATACCTCGTGCAGATCGGGTACATCTCCATGCAGTCGAGGGAGGATATCGCCGTCCGCATGAAACGGATTCCGGAGTATATTGCGATCTACACGGGCGAAGTGCCGCAGCAGAGAGAGCTTGATCGCTTCTTCTCTCGGCATGGCTATAGGCCCAGTTAGAGGAAGGCCGGAGATGAGCGTTTCCTTGAGGATCGGCATAATCGGTGGCGGCGGCTGGCTTGGCGGGGCAATCGCCGGCTCGCTGATTGATGCCGGCGTGGTCGATTCTCGAAATCTTTGCCTCTCCTATCGCGGCGAGCAGCCGCGCCGCTTCCCGAACTCCTTCTGGACGTCCGACAACCAGGCGCTTGCCGACCGTTCTGACGTGATCATTCTCTCCGTGCGCCCCGGTGACTGGCATGGCCTGACGGTCGACGCCGGCGGCAAGCTGGTCGTCTCAGTCATGGCGGGCGTCCGACTGAACGCCCTCTCAGAACGCCATAACACCGGTCGCGTCGTCCGCGCGCTGCCGAATGCTGCCGCCGAAGTGGCCAGATCCTATACGCCCTGGATCGGCGCGAGCGGTGTCACCGCAGACGACCGGGCCATTGTCGGCGCCATTTTCGAGGCTTGCGGATCACAGGACGAAGTCGCGAGCGAAAGCGACATCGACTACCTCACGGGCCTTTCCGGGTCCGGCCCGGCATTTCCGGCGCTGCTCGCTGCCGCCATGATGAGCGACGCCGTCGCCCATGGCCTTTCGGCCGAGATTGCACGCCGCGCCGTCAATACGGTGCTGATCGGCGCCGGCCACCTGCTGGAACGTCGCGATGAATCTCCGGACGATACCGTTGGGGCCTTTCTCGACTATCGCGGCACAACGGCAGCAGCCATCGAAGGCATGCGCGCCGCCGGGTTCGACGCCGCGGTGGCAGACGGACTATCGGCAGCATTCAAGAAATCGGTGAGTATGGGAGACGCTTCCTGACGACCGTTGAGGGCGGGTACTGCGGCACCCCGCCTGGCTAGATCAGCCGCTAAATAGAGGGAACGAGAATGAAGAAACTACTTGCATCGACATGTTTGACGTTCGGCCTGCTTGGCGGCGCGTCTTTCGCCAGCGCTGCCGAATGCGGCAGCGTCACCATCGCCAGCATGAACTGGCAGAGCGCCGAAGTTCTCTCCAACCTGGACAAGTTCATCCTGAACGAAGGTTACGGCTGCAGCGCCGACATCACCGTCGGCGACACCGTCCCGACGATCACGTCCATGGCCGAAAAGGGTCAGCCTGATATCGCCCCGGAAGCCTGGATCGACCTGCTGCCGGATGTCGTCAAGAAGGGCACGGAAGAAGGCCGCATCGTGCAGGTCGGCTCGCCGCTGCCGGACGGCGGCGTACAGGGCTGGTGGATTCCGAAATATCTCGCCGACGCCCATCCCGACATCAAGACCATCGGCGACGTGCTGAAGCATCCGGAACTCTTCCCTGATCCGGAGGACGCGAAGAAGGGCGCCATCGTCAACGGCCCGCAGGGCTGGGGCGGCACGGTCGTCACCTCGCAGCTCTACAAGGCCTTCGGCGCCGAGAAGGCGGGCTTCACCCTCGTCGACACCGGTTCTGCTGCCGGTCTCGACGGTTCGATCGCCAAGGCCTACGAACGCAAGGAAGGCTGGGTCGGTTACTACTGGGCGCCGACCGCGCTGCTCGGCAAGTATCAGATGGTCAAGCTCGAAGCCGGCGTGCCGGAAGATGCGGCCGAATGGAAGCGCTGCATCACCGTCGCCGACTGCCCCGATCCGAAGCCGGCGGCCTGGCCTGTCGACCACGTCGTGACCCTCGTTGCAAAGCCCTTTTCTGAAAAGGTCGGCCCGGAGGTCATGGATTATCTGAAGAAGCGCTCCTGGAGCAACGACACGGTCAACAAGCTGATGTCGTGGATGACCGACAACCAGGCGACCGGCGAAGACGGTGCCAAGCACTTCCTGGAAGAAAACAAGGACGTCTGGACCAAGTGGGTCTCGCCGGAGGCAGCCAAGAAGATCGAAGCTGCTCTCTAAGCCAAAATTGCGGTGCGCGAAAAGCGCACCGCTTCTCACGGGCCGACAAAACCAAAAAGACTGCTGCGGCTGTTTGACGAAAGGGGAACCGAGATGGAATGGTTTTACAAATTCCCGCACATGAACGATGACGCGCTTCGCAATCTGAAGAAGGCGATCGATGACGGCTTTCGCGGATTTACCCGCAGCTATGGCGACGGCATCGAAAGCCTGTTCGTGCCGCTGCAGCATTTCCTCATCGCCGCCGAGCGCTTCATGACGCAGACGCCATGGCCGATCATCACCGCGATCATCCTGGCCATCGCCTGGTTTGGGAGCCGCAGCCTGAAGGTCGTCGCCGGCTGTCTGGTGACGCTGATGCTGATCGGCTATTTCGACATGTGGGACGACACGATGCGGACGGTCTCGATGATCTTCGTCTGCACGGTTCTTTCCATCGCCATCGGCATCCCGATCGGCATTCTGATGGCCCGCTCCGACCGGCTGCAGCGCATCGTCAACCCGATCCTCGACGTCATGCAGACCATGCCGAGCTTCGTCTACCTCATTCCCGTCGTCATGCTGCTCGGCATCGGCAAGGTGCCCGGCCTGATCGCCGTCGTCATCTACGCCATCCCGCCGATGATCCGCCTGACCGATCTCGGCATCCGGCTCGTCGACAAGGACGTGCTCGAAGCTGCCGACGCCTTCGGCACCTCGCGGTCGCAGAAGCTGTTCAAGGTGCAGCTGCCGCTGGCGCTGCCCACCATCATGGCCGGCATCAACCAGACAATCATGATGGCGCTCGCCATGGTGGTCATCGCCTCGATGATCGGCGTCCAGGGCCTTGGCCAGCCGGTGCTGAAAGCGATCGCCAACCAGTACTTCACACTGGGCATTTTCAACGGCCTTGCCATCGTCGGCATCGCCATCATCTTCGACCGGGTCAGCCAGGCATATGGCAAAAGGCTCCAGAAGCATCGGGAGACCGTCCATGGCTGAGCAGCATTTCGGCGGCATCAAGATCCGCCACCTCTACAAGATCTTCGGTCCCAACCCCGCCGCCCATGTCGAGGCGGTGCAGAAAGGCCTGACCAAGACCGAGCTCAACCAGAAGCACGGCCACGTGCTCGGCCTGCGGGATATCAATATCGAGATCCCCTCAGGCTGCATCCAGGTCGTCATGGGCCTTTCGGGATCAGGAAAATCGACGCTGATCCGCCATATCAACCGGCTGATCGACCCGACCTCCGGCGAAGTGCTGGTCGACGGCGTCGACGTCGTGAAGATGAACGAGACCGAATTGCGGACGTTCCGCCGGCAGCAGACGGCGATGGTGTTCCAGAAGTTTGCGCTGCTGCCGCACCGCAACGTCCTCGACAACACCATCTTCGGCCTCGAAGTGCAGGGCATGGAGCGGGCCAAAGCCATCGACGTCGCCATGCGCTGGCTGGAGCGGGTCGGGCTCAAAGGCTTCGAGCAGCGCTATCCCAACCAGCTTTCCGGCGGCATGCAGCAGCGTGTCGGCCTAGCGCGGGCGCTTGCCAACGATGCTCCAGTTCTCTTGATGGACGAAGCCTATTCGGCCCTCGACCCGCTGATCCGCACGGATATGCAGTCGGTGCTTCTCGACATTCAGAAGGAGATTAAGAAGACCATCGTCTTCATCACCCACGATCTCGACGAAGCTTTGCGCCTCGGCGACCAGATCGCCATCCTGCGCGACGGCGAAGTCATCCAGCAGGGCACCAGCCAGGACATCGTGCTGCGCCCGGCCGACGAATACATCGCCAACTTCGTCAAGGAGGTCAACCGAGGCCGGGTCATCCATGTCGAGGCCGTCATGACGCCTCTGCACACCGTGGTGGCGCCGGGCGGTTTGACGATCGCATCGGGCACGACGGTGGAAGAGGCCGTCCGAATGCTGGCTTCGACACCGGACGATGATGCCAGGGTGGTTTCGCCGTCGGGGGAAACACTGGGCCTTGTCACCTTCCGCCAGCTCGCCGGCGCAATGGTGAACTCGCAGGAGGTGGCCGCCCGACACGACAGCACCCTTACGGTCGCCCTCTGAACCTCCGCGGGCGGCCTCTCCCGGCTGGCCGGCGGGACTAGCGCTCGGCGGTCGCCCGGCACTGCAACCGGCAAACCCGCCGCCCGAGGGATTACGATGTCAAAGCTTTTTCCGCGTCTGCTTTCGCCCGTCAGTCTGCGCGGGCACAGCTTGCGCAACAGGATCGTCTTCGGGGCACACACGGCAAATATGGCCCGGGACGGCGTGCCGGGCGACCAGCACGTCGCCTATTATGCCGAACGCGCCATCGGCGGCGCCGGGATGATCGTGGTCGAGCCGATGCCCGTCCATCCCGCCGCCATACTGACGCGCGGAAATTTTCGTCCCGGTGACGACAGCGTGGTTCCTCATTTCAGAAGAGTCACGAGCGCAATCAAGCAAAATGGCGCGGTCGCGATCCAGCAGCTCTACCATGTCGGCGCGCATGGAGACTCCGATAATTCATATCACCCGCATTGGTCTCCCTCCGGCATGGCCAGCTATCACGACAGCGATGGCTCGCATTCAATGAGCGAGGACGAGATCTGGGAAACCATCGACGGCTTCGTGCAGGCGGCGCGTCGCTGTCGCGAGGCCGGCTTCGATGGGGTGGAAGTCTGGGCGGCCTATCTCGGCCTTATCGAGCAATTCTGGACACCATGGTCGAACCGGCGAGAGGATCGGTGGGGCGGCTCCCTCGAAAATCGGACACGTTTCTCCAGGGAAATCATGAGCCGCATCCGCTCGACGTGCGGTCAGGACTTTATTATCGGGCTTGCGATCAGCGATGCCGCCGACCAGAGCGTGGCGCTCGGACGGGACGAACTTGCCGAAATCGTCGCACTGCATGACAATCTCGGCCTCGTCGATTATGTGACCTGCGGTTCGGGCGGCTACCTCGACTTCGAAAAGCTGATGCCGACCTTCCTCTACCAGGAAAAGCTCGGCGCCGATCTGGCGGCGACGATCAAACGGTCGGTCAAACACGCGCTGGTCATCGCCGAAAGCCATATCAGAACGCCGGAAAACGGCGAAACCGTTCTCGGAGAAGGATCGGCCGACCTCGTGTCGATCGTGCGCGGCCAGATTGCCGATCCCCACCTCGCGCGAAAAGCCGGAGAGGACCGTCCGGAGGATGTTCGCGGCTGCATTTCGTGCAACCAGATGTGCTGGGGCCGGCGTTCGCGCGATTATTGGATAAGCTGTCTCATCAATCCTTCGGCCGGGCGCGAATATCAATGGAGCGGTGACCGCTTCACGCCAGCTGCCGAGCCGAAGACGGTGCTGGTTGTCGGCGCCGGTCCCGCCGGCCTGGAAGCCGCCCGCGCGGCCGCCGAGC
Organism: Rhizobium sp. N731; assembly: GCF_001664145.1. Taxonomy (NCBI): domain Bacteria; kingdom Pseudomonadati; phylum Pseudomonadota; class Alphaproteobacteria; order Hyphomicrobiales; family Rhizobiaceae; genus Rhizobium; species Rhizobium sp. N731. Next base: position 379,311 of record NZ_CP013605.1, read on the forward strand.
GAGGCCACAAGGTCATCCTCGCGGAAGCATCCAACCGGCTTGGCGGCAATTTCCTGCTTGCCGGGATGCAGCCTCGCCGGGGGCAGATTCTCGACCTCATTGCCTGGTACGAGCGGCAACTGACAAAGCTCGGGGTCGACATCAGGTTCAACGCCTATTTCGAGGCATCGGATGTCGAGGCCGTCGGCGCCGATGCGGTGATCCTGGCGACAGGCTCCTATTCCCTCGAAACCGGCTTTCAGAAGGCCCTGCCATCCGTCGAGACGCTGCCCGGCATCGAAAAGGACAACGTCTTTACAATCGAGGCGGTCATGGCGCGACAGGCAAGGCCGGGCCGGAAAGTCCTCCTGCTGGACGAAGGCGGCGGCTGGCGCGGCTGCGGAACCGCCTGGAAACTTGCCGAAGACGGGCATTCGGTGACAATGCTCTCGCCCGATCCCTTCATCGGCAAAGAGCTTCAGCGCACGACCGCCGACGTACCGCTGCGCCGGACCCTGAAGAGGCTGGGCGTCAAATGGCTTCTGGAGGTCAGCGTGCTGGAATGGCACGGCAATGGGGTCACGCTGCTGGATCACAATACCGGTGAACGCTTTTTCGAGGAAGGCGACAGCTTGGTGCTCGCCACCACCAATGCGGCGGCCAGCGCGCTGGGCGAGGAATTGCGCTCGCATGGTATCGACGCCGTCGAGATCGGCGACTGCGCCGCGCCGCGCCGGGCCCCCTATGCCTTCTACGAGGGCCGGCGAGCCGGACTAGAGATCTGATTCGGAGGCGCTCCGAAAAGACGGTGCGGGAAGCGTCAGCCTATACATTTTGCGCACGACCAGTCCAGACTGCGCCACGAAAAGCGGATTGACCGACAATATCGGGGCACGCCAATTGCTCCGTCGTCGGGGAACACTAAACTGAACCGGACCGGGGCCATGATGGCCTACGGTCTGAAAGCCACCGCTCCATCGATCACCCCATGTGATGGACGGGGATTACATCCATACGCACTCCATCCCGTGCGTATGCCAACTGCCTGTCAGCCTGCCGAAGGCTATCTCGAGCGGTCCACTTCAGAACCTTCGGCAGGCGACTTTTGGATGGCGCCTTGAATATGCCCTATGCGCACGCTGGCTAATCGTTTCATCACCGGATCACCATCAAAGCAGCAGGTCCAAGGCCTTGCCAAGTGCAGCCGGTTCTGTCAGTTCCTGCCGCCTGGCCAGGAAAATCCGACGGATGGGAATTGTTGATAAATCCTTTAAAAGGTTTGCGTTTCCGACGCACGCCACGCGCGAGCTCTGCCTGGATCGGCTTGCCCCGGCCAGCAATATCGACGCCCGGATCACGTTGAAACTTACCCGTCTGGCTGCCGCTTACTGCGCTCTGGCTTCTTATCCGCTAATATATGGCCAAGCCTTATTCGTGATGCCTTGGCAAGCGTGAGGAGAAAGATGACGCTCGGTGACGTGCGAACAATAAGAGGGACGTACTTCATTCTGATGTCCAGGTGGGCCGAGGTGTCACGCCGTGCGCGATGCCGGATGAAATAACGGGGACAGCATGACGGAAAACAGCGCCCAGCCATTCTCCTTCCGATTCCACGGTTCGTCTTTCGACAACATGGTGGAAACCCTCGGCGGCGCTTTCGGCGCGTTTGATGCCGAGCCTGTCGGCCGCGCCAAGGATTTTCATTGGGGATTAGATTTTTCCGTGGCCGAGAGCGCCGTCCTGCTGACGGGCTATCATGAGGCGGAGTTCCAATTCAACGTCGAGCCGACTGTCAGCACGGCGGAGTATCTGTCGCTCGTCGTGCCGCGTCGCGGCGGCATGGGAGTTACCTATGGGGCGCGCAAGGCTGAGGCCGGGCAAGGCAAACTGCTTCTCTACAATAATTTCGAACCCGACAGCGTTTTCATGCATGGGCAAGGCAATGTCATCGACGAATTGCTGATCAACTGGCCCGTCATCCTCCAGACGATCGGCCAGACGTTCGAAATGCCGTTCAGCGGCTCGCTCGACCTTCTGCCCGAACTGGATCTGTCGACGCCGGCCGGCCGGACGATCGGCAATCTCACCGAAACAATCATATCAGGGATGCGCGATGACGGCCCGCTGCTGCAGTCGCCGATCGCCATGGCGCACATGACGCAGGCGCTCGCCGATCTCGTCGTACGCATGGTGCCGCACCGGCTGTCGCACTTCCTTGAAAAGGGACCCGCTCTGATTGCTCCGAAGCATGTGCGCAGGGCGATCGAGTTCATGCAGGCCAATATCGATCAGCCGATCACCATGCCAAAGGTGGCGGAAGCGGCCGGCGTCTCCAGCAGAGCACTCGAAACCGGTTTCCGCGCATTCAAGGGAACGTCCCCCGCCGCTTACCTACTAACGCTTCGTCTGCGCGCGGCGCGCCGGGATCTGCTCGATCCCGAGTGCAAGGAGACGATGAAGGCCGTCTGCCTGAAATGGGGATTCTTTCATTTCGGCCGCTTTTCCGCGGTCTACAAGGCGACTTATGGCGAATACCCCTCCGATACGAGAAAGCGCATGGGCCGCCGGTAACTTGCATCTGAAGCGCACCGCGATCTTTCAGCTTCGCTCTTTGCGCCCTCTGTCGTTTAAAGCACGGCCAACCTGTAGTGCACTCGCATCGTCCTCGGATCCCGCTCGACGATTTCAAGCATATCACCACGCTCCGCCAGCGCGCTGAGATCCCGCAACACAAGGGCATGCGCGATCCCCAGCATGCGCGCAAAGGAGCCGCTGTCGGAGGCGATTCCGAGCTCGGCGGCGACGAGCAGACCAGCCTGTATAGAGGTCAATCCGATGTCCCTATCCTGCGCCGCAGCGACAAGGGCAAGAAACCGGTCTGCGCCGATAGCCTCGTCACTCACGCGGCGTCTCGCTTGCGCAAGGAAACCATGATCGATTTCGAGGTCGGCGTATCGCTTTCCTCGCCTGCACTGCCAAGCGGCACGAGCACGTTCAGTTCCGGGTAATAGCCGGCAATGCTGCCCTGCGGAATATCATAGGGCACGAAGCGGAAATCCCGCGCGATACGCTTGATGCCGTCATCGTACTCGCCGATCACGTCGACACGGTCCCCGGCCTTGGCATTCATCGCCTTCAGATCCGCCGGATGAATGAAGATGACCTGCCGCTCTCCGTAGACACCGCGATATCGGTCATCGAGACCATAGACCGTCGTATTGTATTGGTCGTGCGACCGGAACGTCTGCAGAGCGAAACGCCCCTCGCCCCTTCGCGCACGCTGGTGCACGGTCTCCGCAGGAAGCGGCTGGCAAGAGAATGATGCCCTGCCTGACGGCGTCTGCCACTCCCGATGGGCGGCCGGATTGCGCAGGTGGAAACCGCGCGGCTTGCGCAGGCGGGCATTATAGTTTTCAAAGCCGGGAATGGTCGCCTCGATATGATCGCGGATGCGGTCGTAGTCGTCGGCCAGTTCTGCCCAGTCGGCCACGGAGGAGCCGACCGTTGCCTGCGCAATGCCGGCAATGATGGCGACCTCAGAGAGGAGATGCGGCGAGGCCGGACGGTTGATGCCGGCTGATCCATGCACCATGCTCATCGAATCTTCGACACTGACGAGTTGAGAGTTGCCGACAGCGTTCAGATCTATCTCGGTACGCCCGAGGCAGGGCAGAATGAAGGACGCCTCGCCGGGCATCAGATGTGAATGATTGGGTTTGGTGGCGATGTGCACCGTCAGCTTCAGCTGGCGAAGCGCTTTTTCGACCAGTGCGCTGTCGGGCGTCGCACGGGCAAAATTGCCGCCAAGCCCGATGAAGGCCTCGGCCGAGCCGTCAAGCATCGCCCCGATCGCGGCAAGAACATTGTGGCCATGGTCACGCGGCACGGAGAAGCCGAAATGCTTCTCCAGCGCATCGAGGAAACCGTCCGCAGGCCTTTCATTGATGCCGACGGTTCGGTCGCCCTGGACGTTGGAATGGCCGCGAACCGGGCAAAGACCGGCGCCAGGCTTGCCAATATTGCCGCGCAGGAACATGAAGTTGGCGATCTCCCGGATCGTCGCCACCGAATGCAGGTGCTGGGTCACTCCCATTGCCCAGGTGCAGATGACCCGTTCGGCCCTGATATAGACATCGGCGGCCTGTTCGATGTCCTGTCGGCTCAGTCCCGATTGGTCTTCGATATCAGCCCAGGCTGTCGCCTCGACTAATGCCCGGTATTGCGCAAACCCGGCGCAATGTTCGGCCAAGAATGCATGATCGAGAACCGGTGGCAGACCGGCGGCAACCGCAGCGTCTTCCGCGGCCAGCACCGCCTTTGCCATTCCACGCACAGCGGCCATGTCGCCGCCGAGCTGCGGTTGCAGATAGAGGCCGGCGATATCGGTCGCGCCGCCGCGCAGCATCTCGATCTTGTCCTGCGGATCGGAGAAACGCTCCAGCCCGCGCTCGCGGATCGGATTGAAAACGACGATCCGCGCGCCGCGCATCGCCGCCCGGCGCAGGTCGCCGAGCATTCGGGGATGATTGGTGCCGGGATTCTGGCCGATCACAAAGATCGCATCGGCCTCCTCGAAGTCCTCCAGAAGCACGGTGCCCTTGCCGACGCCGATCGCCTGGTTCAGGGCTATTCCACTTGCCTCGTGACACATGTTGGAACAATCGGGAAAATTGTTGGTGCCGTAGATGCGCACGAACAGCTGATAGAGGAAGGCAGCCTCGTTGCTGGCGCGGCCGGACGTATAGAACTCCGCCCGATTGGGATTATCGAGGCCCTTCAGAATGCTGCCGATCTCGGCAAAAGCATCCTCCCATGCCACCGGCAGATAACGGTCGCTCGCAGTATCGTAACGCATCGGATGCGTGAGGCGGCCGTTGAGTTCCAGTTCGTAATCCGACAGCCGGCGAAGCTCAGAGACCGTATTCGCCGCGAAGAAGGCGGGTGTCGCCCGCTTTTCCGTCGCCTCCCAGGCGACGGCCTTCACGCCGTTTTCACAAAATTCGAACGACGAGCCGTGTTCCGGATCGCCCCACGCGCAGCCCGGGCAATCGAAGCCGTCCGGCTGGTTCGCCTTCAGCATCGTCCGCGCCCCCGAGACCGGCATGCCGCTTTGCAGCAATTGTTTGCCGCAGCTTTTCAGAGCGCCCCAGCCGCCGGCTGCCGCCGATTTCTTCCCAATGAATTTTGTGTCCATGCGCCCTGTATTGACGAAGGGCGCTAAACATCAAGGGCGTACGAATGATGACTCGATAGAAGAAACCTATCGAGAGAGCTGAAGCGCGTAGCTTCTAACCGGTTTCCTTCAGGGCATGCCCGTTCTCGCGGGAATGCGCCAGAATACGGTTGCGACCTTGCGTCTTGGCCTCATAGAGCGCGGCGTCGGCCTCTGCCAATAGCCGGTTCGGGCTGGTCCGCAGGGTCGCGCCTGTGGCGCAGGATATGCCGATGCTGGCGGTGACCCGGCCGAACTCACTGCCGGAATGAATGATATTCTCCTGGGCCAGGCGACGCGCGAATTGTTCGGCAACAATCATCGCCCCCTTGGCGCTGGTGTCGGGAAGAAATACGGCGAATTCCTCTCCGCCGTAGCGCGCAACGATGTCCGCCGGCCGACTGACGGACTGGCGCAGACACTTGCTGAGGACGCGCAGGCATTGGTCGCCGGCGGGATGGCCATAGGTATCGTTATAGGCTTTGAAGCGGTCGATATCGACCATCAGCAGGCTGAAAGGCGTATTTTTCCTGGTGCTGCCCGCCGTCTCGCGTGCGAAGGCCTCGTCGAAAGCGCGGCGATTGACAATGCCGGTGAGCCCGTCGGTCTCGGCAAGATTCTTCAATTGCTCCGCCGACAGCCTGAGCGCGATTTCCGCCTGTTTCGTCGCCGTGATGTCCGAGACGACGGCCATCGCCGTGCCGTCTCCGGCAATCCTTGTGCGGATGCTGCGCCAATCACCGTTGTGAAGCTGAATCTCCTCATCCTTATTGCTGTGCAGGGTCGCGCTGGCGGTCTTGATCCACTCTTCCAGATCACCCTCTGCGATAGCAGGCCGCTCGCCGGTTTCGACGACGCGGCGCAGGATGTCGCTGATATGCGCGCCGACCACGCGGGCATCTCCGGAGAGCGGAAAGGCGTCGCGGTACTGTTCGTTGCAAAAGACAAGAAAGCCTTTGCTGTCGTACATGGCGATGCCATCGGACATGTTCGCCATCGCATGCGACAGCAGGTTCTTGCTTTCGCGCAGCTCCCGCTCCAGCGCCGTGCGCTCGGTCACGTCGCGTGTCACGCCGGCAAGACCGATGATCCGTCCCTGCTTGTCCCTGAGTGGCACCTTGGAAGCGAGTAGGAAGCGGCCTTCGATCCGCTCGTTGGAGTCGATCAGCGGCGTCCCTGTCTCCATGACCTGCTGCTCGAGATGATACAATTCTTCAGCGAGCGGCTGCGACATCAGATTGAAATCCGACAATCCGGTCATCTCCGCCGTCGTTCTGAAACGGAAGAGGTGCGTCATGTTTTCATTGACGGTAATGAACCGGCTGTTTCGGTCCTTCACATAGAGATAGTCCGGCGATTGCGAAAATGCCGTCACCAGGATGCTTCGTTCGAGTTCCCATTGCTGCGTCTTCAAGAGGACAAAGCCGCCCAGCACGGTCGCCAGACAATTCAAGGCCGTCAGCGGAAAACCGACGCCGGCCAGCACATGAGCGGTCACCAGAGTGGGAAGCAGAGCCATCGATGCGACCAGCGCGCCGCCAAGGGCGAGGCTCAGCAACGCAACGTCCATGAGCACCGGAGATCTCTTGCGGGTCCAGAAATGGCCGGCTACGCCGATGCCGGCTGCAGCAGCCATCGTGACGATCCCGTCGACCATCGCCGTGCCGCCGACGGCAAAGCGAAAGGCGATCGCCAGCGACGCGGCAAAAGCCGCCGCAATCGGCCCCCCGAACATACCGGCCAATGCAAGCGGCGAAAAACGCAGGTCGATATAGATGCCCGGATAGAATTCGATTGCCAGCAGTATGGATCCGATGGAGGCGCCGCCGGCCATTATCCCGAAGGCGATCTTCTCCTGCCTGAAGGAACGGCGCTGAAACTGGATCGAAAAGAGCGCCCAGAGCGACATCGCCAGAGACACGAAGGAAAGGTTGCCACCAAATTGCGTCCAGATGCCATTCACCGCGTTGGGTCCACCTTCCAAACCATGTAACAACCCTGTCATACGACAGAGTGGTTTGGGCTTCGTTAAATCGGGCAGCTGGATGCGCCATTCACCGGCTAATGCACCGGATATCGCGCTCGTCTACGGATGCTCGCTGGGTTTGCACCCTTGCCCGGGCCATCGCAGACGCCATCGCAGACTAAGGTTTGTCATTTTAGCTTCGATTCCACCCAGAAGCGTTATTGGTTAGAATGCAGTGTCGGGCACGAACGGTAAACGAATGGGATGCGGGTACTTGACATGAAGACGCGACATTGGGATCGCAGGGGAGACGGCGGGCTTACCTTTACGGAATTGGGGTTCGGCACCGCGCCGCTCGGCAATCTTTATCAGGCGATAACCGATGAGGAGGCGGCAGCGGTATTGGATGCAGCCTGGCAATACGGCATCCGCTACTTCGACACCGCGCCGCTCTATGGACTTGGCCTCGCAGAGAGGCGGGTTGGCCGCTTCCTCGCAACGAAACAGCGTAAAGACTTCGTCGTGTCGACAAAAGTCGGCCGGCTCCTCAAGGTCTGCCGACCCGAACAGCGGACCGGCATCGGCAAATTCTTCGATACTCCCAATCGCCGAGAGGTTTTTGACTATAGCTACGATGGCATCATGCGATCTTTCGAAGCCTCTTTCGAGCGCACCGGGCTCGACAGCTTCGATATCCTGTTCGTGCACGATCTGGATGTCTTCAATCACGGCACCCCGGCGGCCTGTGACCATTATGTCGAGCAATTCATGAGCGGTGGGTATCAGGCGATGACCTCACTACGCGACCAGGGAGTGGTGAAAGCCATTGGTGGCGGGATAAACGAGTGGGAGATGTGCCAGACGCTTGCCGAGCGTGGCGACTTCGATCTGTTTCTTCTTGCTGGACGATATACTTTGCTCGAGCAGGAGGCGTTGGAATCCTTTCTCCCCCTGTGCGTCGCCCGCAATATCGGCATCGTGCTCGGCGGGCCCTATAATTCCGGCATACTCGCGACAGGCCCGGTTGCTGGCGCGCAGTATAATTACTCTGACGCCCCGTCACACATCCTCGATAAAGTCGGGCGCATCGAGCACGTCTGTCTGAAATACAATGTCGCCCTCTCAGACGCGGCTCTCAACTTTCCGCTCTTCCATCCGGCTGTCGTTTCTATCATCCCGGGTGGCCAGTCGATCGATCAAGTGGCATCAAACGAACGCGCGCGGAACACACATATCCCTCACGAGCTGTGGGAGGACCTGAAATCGCTTGGCCTGATGCGAGGTGATGCGCCTGTCGGTGAGTCATAGGGCGCGCTGACCTAAACGTATCTGCAAACGGCGGCGGTTGACGCAGTTGCACGCGAAAAATCAATTGTGACAGCTCAGAGGCGGTACAGTGTGACTAATTGGCACCATAGGCCATGAGTGGAACCAAATCCTGCATCGGCGTATTCGTTCTGAATTACCTTCATAGCGGGTGAGCAGATGGCCTTGCACATCAAACGAATCTACGAGCCGAAAGAAGACAAGGACGGCACGCGTATTCTGGTCGACAGGCTGTGGCCGCGCGGCCTGAAGAAGCAGGAGGCGGCCGTCGATGTCTGGTTGAAGGACATCGCGCCGAGTCCGGCGCTGCGCCGATGGTTCGGCCACGACCCCGCCAAATGGAGCGAGTTCCAGCGCCGCTACCGCGACGAGCTCAAGGAGAATTCAGCTGTTGTCGAGGAGCTCGAACGCCGGATCGGGCAGTCGGATGCCACGCTTCTCTATGCGGCGAAAGACCAGGCCCACAATCATGCTATCGTGCTTCAGCGTTTTATCGGCGAAGACTGAACCCACGACAGACAACCATTTCCCGCTTCGAAGATTTCCGGGAACCTTTTCGATCGATCTGCATCCAATGCTCGCATTCATCCGACATAGGAGACAGATCATGTTCAAACGAATTCTCGGCGCAACCTTCATCGCGGCATTGCTCGGCACGGCCTCGATCGCCGCCGACGCCAAGCCGACCGACCCTCAGATCGCCCACATCGCCTATACGGCGGGGCAGATCGATGTCACCGCCGCCGAGCAGGCGTTGAAGAAGAGCAAAAATGCCGAGGTCATCGAATTCGCCAAAACCATGGAGCGCGACCACAAGGCCGTCAACGACCAGGCGCTCGCCCTCGTTAAGAAGCTGAAGGTGACGCCTGAGGACAACAAGATCAGCCAGTCGCTCTCGACCCAGGCGAGCAAGGAACTGAAGACGCTTGACGCCCTCGACGGTGCAGCCTTCGACAAGGCCTATGTCGAAAACGAAGTCGCTTATCACAAGTCGGTCAACGATGCCCTTGCCAAGGTGCTGATCCCTTCGGCTCAGAACAAGGAACTGAAATCGCTGCTGGAAACGGGCCTGACCCTGTTCAAGCAACACCAGACGCATGCCGAGCATCTCGCTTCGATGATCAAGTAGGGTCGTGATGCGATTGCTGATGAAATTGTCGCCGCTGTTGTTGGCGCTGCTCTGGGCAAGCAGCGGAGTCGCCTCAGCGGCGGAATATCAGGTCACCATCGCAGGCATGAAATTCGGCGCACCGCCTGCCGAGCTGCATGTCGGCGATGTGATCGTCTGGCGAAACGATGATATATTCCGGCATACGGCGACGGCTCGCGACAAGAGCTTCGATGTCGATCTGCCGCCGAAATCGGAGGCGCGGATGACGGTCGGCCGGGCGGGAGCGGTCGATTTCTATTGCCGCTTTCATCCCGCCATGACGGGCAAACTGGACGTCCGGCCGTAAGGTCGGGTTCCGATCCAAAGCAATGCGGAGATTTGCATGACAGCCATTGCGGTTCCGGTCGCGCAACGCCGGCAGAATATATCAGCGCTCCCCGATGCCGAGCTCGTGTCCCTTGCAAAGCAGGGTGACGAGCCCGCCATCCGCGCCATTGTCCAGCGTCACAATCAGCGCCTGTTCCGCACCGCGCGCGCCATCATCCGCAACGATTGGGAAGCGGAAGACGTCGTGCAGGCCGCCTATGTCAAGGCCTTCACCAACCTGGCGACATTCCGGGGCGAGGCCGAGCTTTCGACATGGCTGACCCGGATAACGCTCAACGAGGCGCTGGGCCGCGTGCGCGCACGAAAGAATACCACCGGGCTTGAGGAAATCGACATGCAGACGACATCGCGGGGCGGCGAAGTCCTCCAGTTCCCCTCCTCGCTCTCCGCGACCGATCCGGAAACCGAGCTGTCGCGAAGCCAGGCGCGGCATCTCCTCGAACAGGCCGTCGACGACCTTCCGGACGAATTTCGCGCCATCTTCGTGCTGCGCGAGGTCGAGGGCATGAGCACCGAGGAGGCCGCATCCTATCTCGGCATCAAGCCTCAAACCGCCAAGACCCGGCTGCATCGGGCGCGCAAGCTGATGCGCCAGTCGATCGAGAAACAGCTCTCCGGCGCATTCTCTGCGCTGTTTCCCTTCGACGGCGCTCGTTGCGCCTCCATGGGCGATCGCGTCATCGCAGCCCTTCGCCAGAGATCGTGAGATCCGGCATCAGCACGCGCTTGCTTCGACGCTGCAACGCGAGGCAGGCAGGCCGTATGCCTTCTCGAAATCATCAAGCATTCCAGACGGCGGCGCTGACCGCCTCGACCTTGCCCGCGCCGACGGCGAGGTTCTTCCGTGCATGAGGCAAGCGGCGGGACCGGTGAAATTCCCCCGCCCGCTATCAGCCTTCGATGATCAGATGGCTTAGCTCGCCGTTCAATCTATCGAGTTCATCCAACACCTTCCGAATTCGGGCGCGTGCCTGAAGCATTTGATCGATGTCTGCAGCGCCGGACGGCTCACCTGTGGCCTGCGACTCGTTGGAGCCTATCGAGAGTTTGGAAACTGAATTTGGAAAGGGGATGATTTCGGCAATTTGCACTTCATTATTTCATATTCTGGAGGACGGGAAACGCTCATGTCTCCGTATCCGATGGCTCAAGGGCTGCCGCCTGCTTCATCGCCGGTCAACCGGAACAGTTCGCCATGTATTTCAATGAGTTGCGTGTTGTTCGTATGGCAGTAAACGCCGGATCGGCCTTAACAAATCCCTACTTTCGCGCGTCTCGCACCTCACTTTGCGGCTTTGCTGCGCCAACTGGACAGAGCTGCGACAATCGGATAGCGCAACCGACGACTGCAGGCTCGGCTTGCTGACCGGGGCGCGTGCCTGCAGAATCAGGAGGATGACGTCGATCCGGCGCCGCCGCGATGAATAGTTGATGGGCGGGCGCTCACCCGCGAGGCGACATCTCGTTGGGACTCGAGCCGCCCACCGGAGAGTGCAGCCGCAGGGCGATGATATCCGCTTTCGGCACTGCCTTGCTGTAAAGGAACCCTTGCGCCGAGCCGCATCCGTTTGCGGCGAGAAAGGCAGCCTGCTCGGCGGTTTCGACGCCTTCCGCCACGACATTCTGGCCGAGACAGCGCGCGATCGAGAGGATCGCCTTCACCAGTTCCTCATTGCGCCTGTCGGCGCTGTTGATGAAGGACCGGTCGATCTTCAGCGTGTCGATCGGAAAGCGCGCGAGGTAATTCAGCGCCGAATAGCCGGTGCCGAAATCGTCGATGGCGATCGAAAATCCCATGCTGCGAAGTTCGGAGAGCGTCTGCAGCGTCTCGTCCTTCTGATCGAGCAGAAGGCTTTCGGTGATTTCGATTTCGATCCATTCGGCGCGGCAACCGGTCTCGCCGAGAATCTCGGCGATCGAGTTTACCAGTCCGGCGGATTGGAATTGTTTGACCGACAGGTTGACCGCCACCTTGTGCGGCGCCTGGCTGCCGGCATTCAATTCGACCGCGGTCTGGCAGGCCTCGCGCAGCACCCATCGCCCAAGCTCGACGATCAGTCCCGTATCTTCCGCGACCGGAATGAAGCGGTCGGGCGGGATCATGCCCATCTCGGCGTGGCGCCATCTCAGCAGGGCTTCGGATCCGACCATCGCGCCGCTGTCCAGAAGCACCTTCGGCTGGTAATGCAGTTCCAGCTCCTCGCGCTCGATCGCCCGGCGCAATTCCGATTCCAGCCGCATGCGTTCCTCGGCGTTCGCCGTCAGGTCCTTGGAATAGAAGCGAAAATTGTTTCGCCCCGAGCGCTTGGCGAGATACATCGCCGAATCCGCGTATTTCACCAGGTCATTGGCGTCGGCGCTGTCACCGGGATAGAGCGCAATGCCGACGCTGCAGGAAATGAAGACCTCCTTGCCATCCAGCAGGAAGCCGTCCTTGAACTTCTCGAGAATGCTGCTGGCGATGCGGCCGAGATTATCGCCTTGCCTGAGATCCGGCAGCAGGATTGCGAACTCGTCGCCGCCAAGACGGGCGACGGTGTCGTAATCGCGCACACTCGCATTGAGGCGTGCGGCCGCCTGGCAGAGCAACTCGTCGCCGACAGGATGGCCCATCGTGTCGTTGACCACCTTGAAATGGTCGATGTCGATCAGCATCACGCCGGCGCGCTCGCCCCGCGATCCGGCCGAGGTGATCATCTGCCGCAGCCGATCGTTGAACAGCGACCGGTTCGGCAGCGCGGTCAAGGGATCGTAGAAGGCCATCTGGTGGATCTTTTGGCGCGAGGCATTCAGCTCGGTCACGTCACGCGCCACGCCGAGAACCCCGACGACCTCTCCCGCCGCATCCATGACCGGCACCTTGCGTGTTTCAAGAAGAATGGATTGGCCATTCTCCTGCGAAACCACCCACTCCTCATCGCTGAGGATGCACTCGCCGGCCCTGATCGCCGCCTTGTCCGATTCCCGAAAAAACCGAGCCCTTTCGATATCGAAGAGGTCGAAATCCGTCTTTCCGACAACCTCGGCTTCCGCCAATCCGGTCAGCCGCTCGAAGGTGTGGTTGCACAGGAGATAGAACCCATCCATGTCCTTGACCCAGATCATGTCGGGCATGGTTTGAAGCACGCTGAGCAACTGCGTCCGCACGGAATTGATGGCGTCTTCAGCCTGTTTTCGCTCGGTGATATCTCGCGAGAATGCCAGGAGCGTGGTGGCAGCGATCGGATCGGCGCTCGGTCGTCTCGCCACGGAAAGCTCGAACCACCGCGTTTCGCCGTTCGGCAGGGCGATGCAGATGCATCGGCCGTAGGCAACGCCCTCCTGGCCGGCGGTGCGAAGAGCCTCCATCGCGATGGCTGCCTGATCGGGCGCAAAAATCTCGTTGACCGTCTTGCCGAGCAGCATCTCCTTCTGTTGAGCCAGCAGTTCCGGGCTTCTTGTCCAGACCTGGAGATAGCGGCCGTCCTCATCCATCTCGAAAAGAACATCCGGGATGGCGATGAGGATACCTTCCGCGAATTCAAGCGCTTTCTTGAGTTCCTGCTCCGCCTGCTTGTGCTCGGTAATATCGACAACGGCGCCGATCAGGCCTGCCGGAGCGCCGTTTTCCCCTGGCAACACCGCCTTGTTGAAAACGACATTCCGCACCGCACCGTTCGCGGCCAGCATCTTTCGTTCGGAACGCTGGGCTCCACCTCTTTCGCGGAGCGCCTCATTATCGACGAAATGGAGTTCAGCCAGGTGTTTCGAACTGAGATCGAAATCGGTTTTCCCGATGATCTCTTCGCGTCGGTAGCCGCAAAAATCTTCGAAAGCCTTGTTGCAGCCGAGATAGTGGCCATGTGGGTTCTTGTAAAAAAGCGGAAGGGGGAATGGCCCCAGCAAGGCAGCGCTGCAATTTTCGGCGCGCGATACGGATCATCCCGGCGCAAAGTGGATAGTTTTGTCGGCAAAATCCCGCCCGCTCGGTGCCGCAGTCCTGCGACGAGATCGTCGAAGCCGCCGAAAGGATCAAGACTGCGGGACGCGTGCCGGTCGCGCTCGGCGGTGCGCGATGGGAGGTGTCTCTCATCTTCAACGACATGTCTATAAGAAGTCCTTCCCGCTCACCAATCGCAATGGCGCGACCGGGGGGGCAGGAAGCCTTCGCCCGGATGTCGATCGCAACAATCAGGTTGCGTTCAGCCGGATCAAGGGATCGCTGCCGGTCCGCACCGACGTCGCTTCGTCCGGGCTCGATCATTGCGGCAAGCTCGGATTGGAGATGATCAAGGCCAAGAAGGGTGAAGTCAGCGCCCAGTCGCAGGCCATGCCGACCTAGATGGCGGAAGGCTGGATTGCCGTGGTGGGAGACCTTTTCAATAACAGGAACATGTCTTCGCAGGAGGTTCAAAGACGCCTGCACGACCTGCTGATGCAGCGCTGAGAGAGGCTCCTCCGCATGCGCCGACAGCGTAGCGAATATCCATAATTCGCAACCATGTCCAATAAGCGCAGCAAACGGCGTGCCGACAGTGCATCTTCTACCGGAAATTGGGAATTTAACAAACCCTCAAGTTTTCGAGATACATCTTGCTTTTGCTATTTTTTGTCTTGCGTCATGGTGTGTTTTGCAGTCGGCTTTTTCATACTCACTCGCTCGAATTACGAGCGCCCTCCGCAGTCTCGGAAGGGATAGGGGCGGCAACGTCGCGATCGTCGTCGCCCTCAGCCTCGTTCCGATGCTCGTCGCCGTCGGTGCGAGCTTCGACTATATCCGCAGCTACAATGTCCGGCAGAGGATGCAGAGCGACCTTGACGCGGCCCTGATCGCAGCGGTCAAGCAGATCAACAACACCGAGGATACCGACGCTCTTAAGGAGAAGGTTTCCGACTGGTTCCACGCACAGGTGGACAATAGCTACACGCTTGGCGATATCGACATCGATACCGTGAACCACAACATCACGGCGACGGCGAACGGCACTGTTCCGACGACATTCATGAAGATCGCCAATATCGAGACCGTTCCCGTCAGCGTGGCAAGCGCCGTCAAGGGCCCTGCCACGTCCTATCTCAATGTCTATATCGTCATCGACACATCGCCGTCGATGCTGCTGGCGGCAACGACGTCCGGCCAGTCGACCATGTATTCCGGTATCGGATGCCAGTTCGCCTGCCACACGGGTGATGCGCACACTGTCGGAAAGACGAAATACGCCAACAACTACGCGTACAGCACGGCAAAGAAGATAAAGCTGCGCGCCGATGTCGCCGGCGACGCCGTCCGTGAAGTGCTCGACATGATCGACGAATCCGACGAGAATCATGAACGGATCAAAGTCGGATTATACAGCCTGGGAGATACGCTTTCGGAGGTTCTCGCCCCCACGCTGAGCACGGATACGGCGCGCACCCGCCTCGCTGACAGCAGCTACGGCCTCACCAGTGCGACCTCGAAGGCCGCCACCTATTTTGACGTTTCGCTTGCGACTCTCAAACAGAAAGTCGGCGCCGGAGGGGACGGGACTTCCTCGGGCTCCCCGCTCAAGCTGGTTCTCCTGCTGACGGACGGCGTTCAGTCGAAGCGCGAATGGGTGACCGACGGAGTAGTATGGTCGAGCGGGAAGGCGATCTCCGGCTCGTATTGGAACAAGGTGGCGCCCCTCAACCCCGCCTGGTGCGACTATCTGAAAAATCAATCCAACACGATGGCCGTGCTCTACACCGAATATCTGCCGATCACCACGGACTGGGGCTATAACGCGACCGTCGGCTCGACCATGGCGAGCGCCAACTGGAAGAGCACCTGGGGCGGCACCATGGACAGCGGCGTGTCGACCAGCATTACGAGACGCGATTATATTCCCTACGCGCTTGCCGACTGCGCATCGTCGAAGAGCCTGTTCATATCGGCATCGTCGTCGACGGAAATCACGGCGGGCCTGTCGACGCTCTTCACTCAATATCTCTCTTCCGTCCGGCTGACCCAATGACCGCAAGAAACCGCTTTGCACTGCTTCGCCGCCTGCTCGGCGATCGCAAGGGGGTGGCTGCGATCGAATTTGCGATCCTGGCCCTGCCGCTCTTCATCATGATCTTCGGCATCATCGAAGTGTCACTGATGTTCTTCGTCAACTCCTCGCTGGACGCTTCCGTTCATAAAATCTCTCGGATGATCCGTACCGGCGAGGTGGCGTCATCGAAGATCACACTGGCCACTTTCAAGAGGAAAATTTGCGACGACATGCTTCTATCTTTCAGCTGCTCGAGCGGCCTCGTCGTCAAGGTCAGCGTGCTTTCCGATCTGTCGTCCGCCACCAGCGCTGATCCGATCGACGACAGCGGCAATCTCGCCGTCACCGAGACTTATGATATCGGCAAGGGCAGCGATTACATTCTGGTACAGGCGTTTCTGCCCTGGGAAGCCTCGGTCAATTTCTTCAGCCTGTCGAGCGCCAAGCTTTCGGACGGCCGCTATCTCCTTGGGTCCTCCGCTCTGTTTCGCAATGAGCCCTTTTGAGATGATCATGAAACGGAACCTCCCCCTTCTCAGCCTCGCCCGATCCTGCATCGGTCGCCTCGCATGCGACCGCATGGCCGCTTCGGGCGTGGAATTCGCATTGGTGCTGCCGATCCTGATCGTGCTGCTGTTCGGCACCGTCGATCTCGGCCATGCCCTCACCGTCAGCCGCAAGATAGACGAGATTGCCTCCAGTACAGGCGATATGATCGCGCAACAGAGCACCTGGACGAAGACCGACGTCGCCAAGCTTCTTTCCGGTGCGAGCTTCATCCTGCAGCCCTATGAGACCACCGGGCTGACGATTACGGTCACGGTCAATGATGTCGACAACAGCGGCAAGGCGACCGTCAACTGGTCCGCCGCGTTCAACACCTCGTCGCTTGCTTCCGGCACGGCAAGCGCGATCGACATACCGACGAATATCCAGGAGACGGGCGTCCAGGTGGTGCTGACGCGGGTACAATACACATTGACGACACCGGTGTCGGCATTTTTCTCGAACTTCACCGGACAGAACGGCTACAGCTTCGACCACCATTTCTTCAATCGCCCACGCGTGAGCGACACGATCAGTTACAACTAATGCATATGAGCGCGTCGCTGCAACGGCGATTCAGCGCTTCGCCCGGTCGCAGGCCGATAACCGCGAGATCGAGCCGGCTCACCCCGCGAGCCTGACGATGCCGTAGGGATTGAACTTGAATTCGTCCACTTCATAGGTGGAATCGAAGGAGAGGCTTGCGCCCCGCGCCTTGAGCGTCGGATCGAGACCCTGCTTGCCGATCTCGTCGGCAACTGCATCCATGATGGCAACGGCCTGCCTTTCGCTGCCGGCCGTCTCCGGCACATAAACCTCCGGCAGCCCCACGAGATGGAAGCCGACGCTTTCCAGATATCCCCGCGCCGAGAGCGGCCGCTTCGCGAAGGCCAGCCGGCCGACGCGCTGCTGGGCGAGCGGATTGCCGGCTTTCTGCGCTTCGACGCCTTGGCCGATCAGCACTCTCCATCGATCCAATCCATGTGCGATACCGGCGCTTTCGCCCTTGACGGCAACCGCTCCCGCCTCGATCAACCGCTCGACGAGGCGCAGGGCCGTCATCGACACCTCGACGGTGTCTGCTCGCGCCATGCTCGGCCCGAGGACATAGAGGACGGATTGATGATCGGCGACGGCTTTCTCGTCCGCCTCGTTCCATGCATCGGGTTCGACTCGATCCCAGCAGACATCGAATGACCGGCTCATGCGGTCATCCGGCTCTGCCTGCGAATAGTCCTCATCGACGCTGAACCCGGTGGCGAAATCACGGATCGCTTGGGCTGCCGCTTCGGACAAGCGGCTGAGGTCGCGATCCCTCCCGAGAAAACAGAGGACATGGCGGGGTGTCACCGACGACGCCTCCTCCTGGGTGACTGTTTCCGGGCTGGTGTCGATAGCGAAAGAAGGTTTCCAGCCGATCAGGGCCCATAGAGACCCCAACAGCGCGCGACGCACGATATGCAAGATCAATGCCTCCGTTCGGTCGAATCTTTACAGCTTGCGCTTGTAAACACATGATGTCCGAAACGAAAGCGGGATCATCGCCCAGGCGATGCGTCGCGCCCCTTAGCTCAGGCCCAGATGTCCCCTGGGGTGAACCCTTCGGTGAAGGGATCGTCATTGTCCAGAACGAGGGTGTTCAGGCCGGAGATCCAGCTGGTGCCGGTCAGCGTTGGGACGACGGCGGATCTATCACCGATCCTTGCTTCTTCGACCAGCCTGCCGGTGTAGATATTGCCGAGGATCCCCTGATGCCGGAAATCCTGATTGAGCGGCAACTCGCCCTTCGCATGCAGAACGGCCATCTTCGCGCATGTGCCAGTGCCGCAGGGGCAGCGATCGAGCGCTCCCGTCCAGGTCGCGGGATCGTCCCAGGAAAGATCACCCGTCGCCATCGTCACCGTGTTCTTCCAGTCGGCGTTCGGATCATCCGTTGGCCCCGACAGCTGCGAGATCGTGATGCCGACGCCGGGATAATGCGGATGGGCAACCGGCAATTGTTCGATGGCCGCCTGGCGGATCATCGCGGAAACACGCGCGATCTCCCGCCCGTGCGCCGGGATCAATTCGAGCCCCTTGAACTGCCTGACATCGGCGATGACATAGAACATGCCGCCCCAGCCGACATCGACCGTAACCTTTCCAAGATGCGGCACGTCGATGACGGCATCGAGATGGGCGGCAAAGGCCGGGACGTTCTTGAAGGTGACGTTCCTGACGTTGCCGTTGCTGCATTCCGCTTTGACGCGGATCAGGCCGGCGGGCGCCTCGAGCACCAGCTCGGTGATCGGCTCCTTCATCGGAAGCATGCCCATTTCCAAAAGCACGGTCACGACCGAAATGGTATTGCCGCCGGACATCATCGGATATTCGACCTGCTCGAGAATGATGTAGCCGGCATCGGCTTCCGGGTGACAGGGCGGCACGATGATGTTGCAGCAATGGGCGGGATAGCCGCGCGGCTCGCGCAGCATCAGCTTGCGCAGCTGGTCGTCGTTGCTCTCCAGCCATTTCATCTTCTCATAGACGGAATTGCCGGGAATATGCGGAATGCCGCCCGTGACCACACGCATCGGCGTGCCCGCGTGGGTATCGACTACGTGGATCGTTCTTCTGAAACCCATTTTTTTTCTCCAATGCCAGCTTTTCGGCGCGTTTACCTCAAGCGACCGTCGTGCCCGTCCACGAGAGCCTGACGAATGACCCGCGATCGCTATTGCTTTGTAATATCGTATACGATATCCAAAGATGCAGACCTGTCAATCGCCAAAGTGATGGCCATAGACACCATTGTACATTTTGGCCTGTCGGCGTTTGCCTGCTTTTGCTAGAACGCCGCATGGCCTGAACGCTGCGTCAAAGCTGGCGGATGCCCGCAAGGCATCCGAGGACAAAACAACGAATGGAGATCCGAGATGTCGGATGAGGTTTTACTCGATCAGTCTGAAGCCGAGACCTTGGCGATACGGGCCTGTCGGGCAGCCGGCGCAGCGCAATCCACCGCCCGCTCCCTGGTGGACGCCACCTTGTCCGCCGCGCTCTTTGGCCCTGCGACCCTCGGATTTCCGCACATGCTGGATTATCTCGACAGCTTTCGCGAGGGCCGCATCAACTGCCATCCAACGCCAACCTGCGAGCGACCGTTTCCCGCCTTCTTCGTCGCCGATGCCGATCGCGGTATCGCGCAGCTCGGCTTCGATCTGGCGTTAAACGATCTGGCCGAAGCGGCGCGAACTTTCGGGGTCGCCATCTTCACGCAAACGAACAGCTACACCGCGGGAGAGCTGGGCTATTATGTTCGTCGGCTTGCCGGCGAAGGCCTTGCCGGCATCGCCGCGACCAATGCAAATGCCATGGTGGTCGCCATAGCGGGCGGTCCCGCCGTCTACAGCACGAACCCGATGGCCTTCGGCTTCCCGCTCGGAGAAGGCTCGCTGCCGCTCATCATCGACCAGGCCTCGAGCGCAACGGCCTATGTCAACATCGTCGCAGCCGCAGCCGAGGGGCGCAGCATTCCGGAGGGATGGGCGGTCGACGAGACGGGCATGGACACTCGGGATGCCGCAAGAGCACTGGCCGGAGCTCTCCTTCCCTTCGGCGGGCGCAAGGGCGCCAATGTGGCGCTGATGGTGGAAATGCTGTCGGCCGGACTGTCCGGAGGCCCCTGGTCGCTGGACACGCCATCTTTCAGATCGGGAAACGCCAGCCCGGCGGTGGGATTGACCGTCATCGCAATGATGCCCGGACGCCCCGACGATGGCCTCGTCGAGCGCGCGCATCGCCAGGCAGCCCGGCTCCAGCAACACGGCGTGTTCATACCTGGCGTTGACGGGATCGAATATCGAAAATCGCGGTCCCAGAGCCTGAAAATGCCGCGCGCGGTGTTCGAGACCATCAAGCAGATCGCAGACGCCTGACGGACCGGTATCGATTTCAGAGTGCCGCTCAGCGAGGCCTTTTTGCCGGAAGATGTTCGAGAAGGGATTGGCAGGCGCTCATGATGTGAGCATAGACGAGACCGGTCGCCTTTTCTTCGTCACGCGCCCGGCACGCTTCGATGATCTGCCGATGTTCGCGGTCCGCTGTCTGCTGGCCGTGCGACAGCGTCAATTGTACCCGGAGATAGCGTTCCAGCCGGTCGTTGACGGAACGGATCGTGTTGACCAGAAAAGGTCGTTGCGCATCCTCGTAAAGACAGCTGTGAAACCGCCAGTTCAATTCCGACCAGCGCGCCACATCCGTTTCCTTGGCGAAGGCGTCGCAATAGGCGAGCGCCTTTTCAAACGTTTCCTCCGTCATACGAGGAATCGAGAGCCTGATGGCATTGGATTCCAGGATCGCTCGCACCTCGAAGATCTGGGCGATCTCAGGCCCCGAGACACTGGTAACGATTGCGCCCTTGTTCCGGTGGAATTCCACCAGGCCTTCGGCCTCCAGCCGCTTGAGCGCTTCCCGCACGGGGATCTTGCTGACATTGAACAGGCGGGCGACATCGTCCTGACGGATCGGCTCGCCTTCATCCAGCGAGCCGTCCGCGATGGAATCGCGGATGAACTTCAGGATGATATCCGAGGCGGTGGGGGCCTTCCCGAGATTGGTCACCTGAGCGGTGTTGAAAGGCATGGCCCAAGCTCCTTCTTGTTCTGCGGGGCGCGAAGATGCTTGGGATATCGTAGACGATCTCATTGCTCAAGGCCGATCGGCGCTTCAAGCCACGGCTTGCGCTCCGGTGATTTCCACCAGTGAGCCGCACATGAAGGCCGCTTCATCCGATGCCAGGAAGGCAACGAGCGCTGCCACCTCCTCCGGCCTGCCGATACGGCCGTAGGGAACGAGCTTGTCGAGATCGGCGATCGTCCGGCCGGAGCGGGTGACGCCCGCTTCGAGCATCGGCGTATGGATTTCGCCGGGGCAGACCGCATTGACCCGGACCTTGTCGGGCGCGTAGTCGCGGGCAAGATTCTGGGTGAAGGCGGCGACCGCTGCTTTCGTCGTGTTGTAGGCGATGTGGTTCGGCGCCGGGTAGAGCCCCCATTGCGAGGCAGTATTGACGATCGCGCCGCCGCCGGCGGCGATCATATGCGGCAGTGCGGCCCGGCAGAGATGGAACATCGAATCGAGGTTGACGGCGAAGCTCGTGTTCCAATCCTCGTCCGACAGCGCCAGCAGATTTCCGCGCCGGTTGATGCCGGCATTGTTGACCAGCACGTCGAGCCGCCCCTTGATCGCAAAGGCTTTCTCGATGAGGTCGACGCATTCCGATTTCCGCGAAATATCGACTCCGATGGCAATCGCCGATCCGCCAACGGCCTCTATGCCGGCGGCGACGTCACCGGCCGCTTCGGCGTTCGCGTCCGTCACCACCACCAAGGCGCCCTCATCGGCCAGCCTCCTGCAGATGGCCGACCCGATGCCGCCTCCGCCGCCCGTCACGACGGCGACCTTGCCCAAAAATCTCTTCATAACGAACCCCTTCCCTTTGTCCTCAGGCGATTGCGGACGCACTAGCGCTGCCGCACCGCTGGAGTTCCTCTACCTGATGTAGCTGCCGCCATTGACGTCGAATGTCGCGCCGTTGACCGATGCCTGCGACGGACGAAGCAGGAAGGCCACCAGTTCGGCGATCTCGGTCGGCTCGGCCATTTCACCGATCGGAATGTCGCCAACCGCCGCCTCCTTGCCGTGCCTTGCCACAAAATCCTCAGCCATATCGGTCCGCACCCATCCCGGCGCGACGGAGACGGCGACCACTCCGTCGCGACCGAAGCTCCGCGCGATCGACTTTGTCAGATTGGTGAGCGCCGCCTTCGTCGCCCCATAAGGCATGGCGTCGGCGGCGTAACCGCGCTGACCGGCGCGGCTGGCCATATTGACGATCCGCCCGCCGCCATGCTGCTTGAAATGCACGAGCGCCTCTTTGCAAAGATCCGCCGCAGCAAAGAAGTTCACCTGAAACTCCTTCTGCCAAGCCGCCCGCCAGTCGGCCGGATCGGCATCGATCGAAATCTCGTTGCGGACCCCGGCATTGTTGACGACGGCATGGATTCGTCCCGCCGCCGAAAGCGCGTCGCGCCAAAGCGCGAAGGCGCCGTCCGGACGGGAGAGGTCGGCCTGAATGATCAATCCGTTTCCGTCGAGCTGGCCGAGCAGGGCTTCCGCTCGTTGCCTGTCGCGACCGTAGTGGATGACCGGCCGCGCGCCTTCGGCTGAAAGGCGCTCGATGATGGCTGCGCCGATTCCGCCGGATGCCCCGGTGACGAGGACAGTCTGGCCAGCCAGAGGTTGAAGGTGAGACATTGCAGGCTCCTATCCGAGCAGGCCGACCTGCGGCCCCCATGTATCAGAGAGCGCAAAGCCGGCGACGAAGGGATCGTCGTCGGACATGCGCAGCTGCTCGCGGCCATAGACATAGGCGGGGCCGGTTATTCTCGGCAACACGGCAAGGCGGCCGCCCACCTCGGTTTCGCCGATCGCCTCCGCCAGGAATTCGCCGCCAATGATCGACCGCGACATCCTCGAGTCTCCGACGGCGACCTCACCGCGAGCATAAAGGGTCGCCAGATTGGCCGAGCTGCCGGTGCCGCAGGGCGAGCGGTCGACGCGGCCCGGCTGCAGCGTCGTGCAGGTTCTGACCGCACCGTCAGCCTCGCGCCCGCGAAACATCACATAGGCGATTTCGTTGACGCCACTCAGGACCGGATGGGCGACCGAGACTTGGCCAGCCAGAAGCGACTTGAGCTCGATGCCGGCTTCCGCCAGCAGCCGGGCATTTGCCGGGGCGATATCGAGGCCGAGCTGGTCGACATCGACCAGCGCGTAATAGACGCCGCCGAAGGCGACATCGACCTTGATGCGGCCCCATTTCGGCGTTTCTACCTCCCTGTCCAGCGCTTCGGCAAAACTCGGCACATTGTTGAGGCTGACCGACAGGCATCTGTTGTCACGGCAGGTGGCGCGCGCGACGATCAGGCCGGCGGGCGTGTCCAACCGCACCACCGTCTCAGGCTCCGACATCGGCACCCGCCCGCTTTCGAGAAGCGCGGTGACGACGCAGATGCAGTTGCTGCCCGACATCGGGTGAGCGCGGTCGGCCTGCAGCACGATGAAGCCGGCATCGGCATCGGCGCGGGTCGGCTCGACCAGCAGGTTCACCGACATGGCGACATTGGCGCGCGGCTCGAAGGTGACGAAGCGGCGCAGGCTGTCGTCGACAGTGTTGATGTGGTTCATCTTGTCGAGCATGGTCGCGCCCGGTATTTCGGGCGCGCCTGCGACGATGACCTTGCCGATCTCGCCCTGGCAGTGGACCTGCAGCAGGTCGAGGCTGCGGTTCCAGTTCATTCGGCCGCCTCCGGCTTGATGTACCAGCCCCAGGGATCCTCGCTGACGAAGCGGGTGATCTGCTTGGTCTCGAGATAGTTGTCGAGGCCCCAGCGGCCGAGCTCACGGCCGATGCCGGATTCCTTGTAGCCGCCCCAGGGCGCCTCGGTGAAAGTCGGCTGCGAGCAATTGATCCAGACGATGCCGGCGCGGAAGGCGGCGGCAACGCGCTCGGCCCTGATGTCGTCCTTTGACATGACGGCGGCCGCAAGGCCGAAGCGGGAATCATTGGCGAGGTCGATCGCCTCCTCCTCGGTCTTGAACGGCCGGATGCAGACGACTGGCCCGAATATCTCCTCCACCCAGGCGGCGCTGTCGAGCGGAACTTCGGTCAGAACGGTCGGCTGGAGATAATAGCCCTTGTCGAATCCTTCCGGGCGCGCTCCGCCGCAGGCGACCGTTGCACCGGCCTGCCGGGCCGCTTCGATCGCCGCGACGACCTGCTCGTGCTGGCGCTTGGAAACCAGCGGCCCCAGCAGAACGCCCTCGTCCAGGCCGTTGCCGATCTTGATCTTCTTCGTTTCCTCGATCAGCCGTTCGAGCAACCGGTCATAGGTGGTTTCCTGCACGAGGACGCGCGATGTCGCCGAGCAGACCTGGCCCTGGTTCCAGAAGATGCCGAACATGATCCATTCGACGGCCTTGTCGATATCGGCGTCTTCGAAGACGACGAGGGGCGACTTGCCGCCGAGCTCGAGGCTGACCCGCTTGATGTCGCGGGCGGCCGCCGCCATGATCTTCGAGCCGACCGGCCCCGAGCCGGTAAAGGCGAGCTTGTCGACTTGTTTATGATCGATGATCGCCTGGCCGGCGACCGAGCCGGCGCCGGTCAAGATATTGAGTACGCCGGGCGGCAGCCCGGCTTCGTCGGCAACCGCCCCCAGTTCAAGCGCCGTCAGCGATGTCAGCTCGGCGGGCTTCAGCACCACCGTGCAGCCGGCGGCCAGTGCCGGGGCGACCTTCCATGCCGCCATCAGCAGCGGATAGTTCCAGGGGATAATCGCGCCGGCGACACCGAGCGGCTCACGCACCGCCTTGGAGGTAAAGCGCTGATCGGGAAGCGCGATCGTCTCCTCGGGATTGTTGTCGAGCTGTTCGGCAAGCCCCGCATAGAAATCGAAGCAGCCGGCCGCGTCGGCGACGTCCCAATCGGCCTCGGGGAACGGCTTGCCGTTGTCGAGGACTTCAAGGCGGGCGATCTCGGCCTGGCGGGCGCGGATGCCACCGGCGATGGCCCGGAGATATCGGGCGCGCTGAGCGCCCGTCAACTTCGGCCAGCCGTCCTTGTCGAAGGCGCGGCGCGCTGCCTTGACGGCAAGGTCGACATCTTCGGCCGTTGCGGCGCCGATCGTCTGGATCACCTCTTCCGTTGCCGGGTTCGTCACCGTGCAGGTGCCGCCCTTGACCGGCTTCACCCACTGTCCATCAATGTAGAGTTCGCTTCGCATGTTCACTCCCTTTTGCCTTGCGTCAGCGTCGTGCTTAGAAGCGGTCGACGCGATAAGGTTTCATGTCCACGGGCGGCTGGACGCCCGTAACGAGGTCGGCCATCAAGCGGCCGGTCGTGGCGGCATAAGTCAGACCGAGATGCCCATGACCCGTCGCGTACCAGACGTTGCGGCGCTTAGCGGATGGACCCATGACCGGTACGGTGTCGGGCAGTGCCGGGCGGTGCCCCATCCATTCCGTCGCGCCTTCGGCCTTCAGCTCCGGCAACGCTTCCCGAGCCCGCTTCACCAGGATCTTTGCGCGCCGATAATCCGGCGGCGCGTCGAGGCCGGCCATTTCGACAGTGCCGCCGACACGGATACCGCCCGCCGTCGGCGTCACCATGAAGGCGCGCGCCGGCCAGATGATCGAGTGGCGCATCGAAATGCCGGGTTCCATGATCTGCGTGTGGTAGCCGCGTTCGGTTTCGAGCGGGATAGGCTCCCGCAGCAGGGCGGAAAGCCTCGCGGTAAAGGCGCCGGCCGCAAGCACGACCTTATCGGCCGCGACGCTGCGCCCATCCGCCAGGCGGAGGGCCGAGACGCCGGCCTCGCTTTGCTCGAAACCGGCGACATCGCCTTGAACCATCCTGCCGCCGAGCGCCTGGAACTTTTCGGCAAGAGCGAGGACGAGCTTGTGCGGATCGGTGATTGATCGGTTGTCGGGAAAGATCACGGCCTTGCCGATCTTCGTGGTCAGGGCCGGCTCAAGATCACGGATGGCATTGCCGCCAAGAATTTCGTGCCGGAAGCCGAAGCGCTCCAGGATTTCGATATGCTCGCGATCGGCCCTGAACTCGGCTTCGTCGGTATAAAGGCTCAGGCACCCCTCGGCCGTCAGCATATGCGTCAGCCCGGTCTCCTTCAGCAGCGCATCCAGGTCTTGGTAGACGCGCCGGCAGAGCACGGCGCCGGCCGCCTCCAATTCCCTCAATTTTGAGGGGCGGCTGGCAGCCAGGAATCTCAGGAACCACGGCACGAGTTTCGGCAGGTAGCCGGGCCGGATGCGCACCGGCCCTTCCGGGTCGAGCAGCCATTTCGGCATCTGCGCCCAGATGCCGGGGCGCGAGGCCGGCATGAATTCGGTGACGGCGATGCTCGCCATATTGCCGTAGGAGGCGCCCATGCCGGGGGCCGCCCTGTCCACCAGCACGACACTTTGCCCGCGCCGTTGCAGCTCATAGGCAATGGCGACGCCGATGATGCCGGCTCCCACGACCACCAGGGGGGCTTTGTTTGCACTCATATTCATTCCAGATCGTTCAACATCAAACAGTGGTCATCCAGGTGTCGGCGACGGTGAACCCCTCCTGATAGGGGTCGGTCGGATCCATGCCCATTTGATAGAAGCCCGTGATCCATGCCTGTCCTGAGATTGCCGGTATGACGGCATCATATTTTCCGACCTTCGCCAGCCCATCGATGGCGCAGGTGAAACGGCTTCCGGTGATGGATTCATGGATGAGAGTTTCGCCAGGCGCGATCAGGCCCTTGGCATGCAGCAGGGCAAGACGGGCCGAAGAGCCGGTGCCGCAGGGCGAACGATCGCAGCGGCCGGGAGAGACGACGACGCAATTCTTGGAGATCAGCTGGCCGTTTTCGCGACGCAGCGGCCCCATGAATTGCGTGTTGGTAATGCCGGGGATCGCGGGGTTGTCGGGATGCTCCACTGCAAGCTGCTCGGCGGCGGCGAATTTGAGCTTCTGCCCGATCTCGCAAAGGTCGCGGGCTTCGGAGGGATCGATCGAAAAGCCGAGAGCCGCGGCATCGACCATCGTATAGGTCATGCCGCCATAGACGATATCGACCCGGACGCTTCCCAAACCTTCGACGTCGATATGGCTGTCGAGATGATAGCAGAAGGCCGGCTGGTTCACGAGCCGCACACTCGTCACCTTGCCATCTGAACATTCGCACCGGACCCGGATCAGACCGGCGGGCGATTCCAGCGTCAGATTCGTCACCGGTTCCAGCATCGGCAGAATGCCGGTTTCCAGCAGGACGGTTGCCACGCACATGGTGTTCGAGCCCGACATAACAGGATATTCCGTCGTCTCCAGGATCACATAGCCGAAATCGGCTTCCGGATGATTGGAGGGCAGAACGATGTTGGCGTTGTGCCAAACGGCGCCGCGCGGTTCGAAGAGAACCATCTTGCGGATATCGTCCATGTGGGTTTCGAGATAGGTCCGCTTGTCGAACATGGTCTCGCCCTTGACCTGGCCGACACCGCCGACGATCACCTTGCCGCTCTCGCCCTCCGCATGACAATCGACGACGGACAGAACCTTCTTGAATCGCATCGCTTCAGCCTCCCGGTCTTTCCTGGGAACCACGAGTATGGTGGGGACCGGCCTGCCGCGGCCGATCCCGGTATCGATGTGAAAAATCCTACCAGTTGAGGATCGGCTCCATCGCCGCTCTGAACTCGGCCTTTTCCTCCGCGGTCAGCTCGCCGAGCGGCGCGCGGCACGTGCCCACGGGCAAGCCCTGAAGCTCGCAGCCATACTTGATCTTCTGCACGAACTTGCCGCTTTCGAGGATGTTCATCGCCCGATAGAGGGTCTTCATCATCTCGCGGGCCTTGCCCAGCTCTCCCGCCTTGTAGGTTCGGTCGAGATCGCAGCAGGCCTTGGCCATGCAGTTGGAAGGGCCGCAGATCCAGCTTTCCGCGCCCCAGAACATGAAGTCGAGCGCGATATCGTCCGAGCCGCTGACGAGCTGGATCTTGCCCTCATAGCGGCTGGCGATGTCGATGGCGCGCTGCAATACACCCGAGCTTTCCTTGATGCCGATCACCCGCGGATTGTCGGCAAAATGATCCATCAGCTCGAAGCTGATGTCTGAACCATCCTTAGCCGGGTAAGAATAGAGGACGAGGTTTACATCGACGGCCCCAAGCACGGATTCATAGTGCCTGATCAGTTCCGCCTGGGTTGGACGGGTATAAAAGGGCGGTGCCAGCAGGACGGTGTCATAGCCGATATCTCTGGCGAGCGCCGTCTGCTCGATCACCTCGCGGGTCGCGGGCGCATTGGTGCCGGCGATCAGGATTTCGCCGGGCCTGGCAAACTCCTTGACGAATTGCAGCACGTCGCGGCGCTCTTCCCTGGATTGGCTGAAATATTCGCCGGTCGAGCCGTTCGGCACCCAGCCGGTGACGCCTGCCTCGCGCAGATGCGTCAGAAGCTTCTCGAACGCCTTGAAGTCGATCTTGTTGTTCGCATCGAAGGGTGTGATGAGGGCGGGCATGACGCCGGAAAGTTTCATGGGATTCTCCTGTCCTGGGAACGACGGTTTTCAGATTGCAAGCTTCTTGAGGATGCGTCCCTCGATGAGGGAGACCGCCCGCGTGAGCGGGAAGGCGATGATGAAATAGATCAGGGCGACGACCGTCAGCACTTCGACGGGACGGGCGGTATTGTTCGAGATGTTCTGGCCGACGAACATCAGATCCGCCATGCCGACGGCGGAGACGAGCGCGCTCTCCTTGAACAGGCTGACGCAGTTCGACAGCAGCGTCGGGATGGCCCGCAGCACCGCCTGCGGCAGCACGACGTTGACGACCTGGACCCTCTGCGGCAGGCCGAGGGCGACACAGGCATCCAACTGCTCCCGGCCGATCGATTTGAGGCTCGCCCGGAAAGTTTCGCTCGTTATTGCGCCCATATAGAGCGTCAGCGTGATGACACCCGATGCGAGATTCGAAAGCTCGACACCGAGGATCAGCGGCAGGCAGAAGAAGATCCAGAAGAGCTGGATGAGCACCGGCGTGCCGCGGAAGAATTCGACGTAGACGCCCGCGACGGCGCGAAGGACGATGTTGCGGGACGTGCGGGCAAGGCCGACGAGGAAGCCGAGGGAGCATCCGAGCACGACGCAGATGATCGTCAGCTTGATCGTCATCCACAGGCCGAGCAGGAGCGCGTTTTCGAAGCGCAGCAGGATCGAGAAGTCGAGCGTCATCATGCTGGCCTCCTAGCTGACGAGGATCTGGCGGCGGCGTTCGAGCAGGCCGACGATCTGGGTTATCGGGAAGGACACGGCGAAATAAATGAGAGCCACGACCGTGAAGGTCTCGATCGGACGATAGGTTTCGGTCGCCAGCGTCTTGCCCTGGTACATCAGGTCCTGGATCGCCACGATCGCGACCAGCGCGCTCTGCTGGAAGATGACGATGCCGTTGGTCAGAAGCACCGGAATGGAAGCGCGGAACGCCGTCGGGAAGACGATGTAGAGCACCCGCTGCAGCGGATTGAGGCCGAGCGCGATGCCGGCGTCGAGCTGTTCGCGCGGCACCGCCTGGATCGAGGCACGATAGGCCTCGGCATTGAACGCCATCAGATTGAGCCCGAGGGCCATAATGCCCATCGTCATCGGATCGAGGAAGACATCGAACAGCATCGGCACGCAATAGAATATCCAGACGATCTGGACGATGGCCGGCGTGCAGCGGAAGAATTCGACGAACAGCATGAACGGCAGCCGCACGATCTTGATCGGGCTCATGATCAGCAGGGCCAATCCGAAGCCCAGAACGATGCCGATGATGTTCGCGGCCGCCGTCAGCTGCAGCGAAACCCACAGCCCCTGCAGCAGCGGGGCGATGGAGACGGCGTTGAAATCGAACGTGTAGTTCATCTGTGCCTCCTACTGCTTGATGTGGAAGACGCGGTCGATGAATTCCTTGGTGCGTTCCTCGCGCGGAGCGCCGAGCACCTGCTCGGGCGGGCCGTCCTCGACGACCACGCCGCCCGCACAGAAGATGACGCGCGACGCGATGTTCTTGGCGAACCACATGTCGTGGGTGACGATCATCATCGGCATGTCCTGGGCGGCGAGTTGCAGGATGACCTGTTCGACCTCGCTGACGAGCTCCGGGTCGAGCGCCGAGGTGACCTCGTCGAACAGCATCAGCTTCGGATCGAGCATCAGTGCGCGGGCGATGGCGACGCGCTGCTTCTGGCCGCCGGAAAGCTGGGCCGGATAGGCATTGGCCTTGGCGCCGAGCCCGAAGCGCTCGAGCAGAGCCTGGGCGCGGGTGGTCGCCTTCGCCTTGCCTTCTCCGCGCACTTTGCAGGGTGCGAGGATCAGGTTCTGAATGACGCTCAGATGCGGAAACAGCGTATAGTGCTGAAAGACCATGCCGATCGAGCGACGGACATGGGTGTCGATCTGGGTCTTCCTGGCAGCGCCGTCGGAAGAAATATAGGCCTTGCCATCGAAACTGATCGAGCCGCTGTCGATCTGCTCCAGGCCCATCATCACCCGAAGCAGCGTGCTTTTGCCGCCGCCGCTCGGACCGATGACGACGACGCGTTCGCCGGGCTTCATTTCGATATCGATGCCTTTCAGCACCTGGATTGCGCCGCCGCCATAGCTTTTGTGGAGCGCCTGCATTTTCACGAGGGGAAGGCTGAAGGACGTGGTCATGGCCAATCTCCGATGATCGAAGCTTGAAAGGGCCGGGGCGATCGTCGCACCGGCCCCGGCGAGGTTACTTCGCGCCCTTGAGGACTTCGTCGACGGCTTTGCGGATCAGCTCGTCGACATGGCCGGTGGCGACCCTCTCTTCGAGGAAGATATTGATCACTTCGACGTCGGCGGCCGAAAGCTGATGCGGCAGGCCGAAAGCGACACCCTGTTTGGCAAGGGCCGGCGTCGGGTTGAGCGCAACCGCCCAATCCGGGTTCGACTGGGTGAAGAGCTGGTTGGTGTCGGAGGCGTCGACCAGGATGTCGGCGCGCTTCGAGGTGACCGCCAGGCGGGTCTCGTCGTTGCCGGGCAGGCGCATGATCGTGGCGTTCTTGACCGCCGCGGAAATGGCCTTGTCTTGGGCCGTGCCTGACATGACCGCAAGAGTTACGCCCGCCTTGTCTATATCGGCCACCGAAGCGGCGCCGGCCGCGATCTTCGGATTGTTTTTATTGTAGGCGAGCGAGATCTGGTACTCCATCGCCGGGATCGAGAACTGCACGGCCATGGCGCGCGCCGGCGTCCGGTTAAGCGCGAGCGACAGATCCCATTTGCCCGCCTGCAGACCGGCGACGATATTGTCCCAGGTCGTATCGACGAATTCGGGCTTCACCTTGAGGACGTCGGCAAACTCCTTGCAGAGATCGGCGAAGAAGCCGGTGTACTCGCCCGTCGCCGGATCGCGCATGACATAGGGCGGCGCTACAGCCGCGCCACAACGCAAAGCGCCTGCCTTCTGCACGCCCTGCCAATATCCCTCGGCGGTCTGGGCGTGGGCGGCGGTTGCGGAAAGACCTGCCATCAGGGCGAGCGCGGGCAGCGCCCGCAGGGCGGACGTTATCAAAGAAAGCATTGGGCATTCCTCTTTTGTTGTGCGCGAAGCGCGCGGTTCCACTCGTCGGCTCTGGCCGTTTCTGTTGTTTTCTTGTCGGCTGCGTGTCGACTGGTAAGAATATGTCAACAGCGTGTCGACAAAGTCAAGCGGAAAAATTACATTGCCGACACGCTGTTTTTCTGGCCCAATGGACCCGGCGTCTGGAGAAAGGGACTTAAGTGTCTGAAGAATCGGAAGTGAAACGCATCCGCGGGACCGGCTGGAAAAGCGTCTATGAAACGCTGCGCAACGAGATCCTGTCGCTCGCTCTGCCGCCCGGCCAGCTCCTCGACGAGATGACGCTGGCCGAACGTTTCGACATGTCGCGCTCGCCGGTGCGCGAAGCGCTGATCCGGCTCGGCGCCGACGAGCTGGTGGTGACGCTTTCCAACCGCAGCACGATCGTCGCGCCGATCGAAGTGGCGACCTTTCCGAAATATGTCGAGGCGCTCGACATCGCGCAGCGGATGAATACGCGGCTTGCCGCGGCACTGAGGACGGAAGCCGATCTGAAGATCATCGCCAAGCGGCTGAAGTCGTTTGAGGCTGCGGTCAAGACAGGCAATCATCTCGCCATGTCGGAAGCCAACAAGGAATTCCACATGACGATCGCCCATGCCGGAAAAAACCAGTATCTCGCCTCGTTTTACGAGAAGCTTTTGTCGCAGGGCCAGCGCATGCTGCACCTGCATTTCGAATATCTGGAGCGGACCCATGAGGGCTATCTGCTGACCGACGAGCACACGCTGATGCTCGACGCCATAAGGGACAAGAACGTTGATTTGGCCGACGAGCTCGCCCACGCCCATACGCGCCAGTTCCAGGACAATTTCATCAACTTCATGCGCGAGAACTACACGACGGATGTCGCGCTGGGACCGCTGCGGGCTGCGGAGTAACAGTGATGATCAACAGCATTGGATTCGTCGGGACCGGCGCAATCACCGAAGCGATGGTTCGCGGGCTTCTGGCCGCACCGGCTTACGCCTCCGAGATTCACGTTTCGCCGCGGAGCGCGCACATTGCCGCCACGCTGGCAGAGGAGTTCGCCTCCGTCAGGATTGCCGGGGATAACCAGAGTGTCGTCGATCGCAGCGACATGGTGTTCCTGGCGATCCGGCCACAGATCGCCGAGGAGGTGGTGCGGGCGCTTTCGTTCCGGAAGGGCCAGCTGGTCGTCAGCCTCGTAGCCGCGACCGAGCGCCAGGCTCTTCTCGATTGGATCGGCACCGACGTGCACCTCGTCCAGGCCATCCCCCTGCCTTTCGTTGCGCAGCGGCAAGGCGTCACCGCCATCCTCCCGCCGGATGCCGCCGTCGCGGCGCTGTTCGATACGCTCGGAACCGCCGTCGAGTGTCAGTCGAAAAAGGAATATGATCTGCTCGCGGCGGCGAGCTCTGTGATGTCGACCTATTTCGGCATTATGGAAACCTTGGCCGGCTGGCTGGAAAAAAGCGGCCTCGAAAGGCCGACGGCAAATGCCTACATCGCGCCGCTATTCGCAAGTCTGGCGCAGAAGGCCAACAGCCCAGGCACCGAGCCGTTCAGCGCGCTGAGCCGCGAATTCGCCACCAAGGGCGGATTGAACGAGCAGGTTCTTTCCGACGTCGACAAGTTGGGCGGCCTTGCTGCGCTGACCGCAGCGCTCGACGGCGTGCTCGCCCGAATCGAGGGCCGCAGCAGCTGAAGCGCATGCGCCCCAAGCGAATATCCCTTACCGTCCTGTTCACAGTCGCCGCGATTTTGGGCCAGGCGATTTTAGCCCGCGCCGAACCGGTGGAGCGACCGACCATTTCCGCCATCATTCTCTCCGTCTCACCTCGGACCGTCCGTTGGGCCACCGTCCACACGGCTCCCGATCCCGGGGAAGACGATCCCTATTTCCACGTCGAGGTGATCGAGAAGGAGCGACGCACGCCGCCATGGCAATTCAAACGGCTTGCCACCCATGTCGTAGTGACGGCGGATGCGTTGAACAGGAGCCGCTCGCGACAGAAAGCCAGGACCTATTTTTACAAAGATATCGAATTCCGGATCGCCTACCAGAACTGGCGCGCCCAGCCTCGCCCACAGCGGGAGGCCGGTGTTTGCCGCACCACGATCCTGGAATGCGTCGGCGTCGCCGCCAAGCCCGACTGATTTCCGCTCCGCCATCAAAAATCGCGGTTGCAATAATCGAAGAAATGCAATTTTAGCTCTGACGATGAGTCACCAAACTACTTTTGCTAGAGAAAATATCCTCCCCCGGCCGCCGGCGGCAGGGTGGCCGAATTTCTCCGGCCTGCCGGTTCCGGCCGATCGCGATCGCATTCCCTCCAATGAGCTGATCTGACGAACCGTGACGTCCCCGCCGCTCTGCGAGCAGAGCGCCGCCGGCGCATATTCCATGTATTCCCCCGCATCTACCTTCAACACAAGGACATCTCCATGAAGCAACTGCGCAATTTCCACCTGATGATGGCAAGCACGGCGTTCCTGACGCTGGCCGGCCCGGCGCTTGCCCTCGACGGCGCGGATATGATGAAGAAGCTCAGCGCCGCGGCCAATGCCGGCGGCACGGTCATCACCTTCGAGAAGGCCGAAGTCGCCGGCGACACGGTGACGGCAACGGGCGTCCAGGTGGGATTTGCGAACCTGCCCGGCGATGCGCTGAAGATCGGCGACCTCACCTTCGAGGGCGTGGAAGAAAAAGAAGGCGGCGGCTATTACGCCAAGACACTTTCCTTCCCGGATGTCGATATCAGCCAGGAGGGAGGGCGCTTTTCCGCCAAGGAGATTCTGTTCACCGGCCTGACGATTCCGGCCAATGCGACCGGCGAGACGCTGGACGACATCCTTCTCTATGAAACCGCCAGCACCGGGCCGATCGCGCTCAACATCAAGGGCAAGGATGTGCTTGCGATCGAAGGCGTCGAGGCAAACATGGGGCGCCAGGACGGCGGCTTTGCCTACGACGCCAACGTCGCCGGATTCAAGGCCGACCTGTCGCAAGTCGAGGATGCGGCTGCGAAGGAGGCCATCGAGAAGCTCGGACTGACGACGCTCGACGGTACTATGACGATGAAGGGAAGCTGGGAAGTCAAAAGCGGCAAGGTTGCCCTCGACGAATATGCTTTCGATTTCAAGAATGTCGGCCGGCTGAATTTTGCAATCGACTTCTCCGGTTATACGCTCGGCTTCATCAAGTCGCTGCAGGAGGCGGTCAAGACAGCCGAAGCCAATCCGAACAAGGAAGAGGCCAACCAGGCGGCCGGACTTGCGATGATGGGGCTGATGCAGCAGCTGACGTTCAACAGCGCCTCGATCCGCTTTGACGACGCCTCGATCACCAAAAAGGCGCTCGATTATGCCGGCGCGAAGCAGGGCGTCACAGGCGACCAACTGGCACAATCGCTGAAGGCGCTGGTTCCGATGATGATGGCGCAACTCAACGTGCCGGAACTGCAAAGCCAGATATCGGCAGCCCTCAACACCTATCTCGACGGGCCGAAGAGCCTGACGATCAGCGCCGCTCCGGAAAAGCCCGTTCCCGTGCCGATGATTGTCGGTGCTGCCATGGGTGCGCCGAACACCATTCCTACGGTGCTCGGCGTCAAGGTTTCGGCGAACGACTAAGTCAGATCAATCGCCGGAGGCGGGTCCTTACCGATCCGCCTTCGGGATCATCTTTCCGAAACCACTGCGCATTTTCTGAAATTGCGTTAAAACGTCGGCGGCGTGCACGCGCTGATAACCTCGCAGGGCACCGGTCCGACGCAGCGGAACCGATGCGGACGCCGGCTTTCGAAATAATAAGCGTCTCCCGGTCCAAGGATACGCCGTTCGTCGTCAACCGTGACCTCGAGTCTTCCCGAGAGCACGATCCCGCCCTCCTCCCCTTCGTGAACAAGGGGAATTTTTCCGGTGTCGGCACCCGGCTGGTAGCATTCCTTCAGCATCTGCAGGCTGCGCCCGAACAGGGTTTCGCCGACCTGCTTATAGGAAATGGCGCCCTTTCCGATCTCCACCAGTTCCTCGGCGGCGTAGAAGGCCTTTTTCGGGCGCTCCGGTTCGAAGGCGAAGAATTCCGCCAACCCGATCGGAATGCCATCTAGGATCCGCTTCAGAGCGCCGACCGAAGGATTGGAGGCGTTCGATTCGATCAGTGAAATCGTCGAGTTCGGCACGCCGGTGCGTTTGGCGAGTTCACGCTGGGAAAGCTTATGGGCGATGCGCAGGTGGCGAAGGCGGCTGCCGATATCGACTGACATGATGGATCCGTTTGCATTGTGCAGAATATCGCAAAATCTATCTTCTTCATTGTTCAATTTCAATAAGTTGCACCAGCAAAGAAAAGGACTTGTTTGAAGGATGGAAATTGCCATTCTCCGGGCGATTTCAAAGGAGGCCAGGATGGACCAGATCAGCAAGACGAACGCGCCCGTACTCGAAAACTTCTGGATGCCGTTCACCGCCAACCGGCAATTCAAGGCCGCGCCGCGCCTGCTGGCCGCTGCGGAAGGGATGTATTACACCGACGTTGATGGCAACCGGGTGCTGGACGGCACGGCCGGCCTCTGGTGCTGCAACGCCGGCCACGGCCGCAGGAAGATCGCCCAGGCGGTCGAGCGGCAGCTCGCCACGCTCGACTATGCGCCGACCTTCCAGATGGGGCATCCGATCGCCTTCGACTTCGCCGCCAAGCTCGCTGCGAACGCGCCGGGCGGGGTTGACGCCCAGCTCGACAGGGTCTTCTTCACCGGCTCGGGCTCGGAATCGGTCGATACAGCTCTGAAGATCGCCATCGCCTACCAGCGCGCGATCGGCCAGGGCACGCGCACCCGGATCATCGGCCGCGAAAAAGGCTATCACGGCGTCGGCTTCGGCGGCATTTCCGTTGGCGGTCTCGTCAACAATCGGCGGGTCTTCCCGCAGATCCCGGCCGATCACATGCGCCATACGCTGGATATCGGGCGCAATGCCTTTTCGAAGGGGCTTCCCGCCCATGGCGTCGAACTGGCCGACGATCTCGAACGCCTGGTGCAGCTGCACGGCGCCGAAACCATCGCCGCCGTCATCGTCGAGCCGATGGCGGGATCGGCAGGCGTTATCCTGCCGCCGAAGGGCTATCTGGAGAAGCTGCGCGCGACCGCCGACAAGCACGGCATCCTGCTGATCTTCGATGAAGTCATCACCGGCTTCGGGCGTCTCGGCACAGCTTTCGCGGTGGATTATTTCGGCGTCGTGCCCGATCTGGTCACCACGGCGAAGGGCCTGACCAACGGCGCCATCCCCATGGGCGCAGTCTTTGCCAGCCGTAAGGTCCATGACGGACTTATGGTCGGACCTGACAATGCGATCGAACTCTTCCACGGCTATACCTATTCCGGCCATCCGGTCGCCTGCGCCGCGGGGCTCGCGACCCTCGAAATCTACGAGGAAGAAGGGCTGCTGACGCGTGCATCCGACCTGGCCGAGTATTGGCAGGACGCCCTCCATTCGCTGAAGGGCCTGCCTGGTGTGGTCGACATCCGCAATCTCGGACTGGTCGGCGCAATCGAACTCGCTCCGCGTGACGGAGCACCGGGAACCCGCGCCTACGACGTCTTCGTCGATTGCTTCAAGAAGGGCCTGCTGATCCGCGTGACCGGCGATATCATCGCGCTTTCTCCGCCGCTGATCGTCGAGAAAGACCAGATCGACACGATCGTCTCGACGATCGGCGATGCACTGAAGCGCGCGGCATAATCCCACCGTTTCCTGCCGATACGGTGGCGACCCGGCCGCCGCATCGGCTTACTCCAGAGGCACGCCAAGCCCGACTTTGACCCGGTCCATCGCAACAAAGGTGCGGAAGCGCTTG
Organism: Rhizobium sp. N731; assembly: GCF_001664145.1. Lineage (NCBI taxonomy): Bacteria > Pseudomonadati > Pseudomonadota > Alphaproteobacteria > Hyphomicrobiales > Rhizobiaceae > Rhizobium > Rhizobium sp. N731. The sequence continues at coordinate 416,892 of NZ_CP013605.1, forward strand.
ACGTTGTTGTTGCCGAAGAAGAGCCGCCGGGTGAGTGCCTCGTAATCGGCCATCGACGGCACGACGATGACAAGGATGAAATCCGCTTCGCCGGTGACGTAATAACATTGCTGGATTTCCGGCGTGGCTGCGAACTCCGTCTTCGCCCGCTCGATCTGATCGGCGGTTTCGCTGATCACCTCCACCTCGACGAAGATCGTGATCGACTGCCCGACAGCCTCCGGCGCGACGACCGAGACATCCGCCCGGATCACTCCCTCCTCCCGCATCCGCTTGATCCGGCGCTGAACGGCCGGCGCGGACAGGTTCACCGCATCGCCGATCGTGCGCTGCGGGGTCATATTGTCCCGCTGGAGAATGGCGAGGATCTTGCGATCAAAGACATCGAGCGGCGAGTGCTGAACGCGCTTGTTCAAGTGGGGACTCCGACGAAACAAAATTGCAAGCTGACGGCCTAATATCAGCGCCTTTTTCGTGAGCGATGCAATAGAGTTCAGCAACCGCACGAAATCGAGGTTTGCCATGTTTCTGTTGAACACAACCGCCGACTATCGTCTGCCGCTTGATCCACGCGATGAGAAGACGCTCGGCATCGCCGGCGCCGAGGAGGTGGAACGCTACCTCAGCTTCCGTGAAGACCATGCGATAACACCGCTCGTCGCCCTGCCGGGATTGGCGCGCGAGATCGGCGTTGCCGCGATCCACGTCAAGGATGAAGGCCATCGCCTCGGTCTCGGAAGCTTCAAGGCGCTCGGCGGCGCCTATGCGGTGATCCGCCTCGTTCTTCAAGAGGCGGAGCGGCGGCTTGGGCGCGCAGTCGATATGGCCGAGCTGCATTCGGAAGAAGTCCGCGCCATTGCGCGCGGAATGACCGTTGCCTGCGCCACCGACGGTAATCATGGCCGCTCCGTCGCGCAAGGAGCGCAGCTCGTCGGGTCGCGGGCCGCAATTTTCGTCCACTCCGGCGTCAGCGACGAGCGGGTCGCCGCCATCGCCCGCTTCGGCGCCGAGATGATCCGGGTTGCGGGAACCTATGACGACTCCGTACGTGAGGCGGCCCGCGTGGCCGAGGCGAAGGGCTGGACTATTGTTTCCGACACATCCTGGCCGGGCTACGAACGCATCCCCGGCTTGGTGATGCAGGGTTATACCGCACTCGTTCGGGAAGCACTCCGGCAGATGCCGGAGCCGCCGACACATGTGTTCATCCAATCCGGCGTCGGCGGCATTGCCGCGACGGTCGCCGGACATCTGGCGATCGCGCTCGGCGAGCGGCGTCCCGTCTTCACCGTCGTCGATCCCGCCCGCGCGGCATGCCTCTTCGAGACGGCCCGTGCCGGACATCCCGTGACGATCGCCCATGGCGAGCCAACCGTCATGGCGATGCTCGAATGTTACGAGCCCTCCCTTGTCGCGTGGCGGATCCTTTCCCGCGCCGCCGACGCTTTCATGACGGTGGACGAGATGGATGCGACCTCGATGATGAACCGCCTTGCCCGTCCCGTTGCCGGTGATCCCGCCATCGTCGCCGGCGAAAGCGGCGGCGTCGGCCTCGCAGCCGCTATCAAGGCCGCCGCCGATCCCGCGATCAAGGCGGCGCTCTCGATCGAGAGCCGCTCCCGCATCTTCGTCGTCAACACGGAGGGCGCGACCGACCCCGGCAAATATGAAGAGATCACCGGACTGCCGCCCGCCGCAGTCGCCGCCGAGAACCGGGAAGGAGCCTTGACATGAGCGGCCCATCCATCGACGCGGCGCGTCTCCTCGGACGTATCAGAACGCTCGGCGAAATCGGTCGGGATAGCGACGGCCGGCTCGTGCGGCTGGCGGCTTCCGATGCGGAAAAGCTCGGCCGCGACCAATTCGTGGCATGGATCAGGGAGGCGGGGCTCGAGGTCGCCGTCGATCGCATCGGCAACATTTTCGGCATCTGGAAGCCTGACGGCGTGGCGAACAAAGCCCCCATTCTGCTCGGCTCGCACATCGACACCGTCATCGGCGCCGGCATCTATGACGGCTGTTACGGCACGCTTTCGGGGCTCGAAGTCATCGAGATGATGAAAGCGGAGAGCCTGGCGCCATCCCGGCCGATCGCCGTGGCCGCCTTCACCAACGAGGAAGGCGTGCGCTACGCGCCCGATATGATGGGATCTCTGGTCTATGCGGGAGGCCTTGATATCGATGCGGCGCTTGCCGCCATTGGCACCGATGGAACGATCCTTGGCCGCGAACTCGAGCGGATCGGCTACGCCGGCGAGCATCAACCGGGTTTCCTTAAGCCGCACGCTTATATCGAGCTGCATATCGAGCAGGGACCGGTCCTTCAGCGCGAGGGCATTCCGGTCGGCTCCGTCGAAGATCTTCAAGGCATTTCCTGGCAGCGGGTGACCATTACCGGCGACGCCAACCACGCGGGAACGACACCGATCTCCATGCGCCGCGATGCGGGTCATGCCGCAGCTCGGGTCGTCACCTTCCTGCGTGAGCGAGCGAAAGCGTCCAATACGCCGACCGTCGCCACGGTCGGCTGCATGAGTTTCGAACCGAACGCGATCAATGTGATCCCGTCGCGGGCGATCTTCACGGTCGATCTCCGCGATCCCGACGAAGATCGGCTGAGAGAAGAGGAAGCGGCACTTGCAACCTTCCTCGACACACTATCGACCGAGGAGCAGGTCGGTATATCCGTGGAAAGACTTGCTCGCTTCGAGCCTGTAAAATTCGATCAGAGCATCGTACAGCTCATCGAAAAGGCTGCGCGGGAACGGGGTCTTGCCTGCCGGCGAATGACATCGGGCGCCGGCCACGATGCGCAGATGATCGCAAGGATTGCCCCGTCGGCGATGATCTTCGTCCCGAGCGCCGGCGGCATCAGCCATAACCCTAGGGAATATACGGCCGACGAAGATCTCGTCGCAGGCGCCAACGTCCTGCTCGACGTCGTCCGTCGCCTCGCCACGGAAGGAGCGCCGGCATGAGCATCGATAGGAACACGCTTCATGCCGAGATGACGGCGTGGAGACGCGATCTACACGCCCATCCCGAATTCGGTTTCGAGGAGCAGCGGACATCCTCCTTCGTTGCGGCCAAGCTGCGGGAATTCGGCTGCGACGAGGTCGCCGAAGGCGTCGGCGGCACCGGCGTCGTCGCAACGCTGAAGCGCGGCAACAGCAATCGCGCCATTGCGCTGCGCGCGGATATGGATGGGCTGAGGATTAACGAACAATCGGACCTGCCGCACCGCTCGCAAAACCCGGGCATCATGCATGCCTGCGGCCACGACGGCCACACCACGATGCTGCTCGGCGCGGCAAAAATCCTGGCTGAGGAAGGCGGTTTCGATGGCGCCGTGCGCTTCATCTTCCAGCCGGCCGAAGAATGGGGCAAGGGGGCGCTCGCGATGATCGCCGACGGGCTCTTCGAACGGTTCCCCTTCGACGAGATCTACGGAATCCACAACATGCCGGGGCTCGGCGTCGGCAATTTCCGCACGCGCCCGGAAGCGATCATGTCGGCCGAGGACAATTTCGAGATCACCTTGACCGGCATCGGCGGCCATGCCGCGCGGCCGCACTGGGGCAATGAGGTGCTCGTCGCCGCCTGCGCGCTGGTCACCAACCTGCAGACCATCGTCTCCAGGCGGCTCGACCCGGCCGATATCGGCGTCGTCTCGGTCACCGAACTGATCACCGACGGCACGCGCAATGCGCTTCCCGGTCTCGCCCGCATTCTCGGCGATGCCCGCAGCTTCCGCTCCGAGATCAGCGAGCAGATCGAAAAGCAGATGCGGGTCATCGCCGAGGGTACGGCCACGACTTATAACGTCAAGGCCGAGGTCTTCTACACCAGGGAATTCGTCCCTCTGATGAACGACCCCGCCCTGACGGAGGAAGCGCTTACCGTCGCGCGCGATCTCTACGGCGCGTCGAATGTTGCCGTCGCGAGCAAGCCGATGACGGGATCGGAAGACTTCGCGCAGTTCCTCGCGAAAGTGCCGGGCTGCTTCGTCTTCCTGGGCAATGGTGAGCGCTCGCCGCCGCTCCATAACCCGACCTATGATTTCAACGACGACGGCCTCCTGCACGGCGCGAACTTCCATGCCGGAATTGCACGCCGGCGGCTTCCATCAAGCTGATACGCGAAGGTTGTGAAGCTCGGCGTCTGAAGATCTGCGACGGCAATTGACCGAACGCCTTTCATTCGGCTGCAACAGGCCTGCCGATGGGAAACATCGACATGACAAGCTCGGGCGGCTGCGGCACACGCCTGGGGGAAGGAAAACTACGTTCGGCGCGGCGCTGAAAGGAAGTAAATCTTTATTAACCCCGTGACCCCAAAGTGGTGGTTAATCGTTAACGCAGCAGGAGTCGGGGGGCCGATGGGGTCGACCGCAGGCACGCCGAAGACCGTCACCTCTGACCGAACACTGAGCTCAGCTGTGCCCATGACCGTCCGCGCGAACGCGGCTGGTCATGGGCCAGAGCATGTTGCGCAAAAGTGCCCGCGGTTTTTCGATAACGACATGCATAAAAACAGGACCTGAAGCGCGGCAGGCGACGCGCTTCAGTCTGCCTCGATCAATCCCTCAAGGTCTGTGACGGCAGCTGACCGAAACGCTTCTTGTATTCGGCGGCAAAGCGTCCGAGATGCGTAAATCCCCATCTGAGCGCGATATCGGCGACGGCCTGCGTCGAGTCGGCGTCCAGCAGATCACGATGGGCGGCAATCATCCTGATTTCATGCAGATAGGCGATCGGAGTGGTGTTCCTGAACTGACGGAAGCCCTGCTGCAAAGTCCGAACGCTTACCTTGGCCGCCGCCGCAATGTCGTCGAGCGAAATCGGCTCGGCAATGTGTTCCTGCATGTAGTCGATGGCCCATTTCACATGGCGCGGGGCCGGCGCCGCGGCCGCCTGCGCCAGCTCGTTCGAATAGCGATTGGGACAGGCTTCCAGGAGCAGATAGATCGCCGCGTCACAGAGGGAGTTGAAAGCCAGCGGCGATCGTCGCAGCGGTCCGTTTTCGGAAAGACCGCCATGAAGATTTGCCACGATCTGCTGCAGTACCAGCCCCGCACCTGATGTAAGATCGATATCGGGATGAATATCGAGGTCGCCGCCGATCGTCCGCTCGAACATATGCGTGAGGCGCTTGGTGATCCTCGCCTGATCGATGAACATGCAGAGGTGACTGCGAGGACCGAACATGCTGGTGCCCCTGGCATCGCCCGGCTCCAGGATCACACCTCGACCGGGCACCGAATATATCGGCTCCCATTTCCCTCCGAAGGTCATATTCCCCTCCGTCGGCAGGAATATAGCCATCCTGTCGACGACCCCGTCCCGCTTTCCGACGATCGTGCCTTCATAAGAGCAATCGGCAACGCTGACATCGTCCACCGAGATGAAATTGCAGCGATATGCAATGGGCGCATCGCCTTGCGCCGTCATCTTGATCGCGGCTTTCGGCGTGGACAATGCGTCCGAGAGCTCGTCCACGTCCGTTCCGCTCCGCGCAGTTTCTCGAACCGTCATGCTCTGTAGAACCGGCTGCCGGGTTGAGCTGCCGGCAATATGCCTATCGGAATCAACGGACATGCGTGCCCCCCGCAAGACGATCTACGCTTGGGATAGCCGATTTAAATTGTAATACAAATTCCTTTTTGTCCTGCCCTGCTCAGTTATATCGGCTGACTGCAAGGTCCTTGGCGTCGATTTCAGGCGAACGGCTGCTGACGAGATCGCCGATCAGCCGCGCCGAACCGGTGCTCATGGTCCAACCGAGCGTGCCGTGACCGGTATTGAGGAACAGGCCGACGACCTTGGTCGGGCCGATGACCGGCGTGCCATCGGGCGTCATCGGGCGCAGGCCGGACCAGAAGGAAGCCTTGGAAACATCGCCGCCGGGGAAGAGATCGGTGACGGAATGTTCGAGCGTGCTGCGGCGGGCGAGACCAAGATCGTTGGTGTAACCTGATATTTCTGCCATACCGCCGACGCGGATGCGGTCGCCGAGCCGGGTGATCGCGATCTTGTAGGTTTCGTCCATGACGGTCGATTCCGGCGCGCGTGACGCATCGGTGATCGGGATGGTGAGGGAGTAGCCCTTGACCGGATAGACCGGCAGGCTGATGCCATAGGGCTTGAGCAGCAGCGGCGAATAGCTGCCGAGCGCAACCACCACAGCCTCCGCGCTCATCCGCTCGTGGTCGCGATCGGGATCGCGAGCGGTGACAATCCCGCGCACGCGGCCGCCTTCGACGTCCAGCGCCTTGATCGTCGTCCCATAGGCGAAGCGGACGCCGATCGCCTCGGCTTTGGCGGCGAGCGCATTGGTGAACTTGAAACAGTCGCCGGTTTCGTCCTTCGGCGTCAGCAGCCCGCCGACGATCTTGTCGCGCACGTGCCTGAGCGCCGGTTCGACGCGAATACAGCCGTCGCGGTCCAGTACCTCATAGGGAATGCCGTCGGCGGCGAGCGCCTTGACGTCCTTGGCCGAAGCATCGAGCTGCTGCTGCGTGCGGAACAGCTGCAGGGTTCCCTGCATGCGTTCGTCATAGGCGATGCCGGTTTCGGCGCGAAGCTCGGCGAGCGCGACGCGGCTGTAATCGGCAAGGCGCAGCATGCGGCTTTTGTTGATCGCGTAGCGCTCGGAGGTGCAGTTGGACAGCATCCTCGCCATCCAGGCGAGCATGGCCATGTCCAATTTCGGTCGCAGAATGAGCGGCGCATGTTTCATGAACAGCCATTTTATGGCCTTCATCGGAATGCCGGGCGCCGCCCATGGCGAGCAATAGCCGAAGGAGACTTCGCCTGCATTGGCAAAGCTCGTCTCCAGCGCCGGCCCCGATTGCCGGTCGACGACGGTAACCTCATGGCCTGCTTTGGCCAGCTGATAGGCGGATGTGACACCGACGATGCCGGCACCCAGAACGATGACTTTCATGATTTCCCCAAGAATGAAGCCAGCCGGCTCTCAGCGATATTGCCTGTAATACCGATCGCCGAGACCGGTCAGGATTTCATAAGATATGGTGTCGGCATCGCGCGCAATATCCTCAAGCGTCTGGTGCGGACCGAGCACTTCGACAAGACTGCCGAGCGTCAGCGCGCCTTCGGGCAGCGCCGACATATCGACCGTGATGCTGTCCATCGAAACGCGGCCGACGATCGGCAGGCGCGTACCCTTGTAATAGACGGCGCCGCGGTCGCTGAGGCTGCGCGGCAGGCCGTCGGCATAGCCGGCGGCAATGGTGGCGAGACGCATTTCCCGTTGCGCGACATGCGCGCCGCCGTAACCGACCTTCGTGCCCGGTGATACGCACCGCGTCTGTATGACAGCTGCATCGAGGCTGACGACCGGCTCCATCGGGTTCACGGTGCCGGCGGTCGGAGCGCCCCCGTAAAGGGCGATGCCCGGCCGCGCGAGCACGCCATGATAGGCTTCGCCGAGGAAGACGCCGCCGGAATTGGCGAAGGAAAGGTCGAAGCCTGGAAATTCGTCGGCGATGCAGGACATTTCCGCCAGCTGATCGCTATTCTGCTCGCCATCGGTCTCATCGGCCGAAGCCAGATGGCTCATGATGAACAGGACTTCGATATTGGCGCCATTGCGAAGGGCTGTCGCCAGATCCGCCCTTTCCTCCGGGGGAAAGCCCAGCCGCGACATGCCGGTGTCGAATTGCAGGACAGCCGGCAGGCAGCGCTTCAGCGCGCGCGCCGCCGCCGACCATTGCTGCCATTGGGCGAGCGAATTCAGAACCGGAACAATATTCATGTCGGCGCAGGCAATTTCATTACCCGGCTGCAGGCCGTTCAGCACGAAAATCTGCGCGTCCTGCGCAAGCACCGGCCGGAGCCTCACGGCTTCGACGAATTGAGCAACGAAGAAATGCCGGCAACCTTGGGCGTAGAGCGCTTTCGCCACCTGTTCGGCGCCGAGACCATAGGCATCGGCCTTGACGACGGCGCCTGCGCGAACCGGGGCCAGCATCGACACCAGCTTGCGATAATTGCGGCCGAGTGCAGCAAGATCGATTCCGAGGTAACCTGTGGCTCCCTGCGTGATCGCGGCAGTACGGGCATGGGAAACCAAAATATCGCTGTCCATGTTCACCCTCTTATCCCAGGCAATGTATGAAAGAATGAGCGATATTACCGGTTAATTCGTCTTCGTTTATTGCAAAATTTGCATATTACACGCATAATCGACGAAATTTTGGAATAATCGATCATGCCCGCCCTTGACACGACAGATCGCAACATTCTCAGGCTGCTGCGCCTTGACGCCCGCATGAGCAATGCCAAGCTGGCCGCCGAGGTCGGCCTCTCGCCATCGGCTTGCCTCAGACGCATCAAGATCATGGAAAAGACGGGCGTGATCCGCGGCTATACCGCGCTTCTCGATACGAGCAATGCGGATGCGATGATTGCCGTCATCATCAACATCACCCTCGAACGGCAGACGGAAGACTATCTCGACCGTTTCGAGGCGGCCGTCCGCCGCCATCCGGAAATCCGCGAATGTTTCCTGATGACGGGTGGATCCGACTACCTGCTGCGCGTGGAAGTCGCCAATGCCGGCGAGTTCGAACGGATCCACAAGGAAATATTGTCGGCCTTGCCAGGCGTCCTCAGGATTCACTCCAGCTTCTCGATCCGAAACGTTCTGGCGACGCGCAGCAGGGGCAAACGCTGAGCAGGGACCGGGCAGGCTTATATCAGTTCGAGCGCCGTCGCCTTGGCGACCGCTTCGCTCGTCGTCGCGACGGTCAGCTTCCGGCGCGCAGGCGCGGCGTGATCCGCCGTATCAACCCGCGCAGAGGACATCGGCTTGCCCGAACTCCAGTGCCTCCTGCTCCAGTCGCGCCGCCAGATCGGCAAACGATTGCGGCCGTCCAAAAGCATAACCCTGGAGAGTGTGGACGCCGAGATCGGCGAGCACTTTGGCATGGTCGAGCGTTTCCACCCCTTCCGCAATCACTTCCATGTCGAGCGCCCGTGCAATGTCGACCAGTGAGCTCACCAGCCGGCGACTGGGCACGGATTGCAGGATCGGCATCACAAGCTGGCGATCGATCTTGACGCGGTCCGGTCTCAATTCGAGCAGGCCCAGCAAGGAGGCATGTCCCGATCCGAGATCATCGATCTCGATGTCGATACCGAAGGACTTGATGGCCTGGATGTTCTGGCGCACCCGATCGCTCAGGCTGTCCAGGAATATCGTCTCTATCAGCTCGAAGCTCAACCGGCCGGGCGGGATGTCATAGCCGCCGAGCTTCGTTGCCAATTCCGGATCATCGAGACGATCGGCCGAAAGGTTGATGGATAGCCGGATGCCCTCCAGCAGGGAGGCCGAGGATTTCATATCCGAAAGGACAGCCCTCAGGACGACTTCGTCAAGCTCTGCGACCAATCCGTTCGACGAGGCGAGAGAGAGGAAATGCGCCGGGGCGAGAATTCCTCTCGTCGGGTGGTGCCACCTCGCCAGCGCTTCGACGCCGTTTACCCGCAATGACCTGGCGTCGACCTGCACCTGGTAAAATGGACGGATCTGGCCGAGCGCCAGTCCGGATCGCAGATCCTGGGCGAGCTGCCTTTCGTTCGCGAGGCTCGAAGCCATCTCGTCCGAGAATATCTCGGCGCGATTCCGGCCGTTCCGCTTGGCGTGGTACAAAGCCAGGTCGGACTGGGAAAGCAGCTTGGCGAAGTCTGCGCTCATGGCGCTGGCCACGCCAATGGAGCACTGCACGCTCAGCATCTGGTCGCCACCGGGAAGCGGCCTCTCCAGACGTCGCTGAATATGATCGAGCACGGCCTTCGTCTTGTCGGACTCGCCTTCAGTGACGACGACAGCAAACTCATCGCCGCCGAGCCGTGCCGCGACGTCACCCGCGGAAATGGCCTCCAACAGAATCTTGCTGACATGACAGAGAACGATGTCGCCGACCGCATGCCCGAAACGATCATTGATCTCCTTGAAATGGTCCACGTCTATATGGAGAAGCGCAATCTTGACGCTCTCCTGCCTGGCAAGCTCGGACAGGGCGAAATCGAAGCTGCGCCGGTTCAAGAGACCGGTGAGGTGATCGTGATCGGCGGCAAACCGAGCTTCCGCCCGGCTCCTCTCCAGCTCCTTGTTGAGGAGGACGTCGTCCGTCACATCCCATTCGGCGCCGACAAAGCAAGGATCGCCGGCCGCATCGACGAAATAGCGAGCCCGCGAACGCAGATAGCGGATCGCTCCGTCCGGTCGAACAATGCGAAATTCCGATGCATAATCCGATCTGGTTTCGATCGCGCGCAGAAATATTTCATTGGTCGGCGCCAGGTCGTCGGGATGGATGCTGTCGAGCCAGACGACATCGAGCGGCGCTTTCGGAACACCATAGATCAGCTTGAGCTGCTCGTCCCAACGCGTCTGGTTTTTTGCGATATTGTGCTGCCAGATTCCAATCCCGGATGCCTCGAGAGCCAGGCCAAGCTGGCGAAGCAGGTTCTCAAGCTCGACATTTGTTCTGGATCGTTTGCTGCTCAAGGCGCTCTCGCTGTTTCGTTCGCCCGAATGTCGCATTGAATATTTGAAAGAGTGCTAATCGAGCGCAAGCTGAGGCCGTTCCGCTCCCTCTCTTAGACCGAAGCTGCAACATTCGTCTCGTCAGCGGGACTGACGGCGCCGCAAATCACCTTTGCATCGCAGGCCGCAGAGCGATCACCTGCGACTGCATGCTACTTTCCAGGGACCGCGTATTGTTCCGGCCATGCGCGGGGCTCCTGTCACCGTCCAACTGGAACTGGTTGACCAGCTCCCGCAGACGGCTTGCCTCGGAAGACAGTGAAGAGGCGGCGGCCGTGGACTGTTCGACCATTGCCGCATTTTGCTGGGTTGCCTGATCCATGTGATTGATGGCGGTATTGATCTCGGAAAGTCCGGTGGCCTGCTCGCGCGCCGAGGTGGCGATCGCGTCCATGGCTCGATTGATCTCGGCGACACGTTCGCCGATCGATTTCAGTGACGTCCCGGTTTCGAGAACAAGCCTGACCCCGTGTTCCACTTCGGTCGACGACTTCTGAATAAGACCTTTGATTTCCTTGGCGGCTTGCGCAGCACGCTGAGCGAGTTCGCGGACTTCTTGTGCGACCACCGCGAAGCCCTTTCCTGCCTCACCTGCGCGCGCCGCCTCGACACCGGCATTAAGCGCCAGCAGGTTCGTCTGGAAAGCAATTTCATCGATCACGCCAATGATGTTTGAAATCTGCTGCGAACTACCCTCGATGCGTCGCATAGCCTGCTCCGCCTCCGACACGACCGTTGCCGAGCGCTGGGCGCTGACATTGGCTTCCACGGAGATGTTGCGCGCCTCCTCGGTGCGCTTCGTCGCCATTGCGACATTCGACGTAATTTCGTCCAACGCGGCGGCGGTCTCCTCGAGCGAAGCCGCCTGTTGCTCCGTGCGCTTTGACAGGTCCTGGGCACCGGATGCTATTTCGGCGGTCCCATTGTCTATGCTGTGGACCGTCTGCAGTACTGCGCCAATGGTCGCGCCCAATTGCCGGAGTGAAATATTGAAGTCGTCGCGGAGTGTTTCGTATTCGGCGGCAAATCGCTCCGAGAGCTGGAACGATATGTCACCCGCGGCAAGGCGCTGGAGACCTCCGCCCAACGTCGTGGTCGCAAAGCGCAATTGCTCCGCTTCGCGTTCAGCGCGCTGCTGGGCTGCGGCGCGCGCCGCCTCGCCCTCACTGCGGGATTCGGCAGCCTCCTTCTCAAGCCTGACAACGTTGAGAGCATTCTGGCGAAACACTTCAACTGCGCCGGCCATTTCACCGATTTCGTCCGCGCGGCCGGCATAAGGAATATCGCTGTCGAGATCTCCAGCCGACAACCGCTTCATGGCGGACGCCGTATTGCGGATCGGATTGGCAATGCCGGAAATCGCAAAGACGATACCCGCGATAGCCACGAGCAAGGCCAGCGAGGCGATCGCAGCAGTCAGCATGAAAGCGGATTTCGCGGAAGCATCACTTGCCGCCACGAAGCCTTCGGTCTGGCTGAGAATGAATGCCACCAGATCCGCTACCCCATTGTTCACCAACTCGGCCTGCGGCTCCATCTTCTCTTTGAAAAGCCGGACTGCCTCAGCTGTCTTGCCGCTATCTTCGAGCGCTGTCATCTGCTCCGCCAGTGCGCGGTATTTGTCGAGTTCGGGCTTTATCTGATTGATCAGCTGGCGCCCGCGCTCGGTGCGAACGCCCTTTTCGTATTCGCCAACAACCGTGTCGAGCCCCGATGAAGCGGCCGCGATCGCCTGCTTTTCGGTTTTGTCGTTCTCCGCGGTGTCTTCGAGCAAGTACCGGGCGTGGGCAAGTTTCAGATCAAGAAAGTTCGCTTTGATCTCACGCGCCGTCACCAGCCGATGCACCCAGAACGTACCGACCTGTTCCGCATTTGCGCGAAGCGAGGAAATGGTGTCCAGCGAGACATAGGACAGACCAAGTATGAACATGCTGATGATGGACAGGTTCAGGATGAGAGCTTGCTTGATACTCGGGCGCTTCATGCGGGTCTCCTCTTGGGACGGTCGCTGCCGGTTAATGCGAAATTTCCCATCGGATTCGATAATTTAGTATTAACTAAACGAGGAGAGGCGTTCGGTTTTCAAAATCTCTGGTGGGCGCAATTACTTCCGCGATCAATTCGAAGCCGCCTCCACTCAAAGTTACTGGAAAATAAGCAGAATTACGACTTTGCCGGACGCGGAAATTCAGTGCTGCGGGCGCCGCCAGACTGCCGCCGCGTTGCGATTCGTCAGACCGCCAACATGATAATGGGTCGTTTGATGCCTTCGGCAGTCGACCGCACAGTGCGGCCTTCGATTGGATCCGGAGGGCTTAATTCGCGTGGCCACTTTATGTGCGCTGCACAAATTTGGCGCTTCGCGCGTACGCCCGCATTCGCATTCGCACAAATCGTAATCACATTCTGCTTATGCACATTAAATAATCACTTCTGAAATTTCCGATTTTCTTGTTTCGCTTCCTGCTGTTACTTGCCCTCCTCTGAATTGGCACGCGGGTTGCAAGTTCCCAAACGCCCGGTCAACGGCGACTGAGGCAGAGAGGCGCGGCATAGGCGCCGATTTCGACACCGACGTCGCAAGGTTTTTGCTGTCCGGGATCTCCCATTCCGAACGCAGATGCCGGCGGCGTTTTTTTGCGTCCGAACTCAGCAAGCAGAGGGGAACCTGCAGATGAAAAAGATTTCGACGACTAACATTTCGACAACCGGCATCACCCGCCGCAGAATGCTCAAGACGACTGCGGCAGCCGCCCTGATCGGCGCCGTCAAGACTGCCTTTCCCTCCGGCGCCTTTGCAGCCGGGACGGGTCCTGAAGTGAAGGGCGTCAAGCTCGGCTTTATTGCCCTGACAGACTCCGCGCCGTTGATCATCGCCAAGGAAAAAGGCCTTTTCGACAAGCATGGCCTACCGGAAACCGATGTCGCCAAGCAGGCCTCCTGGGGCGCGACGCGCGACAATCTGGTGCTCGGCGGCGCGGCCAACGGCATTGACGGCGCCCACATCCTCTCGCCGCTCCCCTACCTCATGCAGACAGGCAAGGTGACGCAGAACAACAAGCCGGTGCCGATGGCGATCCTTGCCCGGCTCAATCTCGACAGCCAGGGCATCTCAGTCGCCAAGGAATATGCCGAAACCGGCGTGCAACTCGACGCTTCAAAACTGAAAGCCGCCTTCGAGAAAAAGAAGGCGGAGGGCAAGGAGGTCAAGGCCGCCATGACCTTCCCGGGCGGCACCCACGACCTTTGGATCCGCTACTGGCTCGCCGCCGGCGGTATCGATCCGAACAAGGATGTTTCCACAATCGTCGTGCCGCCGCCCCAGATGGTCGCCAACATGAAGGTCGGCAATATGGACGTCTTCTGTGTGGGCGAGCCGTGGAACGAGCAGCTCGTCAACCAGGGCATCGGCTTCACCGCGGCGACCACCGGCGAGCTCTGGAAGGGGCATCCCGAAAAGGCGCTCGGCCTGCGCGCCGACTGGATCGAGAAGAATCCGAGCGCCGCCAAGGCCCTGCTGATGGCCGTTATGGAGGCGCAGCAATGGTGCGAAAGCATGGACAACAAGGCCGAGATGGCGGAGATCCTCGGCAAGCGCCAATGGTTCAACGTTCCGACCAAGGACGTGCTCGGCCGCCTCAAGGGCGACATCAACTATGGCAACGGCCGCGAGGCCAAGGCCACCGACCTCTATATGAAATTCTGGAAGGACGGCGCCTCCTATCCGTTCAAGAGCCACGACACCTGGTTCATGACCGAAAATGTCCGCTGGGGAAATCTGCCTGGTACAACCGACATCAAGGCGCTGGTCAACCAGGTGAACCGCGAGGACATCTGGCGCGAGGCCGCCAAGGATCTGGGCGTCGCTGCGGCCGACATTCCCGCCTCCTCGTCGCGCGGCAAGGAGACCTTCTTCGACGGCAAGGTCTTCGATCCTGAAAATCCCTCCGCCTATCTCGACAGCCTTTCCATCAAGGCCGTCTCCTGATCCCGCCTCCGGCGCGCGCGGCGCGCCGGCCTTCCATTCCCGTGAGGAGCGCGCTGATGTCCGCCCTGGCAAATAAAGAAACTCCCTCGATCGTCGCCTCCGCCAAGCCGGCGGCGAAGGTGCTGTCATTCTCCGGCAAGCAAGGCTCGCGGATCGATTTTCGCCGTGCGGCGCTGACCGCACTTCAAAATGTCGTTCCGCCGGCCGTCGTGCTGGCGCTCGTCCTCCTACTGTGGCAGGCGCTCTGTTCATCGGCGGACGCCTCCCTGCCTTCGCCGCACCAGGTCTGGCAGGACAGCTACGACCTCATCGCCTACCCGTTCTTCAACTACGGCTCCCAGGATATCGGGCTCGGCTGGCGCGTGCTGGTTTCGCTGCAACGCGTAGCTTACGGCTTCGGTCTTGCCGCCGTCGCCGGCGTCATCGTCGGGGCGATCATCGGCCAATCGGTCTGGGCGATGCGCGGCCTCGATCCGATCTTCCAGGTGCTGCGCACGGTGCCGCCGCTCGCCTGGCTGCCGCTGTCGCTCGCCGCCTTCCAGGATTCCAATCCTTCGGCGATCTTCGTCATCTTCATCACCTCGATCTGGCCTGTCATCATCAACACCGCCGTCGGCGTCCGCAATATTCCGCAGGATTATCGCAACGTCGCCGAGGTGCTGCGGCTCAACCAGTTCGAGTTTTTCTGGAAGATCATGCTGCCGTCGGCAGCTCCTTACATCTTCACCGGCCTCAGGATCGGCGTCGGGCTTTCCTGGCTCGCCATCGTCGCGGCCGAAATGCTGACCGGCGGCGTCGGCATCGGCTTCTTCATCTGGGACGCATGGAACTCCTCGCGCCTTCCCGACATCATCGTCGCGCTCGCCTATATCGGCATCGTCGGCTTTGCCCTCGACAAGCTGGTGGCAGCGCTCGGCAAACTCGTCACCCGCGGCGCCATGGCCAACTGAGGACCATCCCGATGAACGCCTATCTCAAGCTCGATCATATTGACAAGCATTTCGATCGCGGCGGCGTGCGCGCCGAAGTCCTGAAGGATATCAACCTGACGATATCCGAGGGCGAATTCGTCTCGATCATCGGCCATTCCGGCTGCGGCAAGTCCACCCTGCTCAATCTCATCGCCGGCCTGACGCCGGTTTCCTCAGGCGCCGTGCTCCTGGAAAATCGCGAGGTCAACGAGCCGGGCCCGGAACGCGCCGTCGTCTTTCAGAACCATTCGCTGCTGCCGTGGCTGACGGTCTATGAGAACGTGAATCTCGCAGTCTCCAAGGTCTTCAGCCGAACGAAGACCAAGGCCGAACGGCATGACTGGGTCATGGCCAATCTCGACCTCGTGCAGATGGCGCATGCGAGGGACAAGCGGCCCGCGGAAATCTCGGGCGGCATGAAGCAGCGCGTCGGCATTGCCCGCGCGCTTGCCATGGAGCCGAAGATCCTGCTGCTCGATGAGCCCTTCGGGGCGCTCGATGCGCTGACGCGCGCCCATCTTCAGGATGCGGTGATGGAAATCCACGCCCGGCTTGGCAACACGATGGTGATGATCACCCATGACGTCGATGAAGCGGTACTGCTCTCCGACCGCATCGTGATGATGACCAACGGCCCGGCAGCCCGCATCGGCGAAGTGCTCGACGTGACCATGCCCCGCCCCCGCAACCGCATCGAGCTTGCCTCCGACAGGACATATCTCAAATGCCGCGAGGCCGTGCTCAAGTTCCTTTACGAACGCCATCGCTTCATCGAAGCCGCGGAGTAGACCCCGCGGCGATTGCCAATCGGTCCGCGGTACGCATACTGGCCTGATGCAGCAATCAGACGATCAACCGGCCGCCATCGATGTCGCGCTCTGGCAATATCCGCAGAACGAAGGCGATGAGAAGCGCTGGATGCGGTCGCTTTCATCGAATGAGCTGGAGCGCGCCACGGCCTACCGGTTCGAACGGGACCGGACCTCGTTCATTGCCGGCCGGTATCTGCTGCGGCAACGGCTGGGCGTGCATACGCAAACTCCGCCTGACAAGCTCGTGTTGGTGGCGGACGCATACGGTAAGCTGGAGGTCGCGGATCAAAATAGGCTGCAATTCAGCCTTTCCAATGCCGACGGGCTGGTGGCGGTCGCGATCGCTTCAGGATGCGAGCGCATCGGCATCGACTGTGAACGCGCCGACGCCGAAATCGAAGCGGCGGCGTTGGAGAGCTATTGCAGTCCGGACGAACGGCGTTGGCTCGATCAATCGCCTGCGGGTGAAGGGCCGCGTGCGGCCATTGCACTTTGGACGCTCAAGGAGAGCCATCTCAAGGCGCTCGGGGTGGGCCTGCGCGAAGATCCCCGCAGCGTCGCCTTTTCCTGGCAGGACGGCATCCCTGTCATGGTTCAGAGCGGCGAACCGAACCGGCAATGGCATCACCGGCTGATCAGGAGCGGCGGCCAGCACGTCGTCGCGCTGGCCGTCCGCTCTCAATCAGAGCCTCCCGGCATTCACGTCCGGATGTTTCAGGACGAGAGCATGCCGTCCGAATAGCCGGCGCGGAGCTGATGCGGTATGGCGGAAGCGGCCTCCGTCGCCCAGACCACCTGCGCATTGTCGGGCTCGGCATCGAAATGCTGGCGGCCGAGAAGCGCGTTGACGATGGCGGCGCTGCGCCAGGCCATCAGGCTGAGCTGCGAGTCGGCGATGCCGTGCGAGTATCGGCCGGCATTCTGCGCAAACAGCCGGTTGGTCCGCGGGCCTGTCCACTGCATCGTGTAGTCGTCGTTCAGGGTGGGATAGCCGTTTCTGTCGAGGCTGATCCTTTCCCCGAGCGATCCGAGCGCATCCGGTAAACGGAACCTGTAGCCGGTTGCCAGCACCACCGCATCGGCATGCAGCACCTCGATCCCGCCATCGAAATGGTTCCGGACGATCAACCGATAGGCATTGCCGTTCCGCTCCATCTGGATCACGTCGCGGTTCGGCGACAGAGATGCGTTGAGCGCGCTCTGATCGAGGTAACGCAGCGCGTAGAGGCGGCGGTAGATCGAGTGGATCGTCGAGATCGACAGGCCGTCGCTGGTCAGGATCGAGTTCTTCAGCGCCGCCTGCTTCTGCTCGCCGCTGAGCTTCAGATAGGCCTGCACATATTCCGGCGAGAAGACCTGGTTCGAAAACGGCGTGTCGTTGATCGGCTCGAAATTGTGCCGCCGGCTGATCCAGGTCAGCTCCTTCATCGCATCAGGATTGCCAAGCAGCGCCTCGACAACCTCGCCGCCGCTCTGGCCGCCGCCGACCACGACGATGCGGGCGGCGCGAAGATCCTTGAGACGCGATTTGGCCTCGCTGTTGTGGAAGCAATCGGGCCCAAGGAAGGGTTTCGCCCAGTCGGGCACGAAGGGCGAAGACCCCGTGCCGATCACCAGGTTCTTCGCTTCTTCCTGGCCGTTGTCGAAGCGCAGGACGAAACGGTCGTCGCGGTGCTCGACATCGCGAATGTCAGTTGCGTAGCGCAAGCCGTCGACGCCGTTGGCGACCCAGGCGAGATAGCGCGCGAATTCCTGCCGGGGAACGGCGTCGTAGTTCGCGTTCAGGAAGGCGTAGAGCCTCTTATGCGCCACCAGATAGGAGACGAAGGACCAGGGGCTCGTCGGCAGGACGGGGGTGACGAGGTCCTTCAGGAAGGACGACTGCAGCTCGACGCCAGGCATCATCATACCGGGATGCCAATCGAACGAGGCTCGCCGCTCGAAGAAGCGGCTGCGCACTTCGGGCACGGATTCCAGCAGGCAGGCAAGGCTCAGATTGGAGGGACCGATGCCGATGCCGGCAAGATCGAGCGGCTCGTTGAGGGCATCCCTGCGGGTAAAAGCGACGGTCATGCGTTATCCTTCTCTGTTTCCTTGAGACGCAGGGCGAGCCTTGAATGGAAGGCGGGAGACCCGATCATGTGCAGATGGTTGGTGCCGGTGATGATTTCGGCGGCACGCGCCCGCGGCGACAGGCGGCGCCAATCGATCAGGTTGAGGCCGCGGTTGAGGCTGTCGTCGGCCGCCCAGGGATAGATCGGCACGTCATGGGGAACGAGCCGATGCTTGCGGAAGATCAGAGCGTTGTCGATCAGCACCCAGAACGTATGCTCGCGGCTGCTGATGTCGGGCCCGTCTGTGGGAAGCGGGTCCTTCTCGTCGCCGACGAAGCGCAGGAACTGCTCGTAGGTATCAGCGTCCATCGTCGACAGCAGCCGGTCCCATTCGGGCCGCATCGCCGTCTTTTGCAGCCATGCCTGCACGTCCCGGTGCAGCATGTCGCGTTCGCCGGGCCGGAACCTCGGCTTGGCGCCGATGGCAAATTCCGATCCGAGGTCGCAGACATCGACCATCGCCATCATCCTGACGTCGACCTCGTTGGCAAGGGTGCGGGCGGCCTCGTAAGCCAGGAGCCCGCCCCAGGACC
The DNA here is from genome assembly GCF_001664145.1 of Rhizobium sp. N731. Taxonomy (NCBI): domain Bacteria; kingdom Pseudomonadati; phylum Pseudomonadota; class Alphaproteobacteria; order Hyphomicrobiales; family Rhizobiaceae; genus Rhizobium; species Rhizobium sp. N731. The sequence goes on from NZ_CP013605.1 coordinate 435,885, forward strand.
AACCGAGGAAAGTGCAGGGCGCGCCGCCGCTGTGCTTCCTGATATAGTCGACATAGCTCTCGATGATCTCTTCAACAGGCGCCCCGACTTCCTTCTTCTCGGACAGTGAGTGGCAAATGAAGCCGGTCGCCGGCTGATCGGCGCCGAGATAATCGACGAGCTTCACATATTCGCGGGTGCTGACGAGGAGCCCCGGGAAGCAATAGAGCCGCGGCTTGGCGCCGGAGGCGCGCAGCACGATCACCTCGGAGAGATCGCGCTCCTCCCCCTGCTCCATCACGCCGGCAAAGGCGCGGATGGTCGGGTTGTTGAAGATATCGGCGACAGTGAGCGGGATCTTCGGCCGGCGCTGCCGGATCTGCGAAAGGATGCGGATTGCGCCCAGCGAATTGCCGCCGATGGCAAAGAAATTATCCTCGACGCTGATCGCTTCCAGCCTGAGAACCCGGCGCCAGACATCCAGCACTTCCTCTTCCAGCGCGGTCGCCGGCTCGATGATTGCGCGTTTGACCGGCTGGGGTGCGGGCAGCGCGAAGCGGTCGAGCTTGCTGTTCGGATTGGTCGGCATCTTTTCGAGGTCGACCACGGCCGCCGGCACCATATAGGACGGCAGGCTGCGTTCGAGGCCGGACCGAACAGTCTCGACGTCAAGCCTCTCGTCTTTCTTCGGAACGACATAGGCGACCAGCGCCTTTTCACCGGCATCGTCGTCGCGCAGCACGACCAAGGCTTCGCCGACGCCGGGCTGCTGCAGCAGCGCCGCTTCGATCTCGCCGAGCTCGATGCGGTAGCCGCGCAGCTTCACCTGATGATCAACGCGACCGACGAATTCGACGGTTCCGTCCTCGCGCCAGCGCGTCAGGTCGCCCGAGCGATAAAGCCGGCCACCCTCTTTCGAGAATGGATCGGGGATGAAGCGGTCCGCCGTCGTATCCGGCTTGCCGAGATAACCGCGGGCGATGCCCTCGCCGCCGATATAGAGTTCGCCGGTCACGCCGATCGGGCACAGATTGAGGTCGGGATCGAGCACATAGACGCGCCGCAGCCCGACCGCGCGGCCGAGCGGAGCATAGACGCCCTGGAACTTGGTGCCGGCCCTCACCTTCCAGACCATCGGCGTCATGATGGTTTCCGTCGGGCCGTAACCATTGATCAGCCATTCCGCTTTCAGCGCCCGCGACAAGAGGTCGAAGGTCGATTGCGCCAGCCCTTCGCCGCCGAAGGAGTAAAGCCGCATCGGCGGCGCGCCATCGGTGATATCGGCCCATTCCGCCAGTTGCTGCAGATAGGTGGTGGGAATGCTGGCATTGTTGGCGCCGTGCTTGCGCATCGCCGTCAGCGTCTCCTCCGGCGTCCACAGCGGCTGATCGGGAAGGATGATGCTGCCGCCTTCCATCAGCGGGTTCATCCACCGCTCATGGCCGCCATCCGAACTGAAGGGCAGGAAGGGCAGTTCGCGGGATTCCGAGCTCATGCCGTAGACGCGCGAGGTATTCTGCAGATGGTGGGTCAGCGGCCCGTGCTCGACGGCGACACCCTTCGGCAATCCGGTCGATCCCGACGTGTACATGACATAGGCGAGTTGATCCTTGTGCGTGGGAATATAGAGCGGCGTATCCGGCTCGCCGTCGAGATCGAGCTTGTCGAGTTCGACGATAATGGCATCGAGTTCGTCCGGCAGCCGATGGCGCAGCCAGCTATGGGTGAGAACGATCTTGACGCCGCCGTCGCGCAGAATGTGGTGGTTGCGCACCGGCGGATGGTCTGGCTCGACGGGGACATAGGCGCCGCCAGCCTTCAACGTCGCGAGGATGCCGACGATCGCCTCCGGCGAGCGCTTGATGAAGATCGCGACCGTCACCTCGGCGCGAACGCCGAGCTGCCGCAGCCGATGCCCGAGGCGGTTGGTGCTCGCCTCCAGCCAGCCATGGCTCCACTCCTCGTCGCCATAGACGATCGCGGTCTTCTCAGGCGTCCGGCGCGAATGGGCCGATATCAGCTCGTGGACCGGCCGGTCATCGTTGACGACGTCGTCCTCATAAGGCGCCGACAACCAGTCGAGCTCGTCGCTGCCGACGAGTTCGATATCTTTGATCCGGAGATTTGGCTGCGCGACGATCTGTTCGAGCACCAGGCGGAAATGCTTGGCGACGCGGGCGATCAGCGTGCCGTCGTAAAGATCTTGGGCGTAATCGATCAGCCCGAATGCGCCGCCGTCCGAACGCGCCTCGACGACTAGAGAAAGCTCGCTGTCGGCGCGCGCGCCTGATGGTTCCAGGTTCGTCGCATCTCTCGGCACCGGATAGGGTTCGCGGAATTCGAACAGCGCCTTGACCACGGCTTCCTGGGCGGCCGCTTCGTCGACCACCAATTCCTGCGTGATGCGCTCCAGCGGCACGAGGCGGGCAAGCCCCCCCTCCGCCACCGAGGAGATCGCCGCGACGACATCGTCGAGGGATAGTCGGGAAGCGAGCGGCAGGACAAGGGGAAGCACCTGTTCGGCGCGGCCGCGGCTGGCGAAATGCTCCGTGCGGGGCCGGGCGACCAGCAGACCGGTCAGCAAAGCATAGTTGCCGCTGTAGCGTGCCAGCAGCGCGCAGAAGGCGGCGTGCAGCACACGCTCGACCTGGAATCCCTTGCCCTGTGCATACCGTTCAAGCTTACCCCACAGCTCGGGCTCGATCGCAAACCGATGCTCAGCGCGCGCCACGCCGGCAAGCCCACCGCTGTTGAAGCGAGTGGGAAAGGTCGAGGCCGCATAGTCGAGACCGATCGTGTCGCGCCAATAGGCCAGCGCTTCGCGCGCTTCATCCGTCTCCAGCCATTCTTCCTCCCGCGTTCCGGCCGAGATTTCCGCCGAGCGCATGTCGCCGGCCGGCGCGCCGTCGAGAATGCGCGCCAGCGAGCCGGCAAGAACGGATTTTTCGTGGTCGTCTGAGATGATCGGATGCAACACGATCGTCAGCAGCGACTGCCCGTCGGCAAGCCGGATGATCTGGATACGCGCGCCCGGTCCTTCCAGAAGATCGAAGCGCTTGTCGCGAAAGGCTTTTCGCGCGACCAGGGCTTCAGCCTCGGAAAGAGCGGCTCCTTCCTTGCCGAGGATTTCCATCGGCACGGAGTTCGATGCGCCGCGATACTGCTCGATGCGGCCGCCCGCCAGCCGGCGGAAGCGGGTAGCAAGCGACGGATTCTCAGCCACGAGCGCACGGCAGGCTCCGGCAATCGTCTCGATGTCGATCGCGGCACTCAATCGCAGCCCGATGACCTGATCGGGAAAGACCGTGTAGTTGCCGATCTGCTCCAGCGACCAGATGCGCTTCTGCGCGATCGTCAGCGGAAAGCTCTCGAAGACGGTGTCCACAGCATCGGTCGGGCGGGCATCGGCGAAATTGGTAATCTGCTTGTTCATCTTGCCATCCAGACGTTTTCAGAGACGTGCATCGGCTGCCATGGCCGAGCGCAGGGAGAGCGGGCGCGGGTCGGGCCAGACGTCGCGGATATGGGCTAGGCACTCCTGGCGCGAACCGGCAAAACCCGCCGCCTGCCAGCTCACCGGAATCCGCTTGTCCTGCGGCCAGACCGAGTAGTGATGCTCGGTGTCGTGGACGACGATCCAGAAATCGTCGCGGGGCTCAAGATTGTCCATTCGAAGCTCCTGCAGAGATTGACGTCATGCGCAAATGACGGATCCCCCCTGCTGGAGTTTAGAAAATTGCTGAGAATTTTTTTCTTCGCTTCCCCTAAATCCGCCCAGGGATGGATCGTCATTCTACCAAATCAGCGCAGGCGCGGGCTTCATGCTCGCAGCATCAAAAGCCCTGCCGATCACGGAGAACATCATGGATTTCGACGCCGCCAAACAAAGGCGGGCTCTGCAGGCGCGCAGCTATGTCAGGCTTGCCCCCAATATCGTCCATCTCAACACCGTGTACGGGAATCACGAAGTCGCCCTCGAAGTCGAAGCCGGCATCGCCTCGCTGACCTTCTACGAGGGAAATCCCGTGCAATCGGCGGAGCTTCTCATGGCGGCCGCCGAAGCGGTGACGGCACAAGACCGCTCGATCAAATCGGTCGCTTTCGAAGGGACTCAGACAAGCCTTCCCCGGCACATTTCAGCGATCGATGGAAGGCTCGACTCCGCTATCCTCTGGCAATGGCCCTCGCTATGGCTGCCGCAGATGTCCTATCCGCTGCCGCCCGTGCAGGAGATGACTGCCGGCCGCTACCATCCGCGCCGGCCGGCAAAGCCCAAGGGCACGATCTACCAGCGCTTCATCCCGTGGCTGGAGCGGGATATCAGCTTCAGGGTGGCCGATCCCGAGATCGATCTTGCCGTCTTCCACCGCTGGATGAACGACGAGCAGGTCAATACGATCTGGGAGGATGCGGGCTCGATCGACAAGCACCGGGAGATCCTGGAAGAGAGGATCGCCGATCCGCATGTCCTGCCGCTGATCGGCAGTTTCGCCGACATTCCCTTCGGTTATTTCGAAGTCTACTGGGCCAAGGAGAACCGGCTCGGTCCCTATTACGATGCCGACGATTACGATCGCGGATGGCATGTGGCGATCGGCGAGCCCGATTATCGCGGCAAGAAATGGATCAGCGCGTGGCTTCCCTCGCTGATGCATTTCATCTTTCTGGACGATCCCCGCACCAGGCGCATCGTCGGCGAGCCGCGCGCCAGCCACGAGCAGCAGATCCGCAATCTCGACCGCTCGGGCTTCGCCAAGGTCAAGCATTTCGATTTTCCGCATAAGCGGGCGCTGCTCGTCATGCTGACGCGCGAGCGCTTCTTCGGCGATCATCTCTGGGTGCCGGCATCATGAACGATATGAGCGAGACGAGCGGCAACCTGCGGAAGCGGCGGCTTGCGCCGGAAGATCTTGCCAGCACGCAGTTGTTCAGGCTGCTGCTGCGGCTCGGGCTGCCCGCCATGTTCGGCCTGTCGATCAATGCCGCGCATCACACGATCAACATGGTCTTCGTCGGCATGATCGGCGAAGACCAGATCGCCGCCATCATGATCGTGCTGCCGGTCCTCATGCTCGTCGCCGCTTTCGGTGAAGGCATCGGCGTTGGTGTCGCGACCGAGGTCGGACGCGCGCTCGGCGCCGGCGACCGGTCGCGGGCGAGCACCCTTGCCTCGGTCAGCCTTGCCGCCGGCGTCGCCTTCGGCGCGGCAAGCGCGGTTGCGATCGTCGCCTTTCCCTCTGCCCTGCTGTTCGGCGCCACATCAGCGATCGAGCCGCTGGCGCAGCATTATCTCCTCATCATCGCGGTCTCGATACCGCTGACGATGGCGCAGATCATTCTCGATTTCCTGGCGATCGCCGAGGGCAATGCCCGCTTCAGCATGTGGACGCTGGTCGCCTGCTTCGCGCTGAACATCATCCTCGACCCGATCATGATCTTCGGTTTCGGCCTCGGCCTGCAGGGCGTGGCGATGGCAACCATCCTCTCTCAGCTCGTGGCGCTCTCAATCTACGGCGCCTACCACGCAAGACGGCTCGGGACGATCCGGCTGACGTTCTCCTGGCGCTTCGCCGATGTCAGGCACCTCAAGCCGGTCCTTGCTGTGGGCGCACCGACGACACTGACGAGCCTCGCAACGGCTGGCGCGATTGCCTTGATGCTTTCGGTCGCCGGCACCTATCACGGTGAAGACGGTATCGCTGGGGTCGGCATCGCCTTGCGGCTGCTTGCGGTCGGCGCACTGCCGGTCATCGGCATTTCGCTCGGGGCGCAGTCCATCCTGAGCTTTGCCTGGGGCCACGGGGATATATCCCGGGTTCTGGCGTCAGCCCGCATGCTTTCCGTGGTTACGAGCGTCCTCGGCGGCGTCTACGGGCTGGCAGCGACCATCTTTTCCGTGCGCCTTGCCGCGTTCTTCACCGACGAAGCTTCAGTGCTTACGATCGCCGGCCAGGCAATCATTGCAACCCATCTTCCGTTCCTGCTGTTCGGCCTGCGGCAGACCGTGCTGATCCTCTTCCAGGCTCAGGGCAGGCCGAAAGCCGCGCTTGCCGTCGGCCTGGCGCAGAACGGGTATCTTCTCTTTCCGCTGCTCGCGCTCCTGCCGCCCTTCTTCGGCTTTTCCGGCCTGCTCGCCGCCATGTTCCTGGCCTCGGCGCTGACCGGCCTGCTGTCATGCGTCTGCCTGGCGAGATCGCTCAGTGCGCTCCGGCAGCGCTCGGCCGACGATCTGACCGCTCTTCGCCCCATCCCAGCTTTTGTCCATGAGAGGATTATCATGAACCAGTCGTTCAGCCCCCGCGACCTTGGCGCCCATGCGGCCGCCGACGATCTCTTCACGCCCGTCGATCCGGCGGCATTCAACGCCGTCTCGCCGCCGATCTTCCAGACGTCGCTCTTCACCTATGACAGCTACGAGGCGATGGAGGATGTCTTCGCCGGCCGGACGCGCAACTTCATCTATTCGCGCGGCGACAATCCGACCGTCCGCGAATTCGAGCTTCTGGTCGGCCGCCTCGAGGGCGCCGAAGACGGCCGCGCCTTCTCCAGCGGAACGGCCGCCATCACAGCGACCATTCTCAGTCTGGTGGAAGCGGGCGACCGGGTCGTTGCCGTCCGCCACCTCTATAATGACGTCTACCGCCTTCTGGTGAAGCTGCTCGGCAGGCTCGGCGTCACCGTGGATTTCGTCGATCCTTCCGACCATGACGAGGTGCGCAAGGCGCTGCCGGGCGCCAAGCTGCTCTATCTGGAAAACCCATCGTCCTTCATCTTCGAGCTACAGGACATCGTGGCCCTGTCGGCCATGGCGAAAGAGGCCGGCGTCACGACCATCATCGACAATTCTTGGGCGACACCGCTCTTCCAGAAACCGATCCAGCATGGCGTCGATATCGTCATCCACGCCGCCTCGAAATATCTCGGCGGCCACAGCGATACGGTTGCCGGCGTCGTCGTCGGCACGAAGGAGGCTATCGCGAAGATCAACTCGACGTCCTATCCCTATGTCGGCGCCAAGCTTGCGCCCTTCGAGGCATGGCTGCTGCTGCGCGGCATGCGTACGCTGCGTGTGCGCCTCAAGGAGCATGAGCGCAGTGGGCTTCTGCTTGCCGATCGGTTGAAACAGCATCCCGACATCGCGCGCGTTCGCCATCCGGCCTTTCAGGATCATCCCGGACGGGCGACGCTCTCGGGTTACGCCGGGCTCTTCGCCTTCGACCTGACGCCCGATATCGATGTAGCGCGCTTCGTCAACGCGCTTCGCGAGATCCGCCTCGGGGTCAGCTGGGGAGGACCGGAAACGCTGGTCGTTCCGGCCAAGGTCGCGCTGCAGATCCCTGACCGGATGACCACCTTCATCCGGTTCGGCGTGAGCGAGCAGACGATCCGTTTTGCTGTTGGGCTGGAAGAACCGGAGTTGCTGTGGAGCGATTTGCAGCAGGCGCTGCACGCCGCGAAGCGGCAATAACCCGCAGGCGCTCGTGATCGGGGCGGCCGGGCGCGGCGATTGCCAGGTGGCAATGCTGCTCCGCCGCCTTGATCATGAAGTTGACGAGGGTTCTGGAGACGCCGAGTTCGGCTGCGATATCTTTCTGCGGCACGCCGTTCAGGCGATGGCGGATGAAGGCGTCGTTGGTGCGCTTCGGCAGCGCCTCTAGCGAGGCAAGTACATCTCGTAGGGTCTCTGCGGCGACCAGCTGATCGAGTACGGTGGGGATGGGCGCCGTCATTTCTTGAACCTGGTCGATCGACCTATAGTTGTTCACCTGCTGGCGTCGTCGGCGGCTCTCGTCGAGGGCGAGATTATACACCATCCGAAATGCGTAACCGATCGGGCAACGGATGTCGCCGGTTTTGACCCCGTAAGCTTTTATCACTCCATCCTGAAATATATCCTCAGAATATGATCTTGATTTGACAACGCTTTCAACCGTTTTGAGGAGCTTATCCTTGTTTTCGATCATGGCGTTGACCACGGCATTTCCGTTCACATCACGATGCGATGCTCGCATTGTCCTGTACCCTTTTTACAAATGGAAAATCAGGCTCTGTCGTTGCTGGTCGGTGCGGTCTTGGCATTCCTTTATCGCAGGAAGCTACACGATGTGATTGCAGTGTCTATTTTAAGGTGATAACAGGAGTCAAGTTTAAATCGACCGAACGAAGGCGAGAAAAAAATGGGACGAACAGTCGAGATTCTGACCGGCAAGGCGGAGCTCTGCCGATCGATCATGGGGGCTTTGCCGGAGTGGTTTTCGGAACCCGAAGTCATCGAGGCAAGCGCCGAGGCGGTCGAGGACCTGCCGGTGTTCGGCTATATCGAAGCGGACGTCGTTACCGCCTTGATCGCCTTGAAACCGCACCTGCCTGATGCCGTCGAGATCGCGCTCATTGCGACCCGGCCCGCATATCACGGCCGCGGCGCCGGGCGGCATCTCGTCGATGCGGCCGAACGTTTCGCCCATCAATCGGGCGCCCGGCTGCTGACGGTCAAGACGCTGGCGCCGCGCGGCCGCGACGAACCGCAATTCGAGGCGACGCGGCGCTTCTATGACCGGAACGGCTTCGTCAGAGCGGAGGTGTTTGCCAAGCTCCGGCATGAAGATCATCCGTGCCTATTCATGGTCAAGCCGCTCGCCGGAAATCAGCCGAGCGAGACCGCGCTTTGAGACGACGGGACTTTCTTCTGGGCGCGCTGGCGATAGCGGGCGCGCCCGTCATTGTGCACGCCGGCGATGACGGCGTCGTTTCGCTCGATTACGGATTGGCATCGACGATGCTGGCGCTCGGCAGCGTGCCGCGTGCGATCGCCTCGCTCAGGAACTGGTCGGAATGGGTTGTCGAGCCGTCTATGCCGCCAGGCGTCGTCGATGTCGGCACCACGTCGGAGATCAATCTCGAAGTCCTCACCAGCCTCCGGCCATCGCTGATCCTCAGCACGCTTTTCCTGGCGGCGCTGGATGAAAAGCTCTCCCGCATCGCGCCCGTGGAGACTTTCACCGTCTATGCCGAGAACGGCGATGCGCTCGACCGCTCCTACGCCGAAACGCTGCGTCTCGGCGCTATGATCGGGCGACAGCGGGAAGCGGAGGCGTTTCTCTCCCATGCCGATGCCACGTTCGAGCGGTTGCGCGAGCGGGTGAAAAGCGTGTCCGCACCGCCTGTCGCCGTCATCAATTTCATCGACCAAAGGCATGCGCGCATCTATAGCGGCCCCGGGCTTTACGGCGGCGCCATGAGACGCATCGGCCTGGAGAATGCCTGGAAGGGCGAGGCGAGCTACTGGGGATTTCAGACGATCGGCCTGGAGCAGCTCGCCGAACTCGATGAAGAAGGCCACCTCGTCGTCGTGTCGCCGCTGCTTCCGCCCGATGTCCTGACCCGGCTTTCCGAAAGCCCGCTCTGGACCAGCCTGCCCTTCGTCCGGCGGCAGCGGATCTCGGTCGTTCCAGGCGTCCTGATGTTTGGAATGGTCCAGGAAGCGCTGCGCTTTTCGACCCTGATGGTCGATGTTCTGGAGACTGCCGCCTGATGAAGCCTCAATATTCCCGCTTCGGCGCGCCGGCACTTGCGGCGCTGCTGCTGTTTTCAGGCATCAGCCTGGCGGTCCTCGATCTCCTGCCGGCGCTGCCGCATCTCGAAACGACAGGCGGTTACGACGCCCAGCACCTTCTGCTTGTCTATTCCACGCTGCCGCGCATGGCGACGGCGCTGATCGCGGGAGCCGCGCTCGCACTCTCGGGAACGATCCTGCAGCAGGTGCTGCGCAATCCGCTGGCCTCGCCGACGACACTCGGCGTCTCAGCCGGCGCCAATCTGGCGCTGGTATCCGTCATGCTCGCCTTTCCCTCGCTGGCGGGATGGGGCCGAGACGCGGTCGCACTGACGGGAAGTGCCGCTGCAGCCCTCGCGATCTTTTCGATCAGCGCCCGGCACGGTTTTTCGCCCTTTTCCCTCATCCTCTCGGGCATGATCATCGGCCTCTGGTGCGGGGCAGCGGCGGCGATCCTCATTCTTATGAACGATCAATATCTCTCGGGGATCTTCATCTGGGGCGCCGGATCGCTCTCGCAGCAAAGCTGGGCGATCCCGCTATCGCTGTTGCCGAAGGTCGCGCTGCTCGCCGCCCTTGCCCTTCTCGCCACACGGCCGCTGGCGCTGAGCCAGCTCGGCGATGCCGGCGCGACCAGCCTCGGCCTGCCGATCAAATGGGCGCGGGGCTTCATCCTGGCGATCGCGATTGCGCTGAGCACTCTCGTCACCAGCGCCGTCGGCGTCATCGGCTTCATCGGGCTGGTCGCCCCGCAGATCGTCCGGCTGGCCGGCGCCAGACGCATCCTCAGCCAGTTGATCTGGTCACCCATCGCCGGCGCCGGCCTTCTCCTCCTGACGGACGAGACCATTAAGCTTCTTGCTCCCGGTGATTTCGTGCCGACGGGGGCGGTGACGGCATTGCTCGGCGGGCCGATCCTGATTGCGCTTCTGCCACGCCTTGCGACAGCCTCACGCACGCTGCCCGCCATGACCTCCCCACGGCTCGCGGTCAGCAGCAAAGCGTCCCCCCTCGTCGTGCTGCTCGCCTCCGTTGTCGCACTGGCGATTGTCGCGATCTTCTTTGGCCGTGCACCCGACGGAAACTGGGCCTGGCTGCCCGCCGCCTCATGGGGCGAAACCCTCCCCCTCCGCCTGCCGCGAGTCGCCGCAGCGTTCGGTGCCGGAACGGTGCTCGGCGTGACGGGGCTGATCCTGCAGCGGCTGACCGGAAACGAAATGGCAAGCCCCGAGGTGCTCGGCGTATCGGCCGGGGCGACGCTCGGTGTCGCAGCCGCTATGTTCGCTTTTGCCGCGCCGGGGCTGACGGTCCAGCTTGCGTTTGCCGGCGGCGGAGCGCTCTGCGTACTGCTGTTGATCTTCCTCTTGAGCGCCCGTTCGGGCTTCGGTCCGAACCGCGTTCTTCTCGCTGGCATCGCCTTCGGCGCAATGCTCGACGCCGGGATCGGCGTCCTTGCCGCAAGCGGCGATCCCCGTGGCCTTGCGCTCATCCGCTGGATGGCGGGCTCGACCTATTTCGTCGACAATGCGGTTGCCGCAAGCGCCCTGTCGATTGCGCTGGCCTGCCTCATCGCCGCCTTTCTCGCCAGCCGATGGCTGGCGCTGCTGCAGCTCGGGCCGGAGGCAGCAGGCGAGCTCGGCCTCCGGATCGTCCCCACCCGCGCGGTGCTGTTCGGGCTCTCGGCGATCATGACGGCAGCCGCCACACTTGTTGTCGGCCCCTTAAGCTTCATCGGGTTGATGGCGCCGCACCTCGCCCACGGTCTCGGCCTTCGCCGGCCTTCCACCCAGCTTCTCGCCGCCGCCCTCATAGGCGCAACCCTGCTCGTCATCGCCGACTGGGCCGGCCGTATGCTCGCCTTCCCTTATCAAGTGCCGGCCGGCTTGATCTCGGCCCTGGTCGGAGCCCCGATGCTGCTGATCGTGCTGCGGCGGCGGGCATGACGAGCTGGCTTGGAGCTTAGCCGCGTCAAAGCTGCCCACGACAGAGATATGTCCGCGCCGACAGCCGAAAGCGAGGATTCTTAACGACGCCAGACCCGTTAATTGCCGGTCTGCAAAAGCTTCATTTTATCGCCATAGATTAGCAGTGCGCTGAGAACACCCGTTTCACAGGCACCTGTGTCCAGATTGATTTTATGCGGGTTACCAAGGGCGGCCTTGGCAATCGGTGTATGACCATGAATGACAGCCAGACCATTCTCATATGGTCCCTCCGAAGACAGCCAAGGCTCGCGAATCCATGCGAGCGTCTCGGCATCCTGACATTCTAGCGGCATGTGAGGGTCTAGGCCCGCATGAACGAAGAGCAGCTTTTCAAACTGCAGTTTCAGAGGCAAAGAGCACAGCCATCCCATAAGCTGCTCGCCCAGCTCCTTTGTCATCGCCTGTTCCCAGGGGCCAGTCGGATCGACACTCAATTCCTCAAAAAACTCTACTCCACCGTTCTTCAACCAGCGTTCCATCATCCCAGCATCTGACATTTCGAGCAGTTGAAGCAGGCGGTGTTCATGGTTACCCAAGAGCGTGTGGCTCTCAACGCCGGGAATACCGTCCATCGCCAGTTTCAGAGCACGTATGCTTTCCGGACCGCGATCAATCAGATCGCCCAAATGGATACAATGAGCGGCGTTTGGCGCGATCAGGTCAATTTCCCGGGCAAGCCCAAAATGAATCTCCGCCAGAAGCTCGGCGCATCCATGAACGTCTCCTATTGCACACACTGCAACATTCGGATCGATTTCGCGAATGGCGGGTAACCATTCGGAATGAGCAATGGCCATTTCGTGCTTCCTTGCCTGGTGTCTTTTGAAAGGCATACTAAAAGTCGCCAAGGTGGCAAGGCAATCGGACCGTCTGAGGGTCCTGAGCATCACAAATCTGACGCGGCTTGGTTGCCGGAGCGTTTCCCCGCTTTTCTCAAGTCCTGGAAACACCATGCTTCTCTCGCACCATGTGAGCTAACTTGTGCGCAGTTCTGATGAGGGTGCCTCAATGCCGCCCGTCCGGCAGCGGGCAGGCTTCCCCGCAGCCGCCGACGCCGGGCAGGTTATAGCGCAGGCAGCAGACTTTGCGGCGAGCAAATTCGAGGCCGCATTGCTGGCGCGCGATGCGGATCATGCCGAACATCGGATTGCGCCGGCCGCATGGCCATGCGGCTTCGTCAAGCAGCGCCAGACCGCCTTCGACGAGAGCGGGCTCGTGGCGGTGGGCGATCTCTTTCAGGATCCAGGAAAGATATGCCGCGGCATTGTTCCAGAGAAGCTTCGGCGCCACGCCTGCATTGGCCGCGATCGCCGCGATGATCGGTTCGGCATGGCCGAGCATCAGCCGGTGAAGCTCGGCAGCCGGATCGGCCGCAGCCTCCGGCCGATCGGACATCACGAATGCTTCCGGTTCACCTGTCTGCTCACTGCAGATCAGCGACAGCCGGTCCATCTCCAGCGGCAGCGCGATGCGGTTTACCAACATATGGACGGTCGGCGCGATCGTCAGCATGCTGAAATAATAGAGCGTCCACATGGAGACGATCGCGCGGCGGTCGCTGCCCGGGAATTTTTCGGAATAGCGCGCGATGATGCCGTCAAAGACGTCCCGGTCGCCAAGATCCCTGCAGGGAATGACAATCCCGGCCGGCGGCGGAGAGGCAAGCAGCTTCCCGCGGCAATAGGCGAACGGGCCATCGCCCACCAAGCCGTCGAGGTCGACGGCTTGGTGGGCGACAGGATGATCGGCGATCGAAGGGCGTGAGCCCGCCCCGTTCATCTCCGCCGCCATGGTGCTACCACCGATACTTCAGGGTGCCGGTCATGTTGCGACCCTGGCCGAGGTAGCAGAAGCCCTCGTTGCAAACGGTATCGCGTTCATCGGCGATGTTGCGGATATTGAAGGCCGCAGTCAGGCCTTCGTATTTCTTGTCGACCGCGCCGAAATCATAAGCGGCGGACGCGTCGATGTAGAAGCTCGAGGGGTTCTTTGACGTATTCGCCGTATCCGTCCAATTCTCGCTGACATAACGAACACCCGCGCCGACGGAAAGGCCATGGAAGGGGTTGGTTTCCTGGAACGTGTAGTTGGCCCAGAGGCTGGCGACATGCGAAGGTGTGAGGGCTGGCGTATTGCCCTCGTTTTCGCCGCCTCCCGTCACTTCTGAATGGTTGTAGGTGTAGGCCGCAATAAGATCCCAGCCATCGGCTACCGCCGCGCGGGCTTCCAGTTCGATACCCTTTCCGGTCACCTCACCGATCGATCCATAGGCAAACAACAGCGGGTCGACCAGCACCGGCTTGTTCTTTTCGACGATGTGATAGGCAACGGCCGACAGCAGGATGTCGGAGCCCGGCGGCTGGTATTTCACACCGACCTCGTACTGTTCACCCTCTGTCGGCGCCAGGATCTTGCCTGAGGTCGAACGGTTGGTCACCGGATCGAACGAGGTGGCGTAGGAGACGAAGGGAGCAATGCCGTTGTCGAAGAGATAGAGGGCACCGGCTTGCCAGGAGAAGGCGTTCTTATCGACCTCCTCCGAGCTGACCGCGGGCAAAGTCGCATCGCGCGTCTGGTTCACCCAGGTCTGCCGGCCGCCGAGGTTGAACCGCCAATTTCCGACCTCGATCTGGTCCAGCGCATAAATGCCGACCTGCCGCATGTCGGCGTCGGAAGCCAGGATGCTGTAGTCCGGCGTGGCGCCCGAGACACCATAGGTCGGATTGGCGATATCGAAGTCGAACGCCGGATCGGCAGCGCCGGCGCCGTAGCCAAAGCTCGACTGGAGATTGGTGTAGTCGAGCCCGAACAGCATCGTATGGGCCAACGGGCCCGTGTCGAACTTCGCTTCGAGCTGGTTGTCGACCTGGAAAACGTTCATTTCGTCGCGGATCGCATTTGTGCCACGATGCGCGACAGTCCCGGTCCAGCTGGTCACGCCGAGATAGCGAGCCTCCAGATCGAGATGCGAATAGCGCAGGTTCTGCCGGAAGGTCAGGCCGTAGTCGAATTCATGCTCGAACTGATAGCCGACCTGCTGCTGCTTGACCTTCTGGTAGTCGTAGTCGGGATCGCTCTCCCTGAGCTCGTGGATCTTCCCGTCCAAGGTCGTGATCGCGCCGACGTTGGAGTCGGTCTCGTCCGACTGCGCCAGACCGTACACCGTGAAGGTCGTGCCCTCGTCTGGCTTCCAGGTAAAGGACGGCGCCAGGAAGTAGCGGTCGTCGGCAATGTCGAAATTGGTGTCGCCCCGCCGGGCGAGGCCGACGATGCGGTAGAGGAAATCGTCGTTGTCTTCGCTGATCGGCCCACCGAAATCGAACATTCCCTGCACCCGATCCTTGGTGCCGTAGGTGATGCCGACTTCGCGGATCGGCTCCTCGGTCGGAAGCTTCGAGATCTTATTGACGAGGCCGCCCGGCGATCCCGCGCCATAGAGAACCGAAACCGGTCCTTTAATCACCTCGACGCGCTGCAGCTGATAGGGATCGGTTCGGAACATGCCGTAATTGATATAGGGCTGGCGCAGGCTGTCACGAAAGTCTCCGACGGTCGTGATGTTGAAGCCGCGAATGTAGATCTGGTCGAAACGCGGATCGAAGCCGTTCGGTCCGGTCGTCACGCCGGCCGTATAACGAACCGCCTCGATGACCGACTGCGCGCCGCGCTGCTCGATTTCCTTCTCGGTGGTGACCGAGATCGAACGCGGCGTCTCGACGAGCGGCGTGCTGATCTTGGTCGCACTCGCGCTGTTCTTGGCGGCGACCGACGTCCGGTCGGTCTTGCTATCAGAGGCTGCACCTTGAATGACGATCGGCTCCAGTGTCGTCGCGGTGTCACCTGCGGAGGCGCTCTGGGCGGCGGCCGGCGATGCTGCAATGCCGATCAGGACGATCGCGGTCGTCGCAAAAAGGCTGTCTCTGTAAATTCGCGATACATTATTAGAAACATTCAAAAAAACACGCGCCATTGCTTGGTCCCTACGTCACGGATGCGGGCGGAACCTATGGAGCGAAATAGAGCTTGTCAACATAAGGTGATTATTTTTGTCATCTTTTATTCGATGATCTGGCGGTGACGGCCGTTCGCGAAGAGGTTGCACGCAGCATCGACACTGGAACGCTGGCACGGGCACCTGCGATTCAGGCTCCCGCCGCGCCTCCTGTCGATTTCCGGATCCGTACGCAGTCGGCATAACATTCTCCCGCCCGGAGTAACGACCGAAGCAATACAGCATCAGGCGACCCTAGATTCTCTATCGATCTTGGTAGGGAGAGGAGTTTTCTATTGAGGCAAATAAAAAATCTGGTTTACTGCACTTCGCTTGTTGGCTTTCAGGGGGGATTTAGCCGATGGTGTGGACCCGCAGGAGTATTATGCTCGGTGGATTGGCGTTGCTTGGGACCGGCGCCGTCAGCAAACCGGCAGCCGCCGCGGCAGCTTCTTATTTCGACGGCCCAGCCATCGACAACGGCGTGACGTTTCGCAGCACCAATTTCGCCAAAATCGACAGGCGCTGGCATCGCCAGGTCGTCAAATATTTCAGCAGCGAGCCGATCGGCACCGTTGTCGTCGATACAAGGCACCATTTTCTCTATCTGATCATGGAGAACAAGACCGCCATCCGTTATGGCGTCGGGGTCGGCCGCGAAGGCTTCAAATGGTTTGGCCGCGCCACCATCGACGCCAAATCGCTCTGGCCGCGTTGGACGCCGCCGCCGGAGATGCGCAAGCGCCATCCCGAACTGCCGGAATTCGTCGCGGGTGGCTCACCGAAGAACCCGCTTGGCCCCCGCGCCATGTATCTGCATCGCGACGGCGTCGACACCGGCTATCGATTCCACGGCACGCTGGAGCCATGGAGCATCGGCAAAGATGCCTCCAGCGGCTGTATCCGCATGTTCAATGAAGACGCCATCGATCTTTATCAGCGCTGCCCCATCGGCACTGCTGTACAGGTTCTGCCGCATATTGCCGACCAGGCTGAGGGCGCCACGCAGGTTAGCGAAACAACTCCGGTCGAATGAGGAATATCACCCCTATGTCTGCGATGATCGGATACACCAAGCGCCTTGCCGGCGCAGCCATGCTCTTGGCGCTCGCCGCCTGCTCCACCACCGAGGTCGCCTCCCTGGAAGAACCCGCCGCGGTGCCGATGACCGGCCAGACCAACGACCCCGCCCCCGGCTTCGAGAATGTCGCGCTGGGCAGCGAGGAGGATTTCATTCTTAATGTCGGCCGACGGATCTACTTCAAGCAGGACTCCGCCGCGCTCGATTCCGTCGCCATGGCCACTCTGGATAATCAGGCGGCCTGGCTCAACAAGAACCCGACCTGGCTGCTCAAGCTTCAGGGCTTTGCCGACGACTCCGGCTCCGCCTCCAAAATGCAGACGCTCTCGCAGAAACGGGCCGATGCGGCGATGGCCTATCTGGCCTCGAAGGGCGTGGACCCCAAGCGCATGTGGGCCAAGGGCTACGGCAGCGACCGCGAAGTCCGCGACTGCACAGAGCGCTCCTGCAAGGTGCAGAACCGGCGCGTTGTCACCAATCTGCGCACCCAGCCTGATGCAGTCTGATTGCAGGTGGACCTGCAGGAGGGCCGAACGGAGGGCCAAGCTTGTTAGGCCGGGATTTGCGGCAAGAGAGTTCGAGGGGAGAACAAACTCAGTCCACCTCGTTCGTGCACAAGGGCCGGCCACATGGCGCCGGCCCCGATTGACATGGAAGCCCTGTTCAGGATCGCGCTTCAGAAACCGCGTCCGCGCTGCGGAGCTTGCCTAACGATTTCGAAAACAGAGACTTTGCCGCGTTTTTTGCGCTGCTTCCGCGACGTTTCCTGATCTCTACGATGAACGGCTTTATCCGGGACTTCATGGAGAGGCTCTCCTTAAGCCACCTGACGCTCGGATTCGATCTGAAGAGGCGCCTGCTGAAAGGAGCCGTCACCGATAACGATCTTGCGCGGTTTCATGGCTTCGGGCACTTCACGCTTCAGCGCAATCGAGAGAATACCATGCCTCAGCGAGGCATTCTCGACCCTGACGTGATCGGCGAGTTCGAAGCGCCGTTCAAATGCGCGCCCGGCGATGCCGCGATGCAGATATTCGCCGTCCTTTCCGTCGGCCGCCTTTTGCCCCTTCACCAGAAGAACGTTCCGCTCCTGGGTGATGTCGAGGTCGCCTTCGGCGAAGCCGGCCACTGCCATCTGGATGCGATAGTCGTCTTCGCCCGTCTTGACGATGTCGTAGGGCGGCCAGGCATCAATCGCCTGCAGGCGCTGCGCATTGTTCAGGAGATTGAAGACACGGTCGAAGCCGATGCTGGACCGATAAAGGGGGGCGAAGTCAAGTTCGTTTCTCATAGCCATATCCTCCGTAAAGCAACATGGGATGGAGACGCGTCGCAAACCTGCGTCTCCGCACTACTCATCGGCCCGCTTTTGCGCTGCCGACGAAAATGATCTGGTTTCGCACGATTTTCGATTCAAGAGGAGAATCTAAAATTTCAGCCTGCTTCATCCGGCAGGCCGGAAAAGCTCTTGAGCACTGTTTTCATTCACCTAAATCGATGACGCCTGACCGTTTCGACGTGGGTCATGCGATCGACGGTGGCAGCACGTAGCCGGCTGGCGACGGCAGGTGGATCACGGATCTTGTGTCGGCGGCATTCGCCGCCAGGACCAGCTGATAACCACCCGGTTCGGCCCGGAAGGCGCCGGCCTCGATATCGAAATAGGCCAGATCGCGCGGCAGAAGCTTCATGACGGCCGTGCCTGTTTCGCCGGGTTGCAGCGACAGCTTTGCGAAGGCGCGCAGTTCCTTGTCCGGCCGTTCCACTTTGGCTAACGGCGAGCGCACATAGAGCTGAACCAGCTCCGAGCCTGGCCGGTCGCCTGTATTGGTGACGTCAATGCTGACGGTTATGCCTTCAGGATCCATTTCTCCTGCGGAGAGTCGCGGTTCGCCCCAACGGAAGCGGGTATAGCTAAGGCCGAAGCCGAAGGGGAAGAGAGGTTCGACGGCGCTGATATCGTGATGGCGGTAGCCGACGAAGACGCCTTCGGCATAGTGCACATGCCCGTCCTTACCGGGATAAACGGCAGGATCGCCTGTGATGGCGGAATTGTCGGCAAGCGCTTTCGGGAAGGTCTGCGGCAGGCGGCCGCCCGGCTCGGCGTCGCCGAACAACACGTCGGCGACGGCGTTACCGACTTCCTGGCCGGGATACCACATCTGCAGCACGGCGCGGACCTTGCCGAGCCAAGGCATCTCAATGGGACCGCCGGTCTGCAGCACGACGACGGTGTTGGCGTTGGCGGCGGCGACCTTCTCGATCAGCTCCTCCTGCCGGCCCGGCAGCCGCATGTCGGGCAAATCAAGTCCCTCCGTGTCCCACTCGCCGTCGCGGCCGACGAAGAGCAGCGCCACGTCGGCATTGCGGGCGCTTTCGACGGCGGCCTCGATATCGGCGTCGCCGAGCGGCTTTTCGACACCGAAGCGGATGGCGATAAGGTTGATGCCCTCCTCGCTCGCCATGGCCGGTTCATATTCGACAGCGATTTCGTAGGACCGGCCCGCTTCCAGGCTCACCCCGCCGCGCTGTTCGTCATTGGCGGTGCCGAAATAATTCTCGCCGCGCGTCCAGCCCTCATGGCCGTCGACGGTCAATCGGCCGTCGACGAAGAGTCGCGCCAGCCCTGCATTGGTCATGCCGAAGATATGTTCGCCACTCTCCTCCGGCGCATATTGCATCACCATGCGGGCCGAGAAATCGGCGGGGTCGAGTTCGCCCGACGGCAGCTCAAACCAGAAGAACTCGCCCTTGTCGACGGTCTCCACATGAAGCGGATCGCCCTTGCAGCCGCGCCCCTTGAAATATTCGACGGTGATCTTTCCCTTGAACACGTCGATCAGGCGGTTGTGGCGGCAGCCGACGGCATGGCTGACGCTGTTGGCATTGGAAAGAGCCGCGCGAATGCCTTCGAGCGGGCTCACCGTATAATGCGCCGCGATCTGCGCGCTGCCGCCGCCCATGACGCGAGCGGTGACGGCATTCGGTCCGATGACGGCGATCCGGTCGAGCGACGTCTTGGCAAGCGGCAGCATGCCGTCGTTCTTGAGGAGCACCGCGCCTTCGGCGCCGAGACGCCGGATCAGCGCCCGATCTTCCGGCAAGTCAACCGCCCGCTCCGTAAGATCGGGTTTGCTCCTAAATGCGCCGACCCGCTCGAGCAGCAGCAACATGCGTCGTGCTGCCGCACGCACCGTCGCTGCTTCCACCTTGCCCTCGCGCACGGCTGCAACCAATTTCTCGCCGCGGTCGCGCGCCGGGCCGGGCATTTCGAGATCGAGGCCGGCATTGATCGTCTCGGCTGTCGAATGCGAGCCGAACCAATCGGACATGACGATGCCGTCGAAGCCCCATTCCTCACGCAGTACCTTGGTCAGCAGCCAGTGATGCTCGCTCGTATAGGTGCCATTGAGGCGGTTATAGGAGGACATGACGGCCATCACGCCGGCGCGGCGCACCGCCTGCTCGAAGGGCGGAAGGTAGATTTCGCGCAGCGTCCGCTCGTCGATGTCTGACGATATGGTCTGCCGCTCGATCTCGGATTCATTGCCGGCGAAGTGTTTGATCGTTGCGGCAACACCCTCACTCTGCACGCCCTCGATATAAGCGACGGCGAGTTCTGATGTCAGCATCGGATCTTCGGAATAACATTCGAAATTGCGGCCGTTGAGACCGGAGCGGTGGATATTCACTGTCGGCGCGAGCAGCACGGCCGCTCCCTTGCTCTTGGCCTGGCGCGCAAGGGAAGCGCCCATCTGCCTGAGGAGATCCGGATTCCAGCTGGCGCCGAGCGCGATGGCCACGGGAAAGCAGGTCGCCTTGACGCCGGCGACCAGCGAGCCCGCGCCGCGGGCGCCGTTCGGCCCGTCCGTCACCTTGATCTTCGGCACGCCGAGACGCTCGACGGGCACGGTCGTCCAGAAATCGGCGCCCGACAGCAAGGAGACCTGCTCTTCGAGCGTCATCCTGTCGAGAATGGAATCGATCATGCGAACCTCCCCAAAAGACCGCGAGCATCGCGCCTGTTAAACCTACCGATTACTCGGTATTTTTAAGATGTCAAGCTGACGGACCTGATGTAGGAAGGAAGCAGAGGAGATATCGGCCGGAGCATTGCGGAACGGCGTATTGCATTTAAAAGAGGCCGACGGGAGAAACGATGGCAGAGCAGAAGGTGGAACAGGACGAGAAGCGACGGCGCCGTTCGCGCAAGGGAGAAGAGCGCCGCGCAGAGATCCTGGCGGCGGCGATGCGGCGCTTTGCCGAAGACGGCTACCAGAATGCCGCGATCGGCGATATCGCCCGGGATGTCGGCCTGTCGCTGCCCGGCCTGTTGCACCATTTTCCGACCAAGGTCGATCTGCTGCTCGCCATCCTCGCCAAGCGCGACCTCGATAGCGCCGATTTTATCGGGCATTATCGCTCCGATCTCCGCGGCCTGCTGAAAGGCATGGTCGAAATCTTTCGCCGCAATGCCGGAATGATCGAGGTCATCCGAGCCTTCGCCATTCTGAATGCCGAGAGCCTGATGAAGGACCACCCCGCCAAGGCGTGGTTTCTCGCTCGCACCACGGAGATGCAGAACGATATCGCCGCGACCTTCGAGCGGGCGATCGCCGATGGCTCGATCGACAAAGGGATCGACAGCAAGGCCACCGCCGCCGAGTTGATCGCCGTGATGGACGGTCTGCAGATGCTGTGGCTGCGTGATCCCGATCGCTTCGATATGGTCGGCGGCCTGGAAGCTTATGTGGGCCGCCTGCTGGCGAGCCTCGGCCTCGAGGGCTGAATTCCCTCTTCATCGAAGCGCGTGAGCCAACTGATGATGCGGCTGACGGGTTCGTAATATCTCTGCCCGACCAGCAAGCCGGTATGCGTCGTGCCCCAGAGACCAAGATACTCGCCGCCGATGTGCCGCGCCATCGCCTGCCCTCGCCGGTCGGCGACTTCGTCATTGACAGCCGAGATGACCAGGCTGGGGCAGGTGATCTTGCCGCCGTCGACGGAAATCCCCTCGGCTCCAAAATGAAAGGAAAAGGCACCGAAGGCTCTGGCGGATTCCATGGACAGGTATTTCCGCTGGAAGGCGATATCGTCGGGAGTTTCGTCGGGGCTGGATTGCTCGTCACGCACCGGCGCGGGAATAATGACGCCAGGTATCTTAGGCGCAAGATCCTGGTAAGGCACCTCGTCATGCACCTGCCTGGAGATGCTGGAATCGATCAGCACCAGCCCGGCAATGCCAACGCTTTCCGCCAGTTTCTGGCTGAGAATTCCGCCCATGCTGAAGCCGATTACGGCAGGAGCGGCAGCACGTTGCTCGGCGATAGCGGAAATAGCCTCACGAACGTCGTCCAGATAGTGCTCGAATTCGACCGTCGTAAAATCCACCGACCGGCTTTTGTAATGACCTCGCAGATTGATGCAGTAGGAGTCCCATCCCGCCGCCATGAAGTGCGGAATATATTTGCTCCACATCCAGCTGCCGGTGAAGGCGCCATGAATGAAAAGCAGGGGCGGTCGATCGGCCTCATCCAGGCGGTTGTTCCCAGGAAAGATTTCCAGGAACAGGTCGTTCTCGCCAATGTATCTTGTCCTGTGCTCCGGTAATTCTTTCGCGTAGTCCCGCATGCCATCCACTCCTTGATCTCGGCAGGCCCATCCTTCCAGCTTTCGAGACAAAGGATATTTGTTACGCAATGTTGATCAATTCCGGTGCGTGGAATTACATAAAGGACAAAATATCTCCAATGGGATTTTGCCATGGATAGTCTCGCGAGCGTCTTCGCCTTCGTTCATGCGGCCGAACAGCAGAGTTATGTCGCAGCCGCGCGCATTGCCGGCGTCTCGCCGTCTGCGATTGGAAAGGCGGTGGCGCGTCTGGAAAGCCGGCTCGGCGTGCGGCTCTTCAACCGAACGACCCGCAGCATCAGCCTGACCGAGGAAGGGGCTGTTCTCTACGAGCGCTACAAACGCATCATCGACGATATGCAGGACGTAGAGGCAACCCTGTCGAAAAGCCGGGAAAGCCCGAGGGGGCGCCTGCGCGTCAGCGTCCCACATATCGTCGGGCATCATCTGCTGATGCCGATGCTGCCGGCCTTTGCCGAGCGCTTCCCGGAGATCGAGCTGGATGTGGATTTCGAAGATAGGGTCATAGACCTGGTTGCGGAAGGTCTGGATGTCGTGGTGCGCAGCGGCGAACTTGCCGATGCGCGGCTGATCGCCCGCCATCTCAGCGATCAGCATTTCGTCGTGTGCGGCAGTCCCGATTATTTCGAGCGCCGTGGACGGCCTGAGACGCCGGGCGATCTCTTCAGGCATGCCTGCATTCACTTCAAATATCCATCCAGCGGTCGCGTCGCGCCCTGGGCCTTCAGCGCGCCGTACGAGCGACTGCTTCTGCCGAAAAGCCTAACATTCAACAACACGGATGCAGGGCTGCGGGCAGCACGGGATGGTTTGGGCCTCGCCCACCTGCCCGTCCATGTCGCGGCATCGCACATGCGAGCGGGAAGCCTGATCCCCGTCCTCACCTCCTTCATGGTGCCCTTCGGTTCACTCTCGCTTGTCTGGCCGTCCAATCGCCAGCTTTCGCGCAAAGTCCGCGCTTTCGTGGATTTCGTCGTCGAGAACTGTGCCGCCCGAGCCGACGCTTTTCGACCGGCAGCCAGCCTGTCGCGCTGATCCGCTGGCGCGCCATATCCGAAGCGGGTGCACCTTCCCTACTCACAAAGCTGGGGGCTTTGAAGCTCAGCCGCAGTTTCGGCTTGGTTTTGAATCGGAGCCGGCACTTGCTCCGCCATTGAGTGCCATTGGCTGATCTGAACGCGCCGTTGCGATCGATGCGGATGATGTCCGCGGGATGCGCGGATCCGTCGTGGCCAGCCAGCGGTCTGCCGAAAAATACGCCCTGGTTCTTGCCTGCGAACCTGGAGCTGCCTTGAGGCCTAGAGCAAAACTAAATCTGTTTTCGCTGCCGGCTTCGCGCGTGAAGCTGAGATAAGAGCCGAATCGTTCGGCTTCGACATCGCGAAGGCTTTGGATCGACGCAAGCGCATCTTCAAAATCTCGCCAGCACGCCTGCTTCACAATGATCTCGAAAATGCGCAGCACTTCAGGGGCGAGAAGTCCCTCAGCATCAATCTTCGGTCCGACGATCTTGGCGCGGATCTCAACAATATTACCCGTCTCATCTCCACGAACCCTGAGGAAGGTCGAGCTGAGCGGCCGCGCCTCGTCCCGTTCATAGATGCGCTGAAAATAACACTCATAATCGCGATTGCGCATCGATGCGGCTTTCCATTCGCTCACCTCTATGCCCGCCTCTCGAAGAGCGCCGCAAATATTGGCGCCCGAGACCAACCACATCCGCAGAAACTGACTTGCCAGGTCGAGCTTTGGGAGCTCCATCAGATGCCGCGATATCGATATCGTCGGACGAGGAGAAGAAGCAGCCGGATCAGAGCGGACGGCTAAGCGTGCGGAAGGGGCAGCCTTGTTGGGCGCTCGATCTTCAAAATCTTCGGTCGGAGCTTCGGATCGGCGGATGTCCATGTAAGAAACGGCAATGGTTGCAACAACCATGGCGAGTACCAACAGCGCTGACCGACGTAACGAGCGCCGGTTGCTCAGCAACGGGAACTTCCAGCGCGGGGATGGGCCGTCGCTGGAAGAACCGGCTGAGAACAATTTATTCACTGCGTTGCCTCGCAAGCTTGCGACCAGCGGCGTCGGTCGATCCTTTGAGGCGAGCAACGATGTGAAAGCACTACAGCCGGCTCACCTTCGAAACCGCGATTTTGATGTCGAGTGTATCCAGCGTCAAGCAGGAGCCCTGAAACGGCTGCGCCCCAAAAGAAAAGCTCGCCTATGTCGCCGATCTCTTCGGGAAATTACTTTCCATCAAGCCATTCCTGCAGCTCCGCCTCAGCTCGTTCTAGAGCGCTGTAATTCAGAAGTTTACGCAAGAAAGCAATCGTGACAGCGCGGGCGCGGAGATTGAAGCGGCCGTCCTCGTGGTCGTCGCCAGCCGTCTGATATACGTCGAGCTTGTCGTAGAGCTGCTGCAGGCGGTTCTGCACGCTGCGCAGCGACAGGCTCCGGCGTTTGGCGATCGCCCGGTCAGTCAGACCGAGGGCTATGTCGACGAGGATCTCGTATTCGGAATCGGTGAAGCCGTTGGTTTGGCCGAGGCTCTTCTGCTGCAGACCACGCACCTCGCGGTCGATGACACACTGGCTCTCGATGAAGATCGAGCGCAGCGCAAGCTTCAACCGCTCGTCGGAGGCGGATTTCAGCACATAGCCATAGGCGGCGCCATCCGGCACGATGCGCGAGACACCGCGCACATAAGCCTCATCCGAATAATTCGACCAGAACAGGATGCGGGTCTCCGGCCGTTCCTTCCAGATCGTGCGCGCCGCCTCGATGCCGTTGCGGCTCGCCATCTGCAGATCCATGACGATATGCGCCGACTTGTGGTCGCGGGCGAGCTTCTCACCGACGGTTCCGTTCTCCGCCTCGATCACCGTGTCGCATTCCGGCAGGGCGGCGTTAACAGCCTCGTGCAGGTAGGACCGGTGCAGCGGGTCGTCCTCGACGATCAGAACTTTCATCGTGTCTTTCTCCTCAGTCTGGCTCGCCCGCCGGGCCGTTCGGCGCCAGCGGCAGCACGACGCGCACCGCGGTCCCGCGATTGTTATGGCCGGGGCCGATCGTGAAGCGCGCCGAGATCAGCCGCGCGCGGGTCTTCATATTGTCGATGCCGCCGCCGATCCGTCCTCGCGCCTTGGCAAGGCCAGCCCCATCGTCGGAGATTTCAATCGATAGCTGCTCGTCATCGGCTTCGAGCCCCACCATGATCGCCAGCGGGGCGGCA
The DNA here is from genome assembly GCF_001664145.1 of Rhizobium sp. N731. Lineage (NCBI taxonomy): Bacteria > Pseudomonadati > Pseudomonadota > Alphaproteobacteria > Hyphomicrobiales > Rhizobiaceae > Rhizobium > Rhizobium sp. N731. Next base: position 461,355 of record NZ_CP013605.1, read on the forward strand.
TGGCGCACGGCATTGTTGATCGCTTCCTGCGCGATGCGGAACAAGGCGACGCTGACGGTCGGCTCCAGCCTTTCCAGCGCGCCGTTCGTCTCGTCGACAAGGCCCCATTCGATGCCCGATCCGGTATCGCGGGTCGATCGGTCGAGATGATGCTCTATCGCCTGCGCGAGGCCGAAAAGCTGGAGCACGGAGGGTTTTGCCTGTTCGATGATCTGCCGCAGATCCTGCATGCAATGCTGCAGGGACCGCGAAACGGGTTCGAGCGCCTCGGGCGCCACCTCGCCGTTGCGCGACAGCCGGTCGATCCGCCGTGCAAGCCGCGTCAGGTCGGCAAGCGTCTGGTCGTGAAGGTCCATGCCGATCCGCTGGCGTTCCTGCTCCAGGGCTTCGGTCAGCTTCAGCGCGCCCTGACGCAGCCCCTCCTCGCGGGCGCGGGCTTCGGCCTCCACGATCGCCGAGCGTTGCGCCTGCTCGGCCGCCTGCAGCGCGAAGAAATAGGGCGTCAGCAGATCGGCGATGATGCGGGCGCGCTCGACATCTTCCATCGTATAGACGCCCGCCCTGTGAGAAGAGCAGGAAAGTGCTGCGATGATCGTGCCCTGCACCTTCATGGGAACATGCAGCCGGCTCCTCAGCGATTGCTCGACAATCGGCCGCTTGAAGGCGCCCTCGAAATGAAAGCGCGGATCTTTCATGGCGTCGTCCGAGAGCAGAAATTCGACCTCACCTCTCAGCAGCGAACGGATAGGGCTGTTGACGACAGGGGCGCCGGCAATCTCGCCCCATGCAGTCTCGATGCCCGTCTCATAGGCCGTGTGATAGTTGCCGCCTTCGAGCAGCACGCAGACGTCGAGATGGTCGTGCGGGATAATGTGGGCGACCTCGGCGGCGACGGAACGGATGGCCGAGCGGAAGTCGAGCTGGCCCGCGAGCAGCCGCGAAATGCCGAGATAGTGGTCGAACAGGGCTGCCGGTGCAAGATGCAGCATTGTCAGTTCCTCCCGTCACAACAGACTCCTCAACCTGTCGTGATCATATCCCAGTAAGCGCCCGCAAGTGGGCCGCCGTCTTGCGTAAACCCGCAGCTTGTCGCGCAAAACCCGCAAACGAGTTGCTGCCTTGCCCCTGTACAGGTCGGCCGATCTCCCGCATCCTGCCCTTACTGAGAGGAGGAAGCTCAGTTCAAGAACAATTTTCACTCGAGGCCCGCTTGAGCCGGCAGGAGTGAAGCGATCCGCCGACCGGCGCGATCATGAGGGAGGAAGAGATGACAATCCGTAAGATGCTTCTGGCATCGGCCGCTATTGCTTGCGCCGCCATGCCCGTTTCCGCCTTTGCCGACACGTCGGCCAAGAAGATCGCCCTTTCCAATAACTACGCCGGAAACTCCTGGCGCCAGGCCATGCTGACGAGCTGGGGCAAGGTGACGAGCGAGGCCGTAAAGGCTGGCGTCGTTGCCGCCGCCGACCCTTTCACCACCGCCGAGAACCAGGCGACAGAACAGGCGGCGCAGATCCAGAACATGATCCTGCAGGGCTATGACGCGATCGTGCTGAACGCCGCCTCGCCGACGGCCCTGAATGGCGCGGTCAAGGAAGCCTGCGATGCCGGCATCACCGTCGTCTCCTTCGACGGCATCGTGACCGAACCCTGCGCCTGGCGCATCGCCGTCAATTTCAAGGAAATGGGCCGCAGCGAGGTGGAGTATCTGTCGAAGAAACTCCCGCAGGGCGGCAATCTGCTCGAGATCCGCGGCCTTGCCGGTGTCTTCGTCGATGACGAGATCTCGGCCGGTATCCACGAAGGCGTCAAGCAGTTCCCGCAGTTCAAGGTCGTTGGCTCCGTGCATGGCGACTGGGCGCAGGACGTGGCGCAAAAGGCCGTTGCCGGCATCCTGCCGAGCCTGCCCGACATCGTCGGCGTGGTGACGCAGGGCGGTGACGGTTACGGCGCCGCACAGGCGATTGCCGCGACCGACCGGAAGATGCCGACCATCATCATGGGCAACCGCGAAGATGAGCTGAAGTGGTGGAAGGAGCAAAAGGACGCAAAGGGTTACGAGACGATGTCCGTGTCGATCGCGCCCGGTGTCTCCACGCTCGCCTTCTGGGTCGCCCAGCAGATCCTTGACGGCAAGCAGGTCAAGAAGGACCTCGTCGTGCCCTTCCTGCGCATCGACCAGGACAATCTTGAAACGAACCTCGCCAATACCCAGGCCGGCGGCGTCGCCAACGTGGAATACACGCAGGCTGATGCAATCAAGGTCATCGAGCAGGCAAAGTAAATCTCCCGGCGACTGCCGCGCGACCGTAAATGGCCGCGCGGCATTGTTTGCGAGCAGGCATGGCGGGGCAGCATGGATGAGGTTTTGAAGGCGGTGATCGCCGTCGATGGCGCCAAGGTAAGCTTCGGCGCGGTCAGGGCACTCGACGGCGTCACGCTCCGGGTCATGCCGGGTGAATGCGTCGGGCTGGTCGGACACAATGGAGCCGGTAAGTCCACCATCGTCAGCGTCATCAATGGCGGCCTCACGCCCCATGAAGGAAGTGTGGCGAGCGATGGCGAGCGGCTGGAGCGTTACGGCATCAATGCCGCACGCGCCCGCGGCGTGCGCTGTGTTTTCCAGGAGCTATCGCTCTGCCCCAACCTCTCCATCATCGAGAACACGCGCATCATGCACCGCGATCTCGGCGGCTTCGGCTGGCGCAGGCGCGCCGCAAGAATCATCGAAAGGAGCCTCGATGCGGTCTTCCCAGGCCACAACATTGACAGCGGCCGGGCAGTGGGAGACCTTTCGATCGCCGAGCGACAGATGGTCGAGATCGCGATGGCCTTTTCCGACGCCGGCATTGCGCCGCGGCTGGTGATCCTCGATGAACCGACCTCCTCGCTCGATGCGAGCCTCGCCCGCCAGATGCTCCACCATGTCCGCCGCTTCGTCGCAGCCGGCGGCTCCGTCATCTTCATCTCGCACATCCTGCACGAGATTCTCGAAACTTCCGACCGCATCGTCGTCATGAAGGACGGCCGCGTCGTTGCCGAACGCCCCGCCTATGGCTTTGACCATCACGGCCTGGTTGAGGCCATGGGCACCGTCGCGAAGGAGGAGACGGGGCAGCGCCCGGCGCGCGAGCAATCCACCGCTCCGCTCATTCTGTCCCATCAGACGGCGGGCCGTCCCTTTTCGGCCCGCAAGGGCGAGATCATCGGATTGGCGGGGCTCGCCGGCCATGGCCAGACCGCGCTGCTGCTTGCCCTGCATGCCGCCCAGTCCGGCAACTGGCTGCCCGAGCGCAATCCGCTCGTCACCTTCGTCGCCGGCGACCGCCGCCTCAACGGCATCTTCGAACTCTGGAGCATCCTGCGCAACTTTTCCGTCGCCTCGCTCGGTGACCTGTCGCGGCGTGGCCTCATTCTCGCTGATAAAGAGGAGAGCAGGGGCGCGGAGTGGAAGCGGCGGATCGAGATCCGCACACCCGACATGGCAAACCGAATATTGTCGCTTTCCGGCGGCAACCAGCAGAAGGTGCTCTTCGCGCGCGCCCTTGCCACACGCGCGCCTGTCGTCCTGATGGACGATCCGATGCGCGGCGTCGACGTCGGGACCAAGCAGGAGGTCTACGCCATCATCCGCGACGAAGCATCGCGCGGCCGAACCTTTATCTGGTATTCGACTGAAATGGACGAGGTTCGCCTCTGCGACCGCGTCTACGTGTTTCGCGAAGGCAGAATCACTGCCGAACTCGCCGGTGACGCCGTCAACGAGACGAATATCATCGCCGCCTCCTTCGAAGGGGTCGCCGCATGACGGCCCGGCTCTCGTCCGACGCCATGCGTCTTGCCATTCCCGCTTTGTCGCTGACCCTGCTGCTCGCCGCCGTCTTTTGGCTGCAGCCGCGCGCCATGAGCTATGTGGGCCTCAACCTGCTGTTCAATCTGGCCGTGCCGATTGCGCTTGCGACGATCGCCCAGATGCTTGTCATGGCGGTGAACGATCTCGATCTGTCGATGGGAACCTTCGTCAGCTTCGTCGCGTGCGTGAGCGCAACCTTTCTGCGCGATGACCCGGTGACCGGCGTCCTGATCCTTGCGGGAGCGATCACAGCCTATGCAGGCCTCGGTGTCATCATCTACCTGCGCGACCTGCCGTCCATTGTCGTCACTCTCGGCATGAGCTTCGTCTGGGGCGGCCTTGCCGTGCTATTGCTGCCGGCGCCGGGCGGGCAGGCGCCGGATTGGGTGCGCTCTCTGATGACCGTCAAGCCGCCGCTGGCGCCGATGGCGATCGTCGCCAGCATCATCATCGCCGCCATCGCCCATCTTCTCGTCATGCGCTCCTCGCTCGGCGTGCTGATCCGCGGCATCGGCGGCAACCAGCGTTCTGTCGAGCGGGCCGGCTGGTCGATCGTCGCCGCTCGCGCCACCGCCTACGGTCTGGCGGGCTTCTTCGCCGTGCTAGCCGGCATCGCTCTCGTCGGCCTCACGACGTCCGCCGATGCCAATATCGCGCTGCGTTATACTCTGCTGTCGATCGCCGGCGTGATCCTCGGCGGCGGCGAGTTCATCGGCGGCCGCGTCTCCCCTGTCGGCGCCGTCATCGGTGCGCTGACGCTGACGCTCGCCGGCTCATTCCTGTCCTTCCTGCGCATCTCGCCCGACTGGCAGATCGGAGCCCAGGGCGCGATCCTAATCATCGTGCTCGCGCTTCGCCTGATGCTGAACCGCCTGGAGAAACGGGAGAAACGCCGCCGATGACTCCCTTTCTCAGCCTTTTCGGCAAACCCTGGATCTGGTCATGGCTTGCCGCCTTCGTCGTCTGGTTCCTGACGATCATGGTGACCCTTGGCGCCAGTACGCTCGGCCTGTCGCAGGCGGCACTCACCTTCGCCGCCTTCTCGGTCATCGTCGGCATCGGCCAGATGTTCGTCATCACGCTCGGTCCCGGCAATATCGATCTGTCGGTTCCCGCCACCATGACACTTGCCGGCACGGTGGCGCTGAAGCTGATGAATGTCGAAAACGGCTTGATCCTGCCTGGGCTTCTTGTCGCCATCCTCATCGGCCTCGTCGTCGGCCTCGGCAACTATGCCCTGATCAAGGCGCTGCGCATTCCGCCGATCATCGCCACGCTTTCCGTGAGCTTCATCGTGCAGTCCGCGGCGATTTGGACGAACCGCGGCTTGCGCATCAAGCCGCCGAGCATGCTTGCGGAATTCACCACCTCGAACACGCTCGGCGTGCCGAACGTGGCGATCGTGGCGCTCCTCATCTCGCTTCTCGCCTGGTTCCTGCTCCATAAGACGATCTACGGGCGCTGGATCTCGGCGATCGGCCAGAGCATGCCCGCCTCACGCATGGCCGGCATTCCGGTCGACGGCACGCGCTTCGTCACCTACCTCTTCTGCGCCGTGCTTGCATCCGTCGCGGGCTACCTGCTCGCCTGCTTCTCCGGCGGCGCAGCACTCAACATGGGCTCGGAATATCTGCTGACCTCGATCGCCGTCGTCGTGATCGGCGGCACGGCGGTGGCCGGCGGCGATTCCAACGTGCCGGGCATTTGGGGCGCGTCGCTCTTCATGTTCCTGGTCGTCTCCATGCTCAACACCTATGGGTTCGGCGCGGGTATCCGCCTCATCATGACCGGCCTCATCATCATCAGCGTGATCATGCTCGCCGGCGGTCGCCGGGCCGGCATGCGATAATCAGGAAGACCGCCATGGCCGAGGCCAGCATTTACGAAATCCACGACCCGCGCTTCCGGCAGTTGATCGTCACCAGCGCCGGTCTCGACGAACTCTATTCAGGCTGCCGTTGGGCGGAGGGTCCTGTCTGGTTCAACGATGCCAACCAGCTTCTGTGGAGCGACATTCCAAACCAGCGCATGCTGCGATGGACGCCCGAGGGCGGCGTCTCCATCTACCGGCAGCCATCCAACTTCACCAACGGCCACACGCGCGACCGCCAGGGCCGGCTCGTCTCCTGCGAACATGGCGGGCGCCGCGTCACGCGTACCGAGACCGACGGCTCGATCACCGTGCTCGCCGACCGTTTCGAAGGCGCGCGGCTCAATTCGCCGAACGACGTGGTGGTGAAATCGGACGACTCGATCTGGTTCACCGATCCGACCTACGGCATCATGTCGAATTATGAGGGCTATCAGGCCGAGCCCGAGCAGGCGACGCGCAACGTCTATCGGCTCGATCCGGCGACCGGTAAACTTGCGGCCGTCGTCGCGGATTTCATCCAGCCGAACGGCCTCGCTTTCTCGCCTGACGAGACGATCCTCTACGTCGCGGATTCGGCAGCGAGCCACGACGAAAGCCTGCCACGTCACATCCGCGCCTTCGACGTGGTCGACGGCGGCAGGCTTGCGAACGGCCGCGTCTTCTGCCTTATCGACAACGGCATCCCGGACGGAATCCGGACTGACGTGCAGGGGAACCTTTGGTCCAGTGCCGGTGATGGTGTGCATTGTTTCGATCGGACAGGCAAGCTGATCGGCAAGATCCGCGTCCCTCAGACCGTTGCCAACCTCACCTTTGGCGGCCCCGGACGCAACCGTCTGTTCATAGCCGCAACGCGCTCACTCTACTCCGTCTACGTTGCCACGACCGGCGCACAAAGACCGTAAGCCGGTGAAGGCCAGGTTCACGGCAACGAATTTGGCTAGCTAATCGCTTCTTCTCAGAACTCCTCCCACGATGCCGCGGCAGCTACCGTCGCGGCTTTTGCGCCGAAGGCGCCGGCGAGCTTGCGGCCGAGGGCGCGCGCCGGCGAAGGTGCCGGTCGATTTTCGGATGTGATGGCGCGCGGCGCCGTCTGGGCGGCGTCGAGCTTGAAGCGGGCAATCAGGCGGGCGAGATTCGCCGCCTCCTCAGCCAGCCGGTTTGCCGCCGCCGTGGATTGCTCCACCATCGCCGCGTTCTGCTGCGTCACCTGATCCATCTGGTTGACTGCGGTCGAAACTTCGGAAAGCCCGGTCGACTGCTCCCGCGCGGCCGTGGCGATCGAGCGCACATGCTCGTCGATTTTGACGACATGGCCCTGAATGTCTCCCAGCGCTTCGCCGGTCGCCGTCACCAGCTTGACCCCGGTATGGACCTCCCCGCTGGAGCGGTTGATCAGCACCTTAATGTCCTTGGCCGCGTTGGCCGAACGCTGCGCCAGTTCGCGCACTTCCTGGGCGACGACGGCAAAGCCCTTGCCGGCCTCGCCGGCGCGCGCCGCCTCGACACCGGCATTGAGCGCCAGAAGATTGGTCTGGAAGGCGATCTCGTCGATGACGCTGATGATCTGGCCAATTTCGCCCGAGGCCTGCTCGATCCGCCCCATGGCCGACACCGCCTGGCTGACGACGGCGCTCGACTGCCCGGTGCTTCTCTTCGCCTCGTCGACCATGTGGCTGGCTTCCGATGCGCGGTCGGTCGAATGCTTTACCGCGACGGTAATTTCCTCCAGCGCCGAGGAGGTTTCCTCCAGCGAGGCCGCCTGCTGCTCGGTGCGCTGCGACAGATCGCCGGAGGCGATCCGCATTTCGCCGGCGCCGCCATTGATGATATCGACGGCCGCGCGCACTTCTCCGAGGACCGTGCGCAGGTTGCTCATCGTCGCATTGACGTTTTCCTTGAGCATGCCGAAAGCGCCCTGGAATTCACCCTTCATGTTTTCGCTCAGGTCGCCGTCGGAGAGGGCGGCGATTACGCGGCAGGTCTCCGCGATGCCGCGATCGACCGCGGCGACGAGGTCATTGACGCCGGATGCGAACTCATTGAGATCCTCATAGCCGTATTCCGCCGTGGCGCGATGCGTGAAGTCACCGGCAACAGCTGCACTGATGACGGCATCGACGTTCTTTTGCATTTCGGCGGTCTTCGCGCGCTTGCCCGCGCCGGCGGCGTCGAGTTCGCGAACCTTGATGCCGTTCTCCTTGAAAACGGCAACGGCGCCGGCCATCTGACCGATCTCGTCGCGCCGGTCCGTGAAGGGGATGTCGGCGTCGAGATTGCCCTCTGCCAGATCGCTCATGCTTGCAGTGATCCGGCCGATCGGCTTTGCGATCACCCGCGCGCCGAAAACCGCAGCGCCGATCAGCGTGATAATGGTCAGCAGCCCGACGCCGAGATTGAGGCTTAGGACCACAAGAGCGGCTGCATCCGCCTCTTCTTCAGCCTTCGTCGCCATCGTCTTGGCCGCGTCCACCCCCTCGTCGAGCAGCTTGGCTGCCTCGTCCGAAATCGCCAGCAGTTTTGCCTGTGCCTCCTTTTGCTTCGCATCGAGGGAGGTATCGCCGTCCTTGAGGGCGATCTTTTGCTTGGAGATTTCGGCTATGTCGCCAGTGGCGGCAAAAAGGCCCTCGGCCAACGCCTTGAGCTTCACGATCCGGTCCTTGTTGACCTGCATCCGCAACCCGGCCATAGCCTCGTCGAGGTATTTCACAGCCGAATGGTGGCGTGCGGCGATGTAATCGGTGGCCTTGGCGATGTCATCCGCAGATCTGGCGAGACGCAGATCGCGCACCCCGACCTGCATGCCGCGCCACGAAGCCTTGGCGTCGACCAGATCGCGCGAAACGATCAACTGACCTTCCTGATATTTTGCGCGCTCATAGACATGCTGACCGCCTTGCCAGACGGTGAAGAGCATGGCCGCCACCAGGAAAATACCGATGCCGGAAAGCGCGGCCAATTTGGTGCTGATGCGCGAAAAGATGCTTGCGGGCATGTTTAGTTCCTGCTTGGCGGCAACAGGAGTCTTCATATCCCCGGCTGGCTTCGAAATAGACGATCGACATCATTCGACCGAAACATCTGCGGCCAGCCTTTCGAGATCACCTTACCTTTGAAGGGAAATAGTTTTGCCTTGCCTGAGCCGGCTAACAGATCGATAAAAATCTAACAAAAAGTTCAATTTCGAGGAGCATGCAACTTCGATGCGCGATTGGGATAATAACTGCCGGAAGTGGATAGGGCGGCGGCTGGTCAGCCGTCGGCAATCAAACGGAACGCCGGTGAAGATCGGCTCGGCCCAACGGCCCCACTTCTTCGCATGGGTTGGTGGATAGACCGCCCCGCCGCCCGGAATCGGCGGGCGCGGTCTCTCCAAAGGGCGGCGTCAGGCCTTCTGCAGCCTCCAGGTCCTGATTTCGAAGGGCATGATGTCGGCGGGCCCTTTGCGCTCCATCGGCTCTTCGAGAATGTTGAGCGGCTGCGATGCGCTCCATCCGGAAGGCAGGCCGAGGGAGAGGCGGCCGCGCCGGCCGGCCGGTTCGTAGAGGCGCAGGATGAGGCCCTCGCCCTCCTCCGCCGGTTTCAGGCCCGAGAAGGCGACGGGGGTGCCTGCGACTTCAAGCGGCGCGAAACTGCCGGCGGACAGGTCCTTGGCTTCGGCCGTCACCAGCGGCTGGTTGAGGTCGAGCGCCTCGTCGAGCACGCCCCCGTCATGCCAGGCGCCCTCATGCGGCATCAGCGCATAGGTGAAGCTCTGTTCGCCTTCATCGGCAAGCGGATCGGGATAGATCGGACCTCGCACCAGGCTCATGCCGATCACATTGCCGCGGGCGCTGTGACCGTATTTGGCATTGTTGAGAAGCGCCACGCCGAAGCCCGGCTCGCTGATATCGACGAAGCGATGGGCGGCGGCCTCGAACATCGCCTGCTCCCAGGAAGTATTCGTATGCGTCGCCCGCTCAACCACGCCGAAGGCGCATTCGAAGGTCGCCTTGCGGGCCTTGACGTCGACCGGGTTCAGGGTGCGCAGCAGGGTGCGGCGGTCGTGCCAGTCGATGGTTGTTTCGATGTCGAGCCGCTTCGAATTGGCCGTCAAGACGTAGGTCTGCGTAACGCTCGAATGCCGGTAGCGGTGAACCACGCGGATCGCCGCGCGGTGCGGGCCGCTTTCGACGAGGCTGATGCTTTCGGGCGCTTCGAGCCGGACGCCCTTTTCGGCATAATCGGCGTCGACATCCCAGGCATCCCAGTTGCGCGGCTTATCGGCCGGATAGACCCAGAGCTGGTTGGCGGAGCCATCGACCGCTTCGCGGCCGCTCGCCTTGTGGATGAGGCTGGCAACCGCCCCGTCCTTGCCGATGACGACCGAGAGATGATCGTTTTCGAGGCGATCGGCGCCGGCCTTCAGCCCACCCGCCGGCTTCAATGCCTGCCGGTCGAAGACGGCGACCGACAAGGGAGCGACGATCTCAGCGGCCGAAAGCGTCGTGCCGTCGGCAAGTGTCGCGCTCACGGGCCGCGGCGCAAGTGAGGGATTGACGACGATGAGCGCGTCAGTGACCCCGCCCTTCGGCAAATTGGCCGAAAGCGCTTGCAAAGCCTTGGCCTGCTCGGCCTTGGCATGGTCGATGACGCCGCCGAGCTCCTGCTCCGCATCCTGATAGACTTCGCGGATGCTCGAACCCGGCAGGATGTCGTGGAACTCGTTCTTCAGCACCACGCGCCAGTCCGCCTCGAGGCTCCGGGGCTTGTCGGCGCCGAGCAGATGGGCCAGCGAAGCGAGAGTCTCGGCGGTGATCAGCGCGCGTTCGGCCTGGCGGTGCTTGCGCTTGACGCCGCTTTGGGTCGTCAGCGTCGCGCGGTGCAGTTCGAGATAGATTTCGCCGTCCCAGACGGGGAGTTTCTTCTCCGATGCGCTGCGATGCGCCTGCTCGTAGTAGCCCTTGACGGTGCCCCAGCGCGCCTGCGGAATGGCGGGAAAATCGCGCAGTTGGACTTCGCGTTCCACCATTTCGGGCGTCACCCCCCCGCCGCCGTCGCCATAACCGACGGCGAGAAGCGAGGAGTGATGCTGCGCCTTGCCGCGGAAATTCTTCCAGGTCGGCAGGTAACAATCGGGTTGCACGAAACCATTATAGCCCTGCATCGGATTGTCGAAGGTATGGGTTAGCACCTGACTGCCGTCGAGGCCCTTCCACCAGAAGAAATCGGAGGGGATATGGTTGGTCTCGCTCCAATTGACCTTGATCGTGAAGAAGCTGTCGATGCCGCCCTGTCTCAGGATCTGCGGCAGGGCGCCGGAGAAGCCGAAGCAATCCGGCAGCCAGCACACCGTATGGCGCGTGCCGAAGGTCTTTTCGAAATAACGCTGGCCGTAGAGAACTTGGCGGACGAGGCTTTCGCCTGTGGGCATATTGGTATCAGGCTCGACCCACATGCCGCCGACGGTTTCCCACTTTCCTTCCGCGACTTTCTCCTTGATGCGATCAAGAAGCTCCGGATCTTCTTCTTCCATCTGCGCGTAATAATGGGCGGTCGACTGGTTGAAGCGGAAATCGTCTGAGCGCTCCATCAACGACAGCGCCGTGTTGAAGGTGCGCCGCATCTTCCGCCGCGTTTCGCGATAGGGCCAAAGCCAGGCAAGGTCGATATGGGCATGACCGGTCAGCAGCAGTTCGCCATTCGGGGGGAAGCGCTTCTGCAGCTCCTTCAACCGCGCCGTCAGCGTCTCGAAAGCGGAAGCCGCCGAAGCGCTCTGCTCGTCGGAGAGGCCCGCCGGGTTGGCCTCGAGCTCCGGCAGCTCCCAGATCTTCTGCTGCATGACAGCGCCTGATGTGCGCGAAATGTAAGCCGCCGTATCCGACGGCCAGTCGAGGCTGCGCAAGGCCTGCTCTGCGGCATCGACCAGATGCGGCACGACCTCATGTTCGCCGAGCACCCCGATCGCCTCAGTGACCTGCTTCAGGAGAAGATGCAGCTGATGAGCAGGACGATCGAGTAAGATGAACCGGGCCTTGTTCAGCCGCGGCGCCCGGTTTGGCTCACCGAACGGAAAGCGCGCGACGCTTTCCGTCGCAATCTTGAAGCGGCGACCTATGACAGGGAATTCTTGGTGATAGGGATCGAGACCGAACGTCTCCGTCTCGTCGCCCGGATAGGTCAGCGTAATCAGGCTCTCGCCGCCGAGATCGAGCTGCAGGCGAATATCTTCGAGCGGCCAGCTCTGCGGCGCCTCGGCGCTCGCGGCAAAATGCACCACGCCCTCACGATGCGGCCAGTCCTGGTGATGGGCGATCGGCTCCCCCTCGAAGGTCCAGCCATCGATCGGGCTGCTATGGCGGTCCCGCCAATGCGCGAGCTCGGCGATACGGACCTTCAGACTATCGAGGCGTTGGGCGATGGTGAGCGGCATGGCTTATCCTGTTGGAAAATCGGCGACGAACGATCCGGAATCATGGCTTTGGGAGATAAAGATGATGCGATAGGGATCGCGAATGCCGGCCCCTCCTCCCAGCGGGTTCGGCTGACGCTTAGATTAAGTAACTTTGATTTGACGTCAAGCCCGCAAAAGATCGCCTTTTCCTAGACTACGGATTTTAACTGGATCGCGCGACGCCATGGCATCACCAGCCGCGAGAAGGAGTTCAAGATGGCGTCCGAGGTCATCAAAGCGGTGACGGATCCGGTCCATCAATGAGGTCACGGCCATGCAGTGATTAATGGGGAGGGAGCGACTTCCTCCTCATTGCGGATGTTGCAAAGAGGTTACCATCCGAGGCCCTGACCTTGATGGGTCGTTGAGACCCTTCCGGGCGCGCTGCTGACTTTGGTCTAGATGCTACTGGTTCTGATGACCGTTGCTCGCCACGGACTTGGTGCAGCTGCGTAACGACCGGCCGCGAGCTTCGCAATGCCCCCGGTCCGCCGGTGGCGCCTGCTGATCATCGTATACAACGGGAAGCTCTGCGCGTTCGCCGATTGGCATAAGGCTGCCAACCGTCTCGTGGGACGAGTTTTTCAGCAGCTTATTGAAGTGCGACTTGGGAAGCTGCTGACATCAATTCTTCGGGACTCGGCGCCCGGCATAGATTTTGGCCCCCCTCTTCGGCTTCTGTGAAACTCCAGCGCACAGTGCCTTCCCGATCGAGCAGGAACTCGCCGATAAGCGGCATGTGACCGGCGATGATAATCTGCTGGTCGGCCGCCGTCATTTCGTACGGGTCCTTTTTCTCAAGAAAGTCGCCCGCCGCAGCCGGGTTCATCGGCACGGGCAACTCCCGCGGCAAATCGATCCGCATTGTCATGACCGCGTCCATTCCGAGCTTGTGCGGCCATTCGGTTTCATTCTCCGTGAGCTCGAGGATGGGTAAACCGAAGGCGCGATGCGAAGCCCCCTCCGGGTCGGATGCGCTAATAAGGTTGGGTAGTGGATGGTAACGGAAGTAGAGCCGCGCCCGTTCGACGGGCGTCTTGACGACGGCGAGACACTCGATGCCTTTCTCCTTCAGGGCAGGGTTGAGCTGCGCCATCGCCGAGACATGACGCCGACAGAATGGACAGTGTAGGCCTCGAAATAGACCGATCAGTAACGGGCTACGGCCTCGAAAATCATCGAGCGCGATCTTGCCTTCGCGCGAGATCGCATCGAGCACAACATTCGGTGCCCGGTCGCCCGGCTGCAGCGGGCGGTCGACACTATCCGTGGACATGAACAACCTCCTCCCGATCAATCAAAAAGGGCAGCACACCCAGCGCTTCGGGGGTCGAGCCCCTGCTGGGCGCAAACTCCCTTCGCCAGGGCAAAGTAGCGTTCGGCCTCTGCCATATTGCAGACGTCGAACTTGAGCTTTGCAGGCCCATCATAGCATGGAAAAGACATCCGCGGGCGAACATTCAGACTGGTCAGCAATCCGCGGCGTGCTATGTCCTCAGGGAGATTTTGGATCGAGCTCCCTGCCTTTATCCAAAGCACGTTCTGACGCCCAAGATAAGTTTATCGAAAGCGATCTCACGTCCAACACTGAGCGTGATTTTCTCAACGGCCCGTGCCATGTCGTTTCTCCCTAACGAGCCGGCTGGAGCTCTCTACAGCCTCCGAGCCCGTCGGAAATTCCCTTCCCTCCCTTCTAAGCAGGCGACCATCAGCCGCAAGGATAACGCAATCTTGATCGATGACGACAGTTTCCCGATCGCAGCATCGATCTATCTGCTTTGGCAACCACTGAAGAGACTGGCTGTGAGTGAGCGATGGGAGGGTTGAGGGATGCGCCGGATTCGGAAATTGCCCGCAGCGATGGCAATGCTCATCGCCGTTGCCACGTCGGCGTCGTCCTGCACGACGAGCTCTACCGACCCGGCGCAGACCGGCTCGATTGGATACTCCAGCGCTGACTTCGCACTCAGGCCGGCTTGTCGCGACGGATTCGGCAACGATCGTCCTTGCAGCTATTAGCATATAGATGACGCAGCGAGGATGATCGGCACCCCTCGCAGTTTTCGAAAGCCGGAGCTCTTCGTTACAACGGATGTTGGAAAATCGTTACGAACACCGATAAGCGTGATACACACCGTCGAAGTGCTCTGGGAAAGACAGTCATGCGGTATCTTCGGTCAGGGCCGCGTCGGCTTCACACGCAGGAGGTGGGCGCCGCGCGCTCCAAAACGGTGGGTCTGAGGTCGGGGGAGATCGCCGATCGGAATATTCGTGTCATCCTGGAAGCCATCCGCCGGCATGGGCCACTGACGCGCACCGAGCTTGGGCGCCATAGCGGGCTGACCGGGCCTGGCATCACCAATATCCTGCGTCGGCTCGCCGAAGAGAAGCTCGTGACGTCGAACCGGCGCAACGGGCTCGGCGGTGGGGCAACAGCCACGGAATTCTCGCTGCGCCCGGAGGGCGCGTTTTCGATCGGCGTCAAGCTTCGCCGGACGCGCGGCGAGATCGTGCTGATCGATCTCAGCGGCCAGGTGCATGATCGGGTCTATTTCGACGTGGAACCGGAAGACGGGGTCGGCGCGGTGCATGCGGCAGTCAGGGACATGGTCGATCGGCATGCGACATTGCCGATCGTCGGGCTCGGGATCGCCGCCAACGATTGGAGCGATGCGCGCAGCGAGCAGCTCTCCGGGATGTCGAAGATGTCACGGCACTGCGTCGAAAACGAATGCACGGCGAGCCTCCTTGCCGAGCGCACGATCGGCAGTGCCATGCCGGAGGGCGGGCTTGCGATGATCATCATCGACGATGACGTTCAGGCGGGCTTCCTCATCCGGGGCATTCCCTACTCAGGCGTGCATGGGCGAGCGGGCAGCATCGGCGAAATGCTGACGGGGCCTGATAATGTCCAGCTCAACACCGTCGTTGGCTTCAGTTCCCTGCGCTCACGCATCGGAGACGAGGACTTCACTCGCCTGCTGAAGGGCGAGGAATTTTCCTCGCCGTCGCTGTCGCAATGGATCCGCGAGGCCGCGGGGCATCTGCTCGACCCGATCATCGCCATGGCCGGCTTCATCGCCCCGAGCGTCGTCATGATCGGCGGCGACCTGCCGCAGGGCGTAATCGAGGCGCTGATTCATCAGCTCTCCGTCGAGCGGCGCGACACCTCGACCAGGCCGCTGCTGACGCCCTGGATTTCGCCGATGCGGCCGGCAAGCTTCAGCGGCGGCGGCGTTGCGCTGGGTGCGGCCCTCCTGCCCTTCCTCAACACCCTGCTGCTGCCGCCGGCCTCGGCTTGAAGCCAAAAGCGCTGCGCGCTTGACCGGCTTACGCAAGCGTCTCGTCGGCGTGGCTGAGATCGGAGGCGAGCGCCTTGTCGAGCACCTTCTGGAGGTTGGCGGCGCGCCGGAACGAGGGTTCCTGGGTCTTGCCCGCCCGCACGGCCTGGACGAAACGCTGATAGTTCGTCTCGACGGGATCGAAAGGCACGTCGCGCCAGGTCGCCGTGTGCACGTCTTCGCCGAGGCAGGCGCGCAGCGTCGATTTGCCGGTATCGTAGATCATCTCGACCGAGCCGGTTTCGCCATAGACCCGGAGACGGAGCTGATCCATCTGGCCGGCGGCCGTGCGTGTCGCCTGGATTGTGCCGATCGCGCCATTGGTGAAATCGACATTCATCGTGAAGCTGTCATTGGCGTCGAGATCATATTCGCCGATCTTATGATCCGGCGCCTTGTCAAAGGTTTTCAGCCGCGCGAAGACATGGGCGATGTCGAGGCCCGAGCCGTAGGAGGCGAAATCGACGATGTGGATGCCGATATCGCCGAGCGCGCCGTTCGAGCCGTGCTTCTTGCTCAGCCGCCAGAGCCATTTGCTTTCGCTCTTCCAGTCGCCCCAATGGCGGCCGACCAGCCAGCTTTGCAGATGCGACGCCTCGACGTGGCGCACCGCGCCGATTTCGCCGGCAAGCACCATCTGCCGGCCCTTCTGCAGCGCCGGCGAATTGCGATAGGTGAGATTGACCATGCCGACCTTGCCGGCCCGCTCGATCGCCTCGGTCATTTCCATGGCTTTCACGGCATCGGTGGCTAGCGGCTTTTCGCAGAAGACATGTTTGCCCGCGGCGACCGCCTGCAGCGTCGTCGGATGGTGGATGCGGTCAGGCGTGACGTTCGCCACCGCATCGAACTTGCCCCAGGCGAGCGCCTCCTCGAGCGTGGCGAAGTGATTGGCGACGCCATGTTCGGTGCAGAAGGCCGCGAGCCGCTCGGGCACGACATCGACGCCGCCGACGAGGCTCACGCCTTCGATCGCCTTGAAGTGGGCGGCGTGCTGATTGGCCATGCCGCCGGTTCCGACAATGAGTAAACGCATCTTCTCCTCCATGGACTTCAGTTTCCGGCTGCCGCTGCGGCCGGGCCAAGACGAACCGACACCATCGCGGCCATCCGCGATCGATCGGGACTCTTCTTCAGGAAAATTGCGGGTTGGATGCACCGGGCGTCCGTAAGGCGCGCTCGACAACTTAATTTGGCGCACATCCCTTCCGAAAACCGAGGCGTGCGCTAGCTGCTGTTGAATGTCGCCAGCATCTCATCCTCCCAAGCTCTGGCTTGACATCAAATCAAAGTAACTTAATCTAATTAATGCAGCACGGAAATGAGGAGAGGTCAACCGACCGCCAGGCTGTATTCGTTCAAAATGGGGAGGAGACCCATCATGAAGAGCGCAACCGTCAGCGCATTGGCGCTGAGCACTGTCTTATTTTCAGCATCCACGATTTTTGCCCAGGAACTTGCCACCAAAGACCGGATCGGCACTGCCGATGCGCCGAAGACCCTCGTCGTCCGCCTGACGAACGACAGCCCGAACAATTCCGACCCCGCCATCGCCGAGGGCTACCAGAAGCTCTTCGTCGATTTCATCAAGAAGCACCCGGACTGGAAATTGCAGATGCAATTCATGTCCTCCGACATCGGCACCGAACAGGCCAAGATGCTGGAACAGGCCAAGGCCGGCAATGCGCCGGACTGCGCCGCCGTCGACTCCTTCGTGCTGTCGCAGTTCATGGTCAACCACGTGCTGGCCGATTTCACGCCCTACTTCTCCAAGGAAGAAGTGGACGACCTCTTCCCCTTCATCCGCAGCGGCATCACCGACAAGGATCAGACGATCCGCGCCTGGTGGTGGGATACGGACCTTCGCGTGCTCTATCGCAACAAGTCTGTCGTCGCTGATGCGCCTGCAACCTGGGACGACCTGAAGAAGGCAGCCCTTGCCTCCACCAAGGAAGGCATGGAAGGCGTGCTCTTCAACGGCGGGCGCTGGGAAGGCACGACCTTCGACTGGCTCGCCAATTATTGGGCGCTCGGCGGCAAGCTCGTCGACGACTCTGGCAAGCCCATCTTCGGCGAAGGCGAGAACAAGGAGAAATTCCTGAAGGCGCTGAACTACTTCAAGGATCTCGTCGATTCCGGCGCGGCCCCCAAGCGCGTCACCACCATCGCCAATTATGACGACATGAACGCGGCGGCCGCTGCTGCGACGACGGCGCTCTTCATCGGCGGCAACTGGCAATATGCTCAGCTGAAATCGACGCTCGACGAGGACGATTTCAAAAACTGGACCTTCTCGCCGATCCCCGGCCCCTCGGCCAATGAACGCTCGACCGGCACCGGCGGCTGGACGATCGCTTCCTTCAGCAAGGACAAGGAGAAGATCGAGATGTGCGCCAACCTGGCGCGCGAGGTCTATATGGGACCGGCAAACGCGCTGCAGCAGCAGCTGCCGACCCGCAAGTCACTGTTCGACAAGTATGAGGTCTTCTCGACGGAAGCCAACAAGACCTTCGCCAATGCCCTCGTCGACGGCCAGGCGCGTCCGGGCGTGCCGATCTATCCGGAAATATCAAACCAGATCCAGATCATGATGGGCGACGTGCTCTCGGGAACGAAGAAACCGGAAGAAGCCCTGGATGCCGCATTCAGCGCGGCGATGGAGGCTTACAAGCGCCTGTGATGCCACGGCTGAGCTCAGGGATCGCGGCCAGCCCCTCATCCGGCTGCCGCCACCTTCTCCCCGCACGCGGGGCGAAGGGGCAGACCGCAATCTCTCCGTCCCTCACCAGCGCCTCGCGGGGCACGTCCCCTCTCCCCGTTTTTACGGGGAGAGGGTTCGGGTGAGGGGCAGCATCTGAGCATGACGGCGCCTGTCAGCAGGCGCCGTCGACAGTGCCAAACCCGGACAGAGAAGCCAATGAGCCCTATTGCCATCGAGGCTGACAGCCCGCCTCAAAGCAGAACGTTCATGCGCCGGTTCGCCGGTGCACCCCTGCCCTGGATCATGCCCGTGATCGTCGTCATCGGCATATTCTACCTCTATCCCGTCATCGACGTTTTCCGGCTTTCCTTCACCAATGCGACGCTGATCGGCGAAAACCAGCAATATACGTTTGGCTCGATCGCCAATGCGCTGAGCTCGCCGCAGCTGCCCGACATTCTCTGGGCGACACTGATCTTCGTCGGCGGCAGCGTCATCGGCCAGCAGATCCTCGGCCTTGCGGTCGCCGTCACCGTCATTCGCGGCGAAAAGCGCGGGTTGTTCGGCACCACGATTCTGAGGACGACGGCGCTGGTGGCCTGGGTCGTGCCGGGCATTGCCGGCGGCATCATCTGGCAGATGCTGTTTTCCGAAGCGCCTTACGGCGCGCTGAACAGTATTCTGCGGCTTATGCACATGCCGACCGTCGCCTGGCTCTCGGACCCGGCGATGGCGCCGTGGTCGACGCTGATCTCGAACATCTGGCGGGGCACGGCCTTTTCGATGGTCGTCATGTATGCGGCGCTGAAATCGATCGATCCCTCGCTCTACGAAGCCGCCGAGGTCGACGGCGCCAACGCATCGCAGCAGTTCTTCTTCGTGACGTTGCCGCAGCTGCGCGCCGCCATCCTCGTCAACATGATCCTGATCACTATCCAGACGGTGAACACCTTCGATGCGATCATCACATTGACGGGCGGCGGACCCGGGCGCGCGACCGAGGTGATCTCGCTCTACGTTTTCAATATCGTCTTCCGAAATTACGATCTCTCCGGCGGCAGCGTGCTCTCCGTGCTGATGCTGATCATCAGCCTCGGGCTCGCCTTCGTCTACGCCTCGTTCCTGCCGAAGGAGGAAGAGCAATGAGCGGACGCACCGGAACCCGGCTCGGCGACGCCATGAGCTATTTCTTCATGCTGGTGATGTTCGTCTTCTTCGCCGGCCCCCTCACCTATCTCCTGTCGATGGCGCTACGTGACAAGCGCGAGGTCTATCGCGGCGCGGCGCGCTACATTCCCGACAACCCCACCATCCAGAATTTCATCACCGTTCTGAACAACAGCTATTTTCCGATCTATCTCTGGAACGGCCTGAAGCTTGCAGCTCTAAGCGGGCTCGGCGTGCTGATCGTTGCCTTGCCCGCCGCTTACGCGTTCTCCCGCTTCCAGTTCCGCGGCAAGGGCCTGTCGATGATGGGGCTGCTGCTTTTCCAGATGATTTCGCCGCTGGTCATCATGGTGCCGCTCTATCGCTACATGAACCGCCTCGGACTGCTGGATACGCATTTCGCCGTCGTCATGGTCTATATCGCGCTTGGCGTTCCCTTGGCGACCTGGCTGTTGAAAAGCACGGTCGACGGCATTCCGCGCAGCCTCGACGAGGCGGCGATGATCGACGGCTGCAACCGCTTCTCGGTCTTCTGGCGCATCATCCTGCCCCTGTCGGCGCCGGGCATCGCCTCGGTCTTCATCATTACCGTGATTGCCGGCTGGTCGCAATTCCTGGTGCCTTTCTTGCTGCTCACCAAAAATGACCTGATGCCGATCGGCGTCGGAATCTTTAACTTCCGCGGCATGCAGACCGACTCATCCATCCAGTTGCTTGCCGCCGCCTGCCTGATTGCGGTGGTTCCGGCGATCGTGGCCTTCCTGTCGCTCCAGAGGCTGATCCTCGGTGCGATGACCAGCGGCGCGGTGAAGGGATGAAGAGGTCTGCTTCACTCTTCACGCGTGCGGAAGGATTGAACACATGAACCAGACACTCGGCGCCAGGCACTCTCCCGATCTGACGGGCGCCAATGTCGAAGATGCGGGCGAGCACAACAGGGCCGTCGTGCTCCGCTGCATCCACCGCCAGGCGCCGATTTCACGCGCCGAGATCGCCAGGCAAACCGGCTTTACCAAACCGGCGATCGCCCGCATCGTCGACCGCCTGCTCGACGAGGGCCTGATCATGGAAGCCCGCCGTCGGCATGGGTTGAGGGGCCAGCCGGCGATCGAGCTCGAGATCAATCCGGATGCTTATTACGCGATCGGCATCAATATCGACCGCGACCATCTAACGATTCTGGCCGTCGACGCCGTCGGCAATGTGCGCGCCCGGGTGCATCACGAAAAGCGCTTCATCTTGCCGTCGGAATTCATGCAGCTGACATCAGATGCGATCTCGCATTTCCAGCGCAGCCGGCTGATCGACGATGCGCGCCTTGCCGGCATCGGTCTCGCCATGCCGGATTGGCTCGGCGAAATCTCGCTACTCGGCAAGCCCGATGCCTATCAGGAATGGACTGATTTCGACGTGCGCGCCGCACTGGAGAACCTGACGCCGCATCCCGTCTTCACCGAGAATGAGGCCAATGCCGCCGCCCTTGCCGAGCTCAACTACGGCCTCGGCGCGGAAAGCAGCAGCTTCTTCTATATCGCCGTCAATGCCTGCCCGGGCGGCGGCCTCGTTCTCGACGGCAACGGCCATCGCGGCGCCATGGGCCTCAGCGGCGAGATCGGCTGGCTTCCGATTGCCGACGGCCGCGACGGCGAGGCACAGAAGGTTCAGCTTCTCGGTGAGATCTTTTCGCTGTTCTTCCTCTATGAATTCCTCGCCCGGCATGGGATCAAGGTGAGCGTGCCCCAGGATCTGCTGGCGCTCGATGCGCGCGGCAAGCGCCTCGTTTCGCAGTGGCTGAAGGAAATGAGCGCGCATCTCGCCGTCGCCGTCAAACATATCGCCATGATCGTCGATCCCGACGCCGTGCTCGTCGGCGGCCGGCTGCCGATCCGCATCGTCGATGAATTGCTGCGGTATGTGCACGAACATCTCGACGCCGAGGACACGAACCTGCCCTCGCTGCATCGCGCCTCGATCGGTGAGGATGCCTCGGCCATGGGCGCGGCGGCGATGCCGATGGCGGCGGCCCTCATGCTCGCATCGGCAGATGTGGCGCAACGCACGCGCTCGCCGCTGAAATTCATGGATCGGCTGAACAGTTGAAACGGCCGCAGTGCCTGGATTTTGATGAAGATCGGAGGATATGGTGAAGATCGGCTTCTATACCTCGACATTCAATGACCGCCCGCTGGAGGAAGTGGTGGATTTCGCCGCATCGGCGGGGTTCGATGCGATCGAGATCGATGTCGGCGGCCACATCAAGACGCCCGACCGGGTGGAGGACGCCGTTACGCTCGCAAGAAGCCGCGGCCTCTTCGTTTCCTCAATCACCTTTTTCGGCAACCAGCTCGATGCCGACCGCGACAAGCGCCGTGAGCTTCGGGCAAGGACCTCCGAATTTGCCAGAGTGGTCGGCAAGGCCGGCGTTCCGATCTTTGTCATCTTTCCCGGCCGCGACGACACGGCGAGCGACGACGTCAATTATGATAACTTCGCCGATTTCGCCAACGGGCTGATCGCAGAGACGCAGGCAAGCGGCCTCACCTTCGCCATCGAGAACTGGCCGGGTCCGAAAGACAATTTCATCGGAACGACGCCGAAGGGATGGCAGGAGCTTTTCCGCCGAATCGAGGACCGCCGCTTCGGCCTCGAATTCGATCCCTCGCACCTCATCCGCATCGGTGTCGATCCTTATCGGGCGCTGGAGGCGGTTAAGGATCGCATCGCCATTCTGCACGCCAAGGATACGGCGATCGATAAAGAGGCCCTGCAGGCGCTCGGCTATCACGGCAAGGGCTGGTGGCAATACAAGCTGCCGGGGCTCGGCTTGCTCGACTGGCCGCGTTTCCTCAAGCAGGCCCGCGGCTACGGTTTTGACGGCACGCTGTCGATCGAGCACGAGGATGCCGCCTATGGCTGGCCGGGCAAGGACTTGGCCGCGCGCAGGCAAGGCGAGCGCCTCGGCCTCGATTATCTCAAAAGTGTCTTGAACGGTCTTTGACGGCGAATTCGGGAGGAATTTCATGGCCCATGTTTCGGTCAGCAATGCGCGCAAGGATTACGGCGCGTTCAAGGCCATCAAAGGCGTGTCCGTCGATATCGGCGACGGCGAATTCGTCGTCCTGGTCGGCCCGTCCGGCTGTGGGAAATCGACATTGCTCAGGATGATCGCCGGCCTGGAGGGCATCACCTCGGGGAAAATCCAGATCGGCAAGCACATCGTCAACGAGCTTGCGCCCAAGGATCGCGACATCGCCATGGTGTTCCAGAACTACGCGCTCTATCCGCATATGACGGTGGCCAAGAACATGGGTTTTTCGCTGCGGATGAAGCGCATGCCAAGATCGGAAATCGATCAGCGCGTCGGCAATGCTGCAAAAATCCTCGGGCTGGAAAACCTGCTGGAGCGTTATCCGAAACAGCTTTCCGGCGGCCAGCGGCAGCGCGTCGCCATGGGCCGGGCGATCGTGCGCGATCCGGCCGTCTTCCTGTTCGACGAGCCTTTGTCGAACCTCGACGCCAAGCTGCGGGTGCAGATGCGCTCGGAAATCAAGGAACTGCACCAGCGGCTGCAGACGACGACGATCTACGTCACCCACGACCAGATCGAGGCCATGACCATGGCCGACAAGATCGTCGTCATGAAGGACGGGCTGATCGAGCAATCGGGGTCGCCGCTCGAACTCTACGACCGCCCGAACAATCTGTTCGTCGCCGGTTTCATCGGCTCGCCGGCGATGAATTTCATCAAGGGCAGCATGAGCGAAGACGGGTTCAGAACCGTGGACGGCCTGCTACTGCCGAGCGAACGCCGGCCGGGCAATGCAGTGACATACGGCATTCGCCCCGAACATATCATGCTCGACCCCCATGGCATCGAAGTGACGACTGTCGTCGTCGAGCCGACCGGCTCGGAAACACTCGTCCTTGTTCGGCTCGGAGGGCAGACGCTGACCTGCGTCTTCCGCGAGCGGATCAGGGCCGCCCCAGGCGACGTGTTGAGGATCGCCCCTGGTCACGACACCGTTCACCTGTTCGGCGAAGACGAACAGCGCATCACGACAGGCGAAGCGCCACTGAGCTAAGCCCGCCGAATGACCCCTCCCCTTCGGCCGGGTGCCGCCGGGGGCGCGTTCGCCGCGCCCCCGGCCCAAGATCCCCGGTCGTCCGGACATCACGCAGAGAGCCGGCAAGTGCTTGAACAAGCACCGAAAAGGTTAATATGCGTTAACCTTAAATTTCTTGGCCGGCATCGGAGAATCGCGGATAATAACGGTTAGAAGGGCTTTTGATCCCGAAAATCGTTATCCGAAAGATTGCTGCCGATGAACGCTAATTCGAACGCCTTGAAGGCCGCGCCGCTGCATTTCGAGGATCAGATTCTCGAGCACGGCGATGTCATTTCGAAGAAGCTGCATCTTTTGAGCGTGCAGCGCTTTCCGCCGAACGCAAAGAAGACGCTGCGCCGCTTTTCCCTGGCCGAGGTCGCCAATTATGTCGGGGCCTCGCAGAGCACGCTGAAGAAACTGCATCTCGAAGGCAAAGGCCCCTGCCCGCAGACTTCGCCTTCCGGGCGGCGCTCCTACAGCGCCGAGCAGATGCTGGAGCTCAGGCGCTATCTCGATGCGCATGGCCGCTCCGAGAGCCGCATGTATGTGCCCCATCGCCGCGGCCATGAGAAGCTGCAGGTCATCGCCGTCGTCAATTTCAAGGGCGGCTCGGGCAAGACGACGACATCAGCCCATCTCGCCCAGCATCTGGCGCTGACCGGCCATCGCGTGCTTGCCGTCGATCTCGATCCGCAGGCCTCTCTCTCTTCCCTGCACGGCTTCCAGCCGGAATTCGACCAGGCCTCCTCGCTCTATGAGGCGATCCGCTATGACGGCGAGAAGAAGCCGCTCTCCGAGATCATCCAAAAGACGAATTTTCCTGGCCTCGATATCGTGCCGGCCAATCTCGACCTGCAGGAATACGAGTACGATACGCCCCTCGCCATGGCCGACAAGTCGAGCAATGACGGCAAGACCTTCTTCACCCGTATCTCGCGCGCGCTCGCTGAGGTCGATGACCGCTACGACGTCGTGGTCATCGATTGCCCGCCCCAGCTCGGCTACCTCACGCTGACGGCTCTGACGGCGGCGACCAGCGTTTTGATCACCATCCATCCGCAGATGCTCGACGTCATGTCGATGGGCCAGTTCCTGCTCATGCTCGGCGGCATCCTGAAGCCGATCCGCGCCGCCGGCGCCGAGGTGAACCTCTCCTGGTATCGCTATCTCATCACCCGCTACGAGCCGACCGACGTGCCGCAGGCGCAGATGGTTGGCTTCATGTCGACGATGTTCCACGAGTTCATGCTGAAGAACCAGATGGTCAAATCCACCGCGATCTCGGATGCCGGGATCACCAAGCAAACGCTCTACGAGGTCGAGCGCGCCTCGATGAACCGGGGAACCTATGATCGCGCGCTGGAGGCGATGGACTCCGTCAACGCGGAGATCGCCGGCCTCATCCACCAGGCATGGGAGCGGTGAATTTGTCGGCTGACAAATTCGCCGTTTCCGTGAAGCAAATCAATGCAATGACCGCAATCGGAGGAAGCGATGGCACGAAAGAATCTGCTTGAAGGGCTGGCCGATATGCCGGATGAAAACGCCGGCGCGCCGAATTATCCGATGCGCGGGGCAGGCCGGTCGCTCGTCCGCTCGCTGGATGAGCTTGCCAAGCAGGCGGAAAAATTCCTGGAGGGCGAGGCGGTGGTCGATCTCGACCCCGATCTCGTCGAAGCCTCCTTCGTCAAGGATCGCCTGTCAGAGGATGACGAGGATTTTCACGCGTTGGTGGAAGCGATCCGGGCGCGCGGGCAGGACACGCCCATCCTGGTGCGTCCCCACGCCAGGATCGACGGGCGTTATCAGGTGGTCTTTGGCCATCGGCGGCTGCGCGCCGCCCGCAAGCTCGGCCGCAATGTCCGCGCCGTCGTCAAGACGATCGACGACCGGACCCACGTGATCGCCCAGGGCCAGGAGAATTCGGCGCGCGCGGACCTCACCTTCATCGAGCGGGCGCTGTTCGCCAGACGGCTCGAGGAGCTCGGCTATGACAGGGAGGTTATCTCGACAGCACTTGCCGCCAACGCGGCTTCAGTCTCGAAGATGCTGTCGGTCATGGATCGCCTCTCGTCGGAGGTCGTCCAGGCGATCGGCGCGGCGCCCGGCGTCGGTCGCGAACGCTGGGTGGAACTTTCGCTGCTCGCCGGCAAAGCGGCCAATGCGGCAAGTGTCGCCAAGGTCCTGCAAGACGACAATTTTTATCAGCTATCTTCCGACAAACGTTTCGAGGCGCTCTATGCGGCGCTGAACAAAAGCGCACGGCCGGTCAAGAAAACCATCGCCGCGAGGAAGGTCAGTTGGCAGCCGCTTGATAAGGCGGTTCAGGCGGAAATGAAGAATGACGGCAAGGCGTTCTCGCTCTCGATGAAGGCGAGAAATGCCGGCCGGTTCGGAGACTTTCTCTCCAGCAGGCTGGATGCGCTCTACGAGCAATTCCTCGCCGAGGAAGGCAAACAAGGAGACTGAAACCGCAAAAGAAAAAGGCCCCCAAACGAACGAGTCGTGGAAGCCCTTCTCACATCCTTAGCAAGACAGAGAATCGCATTTTCACGAATCCCAGTCAAGAGTCCTCTAGCGCCTCCGCGTCTTTTCAGACGTGGCAATGACGCTGCAGCGCTTTTCCTCCTCGCATCGTTTCGGTGAGCGGATTTCTTTTGCCTGACCAGAGGTGAAGGAAATGGAGAGTGAATCTGTGACGACGCCCTTCGGGCGGCGGCCGATGTCGCTTGCCCTGCTGCTGAAACAGCGGCGCGGCGAAGCGATTGCGGCCGGGACGACGCGCAACAAATGGAAATTGTTCCGATCCGTCTGCGAGGCGCGGGCAGGGCTCGGCGTGACCGATCGGGCGCTCACCGTGCTCGATGCGCTGCTGAGCTTCTATCCCGAGGACGAACTCTCCAGCGAAAAAGGGCTGGTGGTCTTTCCCTCGAATGTGCAGCTTTCGCTGCGAGCACGCGGCATGGCCGCCGCGACGCTCCGCCGGCATCTGGCCGTGCTCGTCGAGGCCGGCCTGATCTCCCGCAAGGACAGCCCGAACGGCAAGCGTTATGTCCGCCGCGGCAGAGCAGGCGGCATCGACCAGGCCTATGGCTTCAGTCTCGCCCCGCTTCTGGCCCGCGCCTCGGAGATCGAGGCAATGGCCGCCGGGCTCGCCGCCGACCGGCAGATCTTGCGGGCGATGAAGGAACGGCTGACGATCTGCCGGCGCGACATCGCCAAGCTCATCGCCGCAGCCGTCGAGGAAGCCGTTCCCGGCGAGTGGGAGCGGATTTATTCGCTGTTTCACGCACTGCTGGAACGTATCCCGAAGGCGGCAACACCCGAAAATCTGCCGCCGCTTCTAAAGGAACTGGAGATGCTCCGCCTCGCTATCATCAACATATTGGAATCGCGAGAGAAAATGCAAATTGCGAGCACCAGTGAATCCCAGTTTGAGCGCCATATACAGAATTCGAACTCCGAATCCCTATCTGAATCTGAACCGGGCTTGGAAACGGCGCAGGAGGCGAGGCGGGACGATCAACCGAGGTCAGGGCTGAAAGACAATGATCAGGGCAGGCGAGGGGATGGCGGGCAGGGATTGCGAGCTGTTCGGACGGATGCCGGGAGAGTGAAATCCTTCGCGCTCGGCACGGTCCTGAAGGCTTGCCCCGATATCGCCGATTATGGCCCGGGCGGAGCGATCGGCAGCTGGCGGGATCTCATGACGGCGGCGGTCACCGTGCGCACGATGCTGCGTGTCGGCCCGTCGGCCTACGAGGAAGCCTGTGCGGTGATGGGGCCGGAAAATGCCGCCATCGTTATGGCCTGCATTCTGCAAAGGGGAGGGTGCATCACCTCCGCCGGCGGCTATCTCAGGGATCTCACGCGTCGCGCCGAACGCGGCGAATTCGCGCTCGGCCCGATGCTGACGGCGCTGTTGCGAGCGAAGGATCCGCCAATCGCCGAAGTTAGCTGA
>NZ_CP013606.1:0-506687 GCF_001664145.1 Rhizobium sp. N731
ACAGCCCAAAAGCTTCGCGCCAGTCGCAGCGGTTAAAGGTAGTGCGGATCGGCTATCTTCTTCGCTTCCTTCACGCGCTTTCTTGAAACAAACCGTTAACCATGTCATAGATGGCGGAAGGAAACGGGTGTTTTGCTTCCATTTGTGAAAAACCGTAAAGCTTAACAATGCGCTACGATATCGATGGTGCGATGCTTCAGACACTGCTCCCATTCCTTGCTGCGGCGGAGGATGCGGTGGCGCGACTGGACGAGCGGGTGTTGCGCTCGCCGGTGGGGGAGGGCTTTGCCGAACGCAGCCATTTCTTCGATGCCGCGGGGGCGCTATGGGTCGCCGGCGAGCTGGTCCACGTCGAGGACCTCGTTTTGCACGACGCGCATATGGATAGCCGCGCCCCCAGCCACGAACTGACGATTGCCCATTCGGTGCTGCGGACTCGTCGGCGCATCTGGAACGGCGAACCATCCTGGGCGCTCGGCGCCTCCGGCCTTGCAACGTTGACCGCGACCATGGGGGAGGGGGAAGGTACCGCTCAGGAAGCCAAAGGCCTGACGGTTGTCGGGGCCGACGACGAGGGCGACGATGAAGATGCGCCGCTTGCTGCCGAGATGGCAGAGATCGACGCGCTTCTTGCCCGCTCGCAGAAGCTCATCGACATCCATACTGGGAAAGCGCCGGCCGAGACAGCCGCGATATCCCCGGCCAAGCGCAACGAGGATCCGCTCGGCCTGCTCGGCGACGAGGAGTGGGACGAGGAACAGCGGCTCGCGGAGTGGCGCGGCCTGCTGCCCTTGGCCGACCGCCTGCCGCCGATTCTCGGCGCCGTCATCCTGTTCGAAGCCTGGGACAGGATCGAGCCGTTGCGGCGTCAGCATTGGCTCGGCGGGCTTCTGGTCGAAAGCTACCTGCGCGCCCGCGGTAAGGTCGCTTCGCATCTCTTTTCCTTTTACGGCGGGCTGAAATTGGTGCGCCACGAGCGGCGTCGGGCCCGTGACCGGGCGACGCGGCTGCAAGCTTTTCTCGAAGCGATGCAATTGGCTGCGGCGGCCGGCCTCAAGGAAATCGACCGGTTGTCGCTGGCCCGCACGCAAATGGAGCTGCGCTTTCGCGGCCGTCGCTCGAACAGCAGCCTGCCGGAGCTTGCCGATTTCGTCCTGTCGCGGCCGATGGTGTCGGCGGCGATGATCGCCCGTCATCTGCGCATCACGCCGCGCGGCGCGCTGAACCTCGTCAATGAGATCGGCATTCGTGAAATCACCGGCCGCGGCCGCTATCGCGCCTGGGGCATCATCTGAAATAAAAAACACGGCCGGTTCGACGTCCGGCCGTGTCCTTTGAGAGTGAGCGCCCGGTCTGCCATCCTGTCACAGATTGCAGGCCGGGCGCCCTTGCGCTTCCATTGCCCCCAGAAGCGCGGTCCTATTCCCGCTCGCCGGTGAAGTTGAGCAGAAGCTGGAAGATGTTGACGAAGTTCAGGTAGAGCGAGAGCGCACCGAAAACGGCAAGCTTCTGGTTCGATTCCTGATCGTAGTTTTCCGAATATTGTTCCTTGATGTTCTGTGTGTCGTAGGCGGTCAGGCCGACGAAGACGACGATACCAATCACCGAGATGGCGAACTGCAGCGCACTCGAGCCTAGGAAGATGTTGACGATGGCGGCGATGATGATGCCGAAGAGGCCCATCATCAGGAACGAGCCCATCTTCGAGAGGTCACGCCTGGTCGTGTAGCCGTAAAGGCTGGTGGAGCCGAACATCGCCGCGGTGATGAAAAAGGTCTGGGCGATGCTCGTCTTGGTGAAGACCAGGAAGACGGAGGCAAGCGACAGGCCCATCACGGCGCAGAAGGCCCAGAAGGTGATCTGGGCGGTGCTCGCCGACATCGTCTGGATGCGGAAGGAGAAGAAGAAGACGAAGGCGAGCGGCGCCAGCATCACCACCCATTTCAGCGGCGAGCCGAAGATCGGGACATAGAGCGCCGGCGTCGAGCCGACGATGAAGGCAACGATGCCCGTTATGACCAGGCCGAGGCCCATATAATTGTAGACGCGCAGCATATGCTGACGCAGACCCTCGTCGAAGAGGGCCTGTGAGCCGGCGACGGCTCCGTATCGGGGATTGATCGGGTTCATGCTGATCTCCTCGGTTTGAACTAGTAGAGCGAACGGGCGAGCCGTTCGGCCGCCTGATCGAGATTGAGTCCGCTATCGTCGGCGATCAGCGCATAGGCGACCTCGCCGATCTGCCAATAGGCGGCTTCTGCTTTTTCGAGTGCGAGATGGCTGACCGGCCGGACCTCGAAGGCTCCCGGCCGGACGGCGAAAAGCGAAAGCCGCTTTCCATCGGCCACCGTGATCGCCATCTCGATGCTCGGGCCGAATTCGGACGGGAATATCTGGACGTCGGCGATCTTCCAGTCTTTCGGCAGTTCGGGCATGACGATCGCGGTCGCGGCGCGTATGTCCTCGGCGCTATAGCTGGTCGGGGTCTGCGAAGGCATCGAGGCGCGCAGGGCCGCGGTCTGATAGGCGCGGACGGCATCCTCGACATAAGCAGGCGCCGGAACGGAAGCCGCCACTTCGGTGGCCGAAAAGGCGCCGAAGGAATTATGCGCCACCCAGCCGGCGGTCAGCAGAATGCCGACGGCGGCGATGCGCTGCATGGACTGGAGGATGCGACCATAGGAAAGGCCGCGCTCCAGCCGGCGGGCGGCATCGCGGGTCTCGGGACGGCCGAAGGCGTTTTCGCCGGCAAGCGCCAGACGCAGCTCGCCCTTCATGCTGAGGTCGGCCATCACCTTGGCGGCAATCGCCGGGTTCTCCGAGAGATAGGACTCGACCTGAATACGGCGGGCGACACCGAGCTCGCCATCCACATAGGCATCGAGATCGGCATCGATGATCGGATCAACTGCTTTCATTGCCGCTCCCTCCGATTAACTTGAGATGCGAAATGCGCGGCGTCTTTTCCTCGAATTCGCGCAGCTGCGCCCGGGCGCGCGAGATGCGAGACATCAGCGTGCCAATCGGAATACCGAGCGCATTGGCGGCTTCCTGATAGGAAAGGTCTTCGATGGCAACGAGATGCAGCGCCTCGCGCTGCTCCTCCGGCAGGTCGAAGAAGGCGTCGCGCACCTGATGCAGGCGCACGGCATGTTCCTGGCCGGCCGGCAGCGACTGCTCGGCTTCGACAGCCGCTTCGTCGTGGCGACGCGTCAGCGACCGATTCCGGCGAAGACGATCGATATGGGCATTGTGCAGGATGGAAAGCAGCCAGGTGCGCAGATTGCCGCCGCTTCGGAAGCTCTTTCTCTTCTCGAAGGCGCGCACCAGGGCATCATGCACCAGATCCTCCGCCTCATCCGAGTTGCGCACCAGCGCGCGAGCGTAGCGCCTCAGCGCTGCAAGCTGTCCGATGACATCGAAGGGGCGGTCTTTGCGTTCCATGCTTGAGTATACGCAAGCGCGGCGGATTTTATTCCCGGCGGCATAAAAAAATCATGCCCGCCGGACATCGCCGTCGACGAACCGGGGAAATACCATCCGCCAGCGCATGTACGCCTTAAATCGGCGATTGTTTATGACAATTACATGACAGATCATCACGCCGCTGATTTGCAGGGGAAGATAAAGAATGAAGGAAAAGAAGCGGGTCTACGAAGCTCTCGTGGACGGCGCCATGGAAGGGCTGACGGGTGAGGCACTCTATGATTTCGTCAAGGCGCGATGCTCGAAAGCCACCAGCAAGAAGATCGTCAGGGCTTCGCTTCTCGCTCTGACCGATCCTCATCTCAGGGACCGCAATATTCTCGACGTGATCTACGCGCTTGCGATCAAGCATCGTCTCGATGAAGGCGTGCTTGATGACGGCGACGAGGACGAACCCGCCGCGCAGGCTCCCTTCAGGACGTTCAGCTAGTCTCTCCGGCTTTTCTAAAGCGGTCAGCGACCGTCCGAGAGCTCTTCGAGAATCGGACAGTCCGGCCGGTCGTTGCCATGGCAGGCATGCACGAGATGCTCGAGAGTGCGGCGAAGTTCCGTCAGTTCGCGAATCTTGCGGTCGATCTCCCCGAGTTTCGTCTCGGCAATGTCCCTGACGTCGGCGCTCGCCCGGGCTTTGTCCTCATAAAGCGCCAGCAATTGCCGGCATTCCTCGACCGAAAAGCCGAGACCGCGCGAACGCTGCAGGAAGCGCAGCTTGTGAACATCGGCCGCAGCATAGTCGCGATAGCCGTTTCCGCCCCTTTCGGGGCGGATCAGGCCGATATCCTCGTAGTAGCGGATGGTCTTCGAAGGCAGGCCGGAGCGCTCAGATGCTTCGCCGATATTCATGGCCGTCTCCTATAATTTTGCAAAGCGCAGTCTCAGCGCATTTGATATCACCGATACAGACGAGAGGCTCATCGCCGCCGCAGCGATCATCGGCGAGAGCAGCAAGCCGAAAACGGGATAGAGGATCCCGGCGGCGACCGGCACGCCGAGCGCATTATAGCCGAAGGCGAAGCCGAGATTCTGGCGGATATTGCGCATCGTCGCCTCCGCCAGCCGCCGCGCCCTGACGATCCCGTTGAGATCGCCTTTGACCAAGGTAATGCCGGCGCTTTCCATTGCAACATCGGCGCCGGTGCCCATGGCGATGCCGACATCGGCGGTCGCAAGTGCCGGGGCGTCGTTGACCCCGTCGCCGGCCATGGCGATCACCGCGCCTTTGGCGCGCAGTTCGTCGATCAGCGCCTTCTTGCCTTCCGGCAGTACGTCGGCGCGGACCTCGTCGATGCCGAGGCTTTTCGCCACCGCACGCGCCGTGCGCTCGTTGTCGCCGGTCGCCATGATGATCTTCAGCCCGCTGTCGTGCAGCGCTTTGATGGCGGCTGACGTCGTCGGCTTGATCCGGTCGGCGACGGCGACGAGACCGGCAAGCTTGCCGTCGAGCGTCACGAACATCACCGTCTTGCCATCGCCGCGCAGGGCTTCGGTCTTCTCCGACAGCGCCGACGGATCGACGCCGAGATCGGCGAGCAGCGCCGCATTGCCGAGCGCCACGCTTGTACCGTGCGCTATGCCCTGGACCCCTTTGCCGGTCTTCGCCTCGAAGCCGCTCACCTCCACGAAGGCGGCACTGCGCTCTTCGGCGCCGGCAACGATCGCTTCGGCCAGCGGATGCTCGGAGCCGCGCTCAAGGCTCGCGGCCAGCGACAGCAGCCGGTTCTCCTCGACGCCGCCGACGGCGACGATGTCGGTGAGCACAGGATTGCCTTCGGTCAGCGTGCCGGTCTTATCGACGATCAGCGTGTCGACCTTGGAAAAGCGCTCCAGCGCTTCGGCGTCCTTGATCAGCACGCCTTCACCAGCGCCGCGCCCGGTCGCGATCATAATCGACATCGGCGTCGCAAGGCCGAGCGCACAGGGGCAGGCGATGATCAGAACGGCGACGGCGGCAAGCAGCGCATTTGCCAGGCTTGGCTCCGGCCCGATCGCAGCCCAGACGACGAAGGCAAGGATGGCTATGGCGACGACGGCGGGCACGAAGACGGCCGACACCCGGTCGACGGCGCCCTGAATCGGCGCCCGCGAACGCTGCGCCTTGGCGACCATGTCGACGATGCGCGACAGCACCGTGTCTGCGCCGACTTTCTCGGCCGACATGACGAGGGAGCCGTTCTTGTTGATCGTGCCGCCGGTCAACCCGTCGCCCGTCGCCTTCTCGACGGGCAGAGGCTCGCCCGATATCATCGATTCGTCGACGGTCGACTGGCCCTCGAGGACGGAACCATCCACCGGTACGCGCTCGCCCGGGCGCACCCGCAGCCGGTCGCCGGTCTGAATCTCCTCTACCGGCACGTCCCTCTCATTGCCATCGGCGTCAATGCGCCGCGCCGTCTTCGGCGCGAGGTCGAGCAGAGCGCGGATTGCCGAGCCGGTCCGCTCGCGTGCCTTCAATTCCAGCACCTGGCCGACGAAGACCAGGGCGACGATGACGGCGGCCGCCTCGAAATAGACAGGCACGGTGGCGCCATGGCCGCGAAAGCTCATCGGGAAAAGACCGGGCGCAAGCGTGGCGACGACGCTGTAGACATAGGCGGTGCCGACGCCGAGGCCGATCAGCGTCCACATGTTCGGGCTTCGGTTGACGACAGACGCCCAGGCGCGGCGGAAGAACGGCAGCGCGGCCCACAGCACGACCGGCGTTGCCAGCGCTAGCTCAATATAGGTCGCCAGCGGTTCGCCGATCGCTTCCCGGAGCGGCAGGCCGAGCATCGGTCCCATCCCGAGCGCCAGCAGCGGCAGGGCAAGGATGGCGCTGACCCAAAGCCGTCTGACGAAATCGACAAGTTCCGGATTCGCTCCTTCGTCGGCCGGAGGAATGCCCATCGGCTCCAGCGCCATGCCGCATTTCGGGCAATCGCCGGGCCGGTCGCTGACGACTTCCGGATGCATCGGGCAGGTATAAAGCGTACCCTTCGGCGCCGGCTTTGCCGCCGGACGGGCGCCGTTGCGATAGGCCGAGGGGTCGGCCTCGAACTTTGTTTGGCAAGCGGCCGAGCAGAAGTAGAATTTCTCGCCCTCGAGTTTCACGAAGTATTTTGCCGTCGAACGATCAACGGCCATGCCGCAGACGGGATCCTTCGCCGTCAGGTAATCCTGCGGCTGAGCCGCAAACTTCATCCGGCAGCTCTCGGAGCAGAAATGATAGACACGACCCATGTGTTCGAACGAGGGTTTGCCGGCTTGCGGATCGACCGTCATGCCGCAGACGGGATCACGGATCACCGCTGCGGCGGCCTTCTCCTGATGATCACGGCCGCAATGGCAGTGACCGTCGCCGTGGCTGTGGTGATGATGGTCGTGTTTGGTATCCATGACTATCTCCTTTGCCCTCAAGGGCAGTTGGAGAGGCTTATCCACCTTCCAGCAACTGGAAGGTCAAGCGCTAATTTCGACGACATCGAATTTTTCGAAAACGCCGCGTTGCGCAGCGCGACGGCGGCATCGCCCGATCCTCAAATCGCGCCCGATCCTCAGATCGGGCTGATCAGCCCGAGCGGCTGGCTCCCGAGCAGTGTAGCGACCGAAATGCTGCCTCCCGGCTCGATTGTTTTTCCCGTCACGAGATCCGCCTTCAACCCATGAAGGGGGGAGGGCACCGCGATCGCCGTGTCTTCCCAGAACTCCGGACCGGCAAAAAGCACGCCGGGATCGAGCCAGCGGAACATCAGCCGCGGTGCGACGGTAATCGCGAATTCGCTGTTGCGCACGCGGGCGAAAGCCAGCACGTGATTCCGGCGGCAGCCAGTCGTCTTCAACGGCAGATAATCGCCTTTGGCAAAGAGAACCGGCTGCCGCTGACGCAGCTGCAGCCCAATTGTTACGATGCGCTGCTTCAAGGCCGCCGCCTGAAGCTTGGCGATCGGTCCGGCTTCATCAAGCCAGGCCTTCAGCTTGGCATGATCGACCGGCCGGCGATTGTCGGGATCGACAAGACTGAAGTCGAAAACTTCCGCGCCCTGGTAAATGTCGGGAATTCCAGGCGCCATCAGCTTGAGCAATGTCTGTGACAGACTGTTGACGTAGCCGGCCGCTATGAAGGGCTGCAGCACCCTTTCGAAATCTTCCAGAAAGGCGTCATTGTCCGGCGACACCAGCGCCGCCGCATAGACTGTGATTGCCTCCTCGTAGGCACCCTCCTGTTCGGTCCAGGCGCTGCGCAATTTCGCCTCGCGCACCGCCTTGACCGCGTAATCGGTAAAGCGTGCGCGAAGGTCTTCTACCTGTCCTCTGTCGAAATCCTCCGGCCAGACGCCGGCGAGCGCTTGATACAGCATCCATTCAGTATTCGGCTCGGGTGCTGCACCGTCCGGCAGATCCTTCAGCCACGGCCTATTCATGTCACGCCAACGCGCCACCGCCTGGGCAAAAACATCCGCACCCTCGCTCAGCACATAGAGCCGCGCGCGCGCATCCTCGCCGCGTTTGGTGTCGTGGGTGGCGCTGGCCGAAAGCCCATGCGGCTGCAGCCGCGCCCGCTCGGCCATGCGACGATGGAACCCGTCCGGCCCCTCGGGCGTCTTGCCTGGTTCGCCGCCGACCTCGTTTGCGGCAAGCAGCCTGTTATAGCGGTAGAACAGCGTATCCTCTGTCGCCTTCGCCATGACCGGCCCGCTCAGTTGCTGAAAGCGGATCCGGAATTCATGCGCCGTATCGCCTTCGATCTTGCCTTCAAGAAGCTTCAGCACGTGGTCGAGCGCGCGCCGATCGTCGAGCCCAGCCATGACCTGTGATGCGGTCGCGGCAAGGACGGCCGAATCCTGCCAGCTCAGCGGACCGCCGTCGCCATAGGTGCGGTAGACGGGGAATGCGATCAGCAGCTCGCGCACGGCGGTGGCGATCTCTTCCCGGTTTATTTCGGGAAAGATGCCCGCCGCCATCGCAACCAGCCTGCCGGTCTCGCCAGCGAAATTGCGCTCGACCATCTGTCGCTTGGCAAGCCGCCGGCCCTCTTCGAGATTGCCCGCCTCGCCGGCGAGGCCGCGATAGGCGTCGTCCAATATCGGCAGGCCGCCGGCGTCGATGAAGAGCTCGCTCAGCGCCGCGATGAATTCATATCCGGTGGTGCCGGCGACCGGCCAGCTCTCCGGCAGGACCTCGCCCGCCCCGAGGATCTTTTCGACAACGATATAGGTGTCGGCCCCGACTGCTGCCCTCAGCCTGTCGAGATAGGCCTTGGGTTCGGCGAGCCCGTCGACATGGTCGATGCGCAGGCCCTGCACCTTGCCATGGCGCACGAGTTCGAGCACCAGCCGGTGCATGTCTTCGAACACCAAGGGATCCTCGACGCGGGTGCCGACCAGTCCGGTCACCTCGAAAAAGCGGCGGTAACTCAGATGCCGCGCCGCTTCCTTCCAATGGATCAGCCGCCAATGCTGCTCGTCATGCAGGCTCTTGAGGAATTCGCGATCGGACGAGACGTCTTTGAGCTTCTCCCGAAGGAGCGCCCGATCGCCGGCCTCGAAGAGAATGTCGCGCAACGCGCGGGCGAAGTCCTCGCCTGACGTGGCGGCCGCGGCCTCTGCCATTCGCGTTGCGACCGGATCGTCGAGCCGGTTTGCGACCACGCCGTAACTGCTGGGTTTGACTGGCAACAGCGTCTGAAAATAGGCCAAGGCGAAGCTGCCGTGCGTCTCGTCGACTACGAGGCGCAGTTCGCCTGAAGCCAGCGCCTCTTCGAAATCCTGGCCGAGCTGCGGCAGGGTCAGCGGTTCGCTCCAGTCGATGTCGAAATGGCGGGCATAAGCGCTCTGCGGGCCGAGGGCCAGCACGTCCCGCCACCAGTCATTCTCAGGCGAAGCGGCCATATGGTTCGGAACGATGTCGAGAACCAATCCCATGCCCGCCGAGGCGAGGCTTTCCGCCAGCCGGTCGAACCCCGCACGGCCGCCAAGCGCCGGATCGATCTCATTGGCGTCGGTGACGTCATAGCCGTGAGTCGAGCCGCTAACGGCGGTGAAGATTGGTGAGGCGTAGAGGTGGCTGATGCCGAGCGTCTTGAGATAGGGAACGAGGTCGCAGGCACGATCGAAAGTCATGCCGTTGCGGAACTGTATCCGGTAGGTCGCTGTCGGAAGAATCATGAGGCCGTCTGACGTTGGAGGGAGACCCTTTCCAACGGTTGTGTCCGGTCTTTGGTTCCATCACAGCGCCGCGCGTCTGGAGCCTGCAAATGTCTCGTCTTGCGCAATTGCGGAAACCAACACCACCACAGAACCGACACTCCGATCGTCGCCGCGCCGCCGATTATCACCGCCGGAACGACGCCAAAGGCCCAGGCCGAGATGCCGGCCCGGAATTCGCCAAGCTCGTTGGAGGCGCCGACGAAAACCATGTTCACCGCATTGACGCGGCCACCCACGGCATCCGGCGTCCAGATCTGGATCAGCGTCTCGCGCACATAGACGCTTACCATGTCGAAACCGCCCCTCAGGCCAAGCGCCAGCACCGACAGCCAGACTGCCGTCGAGGCGCCAAACACGGCGATGAAGAAACCCACCAGGGTGACGCAGACGAACATGATCACGCCGGCGTGGTCTTTCACGGGATGACGCAGCAGGAAGGCCGCCACCAGGATCGATCCGATGCCGGGCGCTGCGCGCAGAAGGCCGAGCCCCCACGGGCCGACGGCGAGAATGTCGCGTGCATAAACGGGCAGCAAGGCCGAGGCTCCGCCGAGCAGCATGGCAAAAAGATCGAAGATCGGCACCACCGTCTGCTTCCCCGTCGTGGTGAATATAAGCAGGGCCAGCGCGCATAGGCCTTCGCCGACAATGCAGCCCGTCATGATCAGGACACGTTGAAACGGTCGGCAACGGTGCCGGTCACCAGCACGAGCAGGAAGGCGGGCAGGAACAGCATGAGACCCACCATGCCGAGATCGAAGGGGTCGCGCGTAATGTCATAGACCTGCCAGCCCACCGATACACCCATGATCTGGGCTGGTGCCTCAATCGATGAAAACGCCGACACTTGCGGCGCGTCCGGCTGAATCGATGACGGTCAGTTTCGAATAGCCGCCGCCGTCGGGCAGCCATTGCTGGGTGCGCCGGCGCGAGAGATCGGGCAATGGCTTGCCGTTGGCAAGCCAGCGGAAGGGGGCGCGGCCGCCCTGCAGCTTCAACAGCAGCGGCGACAGATCGCCCCCCTTTGCGCCGAGATCGATATGGGCGCCCTCGGGCGGATAGACGATCTGCGGCGCGGGCTCGCGGCCGGAGGCGACGAGCAGGCCGCTGGCGTTGAGCGCAAAACGCCGCTGGCTGATCGGCAATTCGGACTGGGCGATGCGCACGGCTCCCGCCGGCGGGCGGGGTAGGGGCGTCGTGGCGATGCCGGATTTAGCGAAAGCCTCGAACAGGATCGGCGCGGCGGTGCCATAGCCGGTCAGACCGGGCACGGCGCTGTTATCAGGCCGGCCGACCCAGACGCCGAGCACGTAACGGCCGTCATAGCCGACCGACCAGGCGTCGCGATAGCCGTAGCTCGTGCCGGTCTTATAGGCGATGCCGCGCTGCGGCGCGCCGGCGGGGGGAATGACGCCGGAGAGAATATCGGCGACGTTCCAGACGGCGATCGGCTCCAGCAGCGGTTCGCCCTCGATTTTGCCCGGCGTGCCGGTGACACCGTCGCCGAGCCTTGCCGGCTGGCCGCGATTGGCGAGCGCCGTATAAAGCTGCACCAGATCCTTCAGCGTGAGGCCGACGCCGCCGAGACCGATCGCCAGTCCGGGCGTTTCATTCGGCGGCAGGGCCGGGCGCACCTCGGCGCGGCGGAAGCGCACCAGCAGGCGCGACGGCCCGACGGCGTCGAGCAGCTTGACGGCCGGCACGTTCAAGGAGAGCTGCAAGGCCTCGCGGACGGTGACATCGCCCTGATAGCTCATGTCGAAATTGCGCGGCCGGTAGCCGAAGAAATCGGCGGGCCGGTCTTCAATGATCGTCTCCTGGGAGACCAGGCCCTGCTCGAAAGCGAGACCGTAGATGAAAGGCTTCAGCGTCGAGCCCGGCGAACGGTTGACGCGCGTCATGTCGATCCAGCCGGAGCGGCTGGCATCGAAATAATCGGCCGAGCCGACTTCGCCGACGATCGCCCCAGTCTGCGCATCCGCCATCACCATGGCGAGCGAAAGTTTCGGCCCGAGTTTCGTCGCCGCTGCGCGCGCCACGGATTCCAGCCCCTGTTGCACCTGCTTCTTCAACGTCGTCCGATGCTTGAGGACCAGAGGCTCCTTGCGCAATGCGGCTTCGCCGAGATGGGCGGCAAAGGCAGGCAATTGCAGGCGTCGCGGCGGAATGGCGACAGCTTCGGCTCGTTCCGCCTCGCCATCGCCGACGGCCTCGGCCACTGCGACGCGATCGAGCACGCGTTTGCGCGCCTCCTGCGCCGCCTTCAGATTGCGGTCCGGCCGACGCCGTTCCGGCAATTGCGGCAGGGCGACCAGCAGCGCCGCCTCGGCCACCGTCAGGCGGCGCGGCTCCTTGCCGAAATAGGCAAGGCTTGCGGCGCGCACGCCCTCGAGGTTGCCGCCATAGGGCGCGTGTGTGAGATAGAGGTCGAGGATCTCTTCCTTCGACAGCCGCCGTTCGATCTGCACGGCGCGTGCGAGCTGCAGAAGTTTTGCCGAAAACGAACGTTCGGCGCGCGGCTCGATCAGCCGGGCCACCTGCATCGACAGCGTCGAGGCGCCGGAGACGATGCGGCCATTGCGGACGAATTGCAGGCTGGCCCGCCCGAGCGCCCAAAGATCGATGCCGCCGTGATCGTAGAAACGCTGATCCTCATAGGCAACAAGCATGCGCAGGAATTGCGGATCGACATCGGCGACCACAGTCTTCAGCCGCCAACGGCCTTCTGGCGTGGCGAAGGCGCGCAGCAGCTGCCCATCGGCATCCAGCACCTCGGGTGAAACCACATCAGCCTTGTCGAGCGGCGGCGGAAAGGCCCGGTCGGCGGCGTCGAGCGCGAAGAGAGCCGCGCCGGCAAGCAGGATGCCGGCGGCGGAGCCGATCGCGAACTTGTGCCACAGCCTCATTATTGTGCTGCTACGACCTCCATCTTGCCGGTCGCCGTGCGGGCCGAAAGCTCCGGCCGGTACATGTCCTCGACGCTTGCGGCCGGATGGTCGTAGGTGCCAGGGGTGACGGCGCGTACGACATAGGCGACGTTGAATTCACGCTCGTCGCCCGGTGCGCGGTTGAAGGCGGCGACGAAGCGGTCGAAGCGGAATTCCGTATGGGCGGCTGATATTTCGCCGATCCAGTCGAAATTCGTCATCTGGGCGCTGTCGACGAGGTTCGGATTGTCGATCTCGAAGCCGGCCGGCAGAAGGTCGGTGATGACGATGCGCGACTGCCAGTCATTGGTTTCGCGCACGTGGATGACGACCACATAACGCTCGTTCTGCTTTGCCTCACTGACATTGGCCTCCTCGCCGTCGAGCGTGTAATAGCTGCGCTCGATGAGGAAGCCGTCGCCGCCGGCCGGCAGCGGCACGGTAGGGGCGGCAACGGTGGTGACGACAGCCGAGACCGCGTCATTCGTCTGGTTGGTCAGCGTCAGCGGATGATCGGCGAGCGCATCGCCGGTCATGCGCGCCATATAGGCGCCGCTATGCGCCGCGCCGTTGACATCGATCTTCAGACCGTCATCACCGCCCTGGAGGGCGCGCGCGGCAAGTAGCATCCAGGCCTCTTCCTGGGTGCTCTTATATTTGCTGCGGCCCCATTCCTTGGCGACGGCCTTGGCGAGATCCGGGACGACAGGCGGTACCGGTCGGCTTTCGGCGGCGAGCGCCAGGATCGCCGCACCGTCGCGCAGGATCGTGCCGTAGTCGGTGCGTGAGAGGTTGACGCGCGACACCATCGATTGCTGCGACATCTGCAGCGCGTCGATGAAAATGTTCTTCGAACGCTGGGCGTCGCCATAAAGCGCCAGTGCAGCGGCGATATGCGCCTTGGCAAGCGGCGTCGGGAAGTCGTTGATCATCGTATCGGCGTAATAACGCAGATCGCTGATCGCCGCCTTCTTGTTGCGGGCGAGCACATAGATGGCATAGGCGATCTGGTCGCCCTGGCCCTTGATGTCGGTGGTGTAGGAGAGCGTATTCTGCAGGTTTTCGAGTGCCTGCACGAAGGCCCGTTCCGGCACGTCATATTTCATTTCGCGGGCACGCGTCAGGAAATCGGTGACGTAGGAATCGAGCCAGACGTCGCCCGAATCCGGCCCCCAGAGGCCGAAGCTGCCGGCCGAGGCCTGGTAGGAGAGTACCCGGTAGATCGCGTCCTGCACGCGCTTGTGCACGTCGTCGTCGTTTTCGATGCCGGCCTGCTTCGCCACTTCGGCGAAGTAGAGCAGCGGCAGCGCCCGGCTGGTGGTCTGCTCGGCGCAGCCGAAGGGATAACGGTCGAGCGTCATCAGCAGCGCCGGAATGTCGAATGCCGCCGAACGAGTGACGTTGACGCTGATCGAGGCGCCGGGCAGCACGCTGTCGGCCAACAGGTTCTTGTCGACCGTCAGCTTGGCCGCCGGCTTCAGCGCCAGCACCCGGCGTTGGGTGATCGGCAGGGATGCCGGACGAACCGGCACATCGACGGTCTGGTCAAGTGAAAGGCCGGAGGCGTCGGACAGGTTGATCGAGACACTGCCGGCGCCCGGCTGTTTGCCGATGAGCGAAAGCGTCAGTTCGGATTTCGCCCCGGCTTCGAGGCGGATCGTCTGCGCGGCGGATGCTGCTTCGATGCCGACCGCGTCATTGCCGGTCAGCTGCAGCTTGTAGTCGCCGGCCGGCGCATCGGTATTGGCGATGTCGAGGCGCAGATTGGCCTTGTCGCCAGGGGCGAGGAATTTCGGCAGGCTCGCTGTCACGACCACGGGATCGCGGATGATGACGTCCTTGATGCCGTGGCCGACACCTGATTTCGACCAGGCGACCGCCATGACGCGCGCCGTGCCGTTGAACTGCGGAATGTCGAAGGAGACCTTGGCCTTGCCTTCGGCGTCGAGCTTCACCGGACCGGAGAAGAAGGCGACGAGCTTCTGCGTCGGCGGGCTTGCCTGCAGCGCAATGGCGCCGCCGTCGCCGCCGGTCCTGAGCTTGCCGGTCGCACCCAGCGAGCCGTCGATCAGCCGGCCATAGAGATCGCGGATCTCGAGACCGAGCTGACGCTGGCCGAAATACCAGTCTTCCGGGTTCGGCGGTTCGTAACGCGTCAGGTTGAGAATGCCGACATCGACGGCGGCAACCGTCATATAGGCATCCTCGTTGGCGCCGGCGCCCGTCACCTGCAGGCTGATATCAAGCGGTCGGCGCGGCAGCATCTTTTCCGGCGTATCGAGCTTCACATCAAGCGCGCGCTGTTCGGGGTCGACCTTCAGCCACTTGATGCCGATCGAGCGCATCGGCATATGGCTGTCCTGCGCGTCGCCCGGGCGGAAGAGTGTTGCCGTGACATAGGCGCCGGCGCCCCAGTCCGCCGTGACCGGGATGTCGATCTCGCCGCCTGTCTCGCCGATCGTGGCGTTCTCTACGGCAACGAGCTTTTCTGTTCCGGCCGTCACCATCAGTTCGCCGCCGTAGCGCGACGTGATTTTCAGCTTGGCGGTTTCGCCGATCTTGTAGCTATCCTTATCGAGGGCGATTTCCAGGCCGTCCGGCGTTTCGGTCGACGTCGAGGCGACGAACCAGCCGGCGTCGAATTCGACACTGGAGGTCGGGCCGTCGGCGTCAGGGCTTTCCACTTCGAGGCGGTAGCGGCCCCAGGTCACCGGCACGGAAATCTTGCCGCCATCCATCGTCGCGTCGACGCTGCCGTTGGAAACCTGCTCGGCGGTATAAACCGGCTCGTATTTCCAAGCCGTTCCCTCGCGATACCATTGGTATTCGCGGTTGAGGCTGTAGAATTTCCAGCGCAGGCCCTTCGTCTCCTGCTTGTGTCCCTCGGCATTGACGCCGATCACCGTGAAGTTGGCGACGGAATTCTCGGGCAGCTCGTCGGAAAATTCCGGCTTGATGCCGATCGAAGCGCGCTCGCTCTTCACCGGAAGGACAAGCGAACGCTCGATGGCGCGCCCACCCGCTTCCTGCATGCGTATATAAACGGTGGCGTTGAGCAGCTGCGTCGTTGCCGGCAGCTCGCCGACGGTGAGGTCGGTCGAAGCTTCGCCATTTTCGTCGAGTGCGGGCAGCCCCTCGATCGGCAGACGCGAATCCTCGTTCGCCTCCTCGTCGGCAAGGCCGAAGAAGAATCCCTTATAGGCGGTGCTCTCACGCGTCGGCTTGACGACGACGTCGCCCTCGAGCGTCAGGCCGACGGCCGGAGCGCCATAGAGATATTTGCCTGAGATGGTGATGTTCGCCGGCGTGTCCGGGCCGATCTCCTTGGCCTCGGTCTTGATCTCCATGTCGGTACGATCGGGCACGAAATCGTCGACCAGGAAACTCTTGCTGGCGATCGCGCTGCCCTTCGGATCGGTATAGATGTTCATCGTCCAGGTGCCGCGCATGGCGTTTTCCTGGGTGGCGAAATCGACGGAATAACCGCCGAGATTGCTGGTCTGGCTGACGATCCGGCGGTCTTCGACGCCATCCGGCCGGCTGAAGATGAAGGTCAGCGGCAGGTTCTCGATGGCATTGCCGTCGGTATCGCGGGCAAGCGCCTGCGCATGCACCGTTTCGCCGGCGCGATAGATGCCGCGTTCGGTAAAGGTCAGCACGTCGATCGCGCCGGGTGAGGCCCGGCCGGTGACGCCGCGGTCGGAGAGATCGAAGCCGGCGCGTGTCATATCGAGGAAGACATAATCCGACGCGCCGTTCTTGGCGGTAATGACGGCGGGCGTCAGCGCCGCCGTGCCGCGGATCAGGCCGGCGGTGAAGGTCGCGCGGCCGTTTTCGTCGGTCGTTGCCGTGCCGAGCACCTCATTGTTCTTGGCAAGCAGCTGCAATTCGACGCCTGCTATCGGCTTGGCCGAGGCGAGCGAGCGGGTGAAGACGTTGAGACCGTCGGTGCCGGCATAGGTGCTGATGCCGATATCGGAGACCAGGAACCATTGCGTCGCCTGCGAATCCCACTCCTGCGCCGGGCCGTTCGGCGCCGTCGCCGTCATCACATAGATGCCGGGCTTGCGCTCGGGCAGCGCCTCATCGACGGGG
Organism: Rhizobium sp. N731; assembly: GCF_001664145.1. Lineage (NCBI taxonomy): Bacteria > Pseudomonadati > Pseudomonadota > Alphaproteobacteria > Hyphomicrobiales > Rhizobiaceae > Rhizobium > Rhizobium sp. N731. Next base: position 16,691 of record NZ_CP013606.1, read on the forward strand.
AAGCTGGTGATGATGTCCTTGTTGAGCTCGTTGGCGATGTCGATCGAACCCTGCCACACGAGTTCGCCGCTTTGATCCTCGATGTTCTGGGCGCTGTAGCCGTCGAGCTGGGTCAGGAACTGCGAGTTGGTCAAGAGCGGCGCGATGGCGCGGTCGCCGATGCGGTAGAGCTTGAGGTTGGCCGAGGTCAGATTGACCGAGACGATCGGAATGCCGCGGCGCGCCGTCGAGGGCAGCACGAAGCTATCGCCGGTGAAACGCACCATCTGGCTGCGGTCCTTGATATAGACGTCGATGGTAACAGGCGCGTCGAGCGTCTCGTCGACCGATGACGGCAGGCCGGTGCGGAAGGCGATCTTGTAGGTCTGGCCATGCGTCAGGCCCTCGACGCAAATCTGCTTGTCCTTGGTTTCGACCGCCTTTGGCGCTTCGCCGTTCAGCGTCACGAAAGGCGTGTAGTCGGTGGTTTTGATCAGCGCCTCGGAGAAGGTGGCGCAGGCGCGCGGCGTGGCGCTGTCGGCGTCGACCGTATGTTCGGTGATGCGGAAGCCCTGCGTCGATTTCAGCTGCAGGTAGGCCGCCTGCACATCCTCGGAGGCAACCAGCGCCAGGCTCGCCTTGTAGGCGTCGAGAGCCGGACGGTAATTGGCGTTTCGGTCCAGGGCGTCGGCGAGAACGGCGAGCGCCTCGGCGCGCTTCGGCTTGGTGCGCGTCAGCTCGTAGCCGTTCAGCGCGTCGAGTACGGCCTGGCCTGATGTGTTGGTCTCGGCGCTGCCGAGCGAAGCGGCGGCGCGGGCGGTTTCGAGCCAGAGATCGGCGTCGTCAGGGGTGATCGACAGCGCGCCATGGAAGGACTTCAGCGCCTCGGCCAGATTGTTGCCGGTGAGGTCGATGCGGGCGTTGGCCGTCAGGCTGTCGACGCCCTGGCCCTGCTGGTCGTCGGCAAGCGCGAGATTGTCTTTGAAGTCATGCGCCTGCTGGACGAGGTCGTTGCTCAGGAAGGTCAGGCGCGGTGCGGCGCCGAGATCCGGCTCCTGCTTGCCTGATGTCTCGACGATCTTGCCGGCGATGGCGCCGGGGAAGGCGTTCATCGTCTTGAAATCTGATTTCAGGAAGCACCATTTCACCTTGGGATTGTAGGTGAAGGCCTTGCAGCTCTTGTCGCCGATGCAGGAGGTCTTGCACTGGTCGAGCGAGACGTTCTGCTCGGTGCGAAGATCGAAGCCGAAGAAATCGGCGTCTTTTATCGTCTGGATGTCACGCTTGGTCTCCGCAGCGGCGGCTGGAAGGCCGATGGCAATGGCGGAAAAAAACGCGATGATGGCGAAAGCAAAGAAAGAGCGCACGGACATAGGTTCCCCCCGGAATGCTGGCTCTGATCGGCGGCACTCTCCTCACTCCTCATGCGATTGTCAACTCAACTTGAGCGGTGTTTCATCTCCAAACACACGCTTTCATCTGGTTGTCACATCGGCGTGAGTGAACGCCTTGTGATTTGCCGCTTTTGCAAGGATGAGCAAGGATTTGAGCGATCGTCAGGAGGTCGTGCAATGTCGATGTCGTCGCGCCGCCGCAATAGCCTTGCCGGGGTTTTTGCCGCCACCATTCTCACACTCGGCGCCGGTGCTGCCGGTGCGGCCGAGGAAGCGGTTGTGATACCGCCGCCGGCCATTGACGAGACCGCCGGGTCCGGCACCGAGACCGCCATTTTCGCCGGCGGCTGTTTCTGAGGCGTCCAGGGTGTTTTCCAGCATGTGAACGGCGTCGAGAACGCCGTCTCCGGTTATGCCGGCGGCGAGGCTGAAACGGCGCAATACGAAACGGTCAGCACCGGCTCGACCGGTCACGCCGAAGCCGTCGAGGTCAGGTTCGATCCGAAAAAGGTGACCTACGGCAGGTTGCTGCAGATCTTCTTCTCAGTGGCGCACAACCCGACGCAGCTGAATTTCCAGGGACCGGATCGCGGCACCCAGTACCGCTCGGCGCTGTTCGTCACCGCTGCCGAGCAGCGAGAGGTGGCCGAGCGCTACATCGATCAGCTCGACAAGGCGCACGTCTTCCCGAAGCCGATCGTCACCAAGGTATCGGATGCGCGCGGCTTCTATCCCGCCGAGGCCTATCATCAGGATTTCCTGACGCGCAATCCGACCTATCCCTATATCGTCTACAACGACCTGCCGAAGATCGAGAATTTGAAGTCGCTGTTTCCCGCCGACTACCGCAGCCAGCCGATGCTCGTCGGGAAGACCAAGGGCTGATTTGAGCCTGTCGGTCTCGGGGTTGATGCCGGTGGACTGGTCGCACTCGCTTAAGGCATGATGTCGATGGGCGTATGGTCGGGAACGCGGGCCCAGACATCGCGCATCTCCGCATCGGTGACCGCGATACAGCCATCCGTCCAATCCCACAGGCGATGGATTCCTCCGAGCAGGCCCCAGCCATTGGGCAGCCCGTGGATCATGATGCCGCCGCCGGGCGGATAGCCGCCTACGTCAGCCTCATGCTGCTCTTTCGGATTCGGATAGGAAATGTGCAGGCTGAGATGGGCCACGGATTTTGGATTGCGCCAGTCTATTTCATAACGCCCTTCCGGTGTTTTCTCGTCGCCTTCGCGTTGTTTGGGGCCTGCATCGGCGGCACTTCCAAGCGAAATCTGATACGTCGAGATCGGAGCGTCTCCCCTGAAAAGGACCATGCGGCGTTCGCACTTATAAACGCGAATGAGGTCCGCGCGCTGCACCGGCGGTGCATTCGCGGGCGGCGAGCCCGAGCCGATCCTGGCCATCACTTTGGTATAGGCGAAAAGGCTGACGGCCACGATGATCAGGACGATAAGTTTGGTTCGCAATGTGATCCTCAATCGCCGAGCCCCATGGATGATCCGATCGTATCATTGCCCGCTCTCATCCAGAAGTAGGCGGTTGAAATTCAACGTGATTGAGCGGCGGATTTTTGCCTTGTCGGCTTCGTGTTAAGGATTTATCAACGTTAACAATAGGTTAAATGGCGAAAATCGCGTTCCACCGCGGAACATATCGTCAGGTTTCCCGTTACGACAATGAGTTTCGGCAGGGACGACTGTCGAGCGGCTCCTTCTTTCGAAGTATGTGCGTAACAAGAGGACAGATCATGGCCACCAATGTCGTGCGGCGCTGCCAACGAGATGATCTCATGAAGCAGAGAGTATTGATCGTCGAAGATGAATTCCTGATCGCGCTTGATCTCGGCGCGACGGTGGAAGGTATCGGCATGCAGGTCGCAGGCCTTGCGAATAATCGCGAACAGGCGCTGCGGCTGGCGCCGTCCGCCGATATCGCCTTCGTCGACGTCAATCTCGCCGATGGCCGAACCGGGCCTGATCTCGGCAGGCGGCTGGCGGAAGAGCATGGTCTCGCCGTCGTGTTCATGACCGGCAATCCCGAGACCGTCGCCGGCGGCGTCAAGGGAGCGGTCGGCGTCGTCCAGAAGCCGGTCATGCCTTCGCTTGTCGAACAGCTGCTGAAATATCTGGCCGCGCGCCGTGTCGGCCGCTTCGCGGTCGTGCCGGCGCAGATGACGGTCTTTACGTGATCGCAGGGGAGATCAGCCGGACATGGCCGCGAGCTGCGGCTCTCCGGCGCCCTTTTCGGCCTTCGGGTTGCCATAGGCCTTGAGAAAGGTCCGCACGGCATTGCGCGCCGCCTTTTCCAGTTCTTCATTGGTGGGTGTGCCGCCGAACAGCGTCATCATCTGCAGGTCGGCATTGGCGAGCGCCACGAACTGCCGGGCGGCGACGTCGAAATCATCGATAGCAAGCGCTTGACTGTGGGCAAGGCGCGCGAGAAGCGCGGAAAGCGCAGTGGTCAGCTTGCCCGGCCCCTGCTGGCGCCAGCTTTCGAAGAGGTGCGGATATCGCTCACCCTCCGTCTGCACCAGTTTGCGCAGGAATTTTCCGTCATGATTGCAGATGCAGTTTTTGTTGAGGCGCACCGCAAACGCCGTCAGACCGTCCTCCAGATCGTCGGCGCTGTCAGGAAAGGTCGACAGCACGGAAAAGAGCGTGGCGTTGGTGCGGTTCATCACGTCCTCGACGACGGCGACGAACAGCGTCTCCTTTTCCCGATAATGATTGTAGATCGTCTGGCGGGAGACACAGGCAACGGCGGCGATCTCGTCGATGCTGGCGGCTGCAAAACCCTTGCGGCAGAAGACGTCGGCGGCGGCATCGAGGATCGACATACGCTTGGCGCATTGTCCACGCTGCGTATGCCCCGCCATCCGGCCTGCCGGTGTCACGCTGTCTTTCATGGAGCGAAGATAAGACGTCTTGACGGTTTAGACAATGGCGTCTAATTTTACAGGCGTGTCCAAATTTATTGACACCATTGGTTCCGCCGCTGGAGATATGAGCTCCCAACTTCGTCTTCGCGCGAACGATCATCATTGAACCCAGCGCATCGGCGCGAAAATCGGACCGATTTTCGGAGAGCACGATGCGTCGATTCCAGAGAGTGCGGAGCGACGATCCGGCGCCTCCGCTGCGCTTCTACGAAAGATCACCATTATGACGGCTTCCTTCTTTCGCATTGCCCTCATTCTCGGCCTGTTGTCGGCCATCGGTCCTTTTGCCATCGACATGTATCTGCCTGCGCTGCCCTCCATCGGCCAGGACCTGCATGCCGATAACAGCGTCACCCAACTGACCCTGCTCGCTTTCTTCATCTCCTTTGCGCTTGCGCAGCTCGTCTACGGGCCGCTGTCGGACATGTGGGGCCGCAAGCTGCCGCTCTATCTCGGTATCGGTCTCTTCGCCGTCGCGTCGATCGGCTGCGCATTTGCGACCGATATCGAAACGCTGATCGCCTTCCGTTTCGTCCAGGGCATCGGCGGTGCCGCCGGCATGGTCATCCCCCGCGCCATCGTCCGCGACATGCATACCGGCGTCCAGGCCGCGCGGCTGATGTCGCTGCTGATGCTGGTCTTCTCGATCTCGCCGATCCTGGCGCCGCTGACGGGCAGCGCCGTTATCGAGCTCTCCGGCTGGCGCGGCGTATTCTGGGCCGTGACCGGTGCCGCGGTGATCGGCCTCCTCCTGCTTTCCACCCAGCTTGAGGAAACCCGCCCGGCCGAGGAGCGCAATGGCAGCGGCCTCGGCAGCGCCATGAAGGCCTATCGCCTGCTGCTCGCCGACCGCAATTTCCTGACGCTGACTTTCATCGGCGGTCTCGGCATTTCGAGCTTCCTCGTCTATCTCGCCAACTCGCCCTTCGTGCTGATCCAGCATTACGGGCTGACGCCGACCGAATACAGCTTCGCCTTCTCGATCAATGCCGTCTCCTTTTTCGCGGTATCGCAGGCGACGGGCTGGCTCGGCGAGCGTTTCGGCCTGGTGCGCGTCATGCGGCTTGCCGTCAGCGCCTTTGCGCTGGCCATGATCGTCATGGCGGTGGTGATGGCCTCAGGCTTCAATCAGCTGCCTGTTATGGCGAGCTTCCTGTTCATCGGATACGGCTTCCTCGGTCTCGTCATCCCGACGAGCGCCGTGCTGGCGCTGGAGGATCACGGCGCAATCGCCGGCACCGCCTCGTCGCTGATGGGTACGCTGCATTTCGTCATCGCCGCCGTCGCCATGGTGATCTCGAGCCTGTTCTTCGACGGCACCGCCGTTCCGATGGCCGCCGGCATCGCCGTCTGCGCCTTCTGGGCCTTCGTGCTGACGCAGGCCACGATCGGCCGCCGCGCCGCCGCCGTCGCCGCCGAATGATCGTGACGGGCCGCACCGGTCACCCGGCTGCGGCTCCTCACTGCTCTGCATCATGGCGTCGCTTCAGCTATGCCGGCTTTGCGGCGGCATAGCGCAATCCGTCCATGAACAAGCCCACCATCCGCCGCGGCTCGGTCGGTTCACCGCAGTTGGGCGGCACGCATAACATGCCGACACCGTGGAGAAGTTCGTGCGCCTTCACGCCAGCCCGTATTTGACCACCGGCGGCTGCCGCATCCAGCAGCGTCTGCACCAGCGGGCCCAGCCGCTCCAAAAAATAGGCGGGCAGCCCTTCAAGAGCCGGATCGCCCGAATTGAAGGCTGCTGCCAGCCCACGATGCGCTGCGATAAAATCGACATAGCCCTCGATCCAGCGCTCGAGCGCCTCGCCCGGCGGGCGCTCGGCGGCCAGCGCCGACGCCGCCTCGACGGCCTCGTCGACCTCTTTGCGAAAGACCGCGACGACTAGGTCGGACCGTGTCGGAAAATGGCGGTAAAGCGTGCCGACGCCAACGCCCGCCCTGTCCGCGATTTCGCGTATCGGCACGTCCAGCCCTGACTCGGCGAATACCTCCGATGCTGTTTGAACAAGCGAGCCGATGTTGCGTTGCGCATCAGCCCTCCGACGCCGGCCGGTCGCCGCCATCTCAGCATAGCTCGGCAATTTTGTATCCCCGGACAAATTCTACCCCTTGATAAACGGAACATGGTTCCGTATATGGCTAAGCGGACGATCGTTCCGTATATCGCATGAAGGGTCGTCTCTGCCAAGTCCCAAGGAGAATGAAACATGCATCACAAACCAGTTGCGCTCGTCACGGGAGCAAACAAAGGAATCGGCCTTCAGATCGCGAAAGATCTCGCACAGCAGGGCTTCACAGTGCTTTTGGGTTCGCGACGATTTGAAGCGGGCGAAAACGTCGTTCGCGGCGTGGGACCCGACGCCCGCACAATTCAGCTTGACGTTACCGATGGAGCCTCGATCGCCCAGGCGGCAGCGCGCATCCGCGAGACCTATGGCCGGCTCGATGTTCTCGTCAACAATGCGGGCGTCGGACATGGCGGTGCGGCGGGACGAAGCAATGCCCAGATCGTCACCGAGACGCGAATGTCTGTCGTCAAGCTCGACGAACTCCGGACGGTGTTCGCGACCAACGTCTTTGGCGTCCTTGCCGTCACCCAGGCGATGCTGCCGCTCCTTCGCGCGGCGCCGGCGGCAAAAATCATCAACATATCCAGCTCCACCGGCTCGTTGACGCTGAACAGCAATTTTTCGAACCCCCTGCGCCAATATGCGAGCGCTTATACGACCTCGAAAAGCGCCCTGAATGCGATCACGCAAGCGCTGGCGATTGAACTCGAAGGCACTCACATCAAGGTTCACGCTGTCTGCCCGGGCCTTACCGCCACGGACATGAGCGAATATGGCGGCCCGGTCGAGGACGCTGCGCGTGAACCGGTGCGAGTCGCACTGCTCGGATCGGACAGCCCTACGGGTACCTTCTCGAATGCCGAGGGGACGCTGCCTTGGTGAGGCAGCCGGTGTTGGCGCGATGACGCGTCAATTGTCGAGCCGCGAAGCTTCGGCGGCACCAAGCGGGGTCTGAGCAGTGTGCTTCAAGCCGTGAGCGTGAAGGCGTCGCTTTCGCCCGGAACGAGCTCCATCGGCCAGATCCTGTTGCGGGCACCCTGCGGATAATGGTCGGCATAGGCCGGCATGGTGGCGAGCAGGGTTTCGCCGAGCTGGGCGCCGAGATCGCGCAGCGACATGCGGAAGGAGGTCAGCGTCGGCTGCAGGAAATGGGTGCGCGACTCTTCGCGGAAGCCGACGACGGCGAGGTCGCGGCCGGGCACGATGCCGGCCTCGGCCAGCCTGCGATAAAGCCCGATCGCCATGAGCTCGTGGATCAGAATGATCGCCGTCGGCCGGTCTTCGATCATCAGCAGCTCGTGGCCGGCCTGATAGCCGCCCTGTTCGCTCGATTTCACACGGATGACGAGGGCGGGATCGAAGGGAATATTGTGGCGTTTCAGCGCCTGACGGTAACTGTCGAGGAAGATATAGCCGAGATTGATGTCGGAGGACGGGGCCGCCACGGCAATCCGCCGGTGGCCCTTGGCGACGAGCCGGTCGACGCCGCGTGCCGCTACACCTTCGAAATCGAGGTCCATCCAGGTATAGCTGCCGCCGGACGCACTGCGGCCGAGCGCCACGAAGGGGATGCGGGCCTTTTCCAGAAGCTCGATGCGCCGGTCGGTGCGCCGCGTCGCCGAGATGATCAGTGCGTCGACAAGGCGGCGCGCCACCATGCGCTTCAGATATTCGTGCGGATCCTCGTCGTCGGGGCAGGGCAGCATGACCAGATCGAGCTTGTGACGGGAAAAGACGCTCTGCAGCCCGTCGGTGACGCCGAGGAAGAAGTCGTCGCTGTTTTCGACCGTTTCGCGACTGACCTCGAGCATCAGCCCGATGACGTTGGTCATGCCCTGGCGCAGGCTGCGGCCCGACTGGTTGGCGACATAACCGAGCTCTTCGGCGGCGGCGAGCACGCGCCGGCGCGTGTCTTCATTGACATCCGGCTTGCCGTTCAGCGCCCGCGACACCGTTCCGATCGAAATGTCGAGATGCTCGGCGAGCTGGCGAATTCCTTTCATCTGCAGCGATCTTCCTCCCTGACGACGCCGCGCGATGGAAACGCGCAAAGGACGTAACGCCTCGATTGCCAGATCCTTCTTGCCACAGGATGGCGCCTGCGAAAAGCTAAGGCTTGAAGCTCTGGCGGATGATGAGTTCCGGGATGACGCGTTCGTAAGCCGGGGGCGAGTCCGGATTTTCGAGCCGCCGCTCCATCAGATCGACGGCGCGCTGCGCCATAACAAGCGGGTCCTGGCGGAAGGTGGTCAGCTGGTAGCTCAGCCAGGCGGATTCCGGCACGTCGTCGAAACCGATGACGGCGACGTCCTCCGGAATTCGCAGCCGCGCTTCCAAGCGCGCGACATCCATCAATCCGAAGGCGATCAGGTCGTTGGCGCAGAAGATGGCGTCCGGCTTTATTCTTGCGGAGAAGAGGGCGCGGCCAGCGGTGACGCCGCCCTGATAATCCGAATCGCCGCCGCGTGCGACGACAGCGGATGCACCGAGCGACTCGGCTGCCGAAACGAAGGCGCTTTCGCGCTCGACGATCGCAGGCGTTCCCGAGTTGGAGCCGATCACCGCCAGCCGACGCCTGCCGCTTTTGCAAAAGGCCGTCGCCGCCATGCGCGAGGCTTCGGAATTGCCGGCGCGCACATGATCGGCGTCGGGCTCCGAACGGCCGATGACGACGAGCGGCTGGCCGTTGCGCTGGGCGAGTTCGAGGAAACTCGCCGGCGGCGAGCCGGACAGGATGATGATCGCCTCGGCGCGGTGGCCGATCAGCATCTTCTGGGCGGCGAGCAGCTCCTCTTCCGTCTGGCCGGTGTTGATGAGGATCGGAATGCTGCCGCGTCGGATCAGGGCTTTGGCAAGGGCGGCGGCCAGATGCGCGCGAAAACCCACCTCCGGCCGTGTGGCGACGATGCCGACGAGGCGGCTCTGATTGGCAAGTACGCCGCGCGCCAGATCGTTGACGTGATAACCGAGCTCTTCAGCCGCCCGCAGCACCTTTTCGCGCGTTGCAGGCGCAACGCTTGCACCTGGCGTGAATGTGCGAGACACGGCGGAACGCGAAACGCCCGCCAGCTGCGCCACCTGCTCGGCGCTGACGAAGCGCATGCGTTCTTTTTTCGGCGCGTTGCCGTCGTTCACGGGACCATCATTCATCGGCTCTCAGCTATTGCGCGTCTCTGACAGTTGTATGACAGATGCGGGGCTGGCGGATTTTTTGCGAAGGTATTGTTGTCAGGATGACCGCCGATTCGCGCCAAAGGCTGCCCCTCACCCTAACCCAACCGGTGTCGAGCCGCTGGTCTCCACCCGTCCTTCGGACCTCCGTAAAACGGGGCGAGGGGACGTGGCTCGCGAGACGTTGGCGAGGGACGGAGAGGTTGCGGCTTGGTCCCTTCGCCCCGCGAGCGGGGGTCCGAAGGACGGGACGAGACCCCTGGCTCGACCCCGGTTGGTGGCGGCAGCCGGATGAGCGGCGGCTCTCCTGGTCGGCATGCCGTTGATATGAACTAAAAAAACCGAGGCTGCGGAACGCAGCCTCGGCTGAGGGTCGAGCGGCGCTGACGAATTCAGCACCACTTCAAAGCTTCAGATCTACTCGCAGACCCGCACGGTTTCGGCGTGGTAGCCGCCGTCATAGCGATTGCGGACGTCGCGGTCCTCATACCAGCATCTCGGTTCGACATAGCGGGGGCTCTCGACATAACGAGGGCCTTCATCGACGTAGCGCGGGCCGCCGCCGTTGACGAGTGCGCCGCCGATCAGGCCGCCGACGACGCCTGCGGCTACACCGCCGGCGATGATGCGGCCGGTATTGTTGTGGTGGTGATGGTCACGCGCGGCAGCGGGCTGAATAGCCGATCCAACAAGGGCCGTCGCGATCAACAGGCTGCTGATAATTCTCTTCATAATATTCTCCTCAGTGGTACCGGCCCCCGATTAAAAGGGAAATGCGGCATCAAGGCGTTGGTTCATTCAATCTTTGCAACATGAATTAATGCATGTCATCCGCCTTTAGTCTTAGGTCGCCGATTGCGTCGCCGTCGTCTCCTCCAGCACATCTTCGGGAATGTCATCGAAAGAGGCATAGTTGAGGTTATAGAGCCTGGAATAGAGCTTGTCGTTCTTCATTAATTGCCGATGGTCGCCGCTTTCGATGATCTCGCCGTTCTGCAGCACGATGATGCGGTCGGCCTCGCGGATCGTCGCCAGGCGATGGGCGATGACCAAGCCGGTGCGATTCTCTAGCAGCTTGACCAGCGCCTTCTGGATCAGCATTTCGGTATAGCTGTCGATATTGGCGGTCGCCTCGTCGAGCACCAGGATCTTGGCATCCGCCACCAGCGCTCGGGCGAAGCTTAGGAGCTGGCGCTGGCCGAGCGAAAGATTGCCGCCGCGCTCGCCGAGAATGCTGTCGTAGCCGTCAGGCAGGCGCATGATGAAATCATGGGCGCCGACGGCCTTGGCGGCCTCGATCACCTGTTCGCGCGTCGCCTCCAGCTTGTGGTAGCGGATGTTTTCGAAGACGGTGCCGGTGAACAAGAAGGGCTCCTGCAGCACCATGGCGATCTGCGCTCCGAGCGAATCCTGCGTCAGATCACGCACGTCGTGGCCGCCGACCAGCACCTGGCCCTGTTGCACGTCGTAAAAGCGATGGATCAGCGACATGCAGCTCGATTTGCCCGATCCCGTCGGCCCGACCAGGGCCACCGTCTCGCCCGGGTTGACCTTGAAGTTCACATGTTTCAGCACCGGATGCTTGGGATTGTAGCCGAAGACGACATCCTTGAATTCGACCGAACCGTCCATGTCGCGCGACAATGTCTTGGCGTCAGGCGCATCCTTGATGTCGACGGGCACGTCGAGCACTTCGGTTAACCGCTGGCCCGACGCCATGGCGCGCTGCATCACCGAATATTGCAGGGTCAGCGAACGGATCGGATCGAAGAAGCGCTGGATGTAGAACAGGAAGGCGACGAGCACGCCGACATCGAGCGCCTGGTTGAGAACGCGGGCGCCGCCGACGACGATGACGAGCGCCATTGCGACGCCGGTGAGGCTGTCGACGATCGGCACCATCACCTGCGCGTAACGCGCCGCCGTCAGATGCGTCTTGAGGTTGGCCCGCGCCTTGTCGTCATAGAGCGTGAAGTTGACGCCCTGCCGGTCCATGCTCTGGACGGCGCGCACGCCGTGGATCGCTTCGGCGAGCGCGCCTGCCGCAACCGAATTGGTCTCGTGCGCGGCCATGAAGGACTTGCGGGCGAGCGGCAGCCAGAAGAGGCGGACGACGAACAGCACCGGCAGCACCGAAAGCGTCAGCAGCCCCAGCTTGAAATCGAGATAGAGCATGACGAAGACGATGCCGAAGAGCAGGACGATGTCGCCGACCGACAGCACCGAGGTTTCGAGGAATTCCTGCATCGAGTTGACGTCGCCTTGCAGGCGCGACATCAGCCGCCCCACTTCGGTCTTGTCCATGAAGGAGAGCGAAACCCGCTGGAGATGCGAAAACATCGCCTTGCGGATGTCGAACAGCACCTCTTCCGCGACATTGCCGACCAGCGTCTCCTGGGCGTAGCTTGCCGCATAATTGATTGATATGGCGACGGCAAAGGCCGCGATTGCCCAGATCAGCGCCGCATGATTGCCGCCCGGCGACATGCCGTGATCGATGGCGTAACGAATGATCAGCGGGATCAGCAACTGCATCGTTGTGAAGGTCAGCACGGCGACAACAGCCCAGAGGACCTGGGTGCGGTAGGGGCGAACGAAAGCCCAGATCCGCTTGATGATGTTGCCGTCGAAGGCCCTGCCGAACATCTCCTCCTCGACGCGATGCGAGCCGACCACCGCCCGCGGCGGGCGGCGTCCATCCTCGCGAATGTCGGGACGCTCGGTTTCCAGTTCCTCGGCCATCGTCGTTCCTCCTGCAGCCATCACTTGAGGTGGTCCGCGCGTGAATTCTTTGTCCGCTTCTCCCCAGCGGGGAGAAGGTGCCCGAAGGGCGGATGAGGGGGCCGCACGGCACGCCCTCCGTTTGCCCTTCGCTACCGCGCCTCGCCCCCTCATCGCCTCGCTTTGCTCGGCACTTCTCTCCAGCGGGGAGAAGAGGGGAACTACGCGCTCAACACCTCGTCGCCCGGCCGCACCTGCAGCTCGTAGAGCGCCTTGTAGCGCCCGCCGAGCGAAAGCAGCGCCTGATGGGTACCGCGCTCGACGATCCTTCCGTCTTCGACGAACAGGATCAGGTCGGCATGCATCAGCGAGCTCAGGCGGTGGGCAACGATGATCGTCACGCGGTCGGCGGCATAGCGGCGCATGGCGCTGCGGATGCGCTGCTCGGTGGCCGCGTCGATTGCCGCCGTCGAATCGTCGAACACCATCACCGCCGGCCTCAGCATCAGCGCCCGGGCGATCGACAGCCGCTGCCGCTGACCGCCGGAGAGCGACACGCCGCGCTCGCCGACGACGGTGCCGTAGCCGGTGGGAAGGCCGAGCACGTAATTGTGCAGCTGAGCGCTTTCGCTGGCGCGTTCGATGCGGCTTTCCTTTGCCCAGGGATCGCCATAGGCGATGTTGTTCTCGATCGTCGTCGTGAACAGAAAGGAGTCCTGCTGCACGACGGCAACGGAACGGCGCAGCGACTGCAGCGTCGCCTTGCGGATGTCCTGTCCGTCGATGGTGATCCTGCCGCCGGTCACATCGTAGAAGCGCGGGATCAGATGGGCGATCGTCGACTTGCCGCTGCCGGGAGGGCCGACGATGCCGATCGTCTGGCCGCGCCGGGCTTCGAAGGAGACGTCGTGGAGCACGGTGCGCTTTTCCGAGCCGGGATAGGCGAAGCTGACATTCTCGAAGCGCAGCACGCCCTCCGATACCGCCAATTCTTTGGCATCCGGCGCATCCTTGATCGCGATGTCGAGGTCGAGCAGGTTGAAGAGCCGCGAGCCGCAGGTGGAGGCGCGGGCAAAGGCATTGACCATCAGGCCGAGCTGGCGCACCGGCATCTGCAGGATGGTCATGAAGGTCAGGAACGAGGCGAGCGTGCCGACGGTGATCTCGCCCGCCATCACCTTGCCGCCGCCGACCCAGAGCACCAGACCCATCGCGGCGAAGAAGGAGAAGGTCATGGCGCTGGTGTTGACGACACGGATGCCGACGCGCTGATGGGCGAGCGCGAGCGCGTTTTTCGATGCCGCCTCGAATTTCGTCAGTTCGTGCTCCTGGGCGGCAAAGGCGCGCACGACGCGAATGCCGCCGAGATTCTCCTCCATGATCCGGGTCAGCACCGAAAGCCGCTCCTGCAGGTCGAGCCAGGTGGCGCGCAGCCTGAGCTGCGTCGCCGAGGAACGCCAGCCGACGAAGGGCACGAAGGAGAGCGCCAGCAGGCCGAGCACGACATCGGTCGACAGCAGCATATAGGCGCCGATGCCGATCAGGACCGACAGCAGGATCATGCGGACCAGCGCTGTCGAAAAATACATGCGCACGCCTTCGAGATCGAGCAGGCCGACGGTAATCAGATCGCCGGAATGGACCGTGTCGTGAAAGCTGAAGGAGAGGCGCTGGATCTTCTCGTAGCAGGCCAACCGCAGCTCGTAGCCCATGTGGTGGCCGACGGATTCACTGAAATAGTTCTGCACCATGGTGAAGAGGCCGCGCAGCACGCTGGCGCCGAGCAAGAGCAGCGCCGTGGTCAGAAGCGCGTCCTGCGCCGCCTGGCCGGCCGCGCCGCCGCCCATTGCCATCTGCGTGTGGTCGACGGCCCGGCCGAGAAGCCGGGGAATCATCAACTGGAAGGTGGAGGCGATGAGGGTGGCGCCGATCGCAAAGCCGGCCTGCCAGGGGTGGCGGAAGGCCATCACGGTGATGCGCACCAGTGTATAGAGGCCTCTGCCCCAGCCTGCCGCAGTTGCAAGCGCCATCGAAGCCGAAGGCTTCGTCGCGCGTGTTGACGCATCGCTGCTCACGGTATTTTTCCAATAGATGTGGTGCTCGGACGCTGGCCCGAAAAGACGGCAAATCCATGAAGGGATTGATAGCACCGTCATTTTTGCCGATTCCAACTGGGCGTTCAAGTAAAGAATTCACCAACTGGTTATTTTTACGTGAGGCTCCCCGCGCGTCCCTGCGGGAACAATCGGCGCGCGGGTGGGTTGCAGCAGCAGACCCGTCGGGCGACCGTTGCCGGAGAGATACGATGCCGCTGAAAGCCCTTGCTCTCAACGCGACGCTGAAGGCGAGCGACGCCAAGGATCCGTCGTCGACCGAGCGGATGATCGCTCTCATCGACAAGGCGATGGCTGAATTCGGTGTTACCACCGAAGTGCTGCGGCTTGCCGATTTCAACATCAAGCCGGGCGTCACGTCGGAAGAAGGCGCCGGCGATGACTGGCCCGACATTCGCGCCAAGGTGCTCGCCGCCGATATTCTGTTGATGGCGACGCCGATCTGGCTCGGCCAGCCCTCCAGCGTCTGCAAGCGGGTGCTCGAGCGCATGGACGCCTTTCTCGACGAGACGGACGATCAGGGCCGTATGGTGTCTTACGGCAGGGTCGCGGCCGTCGCCGTCGTCGGCAACGAGGACGGCGCCCATCACGTGTCGGCCGAACTCTACCAGGCACTGAACGATGTCGGCTTCACCATTCCGGCGAATGCCGTCGCCTACTGGGTCGGAGAGGCGATGGGCTCTACCAATTTCGTCGATCTCGACAAGGTGCCGAAGGTCGTGACGAAAGCCGTCGATATGCTGGCGCGCAACACGGCGCATCTGGCAGGCCTGCTGAAGGCGAAGCAATATCCGGGCGAGGGCGGCTGAAGGCGACCGCTGGCGCGTCGCACAAAATCTAAAATCTGATCAATGGTTTAGGACAAGAGATAATAAAGCTCTTGCCAGGGGTGCCGTTTAGCGCTTTCATACACGACCAGTTTGATAGACTATCGCCGAGAGATCGGCCCCTCTTTTTTGGCGGGTTCCCCGGTTGGACCCGAGCTGCGGCGTGAATGGCCGCGTGACCCTCATCAACGCGTGATCCGCTGTTTATGCGTTGAAACCTCGATCGACCCCAGGCTGCGGATGAAGCGCAAAGGAGTTGCGATGACGGTTCAGGGACTTTTTTCCGCAAGGGCCAAGGCGGCGGCACAGATCTCGGCCGTGCCGCGCATAGCGATTGTCGGGCGCGGCTTCTCCGGAATGATGACGGCCATTGCGCTGATGAAGACGGTGCGCGCACCCTTCCATCTTCAGCTGTTCGATCCGAATTCGTCGGTCAGCGGCGGCCAGGCGCTGGCCTCGGCCCGCGCCTCGACGATCCTCAACACCCGCGTGCGTGATCTCTCGGTTTCGGTCGGCGACAGCGACGATTTCAACGACTGGCTCTGTAGCAACGCCGCTTTCCGCGCCGCCGTGCCGGCCGCCATTCCCGGTTTCCGGCAGATCTTCGTGCCGAAGGAGATCTTCAGCGATTACGTCTACCAGCGCTTTTCGGAAGCGCTCGCCGCGCGCCGGGACATCACCGTTCAGGTCTGCAACGATCCCGTGGTGGCGATCCGCCGGAGCCATGGCAACCGTTTCCTGCTCGAAAGCGCCAATCCGGCCAATCCACTGTTCGATACGGTGATTCTTGCCACCGGCTATGGCCTGGGCGATCCGGATGCCGAGGAGCCGGGCGCGTCGCCGGTCAGGGCCCAGCGCCTCGTCGCGCGGCCGCATGCCGTGTTGCTCGGCAGCGGCATTCGCGTCGTCGACCAGTTGCTGCAGCTGCGCGATTCCGGTTATGCCGGCCAGGTGACGATCATTTCCCGGCGCGGTTTCCTGCCCCAGAG
Organism: Rhizobium sp. N731; assembly: GCF_001664145.1. NCBI lineage: Bacteria > Pseudomonadati > Pseudomonadota > Alphaproteobacteria > Hyphomicrobiales > Rhizobiaceae > Rhizobium > Rhizobium sp. N731. Next base: position 32,908 of record NZ_CP013606.1, read on the forward strand.
CCATACGCCGAATTCCGCCGATCCGGTGTTTCCGGCCGAAGCGCTGCCGGAAAGCCTGCCCGACATCGTGCGCTTCATCCGCCAGGCTTGCCGCGAGGCGGAAGAAGAGGGGCAAAGCTGGCAATCGGTGATGAACGGGCTGAGGAAACATGCGCGCTCTCTGTGGAGATCGCTGCCGGCCCGCGACAAACATCAGTTCAACCGCCATTTGCGGGCGATCTACGACAGCCACCGCAATCGCCTGCCGGAGGCCATGCACCTGCGCCTGAAACGCGAGCTCGTCGAAGGTCGCACGGTGCTGCGCCGCGGCCGGGCCGGCCGCCAGGGGCTGAGCGGCCTGTTCTTCACGCCGGCCGGCTCCTCTGTCGAAGAGGTCATCCATGCCGAGCGCATCATCGATTGCCGCTGCCAGGCGCCGGATCTTTCAGCGCCGCTGATGCAGAGCCTGTTTTCCGCCGATCTCGCCATGCCGGACGAACTTTCGCTCGGGCTGGCGGTCAATGCGCGCGGCGAGCCCTTTCTGGAGGACGGTTCGACGGTTGCCGGACTTTTTGCCGTCGGTCCGCTCGGCCTCGGCAGTCTCCCCGATATCGATCTCGTGCCGGAGATCGTCTCGCAGGCCTATGCCGCTGCCGAGCGTATCGGTGAGCGGTTCCATCCACAGGTCAGGGCAGTCTGAAAAGTGTGATATTTTCGGAACCATCTGTTCGGTGCCGCGTTAAAAGCGCTGGTAACCGAGAGGGGCAGATGGAAGTGCTGGATCGATATGATACGTCTCTTGATGAAGAGGGACGCTTTCGTCTTCTGGTCGATGCCATCACCGACTATGCCATCTACATGCTGAGCCCGGAAGGCATCGTCACCAGCTGGAATACCGGCGCTCAACGTTTCAAAGGTTACAAGCCCTCGGAAATTCTCGGCGAGCACTTTTCCCGTTTCTATGTGGACGAGGATCGCGCCGCGGGCATCCCCGAGCGCGCCCTCGCCACGGCGGTGGAAGAGGGCCGGTACGAGGGGGAGGGCTGGCGCCGGCGCAAGGACGGCAGCCGCTTCTGGGCGCATGTGGTCATCGATCCGATCCGCCATCCCTCCGGCGAACTGGTCGGCTTTGCCAAGATCACCCGCGATCTGACCGAACGCAGGGCCGCCGAACAGGCGATCCGCCAGAGTGAGGAACAATTTCGCCGTCTGGTTCAGGGCGTTTCGGACTATGCGATCTACATGCTCGATCCTGACGGCAATGTCAGCAGTTGGAATTTCGGCGCCGAGCGTATCAAGGGTTATCGGCCTGATGAAATCATCGGCCGGCATTTCTCGACCTTTTATACACCCGAGGATCGCGCGGCCGGCCTGCCGGAGAAGGCGCTCCGGGTCGCGCGCGCCGAAGGCCGGTTCGAAAGGGAGGGCTGGCGTGTCCGCAAGGATGGCAGCCGCTTCTGGGCGAGTGTCGTCGTCGACGCTATCCGCGACGAAGACGGCGAAGTACTAGGTTTCGCCAAGATCACCCGCGACATCACCGAAAAGATGGAGACGCAGCGGGCGTTGGAGCAGGCGCGCGAAGAGCTTTTCCAATCGCAGAAGATGGAGGCGATCGGCCAATTGACCGGCGGTATCGCCCATGATTTCAACAATCTGCTGATGGCCGTGCTCGGCAGTCTCGAACTCCTGAAGAAGCGCATGCCGCAGGACCGCTCGCTGACGTCGCTGGTCGACAATGCCATGCAGGGCGCCCAGCGGGGTGCTGCCTTGACGCAGCGCATGCTGGCCTTCTCCCGCCGGCAGGAGCTGCACCTGGAGCCGATCGACGTCTCGGGCCTGGTGCGCGGCATGATGGACATTCTGAGCCGGTCGCTCGGCCCCCTCACCACGATCCAGACCTCCTTCCCGGTCAGGCTGCCGACAATCCTCACCGACCCCAACCAGCTCGAGATGGCGATCCTCAATCTCGTCGTCAACGCGCGCGACGCCATGCCTTCCGGCGGCCGTATCATGCTTCGCGCATCCGAGGAAACGATAACCGCAGGCAAGGGGCCGCTGTCGGCCGGCCGCTACATCCGAATCGCGGTGATCGATGAAGGCGAGGGCATGGATGCAAAGACGCTGGAGCAGGCGGTCACGCCGTTCTTCACCACCAAGGGGGTCGGCAAGGGCACCGGTCTTGGCCTTTCCATGGTCCAGGGTCTCGCAAGCCAGTCCGGCGGCCGGCTCATCCTGAAGAGCACGCTGGGCGAAGGCACGACGGCCGAGCTATGGTTTCCGGTCGTCATTGCCGAACAGACTGCCGAAGCACCGGCCGACATGCCGCAAAAGCCAGATAACGCACCGCAGGGGCTGCGCATTGTCGCCGTCGATGACGACGGCCTGGTGCTGATGAATACGACGCTGATGCTGGAGGATCTCGGCCACACCGTTTTCGAGGCGATGGCCGGTCCGGAGGCGCTCGACATTCTACGCAAGGAGCCGGTCGATCTGGTCATCTGCGATCACGCCATGCCGCGGATGACGGGAGCGCAGCTCGCCGAGGCGATCCGCAGCGAGTGGCCTGAGATGCCGATCATTCTCGCCACGGGTTACGCCGATCTGCCCGATGGCGCCGGCGCGGCCAATCTGCCCCGCCTCGGCAAGCCCTTCTCGCAGGCGCAGTTGGCCGAAGCGATCAGCCGGATCGCTTGTTAACCGCTCTAGAGCTTTTCCGGGTTAGATTGAAGCATTCTGTTGGCTCAAACGGAGTCGGATGGTCGACCGGCCGGCGCGCGTCGTAGCCCAACTCTACGGCCAAGCCGGCCGGTCGATCAGCCGGCCCGTTTCAGCCAACCCGGAGGGCCGGGCATCTTTCCGCCAGGATCAGAGGCGATCGGCTCGGACGTACCGAGGGGTATGTCCGTCGCCAATCGCCTCTGCCCTGACGAAAACCTGCTCCGGCAGAATGCTTCAATCTAACCCGGAAAAGCTCTAGGCGCGAAGCTTCTCGTCGCCATTATCTTGGATGACCGCGTGGTCGGCTCCGAGTTCTGAGGTCGTCGGAATTGGCTGTTTACCCGTCGTGGCCGGAGTTGTGCCGTCCAGCAGGCGCTTTTCGGTCTCTTGCAGGTCGAGGATCGCCTGCTCAATCGTCTCAGCCGGAGTTTCGCGCGCGGCTGCGCGCCACCGATAATGCCGCCACAAGCCGACGAGCAGGCGTCGGCTCGGAACTTCTATCGTCTCGTGAATGAACCATGCTCCTGCCGTCGCAACAAAAAGCGCCACCATGATGAGCACCGGTTCCGGCATCAGCGCCTCGAAAGCCCGGCGTACAAGGAACATGATCGGGACGTGGAAAAGATAGAGCGAAAAGCTGATCGCGCCGAAGAACCGCACGGGTGCCGCTGCCAGAACATCGGCTGCGATGGGAGGCTGCCGAGCGACGAGCGCCACAATCACGGCTGCGGCGGCCGCGCTTTGCAGGCTCCAGAATTCAGGGGAGAAACCAGGCAAGACATGCCTGTAAACAAAGAACGCCGCCAGAAGGAACAGCGTGAAAGCGCCTGTGGAGGCGGATGGCCTCCACCTGTCCCAGCAGGAATGCATCGCTCCGGCAAGGGCGCCGAACAGAAAATAGGGGAACTTGGAAAGAAGCAGTATGCCTGGTCCCGGCAGTTCAAGCAGACCATCCACCACGAGCAGCACCGCCAAGCCTACGATCACACCGCTATAGCGCTGCGGGCGGGTCAAGCAGAGCCAAAGGATCGGGAAGAACAGATAGAACTGAATTTCGGGTGGAATTGACCAGAAAACCCCGCTCGAGCCCAGAAGAAAGACGTGGCGGAGAAATTCCGTGCCGCCGATGATCGGCTGAACGAAGTTTAGGCTTCGCATTCCGGACAGCATCGCCACAAGCAGGACAGCAGCCAGATAGACCGGATAGATACGGGCAAAGCGGCTTACAAGAAAATCCAGGACGGTTTCCTTGGTCACCGGTCGCGAGCCGTAGAGATGGGCCATCAAAAAGCCGCTGAGGGCGAAGAACAGGCCGACGGCTTCGCTGCCCATCGTCATGTCACGCAAGGCTGTATTCGGAAAGATGAGCCCGATATGCGCCTGCACGACCAGAAGCGCGGCGATACCGCGCAGACCATCGAGACTGGGGATGTAATCCGGCCGGCTCATGTACAACTTTGAAATGTTCTGTTCAGGCAAGCAGTATCGGACATCGCTTTACAAGAGATTAATCCGGCGCGCGCGAGCCATCGGTGTGCAACTGCTGCTTGCCGGTGCGCTCGAATGAAGCAAGCGACCGCTCTAGTCTCGGCGCCTTGTTCCGATCTCGCCGCGAAGAATAAACATCAGCAACGCCAGCACCATCACCGCCAGTCCGTACCAGGTGATCGCATAGACGAGATGGTTGTTGGGAAAACGGATGACGGTGAGGCCGCCGACGGGCAGGCCGCCGGGATTTGCAGCGGCGTCGGCATCGATGAAATAGGGCGCGACCACGCCGAGGTCGCGCTTTTGCGCGATCGCTGCGACATCGCGCGAATACCAGCGGTCGGCGGCGACGTCATTGGATTGGAGCAGCGATCCCTTCGGCTCTGTCATCCGCATGAGCCCGGTGATCTCGATCGGGCCTGATATCTGACCGTCGCGGCGCGAGGCGGGGTCGCGCCTGTCCGTCGGCACGAAGCCGCGATTGACGAGGATGGCGGTGCCGTCAGCGAGCATTAGCGGCGTCATCACCCAATAACCCGGACCGAGCACGGTCGAGGCGTAGACCAGCGTTTCCTTGTCGTTTGCCAGCATTCCCTCGACGCTCACCCGTCGATATTCGCCTTCTGCGGCATTGACCTTGTCCCAGTCGGCGCGCGCCGGGGCCGGCACGGCGGCTGCGTGCACGCGCTGGTCGACGCGGGCGATGAGATCGCGCTTCCAGCCCAGGCGTTGAACCTGCCAGGTGCCGAGACCAAAGAGGATGGCGGCAAGCAGCGTCAGACAGACGGCGAAGAGCGCGCGTTTTGCCCGGAAATGCCGTCTTTCCGATTTATCCGTGGGGGCTTCGCTCATTGGTCTCAGGGCGGCGCTGCGGCCGCCCCTTCGTTTGCCGTTACGGCATGTTCTTCATCATCTCCGGGCTCATCGGCATCATATTGGAGTTGAGATGATGCATGACCCAGAGCGAACCGGAGAGCGCGATGGCGACGATGATGAGGGTGAAGATCAGCGCCATCATCGTCCAGCCGCCTTCGCTCCTGGGGTTCATGTGCAGGAAGAAGACCATGTGGACGACGATCTGGATGGCGCCGATACCCATCACCAGCACCGCCGTCAGCGCCGGGCTGGCGAAGACGCCTGACATGACAAGCCAGAAGGGAATGGCGGTCAGGATGACGGAGAGCGCGAAGCCCACCATATAACTGCGGAACGTGCCGTGGCCGGCCTGGTGGCCGTGGCTGTGGCCGTGATGCGCCTCGTGGGCATCCTCATGGGTCGGTGCTTGCGAACTCATCCGAGAACTCCGAGCAGATAGACGAAGGAAAAGACGCCGATCCAGACGACGTCGAGGAAGTGCCAGAACATTGAAAGGCACATCAGGCGGCGGCGGTTGGTCTCGACCAGCCCGTGCATCGACACCTGCACCATCAGCGTGATCAGCCAGATGATGCCGAAGGTGACGTGCAGCCCGTGGGTGCCGACGAGCGTGAAGAAGGAGGAGAGGAAGGCGCTGCGCGTCGGCCCGGCGCCCTCGTGGATCAGGTGGATGAACTCGTAGAGTTCGAGCCCGATGAAGGCCGCGCCGAACAGACCGGTGACGGCGAGCCAGAACAGCGTTTCCGCCTTAGCGTTCCGCTCCATCTGCAGCATGGCGAAGCCGTAGGTGATCGAGGAGAACAGCAGCATCGAGGTGTTGAGGGCGACGATCGGCAGATCGAAGAGATCGGCCGGCGACGGGCCGGCGGCATAGTTGCGGCCGAGCACGCCGTGCGTGGCAAACAGCACCGCGAAGATCAGGCAGTCGCTCATCAGATAGAGCCAGAAGCCGAGATTGGTGCTCCCTTCCGGATGATGGTCTTCCGTCAGATAGAATTCAGGCTTTTCCGCCGTGTCGATGGTTTGATCGCTCATGGTCATTACACCTGCTCGGCAAGCAGCGCCGTGCGCTTGCCTTCCGTTTCGGTCACCTTGCCGGCGGGGATGTAGAAGTCGCGTTTGTAGTTGAAGGTATGGCCGATCGCCACCACCAGCAGTGCGACGGCGGAGAGGATCACCAGCCACCACATGTACCAGATCAGGCCGAAGGCAAGCGCGACGCTGATCGCCGACAGGATGGCGCCGGTGCCGGTATTCTTCGGCATGTGGATCGGCTTGAACCCGCCGAGGGGGCGTTCGTAGCCGCGCCTTTTCATGTCGTACCAGCTGTCATGGTCGTGGACCACGGGCGTGAAGGCGAAGTTGTAGTCCGGTGGCGGCGAGGACGTCGACCATTCCAGTGTCCGGGCATCCCAGGGATCGCCGCTGTCGTCGCGCAATTCCTCGCGTTTCATGAAGCTGACGACGATCTGGATCAGGAAGGCGGCGATGCCGAGCGCGATCAGGCCGACGCCGAAGGCGGCAATGATGAACCAGATCCGCAGCGACGGGTCCTCGAATTGGCTCATACGGCGGGTGACGCCCATCAGGCCAAGCACGTAGAGCGGCATGAAGGCGAACCAGAAGCCGATCTGCCAGAACCAGAAGCTCGTCTTGCCCCAGAAGGGATCGAGCTTGAAGCCGAAGGCCTTCGGGAACCAGTAGTTCACGCCGGCGAACATGCCGAACAGAACGCCGCCGATGATGACGTTGTGGAAATGGGCGATGAGGAACAGCGAATTGTGCAGCACGAAGTCGGCCGGCGGCACGGCCAGCATGACGCCGGTCATGCCGCCGATAACGAAAGTCACCATGAAGCCGACCGTCCAGAGCATCGGCACCTCGTAGCGGATGCGGCCGCGATACATGGTGAAGAGCCAGTTGAAGATCTTCGCTCCCGTGGGGATGGAGATGATCATCGTGGTGATGCCGAAGAAGGAGTTGACGGAAGCACCCGAACCCATCGTGAAGAAGTGATGCAGCCAGACGATGTAGGACAGGATCATGATCACGCAGGTGGCGTAGACCATCGAGGCGTAGCCGAACAGTCGTTTGCCGGAAAAGGTCGCGACCACTTCCGAGAAGATGCCGAAGGCCGGCAGCACCAGGATGTAGACCTCCGGATGGCCCCAGATCCAGATGAGGTTGATGTACATCATCGGATTGCCGCCGAGGTCGTTGGTGAAGAAATTCGTCCCGGCGTAGCGGTCGAGCGACAGCAGCGCGAGCGTTGCCGTCAGGATCGGGAAGGAGGCGACGATCAGCACATTGGTGCAGAGCGCCGTCCAGGTGAAGACCGGCATCTTCATGAAGGTCATGCCCGGCGCGCGCATCTTGACGATGGTGGCGATCAGGTTGATGCCGGACAGCGTTGTTCCGACACCGGCCACCTGCAGGCCCCAGATATAATAGTCGACGCCGACACCCGGACTGTAGGCGGCCCCCGACAGCGGCGGATAAGCGAGCCAGCCGGTCTGGGCGAATTCACCGATGAACAGCGACAGCATGATGATGATAGCGCCGGCGGTGGTCATCCAGAAGGAGAAGTTGTTGAGGAAGGGGAAGGAGACGTCGCGCGCCCCGATCTGCAGCGGCACCACGAAGTTCATCAGGCCGGTGACGAAGGGCATCGCCACGAAGAAGATCATGATGACGCCGTGGGCGGTGAAGATCTGGTCGTAATGGTGCGGCGGCAGGTAGCCCTCCGAACCGTTGAAGGCGATCGCCTGCTGGACGCGCATCAGGATCGCGTCGGAAAAGCCGCGCAGCAGCATGATGACGGCGAGGATCACATACATGATGCCGATCTTCTTGTGATCGACGCTGCAGATCCAGTCGTGCCAGAGCGAGCCCCAGAACTTGAAATAGGTGATGGCGCCAAACACGGCGAGACCGCCGATGACGACGCCGATGAAGGTCACGACCAGGATCGGCTCGTGATAGGGGATGGCGTCGAGGGTCAACCGGCCGAAGATCAACTTCAGGAGGTCAGGATTGGAAAACATGGAACAACCCGTTCATTATGTCTTGCGACGCAAAGCGCCAGGTTAATTGTTGTTGTTGAGCTGCGCCGGCGCCGGATCGGCGCCGTTGCCCGTGCCGGGCATGGAATGACCGTCATGCCGCATGTCCGTGCCGGGCGTGCTGTCCATTCCGGGCATGTCATGCTGCATGCCGTTGCCATCGGTGTTCTTGGGCGGCTCGACCTGTGCCGGAACGCCCGTTGCCGGCACGGTGGCCCCAGGCTCGACGACGTCTTCGCCGGCATGGCGGTTGTCGTATTGCAGCTTCTCGCGGTTTTCGGCGCTTTCCTTGCCGCCGCCGCCCGTCATGTCGATATGCATCATCTCGTTCATGCACATCTTGCCCGGCGTGGCGCACATGTTGAGGATGGCGTCGTAGAGATCGGCGTCGGCGCCGGCATAGTAGCGCACCGGCTCCTTCTCGCTCGGCTTCTCGAGCTTCAGATAGGCGTCGCGGTTGAGCATCGTGCCCTGCTGCTTGACCTTGGCCACCCAGGCGTCGAAGCCTTCGCGGGTGAGGCCATGGAACTTGAAGCGCATATGCGAGAAGCCGGCGCCGCTGTAATTGGCGGAGAAGCCTTCATATTCGCCTTCCTGATTGATAACGGCGTGCAGCTTTGTCTCCATGCCGGGCATGGCGTAGATCTGGCCGGCAAGGGCGGGGATGTAGAAGGAGTTCATCACCGAGGAGGAGGTGATTTTGAAATTGACCGGCATGTCGACGGGCGCGGCGAGCTCGTTGACGGTGGCAATGCCGAGTTCGGGATAGAAGAACAGCCATTTCCAGTCGAGCGCCACGACCTCGACGGTCAGTGGCTTGGTATCGGCCGGGATGGCGCGCTCGGCATCGAGCCGGTCGAGCGGGCGGTAGGGATCGAGCTTATGCGTGGAAATCCAGGTGACGGCGCCGAGCGCAATGATGATCGCCAGCGGTGCCGCCCAGATAACGATTTCGAGGCGGGTCGAATGATGCCATTCCGGCGCGTAAGTCGCGGCCGTGTTAGAGCGGCGGTAGCGCCAGGCGAAGAGCAGCGTCAGGAAGATCACCGGAACGATGATCAGAAGCATCAGCACCGTCGAGATGACGATCAGATCGCGCTGTTGCGCGGCGATGTCGCCGGAAGGCGCCATGACCACCATGTTGCATCCTGCCAGGAAAAGCAGCGGCAAGACGGATAGAAGGCGGGAAAACTTCATGAGTTTTGGCACGTCTCTAAGCTCTTGTTGTTTCGTTTTGTCCGCGACTAAAGCACTGAACCGGATAGCGACATGAGGCGGAAGGTCGCAGTGCAGCAAACATGCCGCACTGCGGCAAAATCATCGGGCGCTAGTGCTTTGAAATCCTGATGAAATATAGAAGGATTTTAGGCCTGCGCATATTTCAGTCCAATATATCCGCAACTGCCGGTCAGGCCAGCATTTGCAGGGGAAAATCACCCTCCGGATCACGCATTTTTTCCGTCCGCGCTTCATTTGAGCCGTGATGATGAACTATTTCGGTCTCACGGACTTGATAAGCCTGCCGGTTTGATCAAGATCAGACCTGAGGCGCCTTGCCGGAAGCGCCTTAACGAGGAGGCGTTTTATGGCAACAACATCGCATTACGGACCGTCGTCGTCGTCGCTTGAACGCGACGCACGGCGCATTCACGACGACAAGCCGGTGTCACCGGGCAGCATCGCCATCGGCGTGGTGATCGGCCGCATGTCGGAATTCTTCGATTTCTTCGTCTACGGCCTCGCCTCGGTCCTGGTCTTTCCGCAGCTCGTCTTTCCTTTCGCGCCCGACAGGCTGACCGGCACGCTCTACTCCTTCGCCATCTTCTCGCTCGCTTTCCTCGCCCGTCCCGTCGGCTCCGTCGTCTTCATGACCATCGACCGAATGTATGGGCGCGGCACGAAGCTGACGATCGCGCTCTTCCTGCTCGGCGGCTCCACGGCCTCGATCGCCTTCCTGCCGGGTTATGCGGAAATCGGCGTCTGGTCGATCGCCCTTTTGGCGCTCTTCCGTCTCGGCCAGGGCTTCGCGCTCGGCGGCGCCTGGGACGGCCTGGCATCGCTCCTCGCACTTAACGCGCCGCCCAATCACCGTGGCTGGTACGCGATGATCCCACAGCTCGGCGCGCCGATCGGCTTTGCGCTGGCAAGCACGCTCTTCGGTTATTTCGTCGCCAACCTTTCCAGCGAGGATTTCCTCTCCTGGGGCTGGCGCTATCCCTTCTTCGTCGCCTTCGCGATCAATGTCGTGGCGCTGTTTGCGCGTCTGCGCCTGGTCATGACCAAGGAATTCGGCACGCTGCTCGAGCAACATGAGTTGGAGGCCGCACCGATCCTCCAGGTGCTGCGCGTTCACGGCCGCGACATCCTGATCGGCGCCTTCGTGCCGCTCGCGAGCTTCGCCATGTTCCACCTGGTGACCATCTTCCCGCTCGGCTGGATGAGCCTTTACGGCAACCAGCCGATCGGCACCTTCATGGTGGTGCAGGTGGTCGGCGCCATGGTCGGCGTCGTTGCCATCATCGCCTCGGGCCTGATCGCCGACCGCATCGGCCGGCGCGCCCAGCTCGCGATCTGCGCCGTCATCATCGCCGTCTTCAGTTTTGTCGGGCCCATCCTGATCGCATCCGGCAATAACGGCCACGATGCCTTCGTCATCATCGGCTTCGGCGTGCTCGGCCTCTCCTTCGGCCAGGCGACCGGTTCGATCTCGTCGCGCTTCGGCCGCGGCTATCGCTATACCGGTGCTGCCTTCACCTCGGACCTTGCCTGGCTGATCGGCGCCGGCTTCGCACCGCTGGTGGCGCTCAGCCTCTCCAGCCGCTTCGGCCTGACCTTCGTCGGCTACTACCTGCTCTCCGGCGCCATCTGCACGCTGGCGGCGCTGGCCTTCAGCAAGGCGCTGGAACAGCGCGAATAGGTCGAACCACAGCAGCACGCCGGCAAGTCCGGCGTGCTGTCTCATTCTGTATCGTATCGAAGAACGGCACCGCCGAATTGATGCAAGACTTGTTGGTTGTTAGCGATATCCACGGCTTTCCCGAAACCTTCGACGAACGATTGGATGGCAGGTGCTCTAAGCATCGTCTATTACAACTGGCCGAGCTGAGCGGTCGACCTGGCCTGCGCGGAGACGAGCTTCACCACCATCTTTTCAACGAAGATGGCATGCGGCATGCGGTTCGGGCACTTCGCGAGGTTGGCGGACACAGGTGCTTGGGGATTGGTTTCAGCGCCGGTGGAACCGCTTTGTGGAATGCGGTCAAAGAGGGCCTGGAGCTTCAGGCTCTGATCTGCGTGTCGTCAACCAGATTGCGCTTCGAATCGTCTCCATTGAATATACCCACAATGGTAGTCTGGGGAGAGCTTGATCCATATCAGCCGCCTGAAAGCTGGAACCACGCTGTTCCCCAGCGTTGGAAAACCTATGCCGGCAAGCAACACGATTTTTACCGCATCGAGGCGCTTGCATCCGAATCGCCGTTACGGGCCGATATCGCCGTGTTCATCGAAGACTCTTTCCTCTTTGCATAGCGCATATTGCGGCGCTTCGGCCGGCGCCGGCCGGCCGCCGGATCTGTAATCGTTGGGGGCGAATGGTGCTGGTTTGTTCTGAGTGGATGCCCGCAATCCGCGAAATCGACGAACCGACGGCCATTTGCGCGATAGGCGATAGCTGATCTTCGGTCGACGGGGAACGGGCGCGGGGTTTCATCACCTGTGGACGAAGGCCCGTGCGCCCTTCATGCCCTGCTGCCCAAATCCTCAACTGAGAACCTTACTGCGCCATCTGTGGCTGCTTCGCCGCCCGCGCCGCGGTCAGCTCCGCGGTGGTGTGGTTCAGGCGGTCGGCGAGCACGCGCATGATTTCGACGGCCATTTCGGGGAAGTCGCTGAGCAGCTTCAGGAAGTGCTCCTTGCTGATGCGCAGCACCTCAAGCGGCGAGGTGGCGCGCACCGTTGCCGTGCGTGAGACATCGCAGAGAATGGCGATTTCGCCGACGATGGAATTGAGCTCGACGTCGGCGACCTTGATCTCGCCGGCCGGCGAGGAGACGATGATATCGGCGCTTCCGGAAAGGATGACATAGGCGGCGTCGCCGACATCACCTTGATGGAAGAGATCCTGACCGGCCTTGTAGGTCATACGGTCGGAGGTGAAGGCCAAAAGCTTGAGTTTCGCTGGTGCAATCCTCGAAAAGATCGGCACCCGGCGCAGCATTTCGACTTCGTCTCTCAACAGCATGAGCGTTTCAATCCCCTGACGCAGGGTTCTTGGAACCAGGCGCCTCAATTCCGGGCGTTCCCCCGGGAACGCCTACCATCGCCGCCCCAATAGAATATTACGATAACAGTTCCTTGAACATACCGTTTTTCTCGGAAAGTTCCGGATAGTTCCCGGCTTCCGCCAGCCCGCCGCGGTCGAAGAGCAGAATCCGGTCGAACATCTCGGCAAGTCGGGCATTCGAAAGCACCCAGATGATCGCCGGGCGCTCACCTTCCTTGTGCAAGTCTTCGATGATGTTGCGGGTGATTTGATCCTGAACGCGCTGATCGAGTGCGGACAGCGGCCGGTTGAAGACGAAATAATCCGAGCGCTTCAGAAGCGCGCGGGCAAGGTTCAGCTTCTGGCGCTGCACCATGGTCAGCCGCTTGCCGCCGGAGCCGACGTCGAATTCGAGGCCGATCGACAGGACATCGTCATAAAGGTCGAGCGCGTCGAAGAGCTCGCCCATGATGGCGCGGATGCGGTCGGAGGCGTCGGCTTGCTGATAGGCGATGCGGCCGAAGAGCACATTGTCCATCAGGCTGGCCGATGGGGTGAAGCGCTCGGCGTCGTAGCGCTCGATCAGCTCGGCGAGATCGGCCGGAATATGCGCGTGGAACTGCTTGCGGGCGCTGACGATCTTGTCCATCAGCTCGTTGGTCAAAAGGCCGAAGCGGTGGCGCGGCTCGATATAGGCGAAGCTCAGCCGGATGATGGCGGAGCGCTCCTCGGGTGTGGCGTCCTCGAAACGTCGGCTTTGCAGCTTCTGCAACAGCGCCTGATAGGTCGGAATGTCGTCCGCCGTCATGAAGGTCAGCTGCTGGAAGAAAGGATGATCCGGCGGCAGGTCGTGGAAGAGTTCGACGGCGTTCTCGGCGATCTCGAGGCCCATGGCGTAGAGATCGGTGCTGAGGCCCGTCTCGCGGAACAGCTGCTGGAAATAGGGATGGGCGGCAAGCCGGCGATTGGTCATCAGCGGCCGCTTCATCGTGCCGAAGAGCAGGTTCTCACCCACCGTCGCCTGGGCGTTGTAGGCGTCGAAATCGAAAGGCACGACGATGCCGTCGAGACCTTCGTCGCGCAGCCGGTCGCGCAGCGAGGCGCGCAGCGCCACGACATGGTCGCTGACCGCCACATGCACCTCGGTATTGACGTTCGAGCGCAGCGCCAGGTCGAGGATATCCTGCGAGATCAGCACGGCGTCGAGCACCGGCCGGATCGCTTTCAGGAGATCATCCGGTCCGTTGGCGCCGGCCGCCTGGTAATCCACCCAGTCGCTGTTGAGGTCGAGCGTCGGGTTGCCGGCCTTCACCGCCTCGATGGAGTGCCATTTATACTCCTGCGCTTCCTTCTCGTCGTAGACGGCGTCGATCATCGGCGCGTGCTTGAGGCCGTAGAGCAGGTTGCTCGCGAGCGTGCCATGGAAGAAGAAGGTGTCGGCCGAGGCATAGGAGATGCGGCGGCCGGTGATCGATTCCGGCAGCTCGAGCAGGTCGCGTCCGTCGATGGTGATGCGGCCGGAGTCGGGCCAGATCATGCGGCCGAGCGCTTCGGCGAAGGCTTCGGCGCCGCTGCCGTTCGGACCGACGATCGCAACCGTCTCGTTCGGCTTGATTTCGACCGAGACGTGGTCGACGAGGCGGGCGCCGCTATCGTCGGAGAGCGTCAGATTGGTGACAAGGAGTGCGCTGGTCAGTGCGCCCACGGGTGCGGTCGCCAATTCCTGGATGTGGCTCTCGATCAAGGGCTCGACGTTGAACTGCTCGTAGACCTGCTGATACTTCACCTGCACGTCCTGGCGCATCTGGTCCCAGTCGATCAGCTCCTTCAGTGGCCCGGGCAGGTCCTTGTAGGCTGAGATGACGGCGACGAGCTGGCCGATGTCGAGCCGGCCCTGCAGCGCGAGATAACCGCCGATCGCGTAGAACAGGAAGGGTGTGACCTGGGCGAGAAAGTTATTGATGAACTTCACCAGGAACTTCCACTGGTAAAGGTCGTAGCGGATAGAGAAGATGCGGCCGAGCCGCCAGGCGATATCGGCGCGTTCGAGGTTGGATGTGTCGTTGCCGTGGATCGTGCCGATGCCGTCGACGATTTCGCCGACGCGGCCGGAAAGCTCGCGCGCCGTCAGCTGCCGCTGGCGGCCGAGATCCAGCAGGCGTTTGCGCATGCGGGGAATGACGACCGCCTGGACGCCGACGATGGCGGCGGCGATCATGCCGAGCCAGAAATTCTGCACGATGATGAAGGCGAGCGCGGTGATCGCCTGGCCGCCGAGCAGGGCGGGCGAGACGAAGGCGTCGCCGGTGAAGCCGCCCATCGGCTCCACCTCGTCCTTGATCATGGTGGCGATCTCGGCCGATTTCACCCGCTTGAAATGGGCCGGCGGAAACCGCAGGACCCGGTCGATCAGCTCGAAGCGGATGCGCCGAAGCATGCGTTCGCCGAGCCGGCCCTTATAGGTGTTGATGTAGAACTTGAAGAGCCCGTTCAGCACCACCAGCGCCAGGAATACCAGACTGAGCGCCATCAGCATCTGGAAGCGGTCGAGCTGCACGCCCTTGAAGAATTCGACATGGCCGATCAGCGGAATGTCATAGGCGATGTGCATGAAGGTCTGGGTTGCGCCGGGGCCTTCAAAGCCGTCGCCCTGGATCGGTCCGTTGACGATCTGCTTCGGCAGATCGAAGGACAGGAAATAGGGGACCATCGAGGCCGCGACGACAGCCAGGATCCACAGCTGCTGCAGCCGCGTGTTCTTCCAGATATAGCGGGCGAGGCTCTTTTCCATGGCTAACCGTCAGCGTGCTGGGAAATTCCGAAGGCGCGATCCGGGCGCGGGGAGGGCAGGAATTGTCGAGAACAGGACCATGCAGCCGGACCGCCGATATCGCAATGAAAACAAGGCGCAGGGACCGGCTGCAGAAAGGCCGATTCTCGCCCGAACTCTGCTTATATCACAGGATTTTTAAATTAGGCGAGCGATTCGGCAATCATCGAGCGAATGATGGCGGCCGTCTTCTCCGCCCCTTCGAGATCGAGCGAGACCGGCTCCTGCCGAGGCGCTGCCAGCGCCTTTTCGACAGCCTCTTTCACATGGGTCGAGGTCAGCCCTTGTTCCGGCAGGATATCGGCAAGACCCAGCGCCTGCAGCCGTTCGGCGCGCACCGTCTGTTCGGTCTCGCCGCCGGCGACGAAGGGGATGAGGATCGGCCTGCACTCGGTGCGCAAGAGGTCACCGACCGTGTTGTAGCCGGCCTGCGAGATCGATACTCTGGCGCCACGCAAGAGCGAGGGAAAATCCTTGCGGAAGCGCACCAGCGTCACATTCGGGGCTGCGTCCCGCGACAACCGGGCGAAATCGCCTTCCGGCAGGTTGGGGCCTGAGATCAGCAGCCAGCGAAGATTGCCGGGCAGCAGCGCCGCGGCCTCCTTCGCCGCGCCGATCAGCTCGGCGCCGACCGCGCCACCGCCGGCCGATGCGATGATGTCGAAGGTTTCCGTCGGTTCGGGCGCCGGCGGCGGCGCGACGAGGCCGGTATAACGCAGCCTGTCGGCGATCTCAGGCGTCAGCGGGAAGGTATCCTCGAGCCCGACGAAGCCGGGATCGCCATGGACGAGCACGGCGTCGAAGTGATTCCTGACCAGCGCCACCGTCTCGGCGTCGCGGCCGGCCTTACGGTTTTCCTGCAGGATGTCGCGCACCGAGCTTACGAGTTTTGGCCGCGGTTCGGCCGCTTCGATCGCTTGAAGCAGGGGCAGGAGTTCGAAGCGCATCTGCCGCCGGCCGAAGGGGAAGGCCTCGATGATGACGACATCGGGTTTTGCGGCATGGAAGGCGTCGAGCAGCAATTGCCGGCGGGCGGCGAGGAATTCTTCGCCGGCCGGCCGGCCATCGGCATCGGCGAGACCGGAGAAACCGGCATTGCTGGCGACGACCGCCGGCAGGGCAAAAGTCTTCACACCCTCGCCGGGAAAGCCCGGCACCGGCAGGCCGCCGGTCACGACGGTGACGTCGAAGCCGTCCCTGACCAGTGCATTGGCGATGCGGCTGGCGCGGGCGATGTGGCCGATGCCGAGCAGATGCTGGACGTAGAAGAAGATGCGCGGTGCCGTCATGAGGCCTTCTGCCATTCGGCCTCGAACAGGCCGGCGAGCTGTCTGATGCTGGAGTGATAGTCGAACTCCTCGCGCACCCGCCGTTCGGCGGCGTCGCCGAGGCGTTG
Source organism: Rhizobium sp. N731 (assembly GCF_001664145.1). Taxonomy (NCBI): domain Bacteria; kingdom Pseudomonadati; phylum Pseudomonadota; class Alphaproteobacteria; order Hyphomicrobiales; family Rhizobiaceae; genus Rhizobium; species Rhizobium sp. N731. Next base: position 49,521 of record NZ_CP013606.1, read on the forward strand.
GCGCAGCGCCGGATCGCGGATCGCCGCCTCCAGCGCCCGGGCAAGCAGCGCCGGATCCTCCGGCGGCACGACGAGGCCGTTCTCGCCGTCCGTCAGCAGTTCCGGCACGCCGGATACTGTCGTGGAGATGCAGACGAGGCGCTGGCTCGAGGCCTCGACCAACACGTTCGGCAGGCCGTCGCGGTCGCCGTTGGCGGCGATGCGGCAGGCGAGCGCAAAGAGATCGGCGCGGCGGTAGTGATCGAGCACGTCTTCCTGCGCCATGGCGCCCTTCCAGACGATGCGGCCGGAGAGGCCGAGCTCGGCGGCGAGCGCCTTCAGCGTCGCAAGCTCGCCGCCGCCGCCGATATGCTCCAGGCGCCAATGGAGATCGGCGGGCAGCAGCGCCAGCGCCCGCAACAACACGTCATAGCCCTTCTTCTCGACGGCGCGGCCGACGCTGAGGATGAAGACCGGATCAGCCGGGTCGTTGCCGGTTCTCTCGGAACGCGCGCCGGAAAAATGGCCGAAGCGGGCGAGATCGAGGCCGTGATAGCTCAAATGGACGGCCTGCTTGCGCGATGTCAGCATGCGCATGTGCTCGTAGCCGGTCCGGGTGCAGGTGACGGTCCAGCTGGCGCTCTCCAGCTTCTCCTTCAGTTCCCAGTCGGGCGAGGTCCAGATGTCCTTGGCATGGGCCGAACAGGTCCAGGGCGTGTCCGTCAGGATGCTGGTATATTCCGTCACCGAGGCCGGCGTATGGATGAAATGGGCATGCAGCCACTCGCCCCCATCCGGCCATTCGCGCGCCAGTACCAGCGCCTGGCCGAGGCGGCGGAAGCGGTTGCGGGAGAGGTCGCGCTTGAGGTCGGCGAAGAAGCGTTTCATCAGCGCCTTGAAGCCGGTTTTGCCGAAGCCGGCGATGAGGCCTTTCAGCACGCGGATCGGTTCCTCGTGCAGATATTCCGGCAGATAGACGACGCGCGCCTTGATCTCGTCATGCACGGGATGGCGCTTCTTGTCGGTCGGCCGGCGCATGGAAATCAGCGTCAGGTCGAAGCCGGCCCTTTCGAGGCCGAGCAGTTCCTGGGCGATGAAGGTTTCCGAAAGGCGGGGATAGCCTTTCAGCACGACGAGGATCTTGCGGCGTGGCGGCAATTCTGTGCCCTATTCTGCGCCGACAACGGCAAGGTGGGTGGCCCGGCCGTCGAGCCATCGGCCGACGGTCTGCGAGATGTGGTCCAGCCCTTCGAGATGCATATTGCTGCCGCTTTTCGACGGCGGCAGGCGGGAGGGCAGGCGCTTCAGCGCCGCGGCCATGATGGCGGGATCAACCGATTGCTCCGGCAGCAGCATGTCGACGAGGCCGAGCTCGCTCGCCCGCTTTGCGCGCAGCAGCTGCTCCTCGCGCGGCTTGACGCGAGGCACGATAAGGGCCGGCTTGTCGAAGGAGAGGATCTCGCAATAGGTGTTGTAGCCGCCCATGGCGACGACGCCGGTGGCGTCGGCGATCAGCTCTTCCATGTGATTGTCGAATTCGATCACCTCGATATAGGGAATGGCTTCGCCCTTTTGCACCAGCTTGGCGCGCTCGGCGGCCGGCATATAGGGCCCGAGTACGACCAGCGCCTTCTGCGTCAGCGTCGGATCGGCCTCGTAGGCGTTCATGACGTCGTGGACGAGATCGGAGCCGTCGCCGCCGCCGCCTGTGGTGACCAGCAGGTAATTATCCTTGCGGGCGTTGATCGAGCTCTTGCCTTTGGAGACGCTGCGCTGCAGGAAGCCGACAAAATCCATCTTGCGGCGCAGGCTCGCCGGCACGTCGAGACCAACAAGCGGATCGTAAAAATCCGGCGGTCCGTAGACCCAGACGCTGTCGTAATATTGGTCGATCTTCTGCATGACGCTGTTCTTCTTCCACTCGGCCTCGAGCAGATGCGGCGCGTCCATGATTTCGCGCAGCCCCAGCACCAGCACGGTGCCGCGGGCCTTGAGATAGGCGAGCGTATCCTCGACCTCGCCCTTCAACCCCATCGGCTCCTTGTCGACGATGAAAATGTCAGGCTGGAAGGTCTCGGCCGTATGGCGGATGCTCGATTCGCGCATCTTCAGCGTCTCGTGCAGATCGATATGGCTGGCGAGCGACGTATATTCGCCGTTGCGCAGCTTGATGACGCTCGGGATCTTCACGAAATCGACGCGGGCGCGGTAATCGAAGGCGCCGGCGATCGTCGCCCCCGAAATGATCAGGATGTTGAGGCCGCGATAGTCTTCGACCAGCGCATGGGCGATGGTGCGACAGCGCCTGAGATGGCCGAGACCGAACGTGTCGTGGCTGTACATGAGGATGCGAGCATCTTCGAGACGTCTGGCCATGGGTGTTCCCTCCGGGGTGAACAACATGAATTAGTACCCCCACCGTCCGGAGGCCAAGAGGCGGGCGCGGTGCCGGAAGGCGCCGCCGAGCTTCCCGCTATTTGTAGGGATCTGCCGCATCGCGCAAGCCGTCTCCCAGAAAGTTGAACGCCAAAATGACAAGAACAACAGGAATGATCGGAAAGAGCAGCCAGGGATAGAAGGCGATGACGCTGACGCTTTTTGCCTCCGTCAGCAGAATGCCCCAGCTGGTGATCGGCGGCCGAAGACCGAGGCCGAGGAAGGAGAGCGCGGTCTCGCCGAGGATCATGCCGGGGATCGAAATCGTCGCCGAAGCGATGAGATGCGACATGAAGCCCGGCACCAGATGGCGGCCGATGATGCGCGGCGTGCTGGCGCCCATCAGCTGCGCGGCCTGGACGTAATCCTCCTCGCGCAACGCCAGCAGTTTCGAGCGCACGGCACGCGCCAGCCCGGTCCAGTCGATGATGCCGAGGATGACGGTGATGCCGAAATAGATGACGATCGGGCTCCAGGTCACCGGCATGATGGCGGCGAGCGCCATCCACAGCGGCAGGCTCGGCAGCGACTGGAGCACCTCGATCAGGCGCTGGACGATGAGGTCGAAGACGCCGCCCCAGTAGCCGGCAAGGCCGCCGATGACGATGCCGAGCACGAAGCTGATCGAAATACCGATCAGGCCGATCGTCAGCGATATGCGTGCGCCGTAGAGGATGCGCGACAGCACGTCGCGGCCGAGCCGGTCGGTGCCGAGCAGGAACATCTGGCCGCCGATCGCCGGGCAGATGAGATGGTAATTCGAGGCGACGAGGCCCCAGAATCTATAGGAATCGCCGCGGCAGAAGAAGCGGATCGGCTGCACGTCGTTCGGCCGGTCGGTATAGACCCGGTGCAGCGTGTCGAGATCGAGCGTCATGGAGCGGCCGTAGACGAAGGGGCCGACGAACTCGCCCTTATCGAAGAAGTGGACGCGCTGCGGCGGCGCATGGATGAAATCGACGTTGCGGGTGTGCAGGCCGTAGGGCGCCAGGAACTCGACGATCAGGATCATCAGGTAGATGGCGGCGAGAAAGATGCCGGAGATCAAGGCCAGCCTGTGCTGCTTGAACTTCCACCACATCAGCTGTTTCTGCGAGGCGAGATGGATGCGCGATTGCGCCGCCGTCATGCTCTCGGTCGCGTGCGGATCGAAAGGCGCGGTCGAGACGTAATGCGGCAGCGGCGCGCCAGGTGCGGGAAGGGGCGACATTATTTGGTGCTCCTGCCTTGCAGACGGATGCGGGGATCGAGGAAGCCGAGGGCGATATCGGAGATCAGCACGCCGATGACATTGAGGAAGGCGAGGAACATCAGGAAGGAGCCGGCGAGATACATGTCCTGGCTCTGCAGCGCCTTGATCAGCATCGGCCCGGTCGTCTCCAGCGACAGGACGATGGCGACGATTTCGGCGCCCGAGATGATTGACGGCAGGATCGAACCGATGTCGGCGATGAAGAAGTTGAGCGCCATGCGCAGCGGATATTTGACCAGCGCCCGCATCGGATGCAGGCCCTTGGCGCGGGCCGTCGTCACATATTGCTTCTGCATCTCGTCGAGAAGATTGGCCCGCAGCCGCCGGATCATCCCGGCCGTGCCGGCCGTGCCGACGATGATGACGGGGATCCACAGATGGGCGAGGATCGACTTCGCTTTTTCCCAACTCATCGGCGCGTTGAGATATTGCTGGTCCATCAGGTGGCCGATCGACAGACCGAACCAGACGTTGGCGAAATACATGAGGATCAGCGCCAGCATGAAGTTCGGAATGGCGATGCCGAGCAGGCCGAGGAAGGTCAGCCCGTAATCGCCCCAGCTATACTGATGCGTCGCCGAATAGATGCCGATCGGAAAGGCGATCAACCAGGTGAGCAGGATCGTCGTGAAGGAGACGAGGATCGTCAGCCACAGCCGTTCGCCGACCACGTCCGAGACCGGCAGCTGGTATTCGAAGGAATAGCCGAAATCGCCGTGCAGCATGCCGCCGACCCAGTAGAAGTAGCGCACGATCTCCGGCTTGTCGAAGCCGTATTGCTGGCGCATCTCCTCGATTTCCTGGAGGTTGGCTGTCTCGCCGGAGGCGCGCAGCTCGGCGATCTGGCTCTCGAAGAAGTCGCCGGGCGGCAGCTCGATGATGGTGAAGACAAGCGCCGAAATGACGAAGAGCGTCGGCACCATGGCGGCGATGCGCCAGAGAATATATCTGAGCACGCCTCAGGCCTCCTTGTACCAGAAAACATCCGGCATATAGACGCCGAGATAGGAGGTGGGATCGAAGCCGTAGAGCGCTTTCTCCGGCAGGTTCTGCAGCTTGGCGGCGCGCAGGATCGGCTGCAGCGTGCTGTTGATGAGGCCGATCGAGAAGACCTGCTGCGTATAGAGCGACAGCATTCGGTGCCAGATCGCCTGACGCTCCTCGAACTTCGCCGTCGAGCCCCACTGGCCGAGCAGATCGACCAGTTCGGCCGCTTCCGGCAGGTCGGGAGCGACACCTTCCTGGCCGGCGGAGAGATAATGCATGCCCCAGAGCGGCCACTGCAGCTGATCGTCGAGCGTCGGCGCAAGACCGGACGGCGACATGTCGGCCGTCGGCACGCCATTGTCGAGGCCGTACCAGATCGACATCATGATCGTGCCGCTCATGGCGCGGTTGCGGAAGACGTCGCGCTGCGAGGTGCGGGTATAAAGCGCAAGGCCGATATCGGCCCAGTGATCGTGCACCAGTTCCAGTACGTCGGTATCGAGATTGCTTTCGCCGGCGGTCTCGACGGTGATCTCGGCGCGCCGCCCGTCCGGCAGCAGCCTTATGCCGTCGTCGCCGCGCCTGGTCAGGCCGAGCTCGTCGAGCAGGCGATTGGCCTCGTCGGGATCGAATTTGACGAAGGCGTTGGCATATTCCTGCTTGAAGAGCGGGCTGTCGGGCAGCACGGTATCGGCGCTCGGCGTGCCCAAGCCATAGAAGGCGACCATATTGATCTCGTGCCGATTGATCGCCAGCGACAGCGCCCGGCGCAGCCGCACGTCACGGAACAGGCCGCGCCACACCTCGTCGGCGCAGTTGAGATTCGGCAACAGTGTGATGCGCGATCCGCGTGCGACCTTCCAGAGATTGACCTTCACCGGAAAGCGCTTCTCCGCCTCTTTCAGGAAGGTGTAGTCGTTGAAATCGATGCCGGTCGCCTGCAGGTCGGCCTCGCCCGCACCCGCCTTGGCGGCGATGATCGACGAGGAAGAGACGTTGAGGACGAAACGGTCGAGATAGGGAAGCTGCCTGCCGTTTTCGTCGACGCGATGGAAGAACGGGTTACGCTCGAAGACGAACTGCTCGGCCGGCAATGCGGTGGTATTGTGCCAGGGATCCAGTGTCGGCAGGTTCGGATTCTCGGGACGGTAGGAGCGCGCCATCTTGATGTGCAGGTCCTGCCATTTCTTGGCGCGGTTGGCCTGCATCATCTGTTCCATTTTCGCCTGGTCGGGCTGATACTTCTTGTGGAACTGCTTGAGGTAGTGCGCCGGCCCGACGATAACGAGCGGTATGGGTCCTGCCAGGGCCGGCAGGAACATCGGGTTGGGTTTTTCCCAGGTGTAACGTACGGTCAGCGGATCGAGCATCTCGAAGCGCGGCAGGCTGCCGTGCGGACGAAGCTCGAGCGCACCGCCGCCGGGTGTCAGCTTGTCGTTGAGGATGACGTCTTCCCACCAGTAGCGGAAATCATCGGCCGTGAACGGCGCCCCGTCCGACCATTTATGGCCCTCGCGCAGCGTGAAGGTGAAGACCGTGTCGTCCTCGGAGCGGAAATCGGCGAGAATGTCAGGCTGGAACTGAAGGTGCTTGTCGTAGCCGATCAGGCGGGCATAGCCGTAGATCGTCATGAAGCGGATGTCGCGCTGGCTGCCGATGATGGTGCGCACCGTGCCGCCATAGGCGCCGGGTTCGAGCCCCATCTCCTTCAGGTTGACGATGCGCGGACGGGCGGGAATGCGCTCGGCCATCGGCGGCAGGCTGCCGGATGCCAGCCGCTCCTTGAGGAATTCCGGTTCGCCGGCCGACTCGGCTCGCAGCACCGCCGGCGCGATCGCCGCACCGACGAGGCCGCCCAGAAAGGTGCGACGCGTCACCATCAGCGCAACTCCTTGGCCGTAGCGCCCTTGCGGGCGCGCACCAAATGGCCGTCGCCGAGATCGGCATAGGCAAGCTCGGAAGCATCGTCATGTTCGGCGGTGAAGGTCACGCCCCAATTCTGCTTGTCGGCGGCGCCGTTTTCCCGGAGCGCCTTGAAATCGAGCGGCCGGTCGAGATCGGGGAAGGGAACGGCGGCGAGCAGCGATTTCGTATAGGGGTGCACCGGATCGCGCAGGATGATCTCGCGCGGCGCGATCTCGACGATGCGGCCCTTGCACATGACGGCGATGCGGTCGGCCATGTAATCGACGACGGCGAGGTTGTGCGAGATGAACAGGTAGGTCAGCCCCAGCTCCTTCTGCAGATCCTTGAGCAGGTTGAGGATCTGTGCCTGCACCGAGACGTCGAGGGCCGAGACCGGCTCGTCGAGGATGACGAGTTTCGGGCCGAGCGCCAGCGCGCGGGCAATGCCGATGCGCTGGCGCTGGCCGCCGGAAAAGCTGTGCGGGTAACGGCTGAGGTAGCGCTTGTCGAGGCCGATCGCTCCCATCAGCCCCTCGACCTTACGCTTGCGCTCATCACTGTCGCCGCGATCGTGGATCTCCAGCGGTTCGCTGAGGATGTTGCGCACCGTCATGCGTGGCGACAGCGAGGAGACCGGATCCTGGAACACCATCTGGATCTTGGTGCGCATGTCCTGCAGCTCGTCGCCCTTGACGGCAAGCACGTCGATGACCTCCTTGCCGTCGTTGAACACGACCGCGCCGCTGTCGGGTGTGATGGCGCGCATCAGGATCTTGCTGAGCGTCGTCTTGCCGCAGCCGGATTCGCCGACCAGGCCGAGACATTCGCCGCGGCGGATGTCGAAGCTGACATCGTCGACGGCGCGCAGGACGGTGGCCTCATGCTTGCCCAGGAGACTGCGCTTGCGCGTCTTGTAGGTCTTCGAGAGATTGGTGACCGACAGCAGCGTGCCCGGCGCCTCCGCCTGCAGCAGCTTCTTCTTGCCGACGAGAGTCTCGAGATTGACCGGCACGTCGCGCAGCGCCTTCAGCCGCTCGCCGGGTTTCATGTCGAAATGCGGAACGGCGGCCATCAGGGCCTTGAGATAGGGATGCTGCGGGTTTCGGAAGATCGCCTCGACCGGCCCGGCTTCCATGATCTCGCCGTGATAGATGACGACCACCTCGTCGGCCATGTTGGCGACGATGCCGAGATCGTGGGTGATGAGCAGCATCGCCATGCCGAGCTTGGCCTGAAGATCGCGCAGCAACTCGAGGATCTGCGCCTGGATCGTTACGTCGAGCGCCGTCGTCGGCTCGTCGGCGATCAGCAGCGCCGGCTTGCATATCAACGCCATGGCGATCATGGCGCGCTGGCGCATGCCGCCCGACAACTCGAACGGATACATGTCGTAGGTGCGGTGCGGATTGGAGAAGCCGACGAGGCCGAGCATTTCCTCAGTCTTTTGACGCGCCTCCTGCTTGTCGGTCTCGGTATGGATCAGCAGCACCTCGCTGATCTGGTTGCCGACAGTGTGCAGCGGCGAGAGCGAGGTCATCGGCTCCTGGAAGATCGTCGCCATGCGCTTGCCGCGCAGATCGCGCATCTCCTCGCTGTCGCGCGAGAGCGACAGGATATCAGTCGTGCTGCCGTCGAGCGGGTCGGTGAAGAGGATGCTGCCCGAGGCCCTGGCGGGATTGGGCAGAATGCCCATGATCGCCTGGCTGATCACCGATTTGCCCGAGCCGGATTCACCGACGAGAGCGGTGACCTTGCCCGGGAGGATACGAAGATTGGCTTCCTTTACGACGCGCAGCCGGTCGCCGAAAACGGAGAAAGAGACATCGAGGTTCTCAATACGCAACAAATCGGCAGCGGACGCCATACCAATGAAATTCCCCAGTCTTCTATGTTCCCGTTAGGGCACACTATCGTACCGCAAACGGGGTGTCTAGCTGATGACAATCAAGGGGATATTGCCGCCTTTCGCCGTGGTGGTGCGGACGAAACACGCAATTTTATCGGTGCCGACCTGGCGTTTTACTGGATGAACTTCTCCATGCTGGTGCGCTTGACCTGTTTCTTCGCATCCCGGTGCAGCAGAATGACCTGCTCGGCTTCGGAAAGTCCGTTCTGCACGGCCTCGCGGAAATGTTCGTCGACATGGATCTCCGGGGCCGGGGCGCGTGGCTGGAGCACCGTCACCTTCTGGCGGATGCCGCGCAGCTTCTCCTCTCCGAGGGTCGTCCATTCGCCACCGCAATAACCGGCGAAGGCCTGGCTGGCGACGACCTCGCGGCCGTATTTCTTGGTCAGGATTTGCAGACGCTGCACCTCGTTGACCGCCGATCCGAAGGCGGAGAAGGTCAGCCGGTCCTTGAGGCCCACATTGCCGAACATGACGTTGCCGACATGCAGGCCGATGCCGTAACCGATCCTGGCCAGACCCTTTTCCTCGCGGTCGCGGTTGAGTTCGGCCACCCGCGCCTGTGCCTGATAGACGGCCGAAAGTGCAGCCTCGCAGGCGATTTTGGACGGATCCTTGTGACGCCCGCAGGGATAGACGGCGAGGAAGCCGTCGCCGAGGAAGCTCAGAATCTCGCCGCCATTGCGGTTGAAGGGGGCGGCGATCGCGTCGAAGAACTGGTTGAGCGTATCGATATAGGCCTGGCGGCCTTCCTTTTCCGCATACATGGTGGATTCGCGCATGTCGCCCATGACGAGGGCCGCACGGATCGTTTCGCCGTCGCCGCGGCGGATCTGGCCGTTCAGCACCCGCTTGCCGGCGTCGCCGCCGAGATAGGTGGTCAGCATGTTGTTGGCGAGCTTGCCGAGCACCGCCATCTTGGCGGCGACCGCCAGATGGTTCTGCATCCGGAGCAGCGCGTCGATCATGTCGTCGGTAAAACCGTCATGGTGATCGGTCGACCAGGAGCCCATCATGCCCTGCACCGAATCGTCGCCGAAGGGCTGCACGAAGGCGAGATAATCGGTCATCCTGTCCTTGCGCAGGTCCTCGAAAATCGGGAATTCGGCCGGCCCTTCCTGCATGAGCCGCCGGCGGATGTGCTGCAGGTTGTTGTCGAGCAGGTAATAATAGGGGCTCTGCAGGAAGCGGTCCGGCTTCTGCCCGGCCGGCATGCGGAAACCCTCGATGGTGACGCCGCTGGCGCGCCGCCAGGTGAAGCTCAGCGCATCGTAGAGCGGATGCAGCATCGAAAAGGTCAGGTGCACGCGCGCAATCGGCAGGCCGGCGGAGGCAAGCCTTTCGCAGAAGCCGCGCACGATGTTTTCAAGGTCGTCGCCTGCCAGCGAGGAATGCGTCAGCCATTCGGCGACCCGGTCCAACAGGATGGAGGACACGCTGGATTCGATCGTGCTCATTCGCGGTATGATCCTCATAAGGCACGCCATCCCTAAGAGCCAAAAGTCCCTCGGCCGACGCATTTTCATGCGCAGGTCACAAGAAAATCAGGATGTACGAGCGGTAATATTTGTCAACGATCCGCCGAAAGCCCGGCAGCAGCGCCCCTGAGTTCCCCGAGCGGGGACCGGACGGGAAGTCCTTTCTCGATGGTTCAATATCAAACTCAGATAGGGATGCTGCAGATGCGAAACAATGGGAGGCGGACGCTTTTGTGCGCCGAAGTTGCAGCAAAGGCCGCCGCCGGGGCATTTTCGCCACACCCGGCTAAAGGGATTCATCTGGCTAAGAGATTGGTGAGGCCGGCCCCTCATTGGCTCCAACCAGACGGCATTGCCGCCGGGGAAGAAGCCCCGGGTTTAATTCCCCGCCATCATGCATTAGATCAGCTTCCTGAATTCCCCAATTGAAAGAGCCCGCCTTGGCCACCTCCACCTTCGACACGCTTTTGCAGAAGATCGAAACCCGCGCGGCGCGTGCCGGCATCATCGGGCTCGGTTATGTCGGCCTGCCGCTGGCGATTGCGGTCGCGCGCAGCGGTTTTGCGGTCACCGGCTTCGACATCGATCCCTCAAAAATGGTGGCGCTCGAGGCCCGCCGTTCCTATATCGACGCCGTCAGCAACGAGGCGCTCGCCGCCGAGATCGAGGCGGGGCGGTTCCAGGCGACCACGGATTTCGCAGGCCTTGGCGAGTGCGACGTGATCATCATCTGCGTGCCGACGCCGCTCACCAAACATCGTGACCCCGACCTTTCCTTCGTCGAGGCGACCTCGCGCTCGATCGCAGAACATCTGCGCTCCGGCCAGCTCGTCGCGCTGGAATCGACCACCTATCCCGGCACCACAGACGATATCGTCAAGGTCATCCTCGAAGGCTCCGGCCTGAAATCCGGCGCCGATTTCTTTGTCGGCTTCTCGCCGGAGCGCGAGGATCCCGGCAACCAGCATTATCACACCGCGACCATCCCGAAGGTCGTCGCCGGCGACGGGCCCGAGGCCTTGGCTCTGATGAAGACCTTCTACGGCGCTGCCGTTTCGACCGTCGTTCCTGTCTCCTCGAATGCGACGGCCGAGGCCGTCAAGCTCACCGAAAACATCTTCCGCTCGGTCAACATCGCCCTCGTCAACGAGCTGAAGACCGTCTACGCGGCGATGGGCATCGACGTCTGGGAAGTGATCGACGCGGCCAAGACCAAGCCGTTCGGCTATATGCCCTTCTATCCCGGCCCCGGCCTTGGGGGCCATTGCATCCCGATCGATCCCTTCTACCTCACCTGGAAATCGCGCGAATACGAGTTGCCGACCCGCTTCATCGAGCTTGCCGGCGAGATCAATTCGGCGATGCCGCGTTATGTCGTCGGCAAACTGGCCGAAGCGCTCGACATGCGCGCCGGCAAGGCGCTGAGCCGCAGCCGGGTGCTGGTGCTGGGGCTCGCCTATAAGAAGAACGTCGCCGATATAAGAGAGAGCCCGTCGCTGCGGCTGATCGAGATCATCGAGGAGCGCGGCGGACGGGCCGATTACCACGATCCCTTCGTCGCCGAGATCCCGCCGACGCGCGAACACCAGGCCCTGAAGGGCCGCAAGTCGGTGACGCTGACTCCGGAGGCGGTGGCCGGCTACGATGCTGTGCTGGTCGCGACCGACCATGACAGGATCGATTATACGATGCTCGCCAAAACTGCGGCGCTGATCGTCGATACGCGCAACGTCTTCGACCGCCTCGGCCTCTCGGCCTCTCACGTCATCAAGGCGTGACGGAAACGGCCGAAAGCGATTTGCCCGTCATCCGGCTGGCGGCGACGGCATAACCGCCTGATGCGCCATCGATGAAATGCATGTGGTCGCGCGAGATCGGCGTCGGCACGAAGCAGGTCATCAGCGCCGAGGACTGGCGATGCAGGCCGTAGCGGGCAATGCCTCTCGCCCGCGCTTCTTCCAGCAGCGTCTCGATCCGTTTCAAGCGGGCGGCGTCGACATCGACCGTCATCTTCAGTCCATCGTCGAACTTGCGGAAATCGGAATTGCCGGCGACGTCGCCCTTATAGCGGCGGGCATCAAAGCGTCCGAGCGGAACGCCGAGCTTGTAGCAGACAACGACGATGGCGAGCTGCAGCAAGATGAAGAGCTTCTGCCACAGACGCCGGCCGGCCGGCGCAGTCGCCTTGGCCTCGCGATTGATACCCTTCAGCGAAAAGGCGAATTTCGGGCCGTCGGCCGGCACCGGATGGCTGCCGCGGTTCTGCTCGGCGGTGATGGCGACGATGCCGTTGACGAGATCGCGGAATTCTTCGCCCGGCCGGCCTTCGCCGGGCACGGCGATGATCGAGACGATCTCGCCGTTCTCGGCCTCGATCGGGCTCCAGCGGCAGGAAAGGCCGGTGAGATCCGGCCGCGTTCCCGGAGCGGCGCGCTCGATGCCGTAGCGGCCGAGCTTCATCTGTCGTTCCGCCCAGCTCGTGCCGCCGCCCCAGAACATCGCATAGGTGACGTGCGGGCTTGCGGAATAGCGCGCGACACGGACGTCGAGGCCCTCGGCGCGGGTATCGGCGACCGGCACGATGGCGATGCGCAGCATCAGGCCGAGATCCTCCTCGACCCAGACCTGCACGGCGGCGAGCGCATCGCGCGCCGCCTTCTCCAGCGAACCCGGAAGCGCGATCAGCGCGCCGTCGCCACCGAAGACGAAGGGATAGTCGCCCTTGCCGACGGCATTCAGCACCGCCGAAATGACGCTGGCGCCGGCCATGTTGACGTCCTTGTAGCGGCCGCCGGCGATCGCCTGTGTCGAGCCGACGATATCGGCAAGCGCCAGCACCCATCCCTCCGGCAGCGGCCGGTAATTGTCGGCATCGGTCACGCCCTCGAAGGCGCTGAAGAGCGGCACGTTCGCAAAGAATTCTTCGTCGGTCTCAGTTGTCATGTCATCGACTTTAGCACAGACACATATCGCTGCTGCAACGCCAATTCCCATTTACGGCAATCGACTTGGCAAGGTTTCATGTGTTAGCACGCGCTCACGATTTTCATCACGGATACGGATTTCGATGAGCCGCCTCGACAGCTTCATTCGCCGGTTGACGGCCCAACGCGACATTCTGAACGCAATCGCCGATTTGGTCGAGGACATCGAAGGTCCGGTGCTGGAGTTCGGCCTCGGCAACGGCCGCACCTATGATCATCTGCGCGAAAAATTCCCCGACCGCCGCATCATCGCTTTTGACTGGGAGGTCCGCTCTTATTCGGCCTCGACCCCAGAGCCGCAAGATATGGTGACCGGCAACATCCGCGACTCCGGCCAAGCCTTCCTCGGCATCGGCGCAGCCCTTGCCCATGCCGATATCGGCACCGGCCATGACGAGATTGACGCCGTGACGCTGACCTGGCTGCCGCAGCTGATGGCCGGCGTGCTCGCTCCGAACGGGATCGCGGTCAGCGGTCTGCCGCTGGAGCATCCGGAGCTCACCGCACTGCCGCTGCCGGAGGGGATCAAGGAAGGACGGTATTTTCTGTATCGGCGGGTGTGAGGGGAGAGTAAGCCCCACCCGCCTCTTGAAGGAGGAGAAAATGAAACGCATCGAGACGGAAGTGAGTGGCGGCTGCCAGTGCGGTGCCGTGCGCTACCACGCCACCGCCATGTTCGACAATTCGCATCTCTGCCATTGCCGCATGTGCCAGAAGGCCTCGGGCAACATCTTTGCCGCGCTCGTCGCCGCGCCCGACGATGCGCTCAGCTGGACACGCGGCAAGCCGAGCGTCTGGAAGAGCTCGGAGCTTGTCGAGCGCGGCTTCTGCGCCAATTGCGGCACCCCATTGTTCTTCCACCACCTGGAAAACGGTCGCACCAACCTGATGATCGGTTCGCTGGACAATCCTCATCCCTTCGCGCCGCTTGCCAATACCTGCACCGAGAACATGGTGGCATGGTTCGAGACGATCACGGACATAGAAAATACCGGTGCAACCGAAACCAACGGCGCCGACTGGGCCGCGGCGATCAGGGCGAGTAACAACCAGCACCCCGATCGCGATACCGCCTCGTGGACGGTGAGGGGGCGTGACGGCTGAGTCCTAGGAGCGTCCGCTCACGAGGCACAGGAATAAGCCGCAGCCGAACGCGCCGTCAGTTTTGCTTCGAATTCAGCCGCAATTTCCTCCAGCGTCACGCTGCCTAGCCGCCTCAAAAGCAGCGCCTCCGCCTCCTTCATCGCATCGGCCAGCGCGTTATTCACCGCCTGTTCGACCAGACATTTGGGCTGATCGTCGGCGGGGCCGATGGCAAAGACGTGCGGTTCGCCAAGCGCGTTGTAGACGTCGAGCAGGGTGATCTCTGACAAAGGCCGCACCAGCGTCCAGCCGCCGCCGTGGCCCTTTTCCGAACGCACATAGCCCTGTTGGCGAAGCCCCGCCATGGTGCGGCGGACGACGACGGGATTGGTGTTCAGCATCTTTGCAATCATTTCGGAGGTCGCCGCATCCTGATGCCGATCCATGTGGATCAGCACGTGCAGCATGCGGGAAAGGCGGCTGTCGTTGCGCATGGTTCTATCCTGTCGACCGAGCGCGCCATTATCGCAGCCAGTTTGTAACAAGACAAGTGACATGAGTCTTGACTGCTCCGTTTCATGTAACTTATGATGATTCATGAGCCAATATCGAAGGAGTCAGCGCATGTCCTACGAAGTCATCGTCATCGGCGGCAATTTTGCCGGCCTGTCGGCAGCCATGCAGCTCACCCGCGCGCGGCGGCGGGTTCTGCTCGTCGATGCGGGCGCGCCGCGAAACCGATTTTCGCAGGCTTCGCACGGTTTTCTCGGACAGGACGGTCAAGCGCCGGCGGCGATCATGGGTGAGGGGAAGAGGCAGCTTTCGCTTTATCCGAACATAACGCTGCGCGACGCCAAAGTTATCCGCGCCCAGAAGGAGGGCGAGGAATTCGTCGTCACCGTCGAAGGCGGCGGTGAAGAACGCGCTGCCCGCCTCATTCTCGCAACCGGCGTCAGCGACACGCTGCCCGACATCCCCGGCCTTGGCGACCGCTGGGGCCGGTCGGTGCTGCACTGCCCCTATTGCCACGGCTATGAGGTAAGCGGCGGCGAACTCGGTGTCCTTGCAAACCATCCGCATTCGGCCCATTCCGCCATGATGATCCCGGACTGGGGCGCGACCACCTTCTTCACCCAGGCACTGTTCGAGCCCGATGAAGAGCAGCTGGCACGGCTGACTGCCCGTGGGGTACGCATCGAGCGCAGCCCGATCGTGGAGCTGTTGGGCGATAGCCCGAAACTCCAGGCGGTGCGTCTCGCCGATGGCCGTATCGTTCCGCTCGACGCCATATTCGTCGCGCCGAAGACGGCGATGGCGAGCCCCATCGCCGAACAGCTCGGCTGCGCCTTCGACGACGGTGCCTTCGGGCCGGTCATCCGCGCGGGCGAAAACAAGGAGACCAGCGTCAAGGGCGTCTTCGCCGCCGGCGATGCCGCAAGCTCCATGCACAGCGGCACGCTCGCCTCCGCCTCGGGTGTCCTCGCTGGCGTGCACTGCCATCAGTCGCTTATCGTGCAGCCCGCGGCTTAACGCAGGCGCAGTCAGCAATACCGGTCGAGTTCACACCAGTGGGCTAGAGACCCGAGGCCCAGCTGCGCGGATCGCTGGGTGGTAAAAGTACAAGCGCGGTTTCTAAGGCTGCGCCAACCCGGTCATATTGCAATTTTTGCGTTTAAATTATAGTCACTTTCCGGCGGAATGATCTTCGTTCCGACGCTGGTGAGACATCAACAGATTTGCGGCAAATAAGAATGGGGCGTTAAAGTGGGGTTTGCTGAGGCTGCCGGAATGGCGCTGGTGCAGAAATATGCAACTTTCTCCGGCAGGGCCTCCCGCTCGGAATATTGGTGGTTTGTCTTATTCTATTTTCTAGTGCTGTTCGCAATCGGGCTCGCTTGTCTTGTGACCGCCAGCTTTTCCGATCTTCGAGACGGCGTTCCACCCCCAGTCGCCCTTCTCTTATTCATCGGCGGATTGATTTGGCTCGCAATGTTTTTGCCACAGGTGGCCGTTCAGGTTCGTCGCTTTCATGATCGCAACATTTCCGGCTGGTGGTATCTCGCACTGTTTGTCTGTGGTTTCGTTCCCTACGTTGGTTTCATTGCGGGTATCGCAGTCCTCGTGATCAGTGTGCTTCCCGGCACCGAGGGGCCCAACAGGTTCGGACCTGATCCGTTGCGCCCCGAGGCGCGAGCTGAGGTCTTTGCCTAGCGCGTGGCCACCCGCACTCCGGCCTGCCCTTAGCTCTGCTGCTGCCTACGGGCTCAGTTTTCCGCCTGCATAACGCCCCCTTTCAAGAAGGGGGCTTATTGCAATTTATGCGTTTGAATTGTAGCTGTTTTCATAGAAGTGACTATTGTGGCAAGGCGATGTAAGGTTCGCTGTGCTGCAGCAAGCAGGATTGAGGGGTTAATATGGGGTTTACTGAAGCTGTTCGAACAGTTCTAACGAAGAAATATGCAACTTTCTCTGGGAGGGCCTCCCGCTCGGAGTATTGGTGGTTTCAGCTATTCTATATGCTTATAGCGATCATACTTGTAATTCTGGCCGCCTTGAGCGGCGCTTTTTCCGTTAATCAGAATGAATCTTCGCCGGTGATCTTTATTTTCGGGGCCATCGGCGGATTGTTGGGGCTTGCATTGGTTTTGCCGATCCTCTCCCTTCAGGTTCGCCGCTTTCATGATTGCAACATGTCCGGTTGGTGGTACCTCGCAATTATTATTTTGGCGGGCACTGTTCCCTTTATCGGTCGGGCTACGGGCATCGCAGTTGCGGTTCTTTCCGCGAGGAAGGGCACGGAAGGTCCAAACAAGTTCGGGCCGGATCCGCTGCGTCCCGAAGCGCGAGCAGAGGTCTTTGCCTAGAGCATGACCACCCGCAACGCCGGCCTGCTGGCGGCCCTTTTCCTCGCCGCCTCGGTTTCATTTCCGCCCGTCTGGGCGCAGGACAGCGGCGGTCAGCCCGCCGACAGCCATCAGCCGATCAGCGCCGTCGGGACGGAATATGCCTCGCAGTGCCTGCTGAACGGCCTGCGCTGCACGCTCGTCTACGGCGATGCGTCCGATCAGGCCAAAGCGGCGTCGGGTACGACGTCGTCTCAAGACAAGCCGCCGCTGCGACGCGCGCCGTCATCTTTCCCGCGGGAGCCGGTGATCAGCGGCGGCCCTCTGGCCGTTGCCGTCGTGCTCGTCGGCTTGGCAGCGGCAATCGGCTTGTGGATGCGTTTCGGAAACGGCGGCGTCCTGCTGTCGTCTGCTCCGAGCGACATCAAGCAGCGCCAGGAGGCGCCGGAAAGTTGGCGGACCGGCGCCGACGAGGTTGAGGAAAAGCCAAGCGATTTCCTGCAGCGGATTGCGGCCATGGCCGATCGAAGGCAGGCGCTTGTCCTGCTGCTCAGGCATTGTCTGCTCCACGCCGCCGACATCACGGATACGCGGCTTTCCCGCGCCGATACGGAACGTGCCGTCTTTGCCCGCTTGCCGAAAACCATGCCCGGCCGCGAGCGGCTTGCCAGCTTCCTGACGGCGGTGGAACTCGTTCATTACGGTGGCCGCACCGTTGCGGAGAACCATTTCAGCGTTCTTCTTGCGACCGGGCGCGATCTGCTTGCAGCAGGCAGAGTGGCCCATGCGTAAATCCGCCCCCGTTTTAATCCTGGGGCTGGTGCTCGCGCTGGCTGCACTGGCGGTCTTTGCGGTGTCGCGGGGCAGCGATTACGACCGTTCGCCTCTTGGCAGCAAGGGGCTGGAATTGTGGCTGCAGACCAAGGGTATCCCGGTCGTCCGTTCCGACCCTCATCTTGTCCAGGCGCGTTCCAAAATCTCGCTGCGCATCGTTCCCCTGTCGATACGCCAAGGCGAGGCTGTCACACCTCGGTCACACGATGAAACGGACGGTCTGGACCCGGAAAACCCCGTTGTGGAGGCAGACCGATACGCCCTGCCGACGCTGATCGTTTTGCCGAAATGGCGCGGCAGCGTATCGACGGAAGGCGTCGCCGGCAAATCGGGGCTGATTGATCTCGCCGACATCAGCAATGAACTTGACAAGATCGGCTACTCGGATTTTGGCTTCGCCCGCAGTGAGACAAGTTTTGAGGAAGCGCAGCCGCAGCTGCAACCGGGCCAGCCGATCAAGATTGCCCTCTATCGGGCGCAAACCTTCGAGCGGTCGAGCCTGCCGAGCGGCTGCGGGGAGGTCGTGGGTACGCCATCGGGTGTGCTGCTTCTGCACTGCGCGGCCGATCCCACCGTCTATCTGCTGTCGGATCCCGATCTGCTGAATAACCACGGACTGGCGTTGGCCGATAACGCCGCCTTTGCCGTCTCACTGGTCCAGTCTCTCCGCGCCGCCGGCGAGTCGCGGCCGATCTATCTGGATACATCGGGCGAACCTCTCGATAGCGAGGCAACCGTCGACGAGGGGCAATCCTATGAGCGCTCCACCACCGATCTGAAGCGCTTTTTCGCCTATCCCTTATCGGCCATCTGGGGAACCGTGCTGGTTGTGGCGGCGATCTGCTTCTGGCGGGGCGCCTATCGCTTCGGGCCGCCTTTGCGTGAGGTCTCCGGAAATATCGAATTGTCCAAGACCGCCGCGATCGAAGCCACGGCGCGGCTCTTGCGGCTTTCGGGCAATGACGGCCGGATGACGGGACAGTTCGTGCTGCATCTGCTCGCCGATAAGGCACAATTGCTCTTCGGCTCCGGCGCCGGCAATCAGGCAGGCATCGCACGATTGTTCCAACGCCTGGCGCGTCAAGACAAGGCAGCCGCACAGGCCTTGCACGCCGCAGCCGAGGCGCTGATCGAACGCGGACATATCATGACGCGCTCGGATCTGCATCGCAATCTCGAGACATTCAGAAAATTGCTAGGGAGCTTTGAGTTTGGATCTAGGTGAGTTTCGCGATCTTATCGCTACGGTTCGTGGGGAAATAGGCAAGGTGGTGCAAGGACAGGACGCGATCATCGATCTCGTTCTGATTTCGATTTTTGCCGGCGGGCACTGCCTTGTCGAAGGGCCTCCCGGCACGGCCAAAACCCTGCTGGCCCGCTCGGTTTCCGCGGCCATGGCGCTGGATTATCGCCGTATCCAGTTCACGCCCGACCTGATGCCGGGCGATGTGCTCGGCGTCAATCTCTTCAACTTCCAGACCAATCAATTCCACCTGACCAAGGGCCCCGTCTTTACCGACATCCTTCTGGCCGACGAGATCAATCGCGCTCCGCCGAAGACGCAATCCGCCCTGCTGCAGGCGATGAACGAGCGGATGGTGACGATCGATGGGACCGATTATTTGCTGGGGTCGGATTTCTTTGTGCTTGCCACGCAGAATCCGATCGAGCAGCAGGGCACCTATCCCTTGCCCGAAGCACAGCTCGACCGCTTCCTGTTCAAGCTCGTCGTCGATTTCCCCGACCGCAACACCGAAATCGCCATCCTTTCCAAGCACGCCAGGCAGGCGCTGAAATCGGATATGCGCAATGCCGGCATCCGTCCGCTTGTCACCAGCGCAGCGCTTGCCGAGGGGCGGGCGCTGATCGACGCCATCCATCTGGATGAGACGACCCTGACCTATGTCGTCGATCTGGTGCGCGCCACGCGCTCCGATCCCGATATTCTCTACGGCGCATCCACGCGCGCTGCCGACGCCCTTGCCTCGGCGGTCAGAGTGCGGGCGGCCTTCGAAGGCCGGGATTACGGCTTGCCGGACGATATCCAGGCGTTGCTGGTGCCCGCGCTTCGCCATCGCATCGTTCTTTCGCCTTCGGCCGAAATCGATGGCCGTACCCCCGACGAGGTGCTGCGCAGCATCATGAACCGCGTGGATGCGCCTCGTTAATGCGGCCATCCCGTTACCTGATCGCGCTCGTTCTGATTTTGGCCGCGGTGACGGTCTTCGTCAGCGTATGGTGGCGCGATATGGGTTATCCGCTGCTGATGCTGTGGGTCGCGCTTGCGGCATTGACGGCAGGCGATCTGGCGATGTCGGCCTCATCGGGCCGGATGAGGGTGGAATTCGATCTGCCGCCGCAAGGTTTTGTCGGTCACACCGCTGTATTTGCGGTGGCGATCCGGCCGCAGAAGGACGCGGTGCCCGACAATGTCGAGATTCGGATCGATTGTGCTCCCGAGCTTGCCGTCGGCGAAGGCAGATTGGCGCGTGCTGCGTCCGTCGCCGGAGAAAGCCATGTCAGAGCCGCCGTGAATCTTCGTCTGACGCGACGGGGGCGGTATGCGATCCATGTGCTGTGGCTGAAATGGCCATCGCGGCTGAGGCTGCTGGACATTATCGCGCAGATGCCGGTGGAAAAGGAGATCGCCGTCCTGCCTGACATATCGCCGGTCCTGTCGGGAGCGATAAGGACCCAGATCCTGCCGCTGGAAGCCGGCCAGAAGGATTTGCGGCTGCGCGGCGAAGGATCGGAATTCCATCAGCTGCGCGAGTTTGCCAGCGGCATGGACCCCCGCAGCATCGACTGGAAGCGATCCGCCCGGATGCGCAATCTCGTCGTGCGCGAGATGCGGGCCGAACGAAACCATCAGATCATCCTGTGCATCGATTCCGGGCGGCTGATGGCCGAGCAGCTCGGCGGTTTCACCAAGCTCGATCGCGCCATCAACGCCGCCTTGGCGATGTGCTGGGGGGCCGGGCTTGCCGGCGATCTCGTGGGCTTCTACAGCTTCGATAGCCGCCCGCGGCTGTTCGTGCCTGCCTTGCCCGGAAGAGCGGCCTTTCCGCGGCTTCAGACGAAATGCGCCGAGCTACGCTATGAGACCCAGGAGAGCAATCATACGCTCGGACTGACGCATTTGTCGGGACGGCTGAAGCGACGTTCGCTGGTCGTGATATTCTCCGATTTCGTCGACAGCATCACGGCGGAGCTGATGATCGAGAACATCCAGGTCCTCGCCCGGCATCATTTCATCGTCTATGTCGCCTTGCGCGATCCGATGCTCGCAAAGCTGACGGAACCGGAGGAAATCAGCTTGGACGCGGTCGCCCGCTCCGTGGCAGCGCGTCAGATCGTTCAGGAGAGGCGCACTGTCATGGAAAAGCTGGCGCGTCTCGGCGTACTCTGCCTCGACAGCACGCCGGAGGCGCTGACTTCGGATCTCATTGCGCGCTACATCGAAATCAAATCCCGCGAGATGATATGATGGATCTTGGGATCGACAGCAGGACAGAGACGGGCGCGTCGGTAAACGTCGGCGCCATCCAGACCGATTTGCTGCGCTCGGCGCGCTTTCGCATGGAGCGCGAGGCGCACTGGCGTCAGCTGGACGAGCTCGTGACGCGGGCGGAGAAGGGTGGCGCAGCGATGCTCGGTTATGACGATGTCCGCAACCTCGCCGCCGGATACAGGCAGGCGATGAACTCGCTGAGCGTCGCGCGTGACATTTCCCTCGATCGCGCCCTCGTCGCCTATCTGGAGAGCCTCTGCGCCCGAGCCTATCTGGTCGTCTATGCGCCGCAGGAAAGTCTCGGGGGGCTGATTACCCGCCTGCTGGTCCAGGGCATTCCTCAGGCGGTGCGCCGATCGGCATTGCCCCTGTTCATCGGCTTCCTGGCTCTCATCCTCGGGGCGGCCGCCGGATACAGGCTCTTCACCCACGACCCGAGCTGGTTCTATACCTTCGTGCCGCCCGACATGGCCGATCAGCGCACCCCGGCAGCATCGGTCGATTTTCTCCGCTCGACGCTTTACGGCGATGAACGGCATGCGAGCGACAGGCTCGCGGCATTTTCCGCATTTCTCTTTTCCCACAACACCACCATCGTCGTCTTCATTTTTGCGCTCGGCGTTTTCATGTCGGTGCCGAGCTTCATCCTGACCTTTTACAATGGCCTGATGCTGGGCGCGTTTTTTGCGATGTTTTCTCGCAAGGGGCTGGGCTATGACATCTTCGCCTGGCTCTCGATTCACGGGGTGACCGAGCTTGCAGCAATCGCCATTGCCTGTGCGGGCGGTGCAAGGCTCGGCCTTGCCGTTCTCGTTCCGGGTATGCGAACGCGCAGGGAAGCCCTGCGCCACCAGGCGCATGATGCCGTCAAACTCGCGATCCTCGCGGCTCTGATGCTTATCGTGGCAGCCTTCATCGAAGGGGTTCTTCGCCAGACGATCCAGGAGCCGATATGGCGCCTCGGCATCGGCTGGGGTATGGGTGTCTTCTGGGTGAGCTGGCTGCTGTTCAGCGGACGCGAAAGCAAGATTTCGCGGGGGCCGAAGCGATGAATCGGCCAGTGACGGACGGCAGGCGCACCGAACAGTTCATCCCGCCCGAAGGAGTGCCGATCAATTTCGCGATCGCCTCGCTGGCGAGCCGCTTCGGCGCGCAATTCCTCGACATCCTCTTTACGGCGCTCATCATCTTCATTTGCGCGGCCGTTATCATCTTCACGGGGTTTCTGCCGGTGAGCGCCGATCTGATGCTCGCCGCCTTGCTCGGCTTTCTCTTGCGCACCCCTTATTACATCCTGTCCGAGCTCATCTGGAACGGCCGCACGCTCGGGAAAAGAATTACCGGTATCCGCGTCGTCAACATGGACGGGCGGCGGCTCACCCCGCACCAGGTGACCGCACGCAACCTCATGAAGGAGGTCGAGATCTTCGGTCCGATGGGCCTATTGGCGGGCATGGAAACCCAGGGAGCTTGGGAGAACGGTCTGGCAGGCCTCTGGCTTCTGGTGGTGGTGGTCGTTCCGCTGGCAAACCGACGCCGGCAACGGCTCGGCGATATCATTGCCGGCACGCTGGTCGTGGACACGCCGCGCTCCGTGCTGCTCGCGGACCTTGCTTTGTCCGCACCCGCCGCCGCCTCGTCGCAGCCGGCCTTCGATTTCCAGCCGGAACATCTCGATGTCTACGGCAAATATGAGCTGCAGACGCTGGAGGATG
Source organism: Rhizobium sp. N731 (assembly GCF_001664145.1). Taxonomy (NCBI): domain Bacteria; kingdom Pseudomonadati; phylum Pseudomonadota; class Alphaproteobacteria; order Hyphomicrobiales; family Rhizobiaceae; genus Rhizobium; species Rhizobium sp. N731. The sequence goes on from NZ_CP013606.1 coordinate 72,434, forward strand.
TGCTTCGCGACTCGGTGAAGACGTCAGACCATAAAGAGATCATACAGATCGTGCGAACCATTACTCGAAAGATCCGGTATGAAGACGTTGTGAGGCCGGGCCAGGAGCTCCTATTCCTCAATGACTTCTACCGCGCTCAGCGCGAGCATCTGGAGAGCTTAAAGCTTTTTGGAACGCTGCGGGAGAACAAGTATCATGAGCATACGCGGACGGAGGCGAAGAAACTCGTTTGAGGGTCTACCGATCGAAACGTGAAAGAATCGTGGTTTTGAGCTGCAGCCAATTGACCGCGGAAATTCACGGACGCCGACGCCGGAATACGCCGCCCCGAAATGAAAGGCGTGCCCTGATGCCCCCCTCGTCCGACCCTGCGGGCCACCTTCTCCCCGCTGGGGAGAAGAAGGGAGAACGCCGGTTCGTCATCGCCAGCTTGGGCGGGGCCCCTTTAGTAGGCGTTGTTTCGTGCAGGCATGCCGGTGCGGCTTGCTCGCTCTTCTCCCCAGCGGGTGGCCCGCAGGGCTGCACGGCACGGCGCCAATGGTCCGCTTTTAGGGCGTAAGCCTAGGGCAAAAACAGCACATTGTACTGATCGAACTCGTCAGGCAGATCCCGCACCTTCATCTCCACCTCGCGATCCTCGAACAGCACGACACAATCTTCGTAAAATCCTGACAGCATGGCTATGAACGCCTTCGTTCCCTCGCGCCCGTAGAACAGCGGCGTGAATTCCATGTGAAGCGGCACGCGGCGGGCAAGCAGCGGCTGCATCGAGCGGCAGGCGACCGGCTCGTAGCCTTCGATATCCATCCATACAAGGCCGATTGCGGTCGGATCGATCGAGAGGCCGGCGAGGATTTCGGAGACCGGCTTCACCGGCACGCTGATCTTCCGGTCGGTCGGGCTCTGGCGAATGGCGCTGCTCTTGCCGTGATTATTGAGGTTGAGAAAAAAGTCGATCTCGCCTGCGTGCTCCCCCGCGGCGCAGTTGACGAGCCGAACCTTCTCCTCCAGCCGGTTCTGGCGGATGTTGAGTTCAAGCAGCGGGAAATTGCGCGGATCGGGCTCGACGCTCACGATATCGGCGTAGGTGCCGCTCAAGGCGAAATAGATCGTCTGGGTGCCGATATTGCCGCCGATCTCGAGCAGCGTCGCATCCTTTCTGAGTAGGCCGCGCTCGCGCAGGATGACGATCAGTCGGTCGACGGCGTCGCGCTCGAAGTGGCCCTTACGGAAGACCTTGCGGCCGATATAGTCGGAAGGCGAGAAGGTCATCAGGTGATCACCGGCATCGACTGTCATCGAGACGACGCGCGGGCCGATATTCTCGATCAGCAGGCGACGGCCGAGGCGACTGTCGAAGAAGCGCGAGGCGGCGCGATTGCGCGCCTTGCGCAGGCGGCGGCTCCAATATTTGGCGGTGAGCCACGGCTTGCCGGGCATTAGGCTTTTCCTTCGAGCGGTTCTGCCGCTTTCTCTCTCGGAACGACATAGACTTTCAAGGGCAGGGCGCGGCCGCGCACGCTGATTTCACGGCTTTCGACATCGGCAAGATCGGCGCCGGCAAGCCTGGCAACCGGCTCGGAGAAGACGATCGCCGCGTCGAATTCCTTGGCCGCACTTTCCAGCCGGCTCGCGACATTCACCGTATCGCCGATCGCCGTCATGCTGCGGACCCGGCCGTAGCCCATCGTGCCGACGACGGCCGGGCCGGTGTGGATGCCGATGGCGATCCGCAGCGGCAGCGTCAGCTCTTCGGCCAGTTCGGCGGCGAGTTTCTCGATTCCCGCGACGATCGCCGCCGCCGCGTCGAGCGCTTGGCGGCAGGCCTCCTCCGGCGCGGCGTTGAGGCCGAAGAGCGCCATGGCGCCGTCGCCGATGAATTTGTCGAGCCGGCCGCCCGCCTGCTCCACCGCCTTGCCGATGATGGCGAAATAGCGGTTCAGCAGGAAGACGACGTCGAAGGGCAGGCGGGTTTCCGTCAGCGTGGTGAAATGACGGATATCGACGAAGAGCACGACGATTTCACGCTCACGGCCAGGGCTCGTCTCCTGGCTGTTGGCGGGAATAGCCGCCTCGACGGCTGGTACGAGAAGGGGCGCGACCGCGACGTCGGCATCCGGCCGAAGCTGGCAGGCGAGGCGGACATCAGGGCCGGCATTGATGCGTTTCAGTGTCGTCTGTTCCAGCTTGTCGGGCGGCGGCAGCTTCTGGTAATCACCAAGAATCTGCACCCGGCAGGTGGAGCACTGGCCCTTGCCGCCGCAGACCGAATAATGCGGCAGGCCGCCGAGCCGGCTCGCCTCCAGCACCGTGAACCCACGCGGCACCCGGATCACTTCGCCGCCCGGATAGTGCACGGCGACCTGATCGAGACGCTCCTTCAGCCTGCGCCGGGTGCGGGCGGCAACGACGATGATCAGCGAGGCCGAGAAGGCGCCGTAGAGTCCGGCGCGGACCATGGCGATTTGGCTGCGAATCGCGGGGTCGGAGACATAGTGGGAATTCACCGTGGTCGCGTAAGGCTCGATCGAGGTCAGCTGATAGGCGGGGTCGGCGAGTGTGCGGCCCATTTCGACGAAGCCGAGCAGCGACAGCACCGGCGCGAGGATCGCCAGCGCCAGCAACAGCGGTGCGAAACCGCCGTACCAGGGGCGATAACGCAGCCAGTAATGGATGCCGATGCAGCCGTGGAACCACACCGCGATCAGGCCGAGTGCCTGACGCACGCCCGTCGCCGGCGTCCGCAGCCACAACATGCCGACGATCGTCTCGTAGTTGTCGATATAGCCGTAGAGTTCATGAGCGATGCGGGTGCCGATGACGTGATCGATGAGAAGCAGCGGGATCAGCAGGCCGAGCACCATCTGGGTTGCTTCCCCCTTGGGCATGACCAGGCTGCGCCTGATGTAGATGGCGCGCAGCACCAGGGTCACATGGACGAGGACCGATCCATAGAACAGGACGGTGCCGAGGGGATTGCGCCAGAGGGCCAGGAAAAGGTGGCGAGCCTTATCGGCTGCGGCAATCGAAACGAGTCCGAGCGCATGGTTCGACAAATGCAAGAGGACGAAGACAAAGATGACCAGCCCGGAACCGAGCCTTGCCCTTCTGATCGAGCGTTCCGAAAAAATCCCTGTGGCCGAGACCGTCGTCATTCATTCCCGTTCTTGCCGATGCAATCGCAGGCCCATAGAGAGGGGGGAAAGAGGCGGAATTGCTTCCATTGCGATCACATTGCATATGCTTATGCGCAAGTTTTCGGGAAGGCAGCAATAAGGGATTTTTTCGCCGCCGGCTACGATGGCGCAAACCATGGGCGGGCTGAATGCGACCTCCTCATCCATCTAACTGATTTGGTTACGGATTCGAATAATCTATGATCGCCCGTGGAAACTGATTGGAAACAGTGTGTCTATGCGAGGGATGCGCATGCGGGTCGCCTTCTATGCGCCGATGAAATCGCCGAACCATCCGGTGCCCTCGGGCGACCGGCTGATGGCGCGGCTGCTGATCCGGGCATTGCAGCTTGCCGGGCATCAGGTCGAGGTCGTCTCCGAATTCCGCACCCATGCCGCGACGCCCGAGGCGGCCGCGGCGCTCGAACCCGCGATCTCAGCCGAATTGGCGCGGCTGCGGGTGAAATGGCAAGAAGAGCCCCGGCCGGATCTCTGGTTCTGCTACCACCCTTACTACAAATCCCCCGATTCCTTCGGGCCGGTGATCTCAGTCGAATTCGCCATTCCCTATGTCACGGCCGAGGCCTCCTATGCGGCAAAACGAGACCGGACCGGTTGGGCGGCCCGGCAGAAACGCGTGGGCGAGGCGGTCATGCAGGCGGCGGTCAATATCAGCTTCACCGAGCGTGATCAGGCCGGGCTTTCCGCCGCCTTTCCGCAGGCGCGGCTTGCAGCTCTCAAGCCGTTCATCGACCCGGCGCTGTTCGAGGCGGTGCGGCCGGCGCCCGATCCCAGCCGGCTGATGACCGTCGCGATGATGCGGGCCGGCGACAAGATGGAAAGTTACGCGATGCTCGCAAAAGCATTGCGGCTGATCGAAAGCCGGCCATGGACCCTGGCGGTCATCGGCGATGGGCCGATGCGCCGGGAGGTGGAGGCACTGTTTGCCGGCTTTGCCGGCCGCATCGAATGGCTGGGCGAGCAAGGTGAAGCTGAGATCGCCAGCCTGCTCGCGCGCGGGGGCATCTATGTCTGGCCCGGCTGCGGCGAGGCCTATGGCCTTGCCTATCTCGAAGCCCAGGCCGCCGGCCTGCCTGTCGTGGCGCAGCAAACGGCGGGCGTGCCTGCCGTGGTCGAGGCCGGGGTCACCGGCCTGCTGACGCCAGAGGGCGATGTCGCCGCCTATGCCGGGGCCATCGCGGCCCTGCTTGGCGACGGGCAAAAACGCGACGCGATGGGACAGGCGGCGCGGCGCTTCGTGCTCGAGGAGCGCTCGCTTGCGACGGCTGCCCGCGCCCTGGACGAGATTTTGCGCAACAGCGCAGGAACAGGAGTGAGGTGATGAGCGAAGGGATGAGCTGGGAACCGCTGCGCCGCGAGCTCGACCGCTGGCGTGCCGCTGGTCGCGTGGCGCGGCTCTGGCTGCGCGACGACGACGCCGTCGAGCCGACGCCTGATCTGAAGCAGCTGTTGGCGCTGACCGGCGGGAACGGGATTCCGCTGACCCTTGCCGTTATTCCTGCCCTGACCGGCGAGGCCTTGGCTGCGCAGCTGGCGGCGGAAGCGGGCGTTGCTGTCGCTGTGCATGGCTGGTCGCACAGCAATCACGCCGGGCAGGAGCGCAAGAAACAGGAACTCGGCGGCGAACGGCCGGCCGAGGTGGTGCTCGGCGAGTTGCGTGCAGGATGGCAGCGCTTGAAGCGGCTCCATCCTGCACGCTTCGTGCCGGTGCTGGTGCCGCCGTGGAACCGGATCGACGCCACGCTGATCCCGGCATTGCCCGAACTCGGCTTTGCAGCGCTCTCGGTGTACGGGCGGGCAAGAGAGGGCGGGCCGATCCCGCTTCTCAACACCCATATCGACATTATCGACTGGCACGGCACGCGCGGTGGCCGCAGCGCGGAGGAACTGGTGGCCGAATTGGTTGCCGAACTCCGCGATCGGTTTGCCGGCAACGACGAGCCGATCGGCGTGCTCACCCATCATCTGGTGCATGATCATGCAGCCTGGGATTTCCTGTCGGCCTTGTTTGCGGCGACGGCCGATCATCCTGCCGTCGCTTGGTCGTCGGCGCCCGAACTCCTGCAAGATTGGGCTATCGATCATCCGGCGTGAACACGCCCGAGGAAATCCCGCATGAGTTCTGCAACCTCATCCAAATGCGTTTCCAACAGCCAATGCCCGCCGTCGAGCAGATGCAGTTCGGCCTCCGGCAGATCGCGGAGATAGGCGCGTGCCGACTTTTCTGGCATATAGTGGTCGTTCGGCCCCCAGACGATCAGGGTCGGCGGCCGGTACTGTCTGAGATATTTCCGGTGCTCGGGGAACCAGGCGCGGTTCTCCTTCAATCCGGCGATCAGGTCGATGGCGATTTCCTTGCGCCGCGGCGTGATCAGCGACCAGTGCAGCCTCCAGAGATCCGGCGGGATCGTGTCGGCCAGAGGCGGCGGCAGGTCGTTGAGAAACTCCTCCTTAAACGTCTCCTCGCTGATTGCTTCCGCCAGCGCCTTCCTCATCTCCGCGTGCGGCAGCGCCCATGTCGCCTCGATGTCAGCATACTTGGGGCCGAGCGCATCCTCATAGGGAATATCGCCGTTCTGGATGATCAGCGCCGCGATGCGGCTGGGGTTTCTGATTGCCAGCCGCGCTCCGATCGGCGAGCCGAAATCGTGGAGATAGAGGGCGAAGCGGTCGACATCGAGCACGCCGATAAAAGCCTCCAGCCAGGCGGCATAACCACCGAAGCTGTAGTCGAAATCATCGGGCGTGCCGCTATAGCCCGCGCCGGGAAAATCCGGAGCGATCAGCCGCCAGCGGTCGGCAAGGCGCGGCATGAGATTGCGAAATTCGTAGGACGAGCAGGGATAGCCGTGCGGCAGCAACAGGACCGGCGCATCAGGCGGACCAGTCTCACGGTAAAAGATCTCGATGCCTGCGATCGTAACGAGCTTATGCCGGACGAGCGTGGCCAGGTTCACATTCGGTCCTCTTCATACTGCTCTGCGCCCTCCACGGGTCGCAGCCACGTCTCGCGGCGTTTGATCCAAAGTTCATAGCGCGGCACCAGCGGCGTCGGCGCCTGTGAGAGGATGCCAAGCTTGATTTCCGCCTCTTGATCATCGGCGGAAAACAGCCGCGAACCGCAGCCGGTGCAGAAGCGTCGGCCGTGGAATTCGCCCGTTTCACCGGACTGTTCAAACTGGCTGGCGGGCCAGACCCCGTAAAAGGTAAAGGCCGAACCGCTTTCCTTTCGGCAGTCGGTGCAGTGGCAAATGCCGACGCGCAGCGGTTCGCCACGAACAGAAAGTTTCACCTGCCCGCAAAGGCATTGTCCGGAGAGCACGGTCATGGTTGGTACCCCGTTTCATCGATCTTGCGCTGCCGGGGAAACGGTCGGACCCGGCATCTGTTCCGTCAGCAAAGCGCGAACGGGCCGGCGCCTGCTTGCGCCGGCGCAGGAGACTTGGTGTTCTAAATCACTACCGTCTGATTGTCGCGGGCGGCGAAGGCGCCGGGGAAGGCGGCCTCGGCCTGCGCTTCCATTTCGGCCAATTGTTCGTCCGTGCGAGAGGGCGCGTGGTGGAACAGGGCGAAGCGCTTGGCGCCCGCCATTTTGGCCAGTTCGGTGCCGTGCTCCCAGGTCGAATGTCCGAAGCCCTTGAAGCGCTGCATCTCGTCTTCATTGTAGGTGCAATCGTAAACGACGAGATCGGCGTCCTGCATCATCTCCAGCGAGACCGGATCATAGCTGCCGGGGATATGCTCGATATCGTAGATCAGAGCGATCGAACGGCCCTGCCATTCGATGCGGTAGCCGATAGCGCCGCCCGGATGGTTCAGCGTGAAGGTTTTGATCTCGATGCCCTCATGCGGGGTCAGAATCTGGCCGGCATGGAAATCGCGGAAGTTCATCGTCGCCTGACAGATGTCGGTCTTCACCGGAAACCAGGGCGGGCTGATGAACTGCTCGACCATCTCACGCGTGCTCATCTTGCCGTCGAGATGGCCGGACCAGATGTTGACGTTGATCGAGGGATAATAGATCGCCTTGAAGAAGGGCAGGCCGATGATGTGGTCGTAATGGCAGTGGCTGAAGAACAGATCGACGTCACTGACGCCGTCGGCCAGCAGCGACAACCCCGCCTCGCGCAGGCCGGAACCTGCGTCGAAAAGCAACCGATGTTTTCCGCAGCGAATCTCGATGCAGGAAGTGTTACCGCCGTAGCGATCGAACTCGGGGCCCGATACGGGAATACTGCCGCGGACGCCCCAAAATTTTATCTGAAACAGTTCTGTCGTCATCGTTTTTCAAACCGGCCTTCCCGCATCGCCATCGTAATCGTAGTTTATCCCGATGCGAAGCAGCAGAATTCCACGGGTTTGCCTGCGCCCCCTTTCATTCTCCTAACCGCTAGCGGAAGAAGAAGTATATTCTCCTAAGCAATCGGCTTTCGCTTCGGAAAGCAACCCAGTATGGTTGGTTTTCGGTAAATGGGCTGCTCGGGCGGGGCGTTTTCCGCAAGTCATGCCTATTAGATGGTTGCGCACGATTGAAAAAGCAAATCGCTATGCTTGTGGCCATCCCGCCGCATTCCTTTGCCGCCGCGCCAGCCTTCAGCTGCGGCCTCAGCCCGTACCAAGCCGCTTGATATTTCCGGTCAGCTCTCGGGCAAGCCGCAGGCTCGCAGCGGTTCCCATCGTCATTTGCGGCAGCAGCAGCCATTCGAGCGTCCAGGCGGCTCCGGAGCGTTCCTGTTCATGGACGAGGGACTGGTGGATGCCGGAGAGCGCCGTGGCGTTGAAGCGGGCGAGCGAGACCAGGACTTCAGCGGCAACCGGATTCCGCTTGTGCGCCATCGCCGAGGAGGTGCCGCCGCCTGAGACTTCGATCTCGCCGCCCATCTGGGCGAGCAGGGCGATGTCCTGGCCGATCTTGCCGAGGCTGCCGGAGATCGAGGCGAACAGGCCGGCCATATCGGCGATCGGCAGGCGCGCGCTCTGCCATTGCCTGGTGTCGGAGAGGCCGAGCTCCTGGGCGAGCGAAGCACGGACGGCCACAGCCTGTGGACCAAGCTTGTCGAGCGTGCCGGCAGCACCGCCGAACTGGACGGGAAAACTCTGCTCGGTCAGGCGGTCGCGATAGGTCGCGAGCGGCGCACGCCAGGTGTTGAGACGGTCGGAGACGCTGATCGCGATCGCCGCCTGCATGCGGGTATGGCCCATCAGCCGGTTGCCGCCGAATTGCCGGTCGAGCCCGTCGAGCGCTGCGAGGATGGCGGAAAGCCGGGCGGCAAACAGGAAGGCCACCGCTTTCAGGCGGATCATCAGGCTGGTGTCGATGACGTCCTGGCTGGTGGCGCCGAGATGCAGGTTTTTGCCCGCTTCCTCGCCGACCTCAGCGCGCAGCTGCTTGACGAGGTCGGGGACGACGACGCCGTCCTTCGCCGTTGCCGAGCGAAGGCTGGCGAGATCCGGAGAAAAACCGGTGCAGGCTTCGGCAATCTTCCTTGCGGCTTCTGCGGGAATGAGGCCGTGCGCGGCTTCGGCCCTGGCGAGCGCGGCCTCGAAGGAGAGCATGGCGCGGATCTCGGCTTCGGCGGAAAAATAGGGTGCGATTTCGTCATCGCCGACGAGGTCGGAGAGGAAGGGGTGGTCGAAGGGCGATGCGGTCATGGTCGGCTCGTTGTGGTGGTGGCCCCCTCATCCGGCTGCCGCCACCTTCTCCCCCAGGGGAGAAGGGACTCGGGGCGCGGCCCTGGTGTTTATGAGCGGGCGATCTCGTATGGCACTGTTCCCCTCTCCCCGTCGGGGAGAGGGCAGGGTGAGGGGGCCACTTGCGCGAAGCTCTCCTATTAAAGAGCCCGCATACAATCAAATATCCAGAAACACGGTTTCGTCAGGCCCCTGCAGATGGATATCGAAACGGCAGATCGTGCCGTCGCGGGTGGCGACCATGGTTGCGACGCGCTCGCGATGTTCGATGCGCAGCAGCAGCGGGTCGCCCGCGTTGGCTTCGGCCTCTTCCGGGAAATACATCCGCGTATGTAGGCCGATATTGATGCCGCGGGCGACGATCCAGAAGGTGATGTGCGGCGCCTGTCTGCGGCCGTCCTTGAAGGGGACACGGCCGGGCTTGATGGTCTCGAAGCTGTAGACGCCGTCCTCGGCGCGGGTCGGGCAGCGGCCCCAGCCGGCGAAGTTCGGATCGGCGGCGCCGCGCAGTTCCGAGGGGCTGTTGTAAAGGCCGGCGCTGTCGGCCTGCCAGATCTCGACGACGGCATCGCGCACCAGCGCGCCGGCACCGTCGAAGATGCGGCCGGTGACGGTAATGCGTTCGCCGAGCGTCTTGTCGTTGAGCATCACTGTGCCGAGATCGCTGTCGTAGACGCCCGCTATATCGCAGAAATTCGGCGTCAGGCCGATATGCACATAGGGACCGGCCGTCTGCGACGGGGTTTCCTTGAGATAGCCGAGCTGCTGCATGGTCAGTTGCCCTCCAGCCTGTTTTCGAACATCGTCGAGCGGCGGCCGCGCAGCACGATATCGAATTTATAGGCGCGTGAATCCATCGGAATGGTGTTGCCCCAATCGAGCGGTGCGATCAGCTGCTCGATCGCCGCCTTGTCCGGGATCGTGCCGACGATCGGACATTTCCAGATCATCGGATCGCCCTCGAAATACATCTGGGTGATCAGCCGCTGGGCAAAGCCGTGGCCGAAGATCGAGAAGTGGATATGGGCGGGGCGCCAGTCGTTGACGCCGTTCGGCCAGGGATAGGCGCCGGGTCGCACGGTGCGGAAATGGTAGCGGCCCTCCTCATCGGTGATGGCGCGGCCGCAGCCGCCGAAATTCGGATCGATCGCCGCGAGATAGGTTTCCTTCTTGTGGCGATAGCGGCCGCCGGCATTGGCCTGCCAGAATTCCACCAGGGCGCCGGCAACCGGCTTTGCCCGCTCGTCGAGCACGCGGCCGTGGACGATGATGCGCTCGCCGATGGCGCTTTCGCCGGGGCGCGCATAGTTCAGGATCAGGTCGTTGTCGAGTTCGCCGATGATCGAATGGCCGAAGACCGGACCTGTCGTCTCGGAGATCGTGCCGTCGAGCGACAGCAGCGCGCGCTGCGGCGCGCGCAGGACCGAGGTTTTGTAGCCTGGGGTCAGCGCCGGCGCGTGCCAGGCGCGGTCGCGGGCGAAGAAGGCGCCGGTCTCCGGCTTGCTGTTTGCTCGTTCGGACATTTCTCCCCCTCAGGCCGCCTTCTCGGCGTCCATCTCCGCAAAGGCCTGCTTGGCAATCTTGATCGCATGATTGGCGGCGGGAACGCCGGCATAAATCGCCACATGTAACAGCGCCTCGCAGATATCTTCGCGCGTCGCACCCGTATTGGCGGTCGCACGCACATGCATGGCGACCTCCTCATCCTGGCCGAGTGCGGCCAGCAGGGCGATCGTGACGATCGAGCGCTCGCGCTTGGTCAGCGCCGGGCGCGACCAGACATGACCCCAGGCGGCTTCGGTGATCAGCTCCTGGAAGGGGCGGTCGAAGCCGGTCTCGCCGGCCGCGGCGCGGTCGACATGGGCGTCGCCGAGCACGGCGCGGCGGGTCGCCATGCCTTGCCGGTAGCGTTCGGAGGGGGAGGCGGTCTCGTTCATGGGCTGCTTTCTCCAGGCGAAATCGATGTGAGGAAGGCGCGGATGATCGCCGTCAACGCCTCCGGCTGCTCGACGCAGGGAATGTGGGCGCAATCGCGGATGACCTCATAACGGGCGCCCGGAATCAGCCGCGCGGTGGAGAGCACGAGATCCGGCGGCGTCGAGCCGTCCTGGTCGCCGACGATGCAGATCGTCGGAACGGCGATCGCCTTCGCCGCTTCGGTGAAGTCGGCATCGCGGATGGCGGCGCAGGCGGCGAGATAACCCTCGACCGGCTGGCGCGTCAGCATGTTGCAATAGCCGGAATAGGCGGTGTTCTCGGGCCGGCGGAAGGCCGGCGTGAACCAGCGCTCCATGACGGCGTCGACGATGCTGCCGATGCCCTTGTCTTCGACGGCGGCGATGCGGGCGTTCCAGCTCTCTGCCGTGCCGATCTTATGGGCGGTGTCGCAAAGAATGAGAGCGCCGACGAGGTCCGGCCGGCGCTGCGCCAGCGACTGGGCGATGAGGCCACCGACCGATAGGCCGCAGATGACCGCATTTTTCACCGACAGCAGATCGAGCAGGCCGGCAAGATCGGTCGCATGGTCCTCGATCGACGAGGGCAGCTGGCCGACATCGGAAAGGCCGTGGCCGCGCTTGTCGTACAACACGACGGCATAGTCGCCGGCAAGTCGCACCACGACATCGCGCCAGATGCGGAAATCCGTCCCGAGCGAATTGATAAAGACGACCACCGGCCGGTCGGCGGGCGCGCCGATGACCTGATAATGGATCGTTACGTCGTTTATGCGGGCGAATTGCATGCCGCTCTCCTCCCTGTTCAAGTCCGCGCACACCACCCCTCCGTCATGCTCGGGCTTGACCCGAGCATCCACACGGCACCCACCAGCAGCCGCGGCATGGATCCTCGGGTCAAGCCCGAGGATGACGGAATGTGGGGTTAGCCTTCCCGCCAAACTGATCTCGTCCAACAGTGACACATCGCATCGCGTGTTTCACCAAGCCGCACTTTCTTTCCTATTCTCATCACAGGAATCCGGCCACAGGCGACAACGCCGCGAATGGCTCCTTATGCCTCCCCACCCTCCGTCATGCTCGGGCTTGACCCGAGCGTCCATACGCGCCCACCAACACCCGCGGCATGGATCCTCGGGTCAAGCCCGAGGTGACGGAATTTGGGGTTAGCCTTCTCGCCACCATCTCTTGACGACAAAACTGAATGGTTGATCCGGTTAGGTAAAATGATATTTTACGGCTTTTCGATAACTCTGGAGTTATGAAAACAGATGATCGACAGCCGCGTCAAGTTTCGCCATCTGCAGACCTTTGTCGAGGTGGCGCGGCAGAAGAGCGTCATGAAGGCGGCGGAACTGCTGCATGTCAGCCAGCCGGCGGTGACGAAGACGATCCGCGAGCTGGAACAGGTGCTGGGCGTCAACGTCGTTGAGCGCGACGGCCGCGGCATCAAGATCACCCGTTACGGCGAGGTCTTCCTGCGCCATGCAGGCGCCGCGTTGACGGCGCTGCGCCAGGGTCTCGATTCCGTCTCGCAGGAGCAGTTCGCCGATGCGCCGCCGATCCGGATCGGCGCCCTGCCGACGGTATCATCGCGCATCATGCCGCGGGCGATGGAGCTCTTCCTCAAGGAAAATACCCGAAGCCGGGTGAAGATCGTCACCGGCGAAAACGCCGTGCTGCTGGAAGAGCTTCGCGTCGGCGATCTCGACCTCGTGGTCGGCCGTCTGGCCGGGGCGGAGAAGATGGCAGGCTTCTCCTTCGAACATCTCTATTCCGAACAGGTGGTGTTTGCCGTCCGGGCCGGCCATCCGCTGCTGAACAGCCGGCAATCGCTGTTTTCGGGCTTCGGCGACTATACGGTGCTGATGCCGACGCGAGGCTCGATCATCCGGCCGGTCGTCGAAAATTTCCTCATTGCCAACAGCATCTCCAGCCTGCCGAACCAGATCGAGACGGTGTCGGATTCCTTCGGCCGTGCCTTTCTCAAGGCAAGCGACGCCATCTGGATCATTTCCCACGGCGTGGTAGCAGGCGATGTCGCCGATGGGCGGCTGGCGCTGCTGCCGGTCGATACCGGTGAGACTAAAGGGCCGGTCGGGCTTACGATGCGGGCCGATGCCGTGCCGTCGGCGCCGCAATCGATCCTGATGCAGACAATCCGGGAAGCGGCCGCGGAGCTTTCCTGAACTCCCCTCTTCCAATTCCCTTGCCGGATGCCCAGATTTGGACTAAATCTAGTTTAAGACAGGAGATTGCTAATGCAGCAGGCAAGACGCAGGGAGCAGGAGCCGGAGCGGCTTGAAACGGAGCGGTTTGCACCTGCCAATCGAAGGCGGCTGAGTCCGCCGGCTTTGCGGACCTTTCTGGCGATCGCCGATCTCTGGGGTTTGAGCGAGGAGCAGCGCCTGCTCGTGCTCGGCTATCCCTCCCGCTCGACCTATCACAGCTGGGCCAAGCAGGCGCGCGAGCACGGCGCTTTCACTCTCGATGTCGATACGCTGACCCGCATCTCCGCCGTGCTCGGCATCCACCAGGCGCTCCGCGTGCTGTTTGCCGACGAACGCTCAGGCGTCGACTGGCTGCGCACGCCGCATCAGGCGCCTGTTTTCGGCGGCCATCCGCCACTCGATATCGTCACAAGCGGAACCCAGGACGGGCTGATGACCGTGCGCCGGTTCCTCGACGCTGCGCGCGGCGGGCTCTACATGCCGCCGAACGGGCTCGACGAGGCATTCACGCCGTACGAAGATACGGACATCGTCTTCCGGTGAGCGATCGTTTTGCCGAGGCGCCGCGCCCATCCTACCGGCTGATCCCGTCGCAATTTCCGCCAATCGGTTTGTTCGATACGGTGGCAAGGGCGGCCGATCTCGAAGCCGTGATGGAACTTGTGGGATGGACCAACGACCGGCTCGTCGCCGACCGCATCCGGCGGCTTCCCGAAAACGAGTGGGTTTACGGCAGTGCGAACGCCAGTATCGTGATGGCGGCGTTCCTGCATGTCGCACCGGGCGGCATGCGCTTCAACGGTCCCGATCTCGGCGCCTGGTATGCCGCCGACAATCTCAAGACGGCCGCCGCCGAGGTCGGTCATCATCTCCGGCGCGAGGCTGTGGCGCGTGGGGTGGCGACGATGGCGCGCACCTATCGAAGTTATGCCGCCACCCTGACCGGTGACTATCTCGACATTCGCGGCGAACAGGCGCTGCGGCCCGATATCTATGACGGGACGAGTTATGCGGCATCGCAGCTGCTCGGCGAGGCGGTGCGCTTAAGCGGCGGCGCCGGCATTCTCTATGACAGTGTGCGGCTGCGAGGCGGGGTGAACGTCGCGGCGCACCGGCCGAGGAATATCCGCGACGTGGTGCAGGCCGATCATTTCGAAATCACCGTTTTCGCCGCCGACCGGCGCATCGATGTGAGGAAGCTTTCCACCCGACGGCGACCGCCGAAAGCCGGCGCCTAGACCGGTAGGCGTTCGGCCCATGCCTTTGCCATCTTCGCCATCGTCGCAAGGTGGTCGGCGGCGGAGAAGCCGGAGATTTTCTTGCGCGGCTTGAGGTCGTGGTCGCCGTCCTCGAGCCAGAGGATCTCGATCCTGTCGGAGAGATCGTAGCCCGGCACTTCGTCCTTTGTCCCGAACTCGTCGCGCGTACCCTGACAGATCAGCGTGGGTGTCGCGAGCCTTTTGAGGTGGCCGGTACGCAGCTTCTCCGGTTGGCCAGGTGGATGGAAGGGATAGCCGAGGCAGAGCAGGCCGGCGATCTTTCCACTGTCATAGAGATCGTCGGCGACCATGCTCGCAACCCGTCCGCCCATCGACTTGCCGCCGATGATGAGGGGACCGCCGGCATCGAGCGCGGCAATCGCCGCTTGATATTCGGGGTTGAGCGTTTCGGCGCGCGGCGGCGGCTTGCGGCCTTCCGCAGTGCGGCGGGCGGCCATATAGGCGAATTCGAACCTGGCGACGCGAAAGCCGACGCCGGCAAGCGCGTCGGCCGCCGCTGTCATCGACGCCGAATCCATCGGCGCGCCGGCGCCATGGGCAAGTAGGATGGTGACGCGCGCATCCGGCGGCCCCTGCAGCAGAAACCTCTCAAACATCGGCAGTCCTCCATTCACCGCCGGAACCATGTCGACGGCCCCGACTTCCTCTCTGGAAAGGAGACAGACAATGTCGACGAATGACGAAAACGTAAAGCCCGAGCAGCGCCGTCCCAAGGATGTCGGAACCGTTCCCGAAAAACCGGAGCCGGGCGACGCAGAATCGATGGCGACGCCGGCCGTGCAGTCGGCTGGGGAAGGCGACAAAAGCGAGCGGCCGGTGGTCAATCCCGTGACCGGCGTCGCCCTTTAGCAGCCGTTCGCCAACGATGATGCAAAAGACCCCTTGAAATGACGAATGCGAGCGTCCATATAGCGGCCCTGCCTGAAAAATGGATGCGCCCGGTATCGACGTCGTCGAGCTGTTCGCTGTCCGACAGGATAAGGGCGCTCCCCGCAAGGGTCGAGCGCCCTTTTTGCTTCTCGCACCTCGGGTGGAATCATTGCCTGGTGGCGGTAGCGAGCAACTCCCACCAGAATCTATATAGCACTTCGGAATCCCGAAATTGGCTGCATCATTGAAATCACTGCGTATTTTCTTACGCCGACGGGGCGGAAAACGCGGCGAATTTCGGAATCCCGAAGCGGGGGAATTTCGGGATTCCGAAGTGAGATTTTTTTCATGCCGCCGTTTTTCGCGCTGCTGGCGTGCTGGAGGCAAGATGGCCTACGGTTCCAATGAGGGCGAGGATTATCCCATCTCCCGCGTGCTCACCGTCAGAAAATCGATGAAGGTGCGGACCTTGGCCGAGAGATATTTGCGGCTCGGATAGACGGCGTAAAGTGTGCTGTTGAAGCCGAGCATAATGGCCGGAAGCACGATTTCCAGGCGGCCGGCTTCGATATCCTGCTCAGCCATCCACGCCGGCAGGAAGGCGAGGCCCATGCCGCGCAGGGCCGCGAGATGCATAATTGTCTCGTTGTCGCTCAGCATCACGGTGCGGAAGGTGATCTTGTGTGGTCCGTCAGGACCTTCCAGCGACATGCTTTCCCCGAGGTTGACGCCGGAGTAGCGAAGCAATGCATGGCCGTTGAGGTCGGCGACGTTTTGAGGCCGCCCGGTTCGCGCGAGGTAATCCGGCGAGGCCATGAGACGAAACTGCACATTCGTCAGTGGGCGGGCGACGAGACCGGGATCGAGCCGGTCCTGCGACGTTGCCCGCAGCGCAAGATCGAAACCTTCGTCAACCAGGTTCACCAGCCGGCCGCTGAGATCCAGGTCCAGGCAGACATCGGGGTAGCGCCGGTTATAGGCTGCCAGCATGTCTGTAAAATAGCCGGTTGCCGCCCAAACCGGCGCACTCAATTTCAGGGTACCGCGGGGCGCCACCGTCACATTGCCGATGGCATCTTCCACCTCGTCGAGCCGTTCGAGCATCTCCCTGGTCTGGTTGAAATAAAGCCGGCCGCTCTCCGTCAGGCTGACATGGCGGCTGGTTCGGTTGAGCAGCCGCGTCCCCAGCCGGTTCTCGAGCTGCATGACATGCTTGCTCGCCATTGCCGGTGAAACGCCAAGGCGATCGGCGGCAGCGGTGAAGCTTTTCAGTTCGGCGATGGTGCAGAACACCCGCAGGCTCGTCATCGTATCCATTTATCATCAACATCCAGGAAATGGTTCTTCAATATCTGCCACATTGATCAATAACGGAGAAAAAATCAAAATCCTCCCATCGAAGCGCTGCTCCAATGCTCGTGGCAATGATGCGAAGGACAATTCCGATGACAAATTCCAGACTCCCGACCTATTTCGTCAGCCATGGCGGCGGCCCCTGGCCCTATATGACGGGTGAATTCCGCCGCAATTTCGATGTGCTCGAACAGTCGCTGGTCGATATGCGCGCCGAACTCGGCGATGCGCCGAAGGCGATCCTCGTGGTCTCGGGTCACTGGGAGGAGAAAGGTTTTGCCATATCGTCGGGCGTCAAGCCGGGCATGGTCTACGACTATTACGGCTTTCCCGAACACCTCTATCACATCACCTACAATGCCCCCGGTTCGCCCGAACTCGCAAACCGCGTGCAGCATCTGCTGCGGGCGAACGGCATCGAGGCGGCGCTCGATCCGACCCGCGGTTACGATCACGGCACGTTCAGCATCATGAAGCCGCTCTATCCGGAAGAGAACATCCCTGTCGTGCAGCTTTCGCTGGATGCGGGTTACGATCCGGCGCTGCACATCAGCGTCGGCCGGGCGCTGGCGCCGTTGCGTGACGAGGGCGTCCTGATCATCGGCAGCGGTCTCAGCTATCACAACCTTTCGGCCATGCGCGGCACGGGCGGATATGAGCCGTCCCGCCGCTTCGACGCCTGGCTTCAGGAAACGCTGGTTCACACGCCATCCGACAAGCGCACCGAGCGGCTGCTCGAATGGCAGCAGGCGCCGGCTGCCCGGGCGGCGCATCCGCGCGAAGACCATCTCATCCCGCTGATGGTGGTGGTCGGCGCGGCCGAGAACGAAGCCGGCGCCACCACCTATCATCAGAAGGACTTCGCCGGCGGGCTCACCGCATCGAGCTTCCGTTTCGGCTGCGTCCCCGCAGCCGCGCCGTCGAACGGAGACCTGCAATGACCAGCGGAACCGTCAGGCCGTCTTCGCCGTGTCGATAAGGCTCTGGAAAGAAAATCAGGAACTCAAGAAGGCGGCCTCCGCCGCCTGACCTCCCATCAACCTCTTTGGAGAAACTCGATGATCAATACCGGCAAATGGACGCCATACGTCCTCGCACTTCTGCGTATCATGGCGGCCCTGCTCTTCCTCGAACATGCCACCATGAAATTTCTGCAGTTTCCGGGTCCGATTCAAGGCGTACCCTATCCGCTGCCCGCCCTCCTGCTGGTTGCAGGCGCAATCGAGGTGATCACCTCTGCTCTGATGCTCGTCGGATTTCAAACGCGCATCGCAGCATTCATCGCTTCGGGCGAAATGGCTGCCGCCTACTTCATGGGCCACATGCCGTATGGCTTCTGGCCCGCGCTGAACATGGGTGAAGGCGCCATCCTGTTCTGCTTCATCTTCCTCTATATCGCCTTTGCCGGCGGCGGAGCCTGGACGCTCGACAACACGCGTCGTCCCGCCACGGCCTGAGACGGCGCCATCCGAAATCGCCTATGCCCGGCTGTCGGGCGGCAGTTGGGCATAGGCGCAACGAAACGCTGAAATTCTGGAGACGCCATGAAAGCGGCACTTCTCAAATCCTACGGTGATATCGACCAGTTCGAAATCGCGGACCTTCCGGCGCCGAAGCCCGGACCGGGCGAAGTCCTGATCAAGATCGAGGCATCCGCCGTCAACCCTTTCGATCTCATTCTCCGCCAGGGCCTCATGGCCCAGTATATCCCGCTTCCGCTGCCGGCCGTGCTCGGCGGTGACGCCGCCGGCACCATCTCGGCCCTCGGCGAAGGCGTGACCGGTTTTGCGGTCGGCGAGCGGGTCGTCGCCGATTTTGCCGCAAACGGCAAAGGCGCCCATGCAGAGTATGGTGTCGTTCCCTCGACATCCATCGCAAGGCTGCCCGCCGCACTCGGCTTCGAGCAGGGCGCCTCGCTGGTCAAGGCAGGTCTTACCGGCCGGCAGACCGTCGAAGCGCTCGGCGTCAAGGCCGGCGACCGGGTTCTGGTTTCCGGTGGCCTCGGCACGGTCGGACGGTCCGCCATTCAATACCTCAAGCAGATCGGCGCCCAGCCGGTTGCCGGCGTCCGGCCCGAGCGGCTGAACGAAGGCCGGGGGCTGGCGGGCGAAGCGCTCGACATCACGGTTGCCGCCGCAAGCTCGAGCTTCGACTATGCGATCAGCACGGCCGGCCCGGTGGCCGGCAACCTCATCGGTCATGTCCGCGACGGTGGCACGGTTGCGAGCATCGTTCCGGTGCCGGAAGGCGCCAATGCAGCAGGCCGCGTTGTCGTCCGTGAACTTTACCACCGCACCGACGCGGCCATGCTCGACGCTATTCTGGCATCCGCCGCCAGCGGTGAGCTGGTGATCCCGATTTCCTACACCTTCACCCTGGACCAGATCGGCCTCGCCCAAAACGCGGTTGCGGCAGGCGCTCCCGGGAAGGTCGTTCTCAAGCACTGAAAGACAGAGAAGCGGCACGGCATCACGCGAACGGTAGCACCGGCATGAAGTTCTTCATGCCGGTCGCCTCGGTCGCTACCGCGGTTTTCTGTTCCACTCCTCCTCGAAGGCGGATTTTTCCAGCCGGTCCTGTCGATTTTCGCATCTGCGGATCGTCATTCTAACGATGTGCTGGAAATCCGTTGCGATCGCGGCACATCCTTTGAGCGCCAGAGACGCGCGACGATAGAAGGAGGATATGTGATGGATGATCAACAGCTGGTACCCGCCGCCGTGCTCGCGGCAAAAAACGGCGTCCGTTTTCCCAACGAGAGCGAGGAATATCGCAGAGCCCGCGACGCGCTGCTTGCCGAGGAGATCGAATTGCGCCGGCACATCGAGCGCGTCGCGAGACAGCGCCGGGCGCTGCCGCCGGGCGGCGCGGTGAAGAAGGATTACCGCTTCGAAGGCGCCGACGGGCCGATCTCGCTCACCGAACTCTTCGCCGGCAAGGAGACGCTGATCGTCTACAGCTACATGTTCGGGCCGGAGCGCGAACGCCCATGCCCGATGTGCACCTCGCTGCTCTCGGCCTGGGACGGCGAGGTGCCCGACATCCAGCAGCGCGCCGCCCTTGCGGTCGTAGCCCGCTCGCCGATCGGAAAGCTGCTTGCCTTCAAGAAGGAACGCGGCTGGCATCACCTGCCGCTCTATTCCGACACGACGGGCGATTACAGCCGCGACTACAACGCCATCGGCAAAGGCGGCGGCGATGACCCTGCCTATAACGTCTTCACACGGCGCGACGGCACCATCCGCCACTTCTGGAGCCAGGAAATGGGCGACGTCACCTCGGATCCCGGCGAGGACCCGCGCGGCGCCCCCGACCTGATGCCGCTCTGGACCTTGATCGACACGACGCCGGAAGGCCGCGCGCCGGACTGGTATCCGAAGCTGTCCTATTGACGCGTCAGCGCGCTTCGTCAGCCGGTGGAGCGGTTTCTGGAGGGCTCGATCCATTCGAGGTTTGTGACCGAGGCCTCCGGCAACAGCGACGGATCGATGTCGTAGACATAGCCGCTCAGCATGTCGGCGGCGCGTTCGGTCGCCTTGATCTTCGCCTCGGTTTCCGCGACCGCCTTGGCGATCGCTTCGATGCGGGCGCGGAACATATGGGCGAGCACATCGCGGCCGGACTGTTTTTCTAGCCGCTCCAGGTGCAGGCCGACGCGTGAGGCGTGGCGTTCCAGTTCACTCTTGCTGAACCGCGCCTTGCGCAGTTCCTCCGACAGGCTGTCCTGCATCACGGCGACGGGATCGAAACTTCCGGGCGCGCGCTCGTCGAGCACCGCGTCGGTGACGAGCTTCTCAATGATGACAAGCGCCTGCAGCTCGGCGGCATCGGCGAACTCGACATCATAGCCGGTGTCGTCGTAAACCTTGCGGCGGACCGGGTCGAGAAGCAGCGCATAGGCCTTCTGCAGATTGTCGAAGGCTTGCGAATCGCCGCCCGAATCCGGGTGGGCAACCTTCGCCAGGCGCCGATAGGCGGCCTTCAGCTGGGCCTCGTCCGCATCGCGGTCAACTCCGAGAATATCGTAGGGATCCGTCACGCCTGCTCCATTGCTACCCGGCACGTCCGGACAGTCTAGGTCTTCTTCTGCATCAGCAAGGCGAAGTTTAGACCAAAAGTAGGAATGACGTCCATGGCCGGAAATCGCAATCGTCGCTGCGAAGGCCCAAGCCATTTTTCGATTGTCCCGTTTTTTCAAGCCGTTGTGCGAAGATCAGGGCGTGGCGATCGAGACGAGATAACATCTGGCCTCGCCGTCGATTTCCAGTGCGGTTCCAGCCGCATCCGCAATCAGCAGCGCATCGCCGGCCGCAAGCGTGCCGCTCTCACCGTCCCGCCTGAACGACAATGCGCCGCGATGGCAGAGCAGCAGGCATGTCGACGACGTCAGCGGCACGGACGTGCCGCCGTCGATGTCGATGCGGATCAGCGTGTGGGCGAGACCGTCGCGGCGCGTCATGACGTTGAGATCGGTGATCGCGCCGTCCTGGAGCCTGGCAGCCACCGGGATATCTGCCGGGAAGGCGAGGGGATCGCTCGCCGTCGTCAGCAGCACCGGTATGCTGCCTTCGATGTCGAGCACCATGCCGTTGCCGTCGAGGATCACAAGCGTCCGGTCGATGCCCGGGAAGATCGAAAACGGCCCGTCGGCGGCGACGGTTGCCATGCTGACGCGCCAGTCGAAGCCGGCAAGGCCGGCCGCTTCCGGCGAAACGGCGATCTCCACCGTTTCGCCGCCGCCGTTTTTCCACGGCATGCGCTTGTGATCGCCGGCGCGCAGGATCCGCATGGGGCTCAGTTCCCGAGAATGCCGGGCAGGCGCAGGCCCTTGTCCCTCGCGCAATCGAGGGCGATGTCGTAGCCGGCATCGGCGTGGCGCATGACGCCGGTCGCCGGATCGTTCCAGAGCACCCGCTCGAGACGCTTTGCCGCATCGTCGGTGCCATCGGCGCAGATGACGACGCCGGAGTGCTGGGAGAAGCCCATGCCGACACCGCCGCCATGGTGCAGCGATACCCAGGTGGCGCCCGAGGCGGTGTTGAGCAGGGCGTTCAGCAGCGGCCAGTCGGAGACGGCGTCGGAGCCGTCCTTCATCGCTTCGGTTTCGCGGTTCGGCGAGGCGACGGAGCCCGAGTCGAGGTGATCGCGGCCGATGACGATCGGTGCCGAAAGCTCGCCGTTTTTGACCATGTCATTGAAGGCCAGTGCCAGGCGATGGCGGTCGCCGAGGCCGACCCAGCAGATGCGCGCCGGCAGGCCCTGGAAGGCGATGCGTTCCCTGGCCATATCGAGCCAATTGTGCAGGTGGGTATTGCCGGGGGTCAGCTCCCGCACCTTGGCATCTGTCTTGTAGATATCCTCCGGATCGCCGGACAAGGCGGCCCAGCGGAAGGGGCCGATGCCGCGGCAGAACAGCGGTCTTATATAGGCCGGCACGAAGCCGGGGAAGGCGAAGGCGTTTTCGAGGCCTTCTTCCTTCGCGACCTGGCGGATGTTGTTGCCGTAGTCGAGGGTCGGAATGCCGGCATTCCAGAAGGCGATCATCGCCTCGACATGCTCGCGCATCGAGGCGCGCGCCGCTTTTTCCACCGCCTTCGGATCGCTTTCGCGCTTGGCCTTCCATTCGGCCATCGTCCAGCCCTTCGGCAGGTAGCCGTTGATCGGGTCGTGGGCCGAGGTCTGGTCGGTGACCATGTCGGGGCGGATGCCGCGACGGACCATTTCCGGCAGGATTTCGGCGGCATTGCCGAGCAGGCCGACGGATTTGGCTTCGCCTGATTTGGTCCAGCGGTCGATCATCTCGAGCGCTTCATCGAGCGTTTGGGCCTTGGCGTCGAGATAGCGGGTGCGCAGGCGGAAATCGATCGAGTCGGGATTGCATTCGACGGCGAGGCAGCAGGCGCCGGCCATGACGGCGGCGAGCGGCTGGGCGCCGCCCATGCCGCCGAGGCCGCCGGTCAGGATCCACTTGCCCTTGAGATTGCCGCCGTAATGCTGGCGGCCGGCCTCGACGAAGGTCTCGTAGGTGCCCTGGACGATGCCCTGCGTGCCGATATAGATCCACGAGCCGGCCGTCATCTGGCCGTACATGGCAAGGCCCTTCTTATCCAGCTCATTGAAATGATCCCAGGTCGCCCAATGCGGCACGAGGTTGGAATTGGCGATCAGCACACGCGGCGCATCCTTGTGGGTGCGGAAGACGCCGACCGGCTTGCCGGACTGCACGAGCAGGGTTTCCTCTTCCGTTAGCGTCTTCAGCGTGGCGACGATGCGGTCGAAATCCTCCCAGGTGCGGGCGGCGCGGCCGATGCCGCCATAGACGACGAGCTCGTTCGGATTTTCGGCGACGTCGGGATCGAGATTGTTCATCAGCATGCGCAGCGGCGCTTCGGTCATCCAGCTCTTGGCATTGAGCTCGTTGCCGCGGGGTGCGCGGATTTCACGGATGTTATGGCGTGGATTGCTCATGGCGGTTCCCCTGTCGAGTGATCGTTATCGTTTCAGGCCTGGGGCGATCTGTTCGATGCGCACCAGAATGTCTTTTAGATGAATGCGAAGCCGGTCCGCCTTGGCTGTGTCGTAGGCAAAGGGCGGCGTCTCGGTCTGCAGATGGGTCGACTGCGCGAGCTCCATCTGGATCGCGTGCACGCCGGTCTCCGGCTTGCCGTAATGGCGGGTCGTCCAGCCGCCCTTGAAGCGGCCGTTGAGCACGCTGTCATAGCCAGCCGCGGCTTCGACGGCGGTCAGCGTCGCCTGCTCGATGGCGCCGTCGCAGGTCCTGCCCATATCGGTGCCGATATTGAAATCCGGCAGCTTGCCTTCGAAGAGGAAGGGAATGTGCGAACGGATCGAGTGGCAATCATAAAGGACAGCCACGCCATGGATGGCCCTGACGCGCTCGATCTCGGCTGCAAGAGCCGCATGATAGGGCGCATGAAAATCCCTGAGCCGTGCCGCGATATCGGCCTCGTCGGGCGCCTGCCCGTCCTTCCAGATCGGCTTGCCGTCGAAATCCGTCTCAGGAACGAGGCCGGTGGTGTTCTGACCGGGATAGAGGCTGACGCCCGCTGGATCGCGATTGGCGTCGATCACGTAGCGATGGAAGGTGGCGCGCACGGTCGTCGCGTCGGACAGCAGGCCGTCATAGAGTTCGTAGATGTGCCAGTCGGTATCGGCGAGGATCCGGCCGTTGTCGTTGAGGCGGTCGTAAATCGCCGGCGGCACGTCGGTGCCGGTGTGGGGGAAGGCGAGGATGACGGGGGAGGTGCCCCGGTGGATTTCGAAGACGGGGGTGCTCATGGGCAGAGCGCTCCGGCGTCTGGGGCGTTACCCCCCTCTGTCCTGCCGGACATCTCCCCCACAAGGGGGGAGATCGGCAAGTAGATGAGACTTCCCCAAACAATCGATGTTGGAGCGAGCGGGTCCGCCCAGCCGATCTCCCCACCTGTGGGGGAGATGCCCGGCAGGGCAGAGGGGGGTGCCAGGTGCACATTCATCACCATCAACCCTCCAAAACCGGCAGAATGCCCGAGGAAACTGCGGCGTTCAGCGCGCCCGTCGCCACCAGTTCGGCTGCGGCGGCGAGGTCGCCCGCCATGTAGCGGTCGTTATCGAGGCTCGGCACCTTGGCGCGGATCGCGGCGATCGCCTTGCCAAGCTCCGGGCTCGTCGACAGCGGCGCGCGCAATTCGACGCCTTGGGCCGCGGTCAGCGCTTCGATGCCGATGATGCCGAAGAGGTTCTCGGTCATGCCAAGCAGGCGGCGGGCGCCGTGGCAGGCCATCGAGACGTGGTCTTCCTGGTTGGCCGAGGTCGGGGTCGAATCGACCGAGGCCGGGTGCGACATCTGCTTGTTCTCCGACATCAGCGCCGCCGAGGTGACCTCGGCAATCATCAGGCCGGAGTTGAGGCCGGGCTTCTTGGCGAGGAAGGCCGGCAGGCCGTAGGAAAGCACCGGATCGACCAGCAGCGCGATGCGCCGCTGTGAGATCGCGCTGATCTCGCAGACGGCGAGCGCGATCTGGTCGGCGGCGAAGGCGACGGGTTCGGCGTGGAAATTGCCGCCTGACACAACCGAGTTGTCCGACAGCACCAGCGGATTGTCTGTGACGGCATTGGCCTCGATTTCGAGGGTGCGGGCGACCGAGCGCAGCAGATCGAGACAGGCGCCGTCGACCTGCGGCTGGCAGCGGATGCAATAGGGATCCTGCACACGCTCGTCGCCCTCGATATGGCTCTGGCGGATGACGGAATTTTCGAGCAGGCCGCGAAGCGCCGCTGCGGTATCGATCTGGCCCTTATGGCCGCGCAGCGTATGGATATCGGCATGAAAGGGCGCCGAGGACCCCATCGCCGCATCGGTCGACATGGCGCCGGTGATGAGCGCCGACTGCGCGGCACGATGGGCGCGGAAGAGGCCGGCGAGCGCCAGCGCCGTCGAGGTCTGCGTGCCGTTGATCAGCGCCAGGCCTTCCTTGGCGGCGAGCACCACCGGTTTCAGCCCGGCCCGTGCAAGGGCCTCGGCGCCCGAAAGACGTTCGCCGGCGAAAAAGGCTTCGGCCTCGCCCATCATCACCGCGGCCATATGGGCGAGCGGTGCGAGGTCGCCGGAGGCGCCGACCGAGCCCTTTTCCGGGATCAGCGGAATGACGCCCTTTTCGAGCATGCCTTCGATCAGCCGCACCAGTTCCAGCCGTACGCCGGAGGCGCCGCGGCCGAGCGACACCAGCTTCAGCGCCATGATCAGTCGGACGATATTTTCCGGCAGCGGCGCACCGATGCCGCAGCAATGCGACAGGATGAGATTGCGCTGCAGCGTGGCGACGTCAGCGCTGTCGATCTTGATCGAGGCGAGTTTGCCGAAGCCGGTATTGATGCCGTAAACCGGCGCGTTGCCGGCGGCGATCTCGGCGATGCGCGCGGCGGCCTTGGCGATGCCGGCATCGAAGGCGGGATCGAGCCTTGCCGGCGCGCCGGTCCAATAGATGATTTCCAGATCCTTGAGCGAGACGGAGCCCGGGTGGAGCGTAATGGTCATCGACCGTTCCTTTCGCCTTTGAAGACGCGTGTATGAAGCGGGTTGAAGCCGATGCGGTAGACGAGCTCGGCAAGGCTCTCGATATTCCAGACGGCGAGATCGGCGGATTTGCCGGCTTCGAGCGTTCCGGTCTCGCCGATGAGGCCGAGCGCGCGCGCGCCTTCGCGGGTGGCGCCGGCGATGCATTCCTCGACGGTGAGGCCGAACAGCGTCGCCGACATGTTCATGGTGAGCAGCATCGAGGTAAGCGGTGAGGTGCCCGGATTGCAATCGGTGGCGATCGCGATCGGCACGCCGGCCCGGCGCAGTGCCTCCACCGGCGGCTTCTGCTTTTCATGGATGGCGTAGAAGGCGCCGGGCAGCAGCACGGCGACGGTGCCGGCAGCGGCCATTGCCGCAACGCCTTGCTCGTCGAGATATTCGAGGTGATCACAGGAAAGCGCGCCATAGGCGGCCGCCAGCTTGGCGCCGCCGAGATTGGAGAGCTGCTCGGCATGGAGCTTGACAGGCAGGCCGAGCGCCTTGGCCTTGTCGAAGACGCGGGCGATCTCGGCCGTCGAAAAGGCGATGCCTTCGCAGAAGCCGTCGACGGCATCGGCAAGGCCGAGATTATACATGTCGTCGAGGCCGGGCAGCACGATTTCGTCGAGATAGTCGTCGTTGCGGCCCTTATATTCCACCGGCGTCGCATGGGCACCGAGATAGCTTGTGGCGACGCGCACCGGCCTGACATGGCCGAGCAGGCGGGCGCTCTGCAGCATCTTCACTTCGCCGCTGCGGTTGAGGCCATAACCGGATTTGATCTCGATCGTCGTCACGCCTTCGGCAAGCAGCGTATCGAGCCGCGGCAGCGCCGTGGCGACAAGTTCCTCGACCGACAGCGCATTGGTCGCCTGGACGGAGGAGACGATGCCGCCGCCGGCCCGCGCGATCTCCTCATAGGTCGCGCCTTCAAGACGCATCTCGAACTCGCGGGCGCGATTGCCGCCGTGAACGATATGGGTGTGGCAGTCGACGAGACCGGGTGTCACCCAGCGGCCTTCGAGATCGACGATGTCGGAGCGTTCGATGGCCGATGCCGGCAGCTCGCTTTCGGCGCCGGCAAAGCCGATGCGGCCGTTTTCGATCAGAACGGCGCCCTTTTCGACAATGCCGAGCCCGGCTCTGCCAGACGCGAGCGTCGCCAGCCGCGCATTGCGCCACAGCACCGGCCTGACGTCGGCGGATGGGGTTTCGTCAGAAAAATTGTTCCCGGTCATCAGCTTTGCGCCTTTCCTTATGCCGAAACATGTATATACATAATAAGCAGGTGACAAGAGAAATTTTGCGCGCTCTTCTGGAAAAGAAAGATCGGCGGCGCGGCAGAAGGGGAGAAAAGGCCATGACCATACTTCACGCGAGGACGGCGCTGACGCCGCAAGGCTGGCAGAAGGACGTGCGGCTGACGCTCGAGGCCGGGCGCATCGCCCGGGTCGAGGTCGGCGTCGCCGCCGCGCCCGGCGATGAGCGCCATGCCCTGATCGTTCCGGCCATGGGCAACCTGCACAGCCACGCCTTCCAAAGGGCGATGGCCGGTCTTGCCGAAGTGCGCGGCCCGACCAACGACAGCTTCTGGAGCTGGCGCACCGTCATGTACAAATTCGCTTTGGCAATGACGCCGGACCATGTCGAGGCGGTCGCGGCCAAGCTTTATGCGGAAATGCTGGAGGCCGGATTTTCCCGCGTCGGCGAATTCCACTATCTCCATCACGACAGGGACGGCGCGGCCTATGCCAATATCGTCGAGCTTGCCGAACGTATCGGTGCGGCGAGCCAGGAGACCGGCATCGGCCTGACGCTTCTACCGGTGTTCTATGCCCATTCCGGTTTCGGTGGTGCGGCGCCGATCGACGGCCAGCGGCGCTTCATCAATTCGCTCGAAAGCTTCGAAAGGCTGATGGAGGGATGCCGTGGCGTGACCGGCCGACTCGACGGCGCCGAACTCGGACTGGCGCCGCACAGCCTGCGCGCCGCCACACCCGAGCAATTGGCGAAGCTCGTGCCGATGGCGGGCGACGGCCCGATCCATATCCACGTGGCCGAGCAGGTGAAGGAGGTCGAGGACTGCGTCGCCTGGTCCGGCGCGCGGCCGGTCGAATGGCTGCTCGATCATATGCCGGTGGATGAACGCTGGTGCCTGATCCATGCGACGCACATGACCGAGGACGAGACGCGGCGGATGGCGAAAAGCGGGGCGATCGCCGGCCTCTGCCCGATCACCGAGGCCAATCTCGGCGACGGCGCCTTTGCCGCGCCGCTGTTCCTCGAAGAGGACGGCCGTTACGGCATCGGCTCGGATTCCAACGTGCGGATCTCCCTGTCGGAAGAACTGCGTCAGCTCGAATATTCGCAGCGTCTGGCGCTGCGCGCCCGCAATGTCGTGGCTGCGCCCGGTGGTTCAACGGCGCTGTCGCTGTTCAACCAGGCGCTTGCCGGCGGCGCCGCGGCGCTGAAAGCCCCGGCCGGTCTCGTCGAGGGCCATCACGCCGATCTCGTTTCGCTCGATACGTCAGCCGTTCCCTATCTCTCCGGCGATCAGATCCTCGATCACTGGCTGTTTGCCGGCGGCATCTCCGTCGATTGCGTCTGGGCGCGCGGCCGCAAGCAGGTGGAGGGCGGTCGCCATCGCAAGCGTGACGCCATCGACCGTCGCTTCCTTGCCGCGATGGGTGAGTTGCTGGCCGCCTGAAAAAGAGCTTTTCATGAGCGGGGCATTCGGACTAGATCGGGAAACCAATCGGAACGTGGCGATGAATCAAAGCAGGGATCCCACCTTGCATCAGCGCATCCTGGGCGACATCGAAGGCCGTATCGTCTCGGGCGAATGGCCGCCGGGGCATCGCATTCCCTTCGAGGTCGATCTCGCCACGCAGTATGACGTCTCACGGATGACGGTGAACAAGGTGCTGACCCAGCTCGCCAAGGCTGGGCTGATCGAGCGCCGCAAGAAATCCGGCAGTTTCGTCACACAGCCGCAGGCGCAATCGGCGGTTCTCGAAATCCACGACATCAAGGCCGAGGTGCAGTCGCTGAACCTGCCTTATTCCTATGCGGTGTCGAAGAAGACGAGCCGCAAGGCCAAGGCGGAAGACAGCCGCCGGCTGGAGCTGCCTCTGGCGTCCTCGGTCGTCGAAGTGGTCTGCATCCACAATGCCGGCGCGCGGCCTTTCTGTTTGGAGGAACGGCTGATCAGCCTCGCGACCGTGCCGGAGGCGGCCGATGCCGATTTCCTGACGGTGGCGCCGGGGCCGTGGCTGCTCAACCAGGTGCCGTGGAGCACCGCCGAACACCGGATTCACGCCGTTTCCGCCAGCGCCGAGGTGGCGGCCGCCCTCGACATCGCCCGCAACACCGCCTGCCTGGTGGTCGAGCGCCGCACCTGGAGCGGCGCCGGACCGGTGACCCACGTGCGCTTCACCTATCCCGGCGATCGTCACGCACTGGTGGCGCGGTTCACACCGGCGTCGCAGTAAGTTCCATATACAACATCGCGGGTGTTTTAGTCTTCGAACATCTTGCCGCTGCGCGCCTCGAGCCGGTAGCGATAGCCGGGATAGACGAGACGGGCGGTCGAAACCACCTGTTTCGCCGACCATGTGCGCCGGCGGATCGTCAGGCACGGCTCGCTCTTGAGGATGGTCAGCAGCTTGCATTCCCAGGCCTGCGGCATCGCCGCCTCGACGACGTGCTCGGAGCCGCTGAGCGGGGCGGCGGCGGTCAAATAGGCGTTCGGCGTGAGCGTCGTGAAATCCTGCTCGAGATATTCGGGAGCGGCCTCCGGATTGACGAACCGGTCCTCGATCTGCACCGGAACGCCGTTTTCGCTGTGGACGATCAGCGAGTGGAAAACGGCGGCGCCGATTGCCAGCTCCAGGGCGTCGGCGATCTCCGGAGAGGCGGTTTCCCGGGCCAGAACCACGACCGAGGCTTCATGGATATGGCCGCGTTCGGCGATCTCCTCGGCGATGTTGCGCACCTCGAACAGTGCCGAATAACCCTTGCGCTCGGCGACGAAGGAGCCGACGCCCTGGATGCGGACGAGTTCGCCTTCATTGGCAAGTTCGCGTAGCGCCCGGTTGGCGGTCATCTTGCTGACGCCGAGTTCGACGACCAGCTCGTTTTCCGACGGCACGCGGTATTTCGGCGGCCATTCGCCGCTGTGGATGCGGTCGAGGATCACCTGCTTGACGCCGGCGTAAAGCGGCGTGCTGTCATTTCCCGCCAGGTCGCGCTTCATCTCGCCGGAACGCTTCATTGCCTATTCCTTTTGCACGGATGCAATTTGCCACATAATCGACTTTCCTCTTGCATATCACAAAATATCTCATATGGTACCATATACAACCTCCCAATCGGTCCTCGAGATAAAAATAGGACGGAAAGGGCAAGCCGGCGGAGATCGGCGGTGCCGCAAGGTCTGTTTCAACTCCAGAGGAGAATTCATCAATGAAATTTAGCGCCATCCTGTTTTGCGGCGTCGCCGCTTTTTCCGCCTTTGCCGCCCCCGCCTTTGCCAAGGACTGGACGAAGGCGACCATCACGCTCGAGGGCGCCTATGCGCCGTGGAACCTCACCAATGCCGACGGCACGCTCGGCGGCTTCGAGCCGGAGCTTGCCAAGGTGCTGTGCGAGCGCGCCAAGATCGAATGCACGCTTGTCGCCTCCGACTGGGACGGCATGATCCCGGCGCTGAATGCCGGCAAGTTCGACGTCATCATGGATGCGCTGTCGATCACCGAGGAGCGCAAGCAGGTCATCGACTTCACCGTTCCCTATGCCGCCACGCCCGCCGCCTTCGCCACCGCCAAGGACAGCCCGCTGGCGAAAGCCGCCGGCACCGGCGCCACGATCAAGATGACGCCTGGCCAGACCGGCGTGAAGGAGATCGACGCGCTGAAGGAAGCGTTCAAGGGCAAGACGATCGGCATCCAGGCGGCGACCGTTTACGCCAAGTTCGTCTATGACAATTTCGGCGATATTGCCGAGATCCGCGAATACAAGACCGGCGCCGACCGCGACCTCGACCTGCAGAATGGCCGTATCGACCTCGGATTCGACGACGCCGTCTATTTCGCCAATGCCTTCCAGGCAGCCAACGGCGCGCTCGACTTCACCGGCCCGGAGATCGTCGGTTCGATCTGGGGCGAGGGCGAAGGCCTCGGCATCCGTAAGGCCGACACCGATCTGCGCGACAAGTTCAACGTGGCGATCAAATCGGCACTCGCCGACGGCACGGTCAAGAACCTTTCGATGAAGTGGTTCAAGGTCGACGTCAGCCCGCAGCAGTAAGCGCTTCGGCCCTATGGCCGCAGGCGCCGGTCTCCGGCTTTATCGCCGGAGACCGCGTGTTATTCTCGATCGATAAAACACTGCCACGGACGGGGAACGGACGCTATGGCAACCTTGGAACTGCTTGGCTTCGGCTCGACGGGATGGGGCGCGCTGCTCATTCTCGCTGCCTTGATGACGCTGGCCGTCACCGCGACGGCGCTGGCGATCGGCGCGGTGCTGGGCGCGATCGTCGCGGGCGCGAAGCTTTCCGGCAATCCTCTCCTCGTCGCGCTGGGCAACGTCTATACAACCGTCTTTCGTGGCGTGCCGGAACTGCTGATCATCTATCTCATCTATTTCGGCGGTTCCTCGGCCGTCACTTCGATCGGCAAGGCGATGGGCTACGAGGGTTTCCTCGGCCTGCCGTCCTTTGCCGCCGGCGCGCTTGCCGTCGGCATCATCTCCGGCTCCTATCAGGCGGAGGTGTTCCGCGGCGCCTATCTGGCGATCTCCAAGGGTGAGCTCGAAGCGGCCTCGGCGATCGGCATGCATCGTGGCATGCGTTTCCGCCGCATCATCATCCCGCAGGTGCTTCGCTTCGCCATTCCCGGCCTCGGAAATGTCTGGCAGCTCAGCCTCAAGGATTCGGCGCTGATCTCGGTTACCGGCCTTGCCGAGCTGATGCGCACCAGCCAGGTGGCGGCCGGCTCGACCCGGCAATATTTCCTGTTCTTCATTGCCGGCGGCTGCCTCTACCTGATCCTGACCAGCCTTTCCGACCGCATCTTCAACGGCGCGGAACGCCGCGCCAATCGCAGCATGCCGGCCTCCGCCATGGGCCAGGCATAAGGGGGCGACGATGGATTTCACCTTTCTCGCTTCGACCATGGTGACACTGCTGAAGGCGGTGCCGACGACGCTGATCCTGTTTTCGCTGTCGATCTTTTTCGGCGGTCTGCTGGCGCTGGTCATCGTCACGATGCGGGTCAGCGGTAACCGCTATCTGTCGGGTTTCGCCAAGGGCTATATCTTCGTCTTCCGCGGCTCGCCGCTGTTGATCCAGATGTTCCTGGTGTTCTACGGCCTCGGCCAGTTCGGCGTCATCCGCTATTCCTTCCTCTGGCCGTTCCTGCGCGAGCCGATGGTCTGCGCCGTGCTGTCGCTGGCGCTCTGCACCGCCGGCTACACGGCGGAGATCTTCCGCGGCGGCATCCGCGCCGTTTCCCCGAAGGAGATCGAGGCGGCCCGCTCGATCGGCATGTCCGGTTTCCTGATGGTGCGCCGCATCCTGGCGCCGATCGCCTTCCGCCACGCGCTGCCGGCCTATTCCACCGAGATCGTGCTGATGATGAAGTCGACGGCGCTCGCCAGCCTCGTCACCGTCTGGGAGGTCACCGGTGTGGCCCAGCGGCTGATCTCGCAAACATACCGCACGATGGAAGTCTTCCTCTGCGCGGCGATCATCTATCTCGTTTTGAACTTCATCATCCTGCAGGGCATGGCTCTGCTCGAATATTCGCTGTCCCGACACCGCCGCGCGATCCCGCAGGCGCTGAAGGTCTAGGCGGAACCTGAATCGATTGGAGCAACCATGCCAGGCGTAACCCGACTTTCGGTCCGCAATATCCGCAAGAGCTTCGGCACGCACGAAGTGCTGCGCGGCATTTCCCTCGATGCCGAGGACGGCGATGTGATTTCGCTGCTCGGCGCCTCCGGCTCCGGCAAATCGACCTTTCTGCGCTGCATCAACCTGCTCGAAACCGCCAGCGACGGTGAGATCTGGGTCGATGGCGAGCACATCGAGATGGTGCACAAGAACGGCAAGACAAGGCCGGCCAGCCAGAAGCAGGTCGACCATATCCGCTCCGAACTCGGCATGGTGTTCCAGTCCTTCAATCTCTGGTCCCATATGACGATCCTGCAGAACGTCATCGAAGGCCCGATCCATGTGCTGAAGCGGCCACGCGCTGACTGCATCGCCGAGGCCGAAGCGCTGCTCGAAAAGGTCGGTATCGCGGACAAACGCCATGCCTATCCCGCCCATCTCTCCGGCGGCCAGCAGCAGCGCGCCGCAATCGCCCGCGCTTTGGCGATGAAGCCGAAGGTCATGCTCTTCGACGAGCCGACATCCGCACTCGATCCGGAACTCGTCGGCGAGGTGCTGCGCGTCATGCGGGCGCTTGCCGAAGAAGGCATGACCATGCTCGTCGTCACCCATGAGATGAGTTTTGCCCGCAACGTCTCGAACCGCGTCGTCTTCATGCGCGAAGGGCTGGTC
The DNA here is from genome assembly GCF_001664145.1 of Rhizobium sp. N731. Taxonomy (NCBI): domain Bacteria; kingdom Pseudomonadati; phylum Pseudomonadota; class Alphaproteobacteria; order Hyphomicrobiales; family Rhizobiaceae; genus Rhizobium; species Rhizobium sp. N731. The sequence continues at coordinate 105,636 of NZ_CP013606.1, forward strand.
GAAAGCAGCGGCAAGCCGGACGATATGTTCGGCGGCGGCGCGTCGCCGGCTTTCCGCCAGTTCATCGGCCATTTCGGAACAGGGCAATGACGATCACCATCGATAAAGTGCTGACCTGGCGCGATGTCGCGCGGGTCGGGGCAGGGGAGGCGCTTGCGCTGTCGCCGGCCGCCTGGGCGCGGGTCGAGCAGGCAAGCCGCATCGTCGCCAGCATCGTCGAGACGGGCGTGCGCGCTTATGGTGTCAACACCGGCGTCGGAGCGCTCGCCGATACCGTGGTCGACCGCGCCTCGCAGAGCCTGTTGTCGCGCAGCATCGTGCTCAGCCATGCCTGCGGCGTCGGGCCGCTGCTGGCCGGGCGGGAGGTGCGCGCCATCATCGCCGCCCAGATCGCCAATTTCGCCCACGGCCATTCCGGCGTGCGGCGCGAGATCGTCCAGCATCTCACAGCCTTGCTGGAGCATGACTGCATTCCCGACGTGCCGTCGAAAGGCTCGGCCGGTTACCTCACCCACAATGCTCATACCGCGCTCGTCCTGATCGGCGAAGGCAGCGCCACTGTGGCCGGTCGGCGCATGAGCGGCCGCGAGGCGCTGGCGGCGATCGGCCTGCAGCCGTTGGTGCTCGGCGCCAAGGAGGGCCTGAGCCTCGTCAACGGCACGGCCTGCGCCACGGGGCTGATCGCAGCAGCGCTTTTGCGTGCCGAACGGCTGCTCGACTGGGCCGATGCCATCGCGGCGCTGACGCTGGAAGCGGCAGGCTGTCAGATCGCCGCCTTCGACGCGGCGGTGCTGGCGCTGCGCCCGTCTGCCGGGATCGAAAAGGTCGGAGCCAGCTTGCGCGCCCGCCTCCAGGGCAGCGGCCTCGTCGCCGCCGCCTTCGGCCGGCGCACCCAGGATGCGCTGAGCCTTCGCTCGGTACCGCATGCCCATGGCGCCGCCCGCGACGTGTTCGACAATTCCGCCCGCATCGCCGATCAGGAACTTGCCTCGGTGACGGATAATCCGGCTGTCTCAGGCACGCCGGAGCAGCCGATCGTTTCCTCCGAGGCGCATGCCGTCGCCCCGGCGCTCGGGCAGGCGGCCGACAGCCTCGCCGTTGCGCTGGCGCAGATCGGCGCGATCAGCGAGCGACGCATGGACCGGCTGGTCAATCCGCTGGTCAGCGGCCTGCCGCCGTTTCTGGCGAGCGATGCCGGCAGCCATTCCGGCTTCATGATCGCCCAATATACCGCAGCCGCGCTGAGCAACGACAACCGTCGGCTTGCCGCGCCCGCGGCCATGGACGGCGGCCTGACCTCCGGCCTGCAGGAGGATTTTCTCGCCCATCCGACGGCGGCCGCCGGCAAGCTGCTCGCCGTCATCGACAATGCCGAATATATCTTGGCGATCGAGTTGATGGCCGCAGCCCAGGCGCATGATTTCCTGGCGGCAACCGCGCCGCGGGCGGCAGGCACGGAGCTCCTCTATCAAGCCGTGCGTGAACATGTGGTTCATTATGGCGACGAGCGGCCGCTGAACGGCGATATCGAGGCCGTACGCAATCTGATCCGCGAGACAGCGCCGCCGGCTGTCTAGGCGACTCGTCAGAAAGGTTTACTTGTTGCCGAATCCTGCTTGGCCGGCTCGCTGGCCTCGAGCCGTTTGAGGCATTGGGCGAAGGTTGGATAGAGCTGATCCACCCGCGAAAGCGGCAGCGTCCAGTCACCTTCGTCGCCGGCAAAGGTCAATTGCACGTCAGGCGTTCCAGCAAAGGAATTCTTGATGATCTTCTTCAGTCCGCCGCTGCCCTTGCTGCCTTTGGGCCAGAGGCGAAGCGTGTTCTTGTCGAAGAATTCCGCGGCGACCACCTTCGTTGCCGCTCGATCGGTCAGCGTCACCTCGGTCGTGGTGCCGGTGGGAATGTCCCATGTGTTCTTCGAGACCAGCCAGAAGGTTTCGGTGGCGCTCTGGCGGAATTCCATCGTCTTGCCCAGTTCGCTGTCCCACTGCAGCCGGCAGTAGGCAGGGTGCTCGCTGGCAAAGCCGACCGACCATTGCCTTGCGCCGCCCATCCATTCGGTCTCGCCGAAGGCCGAGACCGGCGGCAGGGCGGCTGCCATCAGAACCATCGCGGTCAGAATTTTCATCGCCGAAACCTCTCCAGGTCAATCGCTCCAGCGATAGCAAAAGAAGGTTGAGCTTTTGCTACCGGACCGCCGGGATGGGCAGCGGATGCCATTATGAACACGCCTCAAATGTCGCAAGGTCTTGAATTTGCGGCTCACCTTGCCGATCTGGCGGAGAGCGGCATGATAAGAAGGGAGTTCGAACTCAGGGATGAGCGAGGTTCAACAACGCGGATTTTGGAAGAGACTCGGCGCATATGAACCGCTGACATTGATCACCATGGCATCGATCGCCGGCGGGCTGTTCGTGCTGCAGCGGCTGACGAGCGAGGTGCTCGAAGGCGAGACGCTCCGTTTCGACGAAACGATCTTGCTGGCGTTGCGACGGCCGGGTGAGCTTGGCGTGCCGATCGGCCCCGGCTGGCTGACGCATGCCGTCGGCGACATCACCAGTCTCGGTGGCATCACCGTTCTCTCGCTGATGACCGGTCTCGTCACAGTCTATCTCTTGCTTGACCGGCGCTGGCCGATCGCGATCTTCGTCTTTTCCTCGGTGCTGACAGGATGGCTGGCGAGCACGACGCTGAAAATCCTCGTCGCCCGGCCGCGTCCCGATATCGTCCCGCATCTCGTCGAGGTCAGCGATCTCAGTTTTCCCTCGGGCCATGCGATGGTTTCGGCGGTGACCTATCTGACGCTGGGCGCGCTCTTAGCCCGCACGCAGCGTTACCGCTCGACGCGGATCTTCGTCATGGCCGCTGGCGTTTTCCTCGCCGTCATCATCGGCTTGAGCCGGATCTATCTCGGCGTTCACTATCCCACCGACGTCTTCGCCGGATGGTGTGCGGGCGCGCTCTGGGCGCTCGCCTGCTGGCTGATCTCGAAACGCTTCGTCCCGAGCAGAGCCCCGGGCGATGGCCTCGAAAACGGCAATGGCGACGGTGACTAGGACATAGGCTTAGAACGACTGTGGCGCCCGCATGGGGCGCCACAGCGATTTCAGCGCTTAAGTGCGCGGCTTCAGGTTGTCCGGGTCGTAGATCGGCTTGTAGCCGACGCCGACGACTTCCACCGGATAGGTCTCGGCGAAGTATTCGATATTCAGCTTGCGTCCGACCTGGCAATAGGACCAGGGCAGGTAGGCGAGCGCAATGTTCTTGCCGACCGTCGGGCCGTAGGCGATCGAGGTGGTGTAGGAGCGGCGGCCGAGCTCGTCGACCAGGACCTCGCCGGTGGCGGGATCGACGACCGGCAGGTTGCCGAGCGGATAACGCTTGACGCCCGACTTGTCGGTATTCTCGGTCATCACAAGCGTGCAGAGCATGGCCGGCTGGTGTTCGCGCGCCTTGTATTCGAGATGTTTTGCCTTGCCGCGGAAATCGGCTTCCTTGACCTTCGGACGGGCGAGATCGGCTTCGATCAGGTTGTACTGGGTCAGCAGGTCGGCGTTTTGCAGGCGCAGGCTCTTTTCCATGCGGCGCGAGTTTGCATAGGTCTCGACGCCGAAGGCCATCACGCCGGTCGAGCGCAGCGCATCCCAGACGGCGAGACCGTCTTCGTACTTCATGTGCAGTTCCCAGCCCTGCTCGCCGACATAGGAGATGCGGAAGGCAGTGACCGTCTTGCCTGATATTTCGATCGGCTTGATGGCTGCGAAGGCGAAGTTTTCCTGATCGAGCCCGGCCGGATCGGCCACGACCTTTTTCAGCGTCTCGCGGGCGTTCGGACCCCAGATGCCAACCGTCACGAATTTTTCCGAGACGTCGGTGATCGTCACGTCAAGGCCGCGATCCTGGGCGACGCGCCTCATATAGTGCAGGTCGCGCGGGCCGGCATCGGCGCCGTTGACGAGACGGCAGCGGTCGGCCATGCGGAAGACGGTGAAGTCGGCGCGGACCATGCCTTCGTCGTCGAGGAAGTGGGTGTAAACGCCCTTGCCGATGTTGGCATCGCCGCCGATCTTAGCGGCGCACAGCCACTCCATCAGCTCGACATGATCGGGCCCCTCGATATCGACCATGTGGAAGTGGCTGAGATTGACGATGCCGCAATCCTCGCTCATCGCCAGATGCTCGGCATTCGAGACGCGCCAGAAATGGCGGTTGTCCCATTCGTTCTCGCGCACCGGCACCCGGTCGCCGTATTTTTCCAGAAGGTGCTCGTTGGCGGCATAGCCGTGCGCACGCTCCCAGCCGCCCAGTTCCATGAAGTAGCCGCCCAGCTCCTTTTCGCGCTCGTAGAAGGGCGAGCGCTTGGCGTTGCGGCCGGATAGATAGGGTTCGCGGGTGTGAACGGCCGGGAAATAGATCTTCTGGGCGGCCTCAAAGCAGCGGCCTTCGATGAATTCTTCGGTCAACTGATGCGGATAGAAGCGGGCGTAGTCGATGCTGTTGTGGTCGATTTCGGTCCGGCCGTCGGTCATCCAGTCGGCGATCAGCTTGCCGTAGCCCGGGCCGTCCTTGACCCAGATGGCAACGCAATACCAGAGGCCGCGCACCTTCTGGCTTTCGCCGCAGGACGGGCCGCCGGCGGCGGAAACCTGCAGCAGGCCGTTGAAGGAGTGACCTTCGTTATAGCCGAGTTCGCCGAGGATCGGTGTCAGTTCCATGGCGCGCTCGAGCGGCTCGATGATCTGTTCCATCTCGAGGTCGCGCTGCGAGGGCGAAAGGCGGGCTTCGTGTTTTTCGAGAAGCTCGCGCGGATGGCACATGCGCGGATTGTTGGCTTCGTAATAGCCCCACTCGATCTGGCCGCCTTCGGTCGTCGCCGGGTCGCCGGTATCGCGCATATAGGCGGAGTTGCCCTGGTCGCGCAGTAACGGGAAGCCGATTTCCTTGCCGGTGCCTTCGAACTCGTTATAGGGGCCGAAGAAGGTGAGCGGGTGGTCGACCGGCATGACCGGCAGGTCTTCGCCGACCATCTCGGCGATCAGGCGGCCCCAGAGGCCGGCGCAGACGATGACGTGGTCGGCCATGATCGTGCCGCGATGAGTGACGACGCCCTTGATGCGGCCGCCTTCGACGATCAGCGACTTCGCCGGCGTGTTGCCGAACACCTGCAGCTTGCCGGCCTTTTCGGCGGCATCGACCAGCTTGCCGGCGACGGTCTGCGAGCGCGGGATGACGAGGCCGGCATCCGGATCGAAGAGGCCGCCCATCACCTGATCTTCCTCGATCAGCGGGAATTTTTCCTTGATCTCGGCAGGGCTGACATAATGGGCGCGGGTGCCGAAGGCGCGGGCCGAGGAAAGCTTGCGCTTGATTTCCTCCATCCAGGCATCGTCGCCGGTGCGGGCCACTTCGAGGCCGCCGATGCGGGCGTAATGACCCATCTTCTCGTAGAAATCGATCGAATATTGCGTCGTCCAGACCGACAGATAGTCGTGGCTGGTGGTGTAACAGAAGTCCGAGGCATGGGCTGTGGAGCCGATATCGGTCGGGATGCCCGACTTGTCGATGCCGACGATATCGTCCCATCCGCGCTCGACGAGATGGTGCGCGATGGAGGCGCCGACGATGCCGCCGAGCCCGATGATGACGACCTTTGCCTTTTCCGGAAATGCTGCCACGTGCTGTTCCTTCTATTTCCGCACGAATTAAAACTACCTAGCCGCGCTTGGCTTACGCTTCGCGTGAGATGCAGGAGCCATGTCAGCCTCGTGAGCGTGTCACATTTGCCGAAGCTGCAAAACTCCAGACCTCTCCCTCTCGAAGCTGGATAAGCCATTATGCATAAGGCTCACAATCGTCATTGGTCCTACGCCGTCGAGTAACGGCGTAATTGCGCCAGTCCGGATCGGGCTGAAGTTATTCCAGACAGAGCTCGCACGCCCCCGTCACGGTGCTGAAATCGCCTCGAGCCGGTCGATGTCCCCCAACACGATATCTTCGGAAACAGGTTCGCGATTGTGAAGGCGGAACCATTCGGCGGCGTCACGCACGCGGTCCCCGTGCGGCGCGGGATAGGCGCCCAGCCGGAGAACCCACTCGCGCACGGTCTCGCGCTCCATCCGCCCGGCCCGGTATCGCTCGCAGACGGTTTTCGCCGAGGCGACGAGATCATTGATGCTTTTCATGGGGGCCGCCCTTCAATGCACGGAAGGTTCTTCATCGTCGAGGAAGGATCGGATGCCGTCCCGCTCCACGACTGCCAGGAATTCGTCGAAGGCCTCCCGGTCGGTCACAAAGGGCTCCTCCCAGCGGATCAGATCCTCCGCTTGGGTGACGACTTCCATCGTCCAGTCCTCATTGCTGCCGGAGGTTCGAAAGATGTCGACGAGCACCGTTACTCCGTCATCGGTGAATTCCCCTGCCAATTCGGAGTGCTCAAGCTTCTGTTTCTTTGCCATTCAACCGCCAGCGCCGGGAGGGGCGTCGTTTTTCAGATATTCTTCATATTGAACCGTCTCGGTCTCGTCAGTGTCTATAGAAGCCGATGCAGGTCTTGCCAAGCGAACGCCGGCGCCGCCGCCATTCTCCGGGATGAAAAGCACGCCGGCGTCTTCCAGGGCGCGCTTGACATGCCGCAGCGTTCGCTCGTCCGGAAAAAGCCTCTCGGCCTCGAAGCCGGCAATCGTCGCCTTGGTTACCTCGGAGGCTGCGGACAGATCCTGCTTGGACCAGGCGATGAGAGCACGCGCGGCGCGGCACTGGGCTGGAGACAGCATGAATATCCACCTGGCATTGAGACTCTGATCTGGCTCTGGGGCAGCACTATGAAGATGTGAGCGCGCCCGAAGAAAGCAAGCCCATGAAATTGCTGCGACCTTTGATGCGCACCCTCATTGGGCGATCGTCAGGGTTGATTGACTGCATATCAGCAAAGTCTAACGTAATGCTCCTTTATCACGCCCGGGAGGTAACAATGCGTGAGCCAGATATGCAGAAACTCGATGCGCTCGTCGGCCGTCTCGTCGGCGATGTCGGCGCCGCCGTGTCAGGGGCCTTGGTCGTGCTTGGCGACAAGGTGGGGCTGTTCAAGACGATGGCCGATGGGAAGCCGATGAGCGTTGAGCAGATTGCTGCCAAAACCGGGATCAAGGAGCGCTATGTCAGGGAATGGCTGAGCGCCCAGGCGGCCGCGGATTATATCGTTTACGATGAAAAGACCGATCGTTTCAGCCTGACGGCGGAACAGGCGATGGTCTTTGCCGAGGAAAACAGCCCGGCCTTCTTCGTCGGCGCCTTCGAGGTGGTGCAATCCATGTGGATGGACGAGCCGAAGGTCACCGAAGCCTTCCGCACCGGCAAGGGTCTCGGCTGGCATGAACACAGCACCTGCCTGTTCCGTGGCACTGAGCGGTTCTTTCGCCCGGGCTACAACAGCCATCTCGTCAATGAATGGATTCCTGCCCTTGCCGGCATGGACGAAAAGCTCAAGGCCGGCGCCCATGTCGCCGATGTCGGCTGCGGTCACGGCGCCTCGACCATCCTGATGGCGCAGGCCTATCCCGCCTCGCATTTTACCGGCTTCGATTATCACGGCCCGTCGATCGAAAGAGCCAAGGCCGCCGCCAAAGAGGCCGGCGTCGCCGACCGTGTCACCTTCGAGCAGGGCAAAGCAGCCGAGTTTCCGGGCCGCGACTATGATATGGTCGCCATGTTCGACTGCCTGCACGACATGGGCGATCCGGTCGGCGCCGGCCGGCACGTCAAGGAGACGCTGGCGCCGAACGGCACCTGGCTGATCGTCGAGCCCTTTGCCCATGATCGTCTCAAGGATAATCTCAATCCCGTCGGGCGCGTCTATTACGGCGCTTCGACGATGATCTGCACGCCGGCATCGCTCTCCCAGGAGGTGGGGCTCGGGCTTGGCGCCCAGGCGGGAGAAATGAGGCTGCGCAAGGTGGCGCTTGACGCCGGCTTCAAGCATTTCCGCCGCGCCACTGAAACCCCGTTCAACATGGTGTTCGAGGTCCGGGCCTGAAGGCACCGGCTCCGGGGATGAAGCTATTTCGGCCTGCCGATGCTGGCATACATGCCTGTCGTGCGGAATTCGGTCGGATTGGTGCCGTAGACGCGGCGGAAGACCTTCGAGAAATAGTTGGCGTCCTCGAAGCCGCACATGATGGCGACTTCCTTGACCGGCAGGAAGTCCGCCTTGGTCAGAAGCTTGACGGCGCGCTGCAGCCGCTGCTGCAGCACGAATTCGGCCGGCGGCACGCCCTCGCTCTCGGCGAAACTGCGGGAGAAATGCGCGCGGCTGAGGCCGACGATGGCGGCGAGTTCATTAACCGGCAGCGGCTTGTCGAGATTGGCGTTGATGTGGTCGATGACAGGCTGCATCGGGCTGAGCTCGGCGGCAAAGGCTGGTGAGTTGAAGACGTCGTCATAAAGCGCCATCGCCGCTTCATAGGCGATTGCCGAGGCCGCACCCGGCGAGGCCGCGCCCTTGACGAGGCGCAGGCTGCAATCGGCGAGATGATCGATGGTCGCAGGCTGCAGCTTCAAGACCGGGCCGGCGGTGGAGAGCACCAGCTGATGGATGCGCAGCGTCTCCTCGCCATTCATCGAGATCCAGAAATACTCCCAGCGCTCGCCCTTCTCCAGCCAGTAGCGGTGATTGTGCGGCACGAGCACCAGCAGCGTGTCGCCGCCCTGAAGGCGATAATTGCGATTCAAATAGCGTAGCCGGCCGCTGCCGCTGATCGTGTGCTGCAGCACGGTGAACGGAGTCTGGCCGCGTTTTCGGCCGTCCCAGTCATAGGTCTCGTTCTCCCGCACTTCGTAGCCAGCGCTGGTCGGCATGGCGTGCAGACGCTGGCGTCCGCGGGGCAGCGAAACCGTCCTCATCGACTGTCCGTTGGCGATCAAATCCTGCAGCACAAAATTACCCCTGAAAGCATAATCCTTCTCTGGTCGGCCTGCCGAATTCGGGCATAATCCCGCTCAACAAAACGAGGAGAACGCGGCCGATACAGCGGCCGGGAGGAAAACAGGCAGGTTTTACGGCTCTTTCAACCACATGCGCCGGCATGCGGCCTGATCCCTCACAACCATATTTTCTCTAGCATTCCATCGGGTCGAGGTGAAGATCATGAGTTTCAAAATCGCTATCATCGGTGCGGGCAGCGTCGGTTTCACCAAGAAGCTGTTCACCGACATATTGTGCGTTCCGGAGTTCCGCGACGTCGAATTCGCGCTGACCGATCTCAGCGAACACAATCTCGAAATGATCAAGGCGATCCTCGACCGCATCGTCGAGTCGAACAAGCTGCCGACCAAGGTGACGGCGACGACCAACCGGCGCCAGGCGCTGGAAGGCGCACGCTACATCATCAGCTGTGTGCGCGTCGGCGGGCTCGAGGCCTATGCCGACGATATCAGAATTCCGCTGAAATACGGCATCGACCAGTGCGTCGGCGATACGATCTGCGCCGGCGGCATTCTCTACGGCCAGCGCAACATCCCCGTCATTCTCGATTTCTGCAAGGATATAAGGGAGGTCGCCGAGCCGGGCGCGAAATTCTTGAACTACGCCAATCCGATGGCGATGAACACCTGGGCGGCGATCGAATACGGCAAGGTCGACACCGTCGGTCTCTGCCACGGCGTCCAGCACGGCGCCGAACAGATCGCCGAGGTGCTCGGCGCCAAGTCGGTGCGCGAGCTCGATTACATCTGCTCCGGCATCAACCACCAGACCTGGTTCATCGATCTGCGCCTCAACGGCCGTAAGATCGGCAAGGACGAACTGGTCGCCGCCTTCGAGGCGCATCCCGTCTATTCGCAGCAGGAGAAACTGCGCATCGACGTGCTGAAGCGGTTCGGCGTCTATTCCACCGAAAGCAACGGTCATCTCTCGGAATACCTGCCCTGGTACCGCAAGCGGCCGGAGGAAATCACCCGCTGGATCGACATGTCCGACTGGATCCACGGCGAGACCGGCGGCTATCTCCGCCACTCCACTGAAACCCGCAACTGGTTCGAGACGGAATTCCCGCAGTTCCTCGAATCCGCCTCCAAGCCGATCGATCCGGCCAGGCGCTCGAACGAACATGCGAGCCATATTCTGGAAGGGCTGGAGACGAACCGGGTCTATCGCGGCCATTTCAACGTCAAGAACAATGGCGTCATCACCAACCTGCCGGCCGATGCGATCATCGAATCGCCCGGCTTCGTCGATCGCTTCGGCATCAACATGGTCTCGGGCGTCACCCTGCCGGAAGCCTGCGCTGCCACCTGCATCGCCTCGATCAATGTCCAGCGCATGTCGGTGCACGCCGCCATCTCGGGCGATATCGACCTCTTGAAGCTTGCCGTGCTGCACGATCCGCTGGTTGGAGCCGTCTCGACGCCGGAGGAGGTCTGGCAGATGGTCGACGAGATGGTCGTTGCCCAGGCGCGCTGGCTGCCGCAATATGCCGATGCCGTGCCGGCCGCCAAGGAGCGGCTGTCGAAATCGAAGGTGCAGACCCGCGATTGGGCGGGGGCTGCGCGCCGCAACGTCCGCTCGATCGAGGAGCTGCGTGCGGAAAAGGCGGCGCTGAAACAGGCCGTCTGATTTTTTCGTGGAAGATGGGTCGTCATGGGTTTCCGGGAGGGAAATCCATGACATCAAACCCGCTTTCACATCGTGCGAGGAAAAGGAGCCCGCGTGACCGCGCTCCGAAACAGAGGGAGAAACGATGATGAATTTCCGCAAAACAAGCATTCTGGCCGGACTGGCGCTCGGCGTCTCAGTCATGGCGTTGAATGCCTACGCCTCCGAGGCGACCGTTCCGCCGGTGCCGCCGGAATTCCCGGCCGAAGGCAAGATCAACTATGTCGCGCGCGACTCTATCCTGGAGTTCAAGGCGCTGCCCGAATATCACGAGCCCGACTGGGTCACCAAGAATTTCGTCTCCAGCGGCAAGCTGCCGGCGGTCAAAGACCGGCTGCCGAAGGAGCCGCTGGTCTTCAAGACGGGCAATATGCCCGACGGCATCGGCGTTTACGGTGATACGATGCGCCATGTCATCGGCGGCCGGCCGGAAGGCTGGAATTACGGCGCCGGCCAGACGCAGGGCTGGGGCGGCATCGACATCGGCCTGTCCGAATGCCTGACGCGCACCGCGCCGCTCTTCCAGGTGAAGGCCCAGGATACCGAGCCGCTGCCGAACCTTGCCAAGAGCTGGCACTGGTCGGAGGACGGCCATAAGCTGACCATGCACCTGATCGAAGGTGCCAAGTGGTCCGACGGTGCGCCGTTCAACGCCGACGACATCATGTTCTACTGGGAAGACGAGGTCATCGATCCCAACGTCTCGCCGCTTGGCGGCGGCGCTTCGCCCGAGGCCTTCGGTGTCGGCACCACGCTGAAGAAGATCGACGATTACACCGTCGAGTGGACCTTCAAGGAAGCCTTCCCGAAGCAATATCTCTACACGATGGCCTACCCGAACTTCTGCCCGGGTCCGTCCCATATCCTGAAACCCCAGCATCCGAAATATTCGAAGAACACCTACGACCAGTTCAAGAACGCCTTCCCGCCGGAGTTCATGAACATGCCTGTGATGGGCGCCTGGGTGCCGGTGGAATATCGCCCTGACGACATCATCGTCCTGCGCCGCAATCCCTATTACTGGAAGGTCGACGAAAAGGGCAATCAGCTGCCTTATCTCAATGAGCTGCACTACAAGCTCTCGACCTGGGCCGACCGCGACGTTCAGGCCGTGGCCGGATCCGCCGATTTCTCCAATCTCGAGCAGCCGGAAAACTTCGTCGCATCGCTGAAGCGCGCTGCGGAAAAGACCGCGCCCGCCCGCCTTGCTTTCGGACCGCGCCTGATCGGTTATAACCTGCGCATGAACTTCTCCGCCAACGGCTGGGGCAACCCGGACGAGCGCGGTCAGGCAATCCGAGAGCTCAACCGCAACGAGGACTTCCGCAAGGCCGTCAGCATGGCGCTGGATCGCAAGGCGATCGGCGACTCGCTGGTCAAGGGGCCGTTTACGGCGATCTATCCGGGCGGACTTTCCTCCGGCACCAGCTTCTACGACCGCAACTCCACCGTCTACTATCCCTTCGATCTCAAGGGCGCCAAGGCGGAACTCGCCAAAGCCGGCCTCAAGGATACCGATGGCAACGGCATCGTGAACTTCCCGGCCGGCACGGCGGGCGGCAAGGATGTCGAAATCGTCATGCTGATCAACAATCAGTACACGACCGACAAGAGCCTTGCTGAAGGTGTCGTCGGCCAGATGGAAAAGCTCGGCCTGAAGATCGTCATCAATGCGCTCGACGGCGCCAAGCGTGACGATGCCCATTATGCCGGCCGCTTCGACTGGCTGATCCAGCGCAACACGACGGAGCTGTCGTCGGTGGTACAGAATACCGAGCAGCTTGCCCCCGTCGGTCCGCGCACCAGCTGGCATCATCGCGCCGGCAAGGACGACAAGCTCGATCTGATGCCGTTCGAACAGGAGCTTGTCGACGTCGTCAACAAGTTCACCACCAGCCAGAACAATGACGAGCGCGTCGATCTGATGAAGCAGTATCAGAAGATCTCGACCGAACACGTCAACACGGTGGGACTGACGGAATATCCCGGCGCCCTGATCATCAACAAGCGCTTCTCCAATGTGCCCCAGGGAACGCCGATCTTCATGTTCAACTGGGCTGAAGATTCGGTGATCCGCGAACGCCTGTGGGTGGCTGCCGACAAGCAGGGCAAATACGAGCTGTTCCCCGAGCAGCTGCCCGGCAAGCCTGGCGACAAGGGCCCGACCAACTGAGGCCCGATCAACTGAGGCTTGTCGCCTGAAACCAAGAGCTGATGCGCGTCGCATCCGATGCGACGCGCGGGAAAAGTTCCCTCCCAGCTGAAGTGAGTTCCGGGCCGCGCGTGCCGCGCGCGGCCTGATATGACCAACGAGCCGGCCGCGCCGACAGGAGCGACTGGCGGCCAAGCGAAGCGAACCGTCCGATGTTGCGATTCCTGCTCGTGCGCATAGCCTCCGCGATCCCCGTTCTGTTGATCCTGAGCGTGGTGACTTTCGCGATCATCCAGGCTCCGCCCGGCGACTATGCCGATTACATAAGATCCCAGCTGATCAACCAGGGTGGCGCATCCTATGCCCAGGCCGACGCGCAGGCGCAGGCCTACCGGGTCGAGCACGGCCTCGACAAGCCGCTGGTCGTCCAATACTTCAACTGGATCGGCGGCATTCTCACCCGCGGCGATTTCGGCTACAGCATGTTCTACAACAAGCCGGTTGCCGACGTTGTCGGCGAACGCCTGCCGCGCACCCTGCTTCTGGCGCTCGTCTGCCACATCTTCGCTTCGGTGCTCGGTATCGGCTTCGGCATCTGGGCAGCAACGCGGCAATATAGCTGGATCGACAGCACGCTTTCGGCAGTTTCCTTCCTCGGCATGACGGTGCCGCGCTTCCTCATGGCGTTGATCATCGTCTATCTCCTGGTCTTCCAGTTCAACGTGACGGAGATCGGCAGCTTCTTCTCGCCGCAATATGGCGGCGCACCCTGGTCCTGGGCGAAGTTCGTCGATCTCATCCACCATGTCTGGCCGGTTGTGGCGATCGCCACCTTCGGCGGGCTCGCCTACAATATGCGCGTCATGCGCGGCAATCTGCTCGATACGCTGAATGCCCAATATGTCGAAACCGCAAAGGCCAAGGGCCTGTCCGGCAGCGCGGTGGTGATGCGCCATGCGGTGCCGAACGCGCTGCATCCGCTGGTCATGTATCAGGGCGTCGTGTTGCCCTACATGCTGACCGGCGAGATCGAAACCGCGATCATTTTCGCACTGCCGACCGTCGGCCCGGCAATCGTCGGCTCGATGGCGATCGGCGACGTCTATGTCACCGCCACCTTCATGATGGTGCTGTCGGCGACGCTGATCGTCGGCAATATCATCGCCGACATGCTGCTCGCCCTGCTCGATCCGCGCGTGCGCCAGTTCGGAGGAGCCTGAGATGCTTGCTTTCGATTCGTCCGACACACCACCGACAACCGAACCGGCAATCAAGAAGCCTTCGCATGGCAGCGAAAGTTATCTGGCGCTCGTCTGGCGCCGGCTGCGGCGCTCCTGGACCGGCATGATCGGCCTCGTGCTCGTCGGGCTCTTGATCCTGATGGCGGTCTTTGCCGATTTCTTCGCGCCGATGGACCCGAAGGCGACCGATGTCGGCTTCGCGCCGCCGCAGGTGATGAGCTTCCACGACAAGGACGGCAATTTCGTCTTCCAGCCGCGCGTCTATGCGCTGTCGGATTCCGAGGAGCTCGACCCGGTCACCTTCCAGCCGATCGTCGGCATGGATTACGACAATCCCAGGCTGCTCGGCTTCTTCGTCGAGGGCGCCGAATACAAGCTCTTCGGCCTGATCCCGGCCGACCGGCACTTCTTCGGCTCGACCGACGGCCAGCCGGTGCATTTCCTCGGCACCGACAAGTTCGGCCGCGACGTGCTGTCGCGCGCCATCATCGGTTCGCGCATCTCGCTGATGATTGCGCTGACCGTCGTCTTCATCGTCACCCTGATCGGCACGACAGTCGGCATGGTCTCAGGCTATTTCGGCGGCACCTTCGATATCTGGTTGCAGCGCTTCGTCGAGCTGGTGCTCGCCTTCCCGCAGCTGCCGCTCTATCTCGCCTTGACCTCGCTGATCCCGGTGACGGCGCCGACCAATGTCTTCCTCGCCTTCGTCATCGTCGTGATGTCGGCGCTCGGCTGGGCGCAGATGTCACGCGAGGTGCGCGGCAAGACCTTGGCGCTCGCCCGCATCGATTATGTCCGGGCGGCGATGGCGGTCGGCGCCACCGATCGGCGCATCATCATCCAGCATATCTTCCCGAACGTGATGAGCCACGTCATCGTCGCCGTGACGCTCGCCATACCGAGCGTCGTGCTGCTGGAATCCTTCCTTGGTTTCCTCGGTTTCGCCGTCAAGCCGCCGCTGATCTCCTGGGGGCTGATGCTGCAGGATACGGCGACCTATTCGGTCATCGGCTCCTATCCCTGGATTCTTTCCCCGGTCGGCTTCGTGCTCGTCACCGTCTTCGCCTTCAATGCGCTCGGCGACGGACTGCGCGACGCGGTCGACCCCTATTGAGGTGATTGATATGGCTCTTGCACTGGTCAATTCCTTCGCCCCGCCCGTCCGTCACGATCATGACGGCCGCTCGGACACGCCGATCATCGATGCCCGCAACGTCGCGGTAAATTTCAAGGTCGAGGACGGCATGGTCGAAGCCGTCAAGGACGTCTCCTTCCAGCTCTATCGCGGCGAGACGATCGCGATCGTCGGCGAATCCGGCTCCGGCAAATCGGTGACCGCAAGGACGGTGATGGGGCTGCTGTCGAAACGCGCCGTCGTCTCCGGCAGTTCGACCGTCTCCTACGACGGCAGCAACATCCTGAAATTCTCCGAGCGGGCGCGCCGCAAGCTGCGCGGCGACCGCATTTCGATGATCTTCCAGGAGCCGATGAGCTCGCTGAACCCGATCTATACGATCGGCAGCCAGATCGTCGAGGCGATCCGCGTGCATCGCCGGATCAGCAAGCGGGATGCGGAAAAGCGGGCGCTTGAACTGCTCGAACATGTGCAGATCCCCGATCCCGCCGCGCGCCTCAAGCAATATCCGCATCAGCTTTCCGGCGGCCAGCGCCAGCGCGTGATGATCGCCATGGCGCTCGCCAACGATCCCGACGTGCTGATCGCCGACGAGCCGACGACGGCCCTCGACGTCACCGTGCAGGCGCAGATCCTCAATCTGATCCGCAACCTGCAGAAGGAACTGGGGATGGCGGTCATCCTCATCACTCACGACCTGACGGTCGTGCGCCAGTTTTCCGACTATGTCTATGTGATGCAGCATGGCGAGGTGCGTGAGCACAACGTCACCGAAGCGCTGTTTGCCAATCCGCAGCACGCCTATACCAAACACCTGCTCGCCTCCGAGCCGCGCGGCCAGGCCAATCCGCTGCCGGAAGGATCGGATATCATCCTCGACGCGAGGGGCGTGCGCGTCGGCTTCATGATGCGCCATGGTACCATTCTCAAACCTCAGATGCGCGAGCTCGTCGCCGTCGACAGCCTGAGCCTGATGCTGCGCCGCCACGAGACGCTCGGGCTGGTCGGTGAGTCCGGCTCCGGCAAGACCACCTTCGGCCAGGCGATCCTGCGGCTGAACACGCCCCAGGCCGGCGAGATCTATTTCGACCGCCAGCCGATCCACGGGCTGTCCCGGGCCGAGATGCGGCCGCTGCGCGCCCGCATGCAGATCGTCTTCCAGGATCCGTTCTCCTCGCTCAACCCGCGCATGACAATCGGCCAGATCATCGACGAGGGCCTCGTCGTCAACAAGCTCGGCGCCACGAGGGCCGAGCGGCAGGACCGGGTGCGTGAGGCGCTTGTTGCCGCCGGCATGCCCGGCAATATCCTGTCGCGTTTCCCGCATGAATTTTCCGGCGGCCAGCGCCAGCGCATCGCCATTGCCCGCGCCATCGCGCTGGAGCCGGAATTCATCCTGCTCGACGAGCCGACATCTGCACTCGACCTCTCCGTCCAGGCGCAGATCATCGAACTGTTACGCAAGCTGCAGGACGAGCGGGGCCTGAGCTACCTCTTCATCTCCCACGATCTGAAGGTCGTCCGGGCGCTGTGCCACCGCGTCATCGTCATGCAGCATGGCAAGATCATGGAAGAGGGGCCCGTCGACGAAGTTCTCACCCATCCCAAGACCGCTTACACGGAACGGCTCGTCAAGGCCGCTTTCGAGGTAGCATGATTATCGAATGCCGGAGGCTATAATGGCAGGAAATCCCAAAATCACCTTCATCGGAGCTGGCTCCACCGTCTTCATGAAGAACATCATCGGCGACGTGTTGCAGCGTCCGGCGCTCTCGGGCGCAACAATCGCCCTGATGGACCTCAACCCGCAGCGGTTGGAAGAAAGCGCCATCGTCGTCAACAAGCTGATCTCGACGCTCGGCGTCAAAGCCAAGGCCGAGACCTATTCCGACCAGCGCAAGGCGCTGGCCGGCGCCGATTTCGTCGTCGTCGCCTTCCAGATCGGCGGCTATGAGCCCTGCACCGTCACCGACTTCGAAGTGCCGAAGAAATACGGCCTGCGCCAGACGATCGCCGATACGCTCGGCGTCGGCGGCATCATGCGGGGCTTGCGCACCGTGCCGCATCTCTGGAAGGTCTGCGAGGACATGCTCGCCGTCTGCCCCGAGGCGATCATGCTGCAGTACGTCAACCCGATGGCGATCAACACCTGGGCGATCGCCGAGAAATATCCGACGATCCGCCAGGTCGGCCTCTGCCACTCGGTGCAGGGCACGGCGATGGAACTGGCGCACGATCTCGACATTCCCTACGAGGAAATCCGCTATCGCGCCGCCGGCATCAACCACATGGCCTTCTATCTCAAATTCGAGCATCGCCAGGCCGACGGCTCCTATCGCAACCTCTATCCGGATCTGCTGCGCGCCTATCGCGAGGGCAGGGCGCCGAAGCCCGGCTGGAACCCGCGCTGCCCGAACAAGGTGCGCTACGAGATGCTGACGCGGCTCGGCTATTTCGTCACCGAAAGCTCGGAGCATTTCGCCGAATACACGCCCTATTTCATCAAGGAGGGGCGCGAGGACCTGATCGAGAAATTCGGCATTCCGCTCGATGAATATCCGAAGCGCTGCATCGAGCAGATCGAGCGCTGGAAGGGCCAGGCCGAGGCCTATCGCTCGGCCGACAAGATCGAGGTCGAGCCGTCGAAGGAATATGCCTCCTCGATCATCAATTCGGTCTGGACCGGCGAACCCTCGGTCATCTACGGCAACGTCCGCAACAATGGCTGCATCACCTCGCTGCCGGAAAATTGCGCCGCCGAAGTGCCCTGCCTCGTCGACGCCTCCGGCATCCAGCCGACGTTCATCGGCGACCTGCCGCCGCAGCTGACGGCACTGATGCGCACCAATATCAACGTGCAGGAACTGACGGTGCAAGCGCTGATGACCGAAAATCGCGAGCACATCTACCACGCCGCGATGATGGACCCGCATACGGCGGCCGAGCTCGACCTCGACCAGATCTGGTCGCTGGTCGACGACCTGCTCGCCGCCCACGGCGACTGGCTGCCCGAATGGGCCCGCACGAACCGTAAAGTCCAGGCCGCCTGATCCCCTCTCCCGGGTGAGGCGTCGAGAAGCCCCGCGGTGTGGCAACGACCGCGGGGCTTTGCGTAAAAATCTTGTAATGGATACGAGGGGCCTCGTCGAATAAGTTAATCGGCTTAGACTAGTGGGTCGTTGCTCCTAACTTCCAAGAATTCCCAGAGGGACAAACTACGCCACCAAAGCGCGTAGTACCCTCAAGTGACTGGCGACTTGTTACGAAACCACGGCATCCATCAAGCCTATCGTGGGTGTCAATCTGTTCGATAACTCCGGCGCTCCCAGTCGACGGATTTGCCCAGGCGAGAGCTTTCGTTCCCACGGCTCCGCGGCCAACCACATCTGCAATTACAGCTTGATCGCTGACTGGGGCGGCGCCTGGTGAAACGGAAGGCGCGGCAGACACTTCGAGAGGTTCGGTGCGTGAGCAGGCGGCGAGAAACGCCACGCACGCGCACGCAATGATGACTATTCGTTTCATGCAGAAAATGATGGATCTGAAGACGACTATTTCAACCCCACGGCGCGTCAACTTTGGGGAGGGCAGCGCCGCCTTCACGGGTCGGGGTCAGAGCAAGGCGATCGACATCGCGCCATTGATCGAACTTACTCAACACCGCCGAGCTCGCCGTTTCCGATCATTCGGGCTTGAATCCGATCACCATTGAGTCCGGTCCCAGCAACGGCTCGACGCGTGTGGACACGAAACCGGCGTCGCGCATCCAGGCTTGGCAGTCGGCACCGGTGTAGTCGAACCCTCCGCGGGTCTCGATCAGCATGTTCAAGCTCATCAGCAAGCCGAAGGCGTTGCTGCGGCGCTCATCGTCGATGACGGCGTCGTAGACGATCAGGGCCCCGCCGTTCGGCAGCGCGGCGAAGGCTTTTTCCAGCAGCATCCTCTTCTCGGCAAGATCCCAGTCGTGGAGGATATGCCCCATCACGATCACATCCGCTTTCGGCATCGGGCTGTCGAAGAAGTTGCCGCTGTGGAAGCGGATGCGGTCGGCAAGGCCGTGACGGGCGACGAACTCGTCAAATATCGGCTGCACGGCAGGCAGGTCGAAGCCGAGGGCCTGGAGATGCGGATGGGCCCGGGCGATCACCACCGGTACCATGCCTTGCGCCGCGCCCACATCGGCGAAGGTCGTGTATTTCGACCAGTCGAACTTCGCGGCGATCGCCTGCGCCGCGCCGGCGCTGATCCCGCTCATCGCCGCGAGGAATCCGCGCAGCCGTGCCGGCTCCGCATATAGCGCAGCAAAGAAGTCCTCGCTGTGCTTGGCTTCGTTCTGCGGCTCTCCCGTGTGCAGGGCTTCGGTAAGCGAGCCCCAGAAACCGTAGAGCCGGGCATTGGCCATTTCGAGGATGCCTCCGATATAGGATGGCTTCGCCTTGTCGAGGAAGAGGTCCGTATCAGTGGCATTGCGATAGCGGCCATCCTCGCGTTCGAGCAGCTTCAGGGCCACCAGGGTGTCGAGGAAGTCGCGGGCCGAGCGGGGATGCAGTTTCAGCCTAGCCTGCAGCTCGGGCAGGTCGGCCGGGCCGGCTGCAAGCTCGGTGAAGACACCGAGCTCGACTGCGCTTAGCATGGCTTTGGAGGCCCAGAACCCCATGCCAAGCTGCATGATGTTGTCCGGCGTCGTTGCGCGCATCGCTCGTCTCCTCGTAGATTGTGTCGTCGAACGGCACCTGGGATTGGTGCGAAACCGAAGTGGTCCGACGGCGCTGCGAAGCAGAACGTCTCGTCTCGTCGCGGCACCCCGCAAGAAAAATAGAGCGTTTTACGGTGGGGTACAATTAATCAAGAATCACTAGCCAAGAGCTCGGCTGAGCGGTGATTCCGACACCTGACTTTCACTGCGAAGTTGAGTCGCGGATCACCGGCAACGCCTCACAAATTTCGTCGCCCTTTGAAGCAATCCATTGTCTAGATTGTTCCCAGACGGTGCATTTTGCGCCACTCTTCGTACTCTGTTCGGGCATCATCATGCAGCGGATAGTAGCGCTGCAACGACCCGCCCTCCATAAGCTTCGCTCGCGAGAACTCCTCCCAATCGTGATGCTTTTGCGATTCTTCGATTACCTTCGGGGCCATTGCGACTGGAAGCACCACCACCCCGTCATCGTCGGCGACGATGATGTCTCCAGGGATCACGGTGACGCCGCCGCAGGCAATCGGGACGTTGACGGCGTTGGGATAAATGCCGGTCTGCACATGGTAGTTGGGCGTCCAGCCGCGCAGCCACAAAGGGAGATCGAGCTTCTCGACATTGGGCCGATCGCGCATGCACCCATCGATCACGATGCCGGCGCCGCCCCTGCCTTTGAAATAAGTCGACATCATATCGCCAAAGACGCCTGAGCTCATGTCACTGCGCGCGTCGACCACGACCACATCGCCCTCCTGCACGTGATAAAGCACATGGCGGTGCAACTGCGTCTCCGGGTCCGCATATTCTCCCTCGGTGAAGAGGTCCGGCCGCTGCGGCAGGAATTGAAGCGTCAGCGCCGGTCCAACGATCGACTTCCCGCGGGTCTGCGGTACGGGACCGACCATGTGCGGATTGCGGAAGCCCATGTGGCCAAGCGTGCCGGAAACCGTCGCGGCGCCGATCTCCTTCAGTGCGTCGATCATGTCTCTGGGCGGTCGCGTAATATCGGGCGTATGCGTCATTTTAGGCTCCGGTGAATGAAGCTACCAGTTTGTGACAGAACCGTCGCGGCGCTTCAGGTGCGGCGCTTCCCAGAAACGAAAGCTCTCCGCCTTGATCGCCTCTTCGTTGACCTCGACGCCGAGGCCCGGCAGATCGCTGACCGGATAATCGGGGCCGTCGAGCCGCGGTTGCACGGGGAAGAAGTCGGAATTGTCGAAGCCGAGCTTCGCTTCGGGCGCCCTGGTCTCGAGCCAGGCGAAATTCGGCACCGCGGCGGCGAGATGGATGGTCGCGGCCGTGCAGACTGGGCCGAGGGGATTGTGCGGCATCAGATCCACATAGTGCGCCTCGCTCCAGCCCGCGACCTTCATCGCTTCGGTGAGCCCGCCCACATTGCACACATCGAGCCGGTTGAACTGATGGATGCCGCGCTCGATGTAGGGCAGGAATTGCCACTTGCTGGCAAATTCCTCGCCGATTGCGAACGGGATGTCGGTCATGGTGCGCAGGGATTCGTAGGCCTCGGGTGTCTCGTCTCGTATTGGCTCCTCGAGGAAATCAAGCACGCCGCGGTCGAGCTTGTTACAGAAGCTCGCAGCCTCTGCCACCGACAGCCGATGATGATAATCGATGCCGAGGACGACGTCGTCGCCCAGCGCCTGGCGCGCCTTGTTCAGCATTGCCGCGCTAGGGCCGATCGACTCCCGCGGCTCAAAGATGTC
The DNA here is from genome assembly GCF_001664145.1 of Rhizobium sp. N731. Taxonomy (NCBI): domain Bacteria; kingdom Pseudomonadati; phylum Pseudomonadota; class Alphaproteobacteria; order Hyphomicrobiales; family Rhizobiaceae; genus Rhizobium; species Rhizobium sp. N731. Next base: position 127,235 of record NZ_CP013606.1, read on the forward strand.
CTTGCTGTTTTGGCCGATCGGGAAGAAGCGGATCGCCTGCCACCCTTGTGCGCGCAGTTCGCGGGCTCGTTCGATGGCAACCTCGCCTTCGGCCTCGTCCCCGGTCGAGGCGAAGGTCGGAATGCGGTCGCGCTGCTTCCCGCCCAGCAGTTCGTAGGCTGGAACCCCCAGCGCCTTGCCCTTGATGTCGTGAAGGGCGATGTCGATTGCGGAAATCGCCGCCTGCAGAACGCGCCCGCCTTCGAAGTATTGGCTGCGATAAATTTCCTGCCAGATCCGACCCGTCTGCATCGCGTCACGGCCGATGAGAAATTCGCGATAATGTTCGATCGCACCGGCAACGGCCTTTTCGCGACCGCTCAAGCCGCTCTCGCCCCAGCCGAAGATGCCGCTGTCGGTCTCGACCTTGACCAGCATCTGGTTGCGCGTTCCTACCCATACTGGGTAGGGCTTGATCGCCGTGATGTAAAGCTTCGTCATCCACGCCCTCGTCCCACACGCATCCGCTTGGTCTCAGTTGACCTTCAGCGCCATTTCTGTTTCGCCGTCGAACAGATGCATCCGCTCCTGATCGAACTCGAGCCAAATCTGTTCGTCAGGCGTGACGGCAATGGTCGGCGGCACGCTGACATTGACGATGGCGCCTGATAGGAACGCCTGGACGAAGGTGACATCACCGGTCGGCTCCACTGTGTAGGCTTTGGCAGGGATGCTCCCAGGCGTCGCACTCTTATGCAACTTGATCGTCGAGTGGCGCGCGCCGAGCACGACTTTCTTGGTGGATGACCTTGCAACTTTATGAGCATTTTCTGGCGAAAGCTCGAGGCGCCATCCCTCCGCGCTGATCAACACATTGTCACCGCTTGCCGTTGATGCCTCCAACGGGATTAGGCTCATCGCCGGGCTGCCGACGAAGCTGGCGACGAACATGTTCACCGGATTGGCAAAGACCTGCGCTGGGGTATCGTATTGCTGCAGATAGCCGCCGTTCATCACCGCCATCCTGTCGGCCATGGTGACCGCTTCGAGCTGGTCGTGCGTCACATAGATGATCGTCGCCTTGAGATCCTGGTGAAAACGTTTGATCTCCGACCGCATCTGTACGCGCAGTTTTGCGTCGAGGTTGGAAAGCGGTTCATCCATCAGGAATACCGCCGGATCGCGAACGAGCGCACGGCCGAGCGCCACGCGCTGCTGTTGGCCGCCCGAAAGTTCGCGTGGCTTGCGCTCGAGGAGCTGCGTCATGTCGAGCACCCGCGCTGCTTCCCTGACCTTCTTGTCGATCTCGTCCCGTGGCAGTTTGCGCATCTGCAGCGGAAACGCCAGATTTTTGTATACGGATTTCTGCGGGTAGAGCGCGTAGTTCTGGAACACCATTGCGATGTCCCGGTCCTTGGGGTCGAGGTCGTTGACCACCCGCTCGCCGATGACGATGTCGCCGGATGTGATAGGGATGAGCCCCGCCACAAGATTGAGCGTGGTTGTCTTGCCGCAGCCTGAAGGGCCGACGAGCGCAACGAATTCGCCGTCGTTGACCGTCAGAGAAACTTTGTTGACAGCTTTGAAGCCGCCATAGGTCTTGACCAGATCTTTGAGGACCACGTGGGCCACCGGCAACTCCCCTAATGCTTGACTGCGCCTTCCGTGAGGGCGCGTACGAAGTATCGCTGCAGAACGAGAAACAGAACCACGACGGGTACGCTCATCATGAAGCTGGCCGCCATAAGGCCCGGGAAGTCCGTCGTGTTTTCCGAGAAAAAGCGCTGGATGCCGACCGGCAGAGTCAGCTGCTCGTTCTTGGAGAGAAAGGTGTAGGCGTAGATGTACTCGTTCCAGGCGCCGATGAACGAATAGATCGCGGTGGCGATGATTCCTGGTGCCGAGAGCGGCATGACGATCAGGAGAAAGGCCTGAAACCGCGTTGCCCCGTCGATGCGCGCAGCCTGCTCGAGTTGCCCCGGGATATTGTCGTAAAAGCCCTTGAGGAGCCAGATTGCCAGTGGCAGGCCGAATGTAAGGTAAGTCAGAACAAGCGACCCGTGCGTGTTCACCAGCCCGATCGCGCGCATCAGGATGAAGAGCGGCACGAGAAAGATCACTGCCGGGAACATGTTGCGAAGCAAAACGGCGAAGAACAGAAAGTTGCGGCCAGGAAAGGTGAAACGCGAAAACGCGTAGGCCGCAGGAACGGCCACGATCACCGAAAGGATGGTCGTAGCGGTGGAAACGAAAAGGCTGTTCCAGAAGAAGCGCAGGAAGTCCTGGCCGACGCTATTTTGCGGATCGAGCAATTTCTGGTAGCTGGCGAGGGTTGGTTGGTCCGGCCACCATTGCGGCGGGAATTGCATGGCAGCGAAACCGGACTTGATCGAGGTGATCAGCATCCAGACCATCGGTAATGCGGTGTAAAGCAACATGAACACAAGGAAGATGCGTCCGCCCCACCGCCACCCGTCGATGCGCACGCGGCGATGGATCCGGCCTCTATGAGTAGCCTCGGCAATTGTGCTCATGCGCTCCCATCCTTCTGCTCATTCCCGCTCAGCGCGCGGACGTAGAAGTAGCCGAGCGACATCAGGATCAGGAACAGCAGCACCGAATAGGCCGATGCCACTCCCCAGCGCTGGCGGCCGAAGGCGAGTTCATAAATGTGGGTGATCCAGATATGCGACGCGTTCGAGGGCCCGCCGCCGGTCATGATCCAGGGAATGATGAACGAATTGAAGTTGGCCACTGCCAGCAGAAGGATTGTGACCGTCGAGACGTTTCTCAAATGCGGAAAGGTGACGTGCCAGAACCGCTGCCATGCGTTGGCTCCGTCGACTTTTGCGGCGCGCAGCAACTGGTCGGGAACCGTCTGCAGGCCAGCCATCATCATGATCATGGCAAACGGAAACTCTCGCCAGATATTGACGACGATCAACGAGGGCAGCACCGTGCTGACGCTGTCGATGAAATTCGGCGGCCGATCGGCCCATCCAAGGCCGACGAGCACCGCGCCGATTATCCCAAAGTCTGAATGGTAGATCCACTTCCAGATGTAGGAGGCGGCGACCGCGCTGATGACCCAGGGAATGATCAGGATGGCCCGCAGAATTCCGCGGCCGACAAAGTCGCGATGGAGCGCCAGAGCGCAGGCAAATCCCAGGACAAATGAGATGAGAGTGGATCCCAGTGTCCAGATAAGAGTGTTCGAGGTGACTTTCCAGAACACCGGACTTGTGAGGATGGCGGTGTAGTTGTCGAGGCCGACGAAGATCTTGTCCCGGAGCTGCAGGCCAGGCGGTGTATTGAAGAACGACAGTTCGATCGTGTAGTAGATCGGGTAGGCGATGACGATAAGCATCACGGCGATCGCGGGAAGCACGTACGCATAGTCAGCGCGATGCTCCAAGATGTTTCGCAGCACGCCGAACCGATCGGATTGCAGTCTTCGGTGAGGCTCGGCCTTGCCAGTCAAGATCGTCACTGTGCGGTGCCCTTATTCTTCGGAACAAACCGGCTGCAATCAAAGCTGCAGCCGGTCAGATCGTCAGGATGATTAGAGTCCGCCGTCCATCAGGTCTTTCACCTTCTTGGCTGCGTCGTCCGCTGCTTGGTCGACTGTCATGGCCCCGGTCAGGGCATTCTGTAGCATATCCGGGACGATGATGTTCATGATCTCCGGCGACTGCGGCAGCGCCGGGAACGGGATGCCGTAGGGCAGCATCGAAGTCGTGACATCGAGAAACTTGATGTTATCAAGACGTTCCTTCATCCACTTGGTCTTGAAGCCGTTCAGGTTGCCCGGGTTCGAGCCGGCATAGGCCATCTTCAGCGACCATTCGGGGCTCGTCCACATGCAGATGATAGCCTTTGCAGCCGGCTCGTCGACCTTGCCGCCCTCGACATATTCGGGCTTCAGGATGTGGATGTTGGAGCCGCCAAACACGACGGCACGCTTGCCGTCTGGGCCAGTCGGAATGAGGCCGTAGCGCATATTGTCGATGACGGTCTGCGCTTTTTCCTTGTCGCTGCCCGTCGTCTTCTTTTGCAGGTCGAGCATGACGTTGTAGTCGGACGGGTGCGAGATCATCATGCCGAGTTGGCCAGCGAGGAAGAGGGGCTGGTTGTCGGCCTGCTGGTTGGTGAGCGCCGAAACCGGAACCGACTTGTCACGAACATACATGTCGTAGGAGGCTTGCAATGCGGCCTTGCTCTGCGGGCTATTGAGCTCGACCTGCTTATAGGTCGGGTTGGCGGTCGCTTCGTCGAAGACGCCGCCGCCATAGGCCCACAGCTGCGGCATGAAGCGGTAGGGCGTGTTGCCGGCATTCTTGCGAGCCACGAGGCCGTAACCGGCAATGCCGAGCTTGTCGTGGATCTGCTTGGAATACTTGACGACGTCATCCCAGGTTGCCGGAGCCTTGTCCGGATCGAGGCCTGCACGCTTGAAGATGTCGGCGTTCCAGATGAACGCCATCGTCTCGTTGTTGGTTGGGATGCCGTAGGTCACCCCCTCCCAAGTAACAGCCTTCATTGCGCCGGGCCAGAAATCCTCGGTCGAATAACCGACATCCTCGGGCTTGAGCGGCTGCAAATAGCCTTTGGCGGCGAACTCGGTGCCGCCCAGGATCTGCAGGCGGACCGCCATCGGCGCTGCGTTGCCAAGAAGCGCGGTCCGGAACTTGTCCAGCAGGTCGTTATAGGTGAGGGCTTGTTCCTCAAGCTGGATGTTTGGGTAGGTTTTGCGGAAGCTCTCGAAGAAGTCCTTGTAATACTGGCGCAGCAGGTCGGGATCGCCCTCGAACACGCCCTGATACCAGAATGTCAGCCGGCCCTTGTAGTCGAGGGGGGTGACCTTGCCGCAATCAGCCGCCGTGTCGAACTCCTGCGTGCCGGCGATGGAGCGCACATATTGCGGTGACCACTGGCTCAAATCGACCGGCGCACTGAGCGCAGACACGGACATCAACGATACCATCAAAGCAGCGGATACAGTGCCGCGTACAACGACACCGCCGAGCGAAAGACTCGTCATAGGTATTCTCCCAGGTTTGTCCCAAGCCGCTCTGCATTGAGGCGGTCTTGCTCCCAGGTCGTGGGATTCTCCCACTTAATGTATCCCTTCGACCTTATCATACGTTTTCATGTCAAGGATTGTCTGTCAACCAAAGAAAATCGTACATTGTTTTGGAAAGTTTTGCATGATATCTCGTGAATATGTGTATGGATTGGGGACGGTCTTGACCGAAACAAGCGAATTTAAAGCGCAGCCGCCCGAGGGGATCGACGCTACAGGGGCGTCGAGCGAGGGTGCGTCTGTTTACCAACTGATCAGGGACGACATCATCGAAGGGCGGCTCGCGGCCAACGAGCGGCTCGTCATCACCGATCTCGCCCGGCGCCACGGCACCTCGACCAACCCGGTGCGGGAGGCTTTGCAACTGTTGCGCGGGGAGGGCTTTGTCACCTTCGTTCCCAATCGCGGAGCGCGCGTCCGGCCCATCGATCAGGATTTTGTTCGGGATATCTACGAGATAGGCGTTTTGATCGAGCCGTCACTGACGCGCTGGTTCGTGAATATGGCGACGGTGGAGGACATTGCTGAACTCGAACGCATCCAAAGCCTCATTGAAGAGAACAACTTTGCCGACACGCTAAGGCATAGCGAACTGGACACCGCCTTTCATACCGTCATGTACCGGAAGCACTACAACCGCCATGCCGCCGAGCTTTGGTGGAAGCATCGCGAAGTGCTTCGAGCCGTGAGCCGCCGCTTCGATTTTACGCTTGCCCGGCGTGCGGCGATCCTGAGTGAACACCGCGAGCTCATCGCGCATGTCAAAGCCGGAAGCGCTAACGAGGCAGCCGAACTTATTGCGCGCCATGTCGAAGGCTCAGGGCGGCACATCCTCGAACACATGCGTGCGCGCAACGCCGCTCGCGCAGGATGAACGTTTGGCATGATTATCGTTACCCGGAACACCTGAGGTAAAGGCAGTTGAGATGAAAATCACCAACGTCCGGCCGTGGCTCATCAGCTCGGATGCTTCTTATTGGGGAGAGTTTCTGTTTGTCGAAGTGACGACCGACGGGGGGGTGAGCGGCTGGGGAGAGATCACCACCACGACAAGGCTCGCCAATCGCGCCCTCTGCACGATCTTGCGGCAGATCGGCGCCGCGTTGATGGGCGAAGACCCGGCGCGCATCGAGTATCTTTGGCACAAGATATTCCGCAGCTTCACCTACATGGGCAGTCGCGGCGCCGCCGTCGAATGCGTGAGCGCCATCGACATAGCCCTTTGGGACATCCGAGGCAAAGTGCTTGGCAAGCCGATATACGAGCTATTGGGCGGACCGGTGCGCGATCAAATTGCGCTCTACACCCATCCAAACCAAGCCAAGTTTACCAGCAAAGAAGCGGTGGTCAGGGAAATTCGAGACATCGTCGAGTCCGGCCACACGGCGCTCAAGTTCGATCCCTTCCCCTACCAGGGCAGCACTGCCGATGGACGGCCTCGCGAACAGCGGGACGGCTACCTCGATGGCAGCATGACCCGCAAGGATGAACGCGAAGCCGCAGAACTCACCGCTCTGATCCGCGAAACGGCGGGCTCAGATGTCGACATCCTCATCGATGCGCATGGCCGCTTCGACGTTCCCACCGCCATTCGCCTTTGTCGGAGCCTCGAAGAAGCTGGCCAAATCGACTGGTTCGAGGAGCCCTGCCCACCGGAGAGCCTGAATGCTCTCAGACAGGTCCGCGAGAAGATCAGCGCCCCTATCTCGTGGGGCGAGCGCGGCCACACGAAGTGGGATTTCGTGCCGGTGCTCGAAAACAGGCTCGCCGACTACATCATGCCCGATGTCACCTGGACCGGCGGCATTACCGAACTCAAGAAGATTTCCGCCCTGTGCGAAGCCTACTACATCCCGGTCTCGCCGCATGACGCCGCAGGACCGATCAACGTAGTTGCCGGAGCGCAGGTGATGATGACCGTTCCGAATTTCTACAAGCTTGAAACGTCAGAGTGGAATCTGGGCAAATACGATCACCTCATCGACAGGCCGCTCGATGTTTCGGACGGCAGCCTAAAGCTTACACCGAAGCCCGGTCTCGGCGTTGAGATGAACCGCGACTACCTTGAAGGCCACGAGATTGAGCTGGCCTAGCAATGCTCTACGCCGCCGTCGTGTGCGGCAACGATCCCGCCGACCGAAATGAGGATAAATCATGCCAGAGGCATATGGAGCCGACGAGGCGCTCAATCGGGTCAACACGCATTCCAAGCCTTCCGAGCTTCGCATAACCGACATGCGGGTAGCCGAAATTGTCGACGCGCCGTTCACCTCGGTGCTGCTGAAGATTTACACCAACCAGGGCATTGTCGGGCTTGGCGAGGTCCGTGACGGCGCCAGCGCCACCTACGCGCTGATGCTGAAGAGCCGGTTGCTGGGTGAGAACCCTTGCAACATCGATCGAATGTTTCGCCGGATCAAGCAGTTCGGCGGGCACGGCCGGCAAGGCGGCGGCGTATCGGCGGTTGAAATCGCATTGTGGGATCTTGCCGGCAAGGCCTATGGCGTCCCTATCTACCAGATGCTCGGCGGCCGCTTTCGGGAGAAAGTGCGCGTTTACTGCGATACTGACGCCACCGTGCCGAGCGGCACCGAGACCGGCAAGCGCCTCAAGCAGCGCATGGAGCTCGGCTTCACGTTCCTCAAGATGGACCTGGGACTGATGCAGATCGCCGATGTGCCCGGTGCGGTCGTGTTTCCCGCCGGCTCACTGGAAGGATACCGCGACCGTCCCAGTCGCGGGCCGCTGAAGACCATTGAAGAGCGGCTTGTCCGCAACGCAGCCTACGATCTGCATAACGTCCAGCATCCGTTTACCGGCCTGCACTTTTCCGACAAGGGCCTCGACCTGCTCGAGCAATACATCGCCGAGGTTCGTGAGGTGATCGGCATGCAGGTTCCGCTTGCGATCGACCATATCGGCCATATCTCCATGCAGAACGGCATTCGCCTTGCCAGGCGAATTGAGAAATACGTGCCGGCTTGGCTCGAGGATGTCATCCCGTGGCAATATACCGAGCAGTATCGACAACTGCAGGATTCCACCACGGTGCCGATCTGCACCGGCGAGGACATATACCTCAAGGAGAGTTTCGAGCCTCTGCTCAAGAGCGGCGGCGTCTCTGTCATCCATCCGGACCTGCTCACCAGTGGGGGCATTCTCGAGACCAAGAAGATCGGGGATATGGCGCAGGACCATGGTGTTCCCATGGCCATACACATGGCAGAAAGTCCGATCGCCGCAATAGCCGCCGCACACGTTGCGACGGCGACCGAAAACTTCATGGCGCTCGAATACCACTCCGCCGATGTGGACTGGTGGGACGATATTGTCACCGGCCTTCCCAAGCCGTTGGTGAAGGACGGCTTCATCACTGTTCCGGACAAGCCGGGCCTGGGGATCGACGATGTGGTCGACGAGGTGATCTCGCAGCATCTGCAGCCGGGCGTCGCCGGCATTTGGCAGCCTACGGATCACTGGGACGATGAATATTCCTGGGATCGCACTTGGAGCTGAGACGAAAAGGGCCGAAGATGAAGATCACCGACCTGCGCTGTGCCGTTATCGGCAAACACCCGATCGTCCGCATCGTCACGGACGAGGGCCTCTATGGCTTGGGCGAAGTCGAATTCACCAAGGCCTATCTCAAGCCCTGGGTGCTGCATTTCCGCGAGGCGCTGATCGGCGAGGACCCGACCGACGTCGAGAGAGTGATGCTGAAGATCCGCCAGCGCGGCTCTTTCAAGCCATACGGCGCGGCGGTGAGCGCGATCGAGCATGCGCTGTGGGATATTGCCGGCAAGGCCGCGGGTCTGCCGGCCTATAAGCTGCTCGGCGGCAAGGTGCGCGACAAGGTGCGGGTCTACAACGGTTCGGTCCGCCAGAAACGCACCGGCGACCGGCCGGAGGATTACGCCGCTGACGTCAAATGGATGATGGGGCAGCCGCAGAACTTCTTCATGATCAAGCAGGGAATCTCGTTCCACTCCAACATGAAGGACACCATCGAGGGCTTTCACTACGGGGTGACGCAGAAGAAGGCCGGCTATCACGGCGCCATGGATCAGGGCGTGATCAGCGAGCGGGGTTTCAATCACATGCTCGACTGCGTGATCGCGATGAAGGAAGTGCTGGGCGACAAGGTCAGCCTGGCGCTCGACTGCGGCCCGGGCTGGATGCTGCCGGATGCGATCAAGTTCGCTCGTGCGGTCGAGAAGTACAATTTGATGTGGCTCGAGGACATGCTGACCGGCGACTACGTGCCGTGGGTCAATCCGCAGGCCTACCGGGAACTGACAACCTCCACTTCGACACCGATCCACACTGGTGAGCAGATCTACCTCCGGCATAATTTCAAGGACCTGATCGAGACGCAGGCAGTCCGCGTTATCGGCCCCGATCCAGCCGATATTGGCGGCATCGCCGAGCTCAAATGGGTCGCCGAGCATGCCTACATGCACTCGATCCTGATGGCACCGCATGGCACTGCTAACGGGCTGCTCGGTCTCGGCGCGCTGATCAATGTCTGCGCCACGTTGCCGGCAAATTACGTCGCCTTCGAATATCCGACTGCTTCGGACCCCTGGTGGGAGGATCTGGTAATCGGCTTGCCGCCTGAGATCGTGAAGGACAGCATGGTGGATCTACTGGAAGCGCCGGGGCTGGGCCTCGACATCGACGCTGAAGCGGCCGGGAGATACCTCAGGGAAGAGGATGCGGGCTTTTTCGACTGAACCTTGCTCCACCTGCCGTGCCTATCTTGTCGGGCGCCAGGAAACAGGGCTTGCGCCAGTCCTCAAATGCCCGACCCATCCAGCTGCTCGTCGTCTTCGCCTTGCCAGGGCGAGGGCATCGAGGTGCGATTGGCCGAGGGCATCGGCATCCAGCACTTTAACTCCGGCTCGGCATATTCGATGATGTGCCCGGGCGAGGAATCCGAGGCGCGCCAGCCTTCGCCGCCGAACTGATCGCCATGTGACCAATAGGCTAGGTCGACTTCCGCCGGCCCCTGTTCGGACGCACGGATCGTCACCAGGATGCGGCTGCCGTCTCTCGGTGCGCTTGCCATCTGGCGCCAGCGGTCTTGCTCGTCCATCATGTTCCTCCTGCCTTGCTGCAGATCAACTGTCGCCTCGCCACCCGAAACGGTCAACTCAAACTTTCCGAGCGCACGGGGGTGCGGTCTTGCGCGCCGCCGCAATATTCATTGCCGGATGGTTTTTTCCTGGCTTCGCCGGCCAACAATTCTCCCCTGCTTGCCAAAAAACCACAATTGCCTCACTTAGTTCACATCCACCCTCGGCATTAAGAATTGGATCAAGACTGAATGCGCATAGCCTATGTTTTTCTCGGTGCATTTCTTGCACTCGCCCCGTCCGCCTATGCCGAGGTCGCAGCGCCACCGGTCTTGAAGCCGTTGACGCGGCAGGCGCAGGCGGCTGAGCTCAGCGCGCAATTTCTCTCGCGATACAGCTACAAGCCGGTTCCGCTCGACGATGCCCTGTCGGGCAGGGTGATGGATCAGTTCGTCAAGTCGCTTGATCCCGACCGCATGCTCTTCCTGCAGGCCGACATCGACAAGTTCATGGCCGACCGCAGCGAGATCGACGATGCCATCGAGCGGCAGGACCTGAAGATCCCGTTTGCGATCTTCAACGCCTATCAACAGCGCGTCGTCGACCGCATGACCTATGCGCGCAGCCTGCTCAAGCAGGGCTTCGATTTCAGCGGCAAGGAAGATTATGCGGTGCTGCGCGACAAGGCGCCCTGGCCGCAGTCGGAAGCCGAAAGCAACGATCTCTGGCGCAAGCGCGTCAAGAACGACTGGCTGCGGCTGAAGCTCGGCGGCAAAGACGACGCGGCGATCCGCGAAACGCTCGATAAACGCTATGAAAACACGCTCGAGCGCGCTTACAAGTTCAAGAGCGACGACGTCTTCCAGTCGTTCATGGATGCCTATTCGAACTCGATCGACCCGCATACCGATTATTTCGGCGCGGCGGCTTCCGCCGACTTCAATGTCTCGATGAAGCTGTCGCTGTTCGGCATCGGCGCGGTGCTGCAGGAGCGCGACGATTACACGACGATCCGCGAACTCGTGCCCGGCGGGCCGGCGCAGCTCTCCGGCAAGCTCGCCGTCGGCGACCGCATCACCGGCGTCGGCCAAGGCAAGGACGGGCCGATCAAGGAGGTGGTGGGCACGCGCCTCGATGAAGTCGTGCAGATGATCCGCGGCAAGAAAGGTTCGGTGGTGCGGCTCGACATCCTGCCGGCCGATGCCGGCGCAGACGGCGTGCACCGTGTCGTCAACTTGGTGCGCGACAAGATCAGCCTCGACAAGCAGGCCGCCAGGAAAACCGTGCTGTCGGTGAAGGCGGGCGAGGCCACGCGCAAGATCGGCATCATCACCCTGCCGGTCTTTTATGAGGATTTCGAAGCCAAGAACAAGGGCGACAAAGACTACAAGAGCGCCAGCCGCGATGTCGCCAAGCTTCTCGCCGAACTGAACGAGGAAAAGGTCGATGGCGTTCTCATCGATCTGCGCAACAATGGCGGCGGTTCGCTGGATGAGGCGATCGATCTCACCGGTCTCTTCATCGGCAAGGGCCCGGTCGTTCAGCAGCGCGCCGGCAACGGCAAGATCGAGGTCAAGAGCGCCGACCTGACAACGCCGGCCTGGACAGGTCCCTTGGGGGTTCTGATCAACCGCGGCTCGGCCTCGGCTTCGGAGATCTTTGCCGCGGCGATCCAGGATTACGGCCGCGGGGTGATCATCGGCGAGCCCAGTTTCGGCAAGGGCACGGTTCAGACGGTCGTCGATCTCGACCAGGTGGTTCACAACAGCAAACCCGAATTCGGCGAGCTGAAGGTGACGATCGCCCAGTTTTTCCGGATCAACGGCGGCACGACGCAGCTGCGCGGCGTCACCCCCGATGTCAGCCTGCCCGCATTGTCCGATCCTGCGAGCTTCGGCGAGACCAGTTATGACAATGCCCTGCCGTGGGCGGAGATCAAGCCGGCGAAATACGCGCCGGAAGGCGATGTTACGGCGTTGCTGCCGGCTTTGCAGAGCCGCCACGATGCGCGGATCAAGAGCGATCAGGATTTCCAGCGTCTGTTGCAGGACATCGCCGATCTGAAGGCGCAGCGCGAGAAGGGCGTCGTTTCCCTGAACGAAGCCGAACGCCGCAAGGAAGCGGCCGCCCGGGAAGCTCGGTTCAAGGCTCGCGCCGAAGCCGGCGATGGCGAAGATCTTGCCGGCGACGATGGCCTGCAGGCGGACGAGCGCAGCCTGACCGCCGATATCGCCATGGAAAATGCCCGCAAAAAGGCCAAGGACGTCCTGCTCGATGAGGCTGCCGCCATTGTCGGGGACGAGGCGGATTTGCAGGGCGGCGCTGTAGAGGCAGCCACGAAGCAGCCGGGAAAGGCGGAGCAGAAATAGGCGTAACCCGGCGCCGCAGTGCGGGCCCATTTTCGAAATAGGCAACACAAAGAAGCTGCGAGCAGGGCCCAGCGCATCACTGCACCGTCGGTGTCGGGCTATCGCCAAGCATATCAAGGCTGAGCAGGTTTACTGAGCTCCTGGCGCCTTGACAGCTTTCGGACGCAGGTCGACAGATAAATCCTCGGTCCGGTCTTCGTGTCGTCGGGCAAGTTGCCTTTCGAAGATTGGCGACTGATCACCGTGATACCGCGTGCGACCTTTGCCAGTGATATCGATGCCAATACCGAACGAGTGATCTTCATCATTGGCGCCATCGCACCTGCTCGCAGCAGTGATTGCGACTGTTTGCCAGACACTCTTCACTCGACCGCTATCCCGCCTTGCCGGGCAACTGCACCTGATCGAGAGGTTCGAACTCGAGGCGGTTGAGCACCGGCCAGCGCTGGAGCTCCTATATCGACGGCACGGCGAGAGCTTCGAGGGCTTGTGCCCGGCTGTTGCTATAGTGTTCACTTTTAGGCGAAAATGATCGCATTATCTGTCGATCGGAGCTCTGCGCTCAGGCTGCTCCCGTCCAGCATGAGCGCTTCGATACGGCATTTAGTTTCGCGCGTTGTCAGGGGCGTGCAGTGAAGCGCCCGCCTTTTCGGCCGCTGCCCGCAGACGCTTGTCTCTGGTCCATAAGGCCGCTCGTTGATCGAGGAGAACTGAGGCCATCAAGTGGGCATCTGTGTAGCCAATGCCCATACTGAAAATGGCGTGGCGGTCAATCATCATCATGACTTCGTCGTGCGTCGCAACGAGCGCTTCGCGCTGAGCCGCCAGGAAAGCTATGACGCTACTACGATTTCGAAGGCTGCCAAGTGCGAGCTCTCCGATTATGGCTGGGTGGCATAAGAGACGATCGTCCTCAATAATCCTACGCAGCTCTGAATCGGCATGCCGGAAATGATCGATCCAGATGGAAGTGTCGGCAAGTATCACTTGGCAGCTGCGCTCCGGCGGCGTGGGGCTGCCTCCGCATCCGGCATAGTTCCGCCGAGAGCGATGAGGCGTTTTCCCGACTCCACACGAACAAGCGTCTCCAAAGCTTGGCGGACCAGAGCGGCGGTTTCTTTCGTGCCGGTTAGGGACCTGGCCCTTTCCATTAGGGTGTCGTCGAGATTGATAGTCGATCGCATCATTTTCTTCCTGATTATGGTGTTATGGATAGCACCATTTGGTGACGAAATCTACGCCTCGTTCTCCACTCCAATACGTCCGACGTCGGAGCAATAAATGATCTTCTATGAAGATAAGACGTCTGGCGCAGCCTTTCCAATTGCCACGGCGCCAGAGCAACTGGACCAGGAAGATGCTTGTGATACTTTGGAGCCAATTCGCCCTTATTCCACTTCCAATGGTAGGAGACGACCTCATCCACGTACCCGCCTGCCGAGCGACTTCAGCAGATCCTCGACAGTGCAGTCGATACCGGCATCATTATCTTAGTCGTGGACGGAATTGTCATCAGTTGGAGCAAAGGGGCCCGCAATCTGCTTGGCTGGACTGAAGATGAGATGCTGGGAAAGACTCTGCTTGAGATTTTCCCGGCGGATAAGGACGCCGCGGGCTTGCTCGCCACCGAGCTGGCCGATGCAAAGGCAAACAGTAAGGGCGGCGGCGAGGGGTGGCGATTTCGCAAGGACGGGAGCAAAACGCCGCCGTCGTCTTTCTCATGGCAAACGGCTGGATGAACGGTGAGGTCCTACACGTTGACGGCGGTGCAAGGCTGGTCTGAACGACCGGCAACTGTATGAGGTCCCTGCTTCGATTCCCATCGGCGCGATTTATCGTTGGTCTACCGCGCCGGCAGCAAACGCCCAGCAAGCCTCTCCTTGACCGGGCCCTGAGAAACATAAGATAAAAAGTGGAGACAAATTTATGGATAGAGGCCGGCAATCTTGTGTTCCCAGCGAACGAGTGACGTACTGAGCCCACAGCCGACCAGATCGCTGGAATCGAGAATTTATTCCGCTTACGCCAGCCTCTCCCCATCGGAGCGCTGTCTGGCCGATGTGATGCTCGAGCATCAGATGGACCTCGCCCTCTATACAGCGGGCGAGCTTGCCCGAAAGGCGGGCGTTTCGACGGCGACGGCTGCCAGACTCATCCGCACCCTCGGCTATTCCTCTTATCCAGCCGCCAAGCGCGAGATCCGTGAGGCGATCCATTGGGGATCGCCGCAGGGCGGCGCGATCGATACCGCGCAGCACGCCGCGGAAATCCCGACTTTGGCGGCAGTGGTGCAGACCAATATCGACAACATTCGCGCCACCGCAGATGGAACGTCGCCGGAGACGCTTGATGCCATTTGCAGCGCCTGCATCGAGGCCGAGCGCATCTTCGTCGTCGGCATGCGCAACGGTTTCGGCCTGGCCCATTACGCCGCGCATTATCTCGGCCTGATCAAGAACGACGTGCGGGTCCTGCCCGCAACGGGCACCTCGATGGCGCATGAATTGTCGGGCATTCGCGAGGGCGATCTGGTGATCTGCTTCGCCTTCCGCCGCCGGCCGCGCAAGCTTCCCCTGCTTCTAAACGAAATCCGCACGACCGGTGCGATTGCGGTTCTGATCACCGATATCAGTGCCGCCGAAAGCGCCAAGGCTGCCGACCATGTCATTCGATGCCGCTGTCATTCGCTGGCGGCGTTCAATTCCTTCACCGCCGCCGCGACGATGATCGACTATATTTCCTGGACCGTCGCGGCGCGGCTCGGCGAACTCAGCGTCGAACGGTTCCGCAGGATCGACCGGATGGTCGAGCTGATCGACGATGTCGCCACGCCGAAACGGGAAACGCCGCGGCCGAAAAGCTAATCCTTTTGTAGAAAATCGCCGGCGCGCGATGGGAAGGCCCATCCGCGGCGCTTCGAGGGAGCAAGCCCTGATGCCGCCAGCATTTCCGCCAGGCGGACGGCGGCATCGATGCCGTCGATGACCGGAATGCCGAGCTCCTGCTGCAGCGTCGCGGCCAGAGCCGCCATGCCGGCGCAGCCCAGAACCGCGGCCTCGGCTCCGTTTTCCATCGCTCGCATGATGAGGTCGGAGATTTTCTCACGCGCTCCGCTTTCCGGCCGGTGAAGATCGAGCACGGGAATGTCGCTTGCCAGAACCTGCGGGCAGCGCCGCTCGAATCCGTAGCGCAGAATGTTCATTTTCAGCGTCTGCACCGATCTGGAAAGGGTGGTGACGACACAGAATTCCTGGGCGACGAGGCTTGCGACATGGAGCGCCGCCTCGCCGACGCCGATGACCGGGCGATGCGACAGCGCGCGTGCCGCATCCAGTCCGGTGTCGTCGAAACAGGCGATCACATGGGCTCGCGCGCCGTCGGCCTCGGCCTGCTGAATGGCCTGGAGCAGGCCGGGCAGGCAGACCGCGCCGTCGAACGGGCCTTCGATCGCCGAAGGGCCATGGTTCGACTGGCGGATCAGGAGTTCGGTCGTTGGTGCGGCCGATCGCGCCGCGGCAACGCCGATCACCCGGGTCATCTCGACCGTCGTGTTCGGATTGATGACGGCTATTTTCATGCTGTTTCCTGAACCCTTTGCCATTGCCGGGTCGGAACGGGATCGATCAGTTGTTCATAGGGGATCGCGGCCGCGGTGAGATGACCTGCCGTGATGCCTTCCTGCCAGCGGCGATAGCCATCCGCATCGATCCTCGGCGTCGTCCACATGCCGTGGGCGATATAGGTCCGAGCCGCGGACAGGATGATGTTCAGGGGCAGGCTGAGGAAGGTCTCGGCGAGGAAATCGGCATAGGTTTCCGGATCCCGCGCCAAGATCCATTCCATGCCCTGATTGAGGGCGCGGGCGAAACGCGTCTGGATTTCCTGGCGCTGCGGGTCGTTCTCGCCGAGCGCGTAATAGACGCTCCACGGTACGTTGCCTCCGGTGACGGCAAGCGGCTGCACGACATGGCCGCGAGCTTCCGCCTCCATCCGCAGCGCATTCGGGTAATCGACGATCAGATAATCGCCCATGCCGCCGTGAAAAAGCTCCGAAAGCATGGCGCCGTCAAGATCCTGGATATAGCCGACCTGGTTGGGATCGATACCACGCTCACGCAGGCACTGCTTGAAGAAGAGCCCGACGCTGGCGCCATTGCTGCCCTTCATCAGCGCCACCTTTCCGGGCAGCCTTTCCCAGTTGAACTCTTCCGGCCTTTCCCGCCCGAGGACGGCCAGCGGCGCGCGGGCGGCGATCTGGGCGAAGGGGGTAAAGCGCGTGCCGCGGCCGAGATACATCGACGGCACCCAGATGCCGCCGAGCGCAGCCTGGGCGGTTCCCCGGCGGAGTTCGTCGAGCACCAGATCCCAGGGACGCGGCACGCTGACGGTGACGCGCAGTCCCTCCGCCTCGAAGAAGCCCTGCCGCACGGCGACATAATGCGGAAGATAGTTCAGGCTGTGGCCGGTTGCGGCGACATGAAAATCGAACATGTGATCTCCTCAGGCGCTGCAGGAGAGCAGGGGAGCGGGAGCCGGATTCAGCGCCTTGCCGGTCTGTGACGAATACCAGTTCACGTCAGCCGCGTCGTATCCGAGCGAAGCCCGCGTGCCGATCGCGATATGCGGATTGCCGGAAATGCGCACGAAGACCAGATCCTGCCGCAGGAGCGCGCCGGATTGCCTGTCGCCGGGATGGACGATACGGCATCCGAGGATGACTTCGGCGCCGAGTTTTTCCACCAGGCTCACCTCGACGGGAAGGCCCGGCTGCTCCGCCGATTGCAGTCTCAGCCGCTCGGGCCGCAGCCCGAGGATCAGTTCCTTCTCGACTGGCACTTCGCTAGGGTGCGTAAAGGTCGCGCCGGCCTCGAGCGTCAATTGCTGCCCCTGCCGCCAAACGGGAAGAAGGTTCATCGGAGGCGCGCCGACGAAGCGGGCGACGAAGGTGTTCGCCGGATGCTCGTAGATCTCATCGGGCGTGCCGATCTGCTGGATCTCGCCGCGGTTCATCACGATGATCTTCGTCGCCATCGTCATAGCCTCGACTTGGTCATGGGTGACGTAGACGAAGGTCTTGCGCACGCGCTGATGCAGGGTGGATATTTCCGATCGCATCTGCGTGCGCAGCTTGGCGTCGAGATTGGAGAGCGGTTCGTCGAGGAGATAGAGCGATGGATTGCGCACCAGCGAACGGGCGAGCGCGACGCGCTGGCGCTGGCCGCCGGAGAGGCTCGCAGGGCGCCGGTTCATCAAGGGCGCGAGTTCCAGCTGTTCGGCGATCTGGTTGGTGCGCTCGACGATATCGGGGCGGCGCATCAGCTTCCAGCGCATGATGCTGCTGAGGAGCGGGATGTGATGCCATTTGCGGAACGCATCCATCAGCAGCGGAAAGGCGATGTTTTCGCGCACCGTCATATGCGGATAAAGCGCATAGGACTGGAACACGAAGGCGACGCCGCGCCGGCTGGGCGTCCAGTCGTTGACGTCCTCACCGTCGAAACTGAGGGTTCCCGCGCTGATGTCGGTCAGTCCGGCGATCATGCGCAGCAGGGTGGACTTGCCGCAACCCGAGGGGCCGAGGAGGACGAGGAATTCGCCGTCATCGATCGAGGCGTCGAACCGGGGAATGACGGTGACGTCGCCGAAATTCTTGCTGACGCCTTTCATGGTGATCTGAGGCATGGGGATTATCCCTTCACTGCACCGGCGGTGATGCCGGCGACGATCTTGCGTTGAATGAGAAGGAAGAAGACGACGGCCGGAAGGCTGAAGATCAAGGCCGCCGCCATGACTGCCGAAAGCGGCGTCTCGTACTGGCCGACGAAGGATGCGAGCCCGACGCTGGCCGGCCAGAGGTCTCTGTCCATCAGGAAGGTGGCGGCGAAGAGATATTCGTTCCAGCCGGCAAAGAAGGAAATCACCGCGGCCGCCGCCATCGAAGGCGCGATGATCGGCAGGATGATCATCGTCAGCACGCTGATGCGCGGGCAATTGTCGATGACGGCCGATTCCTCGATCTCGTAGGGAACGGCGTCGATGGCGCCCTTGATGATGAAGGCAGCCACAGGCAGCGAGAAGCCGACATTGGCGAGCACCAGCCCGAACAGGCTGTTGAGAAGGCCGAGCGTGATGAACATCGCATAGAGCGGCACCAGGATCAGCGCCTCGGGGACCACCTGCGTCATGAACATCAGGAAGCCCAGGATGCTCTTGCCGTGGAACTTGAAGCGGCTGAGGGAATAGCCGGCAAGGGCGCCGAGCACCAGGCTGAGGAGGGTGGTTCCCACGGCAACGATGCTGGTATTCATCAGCCAGCGCATCAGCGGCAGCTGGGCGAGTTCGGCGATCATATCAGGCAGGTTGGCAAGCTGCGGCCATGGCACCTGGCCGCTGTTATAGAGCTCGGAATTCAGCGACAACGCCGTTGTCGCCATCCAGTAGATCGGAAAGCCGCCGAAGACTGTGAGCACCAGCACGAGCAGGATATGCAGCAGGCGGGTCGGGATTTGATGGAAATTGCTCATCGCGAACTCGTTTTCTGGCGGCGGTGATTGAAGAGCGCATGGATCGCGGCGACCGAGAGCGCCAGGATCAGGCCGACCACGCCGTAGGTACTGGAGAGGCCGAGGTCATGGTTCTCGAAGGCGACCTGCCGCAGCTTGACGATCAGGGTGCTGGTGCTGCCGACCGGGCCGCCCCCCGTCAGCAGGTAGATGATGTCGAAGCGGCGGATCGACCAGACCATGACGAGCAGGGATACGAGCTGCAATGTCGGCAGGATGTGCGGCAGCGTCACCGACTTGAAAACGTTGAGCTTGTCGGCGCCGTCGACGACCGCCGCCTCTTTCACCTCTTCCGGAACGGATTGAAGGGCAGCCAGCATCACCAGCATGACGAAAGGCGCGACCTGCCACACCGTCACGAGCAGGATCGAGGGCAGGGCTATCTCGGTGCTGGTCAGCCAGGAAATCCGCTCGAGGCCGAGACCGGTGACGATCGTGTTGAGGATGCCCGAGCGCTCGTTGAAGATCCACAGCCACACGAGCGCTGCGGCGACATTGGGAACCGCCCAGCCGAATAGCAGGATGCCGCGCACCAGAGTGCGCCCGGGAAATGGGCGGTTCAGCGCAAGCGCTGCGACGAGACCGACGGCGACGCCGATCACCACGGCCATGACGGAATAGATCAGGGTGATCTGCAGCGTCGTGTAGAAATCGGGATTGTCGAGCAGTCTTTCGTAATTCCCCAATCCGATGAAGCTGCTGCGGTTCGGGTTGGCGAGCCGCGTGCGGGTCAGGCTCAGATAGATCTGCTTGCCGAGCGGCCAGAACATGAACACCAGCAGATAGAGGGCCGGCGGGATGACGAAGGCGTAGGGCAGAAGTCCGTTCAGCCGCCTGCGGGCCGTGGTTTTTCCGGTGGAGTATGCTGGAACGGCCAGGGGCCGCTCCAGCAGGGTTTGGTCAGTCATGGCTCATTTCCTTGTTGAGCAGCGGCTCGTTCGTCAGAACATGCCGTCGACTTTCTCCTGAGCCTTTGCCAGCGCCGCGGCAGGATCGGTGCCCTTGATCAAAACTTCCTCGACGGCTTCCATGACGGGGCGCATGATCTGCGTCGTCTCGACCTCGTAGCCGGGAATGAGCACCGAGCGCGACTTCTGTGCGATTTCGGCGAAGACCGGAGCCCAGGGATTGGCGGCGACGAACTCTTCGGTCAGCGGCACGTCGGTTGCCAGCATGTCCGGGCCGGACGCCTTGCGCAGATCGGCCTGGCCTTCCGGGCTCATCAGCCATTTCAGAAAGTCCTTGGCTTCGTCGGGATGTTTGCTGTTGGCGTTGACGACGACATAGATCTGCTGATGGGCGCCCGGATTGGGGAAGGGCAGGGGGGCAGCGTGCATGTCGGTGCTCTTGATCGTGCCGCCGGAGCCGATGTTCAGCGTTCCGCCTGAGTTGTCGATGCTGAAGCCGACGCGGCCTTCCTTGAAGCGCGTGCGCTGGGTCGGCATGTCGTCACCGACAGGGATGATCTTTGCGTCATACATCTTCTTGAACTCGGCCACGGCCTTGACCGCTTCGGGCGTGTTGATCGTCAGTTTGCCCTTGTCATTCACCCAGTTGACGCCATAGCCATAGGCCCAGCTCTGGAAATCCATGTAGAAGCCGGAAAAGTCGTTGATCTGGTGACGTGCCGTGAAGCCGATCGTGCCGGTCTTGTCCTGAACGGTCTTGGCGTTTTCGATGAGCTCTTCGACGGTTTTCGGCACGGCGGCGCCGGCCGCTTCGGTCAGCTTGCCGTTATAGATCAGTGCGTAGGCCGCCCGCTGCCAGGGAACGCCGAGTGTCACCCCGTCGACAATGCCGTTCTTCGCCGTGGCGTTGAGCGTGACGCCTTCCGTGGCGGAGCCGACGTCGACGAGAAGGCCGGCATCGGCCAGCGCGAAGAAGACGCCTTCCTGGATGATTGCGACGTCTGGCCCCTGGCCGGCACCGAACTCGGTCATCAGCCGATCGCCATAATCTTTCGACGGAATGCCGAGGGATTCGAGCTGCACGTTGGGTGCATGTTTTTCGTAATTCTTGACCGCCTTCCACAGTGCTTCGCCGCGCAGGGCGTCGAGCCATTGGGAGTTCGAGACGACGAGGTTCACCTTGTCTTGCGCCATGGCAGGTGCTGCCGCAGCCAATGCCATGATGACGGCGCAGGCGCCGGAGAGCAGGGAAATTCTATTCATTTTCGTTCACCTCTTTTGTTTGTTTTGTCGACGTTTCGTTGTTCTTGGATCAGGCCTTGACGCGGTGTGGCGCGAGCGGCGTGTTGCAGCTCAAATTCTCGCAGCCGTCGTCGGTGACGAGATAGCAGTCGCCGACATTGCAGCCCGCCACCAGCGGATCGAGCCACTGCGAATGCAGGACGAAGGTCATGCCCTCCTCCAGCCGGTCATGATTGTTGGAGGCGATGTTGTAGGGCTTGAATTTGGCCATCGAGACGGAATGGCCGACATTGGGATTGTGCGGCCCTCTGGTGGCGGGATAGACATGCATCAGCCGCCGCCCCTGCCGCTCCCAATCGGCGTCAGCCACGTAGCTGCGCGGGATCTGGCGGGGCGATCCGTCCTCATTCGATTGCCAGTTATAAGGCATCGTTCGACTGTCGGCCGATTTCAGGTATCCACGGCGGATATAGGGCTCGAAGGATGCGTTCGCGACTTCGGAGACCAAGACGCCCGGGCGCACGCGCGCCGCCGCCGCCTCGACGCCTTCGACGCACATTTGCAGGACTTCCTCCTGCTCGTCGGTGATCTCGCCGACGGCGATCATCCGGGCGATCTGTGCGGAGTAACCGTGATAGCTGACGCTCGAGATATAGAGATTGACGAGGTCGCCGGGGCTGACGACATGGCCATAGGGCTTGCCGCAATGGGTGCCGAAACGATTGACCCCTATCTGATAGCCGTCGCCCCACTCGCCGCCGCGCGCCATCTGGGCATAGGTGAAGGCGGCATAGATCTGGTGATCGGTCACGCCCGGGCGGGTGACGTGATAGGCGGCCTGGATGCCGATATCGGCCAGTTGCGCCGCTGCGCGCACGATCGCCTGCTCGCGCTTGCTGCGCCGCCGCTGCATCCGCTCGATGATGCCCGCATCGGCAACGAAGTGGCTGCGCGGCAGGCTGGCCTTCAGGCCGTCCCAATAAGGTGAGGACGTGGCGTCTCCGAAAAGGCCGATCTGGCTGCAGGCAAATCCCCGTCCCTCCAGATGCGCGGCAACCGCCTCGACGACCCGATCGACGGTGCGGCCGGGACGATTATAGGTTTCGCGCCCCCAGGTGCCGATCTGCCAGATATCGTCGACGAGCACCGGTTCGCCGGCCGGCGGCAGCAGGACGGAGCTGCTGAAGAAGGAGAACAGCGCCATCGGCTGATCCTCGTCCGTCGGAATGACGAGCACGCCTTCGCGCATCCAGTCGCAGATGTAGCGCAAATAGGAATTCGACACGCGGTAGGAACCGATGGAATCGGCATGGGCGAGGATGAGGTCATGGCCGGC
The DNA here is from genome assembly GCF_001664145.1 of Rhizobium sp. N731. Classification (NCBI taxonomy): domain Bacteria; kingdom Pseudomonadati; phylum Pseudomonadota; class Alphaproteobacteria; order Hyphomicrobiales; family Rhizobiaceae; genus Rhizobium; species Rhizobium sp. N731. The sequence goes on from NZ_CP013606.1 coordinate 149,790, forward strand.
CATGGTGGCCTCGCGCCTGACATGGCGCAGACGTTCCGCGAATTCCTCTTCCGGCAAGGGATTGACCGGCTCGAATTCGAAGCTGGGCTGAAACCCGTCGAGCAGGGCTTCAGGCGAAAATGGCGCGGATGCGCGTTCGGACCTTGTGAGCATTCATATGGTTCCTTTTTTTCAATTAAGAGCGCAATGACCGAGCTTTGCAATAAATATTTCAAGAAGGAGAAACCTCTTCCAAATCGCGTTGTAAGAAAAATGCGAGCGGGCCAGGCTTTTATTTCAGGGCTTCCAGCGATCAGGACGCGCAAGCCCATAAATGAGTTGGATTAATTGGATTGAAGAGCCGTTCTCCAGATAACGAGAAAAGTTTCTGTGAGAAATTTTTTTTACAAAAACTTTTTTCAGTGAGTGTGCCGCTGTCTCTGCCATAGCGTCGCGGGGTGCGGGCGCTGGTGATGGCGATGAACGCACAAACGAAGCAGCAGGCCTCGGTGATCGGCGAGCATGAAATCCCGATTAGTTATCACGCGGCCAAGCGGCCCCGGCGAGGCAGCCCTCGATCACCCCGCAACAGTTAGCGGGTAGTCCTGCATTCGTATAAGCCTCGGTAATGGTTCAGATTTACTATGGATTGACGCTCGCCGATACATTTTTTGGGAGCCCTCCAATTGCCTTGGAAGTGACCAAACTTGCTTTTTTACAGTCAGGGGAATATTTTTATTTGGCCGGCAATAAATCGTCCAACCAGTACTATCTGCGGTGGAGCTATGCCCGAGTTTCACGGAAAGAACCGCCTTGCGGCTATACTGCTGATCTTCCTGACAGCATTGGTCTTTCTCGGGCTTGAACAGCCCGCTGTCGCCGCATCCGGTGACCAGGACGGCCGGCGGGTTGCCTTGATCGTCGGCAACTCCGTTTATAAGACGCTGCCCTCATTGCCCAATCCTGCCAATGATGTCCAGGAAGTCGCGAACACGCTGCGCAGAGCCGGTTTCGACGTGACGATCGGCATCAATGTCGATCGCATCGGACTTGAGAACACGGTGCGCAGCTTCCTGCGCTCGGCCAATAATGCAGAGGCCGGTCTCATCTATTATTCCGGCCACGGCATCCAGGTCGGCGGACAGAATTTCATCGTGCCGGTCGATGCGACGCTGGAAACGCCCTATGACGTCGAGACGCAGACCATGCCGCTCGATCTCATCCTGAACCACCTCAAGCAGAATTCGCGCGTGCAGCTGATCTTTCTCGATGCCTGCCGCAACAACCCGTTCAATGCGCAGAAATTCTGGATGGCGGAAAAGCTGGAACCGGTCGGCGCCACGCGCGGCCTGGCGCGCATCGACAGCGATCTCGGCAGCCTGATTGCCTTCTCGACCGAGCCGGGCCAGGTGGCGCTCGATGGCGAGGGGGCGCTGAGCCCCTATTCCGAATCCTTCATCAAGCGCGCCAGCGAGCCGAACAAGGAAATCCGCCAGGTCCTGACCGATGTGCGGCGCGACGTGATCGCCATGACCAATGGCAAGCAGGTCCCCTGGGAAAATTCCTCGCTGATGGACAGCTTCTATTTCATCCCGGCCCCGCCGCCGCCGAGCGTCGAACCGATGCAGCAGGTGAGTGTACCGGAGGGGGCTGCCGCGACCAGGCTGCCGATCGCCCCGCCGCATGACGAATCCGGCGCGGCGCTGCTCGTCACGCTGAACCAGCTTCCCCAGACCGGCAAGCTCAGTTTCGACGGCAAGCCGGTCGAGCAGGGCGCCAAGCTGCCGGCCGCAGCACTGACGGCGCTGAGCTATGATTCATCGGGCGTTGCCGCCGGAACGGTCGGCCTGATCGGTTATTCCGTGAGCGATCCCTATGGCCAGGCGACGCAGGGCGTCGTCGCCATCACCGTCTCGGCCGATGCCGGCGCCAAGCTCGCCCAGCTCGAACAGCAAAAGCAGGCGCGGCTTGCCGATGCCGGCGCCTATCTGAAATCGCTGCCGCGCGACATCGACACGACGATCGGCGTCGGTCCCGTCAAAGCCCATCTGCCTGAAGTCCCTGCATCGGCCGCGGAGATGACCTTCAAGGTCGCAGCCCTGCCCGACAAGGGCACGCTGCGCGCCGGCGACCGGGTGATCGGGCCCGGCCACGTGCTTGAGGCAGCCGATATTCCGGCGCTGTCCTACGAGCCGCAGATCGGCACCGAAAACCAGCCTTTCGCCCTGACGCTGCAGGCCGCCAACGACGACCTGCCGCCCGCTACCGTCACCTTTAAACCGACGCTTGATGACTGTGATAGCGTAGCTGCCGCTCCCCTCGACCTGCAGGGCGTGACCGCCGGCAAGCTGCCGAATGAAATCGATCCTGCCGTCGCGCTGCCCGCCTGCGAGGATGCGGTGAAGACCTATCCCGGCGTTGCCCGCTTCGTTTATCAGCTCGGTCGCGCCCAGCTTGCCAACCGCGACGCCAAGACGGCCTTTGCGACGATCAAGAAGGCGATGGATGCCGGCCATGTCAGGGCGATTTCCGAACTCGCCTCGCTCTATCTCGTCGGAGCGTCCGTCCCGGCAAATCTCGCCAAATCGAGCGAGATAGCCGCGATCGGCGCGAAGAAGGGCGATCCCTACGCGCTCTATGCCTATGGCAAAAGCCTGTTTTATGGCCGCGGTGTGAAAGCCGACACCGAGGAAGGCCTGAAGCTTATGCTCCAGGCAGCCGACCTCGGCCACACTTATGCAATGAACGAACTTGGCTACATCTTCTCGAACGGCGTCAACATCCCGGCCGACATGGAACGCGGCATTCGCTTTTACGAGTCGGGCCTCAAGAGAGACGACATCTATTCGATGAACAGCCTCGGGATGATTTATCGCGCCGGCAAAGGCGTGCCGCAGGACCTTGAGAAGGCGCTGGAGCTTTTCAAAAAGGCAGCGGATGGCGGCCAGCCTTATGCCCCGCGCAACATCGGCCTTATGTACAGAGACGGTCAAGGGGTGCCTAAGGACGAGGCTGCAGCCCTCTCCTGGCTGGAAATGGGCGCCGAGCGCGGCGACTATTGGAGCGCGTTCGAACGGGCCAAGATGGCCAAGGGCGACGGTTCGGATGCTGAAAACCTCGTGACCGCTGCTCACTATTTCGCTCTTGCAAGCGCACTCAACAGACCCGGAACCGGCGATCCCAAAAAGCAGTCGGACAAGGAACTCGCATCCTTGGCCGAGCCTGCCAAAAAGAAGGCCGCAGAGTCGTTTTCGGCGGAATTGACTGCGCAGGAACTGAAGGCTCTGCCGAAGACGAAGTCGCTGAACGAGAGGCTGACGCTTCTTGCGAAGGCGACGTGGGCAAAGCGAAATCCGCGATATGATCTTTTTTAAACGGTGATCCCGGGGGCGCCTGACATGACCAGCAAAGTCTTCATTCGTGTACTCCTCTGCTCGACCTTCATCGCCGGCTCGGGAGCCATACTGCAGGGCTGCATCTTCGACCCCGGTGGCAAGACGCTCTTCGCGAATCAGGAGCCGGCGCAGCCGACCCGCAAAAAGACGCCGACCGTCAAAAGGGTCGTCGCAAAAAGCAATGACCAGGAGTCGACTTTTGCTCGATCGGACAAGGGTTCCGGCGGCTCAAGCAGCTCATCCGGAATGGGCGGCGGCTCCGACAGTGGTAGTTCCGGGAGTGACTCCGGCGGCAGCGATCCTGGGGCCGGTACCACCGGCGGGTGGAATTCGGATCGCCGTCTGAAGACGGATATTCGTCGCCTCGGCACGTCCCCTGCCGGTATCCCGATCTATGCATTCCGTTACATCTGGGGCGGGCCGCTCTTTGTCGGTACGATGGCGCAAGACCTGCTGCTGATCAGGCGGGATGTCCTGTCTCAGGACGCAACCGGATACTACACCGTGGACTATGCCGAGCTCGATATCAGAATGATCTCGATACCGGATGAGCTTTCGCTGGCTTCGCCAGCGGCAGCCGCTGCCGTCGCGGCGCTTTCGGTCGACGCTGCAAAGACGCAGCCTTTGATCGGACTTCCGGAATTCGTGCTGTAACCGTTGGCAATCTTATCCAAACGCCCGTGCTGGACGCAACGTTTGTTTGCGTCCAGCCGTAATACTGCACCCTGCAGCCACCCGGCCGTTCAGCCATCCAACCCCTTGAAGCGCACCGGCTGGTAGCCGCGCAGCAGCAGGCTACCGAGCGAATAGGTGTTGCGGCAGACGCGGCCCTTGCAGGCGTTGGGCGTTGCCTCCATCACTTCCACTTTGCGGTCGTCGGTGAAGCGCATGAACAGCATGACATGCGACCCCGGCCGGTTCAGCGCGTCGCCAGGCTGCAGCGACCACGGATCGGCAAGCCGCCTGGTGATACCAGGGATCGCCCGCGTCGAGACATGCATCTTCAGCCCCCAGGCTTCGCTGACGAAGCCGGAGCAGTCGACGCCGAGAATATTGGTTTGCGGCGCGCTCTTGGTGCAGACGTTGCCGGCCGTCTGGCCGTCGATGACGCCATTGGTAAAATCCTCGAGCGGTGTCTTGCAGCCCCAGCAATAGGGCACGCCCTTCACCGTCTGGCCGCGTTTGCCGATCAGATAGAACGGCCGGCGCAGGCGGTTCATGTTAACGCAAGCCGGCCCCGGATCCTTGCCATAGGCCGCCGGCGTCACCAGCCAGTTCAACGTCTCGAAGCCGATCGCCCGCTCGATGACGTCGCCGCGCGATTTCGGCAGGATCGCCACCTTCGGCAGCTTTCCGGGTTTGGCCGCAATCGATGGCTTGGCCGGCCTGGCGACGGCGAGCTTGCGGCCGGGCTCGCGCCCCTCGAGTTTCAGCACCTGCGCCCGGCTCTCCTGCGAGCGAAGGAAAAGCACGTCGCCGCGTGGGCCGATCGCCACGAACCGCCTTGAGAAGACGGTGCCGGCTTCGATCGGCAGATCATAGACGCGCTCCAGAACGCCGTTCGGCGTGAAGCGCACCACCAGCATGCCCGTCCGTTCCGGCCGGTCGGCGGGCACGAGCTCGACCAGCGCGTAGGGTCTGCCTGTCGTGTCGATGTCGAGAAGTTCGACGGTGCCGATGCGGTTTTCCCCGGTGAGCTGAAGCGAGAGGAAATTCTCCTCCGAGCTCGCGCGCCGCAGCAGGATCTCCGCCTTGTCGTTTGCCGCCGAGACTTCGGCAACGATATCGCCGAGCCCGCGGCTCGGCACGTATTGAACGACCGGCGGGCGGGCTTGCGGCCGGCTGGTGCTGCGGCCGATCTCGTCGACGATGCTGTTCAGCGGGCCGGGCGGCACCGAGCCCATCGAGGCGAAGACCGAGCGGGTGTAGTCGTCGGCATCGCCGCCGTCGATGGCGCGCAGAGTCTGTGAGCGGCCATCGGCGCCCGTGGAGCGCTCGAGCGGCACGATGCCGTCGGACCAGAGGTAGAGTTCATTGTGGACGACGGCGAGATCCTCCGGCGCCGTATTTTCGGGCAGTGGCAGGATCTCGGGATCGGCCTGCGAGCGTTCGCCGTCGACGGCGAGCACGCGGCCGTTGTTCTGGTCGAGGATGTAGACCGTGCCGTCGTCGCCGACGGTGATCGCCGCCGGCCCGGACGCTTCGACCTCCTCATTGGCGGAGATGATGCCGACCGAACGGGCGCCGTCGCCGCTCGGCAGCTCGATCATGAGAGTGTCTTTTGCGAGGACAGGCCAGGCGATTGCGATCGCTGCGGCCATCAGAATATGCGAGCTGAAACTGCGCATTGCCGTGAACCCCGGAACAGGATCATTTTGGCCATGTGGGCCTCAATCTGAAGCCTGTTCACAATTAAAGAGTGAGAGAATGATGTCGTCCGAAAACCGTTCACAACTTTCGGCATCATCCCCTTATGACCGTCAAGTCCTTAAAATGTTAGGATAGAAGCGGCTCGTCAGCAAGGCGTTGCTTTCCAAACGATTTGGAGATCGGCGTCGGCGATAGTACAACTTCATCGTCTTGAAGTTTTATTGGCAGGGAAGCCTATGCTGGACTGGAACGGTGACGAACTGGCGCTCGATGTCAGCCTGTTGGAGCAGGTGCGCGCGGCAAGGATCGGGTTTTCCGATCGCGTCTGCGCCGCCTCGGCCAGCAAGGATGAGAAACATCTGGCGCAGCTGCGCTCCGAACCGACCTATCTGATGGCCGAGTTTCTGTATTCGATGAAGGTCTTCGGCATCAACACGGCTGAGGATATCGAGCGCTTCGCCGACCTGCACAATGATTACGTCGTGTCGCTCACCCGCGATCCGGCCAAGCTGCAGCGCCTCGGGCTTTCGCAGGACCGGGCGCTGGCCTCGATGTTCACCGCCGACACCAAGCCGCGGCTGATCCAGAACTGGACTGAGAAGGCAGGCGCCATCGATCAGTCCAATCTCGCCCGTTTCCTGGTCGCCGTCATGTCGAGTGAGACCTGCCGCAAGACGCTGATCGATTTCGAGACGGCCGGCTTCATGCAGCGCAAGCGCTCGCCCTATGGCACGATGGTGGTCTGGTCGACCGGCAGGATCGAGGAAATCTTCGGCGAAATGCTGCGCAATCTCCGCCTCGGCCTGCAGCAGCTGAAGATACTCTGAGCTCTCTCCAGCCGATTTCCACCCTCCCAATCGATTGGCGCCGAGCGCCGTTGCCTTCCATCCGGCCTCTCCCTATTGTCGTTCCAGAGCAATTCCAGCAAAAGTGTGCAGCGGTTTTGCGTTCGGAATTGCGTGAAAACATAGAGATAGAGCAATTCCGTACAAAAGACGGAACTGCTCTAGTCGCGCGATGGCGCCCCTCGGACGGATGTGACGACGATGAAAAAATCACGGCTCATAAGCTTGTCGATCGGCTTGGCTCTGGCGCTTGGGATGCCTGGGCTCGGGTTTGCCGGGCCGGTTGAGGATGCGCTTGCGGCGCGAAACCCCGCGCTTGCGGCGCTGCGCCAGCACGATGAAAAGGCCTTTGCCGCCGCCGTTGCTGTCATCGCCGACCATGAACGCGCCGAGGGGCTGACGCCGGGCCAAGGCAAGCTGCCGCAGACGACATCGCCCGGCCGCGACATGGGCTCGGGCTCCGGCAAGGAATTCACATCGAACAATCCGGATATTCTCTGGCTCTACAATTCCTCGCCGGAGGGAATGAGCGACCTGATCTCGATTCTGAAATCCGCCGGCCAAAAGCCGAAGAACTAACCGTCATTCCCTGGTCCGGTCCGACTATAAACGGACGCCGGATATTTTCGGCCGCGAGTCTTGTCGCGTCTCGCGTTGGCTCAATCTTTCCGGCTCCAAATAATTTGTAACCCTCCCTCAAGCAAGACAGGCAAGACCATCCCAATTTCCCCGGTCAGTGCTATTCTCATCTTCAGCACAGTGTGAGATTGTTCGAAGGGGGAGGTTCCGATGCTCAGCCGCAAAGCCATCCTAGCCGCAGCCACATGTCTTTCGCTTTTTTCGCCGATCCCCGAGGTCGGGGCGCAGAACGAACGCACGCTGACGGAAGCGCCGGCTCAGAGCGGACCGGTCAGCATCACCTTCGATCGCGCCGAGGCGAGATACGCCGTCGGCGAAGTCGTCGGCCTTTTCATCCAGTCGAGCGAGAACGCTTATGTCACGGTGCTGAACGTCTCGCCGAACGGCTCCGTCACCAAGCTCTTTCCGAACAAATACCAGACCGATGCCCTCGTCGCCGCCGGCAAGCGCGTGCAGGTGCCGGATCCGGCCAGCGGCGCCAGGCTGCAGGTTTCGGGCCCGGTCGGGCAGGAGCAGATCAAGGTCTTCTATTCCTCCAAGCCGCTGACGATCTTCGCCGATCTCGGCGGCAGCGGCAGCGGCATGTTCCGCTCGATCGACGGCGGCATGGACGCCGTTTCCCGCAGCCTCGAGGAAGCCCGCAGCCTCGGCACCAAGATCAGCAGCAAAACGCTGACTCTGACCACCGTCGACAGCACGGCGGCCCTGCCGCCTTCCGTCGTTCCGCCCGTCGCCGCCGTTCCCGCCGCAAAACCCGCCCCGGTCGAACAGGCGGCAAAGCCGCCCGTTGCGCCGAAACCGCCGGCCGCCCCGAAGCCGAAGCCGGTCGTCAAACCCGAGGTCGCCAAGAAGCCCGAGGTGATCGAAAAGCCGAAGCCGGCGCCGAAACCGGTCGAACAGGCGACGACGCAGCCGCCGAAGAAATACAAGATCGTCACCAATCTGGCGCCCGGCCAGGAGCTGGCTGCCGACGAGCTGCAGCTGATCGGCCCCGCCGACACCACATCATCCACACGCCCCAGCCAATATAAACAACCGAGCCAATATCAGCAGCCCTATAAGCAGCCGTCCCAGTCTGCCCAGACCAAGATGCCGAAACTGCCGATGCCGCAGATCAAGATGCCGCAATTCAAGCTTCCCGGCGGCTTCAGCATCAAGATGCCGCCGCTGAGCTTCGGCCGTTCGGCCGAACCCGGCCAGACCGGCGAGGAGATCGAGGTGGCCAATGCCGATACGCCGGCCTGCAACGCCCTGCTCGACAAGCTGAACACCGCCGTTGCCGCCAAGGACATCACCGCTGCCGCTTCCGAGGCCGATGCCATTGCCGTCAGCGCCGATTGCGGCCAGTTCCAGGTGAACGCCCAGCGCCGCGTCGCAGCCCTCAGGCTCGCCGCCGCCCAGGAGATGATGGCGGCCGACAAGCCGGTCACCGAGTATGAACCGCTGCTCGTCGCCGCCGACAGCCCGCAGGTGCTCTGGCAGGCCTCCGCCACGCTTGGCGAGATCTATTTCTCCGCCCGCCGCTTCGCCGATGCCGCCGCCGATTACCAGCAGGCGATCGAGATCATCAAGAACGAGACCCGCACGCCGAAAGCGCCGCCGGCCGAGACCATCTCCGATCTCATCCAGCGCGCCGCCCAGGCCCGCATCCTCGCCGCTAATCCCACCAGCGACAATCCGCAGGGCAGCTTCGTGCCGGCCGAAAAAGACCACCGCAGTGGCGTGCTCGGCGGCATCTATTCGGAGAATGTGCGCGGCATCGTGCCGGTCTCCATCCCGGTGCCGATCACCTTCGATTTCGACAAATCGACCTTCACCTCGATCGGCACCGAGGCCGCTCAGGAATTGCTGGAAGCGCTGAAGGAGCAGAAGCCCGGCCGCGTCATCCTCATCGGCCATACCGATCGCAAGGGCGGCGACGACTATAATCAGAAGCTTTCCGAGCGCCGCGCCCAGGCCGTTGCCGATTTCCTGAAAAACCACGGCATCGACGCCACGATCGATGCCGAAGGCCGCGGCTCCTCCGAGCCGGTGGACGTCACCGCCACCGCCAACCTCACCGAAGACGATATCGACGCGCTCAACCGCCGCGTCGAATGGCGCCGCGAATAGAGGGGGCGAGGGGGAACCGGCCATGTCCATATTCGCTCCCATGGCCGCCGCACTCGCCCTTCTTGCCCTGGCGGGCACGGATAGCCTCGCCAGGACGATCGAGGCTCCCGAGCGTGGCACGGTCAGAGCCGTTCTGATCGGCATCGATCTCTATCGCAATGTCCCGCCGCTGCACGGCGCCGTCGCCGATGCCGAGGATCTTTCCCTGTCGCTGCGCTCGCTCGGTGTCGAGGACATGACGCTCTTGAAGAACGGCGCAGCCGACCGCCAGGGCATCTTCGATGCGATCGGCGCCGTCACGCAAAGGGCAGGCGAGGGCGATCTCGTCGTGCTCGGCATCGCCGGCCACGGATCGAGCGAGCCGGAACGCGTCAAAGGCTCCAAACCGAGCGGCCGCGACGAAGTCTATGTGCTGGCCGGCTTCGATACGAGGCTGCCGGGATCGCGCGAGCGCATCTTCGGCGACGAATTCAAGGTGCTGATCCACAGGCTGGAGCAAAAAGGCGCCGAGGTCCTGTTCATCGCCGATACCTGCCATGCCGGCGGCATGACCCGTAACGTCGATCCGCGCGGCGCCGAGATCACCTGGCGCCAGGCGCCGTCCTATACGATCGAGGAGGATGACCTCGCGCCGATCTCGACGACAACAGATGCCCTCTCCACCGGCTTCGACTACAAGCGGCTGACCTTCCTCGCCGCCGTCGACGACAACACCAAATCGCCGGAGATATCGATTCCCGGCATCGCCCAGAAGCGCGGGGCGCTGAGTTATGCTACCGCCCGCGCCTTCGAAGGCGCGGCCGACCGCAACGGCGATGGCACTGTGACCCGCCGCGAGCTGTTCGAATATGTCCGCCAGTCGGTCTATCAGTTCACCGACCAGCGCCAGAACATCTTCACGCAAAGCCCGCCCGGGGCGGATCTCGACCACGCCGTCGTCTATGCCTATGACACGACAGCCCCGGCGGAAGCGCAGAAATCGAATGTGCCGCCACCGCCGCCCGAGCCTGCCCCGATCACCGTCGCCGCCCTCGGTTCCGAGCCGGTACTGCAGGGTATCGATCCGGCCGTCACGCCGTTCAACTTGACGGACGGCGCCCATGCCGAACTCGTCTTCGATCCGCAAAAGCGCGAGGCGATCGCCGGCGGCGATGTCGTCGCCTCCGAAGTCGGCGCCGGCGACATGCCCTTCGTCGTCGACCGGATGGCGGCGCTCGACACGCTGAAGCGGCTGTCGGAGACCAACCCGCAAGCCGTGCGGGTGACACCGTCCGACAAGGTCCATCGCGACGGCGAGCGCGTCGGCGTCACGGTGTCCGATCTTGCCGGCCGCAAGCTCGTGCTGTTCGACGTCACCGGCGACGGCACCGTGCAGTTCCTCTATCCCGGCGACAGGGAAGCCGATGCCGAGATGTCTGCAACCTTCGATCTCGATCTTTCCGTCGTCGCCCCCTTCGGCACCGACCTGCTCGTCGCCGTCAGCTCCGATCAGCCGATGCCTGGTCTGGTCGAATTCCTGAAACAGAACGACAGGCGCCGCACCGCCGGCAACATCGCCAGACACCTCGGCGAACTTCTTCCCGAGGGCGCACGCGTCGGATTTACGGTCCTCTATACCTCCGCCGGAGCCAGGCTATGAGCACGTCGATCAGCAGGGTCCTCAACATTGCGGCCGTCCTCCTGCTTCTGGCCGCTCCTGCCCTGGCGCAGCAGGACACGGATTTTGCCGGCGAGGATGGCGGGCGGGTGATCGGCGGCCAGGCGGCGAAGAAAGGCGAATGGCCCTGGCAGGTGAAGATCCTGGCGCCCGATCCCGAGCAGCGCGGCCGCTTCGGAGGCCATTGCGGTGGCTCGCTGATCTCCTCGCGCTGGATCCTGACCGCCGCCCATTGCGTCACCAGCGGCCGTTCCGGCAAGCAGGATCTCTTCGCCCGCGACCTGCTGATCGTCGAGGGAAAGCAGAAGGTCGACAAGGTGATCTCGGTCGACGGGCCTGACAAGCCGGGGCTGTCCGTCGAAGACGTGATCATCCACGAGGATTTCGACCGCAAGGTCTTCGCCAACGACATCGCCCTCATCAAGCTTGCCGAACCCGCCGTCTCGAAGCCGGCAATCCTCGCCTCCGCTTCGGACGAGGCCGTCGAAAGCCCCGGCCACACCGCCGTCGTCACCGGCTGGGGTTACACCAAGGCCGATCACGGCTGGGATGACAAATACCTGCCGACCGAACTGCAGGAGGTCGAGCTGCCGCTCGTCTCTCGCGAGGATTGCCGCGCCGCCTATCGGGAAAGCTCGATGCGCATGAACCCGATCGACGAGCGCAATGTCTGCGCCGGTTATGCCGAGGGCGGCAAGGATGCCTGCCAGGGTGACAGCGGCGGGCCGCTGGTCGCGCAGCGCCCCGACAAGCGCTGGATTCAGCTCGGCATCGTCAGCTGGGGCGCCGGCTGCGCCGAAGCCGAACATTACGGCGTCTATACCCGCGTCGCCGCCTTCCGCGACTGGATCGCCGCCAAGACGGACGGCGACGTGCCGAACGCGCCCGACACCTCAGGGGTTTCCGCCGGAGACCAGGTGGCGGCGATCGACACCAAGCGCCGGCCTGCAGCGACCGACCCGGCGGGCGGAACGACGCAAAAACAGACGCCGGCCGGAGAGCTCGAAGCCAACCTTGCGATCACCACGCCGCCCGACGGCTCGAAGGCGCCTGCGGGAACGACCGAGACTCCACCGGCCGCTTCGCCCGACGGCAGTCAGCCCGAGGTTCAGGCGCCGGCCGCCGAGCTGCCGATGGCCGTGCGTTCTCCCGGCGACCGTGCGCTGCTGATCGGCATCGACGATTACGAGATGCGCGAGGCGAAGCTGACGGGCTCGGTCGACGATGTGAAGGCGATGCAGCTCTTCCTCGTCAAGACGGTCGGCTACCGTCCCGAACAGATCCACACCCTCACCAACCGCAAGGCTAGCCGCGCCGCGATCCTTGCCGAGATCGACGACTGGCTCGTGCGCCAGTCGCAGACCGGCAGCCGTGTCTTTCTCTATTTCAGCGGCCAGGGCTCCGAGGAAATGGGCGCCGAGGCGACGACGAGCCCGACGCTGGTTGCCGCCGATGCCAAGCTGGTGCGGGACGGCGGTAAGGTGACCGTCACCAACCAGATCCGCGAGACCGAAATCGCCGCCCGGCTGAACAGCCTCAAGGACCGCCGCGTCACGCTGCTGATCGATGCCTGCCATGTCGGCCCCGGCAGCCGCAGCGCGGTCGCCGCACCCGCCGGCGGCACGGTGCGCTGCCTCGGCCCGGCTTTGGCGTCGCTGCAGCCGCCGAACCGCTCCGGCAAGGAGGCGAAATTCTCCTTCGGCGGCGAAACGGCGATGGTCTGGTCGGCGGTCAATGCAGGCCAATGGGCGCTGGTCGATACCGAGGCCAAACCGCCGCTCGGCGTCTTCACCCGCCGCTTCATCGAAGGCGTGCAGGAAGGGGTGGCGCGCGCTTCCGACAAGCCGAACGTTAGCAACGCCGCCCTGCTCGATTATGTCAGGCGCAAGTCCGACGAATATTGCCGGGCCCATCCTGGGGATTGCCGCTTCACGCCGGTGCCGCAATTCTACGGCCTGCCGGACGCGCTCGGCCGCGACGTCGTCACCGGCGAGGAGGCGAAGACGCCGGTCGCCGCCGTCGAAAACACGCTGAAGACCGACAACGAGGCGGGTGTTGCCGTCGACGTGCTGCCCGGCACCTCGGTCAGCATCGGCGACAAGGTGGCGATGCGCGTCTCCACCAAGAAATCAGGCTACCTCATCCTCGTCGATATCGACGCGGCGGGCAAGCTGACGCAGCTCTATCCGAACAAACGCTCGATGGGCCTGAAACCGACGGCCAAGGGCGGCGACAACCGGCTCGACCCGGCACGGCCGGTGGTCGTGCCCGATGCCCGCAATCCCTATATCGGCTTCGAATATGTGGTGGAGGGGCCGGCCGGCGTCGGCATGGTCGTCGCCATCCTCAGCGACAAGCCGATCGAAGTGCTCGACCTGCCAGACGTGCCGACGCCGCTCGTCGGCCAGCGCGCCGCCTTCAACTATGTCTACGACCTCGCCCGAAGCCTCAGGATCGTCGGCGACGACGAGACCGGCGTCCAGGGCAAATGGTCGTTCGATTCCAAATTCTATCGCATCCGCTGAAAGAGGAGCGAATGATGTCGAAATCCATTCTGCTGGCGGGCCTCGCCGCTTCCTTGATGGCGCTGGCGCCCGCCCATGCGGGCGACGCCACTGACACCAGCGCGGTCCTTGCCGCCCAGGCCGGGCTTGCCGTCGACCTGATCGACCGCACGCTGGCGAAGGAAGGGGCGGCCAACATCATGGTGTCGCCGGCAAGCCTTGCCGCCGCTCTCGGCCTCGCAGGCCTCGGCGCCTCGGATGCGGGCAAGGCGGCGATCGCCAAGGGGCTGGGCTTCGGCGATGCGGTCAAGGGGCCGGAGAAGGTGCTCGACGAGATGAACCCGAAGATGCCGCCGGCGGCGGATGCGCCGCTGGCCTCAGGCGTTGCGATCGTCTTCGACGACAAGCTGGCGCTCGTTCCCGATGCTCTCTCTATGCTGGCCGAGCACCGCATCAAGCCGTCGATCGAGGATCTCGACCAACCCCAATCCGTCGAGCACATCAACGGCTGGGTCAGGCAGGCGACTCGCGACGCCATCCCGGCGATCCTGGAAACCCCGCCCGGCGGCGGCTTCATCAGCCTCGGGGCGCTCTCCTTCAAGGCCCGCTGGAAAACCGCCTTCGAGGCTCAGAGCCCGGCGGCGCCGTTCCGGCGGCCGGACGGCTCGACGGTCTCGGTGCCGATGATGCATCTTGCCGGCGATGGCCAGAAATTCCGCGTCGACGATCGTTTCGCCGCCGTCGACCTCGCCTATGCAGGCGAAACCTATCGCATGGTGGTGATCGCGGCGCGCTCGGAAAAAGGCGTCGGCGGCGCCGATCTCAAAACCCTTGCCTCCTGGCTTCAGGGCGAGAAATTCGAACCCGCCAAGGGCGAAATCTTCCTGCCCCGCTTTTCCCTCAATGACGGGCGTGATTTGATGCCGACACTCCACGCGATGGGGCTTTCGCCCGAAAAGGCGAGCGATGCGGCTTTTCCCGGGTTCACCACGGAAAACATCAGCTTGTCGCGCGTTCTGCAGAAGACGATGATCAAGGTCGATGAGAACGGCACGGAAGCGGCGGCGGCAACCGCTGTGGTCACCGAGCGCAGCATCGATCCGAAACTGGTGCGGGTGAGCGCGGATGCCCGTTTCGCCTTTGCGCTGCGGGACACGAAGACCGGCCTGTTTCTCGCCGCCGGCCTGATCGGCGATCCGCTTCTGGCGGGTGAATGACATGCGCTTTGATGAAGACAAAATGCCAGGGGGACACGTGCATGAGAAGTGATCTGATCGCCCGCTACACGATCGGCGAGCCGGTCTACGAGAACGAGTTCATCGTCTATCCGGCTCAGGACAAGCGGATGGATCGTTCGGTCTTCATCGTCGCGCCTGACGTGGCGCTGAAACTGGACAAGGCCCGCTTCGAGCGGGTCTGGACCTCGGTCAACGAGGCCAAATCGCTGACGGCGCGGCGTTTCGTCGAAATCGAGGACCTCATCCCGCCGTCGCCGGAAGACGACAATTTCTACATCGTCGAGAAGCGGCCGTCGAAGACGCTACACCAATATCTCGAGGAAACCGAGATGGTGGCCTATGACCGCGCCATCGAGATCGGCCGCCACATCCTCGAAGGGCTGGCGACGCTGCACGGGGCGGGTTACGCCCACAATGCCCTGACCGACCAGTGCATCTATGTGTCGGAGGATTATTCCGGCCTCTCGGTCCGGATCGGCAACCTGCACCTGATCTCCAGGATCGGCGAGCACATCATCCCGCCCTATGCGCCGGAATTCGGCGCGCCGGAGATCTACGCCAGCGGCACCTTCTCGGCTTCGGCCGCGCTCGATATCTATGCAATGGGCATGATCGCCTACAAGCTCTTCCTGCCGCGGCAGACCTATGCCAGCGTCTTCGACAGCGTCATGGTCTGGGAGGACGAACACCAGCGCGAGCAGAGCTGGAAGAACATCCATCTCGATCCCTCCAACATCTTCCCGCGCCTCGACGTGCTGATCCCCGGTTTTCCCGAGGGGCTGGCCAGCCTGGTCGAGAGAATGCTGAGCCGCGACCCGGCCCAGCGGCCGCGCATGGGCGCCGATGCGCTCGGCGAATTCAGCCGTGTGACCACGGGCATCCAGCCGATGGCCTGGGATCCGCGCGGCGGCATGCCGCAACAGCCGGAAACCCCGAAGCGGAAGAAATGGACGCTTGCGCATTTCTCGATGATCGGTGCGCTGCTCCTGATCTGCATCGGCGTCGGCGTCGTCACCATCCCGAAGCTGCTGCGCCCCGATCCCAAGCTCGTCGCCGATGTCGGCACCTGGAAGAAGGAGGCCGAGAGCCGCAGGGACAAAGCCATCGCCGCCAAGGCGCCGGAACGCCCCTCGGGCGACGAGGCGAAGCTCTCCTATGATGCCGGCGCCGGCGCACTGACCGAGGCCAATGCCGCCCTCAAGGACGAGGACTATAAAAAGGCGCTTCCCGGTTACCAGAAGGCCGCCATCAGCCTCGGCAAGTCACTCATCGCCATCTCGAAAGAAAATGCCGAAAAGGCCAAATCGGCCGCTGCCGCCGCCGGCGGCGACAAGGCCCCGAGTTTTACCGAGGCCGACAGCAAGATGAAGGCCGCCGCCGACAGCGCCGCCGCCCAGCAGATGCATGGCGCGGTCGATAATTACGAGGCCGCCAAAACGGCTTACGACGATCTCGCCAAGGCGCTGACCGCGCTGACGGCAGCCGAAAAGGACGCCACGGCAAAACGCGAAACCGTCACCCGCATCGGCGCCGGCGACAGCCCCGACGTCGCCAAGGCGACCGGCTTCATGACCGAGGCCAAGGCCAAGGCCGAGCAGTGGCAGCTGCCGGCCGCGACCTCGGGCTATGGCGACGCCGCCAAGCTCTTCGCCGCGCTGATATCGGATGTGATGGCGGCCAAGGACGAGGCGACGGCGCTGAAAGAGAAAGTCACCGATCTCCACGCCTCGCTGACGACACGCGCCGGCCCCGCCGATCCGACGCTGGCCGCGCTCGCGCCGAAGCTCACCGAGGCCGACGGCCGCTATACCGCCGAGGCCTACAAGCTCGCCGTCGCGGCCTACCAGCCGATCCTCGCCGATCTCGAAGCGCTGTCAGCGCGCGGCTTCTGCCCGGTTGCACCGAATGTCGCTTTCGAGACCATCCCGGCCGGCAGCTATTCGCTTGACAATGTCCGGCTGATGACCTCGTCGCTCAAGGAGCTCGGCGGCATGCTCGGCGTCGCCAATGGCGCCGTGAAGGTCGAAAAGTCCTTCTGCATGCAGGCAAAGGCGGTGACCCGCGCTGAAATGGCAGAGTATTACACCGCCAACGCAGACCCGGCCTCCGCCCAGGCCTATGCCGGCAATCCCGAGCAGCCGGCCGACGACGTGCCGCTCGCGGAGGCGCAAAACTATACCGCCTGGCTGTCGAAACAGCTGAACGCCCCCATTCACCTGCCGTCGGCGACCGAATGGATGGCCAGCGCCGTCAAGCTGACGACGGAAAAACTGCCCGACAACGGCGACATCATCCTGCAATGGAGCGCCACCCCCTGCGAAGCCGGCGGCAATGTCGCCTTCATGGCCCAGGAAGGCTCCACCTTCGTCGTCTGCTCGGATGCTTCGGCCGGCGGGATTTTTCGGGTGAGCGCCGAGTTGAGGTGAGGGCGGCGACCTGGAAAATGAAAAGGGAGATTGGTGTGCCGCTGACGACTGAGTGGGATGTTTCCAGGATGGCGCGTCTCGTTCGGGAAGTGTCAGCGGGCTTGCTCCCTCTTCTCCCCAGCGGGGGTCCGAAGGACGGGTTGAGACCCGTGGCTCAACCCCGGTCGGTGGCCCGTAGGGCGGATGAGGGGGCCACGCGGCACACCATTCATGAGCCCCTTAAGCTGCTTCCATTCGCTATAGACGATACGCGATCCAACCGCTTGGTTGAAGGAACTACAGAGTTAGCCTGCTTGAATCTGGGTCTATCAACCATCACGGAGCTTCGACATGCCTGAACCACGCTCGCCACGTCTTGCTGTTCTAATCGATGCCGACAATGCCTCCGCGAAGATCGTTGACGGCCTGTTCGAGGAGATAGCCAAGATCGGCGAAGCGAGCGTGCGGCGCATCTATGGCGACTTCGCCAATGCGCGCTCGAAGGCATGGATCGACGTCCTCGCAAGACACGCGATCATCCCTCAACAACAGTTTGCCTACACCACGGGCAAGAACGCGTCCGACATCACGCTTGTTATCGATGCGATGGACTTGCTCCACAGCGGCCGTTTCGACGGCTTCTGCCTGGTGTCATCCGATAGCGATTTCACGCGGCTCGCCTCACGCATCCGGGAACAAGGGATCGATGTCTTCGGCTTCGGGGAACAGAAGACCCCGGAGAGTTTCCGCCAGGCATGCCGTCGGTTTATCTACACGGAAAATCTGACGCCTTCAGTCGTGTCGAACGGAGCGGACGCCGCACAGGCTGTGTCATCATTACGGCCGCCTAGCGCCGCAACACCGATCATCAAAAGAGCAATCGCGCAGATGGAGTCTGAGGATGGATGGATCTCGCTTGGCGTGGTTGGAAAGCAACTTGCCAATTTGGCCTCTGACTTCGATCCACGGACGTTCGGATTCAAGAAGTTGGGCGATCTGGTCAAGAAGACGAACGCCTTCGAGGTAGATCATGCCGAAGGCCGTCCGTTTCGCATCCGCCTGAAAGCTGCGCCAACAAAAAGCAGCGTGAAGCCGGCAACCTAGCGCATCGGCAGATAACGCGAGATTGGATCTCAGATCCCCAAAAGCGCTCGCAGGTTCAGCCGAAAGATCAGAATATGTCCGAGGGGTTTTGCGTTTCAATATGATATGGATTGGCGCTCCCTCTGCTCCGGCGGCGGCCTCGTCAGCGTAAGCGCCGAATTACGGCGAACTTTCATTCAAATTCGCGTTCAAGCCGTGTCTCACGACAAATTTCAATTCCAAATTTCCAAATACGCGCGTACATTGAACATGGGGACTGAAGTATCCGTGCGTTGAGGGGTCGGGGATAATGTGCTGGAATACATCATCAGCATTCACGCCTGTCGGGTTTGCTTTGCGAGGTCCGAAATCTCGCAAGATCGTGTGGACATTGGGCGACGCGGCGCGCCTTCTGATGAACGACTGGCCTTGCGATGACGGCGAGGAATATATGGCTGCCGTCAAAGCCTGCGTCGACGCCATCACCGGAAAAATTGCCCCGGAACAATTCCGCGAAGTACTTCTGCGTGCGGCCGATGAGGCGGGTATCCGTACTCTATCGCTGGTTCCACAGGGAATGGGAGGGCGGCGGCCGGACCTTCCTCCAGCAATGCGAACATAGTTTTTTATTGCAAGGTTTTCCGCCCTCGGCGTCGCGTTTGCGTTAGCGGCAGTCTTTGGGCTTGGATGAAGGAATGACCAATTTGGGGCCGGGAGCAGACCGTCTGCTGCGGATCGCAGAAAACCAAAATGGACACGAGCGTCATGTGCCGGCGTCCGGAATCGGCCCAAAGCAGACGCGCATGACAAATGCCGGTGCCGCTGCTTTCCGCTCCGTCCGAGCACCCGGCAAGTCAGTCGATAATGCCTTCCGCTACGCGCAAAAGCTGCGGATATACTATTTGTCGAAGTCCCGCGCGCACTCTTTGCAAACAATTACCTCCTGCCCACAAGACTGCTGTCACAGCCCTTGAATTGTGTCGACCTCTGATGGTGGTGAAGCCTGCCGCCCACTTTTGCCTCGCGCTCCTTGATCGGAAAAGTCGAGATGGGTCGATACCCGAAATTCGAGAATGCTGAACAAAATTCGGGAGCACGCCAACAAGCAGGAATCGCATGAGCGTTATCTCTACTATGGAACTTCAGCATAGCGGATGATGCTCTGATTTTGTACGTTGGCGACTAATTCATCAGAACGAGACAAAAATCGGCGGAGCAAAGGTGAGGAATTTGAATCGTTGTATCCTAAGGTGAGATCAATTGTCGGAGGCACACCCTCAAGTGCTCTAGCAACGACATTTGGCGTCAGCATATTTTGCGCATATAGCGGAATAAGCGTTATTCCACCTGTAGACACGACGAGCGACATTGCGGATGGTAGGCCGTCACCTTCGTACTCTGCCTTGAGTGTGATCCCAACTTTCGACGCGTAATCTTGGATCACGGATTGCAATACAGGAGAAATTCTAGCCGAACTGACGTAAGTTTCGCGGGCAAGGTCCTGCGGCTGGATCTTTTTGCGCGACGTCAAGCGATGGTCCGCCGGCAGTACGGCGATCAGTGGCTCCTTGGCTAAAAACTTGAAGGACACACCAACACTCTGCGTCTCGGGGCGAAGGAAAGCGACGTCCAGCTTGCCTCGCATCAGTGCCAGAGCAAGGTCCGGGGAAGACTGACTGGACAATATGATTTCAACCTCCGGCGCTTCCTCACGAATTATGCGCAATGCATGGGGTAACCACACGACCTCTTGTCCTGCGAGAAAGCCGATAACGAACGACTGCTTTTCCGGCCGTTCTGCCCGCCGGGCCCCTTCCGCAGCCGCCTCGACTTGCAATAACGCCAACCGCGCGTGATCAAGAAACACTTTACCAGCGGCGGTGAGCGTCACGCCCCGCGGCTGCCGTTCCAGCAGTTTTACACCGATTTCGGTTTCCAGATCACGAATTTGCCTGCTGAGTGAGGGCTGGGAAGTGTGTAGCCGCCGCTCGGCTGCGGTCAGTAAGCTTCCCTCCTCCGCAACAGCAACAAAATAGCGCAAATGCCTCAGTTCCATCGGGTCCTCGCTATACATTCAAGGCATAGCTCGAACGTACAAGGTATTTGTCTTTGATAAAGAGGGGATTTAGTCAACGTCGCAACTTTAGGATATGATCGAACGCGCCTCACCGGAGGTATTTCGCAATCAATTGTGTCCAAAAGGAATGTTTAACAGGGCAGATGGAGCGATACGATGCCTACAATCACTACCACGGACGGCGTAAACATCTTCTACAAGGACTGGGGCTCAGGCCAGCCGATCGTTTTCAGCCACGGCTGGCCGCTGTCGGCGGACGACTGGGACGCCCAGATGACCTTCTTCCTTCGCCACGGCTACCGGGTGATCGCCCACGACCGGCGCGGCCACGGCCGGTCCGACCAGCCCGGCACCGGCAACGACATGGACCACTGGGTTGCCGACCTCGCGGCCCTGACCGAGCACCTCAACCTGCGCGACGCGATCCACATCGGCCACTCCACAGGTGGCGGTGAGGTGGCTCGCTATGTCGCCCGCCACCCGGAGCGCGTCGCGAAGGCGGTACTGGTTGCTTCCCTGACGCCGAACATGTACCGGAGCGAGGAAAACCCGTCCGGTCAGCCGCCGGAGTGGTTCGAAGCGATCCGCGCGGGCGTGCTGGGCAACCGGTCGCAGTTCTTCCGGTTCGTCCCTGAGAGCCCGTTCTACGGTTACAACCTCGACGGGGCCGAGCCTTCGGAGGCGATCATTGCGAACTGGTGGCGCCAGGGCATGGCCGGTGGTGCCCTGGCTCACCACGCGACTGTCGACTCTTGGCTGGAAGATTATACCGAAGACCTCAAGAAGATCACCGTGCCGGTGCTGGTGATGCATGGCGAGGCCGATCAAGTCGTCCCCTTCGCAAGCTCCGTGCCGCGTGCGGTCGACCTGCTCAAGAAAGGGTCGCTGAAGACCTATCCGGGCTACCCCCATGGCATGCTGACCACACATGCAGATGTCCTCAACCCCGACCTGCTCTCGTTCATCAGGTCTTGACGACATCGACCGGACCGCGGCCTTCATCCAACGTCGGCCGGACGATCTATCACCCGGCAGTGCCGGGTGACACCTGTTGGTGCTGGTATGTGGAGCGTTCCCGGAGGGTGCTTCCGACAGTGGCAATTGCTTGGTGCGTGGTGAAAGATGCAATTTGTCACGCTTAAATTTTTCGTTGCGTGGCCGCTTACTCCACCGGCCGAAATGGCTCGGCGTCTCGGCTTCGACATCTAGGAATTAAGAGCGGGGGGTGTCAGTCAGTTTAATGTCGGAAGCAGCACCAGCTTCCGAAATGCCCATATAGGCTTGTTTTTCGGCTTCCGGCCGTTAGGTAACTTCAGGCCGGCGTTGCTGTCGTCTTTGAGTTTTATGGCGCTCAGCTCGACGGCAGCTTTTGGGACACTGACAAAAGTGTCTGAACGGCTGAAATAACGGCGCAAAGCCGCCGTCTCCTTCGGCAACGGAAAGCCCGCTTAGGACAGGCTCAGCCAGCGGATGCAAGAAAGGCGCCGCCGCCGAGTGGATCCACGCTCCGGGCCGCCTCTCAGCCCTCCGATTTGAGCTTGCCGCCGACCGCCCCAGGAATCCTTGGCGATCTCCATAATCAGGATTTCCAGCATTCCGGTGGGCAGGCCAAGGTGTCGACAGCGGCCTCCGTCGCTTCGCGCACGAAGGCGCGCTTCTGCTCATCGGTGCGGCCAATGTTGCGGACGGTGATCGATTTCGTGGTGGAACGCTTTGGCTGACGCCCTCAGGCCGTGGCCGACATCGCTGTTAGCCTCGAGCTTTAAGACAGTCGATTTAGCTCACGTCTAAAGGCGCAACATCCGCGAGCGAAATTGACAGGTTTATTCTAATGGCTGATCCTGAGGACGTACCTGCTTAGATGCATGGGGTGAGCTGAGTGGACGGTCAACCGATGGTCTTGAAGTTAATAGTTGGGACCTGCTTCGGTGCCTGTCTCGTGAGCTTCGCCGTCATTCTTTGGGTGATAATCAAGGTGCTCATTAAGACCGGCTGTCTGGTAGATAAGCCAGAAGACCGCGGCCTCAGCTGGCGGGAACGGCAAGCACGCAGGCGCAGCCGTTTCGACAGATACCACGTCGCCGACGAGTTTCGCTCATTGCGCAAGGCAGCCGCCATCGCGTGGACAGGTTATCTTCTGTCTTTCGGATGTCTTCTTGTGATTGGACTTTTGTTCGGCGAGAGAGCGTCTCGCTAGGTTTGAACGACGAGCCTAATGCGCCGCCCCCGCGCGGTCTCCAAAGGGCTCCCTAGAAGTTGCTTTGTCACGACCGACGTATCCGGCCGCAGAATTGTGTCGGGCTGCGGACGATCGCCGAATTCGTTTTGGGAGCGCCGGCAGGTCGCGACCCTTCTCACCGGATTAAATGCCGTGATAAAAGCGCTCATGGGCATCAGGAACTATTTGATCGAAGGCAGCTCGGGCACCGGAAAAACGTCTGTCGCTTCCGAACTGGAGCGGCGGGGCTACCATGTTGTCCACGGTGACCGCGTCCTGGCATATGTGGGCGACCCCGAGACAGGTCAGGCACTCGCGGGACCACCCGAAGGCGCCGATCGCCTTGTCTGGGGATACGCGCATTGGATCTGGCCTGCCGAAAAGGTCCGGGCCATTGCTGCCGACACCACCCACCCTGTTACCTTCTTCTGTGGCGGCTCGCGCAATTTCCACAAATTCCTGCACCTGTTCGATAAGGTTTTCGTGCTCGACATCGACGTCGAGACTTTGAACCGACGATTGGATGGGCGGCCCGATGAGCCGGGCTTCGAGCCGGCCGAGCGGGCTCTGGTGCTCCGTTACCATAAGACCCGGGAATATCTTCCAGTCGGTATCAATATCAACACCGCGGGTAGCGTTACCGGTGTCGTCGACGATATCCTCGCTCAACTCACCTGACGTCCTCCGCCTGAACGCTGATCGGCGGCATCTCCCTCCGTTCCCACCGCCAGCTTTCGGAGCGACAAACGGCGTGTCGTCGTGGCTGCAATGAGGGCGCGAAGCTGCCGAGCTCATTCGGCAGCTGTCGGCTCGCGCCCAGACGTCTTTTTGCTGCCACCGCGGTGCATGACCTCGAATGAACCAGTCCACAGCAGTTCGGGATACTTGCGCTTGCTGCGCGAGCAGGTTATACACTGAACCATATGGTTCAGTATGAAATTCCTCCCCTCGATCTCTCGTTCGCGGCGCTGTCAGATGCGACCCGCCGCGGGATCATCGATCAGCTTGGGCGAGGGGAGGCGTCGATCACCAGTCTCGCGGATCAGTTCCAGATGACGCTGACCGGTATGAAGAAGCACGTCCAGGTTCTCGAGCGGGCGGGGCTTGTCGTCACGCAGAAGGTCGGACGGGTGAGAACCTGCAGGCTTGGGAAACGCGGCCTCAAGGCGGAGGCCGAGTGGATCGAGGCGCATCGCAGGCTCTTCGAGGCCCGCTTCGAAGCATTGGACGAAATCATCAGCGAATTGAAACAGGAGGGAAGCGATGACTGAGCAGGTTCAGAGGGCAGGTGGCGCGCAGATCCGCACGTCGGTCGAGCGCAGAGGGGATCGCGAACTCGTGATAACCAGGACATTCGATGCGCCGCCGAGCACGGTTTACAGGGCGTGGAGCCAGCCCGAGCTGTTCCAGCGCTGGTGGGTGCCGAAATCAGCACCCGGCATTTCGCTCGTATCGTGCGATATGGACGTCCGCACCGGCGGCAAGTATATCCGTCCAAGGAGGCGCTTGAGGAAGCGCTGCAGGGCTCGGCTGTCGCATTGCCGGAGCAGTTGGAGCAGCTCGACGAATTGCTTCCCGGCCTGATCGGATAGCGGACGGCCCTCAGACCGCCTTTGCCGCCATCCACGCTGGTTTGGAACGCAACTCGTCCTGTTTCATTACCGTGGAGGCGGTAAGAAAGGGGAGTCATGGCAATGCTGATCCAGGGAATCTACGCCGCGCTCGCAACGGCAGACATGGATAAAGCGGAGAAGTTTTACACTCGGCTGTTCGACCGGGGGCCTGATGATCGTCCCATGGAGGCGTTGATCCAATGGCGCAACGTCGCCGGAGCGAACATCCAAATCTTCCTCGACAAAGAGAATGCCGGGTTCGGCAGGCTGACCATTGTGGTGCCGAAAATGGATGAAGCCCGCAGAGCGCTCGAAGAGATTGGCGTGACGCTCACAGGTGAATCCGAGGGCGACTACGGAAGGATTGCCCAGATCGCGGACCCCGACGGCAATCGCATCACCCTTGCGGAGCCGCCCTCTCGGCCGTTCGATACGCAGCGAAGATAGCGCCGCGGCTTGACCCTCTGGTTTGCCCGTGCCTAAGCTTGGGCATGGGCGAACCGGAAATTCCTCTCGCAGGCGGCGCAGATTCGAATGTTGTCCGGGTCGGCGGCACTGTTCGGCGGGATGGCCGCGCATGGTCTTCTGCCGTTCTCGACCTGCTTCGCCACATTGAACGGCAAGGATTCGAAGGGGCTCCGCGTGCGCTCGGCTTCGATGATCAGGGACGCGAATGTCTCACTTACATCGAAGGTGACGTTGGCTTGGGCCAGGGCTTCATCCCTGATCGACAGGGCCGCTTCGATGTCCGGCTTCCTGACTACGTCTGGAGCGACCGAGCCCTTGTCGAATTGGGGAAATTGCTGCGATCTTACCACGATGCTGCAGCAAGCTTCGCCTGGAATGAGCGCAACTGGCGCCTTGAACCGCGGGAACCCGTCGAAACCATCTGTCACAATGATCTGTCACCGTGGAATACCGTCTTCCGAGCTGGGCTCCCTGTGGCGTTTATCGATTGGGATGCAGCAGCACCAGGACCGCGCTCTTGGGACCTTGGCTTCATTGCGTGGCGCTGGGTGCCCTTTTGGCGAGACGACAAATGCGAAGCGCATGGTTTGCCGAAAGGCATCCGCGAGAAAGCACGGCGCTTCCAGCTGTTCCTAGACGCTTACGGGATAGAGCCGGAGATTGAGATCATGCGGGCAGCCATCGAAAGGGTTCGGCAGATGCAGCAACATATGTGCAATCTCGCTGCATCCGGCTCTGCATGGGAAATGGAACTGGAACGCCGTGGCGTCCTTGATGAGGGAGCGCTCGAAGTGGCCTGGATGGAAGAACACGCAGGGGAATTGGTGCGGCGACCGGTGGGTCGTCATAGCATCTAGATCAGACTGCGCGAGCAAGGCAACAGTCTGAAAGGCGGCACACCGCCTACGGTGTAGAGAACCAGCGATCAGTCGAACCGCTGTGCGGCAAGAAATAGATACACGTTGTGTATGCGCCTGTGGTATAGGCTGATCTCGAAGGAAAAGACCATGGCCAGCAAAAACGCGACCGATACCCACAAACACGCCGTCAATTTGAAGGTTCGTGACGACATTCGCGGCCTGATCGACCGTGCAGCCAAGGCTCACGGGAAAACCCGCTCGGATTTCATGATCGACGCCGCGCGCCGCGCCGCCGAAGACGCGCTTCTCGATCAGACATTGGTGCAAGTCGATCCCGATAGCTATGAACACTATCTGGCCGTCCTCGACCAGCCGCCCAGCGGGGAAGGTTTTGAGCGGCTGATGAATGCTCCCAAACCCTGGTAGCGGTGATGTTGTCACCTCCGGCGCTTCTCGGAGAAGCGCACGATCTCCAGCTATTCGACAGCGGGCACGATGGTCTCGATGAATGGCTGCGCCGCCGGGCGCGGGCCAATCAGGTCAGCGGCGCGTCGCGAACCTACGTGGTCTGCGAGGGCGAGCGTGTCATCGGTTACTATTGCCTGTCATCGGGGGCGCTCGCGGTCGCGGACGCGCCGGGAGCTGTCCGGCGCAATATGCCCGACCCCGTTCCTATGGCAGTGCTCGGCCGTCTTGCTATCGATCTGAACTGGCAGGGAAAAGGCATTGGAGCTGCGCTGTTGCAAGACGCCGTTTTGCGCACCGGACAGGCGGCCCATATCATGGGCATTCGTGGCCTTCTGGTTCACGCAATCTCCGACGAAGCCAAGGCCTTTTACGAGCATTACGGGTTCGTCGCGTCGCCGGCAAACCCTATGACCTTGGTGTTATCGTTGAAAGCACGGCAGGCTTGATTGATTCCCAAAAAAAATGCCCGATGCAATGAATATTGCGAATAGGCGTTTCTAACGCGCCGCCGCCCCCACGCGGTCTACTTGACGACGTTGACGTCGAAAGTCACGTCGCGAACGACGCCATCTCCATAGGACTCCCTGAACGTTGTTTTATCAGGGCCGACATATCCGGCTGCAGACGTGTAGTAAACAACCATGCCGGCGGTTTTCACCCCAGCGCATTTGGAAAACTTCTTCGAATTCGCGAGTACATCTTCCGGTACGATTTCGAGTTTCCCATGAGCTGGCGGAGAAACCGTTCGAACGTTCGGACGGCTTGATGGTGAGCAATCGGTTTTGAGGTGCCAGGCCTGCCCCAGTCGTGTCCGCTCGGCGCTGACTGCAGTAAGGCTCTTGTTCTCGGTGACGATGCCACCCGAGGTGGTCGTGCAGCTCGCCAGTATTGGAAGAAGGAGAGCGGAAATTGCTGCAGCCGAAGTTCGCATCATGGGTGTCCTGTTGCTGATGAGTATGCGTATCACGGCCCATAAAAGCGTCAATCGCGTGAGGCATTGAGCCGCAGGGGCCAAGTCCCGCTGACGAGCTGCAGGCACTCCGCATCGGTGAACTGTGCGGGCGACGGCAAGGGAACCTTTGGCAGGGGCGAAGTGTTGTGCTCGGCATGATTGCGGGAGGCATGGCCGATGTACATCATTGTTGGAGGGACGGGGCGCGTCGGCTCCGCCGTGGCGAAGGCGCTGCTCGCTGAGGGCGAAGCCGTCACCATCGTCACACGAAACGCCGAGAGGGCGGGCGCATGGCGACGGCGGGGCGCAGAGATTGCGCTCGCCGACGTCCACGACGTGGCCTCGCTGCGGACGGTGTTCCGCCGCGGGAAGCGGGCCTTCCTGCTGAACCCGAACGCTGACATCTCGAGCGATACGGATCGGGAGGAGCGGGAGACCGTGCGTTGCCTGCTCGAGGCGATCGAAGGCTCGAGACTGGAGAAGGTGGTGGCGCAATCAACCATGGGCGCGCAGCCCGGCGAGCAATGCGGCGATCTCAATGTCCTTTACGAACTGGAGACGGGCCTGAGAGGCCAGCCCATTCCTGCCAGTGTCATCCGCGCAGCCTATTACTACAGCAACTGGGATATGATGGTGGGGCCCGTCACGAAGGACGGGGTGCTGTCGACCATGCTCCCGGCCGATTTGAAGCTCCCGATGGTGGCGCCGGAGGATCTGGGAAGGGTGGCTGCACAGCTCCTGCGGGAGCCGATCGACCGGATCGGCACACACTCCGTCGAAGGTCCGAAACGATACTCTCCCAATGACGTTGCCGTAGCCTTCGCCGCCGCCCTCGGCCGGGCCGTACGCGTCGAGGTGATTCCGCGCGAAACCTGGGAAGACGCATACCGCAGTTCGGGTTTCTCCGACGCGGCGGCTCACTCATATGCAAGGATGACGGCTCTCACCGCCGACGGCCCCGAATATCCCGAGGACTCAATTCGCGGATCGATCTCGCTCCAGACCTACATAGATGGGCTCGTTCGCGAGCGTCGTGACGCACCCCGGTCGACGAAAAAGTGAGACCGCCAAGAAGGCTGCATACTTGTGCCGGTGGGCAGGCGCCTCGGCCTCACGCGACGGACCAGCCACCATCCACCAGCAGGTTCGCGCCGGTGATCAGGCTCGCAGCCGGCGATGCCAGGAAGACGACGGCGCCCACCACGTCATCGGTTTCACCGATCCGGCCGAGGGGAATGTGATCGAGCGTCGCTTGGCGATTGGCGGGGTCGGATAGAAAGGGTGCCGTGCCATCCGTGTGGATGAAAGTCGGCGATACGGTGTTGACGGTGACATTATAGCGTGCCCATTCGGCTGCAAGGCAGCGTGTCAGGTGATTGATGGCCGCCTTGCTCATGCAATAGATGGCCTCGCCGCGCAGCGCCAC
Organism: Rhizobium sp. N731; assembly: GCF_001664145.1. Lineage (NCBI taxonomy): Bacteria > Pseudomonadati > Pseudomonadota > Alphaproteobacteria > Hyphomicrobiales > Rhizobiaceae > Rhizobium > Rhizobium sp. N731. Next base: position 178,099 of record NZ_CP013606.1, read on the forward strand.
GGTGCCGGCCTGTGAGCTGATGCTGATGATCCGGCCGCCATTGCGCTTGATCATCTGACGCCCGACGGCCTGCGTCATCAGGAAGGTGCCTTTGATGTTGACATCGAGGATCTCGTCGAGGTCCTTCTCCTCGACGAGTTCGGCGAGATTGCCTGGAGCCACGCCGACATTGTTGACGAGGACGTCGATCCGACCAAATGTCGTCAGGGCTGCGTCGACAGCCTGCGCGATATGGGCTTTGTTGGGAATGTCCAGTTCAACCGCGAGGGCTTTTCGTCCCGCGCCCTCGAGCTCGGCAACCAGATCCGCCGACGCTGCGACATTGCGGACCCCCAGGACAACATCGGAACCTGCCGCCGCACAGGCAAGCGCACAAGCTCGGCCGATACCACGGCTCGCGCCTGTTACCAAAGTCACCTTGCCCTCAAGGCCGAAGTCCGGCGCATTCCTCTGCATCGTGGTGCCTCCCTTGGGAAACCCAATTATGGCAGGGTCGGCGAGCGGATGCCAGATTTTGTGCGCGTGCTGAGGGGTGTCGCCGTGGGACGCAGAAGCACCCCAAGCAGACATGCCGCGCTGGCTGTGTGCTAGTTGCGGCGCTTCGATGGGTGTAGACTGCGGAGACGATTGCATGTTCATGCAAGGCAACGATGATGGGCACCCCCGCGCTTGACCGAAAGCTGCTCGCGATCCTCGCGGCGGATATGGTTGGCTACTCCAAGGCGATGGAGGCCGATGAGGCCGGCACCATCAGGCGGCTGAAGGCCATCCGCGCCGAGCTGATCAATCCCACTATCTCTGAGCGCCATGGCACCATCATCAAGCTGATGGGCGACGGCGCGCTTGTCGCCTTCGACAGCGTGGTTGATGCAGTTGCCTGCGCCGCGGTGTTTCAGAATGCCGTGGCGGCGCGCAATGCCGCCCTGCCGGAGCCCGAACGCATCATGTTCCGCGTCGGGATCAATCTGGGCGATGTGGCCTTGGTGGATGGCGATGTTTATGGGGACGGGGTGAATGTCGCCGCGCGGCTGGAGCATTTGGCCGAGCCGGGAGGCGTGGTAGTGTCGGGCACGGCATACGATCATCTGCAGGGCAAACTCGACTGGCCGCTCGATTTCGCCGGCGAGCGGCAGGTCAAGAACATCAGCCGCCCGGTGCGGATGTATCGGCTGAGGCTCGACGGCAAACGGGCACGCCGCCGCCCGCTTCTCGCAATGATGCCGCGCTGGATCTGGACAACTGCAGCGGCGATCGTCGTTCTGGCTCTGGCAGGTGGCGGGGCCGCCTGGTGGTTCCTCCAGCCGGAACCTTTGAGCGGCAAGCCGTCGGTAGCGGTGCTGCCCTTCGAAGATTATGGGGGCGACGAGGCGAGCGGGCGTCTGGCCGACGGCCTGACTGAGGACGTCATCACCGACCTCGCACGGTTTCCCGAATTCGAGGTGGTGGCGCGCAATTCGACGGAAGTTTATAAAGGAAAGCCGGTGGATGCCCGCCAGGTCGCAACTGCGCTCCATGTCGGCTTTGTCCTGGAAGGCTCGATCCAGCGGCAGAGTGGCCGGGTCCGGATCACAGCGCAGTTGATCGATGCAAAAACCGGGCGCCATCTTTGGTCGGAGAATTGGGACCGGCCGGCTGAGGACGTATTCGCCGTTCAGACCGAAATCGCAGAGCAGGTCGCCAACCGCCTCGGCGGCGGCGTGGGACTGATTCAGGAGGCCGGGCGGGCCGCAGCCAAACGCAAACGGCCCGAAAACCTGAATGCCTACGATTATTATCTGCTCGGGTCGGAGAAGATCGAAAAGATCACCAAAGCCGATGACGAGGAGGCCATCGCCTTTCTCAACCGGGCCGTGGAGTTGGACCCGGGGCTGGCGCGGGCCTGGGTAGAACTTTACCACGCTCATGATCTGATGAGAGTGTTCGGAGTCGATCCCGAGGGCAACCGCAAGGCGGGCGCCGATGTGGCCGAACGCGCGGTCCGGCTTGATCCGCGCGATGCTGAGGCCCACGTGGTGTTTGCCATGAGCCTTGCCAGCAGGGGCGACATGGGTCGCGCCAAGTCCGAATTCGACACGGCCCTTCGCCTGGCTCCCGGTTCGTCCGAAATACTGACTTTTTACAGCGGCTATGCCGCACGCTTCAACGATCCGGAACGCGGTGCTCAAATGGTCGACAAGGTCATGCGGCTCGACCCGAACTATCCGATGTGGGCGTCCAACTTCTTCGCCCCTGCCTATTTCATGGCGGGGCGGTATGAGGACGCGGTGACGATGCTGGAGCGCATGACGGCCAACAACTACCAAAGGTGGACTTGGGTGATCCGCAGCAGCTCGCTTGCGGCCCTGGGTCGAACCGATGAGGCGCATGCTTCAGCTCTGGAAACTCTCAAGCAGCACCCTGACGTGACCGTCGAGAGCATGATCAACGAACCCGGCCTCAGCACGGTGGAGCGCAATCGGTTCATAGAGACAATGCCGCTCGCCGGCTTCCCGGTATGCGCCAAGCCCGAGGCGCTGGCGAATCTCGTCAAACCTGTACGACTGCCGGAATGCGACGCGGCGAAGGCGAAGCCTCCCGGGCAACCGTAAAACAGCCGTGCAACGCGCGCGCCGCCGATCGCCCCGGCGCCGGCATGCGCGGCCCTCCAAGAGAGCCTCATCCTTGTACGTTGCCGTTGCTGTATAGTGGGTTGCGCGACGGGGATGCGTGTCATCCTTGGGTTTTGAACTCGTACCTCAGCGAGCATCTCCGTCGCCATGTCTTCGTTCGAACGGTTGATTGGGCCTTGAGCCCGCGTTGCAAGGAGGAGCACCCATGCATGTCCCGCAGCGGTCTCGAAGGGCGAGGCGGGCGCTCAGGCGTTGATCCATGCAAGAAGCAGCGTTGCGGCATTCGGTAGCAAACGCCACCATCGGTTCTCAAGGTCAATCCAACCCGTCAATTCAGGCCGGCACGGGTAAGTCCTTCGATCAGACGCGCCCGATCCTCGGCGCGGACGAAAGAAGATGTTGCTCCGACCGCGTCCCGTGAGATATCAGGAACTAGCGATTTAAGCCGTCCGAGCAAGTCCGTGGCAGCCTCCCGGTTGTCGAGAAGTCCGGCACACGCAGTGCCAATGATCAGCGGAACCGCATGGCCGGACCGCAATCGATGCGCCTCCCGTGCGTAACGCAATCCAAGTTCGTAATTCGCGCCCTGGAAATGAGCCATGGCGTAGTAAAACTGAAAGTCGCCGAGAAAAGCCTCGCGAGGGCTCAGTCTGAGGGCGTAGTCGATGCAAGGAATGGCGTCCGCCGCGCGGCCCCCGTTGGCATGCGCAAGTCCCAACTGGCCGTGTGCAAACGCGGAGTTGGGGTTGATCGCGACAGCCTGGCTGATCGCTGCCACCGCCAGGACATTGTCGCGCGTCGCAAAGGCTATCATCGCCTGCGCAAGGTAAGTCCACGGTTCCTTATCGTCCGCGGCCATGGCTTGTTGGACGACATCCCTGGCAAGGGCCAAGGCATATCCCATGTCCTCCCACCCCTGGAACGCGCGCCACAAGGTAATCCAACCTTTCATGGCGAGCGCCTGGGCATAGCCGGGGGCCAGTTCGATTGCCCTATCGAGCAGCGGGAGCATCTTCCTGCTGCTCTCCTCAGACAGTTGGGAACACAGGAACACTGCCCGCACGACACATTCCCAGGCATCAAGGCCATGATGCGGCTTGGGGCTTTCGCGAGCATGCTCCGCCGCCAGAAGTTCCGGCCCGATGCGGCCGACGACGCTTGCGGTAATTTCGTCCTGAATGGCGAAGATGTCGCCGAGGTCGCCGTCGTACCTCTCGGCCCAGAGATGGACGTCGGAGGCCGCATCGATGAGCTGCGCGGTCACCCTCATCCGGTTGCCGGACTTGCGGACACTCCCCTCGAGAACATAGCGGACCCCGAGTTCGTGCCCGATGGCGCGCACATCCACGGGCTTTCCCTTGTAGGTGAACATCGTGTTGCGGGCGATCACGAAGAAGCCCTTGAGCTTGGATAGCGCGGTGGTGATGTCCTCGGTCAGCCCATCGCTGAAGAAGTCCTGCTCCGGTTCGGCGCTCAGGGCGTTGAACGGCAGCACGGCAATGGATGGCCGCTCCGGAAGTGCAGACCTCAACGATGCCGTTCCTGCGGCCGTCCTTTCCTGAAGGGGGCGGTACAGTCGCACCGGCCTTTCCATATTCTTCAGCGCGCGCTCGCCGAGGTATTCGTAGTCACAGTCAAGCTTGCCCGGGAGGTGATCGTAGGCCGTGCCGGAAATGCAAATGCCGCCCGGATCCGCCAAGGTCTGGAGGCGGGCCGCGATGTTGACGCCATCGCCGTAGAGATCCCCATCGAGCTCGTGGATCACATCACCCAGATTGACGCCGATCCGGAAGACGATGCGTCGCTCCGTCGGGATATCGGCCTGGTTCTCGGCAACCCCCTTCTGGATGGCGACCGCGCACGCGACGGCATCGACGACCGAGCCGAACTCCACGAGCGCACCGTCGCCCATCAGCTTGACGATACGGCCCTGATGCTCGGCCAGCAGCGGATCGATCACCTCCCGGCGCAGAACCTTGAGGGCCGACAACGTCCCAGTCTCGTCATGTTCGACAAGGCGGGAATAGCCGACGACGTCAGCGGCCAGGATCGCGGCCAGCCGCCGCTCTGCTCTTGCGGTTGCCATGGCTGTCTCCCCTCAGGAGATGCGCCGATTGAAGCCCAGGCGATTGACGCGACATGCACCATCCGGCTGCCCGACACCGCGACCGTGCCGGTTCATGATACCACTGAGACGGTCATATGGCGACGCTTCACAAGGGTGCCGCCCTCCAACGGAACAGGAGCCGCGAAGCGGTCAACGCAAAGGTCTGTTGCCGCCCCATGGAAAGAACGGCCTTATTAGAAGGAAGGTCCGTTTCGGAATTTGGAACCCACTGGCGTGGCTGAGGTGCCCCGCAGGGGCCTCGAAGGACGTGGGTGTGCCAACATCAGGCCTCCGATGAGAACGCGCGGCACTTCCTCTTCATTATGAATAACAGAGTCCGATCCCCGGGCGTGCAAGTCTACTCACATCTTAGCCCGAATTAACTAAGAAAATCACACAATTAGTAAGTTGATCTGTCGCCGCTCTGATTATAGTCTTTTTATCTTATGGGAAGGCATAAATCCTCCTCCGACTGCAGAGATCAGTCGAAAATGGAGGTTTTTGCTATGGGCGAACAATCTCACGTGTCAGATGGTTTGAGTATCGCGCGTCGAAGCCGATAGCCGACCTCCAATGAGGAGAATCCTAACATCCGATTCAGCTCCCGCCGCGAGGCGGGGCGAGGAGTCGTAGTCCGTTGGCGACCAACGCCGGAGGGGAGCCAGCACATCTCCAAAAGGAACGCTCTGGCGCATGCCTGATGTTAGTGAACCCCGATCAAGGAGCATGTACCATGTCGAGACTTACGCTTTCGGTTTTCACCGCCCTCGCACTTCTGCTCGGTGGGCTTCAGTCGACGTTTGCTGCCAGCAGCAATTCACGGGACGAGACCACAACCATGGGCGAAAGCGGCAACCTGCCACCGAACGACAACGCAGGAAGCAGCAACGGCACCAAGGACACCTCAACAAACAAGGGCAACCCGGACAACACCAACTGCAACGACTGCGGTTCGACCGGGCCCGGCAACAAATGAGGTTAATCCGGGCGGCATCGCGCCGGACAAACGTAGCAAAGTCAAACCATTGGATGGCTAACTCTGCCGGAGCAGATTTTCGTCAGGCGAAAAGCGTGGCGAGGGCATACTCAAGGTGTCTCCGGCATTCAGGGGTTCCGCAGATTTGTCACCGAAGCTGCGGGCCGCTGATCGACCGGCCGGCTTGGCCGTAGGCGTGACTACGACGCGCGCTGGCCGGTCGACCCTCCGAGCCGTTTTGAAGAGTTTCGAATCGGCGCTCACCGCCGCGCCGGCGGCTTGGTGGCGGCGCGGCGCTGCAGCGCGAAACGCGCGGCCGAGCAGTTGACGTCGGGAACGAGATCGTAGGTCTGCTGATAGAGGCTCTGCGCCAGCGTGTTGTTGCCGCGGTTTTCCGAGGCAAGGGCTGCGAGCGCCGTGCGCTTGTAGGCCTCGACGATCGGCTCTGCCGCCTTCGCCAGCGCCGCATCGTCGGCGGGTTCGGTCGCCAGCGAAAGCGCGGCATAGGTGACATCGCCATCGCGGCCGACGCGGCCGCCGACGGCGCCGTTGAAAGTCTGCTCGGAGACCTGGCGCAGGCGCCTGGCGTTCTTGATGCATGTCGGGATGCGGGCCGCTTCCGCGTTGATGCGCTCCGCTGTCGGGCCGGCCTCCGTGCTGCCGCCGCCGGAGAGGATCACATATCCGATGATCCCGACGACGGCGAGGTAGACGAGGCCCATGCCGGCGAGGAAGGCTGGCTGCTTGAAGAGCGGCTTTTTCGGTTTGCCGTCGTCTGCCTTGACAGTCTCCTTCTTCGGCGCCTCCTTGGCCGGCGCCTTCTCCACAAACTGGAACTCGACATCCTTGCCGAGGCGGAAACTGTCGCCGGCTTTCAGCGAAGCCGTCTGCAGCAGCGCCTCGCCGCGCAGCATGATCGGGTTCAGCCCCATGCGGCGGATGATGAAGCCGCCGTCGCTCTGCTTTTCGATGCGCGCGTGGATCGGCGCCAGGAACGGATCGTCGACGACGATATCGGCATTGGCTGCCCGGCCGATTGACATTTCCGCCCGGTCGAGCACATGGCTGCGGCTCTGACCGCCGGGACCGGTCTGCAGAAGGCTGGGTTTGTTGCCGCGAAAGAAGGAAAAGACCATGATCAGAACATCCCACTCGACATCATCTCGACGATTGCCGGCGCCAGCACCAGAAGCAGGATCGACACGACGATCATCATCGCCGGCATGACGATCTTGGCCTTCAGCTTTTCACTGGCCCTGTCGGCCTTTTCCCAGCGGCGGAAGCGCAGGTCGCGCGCATGTTCGCGCAACAGCTCGACGCGGTTGCTGCCCTCGACCTCGCCCTGGATGACGGCGCGGATGACCCGCACCACCTCCTCGGCCGTCATGCGCGCCTCCAGGCGCTGCAGCGCCTCGATCATGCCGGTGCCGAGCGCCACGTCCTTCAGTGTCTGCTCGATCTCCTCGCTCATCACGGTGCCCGGGGCGGCCTCGGCATAAAGCCTGAGGCTTTCCGGCAGCGTCGCCTGCGCCTGCTGCGTCATGACCACGAGATCGAGGAAATAGGGAAATTCGCGCGAGATGCGTTCCTTGCGGTCCTGCATCTTGTCGTCGGCAACGACCCAGAAATAAATGGCGGGGATGAAGCCAAGGATCAGGCCGGCGACCAGCCCGCCGATGATGCTGCCGCTCGCGATGCCGAACAGCACGCCGAGCAGGATGAAGCCGAAGAGGCTCAAGACGATGAGAAGGGCGATATATTCACGCCCCGTCACGCCGCCGAACGGCCGGCCGCCATAGATCAGCTTCTTTTCGAGCTGCGCGCCGAAATCGGCGAGAAGCGGCTCGAAGTGCCTCAGCACGAATTCGACAGGCGTGCGCATGCGGATGCTGTCGACGATATTCGGCGGCGGCCCGTCGCCGCCGGCCTTTCGCCGCACGACCTGGACGCTGCCGAGCAGGTCGCCGATCCACCAGACGATGAGCGCCGCGGTGATGCCGGCAAGGACGATGATGATCGGGGCGAGGGGGATTTGCGACATCATACCGACACCTTCATCATCGAGCGCATCCAGAAGAAACCGGTGGCATAGAGAATGGCGCCGACGATCGCGATGACGATGCCGATGGCGTTGCCGAACACCTTGTCGATCAGCTCAGGTTGGCCGAAGAAGATCATCAGGATCATGAACAGCGCGCCGCCATTGACGACGCGGAAGTTCATCCGCGCCTGCGAGGACGAGGTGCTGATCTTCTGGTCGAGCTTCCAGATCTCCTTGAAGGATTTCGACATTTCCGTCAGCGGCTCGGATATGTCGCCGCCCTGGCGGGCAAACAGGCCGAGGGCGGCATCGACCATCTTGAAATGCAGGCTCGGCACGGTGCGGCCGTGGCGGTCGAGCGCCTCGACCAGGCCGATGCCGAGCTTCTGTTCGCGGGCGATGCGCTCGAACTCGCGCGAGGACGGCATCTGGCCGGTATCGGCGACCGCATTGACGGCGACGGCGAGCGGCTTGCCGGTGCGCACCGCCGAGACGATCTGGTCGACGGCATAGGGGAGCTGCGATTCGATCTGCAGCCAGCGCCGCTGCAGGAAATAGCGGATCGTCGCCTTGGGCAGGAAGAAGGCGACGGGAATGGCGACGACGATGCCGACGATCGGGCCGAAGATCAGCGAGACCAGAGCAAAGACCACGATCGCGGTGATGGCATAGGCAAGGATCATCGTATAGGGCGGCACCGCATCGCGGCCGAACACCTGGGCTGCTTCGCTGGCGAGCGCGATATCGCGTTCGGTGGCGCGCAGCAGTGGTGCCGGCCATTGCACCGGCGCGCCCCAGACGAGCAGTCCCGCGGTCACCGCGCCGAGGGCGATCGTCAGGATCTGCAGAATGCTGATGTCCATGGTTCCCCCTCAAACGAACATATCGAGGTTCTTGATCTCGCCGTCTTCGCCGAAGGCGACGAGCTCGGCGACGAAGCTCGGCAGATAGCCGGTGAAGGCATGCACCGCCTGGCCGCCGGCGCGGCCGACGAGATTGAAGATCGGCTCGACGATGATGAGGCCGGTGTCCGGATCGATGCCGATCACCTCGGATATCTCGGTGACGGCGCGCCGGCCGCTTTCCAGCCGGTTGAGCTGCACCACGAGTTCGACGGCGGCGACGATCTGCTGGCGGATCGCCGTCACCGGCAGCGAGCTCTGGCCCTGCAGCACCATCACCTCCAGGCGGGTCATCATGTCCTGCGGCGTGTTGGCATGCGCCGTCGTCATCGAACCGGCATGGCCGGTATTCATCGCCTGCAGCATGTCGATCGCCTCCGCACCGCGGCACTCGCCGACGATGATGCGGTCGGGACGCATGCGCAGCGCATTGCGCACCAGGTCGCGGATGGTGACGCTGGTTTCGCTCTCCGCCGTCTTCGGCCGCGATTGCAGATAGACGACATGGATGCCGTCGAGCTGCAGTTCCGACGTGTCCTCGACCGCAACGACGCGCTCGCCGACCGGAATGAACTGCGACAGGCTGTTCAGGAGCGTCGTCTTGCCGGAGCCGGTGCCGCCGGAGACGACGATGTTCTTGCGGGCGCGCACCGCCGCCTCGAGGAAGGCGCGCATCGGTTCGCTGAGCGCGCCGGCGGCCACCAGCTTGCTGATGTCGAGCCGCGATTTGCCGCCGAATTTGCGGATGGTGAGGCAGGCGCCCTTGACGGCGAGCGGCGGGATGACGGCGTTGACGCGCGAACCGTCCGGCATGCGGAAGTCGGCCATCGCCTCGCTCTCGTTGATCGAGCGGTTGGAATCGACGGCGATGCGCTCGATCACCTTCATCAGCTGCCGCTCATTGGCGAAGGCGAAGGGGTAGCGTTCGAGCAGGCCGAATTTTTCGACGTAGATCTCGTCATAGCGCGTCACCATGATTTCCGAGATGACGTCGAGATCCATCAGTTCCGAAATCGTGCCCCAGCGATACATCAGCTCCTCGATATTGGAGCGCAGGTGCATATGGGCGATTTCGTAGCGGTCGCCGGCGTTGAATAGCGCCTGCCGGGCCTGGAAGGCGGCGCCGAACTTGGTGTCGAGCTGGGCGAAATCGGCGCGGGTGGATTCGAAGTTGAGCTTCAGTTGCAGCGCCGAGATCAGCGCCTTGCCGACATCGAAGAGCCGGCGGTTGTCCTGCTCTTCGCGCGAAAGGCTTGCGGCATTCGACGAAGCGTCGCGCCGGCCGGTGCGGGCGATGCGTTTTGCCAGCCAGCGATAGACGGCGTTCTTGATGACGAGGATGACCAGATCCTGCGGCGCTGCATCGAGCGCCTCCTTGATGAACAGGTCGAGCCGCTCGCGGATGCGGCTGCGCGTCTCCTCGCGGCCGAAATCGGAGGATTTGACCAGCCGGTCATATTGCGTGTCTTTTAGCAATCTCTCATGTATTTCCATCTGCAGCGCCAGCACCCGCTCCTGGTCCGGAAACTGCGTCACCGCCTCCGGCGCCGCCGCCGGTTCAACCAGTTCTATGGTGACATTCGGCACCCAGATCGACATGCCGGCCGCAACCGCCACCGGCGTGCCGGCCCTCAGCGGCTGGTCGTCGAGCCGCGTCGGGTTGCGGCCATGATGCTGCACCGACCAGCCCTGGCTTGACTTGCGCAGCACGAATTGCGGCGAGGAGACGTGGCTGCCGCGCAGCCGCACGACGCCGGCGCCGGCCGGCAGCGAAAGCGTGCTGCTTTCGCCGACGAAATAGGTCTCGTTCGCCAAGAGCGGGATCACTTCCCGTCCGCTGCCGTCCTCATAGGAAATCTTCAACAGCATGGCTCAATCCCCGAAACGATCACATGCGCGTCCAGTTGATGCTCGGCAGGTCTTCGACGCTATTGTCCGTCGGATTGCGCAGCACGAGGTTGAGGCTGCCATTCGCCTGGCCCATGGCGAAGATCAACATCTCGGCCTCCGACGGCGTCACTTCGACCGTGACGTGATTATAGCTGCTATTGGCCTTGGTGACCGCACCTTCCGGCGTGGTCGCTGCGCCGACGGCGAGCACCTTGACGTTCTGCAGGAAGGTGCGGGTGACGACGCGGGTGCGCGAGCTGATGCCGAGCTTGTAGTCCTGCGCCTGCTTCCGGTAGGCGTTGACGTCGTTCTCGTCGGCGCCCGGATATTGGGTGAGATAGTTCTTCAGCATCTGCTCGACCGGCGAGGGCGGCTGGGCCGGCGCTGCCGGTGCGGCGGGCGCCTGGCCGGATGCGGCCGCCGGCTGCCCGGGCGTTCCCGGCTGCGTCGCGGCGGGCGGCGCCACCGGCTCGACCGGTTCGTCGACCGTGCCGAGAATATCGACATAGCTGCCCGGCTCGACGAAATGGCCGACCGCCTCGGCGGCGTTGACCGGCAGGGTGAGCGCCCGCTTGCCGGGCGCGATCATCGTCGTCAGCCGCCCGCCGTCGGTATCGTCGAAATACTGGAAGAGCAGCACCGAGCCAGCCGGAATATCGGCCGCGGCCGTCCGGTCCTTCAGCCATTCCTGATAGGCGCTGGCGGCGGGAACCGCGAGCTTGGCAAGCGCCCCGAAGCTTTCCGGCAGCATCACTGGTTCGGCGAGCATGTCCGGCGTGATCGCCTGTCCTCTCGTCACCTTCTTGTCAGGCTGCAGCCGCATGAAGGCGTAGGCCACCTGCTCGTTCTTGACGCTCTCGGTCCAGAAGTAGAGGAGAACGCCGGTAATGAGCCCGACGATCACAGCGGCAATGAGCTTCCAGTTCATGGTGTTATTCCTTCGACGAAGGGTTGCCTGATTTGAATGACCTCAACGGTCCTGCCGTCGGTTTTGCTTCTGGTGTAGAGAACATTGGCTTCGACACTGCCGCGCCGGCCATAAAGCGCGGTGACGCCGCCGCGCTCAGCCGGCGGCGTTTCGATGGTGAAGCCATCGCGGATTAGCAGGTCGGCGCGCTGATCGGACCAGCGCGCTGCGGCGAGCGTGCCCTTCGACACGACCGTGCGCGACATATGGCCTTTGTCACGGTCGCCGATATCGCTCAGCACCTCGACGCCGGCCGGCGGACGCAGCGACACCGGCAGCTTGCCGACATCGGCCGGGGCGGCGAAGGCCGGCAGCGTCGCGGCGACATCGTCGAAGCGGCTCATCAGCACCTCGGTCATCGGCGCATCGGCAGGCCGGCGGATCATGATCGAGACGCCCGGAATCGGCGCTTTCGCCGAAGGATTGTTCGGATCCTGCCGTCTCATATAGTCGAGCGCAGCCTCGCCGTCGCCGTCGAAGAAGCGCACGACAACGGCAAGATCGTCGCGGATGCGGCTTACCTTCGGGACGATCATCATGTTGGCGGCGATGACGGCGGTCAGTTCCTCCCGGTCGCTGCTTTTCGGCATGGCGGGCCGAGTATTGGCGGCCAGCACCCGCAGCCACTCGTCGGTGATATCGGAAATGCTGCGATCGCTCTGGTACGGCGTGAACTCGAGCGGCTGGCCGTTGATGACGAGATCGCGCGGCGCCCGTTCCGGCGTCCCGAGGATGCCGGCCAGCATCGAATTCAGCGTCACCCGGATATCCTTATAGATCTCGGCGCGCCCCGGTGTAGCCAATACCACGGCGAGCCCGACGACCATGGCGGTACCGAGGAGATGAACGGAAATGCTCGACCGCTGTGCCATGTCACTTCGCCCCCGGAAAGACGCCGTCGAAGAGATCGCCGGAATGGCTGGCCACATGGCGGATTTCCCGGCGTAGCGTCGGGTCGTAGCCGCGCCGCGTGGTGTCGTTGTTGTGCGAGATGAAGAGCGTCGAGTCATCCACTGTGAACGCATCCTTCCAGCGGATGCTGCGGATGGTGTCGAGATCGTCGGAATCCCTGAACTTGTAGACGCGGTCGGCGGTCGCGGTCACGAGCTGCGGCTTCTCGTCGGCGAGCTCGCCGACCATATCGCCGAACTCGCGTCCATTACTCTCGAGGGTGTTCTGCACATCGTCCCAGATAAAGGTGCGCTGAGGATCGCCGCCGCCTTCATGCGAAGGTGTGCGCGAACAGTTGATGGCGTCTCCTCCGGGCAGGGCCGGCAAGGCCGGGATCGGGAACACGTTCGAGAAATCCGAGGTGCAGTTGAGGCCGGACGCCTCGGCGAAGGCGGCGTTCCGCATGGCAAGCATGGTCGCGACCTTCTTGGTGGAAATCTTGTTGGCGTGAATGACGAAGATCACGATCAGCAGGATAACCGGCGCGGCGAGCACGAATTCGATCGAGGCGAGACCGCGGCGATCGCTGTGCAGCCGCATCATGAACCCGCCGGCCGGCGCGCCTCCGTCGTGCTCAGTGTGTGTTGACGGCAGCCCAGGCATTGGCTCCTCCCTGGTCGAAGACGCGTGTCAGGCCGGTGAAGCTGTCGGCGGCCGGGCTCTGTTTGATGGTGCTGGAAACCGCGCCGGCATCGTCGGCGAGGGTCGCGGGCGCCAGCGAGGCAAGCCAGTCCTGGGTGTAGAGATCGAAGGCCGTGTAATTGTGAACCCAGCTCTGCGCCAGCGCATAAGCGGACGGCGTCTTGTCCTTGAACAGCCGAACCTGGAGCCTGGCGCGCGGCGCCCGCGAAACGATCGCCAGCGTCTGGTAATCGGTGAGCTGGTCGCCCCCGAAGGGCGTGAAGTTGAAGGGGATGCGTCCCTTCAGCCAGTAGGGCTTCGGGAGGGAGACGAGCGGCAGATTGGCACCGGTCACCGAGATCGCCCCGCCCGCCGGGCCGCAGACCTGGTTCCAGATCATGTCGAACTTGCGGGTGAAGTCGTTCTCGTCCTTCGTCTGCGAGTCGGAATACCGCGGCGGCACGTCGATCGGCAACTGGAAGGGGTTGGTGATGCCGAAGCCGACGCCGAAGACCTTGTCGGCGATCCAGAAGCTGGCATCGAGCGTCAGCTCCTGCCACCAGCTGAGATCGCCGGCATATTGCTCGACAATCGCCTTGAACGGGACCTTGCTCAGATAGGCCGGCCCGAAGGCTTCGTAGAAGATATAGAACTCCACCAGCTGATCGTCGATGCCGCTCTCATGGTTGACCCAGTCGCGGATATGGCTGCCGTCTACGCCGCCTGCCGTCAAGGGGCCCTTGCCGTTGGGGAAGCCGCGGTTGGCGTATTCGCCGCGCATCAGGAGCGGATCCTGTCCCTGGGTGCCATAGGACATGGCAAGGCACATTTCCGTATAGGCAGCGGCTGGATTGACGCCATCACGGTCCACCGGCAGGTTGCCGCCGGCACCTTCTCCGGCCTGTCCGCAAGACTCGCAGGGCGGATGGAAGACGACGTGATCCGACTTGTTCAACCGAACCAGATGCAAGGCCTCATTGCCGACCCGCTCGGGAAAGCTTTCAACGAGATAATCGTTGAGATCATTCATCGCATCGATGATGTCCCTAGACTTTTTGATCAGATTCCAGGGATCATATTTGGCCTGCGCCGCCACCGTATAGGCGATCGCCTTGGTGGCTTCGGTCGCGCGGAATCCCTGGAACGCCAGGCAAGCGCCGTAGATGATGCCGCCGACGATCGGGACCTTCTGCCAGCCGGGGCAATAGGGCATCGGCGGCAACGGCGGCAGGAGCGACGCCGGTCCGAAGCCTTCGGTGAAGGAGTATTGGGCGAGTTTCGCCAGAATGGCGCTCGAGCGCAGAAACAGTTCCGCCGTCGTCAGCTGGTAGGCGACCGACGTCGCCATGACCACGGTTGCCTGCGAGGAGGCGACATTGTTCATCGCCATGATGTTGAGATAGCGCGCCTCCCAATCGGCATGGACGAGTGCGGCGGCATCGGCGGTATCCTGCGTGCGCTGCTTGTCATAGATCATCTGCCCGGTGTTCAGGATCCACACGATCATCAGCGCGAGCGCGATCGTCATGTAGAGGATGATCGGAGACAGGAAGCCGCGCTGGTCGCGGTGCAAACGCTTGATGAAGGACGGTGTCATAACAGGTTCACCTCCGCCGTCGAAATCGTGTAGTAGCGCCCGTCCTTCCGCTGACCGCGGGCAAAGACCCAGCCGGCATATTCGAGCAGCAGGAAGCGCGCTTCGACCTTGGCCGTGACAGGCACATGCGGCGAGCGGTTGATGGCGGCATAGAGCGCCATCGGGGCGCGGTCGACGGTGACCGTGACGTTCTGCGGGTCGAACATGTAGCGGGCCTGGTTGCGCATGGCGCGCCAGTTCTTCGAAAGGCCCGAGGCGTCGGCAAGGCTCTTCAGCGCCTCTTCCGGCGGCTGGCAAGCGCCGACGCATTTCAGCTGGTCGTAGGGGGCCGCCGGAATCAGCGCCAGGCGGGCGGCGAGATCGGCCTTGCCCGCTGCAGCATCGTTATCGCAGGTCTTGGGGCCGATGAAGCTGTGGATGGTGATCGGCAGGGCCGGGCAGAAATAGACGCGGGCGCTGCGTGCCGCCGCATAGGCTGCATAGTGGGTGAAGAGGTGGTTCTTCGCCAGGATCGTGAACTGGAAGACCACGAACATGAAGAAGACGAAGATCGGCGTAACGAGCACGAAATCCATCATCGTCGTGCTGCCTGAGATATCGCCGTGAAGCTCCGACATCCGGCGCCGGCGGGCGGAAAGCCGCGGCAGCAGCAGCATCCAGGTTAGCAACAGCATCGCGATTGCGAAGGTGCCGAGAAGCGCGCCGTGATCCTGGGGGATCCAGAAGGTCCGCGAGTGCAGGATCGAACTCCAGAAAGCACCGTCGAAAGTGGGGCGTTCGAGTTCCGCGCGCATTGCCGTTACCTCACGAGTGAAAGAGGGGTGAAATCAGGCATGAACAGGCACCAGAGAAGTCCGAGAGCGGCGGCGACGCCGAAACGGACGGTATGATGGGTTTCGCGCGGCTTCAGCACCGAGGCGGCGTCGCGGAAACCGGCGGGCAGAAGCAGGGCGAACAGGCCGAGGCTTCGCACGAGCACGCTCCATTGAACCCACCGCGCCATCGAGAAGACGGCAATCGTGCCGCCGATCATCAGCGATGCGAGAGTCACGTCGATGGCCGGCCAGAGGCCGAGAACGGCGCCGAGCGCCGCCATCAGCTTGACATCACCGCCGCCGCAGCCTCCGGCTGCGAAGGCGATGATGAAGATCAGGCCTGCGGCAAGGAGGCCGGCAAAAGCCAGGCCGACCCCCGCGAGACCGCCGCCGATCGCCGCCAGCATGAACCCGGCAAGCAGGTATGGGTAGGTGATGGCGTTCGGGATCTGACCATGGCGGTGATCGAACACCGCCGCGGTCGTGGCGCAGGCGACGGCAAGAGCCGCCGCCGCTGGCATCAGGGTCAGATCGTAGGTCATGTCCATGACACCGACCCCGCTTATTGACCCGGCTCAGGAATTCTCTCGGCGTCGGAGAGAGCCGTGTTCTTTTCGTTGAACCATTCGCCGATCTGTTTGCCGAATGCGAGCAGGAGCAGCATCAGCGGAATGACGATCAGGGCGACGGCGAGGACGATCTGGGCCATGTCGCCGCGTTCGTCCTTGTGAAGTGCAATTGCGAGAGTCTTGAGTTTTGCAAACATCTGCGTATTCCTCGTTCCATGGTTTGTTTCGGATCGAAGACCTTGGTGAAGAAGAAGCAAGCATACGCCATCGATCCGAACCAGCACGTTGCTCGTTCCAATGATTTTTTCTGCTTCTGCTTTTCTTCCCCGGTCGCCAACGCTTGTTGAGCAACATCATTAAGACCCAAGAGTGCGCCCAAGGCCAGCCCTCCGTCAAGCAAACGGAAGGCAGGGTTCCAATTGTCTTGGAGGCGTCGCCTGCAGACATGCGGTTGACGGTGGCGGTTTCAGGCTAACAGGCTGATTAAGCTATAATTTTTTTGGGTGAGGCATGCAGTGAAGCGATTTTCGCGGATATCGTCTGCTGCTCCATTATTGGTCAATGGTTTCAAGGCGATAGAAGAGGCAGAAGCAACACGGCCAAAGTGGTGGGCGGGCGAGGGCGACCCCATGGCGTTGCTTGCCGATCTGGATTAAGCTCGTCTTCAATATTGGCTATGGCCCGTCAGTCGTTCCGGAGACAAAACCATGGAAACGATGAGCAGCGTCTTGATACTTGCATTGGTCCTCATTCCACTGATGTTGTTCTTTCCGACTGCGGTCCAGATGATGGTAACGCTGTTCGGCATGAGCTCCGTCCTCGTCGGGATGCCGCTCTGATGAAAGCCGTTTCCGACGACGCTGCCGAACAGACGACCTTCCAGGTTCTGACCCGGGCGCTCGACAAGCTCCTGGCGCCGATCCGCTTCCTGCTCGAGGATCCGAGCGTTTCCGAAATCCTGATCAACGGAACCTCCGACATTTTCGTCGAAAGGCGCGGCAAGCTCGAGCGCGCCGATACGCGCTTCGCCAGCCGCGAGGATCTGGAATCGGCGGCGCGCAGCATCGCGCAATTCTCAGGCAAGCGCCTGACGCCGGAAGAACCGAGCGTCGAAGCCCGCCTGCCGGACGGTTCGCGCGTGCAGATGATCCAGCCGCCGGCCGCCCGCACCGGGCTCTGCATCTCCATTCGCCGCTTTCTGAGAGAACATCGCAGCATTCGCGACCTCGTCACCCAAGGCAGCCTGACGGAGGAGTCGCTGTCCTTGCTGCAGGCGGCGGTCGGGCTGCAGAAGAATGTGATCATCTCGGGCGGCACCGGCACCGGCAAGACGACGATGCTGAACGCGCTATCGGAAGCCTTCGCCGATCATGAGCGGGTCATCGTCATCGAGGACACGTCGGAACTGCAGATCCGCAAGGAGCACGTCGTCTATCTCGAAGTCACCAAGCCCGACAGGTTCGGTCGCGGCGGCGCCAGCATTCGCGAGCTGTTCCGCTCTTCCCTGCGAATGCGGCCGGACCGCATCATCGTCGGCGAGTGCCGCGGCGGCGAAGCGCTCGATATGATCCAGGCGATGACATCGGGCCATAGCGGCAGCCTTTCGACCGTGCATGCCAATACGCCCTACGACGCACTGCACCGGCTGGAGACCCTGGCGCTGATGTCGGATATCGACATGCCGCTGCGGCCGCTGCGCTCACAGATCGCTTCCGCCGTCGATGTCGTCGTCCAGATTGCCCGGTTCAAGCGCACCGGTCGGCGACGGGTCATCGAAATTTCCGAGATCAAGGGCCTCAATGAGGACGGCCAGTATATCGTCGAGAGCATCTATAAGCTCGATGGCGGCGGCCATTCCAACGCGGATGGCGAACTGCGCTGGACAGGCGCCGTGCCGAGCTTCGCCACGGAAGCCCTTGAGGAGTTGGGGAGCAGCCAAATGGAGCTCCCGAGTTGGATGAAGCCGGTCGCGGCTTCGCGTTAGCCTGCCGGGACTGTCGGATCTCGCGAGCTTCGGCGAAAGGGAGACGATGGCCTGCAGGCGGACGAGCGCAGCATGAGCGCCGAAAATGCCCGCAAGAAGGCCAAGGACGTCCTGCTCGACGAAGCCGCCGCCATTGTCGGGACGAGGCGGATTTGCGCACGACGCAGTAAGGGCGGCTTCTAATCCGCTACTTTAGTGCCGCGACCTCTTGCCTTAAAGCCGCGACCTCCTCCCTTAACTCCTCGACCCCTTTGGCAAGGTCGTCGAGATCTTTTGGTGATACGGCCCCATCTTTAGGAAAGGTAATTTTTCCACTCGCATCAAGCTCGCGCGGAATATTGTATTTGGAAGTACCATGTGCCGGATCATGGATATCGACACGACCTGCGCCGTCTCTGATCCCAACCGCTATCTCGAAGGTCGTCGGGGCAGCTATTTCAACTTCTTTGATCTCTTCACCCGTTGCTATGTTCACGCAGGGTCTGTTGCTGAGCCAGTCTGTCGCTGTGAGCGCTGCACAGGCTTCCGATACGCAAACCTTGACTCTATAAGCCATGATCGTCCTCCCGTTGTTGCGAGCTAGTCGTTTTGCAGGCGGCCATTGCGATGCGCCATCCTCAAGGTGATAGAGTAGGAGCTAGGGGATCTCTTCCCGGGCAGCTGCGAATCCAAGATAAGGCTCCTGGCATCGCCAAAGGCCGTTGAGACTTCGAGGATTTGTTCAGACGCGGTGATCCGCCACATTTTGTAACCGAGGCACGTGTCAAAGCCGCAGCCGACCGCAGGCTCGGCATTCGGACCTGTAACAATAAAAATGCGAGTTGAATCCAGCCTGTAGCAGTGACCCTCGAAAGCGTAGCCATACGCAAGCACTGTGGAGCCGATTATCGCTCCGGATCGTAGTCTGATCTGGAGCTCCGTCGTTCCCGCCATCCCGACCTCCAGATGGGCAATGCCGCCGGCGTCATTCAAATCCACGCCATAGAGTATGATTTCATCCGCTACATAATGAGGTCCAGAAGGTGCTGGAACGCTGTCGTCTGTCATCGATGCCTCCCGTCGTTTGGTTACAAAATGCCGCGCCACCTCATGCAATCTTCAAGCTGATCGAGATAAGCCACCCCGCGCCCGCGGCTCGCCGCCTCGAGGAGGGCAACTGCCGCCGATTCGAAGGTCAGGCTGTCGGGGTCGAGATATCTCCAGGAACGCAGGAGCGCTTCGCCGACAATGTCGCGCGCCTCCTGCAGGGCGGCCTTTACAGCGAAGTGCCGCAGCTCATAGGATGCCGCCGATGTCCGAAGTCCTTCTTCCATCAGCCTTGGCGCCATCTGCTGGCGCAGGTCGCTGAACCGCTTCGGATCGATGTCCGACAGCCCGCGCGCAAACAGCAGTGACTGGTAGACCTCGATGAGGCCGTCGAACAGGCCCGCCGCAAAGGGCTTGGATCGGTCGTGCACTTCCCGGCTGACATCGCCGATGCGAAGCGAGTTGTTCAGCAACCGCAGCTGCTTCTCGTCGCTGAGCTCGGCGAATCTGTCGAGTTCGTTGTGCAAGAGCAGATTTCCGCCGGTGCGGCGCAGCAGCCGGTCGAGCGCCGTATCGAAGTGCAGCAGTCCGAGCAGCGAGGTGAAATCGGCGATCGCCTCATGATAGGAAAAGAAGTCGCTGCCGGCGCCGTCGCCTTCGAGAATGCCGAGTTCGCTGAGAAGAACGAGGTGGCCCATCTCGTGCGCGACCGCATCGAAATTCAGCGCGAAACAGGAGGCCGGGCGTTTTCCCCCGCTCTCGCCCAGTTCGAGAAAGCCGAAGCCGGATTGGGCGTTTTGCCAATGCGGGATGCGCGGAATGATCTCCAGCCGTTCCAGCGTCGGCTGGAAGAACCAGACGAGCGGGCGTCCGAGATAGCCCTCGCAGATATCGAGGACGCGGCGGGCGCAGGCATAGCTATGGGTTGCAAGGAAAGCCGGTGAGTCCGGCCCGATGTGATCGAAATGCCCGTCCGGGCCGGGCTCGGCCGGCGGGCGCAGCAGGCCGGGATAAGGCGGAATATAAGGCGCGGCATAGGGCGGTTTCGCTTCGACGGGATTTGCCACATAGATCCTGTCGTCGGACGGCCCCGCCAGGATCGGCCCGGCCGAGGGTCCGATCCACACCACCTCGGGTTTTTCATAGCCGGGAATGAAGGAAGGCTGGGGAAAGACAAGGAAACGTGTACCTAACGGCCGCTCTGCGGCTGCCCCGGTGCCTGCGCCCTCCTGATGCGTGATGGCATCCAATGCCGCCCCCACCGCTCGTTGCCCAACGTCAAGCGATCGTCCACTATACCAGTACTACGTGCCTTTCGGCAAGAGACTGTCGAGCATGTTGTAGTACTCCATGTCATTGGCGAATGATTCGGTAAGTTCAAATTCACAAGGAGCGAGCGTATTCGGCCGATTGATCTTTTGAGCGGCGAGATATGTCAGCAGATTTACCGCATCGGTCCGCTTCCGGCTTGTGGCGCCAATTTTCAGCCAGGTTTTTAGTGCTTGAAGCTGGTTGGCGGGGCACCGGTTGTTTTCTGCCGCTGCCAGAAGCCTGGAATATGATCTTTCGCTGAAGTGAATTGCGCGCGCCAGCGTTTCAAGCCGGTCTCGGAGCCGCCTTTGAATGATGCCGGCGCGTTCGGCTTTTCTGAGCGTCAGCCTGATGTCGATCAGAGCATCGCCCAATGCGCGTGATCCGAGTGCTGCGGGCGCCATCGGCACGGTGACATCGGCATCGTCGGCGAGCGGGTGCCGCCGGTACCAGCGGTAGATCATCCCATGGCCGATCATGCCCTCGGGCGCGAGTTCGGCAGCCCGCAGCGCACCGATGCTGGCGGCACCATAGACGCGCACACCGCGCGCCATTGCCCATAGAATTTCCTGGTGGCGAACCGCCGGAAGCTCCCCGAAAACGCCGTCGATCAGCACGATCGCCGCAGGCTGATGTCGCGCCACGGCCCGCACCACATCCGCGCATTCGACCGGAGGATAATAGATCGCGTCGAGATATGTCCGGGCCTCGGTCTCGGAAAGCGTGGGGCCGAGAAAAACCACGATATCACAGGGCAAGATCGGCCTCCGGATTGGTTTCCAGCGGCGGAGCAACCACCCGCACGACGTGGAGCGGCACGCGGTCATCGGAATGGAGAACCACAAGATCGGCCGCCTGCGCGCCCGCCAGCTTCAATGCCTCGATGGCCATCCGGTTGGAGCGGCTGCCGGCGGCGGACCCCTCATCGCAGACATAGGGCCGGCCGCCTCTTGTGAGCTCTGCGCGCCAAGCGGTTAATTCCGCGGCGTCGGCATGGCCGTAAAGCTCCGCGCTGATATCGTCGCGCGCCGCTGAAATCACGCCGAGCCGGGACTGGCAGGCTTCGAGCAAGGCGCTCGTCAGCGCCCTGTCGTGGCTGAAATCGCAGCCGAAGCCTTCGGCCGGCAGCGGCGCAAAGGGGGCTCGGCTTGCATCTTCCATGACATGGCACCAATAGACCGGCAGCGCATGCGGCGTCGGGATTTGCCAGATCCCGACGACAAACCCTGCCTTGGACAGACGCCGGATGATCTCACCGGCGCCTCCCAGTTGAACGGACCGGCTGTCGATCTGGAAGCGGTCGAAGAAATGCGGCGTCTTCATCGCCGTGCAGCGGGCCTGCCGTTCCAGAACTTCGAGGCACGCATGCAGCACCGCGCCTTGAAGGCTGGTGCCTGCTGCAAGTCCCGTCGTGTCGCGGGCGAGCCAATGGGGATGCGGCGACGGGACGATATAGGCGGAGTCCACAAGGGCAAGGGGAACGGCGATTTTCCGCCCCGAAAAGAGATCGAGCCCGTCAATCCAGGAAAGCGTCTCTGCGCAGCGGCCGGCGCCGAGGTGCGACCAGTCTCCCCGTTTCATGTCGCGCAGGCTTGCCGTGAAGATGCGCTCCGGAGCAATCCGCTCCGAAGCCCAGCCCTCGAGCGATTCCATCAGGCCCGATATAGCCGCTAAGGCAAAGGTCAGCCCCTTGCCCTGGCTGACCGCGACGGAGCGTGAGCGCGGCCGCACGACCTGGACGACCGGGATGCCGATCCGGTCGAGCCCGGTGATCGAACCCAGCCTGGTAATGCCGTAATCCTCTCTGCGCGCCAGGATGCGCTGCACCGTCTGCCCGGGATCGGGAGGCGAGGGGGCCCCGGTATCAAGGACCGTATCGAGGATATTATCGCGCCTCCCTTCGTCCATCGCATCCTTCCATCTCAGGTTACGGCCGCGGCTATGCGTCCAGGCTGCGCTTTGCCCTTGCCGCCAGCCAGGCGGCTTTCTGTCCCTCGGCGATCTGGATCGCGCGCGTCAGGTCTCTTCTTATCGATGACGGCGTTTCATTCAGATCGCGCCTCAGCGTCGCGCTGAGGCGATAAAGCTCAGCCAGCCAGAATGACTGGCCGCTGTTGCGGCCGACGCTGATAGCATTTTGAACGGTTGCCAGCGCTTCGGCAGGCCTGCCGAGCCGCTGCAGCACCTGCGCATGCATGTCGCTGTGCATGGAAAAATTGTCGTCGGTGCCCAGTTGCTGCTGCAACAGCAGGCCGGCCTTGAAACGCACCTCGCCGCGCGCGGCCGATGAGGTCATCAGCTCCGCCCAGCCGCAATACATATTGGCGCGCGCCTGGCTGGCGGCCAGCCCATGCCGCTCGGCAAGCGCCAGCATCCGTTCGCCGAGCGCATGGACATCGTCATATCGGCTTTGGCAGCGGCGGAGCACGATGGCGTAATAAAGCGCATGCACCATGCTGCCGGCATGATCGGTCGAACCAGCCCATTCCAGGCACTCGCTGATCGCATTTTCGCTGGCCCCGGCATCGTCGAGCAGCAGATAGGAGAGGGCGCTTTCGCCAAGTCCGCAGACCTTGGCGTCATGTCCGCCGAAGAAGGCGCGATGTCTGACCGCGCTTTCCGGATCGTAGAGCTTCAGGCCTTTGGCAACGCAATCGAGACAAAAGCCGTGTTCGCCGGCGTGGAAGCTGGTCGCCCAACCGCAGTGATAGGATTGAAGCCTCGTCTCCCGATCCTCGACGGCCTGCATGTCCGCCACGAGAATGCGCGCGCGTGATTGCTGCGTCAGAATGTTGGGTGCCGTGAACCACCATCCCCAATAGACCGGAAAATGGGTCATCCGCACGGCCGGCGGCTGTTTCTGCAGAAGCTGCATGGCGCGGGAATAGACCCGCCGCGCGCTCTCCGATCCCTCGCCTTCGAGGGCGCTCGCCACGACGCCTTGAAGTTCGCACAGGCTGAGGGCGAGTTCGGTGCGCTCGGCGTGGCGCCGGGAAAGGCTCGCCACCTCCCGCGCGCAGAGTTCGAGCGAGACGTTGGCCTCGTGCATGGCCGAGCGCAGAACGCTTGCTTCCGCCGCCGCCAGGGCAAAGCGGGCGGCGGCATCATGCAGACCGGCCTCGGCACATTGCCAGGCGGCGATCGCAGCCGGCAGGCTGGGCTTTGCCTCGGTGATCAGCCGATCGGCGATCCGCCGGTGGATGCGGCGCCGGTCGCTCTTCAGCAGGCTGCCATAGGCCGCCTCTTGCGCGAGCACGTGCCGGAACTGAAAGGAGCCCTGCGTGGCGGACGAACGCTCGATGATACCCTCGGAAAGCAGCCGGTCGATATCGGCGTCGACGCTCCGGCGGCTGACGCCTTCGAGCAGGTAGATGAGCAGCGTGATGCTGAATTCGCGGCCGATGACGCTGGCAATCTGCGCCACCCGTCGTGCCGAACCGGTCGCAGCGAGCTTGGCGGACAGCAGATCGTTGAGCGAGGTGACGCTGCCGTCGCGCAGCAGGCCTTGCCATTCGGAGAGCGACTTGCCCAATGGCTGCCTTCCCTGGAAGAAATAGGCCAGTTCCTCTGCGTAGAGCGGCATGCCGTCGCATTGGTCGAGAATGAAATCCGAAAGCCCGGGCGGCGGATGCTCATGCCAGATCGAGGCGACCAGATCGCGAACCGCGGCAGAGCTCAGCCCCGACAGCTCGATCTCGGTTGCAACCGCCAGAGACCGCCTGAGTCTCGATGTCTGCACCACGAGGATCGGCAGCCCGCCGGCCAGCGACCCCAGCCGGTCGATCAGCTCAAGCGTCATGTCGTCGGCCCAGTGAACATCCTCGAAGATGAGCAGCGTCGGGAAAGCCCGCGCCTTGCAGGTCAGAATCCCGGCCGCGGCTTCGATCACCTTGCGCCGGAACGCCAGCCCGGATGGATCGGAGACGCGGATGTTGCGCGACATTGGCAAGGAACGGTCGGCGGTGAATGAGAGAATTGCGTCGGCGACGGCGGCGTCCACCTCTCGGCCGGACGCCTGAAGCGCCCGCACGAAGGTCTCACGGTCGCCATCCCTCAGAACCGAGGGCTCGACCAGCCTCTCGAGAAAAGAAAGGAAGGGATGCAGGGGCTGGCTCTCCAGGCGCCTGCCGCACTGAAAGACCACCGTCTCATGCGCCGTCTGCCGCAGCCGTCCGGCGAATTCGCCAACCAGTCTCGATTTGCCGATGCCTGCCTCGCCGACGACGGCGATCAGGCTTCCCTTGCCTTCGAGCGCCGAAGCCCAGGCGCTGGAAAGGGCGGCAAGCTCCTTTTCCCGGCCGCGGATCGGCCTGTCGCGCCCCTCGGACGGCGATGCTTCGGGCGCTGACCGGTCACGCTCCTGCGGCCGCCAGAGCGCAATCGGATCTTCGAAGCCCTTCAACCGTGCTGCGCGAACCAGCCTATAGTCGAATTTGTGCCGGGTGAGCCGAACTGTGGAATCGGCGACCAGCACGGAATTGGGCTCGGCCTCCGCCTGCAGACGCGCTGCCAGTACCGGCGCCGTGCCGACAATCTCATCACCTTCCGTGGAGAAGACCACGAGACCGGTGGCGACCCCGATCCGCAGCTGGAAGGGCGTGCGCGCTTTGGTTTTGCTGCCGGTGGCGATGTGCAGCAGTTCCAGAGAGGCCTGCACCGCGCTTTCGGCGGCATCTTCGGATTGCTCGGGATATCCGAAGAAGCAGCATCCGCCATCGCCGAGCCGCTGATGAAGAAACCCGCCGTGTTTTCTTATGATCGTTTCGGCATTCTGATGTAACGCCGAAACAGATCGGAAGAATTTCTCCGGCTCACTCCGCAATAGCAGTTCCGTCGAGCCGACGATGTCATAGAAAAGGGCGGTGACCTGTCGCCGCTCACCTGTGAACCGAATTCGTGCGTCGAGGGTTTTCATTTGCGGTCGCCCAACACCACAGAAGCCGTGTTCAGCACATCCGATTTAGTGCTTGCATGCAAGCTTTTCGTGCGGTGGCGCTAATATATCCGCTATTTCGCCTGATCCGCGTCAGCCCGATCGTAGCCGCGCCGAAAACGCCTCAGGCCGTCTCCGCCGCAATGGCGCGCCCGCCCGTGCCGCGAGCCGTCGCTATGCAGCCCAGCAGATTGCGAAGATCCGCCGCGGTTCTGTTGGCGATGACGCCGACCGCCAGGCCGCCTGATATCGCCAGCAGATGAAAGAGCGGAGCCGGCAGCACGCCCGCTGCCTCAGGCATCAGCAGTTCCGGCACGAAGCGGTGCAGCAGGTAGGTCGGAAAGGCCGAGACGGCGATCAGCGTCACCAGCCGCCCCAGCCGCACGGGCAGGGGAATGCGCGACAGATAGAGAAGCGCCATCAGTGCGGCGAAGATCGTCAGATATTTGACCGTCGTGCCGATCCAGAGCGTTTCCCAGAAGGCGAGATAACCGAGCACGGCGGCGGCAATGACCGTCAGGATGAGCCGCTGCTCCGGCTTGCCGGCCAGGCCCGCGCACCAGCCGAACAGGCCGAGGTGCAGGCCCCAGTAGAGGGTGAAAATCTGCCGCCGGCCGATATCGAAGACGTGCGGCAGCGAAAACCGCGCGGTGACCGCCAGCGCCAGCAGCGCCAGCGAGAAGACGAAGGGTCGCGCCCGTGCCAGCCGGCGCACATCAGGCAGGGCGAAGATGAGCGAGAAGACGAGAAGCGTCTGCGCATAGGCTTCGATGAACCAGTAGAGATAGGGAAGCATCTCGTGACGCTCCGGCTCGGCATAGCCGAAATTGCCGGTCAGCGTCACCGAGGCCCAGGGAATCGTCTGCCAGGCGAGCCCATAGGCGGCGACGATGAGAAAATAAGGAATGAGAACATTGATTGCCGGCCGCAGCGCGTGGCGGAAATTGCCGGCGAGGAAATGGCCCGACTGGAAGCGCGCCAGGCTGAAGCCGACGAGGAGCAGCATCACGCCCGATCCGCCGGGAATGGGCCAGAGCATTTCGTGATGGGTGACGACGAGCAGGATGGCGATCGCCCTCAGGACCAGATCGGTCGGCAGCGCCCTGACCTCGGCGCTATCGGTCCGTGCCACCTGCGGGCCGATATCGAGTTCGGCGATCGCCGTCTGCTCCCAGCCTTCCGGCAGTTCGATGCCAAGCCTGTCGAGCTCCATCGTCAATTGCAGGAAGCGGAGGGAATCGCCGCCGAGCGAGACGAAGCTGTCGCTGCGGCTGACACTGTGGGGGTAGAAGACCCTGATATAGGCATCGAGCACGCTGACCGCCGCCGCGCGGCTCGTTTCGCGCGTCGCCAGCATGTCGTCGCTGAGGCCGGCATAGTCGATCTTGCCGGAGGCAAGCCTCGGAAGCTCGCGTCGCGCCCTGACGGAGACCAAGCTTGCCGGAAGATGGCTCGCCTCGAGGAGTATATCAAGCGCCCGATCGGCGGAAGCGGCATCGGTCACATAGGCCTGCAGACCGTGATCGTCACCGACAACGGCAGCCGCAATCCCCTTTTCAGCCAGAACCTGCTCCATGATGTCGAAGCCGATCCGCAGCCCTGCGATCTTGGCGAAACGGCTCTTGCGGCCGACGATCCGGAAGAACCCGTCCGCATCGCGCATGGCGATGTCGCCGGTGTGCAAGGCCGCGATCTCGGCGCCCCGCTGAAGATCGGCGCGGTCGGCGCCGTAGCCCATCATCACGTTCGGGCCGGCATAGACGAGTTCTCCGGCAACGCCAGCTCTGTCGAGCGGATGCCCGTCATCGCCGACGAGGCTGAGGCTGCCGCCGGGGATGGCGATGCCGATCCGCTCCTCAGTGTCCGCCAGGCTTTCCGGCGGCACGAAGGCGATGCGGGCGGCTGCCTCGGTCTGGCCGTACATGACGAAGAAGCGGCCGCCCTTCGCGCGCATATGGTCGCGGTAGAGGCGGATGAGCTCAGGCGCCAGCCGTCCGCCGGCCACCGTCATGAAGCGCAGCGCCTTCAGCTCGTGCTTTCGGAAGCGCGTCTTTTCCATCAGCTCATAGGAATAGGGCACGCCCGAAAGATTGGTGCAGCCGCTTTCGCCGAGCAATCTTGCAAAATCCTCGCTGACCACGGAGACGCCCGGGATGAAGATGCTGCCGCCGGCAACGAGATGCGAATGGATGACGGAGAGGCCGTAGGAATAGTGCAGCGGCAGAACGAGCGCGGTTCTGTCGGCAGGGGAGAGTTCGAGATAACCGGCAATCGCACGCGCATTGGCGTCAAGATTGGCATAGGACAGGCGCACGGCTTTGGCGCGCCCGGAACTGCCTGAGGTCATCAGCAGCAAGGCGAGATCCGGATGCAGCGGTGCGTCGCTTCGCTGAGGCCGGCTTTCCCCAACGATCCGCCAGCGGCCACCGGCCGCGCGGTAGGTGAAATCCGGCTGAAAGGCTGACAGAAACTCTTGCCACAGCCTGTCATCGCAGGGCGGCAGCATGGCCACCGCATGCCCGGCACGCAGCGCGCCGAGATAGGCGACGATGACATGTTCCGAAACTTCGGCCGAAATCGCGACAAGGCGCTTTTCGCCCCGTCCCAGCCGCTCCGCGAAGCGCAGCGTCCGGGCGTTGAGGTCGGCATAGGAGAGCGTCCGTCCGTCGGCGAAGATAAGGGCCGGACGCTGATCGGCGCGAGCGATTTCAGGAAACAGGTCGGCGGGGGTCATGCTCGCGCTTCGAAATGGCAGAAACTGGTCGAAGCGCGTATTATCCTTGATAATCGCAGTCAAGTAATTTGCGACTGCAAAAACTTGGGGCGGCGCAATTTCGAGCTCGGCCGCGGGAAGGTGGCTTCGCCCCAAGGTTAGCATTCGCTACATTTCGATTTAGGGTGAATGTCCGGGAACGCGACTTCGCTCCGGCGGGTGGCGGAGTCACTTCCCAAGAGCAGACGCTTTCTCGAGGCGATTTTCCCGACCGGCGCTACTCGCCGATGCTGGACAGCAATTCGTCGAGCTGCTCCAACTGCTCCGGCAATGCGACCGCCGAGCCCTGCAGCGCTTCCTCGAGCGCCTCCTTGGACGGATAGACTTCCTGGAAAGTCAGGAGTGTCCGCCCGCCTTGGTCCTTGAAGGTCACGGTCGTGATCGCGCCCTCTTCGCCCTCGTTGTTGGTCCAGACGATGCGTTCGTTCGGCACCACCTCGAGATATTTGCCGTAGAAGGCCATGGTGTCCGAACCGCCGGCGCCGAATTCCAGCCGATATTTGCCGCCGGTGCGGACGTCCATATCGCACGATACGAGCGAAATGCCGGGTGCTGATTTCGGCACCCACCAGCGCTGGAACAGCTCGGGCTGGCTCCACGCCCTGTAAACCGTGCTCGGCGGCGCATCGAATGTCCTGGTTACCAGAAGTTCGCGATCCCCTCTGCGCTCGACCGACGTGCGGTTCTGCGTGCCACCTGCCCTCTCAACTTGCTCAGTCATCGCGTCCCTCCCGTTTTATTTCGCTGATGATTTCGTCCAATGCTTCGAAGCGGGCCTCGAAGAGCTTGCGATGCGCCTCGATCCACTCGGCCTCCGCCTTGAGGCCGCGTTTTCCCAGCTTGCAGGTTCTCACCCGTCCGACCTTCTGCGTGGCGACCAGCCCCGCCCGCTCGAGAACCTGGACGTGCTTCTTCATGCCGGTCAGCGTCATCTGGAACGTATCAGCGAGACTGGTGATCGACGCGTCTCCTCGCCCAAGCTGATCGATGATCCCGCGGCGGGTCGCATCGGACAGCGCCGCAAACGTGAGATCAAGGGGAGGACTTACATACTGAACCATCTAGTTCGGTGTTTTAACCTGCTTGCGCAGGAAGCGCAAGCGTTGCGAGCCGTCGGCGGTGATCATTTGAGTCCGCCATGGGCGAGACCTGCCACGAGATAGCGCTGCAGGAAGAGCGCCACCAGATAGACCGGCGCGATGCCGGCGAGCGAGGCGGCGGCCATCTGGCCGAAATTGACCAGCCGATCCCCCTGGAAGAGCGAGATGCCGACTGGAAGCGTGCGCGTCTCGTCGGAAAAGGTGAAGGCGGAGGCAAAGAGGAACTCGTTATAGGCGAGGACCGAGACAATGATCAGCGTCGCCACGATGCCCGGTACGATGATCGGGGCGACGATATGGACGAGGATCCGAAGAGGGCCGGCTCCGTCGAGCGCCGCCGCCTGTTCGATCTCCAGCGGCATGCGCCGGAGAAAAGGGGTGAGAAGCCAGAAGGCGACGGGGATATTGGCAAAGCCGTAGAGCATCACCAGGCCGGCATGGGTGTTGAGGAGCCCGATGGCCTTGAGAAGATAGAACAGCGGAATGAGAGCCACGATCGGTGGCGCCATGTAGCTCGACAGAGTGAGATCGGCGAGCCATTTGCCACCGATGCCGAGCCGCAGCACAGCGTAGGCGGCGGGCAAAGTAAGCAGCAACGTCAGGGCGCCGGCGAGCAGCGACACGGCAACGGAGTTGGCGATGAATCCTGAGAGATGGGCAGCCTCGAAAGCGGCCGGCCAATTGTCGAGCGTCGGGCTCGTCGGCAGGAAATGGCCGCTCAGCACGTCGTCTTTGGTTTTGAAGGACACCGAGACGAGATAGGCGATCGGCAGGGTGAAGAAGACGAAGATCGGTGCTGTCGCGGCAACGAGCGGGATGTCGGAGCGGCTGATTTTCATGCGTCTTTCCTCTCGAGATGCTGGTGAATGCGAATGACGGGCCAGAGCACTGCGCCAATCACCAGACTGTAGATCAGGGTCTCGGCGGCGGCGCGGGCGACATCGAACTGTTCCAATGCGCGGCGATAGATGGAGAAGCCGGTCGTGGTGGTGGCAAAGCCCGGACCGCCGAACGTCAGGACATAGACGAGGTCGAAGACCTTGAAAGAGAGGATGAGCTTCAGCAGATAGATTGAGGAGAGCGGCGCCGCCACGAGCGGAAGAGTAATGTGCCAAAAGCGTTGCAGCGGTGATGCCCCATCGATGATCGAAGCCTCGTGGACGCCTTCGGGAATGGTCGAAAGGGCGGCGAAGCTGAGGATGACGACGAAGGGCGTCCATTGCCAGACATCGGC
Source organism: Rhizobium sp. N731 (assembly GCF_001664145.1). Classification (NCBI taxonomy): domain Bacteria; kingdom Pseudomonadati; phylum Pseudomonadota; class Alphaproteobacteria; order Hyphomicrobiales; family Rhizobiaceae; genus Rhizobium; species Rhizobium sp. N731. The sequence goes on from NZ_CP013606.1 coordinate 208,505, forward strand.
AACCGCGATGGCGAACCAGGCAAAGACAGGATCGCCGAGGAAGCTGACCGGCGCGTCGACAATGCCAAGGTTCAGGAGGAGTCCATTCAGGAGCCCTCCAGCCGGCGCGAGGATCAATTTCCATGCGACACCCACCATCACCGGCGGCGTCATCAGCGGCAGCAGGATCAGGCTGACCAGGAACCGTCCGGCCTTCAGGAGCCGGGTGAAGAGCAAGGCGATCAGGAAGCCGATCACCAGCTGGATGCTCGCCGTGACGAAAGCATAAGCGATGCTCTTGATCACAGAGGTCGCAAACAGCGGATCCTGGAGGACGTCGCGCACATGCTGCAATCCGACAAAGCTGCGGAAGGGTTTGCCGAGCGTGCTCTTGCTGAGCGCAAGCGCCACCAGGAAGAGCGTGGGGTAGACCAGGGTCGCAGCGAGCCCGAGCAGGATCGGAGAGATCCACAGCCAGCGGACGAGCCGGTGTGCCGAAAGGCGGTGATCGGCGGTCGGTGAGGCGGCTCGTCTTCGAGCGAGGGGAAAATCGATCGCAGTCATGTCATCGCGCCTGTTGTTCTTCTCTCGAAAGGCGTGCCCCGCGCGAGGCACGCCTTCGGGTCTCGTGTTTTGCGTCGGCCAGGTGGCCGAGGCTCAATGATCAGCCATTGGCTTCGATGATGTTCGTCCAGGCCTTGTGGGCATCGGCGATTGCCTGTTCGGCATTCTTCGTCCCGGCAAGGGCCAGCGCGAGTTCATCGGTCAGCGCATTTTCCAGCTTCGGGGCATAGACGGCCGTCGGCCAGGCGAGGCTGTTTTCCAACGCGCCGTCTGCCAGCAGCGGCTGCACGAGCGGCTGGAAGGCCTTGAACTTCTCGGAGTTGAGGCCGGAGTGACGATCGGGATCGATCCCGGAGCCGGTCAGCGTGAGCAGTTGTTCGTGGTAGTCCTTGCTCGTCGCGAGCTTGATCAGTTCCCAGGCGACGTCCTTGTTCTTCGAGCCGCTGGTGATTGCGAAGCCGAAGCCGGCGTTGAAGGCAAGCCGCGGCGTCTTGTTGGCGCCGCCGACGGGGATGCGGGTGACGCCCCATTTGTCGACGATCTTCGAGCCCTTGGGATCCTGGGCATAGCCGCCGAGGTCGGTCCAGAAGTCGATCTGGGCGGCCTTGCCGCTGAGGAAGGCAGGCAGCCCCTCCTCGAAGCGCGTCTCGAGCGGCGTCGGCAATGCATGCGGTGCGGATGCGAGCAGCGACTTCAGCGCTTCCACGGCTTCGGTGCTGTCGAGGGCCGAGGTGCCGTCTGCCTTCAGGAAGTTGCCGCCGAAACCGGTGAGGCGGTTGGCATAGGTCGACAGGATGATGACGGGAATCTTCGCACCCAGGACCGCAGCACCATAGATGCCGTTCCTGGATTCCGCGTCGGTGATGACCTTGGCGTTTTCGTTGTATTCGTCCCAGGTCGTCGGCGGCTTGAGGCCGTAACGATCGAACAGTTCCTTGTTGTAGAACAGAAGGTGGCTGTCGCCGTCATAAGGCAGGCCATAGCGACGGCCGTCATGCAGCGTGTACTGGTCATAAATTGTCTGGATGAAGTCGTCGGGCTGGATTTCCGCCTTGTCTTTCTCGATCAAGTCGGTCACGTCCTCGATCACGCCATCCTCGGCTAGCTGACCCTTGTAGGTATAGAAATAGTCGATGACGTCGAATTCACCGGCGCCGGACTGAAAGTCGAGGGTCGCCTTGACGCTGACCTGGTCGTAGGGAACCGCGGTCACGTTGACCTTCGCACCCGTCAGCTTCTCGAAATCCTCGGCGATCTTCTTGCCCGTGATGACATGCGGCTGAATGATCAGGAGATTGAGGGTGCGGCCGGCGAACCGGTTGTCCGCGGCCAGGGCGGAGGAAAAGACGCCCGATGACAGGAGAGGGAGCGCTCCTGATGCCAGCATGGTCTTCAACACCGTGCGGCGGCGATAGGCTTGGTCGATGATGGGGTTGGACATGAATTGATCCTCGGTTGCGACGGTGCCGGCCGCAGGAATGCCCACGGAGCGGGTATCCGTGTGGCAGCTGCGTCGGCCTTGGGGGGATCATTCGACAGATCACCCGCGCCGTTAACCAACAGGAATTTAAAGTACATAAAAATTATAGAATTTATTTTCAAATTCAGCGGCACCTCTTGCTTCGAGAGGGCGGGTCGCGTGGAAAAGTGTGATCGGATGCGGTCAGATGAGGCCGGTCAGCGAGTGATAACCTAGGGCTAGCCGGTGGTTGCCCGCTGACAAAACTCGGAAAAAAATTCCCCGAAATAGTACATAAAAAACATATAATAACTGTTAAATGGATGCCGCATCGGGATGCTTCCGGGACCACGCCTGAAATCCGGATGGGATCGAGGAATGACCAAGCAGATACACTTCAACGCCTTCGACATGAACTGCGTGGGCCACCAGTCGCCCGGCCTTTGGGCCCATCCCCGTGACAAATCCTGGAAATACAAGGATCTGGACTACTGGCAGGATCTTGCCAGGACGCTCGAAAAGGGGGTCTTCGATGGCATCTTCATCGCCGACGTGATCGGCTATTACGACGTCTACAAGGCCAACAACTACCACGCCATCCATCAGGCGGCGCAGATTCCGGTCAATGATCCGATCCAGCTCGCGGCGCCGATTGCACTCGCCACCGAACATCTTGGCATCGGCATCACCGCCTCGATCTCGTTCGAGCACCCCTATCCATTCGCGCGGCGTCTGGCCACTGCCGACCACCTGACAAAGGGGCGCGTCGGCTGGAATATCGTGACCTCCTATCTGGAGAGCGGCGCCAAGAACATCGGGCAAGGCGGATTGCGTGCGCATGACAACCGCTACGAAGTGGCGAGCGAATATCTGGAGGTCATCTACAAGCTCCTTGAGGGGTCCTGGGAAGAAGGTGCCGTGCTGCGCGACCGCGAGAAGCGCATCTTCACCGATCCCTCGAAGGTGCACGAGATCGGCCACAAGGGCCGTTTCTTCGAAGTCCCGGGCTACGCCCTGACCGAGCCGTCGCCGCAGCGGACCCCGGTGCTCTACCAGGCCGGCGCTTCCGGGCCCGGCAAGCAATTCGCGGCGGAGCATGCGGAATGCGTCTTTGTCGCGGCACAGACCAGGACGATCCTGAAGAATTATGTGCGCGATGTCCGGGTGCGGGCGGCGACCGTTGGGCGCGAAGCGTCGAAGTTCCGCATCTACAATCTGATGACGGTCATCGTGGACGAGACCGATGAGAAGGCGCGCGCCAAATTCCGCGACTATCTCGACTACGTTTCCTATGATGGCTCGCTGGTCTTCATGTCCGGCTGGACCGGCGTCGACTTTTCCCGCTACGCGCCGGATGACCTCGTGCGCAAGGTCGAGACCAACGCCATCCATTCGGCGATCGAGAGCCTGTCGGAAGGCGATCCGAATAAGCGCTGGACGATCAGGGAGCTGGCCAAATGGGGCGGCATCGGCGGCATGGGACCGGTGGTCGTGGGATCGCCCTCCACCGTTGCCGACGAACTCCAGGCCTGGGTCGACGAGACCGACGTCGACGGCTTCAACCTTGCATATGCCGTAACGCCCGAGAGCTTCGAGGATATCGTTGGCTATCTGGTGCCGGAACTGCAGAAGCGCGGCGCCTATCCTACCGGCTATCGCCCCGGCACGCTGCGGGAGAAGCTGTTCGGCGAGGGGCCTTATTTGCCCAAGGCGCATCCGGCCGACCGTTACCGCGACATCGAAGCCTTCAAGCGCAACCAGGCAATTACGCTTGCTAATGCCAGCTGACATTCCAATCCAACCCGACGAGGTTTTCCCATGGGAAGCATCACCGACACCAAGATCGATCACAGCGTCCATCCGCGCGTCAATTCCACCGATCCCTTCACGCCCCGTCCGCGCCCGGTCAAGCCGGCGCATGTGATCTGGAGCGACGAGGAGGCGATCCAGATCGCCGAGACGCTGGCCGCGAGCTTCAAGGTCGGGGCCGCCCTGCGTGACCGTGAGGGGCTGCTGCCGGTCGCCGAGCTCGACGCCTATTCGCAGAGCGGTCTCTGGAGCATCAACGTGCCGAAAGCCTTTGGTGGTCCGGAAGTCTCCTATGCCACGCTCGCCAAGGTGATCGCCATCATCGCTGCAGCCGATCCGGCCATCGCGCAGATCACCCAGAACCATCTGGCGATCGTCGCGACCGTCGATCTCGACGGCACGGAAGAGCAGAAGAAGCTGTTCTTCGGCTGGGCGCTCGAAGGGATCCGATACGGCAACGCCTTCTCCGAACTGAAGAGCAAGACCGTCGCCGATTTCGAAACCAAGGTCGTTCATGATGGCGACGAGGTGATCGTCGACGGCGAGAAATTCTACACGACCGGCGCGCTTCTTGCCCATATCGTGCCGATCGTCGGTGTCGACGAGACCGGCCAGGGCTATCTCGTCTTTGCCGACCGCGACGCCCCGGGCCTCACCGTCACCAACAACTGGTCGAGCTTCGGCCAGCGCACCACCGCGTCGGGTTCGGTCAAGATCGAAAATGTGCGCGTGCCCAGGGCGCGGGCGTTGAAGGTTACTTCTTTCGACCATCCGACGGTCGGCGGTCCCGTCTCGCAGATCATCCAGTCGGCGATCGATGTCGGCATCGCCCGGGGTACGATCGACGATACGATCGAGTTCGTCAGCAAATATAGCCGCCCCTGGATCGATAGCGGCAAGGCGACGGCCGGCGAAGACCTCTTCACCATCGCCCAGATCGGCGACCTGAAGATCAAGCTGCATGCGGCCGAAGCGCTGCTCGAGATCGCCGGCCACGCCATCGACGCGGCCCGCGCCAATCCGACGCTGGAGACGGTCTCGGAGGCGACGATCAAGACAGGCGAATCCAAGGTTCTGACGACGGAGATTGCGATCCTGTCGACGAACAAGCTGTTCGAACTTGCGGGAACGCGCTCGACCCTCGCCGAGCACGGACTCGACCGCCACTGGCGCAATGCCCGCGTCCATACGCTGCATGATCCCGTGCGCTGGAAATACTACCACGTCGGCAATTATTATCTGAACGGGGTCCATCCGCCGCGTCACGCCTGGAACTGAGCCCAAGATGAGCACGAATGATCGCAAGCTGCACCGGGAGGCCGCGCTCACCGCCGGCCGTCCTGCGCCGCACATCGCCACGCGTCGGAGCCTGGCCCATGTCATCCGCGATGATGCGGAGGCCATCCGGATCGCCAAAGACCTTGCGCTTGAATTCGCGGTCGGTGCCGCCCAGCGGGACCGCGAACGGCGCCTTCCGCTCGCCGAGATCGACCGCTTCTCGCAGAGCGGTCTTTGGGCAATCGGCATCCCGAAAGCCTATGGCGGCGCCGGCGTTTCGGCGGTGACGCTGGCCGAGGTTACCGCCATCATCTCGGCTGCGGATTCCTCGATCGGGCAGATCCCGCAGAACCATTTCTACATGCTGGAGGCGCTGCGGCTGAACGGCAGCGAGGAGCAGAAGCAGCTCTATTTCCGGCGCGTGCTGGAAGGTGACCGCCTTGGCAATGCCTTCACAGAGATCGGCACGAAGACGCCGGTCGACTTCAGGACGCATTTCGCCGATCGCAACGGAAAGCTCTACCTGAACGGGCAGAAGTTTTACGCGACCGGCTCCCTCTTCGCCCATATCGTCGTCGCCGTGGCGAAGGGACCGAACGGCCGCGTCCATCTGGTCTTCATCGACCGGGCGACTCCGGGGCTCGACTTCGTCGACGACTGGTCGTCCTTCGGGCAGCGTTCGACGGGCAGCGGCACCGTGACCTTCGACGACGTCGAGGTGACGCCGTTCCAGATCGTCGACCATGATGGAAGCTTCGAACAGCCGACGCCGATGGGTCCTTTCGCGCAGATCATCCATGCCGCCGTGCAGGTCGGCATCGCGCGCGGGGCGCTCGCCGAAACGATTTCCTACGTTCGGGCTCATGCGCGGCCATTTTTCGAACTGGCGATCGAGCACGGTTATGAGGATCCGCACACCATACACGGCGTCGGCGACGTGGCGATCAGAGTGCATGCGGTCGATGCGCTGCTTGCAAGGGCCGGCCGCATTGTCGACCGCGCCACTGCAGAACCGACGGCGGCGAGCGTAGCGCAGGCATCGATCGCCGTCGCGGAGGTCAAGGCGCTCGCGACGGAGGTGGCGCAGCTTGCCGCCACCAAGCTGATCGAGTTCGGTGGCGCGCGTTCGACGCTCGAAAACTATGGGCTCGACCGCTTCTGGCGCAATGCCCGGACGCATTCGCTGCATGATCCGGTGCGCTGGAAATACCACCATATCGGAAACTTCTATCTGAACGGCATCCTGCCCCCGCGGCACGGCGCCCTCTGATTTTTTGGAATTTCACAATCTCGGGGCAATCGGCAACGGCTGCCGCTTTGACAGGAATGGAATAATGGCAATCGACAAGCCTCTCGACTTTCTATGGTTCATCCCCTCGTCCGGCGACGGTGCGTATCTGGGGTCGGACGATCTCAGTCGCCCGGCGGATCCCGGCTATTTCCGCGAGATCGCGAAGGCTGCCGACCGGCTGGGATATTCCGGCGTGCTTATCCCGACGGGTGCGGCGTGCGAGGAATCCTTCATTCTGGCCGCGGATCTCGCCGCTCATACCGAGCGACTGAAATTTCTGGTGGCCATTCGGCCGGGCACGGCATCGCCGGCCTATTATGCGCGCCTCGCTGCAACGCTCGACCGCGTTTCCAACGGCCGCCTGCTGATTAACATCGTGGTCGGCGGCAGTGCCCAGGAGCTCGCCGGTGACGGCATTTTCCTGCCGCATGACGAACGCTACGATCATGCCGGCGAGTTCTTCCAAGTGTTCAACTCGCTGGTCGAGACCGGCAAGGCCAACCTCGACGGCAAGTATATCAAGGCCATCGATGCGAGACTTGGCCTGCCGCCCCTACAGGAACCGCGCCCTCCGCTCTATTTCGGCGGATCGTCCGACGCTGCGATCGCGTTTTCCGGCGGCATCACCGATAAGTACCTGACCTGGGGCGAACCGCCGGCGCAAGTGGCAGAGAAGATTGCCAAGGTTCGCAATGCCGCCGCCGCGCTGGGCAAGCACGTTACCTTCGGCATCCGTCTTCACTTCATCGTTCGCGAGACCGATGAAGAGGCCTGGGCTGCGGCCGACCGGCTGATTTCCAAGCTTTCCGACGAAACGATTGCCGCAGCGCAGGAGGTGTTCGCCAAGAGCTCGGATTCGGTCGGCCAGGCGCGCATGGTCGCCCTGCATCAGGGGCGCCGCGACAAGCTCGAAGTCTCTCCCAATCTCTGGGCCGGGATCGGTCTCGTCCGCACCGGCGCGGGAACCGCGCTGGTCGGATCTCCGAAAACGATCGCGGAACGTTTGAGGGAATATCAGGAGCTCGGAATCGATACCGTTATCGCCTCCGGCTATCCGCATCTGGAAGAAGCCTACCGGGTTTCCGAGTTGCTTTTCCCCGAGATCGGCCTGCCCGGCCCCCATGGGCAGATCCGCTCCTCCTTCGGCGAACGCCGGGTCTTTGGGGGAGGCGGACATGGCGGGAATGTGAAGATCGCATCCGCCTCCTGAGGAATTACCGACGAACGCCTCCTGTCTCAAAGGGCCGCAACGCCTGCCGATAAAAACCCGAGTCCGGTGCCAGCGCGCCCTCGGGCGTGGTAAGATGTCCAGCTCCCTGTATCGAAAGGGTGGGCTGAGAAATGGAGAGGCGTCTCGCTGCGATACTTTCCGCGGACGTGGTAGGCTATAGTCGTCTCATGGGCGCGGATGAGGGCGGCACGCTTGAGCGGTTGAAGGCCTGCCGTCGGGAACTGGTCGATTCCGCCATCGAAGAGCACCATGGCCGGATCATCAAACTCATGGGTGACGGGGCGCTGGTCGAGTTTGCTAGCGTTGTGGACGCGGTTCAATGCGCGGCCGTAATCCAGCGGGGAATGTCCGGCAGAGACTCGGGACTTCCTGCGGAACAGCGCATTCGGTTTCGCATCGGGATCAATCTCGGCGACATTATTGTTGAAGGCGATGACATCTATGGCGACGGCGTCAACATTGCCGCCCGTTTGCAGGGGATTACCGAACCTGGCGGAATTTTCATTTCCGGTACCGCATTCGACCACGTCGCGCACAAGGTCGATGTCGGTTTCTCGGCGCTTGGCGAACATCGACTGAAAAACATAGCGGACCCGGTTCGCGTGTATTGCGTCCTGCTCGACCCAGCCCACACCGGCAAAGTCGTCTTCTCCTCTCGGGCACGGCCCCGGGATATGGCGCTGTTAGCGCTGGTAGGACTATTGATCGCTGCCAGTGCGACCTTCTTCGCATGGCAATGGCCGCATAAACAACGCGCATCGATCGCGGTCCTGCCCTTCGCCAATTTGAGTGACCAAACCCAGGATTATTTCGCCGATGGCATTACCGACAACCTGATTACCGATCTCGCCAGGCTTTCGAACCTTGACGTCATCTCCCAGAATTCCGTGTTTACTTACAAAGGTAAGCCGCACGTCCTGGAGGAGATACGACGTGACCTCGGCGTGCGCTTCGTCGTTGAGGGCAGCGTGCAGCGGAGCGGCGATCTGATCCGTGTCAACGCGCAACTGATCGATACCTCGAGCGGCGACCATCTGTGGGCCAATCGGTTTGACCGCAGCGCGGCGGAGGTGTTTGCCGTGCAGGACGCGATGGGCAGACAGATCGCCGATGCGCTCGGTCTGAAACTGACTCGAAGCGAGACCGAGCGCATCGCCCGTCCTCCGACCACCAATCTCGAGGCATATGATTATTATCTGCGTGCCGAGCAGGCCGCCCGTACCGGACGCCGTTCTCTGATGCTCGAGGCATTGGGGCTCTTTGACAAGGCCGAGGCACTGGACGGCGGGTTTGCCGAAGCCTTCGCGTCCGATGCGCGCGCGACGTCCTTTGTCTGGCGAAGCGCATATGACGACGTCCTCCAGAGCGCCCTGGCGCGAAAAAGAGCCTACGAGAAGGCTAGTCGCGCCCTTGCCCTCGACCCCGAACTTCCGTCACCCTACGCGGTTCTCGCCATCATGCAGGCTGTAGACCGACGTTACGAGCAGGCAATCGCCTCGGCACAAAAGGCCGTGTCGCTTGGTGCCGCCAATGCCGAAGCCCATATGGCGGTCGCATATGTTCAATTGGTCTGGGGCAATCACGCCGACGCCGCCGCGGCTGTCGAGACGGCGCTCAGGTACGACCCGAACCCCTCCGCCATCGACCGATACACGGCTGGCATGGTTTTTTATCTGCAACACGACTACGATAAGGCGATAGACAGTCTCAAGCGCGCTGGTTACGGCTCTCAAGGCAACGGCGAGTTTGTTACCGCACTCGCCATGGCCTATGTCCGTGTCGGTCGCATTGATGAGGCTCGAGCGACTGTGGCCGAGGCCGAACGCCTTCTCGGGGCGCGCGACTCCCTGGCAGCGTGGCGGATCGGCAATGCCCATTTCAGGAAAGAGGATTTGGCATTTATCCTAGACGCGCTGCGCGAGGCCGGGCTGCCTGAATGGCCCTTCGGCTTCCACGGGGACGAGCAATCTCGGTTGAAGGGTACCGAGATCGCGGCCACCGTCATGGGCAAACTTCTGCGGGGAAAGACCGAGCCGTCCGAGAGCCTTGCGATCATGCAGGTCCAGATGGACGGCAAGGCGGCATTCCGCTCGGCAACTCAGATGATGACCGAGACGGTTTCTGTCAAAGGCGACCTCCTTTGCGAGCAGAGCGAAAACGCATTTGGCCAGCCCGATTGCGGACCGGTCTACAGACACGCAAACCCGACCGACGAAACCACCTACGCTTATGTGAACTCGACCAAGGTCTTCTATTTTTCGGCTGCCAAATAGAAGCCGTTCGCGGTCAGTGATACTGATCCAGCTCGAGATCGGCGGCGACCTTCGGCCATTTGGCATCGGCCTTGGCCACGGTGTCCGCCGGATGGGCGGCAAACCCCTCCCCATGCGCCTTGTCGTACATCAGGTAAAGCTTGCCCTCGACGATCTTGAAGGCTTCTGGGTCGATGTTGACCGTGACTGACCCGTCGCTCACCTCGCCCGTGCAATAGCCGCCGTACTGAGGCGCGTATTTGAGCGGTTCGCTCATAAACATCTCGCGGTGTTTGGCATTGGCGAAATGCCAAGGCGTTCCCATCCACTCGTAGGAGTTTTTTTCCGAACCTTTCGTCGCTTTGCCTTCGGTAAAGTAGGCGACCGTGTCGTATCCCATGATTGCGACACCGCCGAAGTACCCCGTGTTTACCGAGTCGTCGGCCACCGCCGGCGATCCACCGACAACCGGTACGACAGCGAGACCGATCATCGCCAAAGAGCGACCAATGCATTGTGTTCTGCTTCCAGAGTGCATCTTCGCCTCCTGTTCATTCGTGAATTTCCATGCACTTCGCGTAAAATTCCTCCTCGCCGAGGACGCTGAGCGGAGGACACGTCACGCCATGCTGTTTGAATAGCCGGACGATATCGAAATTGCCCTTCCATATGGCCCTCGTGATCGGCGCGTAGCCGTGAACCTCTACGTGGCCCACATCAGCTCCCTTAGCCAACAAGAACTCAGCAAGATCGACGTGGTTCTCTTCACCCGCAACCATGAGCGGGGTAACACCCGCTTTATTGGACGCATCGTCGAGAATTGCTCCGTGGTCTAGGAGCAGTTTGCTGATGGGTACGCTGCCCGAAAATGCCGCAGCGTGAAGGGGCGTAAAGCCGCCTGAATTCCTTGCCATAACATCGGCATTTCTTTTTATTAACAACTCGGCAACGGCAAGCTGCTTTGCAATCGCGGCGTTGATGAGTGGTGTCGCCTGATCGCGAGTGCGGCTGTTGACATCGGCACCCGAAGCTAAAAGTTGCTCCACAGCAACGGTGTTTCCGGCTGAAACGGCATCGAACAATAGATCACCCGCGGCCGCCGCGGTCGCTGATAAAAACAACGCTACCGATGTAAGAAACCGGCGCATAGCTTCACCTTAATATTTACCGACAGAATAGCACACCGTCGGCATGTAGGCTACCTAGCACCTGCCTCAACTGCAGCGGCGACCGCCACCGAAATTTCCGCTTCAAAGCTAGAGCGGTTCAGCTTTCATGGAAACGCAGGACCGCTCCAAGTTTTGTTTTTACGCACTTCCGGACGGAAACCGCTTCACACTTTCCCTGGAATTGCAGTGGCAGAAACGAAAGCGCTTTCTTGGCACCATTTCCCGCATCTATTGCGCGCGCCCACCTCCCACCACTTACACCGCCACACTAAAATCCGCCGCCAGCACCGCATCCTTCAGAGCCCGAGAATAGGGATGCTGCGGATTGTCGAGCACGGGGCGGGCCTGGCCGCGTTCGACGATTTCGCCCTTGCGCATGATAATGATGTTGTCGCTGATGTAATAGGCGGTGGCGAGGTCGTGGGTGATGTAGATGATCGAAAGGCCGAGTTCGTTTTTCAGGCGGCCGAACAGGTTGACGATTGCCATTCGCAGCGACGCGTCGACCATCGAGACCGGCTCGTCGGCGACCAGCAGGCGGGGTTGCGGGATCAGCGCGCGGGCGATGGCGATGCGCTGAAGCTGGCCGCCGGAGAGTTCGTGCGGAAAGCGGCCCTTCACCTCTTCGAGCGTCAAGCCGACATGCACCAGGGCGGCATCGGCCATGCGCTCCGCCTCTTTGCGGTCCGGCCGCTTGCCCGAGGCGGAGAAATTGCGGGCCGTCTCGAAGAGGTAGCGATCGACCCGTTTCAGCGGATTGAAAGCTTCGAACGGGTTCTGCAGGACCGGCTGGACCTCCTTCATGAACGCCTTGCGTTCGGATCGGCTGTGAATGGAGACGGTTTTGCCGGCAAATTCCAGCCGCCCTTCCGTCGGTTCGGTCTGACCCAGGATCATCGCCGCGATCGTCGATTTGCCCGAGCCGGATTCGCCGACGATCGACAAGATCTCCGGTTCCGCTCCGACTTCGAAGCTGACATCGTTGACCGCGGTGATCAGCCGCCGGCCGAGCATGCCGCCCTGGCGGTAGATCTTCGTGACATGCGAGAGGTGAAGCAGAGCCGTCAAAGCTGATCTCCCGTAACTGCAAAACAGGCCACCCGCCGCCCAGGCTCGACGGTGACGAGCGGCGGCACCTTCTGCGAGCAGATGTCCATCCGCTTTGGACAGCGCGGGTGAAAACGGCAGCCTTCCGGCGGCATGGCGAGGTTCGGCGGACGGCCCTCCAGCGACGGCCGCGTCGAGGCATCTCCGATGCGCGGCAGGCTGCCGACCAGATGCTGGGTATAGGGGTGGAGCGGCATGCTGAAGAGCTTGGCGGTCGGCGCTTCTTCGACGAGACGCCCGGCATAGACGATGCCGATACGATCGGAGACGGTGGCGTGGACGCCCATGTCGTGGGTGACGAACAGGAAGGACGAGCCCATCTCGCGCTGGATGTCGCGGATCATCTGCAGCACGTCGCGCTGGACGATGACGTCGAGCGCCGTCGTCGGCTCGTCGGCGATGATGAATTCCGGCGTCAGGATGGTGGCGAGCGCGATGGTCATGCGCTGGCGCATGCCGCCGGAGAGTTCGTGCGGATAGGCGTCGAGCAGCTGCGGATCGAGCTTCAGCCTCTCCAGGTGGTTCGCGACCTTCTCGAAGAAAATTGATTTGCTCACCTTCATGTGGCGAAAGGCGAAATCGGTGAAGGAATGGCGGATCCGGCGCACCGGGTTCAGCACATTCATCGAGCCCTGCATGATATAGGAGAGATGCTTCCAGCGCAGCGCCACGCGCTCCTCCGGCGTCATCGCATAGAGATCCTGGGTGCCGCCGCCGAAGTGGAACTTGACGCTGCCGGAGACGACCCGGAGCGGCGGCCGGATGGCGCCGGCGATGGTCTTGATCAGCGTTGTCTTGCCGCTGCTCGATTCACCGGCGACGCCATAGACCTCGCCGCGGCGGATCGTCAGGCTGATGTCGTCGACGGCCCGCACCTCGCGATCGACGCCATAGAGGAAGGCGCGGTAATAGGCTTTCAGGTTGTCGATTTCGACCAGATTCTCCATGCTAACTTCCCATCCGGTTCAGCCGGCTGCGCGGATCATTGTATTCGTTCATCGACATGGACAGCAGGAAGAGCGCCAGGAAGAGAATGACGATGACGGCGACGGGGGCGGCGACCCACCACCAGATGCCCGAGATCAGCGCCGAATGCGCATTGGCCCAGTAGATCATCATGCCCATGGTCGGCGTCTCGATATCGGTGAAACCGAGCACCGAAAGGGTGATCTCCATGCCAATCGACCAGATCATGTTGTTCATCGTCGTGGCAAAGACGATCGGCAGCACATAGGGCAGGTGCTCCTCGACCAGGATCTTGCGCATCGTCATGCCGGAATAGACGCTCTGGGTGGTAAAGGGCCGGCTCTTCAGGCCGAGCGCCACCGAGCGGATCAGCCGCGCGTCATAGGACCAGCCGAGCGAGGCCATGATGACGATCAGCGCCACCCAGGTCATGTTGTCCTTCAGCACGAAATAGAAAAGGATCAGCAGCGGAAATTGCGGGATGACCATGACGCTGTCGTTGATCGCCATCAGCACCCGGTCGACCGCCCCGCCGGCATAACCGGCGACCAGCCCGACAACCAGCGAGATGATGCGCGAGAGAAAGGCGACGCCGATGCCGAAATAGAGCGTATTGCGCAGCCCGATCGTCAGCTGCCAGAACACATCCTGGCCGCGCGAAGTCGTGCCGAGCCAATATTCGCCGTCCGGCGGCATATCGGGCGGCAGGAGGTAGATGTCGGTGGCGCCATAGGGCGAGAAATAGGACAGGATCACCAGGCCGACGATGACGGCAAAGAGCAGCAGGCCGCAGAGGAATTCCATATTCTGGCGGGCGAGGTCGCGGATGATGGTAAACATGGCCTATTCCACCTTGATGCGCGGATCGATCAGCGGGCTCAGCACGTCGATGATGAAGACGGCGGCGGCAACACCGACGATCGACAGGGCGCTGAGGCCGAGCACCAGGCTGTAGTCGCCGGCATGCACCGCTTCGATCAGCAGATTGCCGATGCCGGGATAGCCGAAGACGATTTCGGTGATGACGGTGCCGTTGAAAATCGCGCCGAGCGACATGGCAAGCCCGGTGAATTGCGGCACCATGGCATTGCGGGCGATGTAGGAGCGCAGGATCTTGCCCTTCGGCACGCCGCCAAGCTCGGCAAAGACGACATAATCGTCGGTGATGATGTTGGAAACCAGCGCCCGCATGCCGATCAGCCAGCTGCCGGCGCCGACCAGGATCAGCGAAAGGGCCGGCAGGATGGAGTGTTTGAGGATGTCGGTGACCAGGGCAAAGGAGAGGTCCAGATTGGCGTTCATCTCATAGCCGCCATTGATCGGCAGCACCGGCCAGATGAAGCCGAAGACGATGAGCAGCACGAAGGCGAGGATGTAATAGGGAATGGGCAGCAGCGCGATGAAGACGAGGCTGACGGCCTTCAGCACCATGTCCTTGCGGTAATAGCCGGCGAGCGCGCCGATCGCATTGCCGAGCACGAAGGTGATCAGCGTCGACACCGTCATCAGCCCGATCGTCCAGGGCAGCGAGCGCAGGATGATGGTCGAAACGGGGGTCGGGAAGGCCGAGAGCGAGGGGCCGAGATCGCCGGTCGCCAGCCGCAGCCAGAAATGCAGATATTGCTGCCAGATCGAGCCCTGCATTCCATAGAGCTCGCGCAGCGACTGGCGCATCAGCTCGATTGCATTGGGATCGGACTGACCCATCTGGGTGATGGCGCCTATGCTTTCTTCGACCGGATCGATCGGGGTCAGGTGGGTGACGAAGAAGGTGATCGTCACGCCGAGAAAGACGACGAGCAGAAACTGACCAAACCGCTTCAGCACAAAGATCAGATAGGGCGTCATAAGGCAGTGGTTCCTCTCTGCTTCCCTTCTTGAAAGGATCGACGAGCATGGCAGCTGGGGCTCATGCCCGTCGATGAGGGGGCCGGCGCGATGGCTGCCGCGCCGGCGTTGGGAGGGTTATTGCGATTGAGCCGGCTTCAGCTTGACCATCATCAACCTCGAGTTCGCCCAGTTCGGCACCGGATCCGTATAGGGGTCCTTGATCGTCGGATAGCCGGTCCAATAGGTCGTATCCATCGAGGTGAAGACGTTATAGGACATCAGCGGGATCGTCGGCATTTCTTTGGCGACCAGCTTCAGATAATCCTTGCCGAGCTCCATGCCCTTGGGATCGTCGGCGCTGATGCCGCGGATGCTCTCGATGATCTTGTCGAGCTCCGGATTGGACCAGCGCTGCCAGTTGCGCGGCGGCTGAACCTCACCCTTCTTGGCGACGAACTGCGAATGCCAGCTGTCGAGGAAGAAGGAGAGGTCGGGATCGCCGCCCCAGGTTTCGACGCTCCAGGCGATCGCCACCTGGAAGTCGCCGGGCTGCAGCGCCGTCTGCCACAGCTTCGCGGCCGGCACGGCTTTCGCGTCGATGCCGAAGGCCGCCCATTGCTGGGCAATCAGCGTGCCGGCGCGGGTGAAGACCGAGCGTGTATCGCCTTCGACCGTCATCCGGATCTTGAAGGGCTGTCCATCGGGGGTCAGCCATTTGCCGCCGGATTTCTTGAAGCCTGCCTTTTCCAGCAGTTCGCCGGCCGCTTTCGGATTCGGTTTCCACCAGCCATAGCCGAAGGCACCGCTGATCGCTTCCGGATCTGTCGGGATCTGGTCCTTGAACTTCGGCTGCTTGCGCAGGATATCGGCGATCTGCTGCCCGACCGTCGGGTCATAGGGCTTGATCTTGCTCTTGCCGGTATCGATCTCGAAATCCTTCAGCCAGTCCTGCATCGGCGCCTGATAGTCTTTCATCGTGGCCGCCGTCGGCGGCACGCCGAGTGCCGACAGCGTCGCCGCGCCGCGGTAGCTCGCCATGTCGACGGCCTTGATGTCGATCAGCAGGGCCAGCGCCCAGCGCACATCGGCATTGTCGAAGGGCGCTTCCTGGGTGTTGAAGATCACCGCCGGCAGCGTCGGGTCCGGATGGGCAAAGGGGAAGCCCGGGAACCAGGTGTCGATGGTCTTCGACTTCTCCTTGAGGGTGAACATGCCCTCCGGCGTGTTGTCGTGGATGATATCGAGATTGTGCTCGAGCTGGGCGATCGTCCGCTTATCCGGCGGGCCGGGATCGGTGTAGGTCACGTATTTCGGGGCCGGCTCGCCGAAGCGGGCAAGCGAAGTGCGCTGCCAGTCGTCGCGCTTCTCCCAGGTATACCATTTGCCTTGCGGATCGTAGGCCTTCAGCTTGTAGGCGCCGAGCGAGACGGGGTTGGCGAAATCATAGCGGAGCGGATCCTCCACCTTCTCGAAGACGTGCTTCGGCATAATCCAGGCGCCGTTCCAGCGCACGGTGAAGATGGCGTGGAAGCGCGAATTCGGCTTCTTCAGCTTGAACACGACGGTCTGGGGATCGGTCGCCTCGACACTTGCCACCTGCACCGAGAAGGCCGCGCTCCAGACCATGCCGGGGTGGTCCATCTGCGTCTTGACGGTATAGACGACGTCATCGGCGGTGAATTCCACGCCGTCGCTCCAGTAGAGCCCCTTGCGCAGTTTCACGGTCATTTCGGTGAAGTCGGCATTATATTGCGGCTTGTCGGCGGCGAGCGAATTGTCCCAGGCCGCGCCGCCGAGCCCCTGTTCAGGGTCGATATACCAGAGCGTATCCATGGTCAGCTGTTGCAGGCCGGTCGAAACCCCGCCGCCGCCATTGACCCAGATGTTGAACCAGCCGGGATTCTTGATCGTCCCTTCCGGATTTTCAACGATGAGCGTCTCCTTGCGCGGCAAGGAAGTATAATCTTCGGCGGTGGCGACGGCCGTCATACCGAGCGTGGCCAGCACGAAGCCGAATGCAAACCTCTTCCACTTTTGCATGAACTCCTCCCTTGTAAGCGACGATGCGGCGGCCGCTGGGGCACGCATGGGCATGTCGCGGTTGTCGGTTCGCAGAAGCGGGCTTGTGGACCTTGCGCTTCGGCGAACCATCCTCCGGCTGCCTGCCTCCTCGCAGGGAGCCGATTTTCTAGCCGGGTCTTTACCCGGCTGCGACTGTCACACCGACAGCCGGATGACGTTGTAGGACAGCGGCTTCAGCGCCGCCCGCACCCGTCCGTCTTCGATCTTGGCGCTCTCGACCTGCACCGGAGCGACCGTCTCCGGCCGCCGCGCCGTGTTGACGGCTTCGAGATCGCCATGGGTCATCTCCACCTGCTCGATCAGCCGGGCGCCGCCGAAACCTTCCAGCCGCACGTCGAGATCGAGCGTTGTGTCCGGATGGCGGTTGACGGCAAAGAAGGTCAGCGACCGGCCATCCTCGGAATGCACGGCCGAGACGTCGAGATAGGGAACCTCGTTCTCCTCGTCGCTGTCATAGCTCGGGCCGTCGACGACGAGCTGCAGCGCCGATCCGCGGCCATATCGCGAGGCGTAGTAGAAGGGATAATAGATCGTCTGGCGCCAGGCCGCACCACCATCTTCGGTCATGATCGGGGCGATGACGTTGACCAGCTGGGCGATGCAGGCGATGCGCACCCGGTCGGAGCGGCGGATGAAGGTGTTGAGGATGCCGCCGACCTGCAGCACGTCCTCGAAATTATAGACGTCCTCGAGCAGATGCGGCGCATCCGGCCATTCGTCGCGCGCCAGGATTTCCTTGTCCTGCTGGTTGGAATGATACCAGACGTTCCATTCGTCGAAGGAAATGCCGATCGTCTTCTTCGAGCGCTTCTTCGCCTTGATGTAGTCGATCACGCCGCCGATCGTGGTGATGTAGCGGTCGAGCTTGGTCGCCCGGGCAAGGTAGTTCAGCGTGTTCTTTTCGCGGTTGGCGAAATACATATGCAGCGAGATGTAGTCGGCGCTGTCATAGCACTGGTCGAGAACCTCGGCCTCCCACTGCGGATAGGTCTTCATGTCGGAATTCGACGAGCCGCAGACGACGAGCTCGAGCGATTTGTCGAAGCCGCGCATGGCTTTCGCCGTCTCGTCGGCCAGCCGGCCATATTCATAGGCCGATTTGTGGCCGACCTGCCAGGGGCCGTCCATCTCGTTGCCGAGGCACCAGAGTTTCACGTCATGCGGATTGGACCAGCCGTGCTTGCGGCGCAGGTCCGACCAGTAGGTGCCGCCGGGATGATTGCAATATTCCAGGAAATTGCGGGCGGCATCGAGGCCGCGCGAGCCGAGATTGACGGCGAGCATCGGCTTGGTATTGGCCTTCTTGCACCAGTCGACGAATTCGTTGACGCCGACCTGGTTGGCTTCGCGGGTGCGCCAGGCAAGGTCGAGGCGAACCGGGCGCTCCGAGCGTGGGCCGACCCCATCTTCCCAATTATAGGCCGATACGAAATTGCCGCCGGGATAACGGCAGTAGGGCGTGTCGAGCTCACGCACCAGATCGAGCACGTCGCGGCGGAAGCCGTCTTCATCGGCTGTGGGATGTCCGGGCTCATAGATGCCGCCGTAGATCGCTCTGCCGAGATGCTCGAGAAATGAGCTGTAGAGCCTGGCGTCAATGGTCGCGATGCGGAAATCGCGGTGGGCAACGACATTCGTCTTCAACGGATCCTCCCGTTTATGTATCAGGAATTTTGTTTTCTTGCCTCTAACTTGATATCAGGAATGTCGTGATGTCAACCAAAAGACTGATTTAATCATACTAATGCAGGAGTCGATAAAAACCGTTTAATTTCAGTATATTGAATAGATTTAGCGGCTGCTGAAACACGAAATAAATGCGATTTTTAAATCAGGATATCCGATATTATCTTCTCAGACATGCAGCCGCATGGTGATGTCGCGGCCGTGATTGCCGAAGCCGCGGCCGAAAATATTGACGCCGCCGGTGTGGCCGGCATTCTCGGCGATGCCGACGCGCAGCCGGATCGAGGAATGCTGGCCGAGCGCCAGATCGCTGAGCGTGATATTCGATGCGGCGATACCGTCGATAAAGGTGCCGCGCGTCGAGATCCGCCAGGTCTTCATCGTCCCGTATTGCGAACCTTCGAGCTTCCACCAGGCCGGCGTGAAGGCGCCGCGCTTGTCGCCGTAATCGCCGGGCGAGGTCCAGGTGCCGATTGCCATGCCGTTGACCCAGAGCGTGATGTCGGAGGGCCAGTCCGGATTGGTGCCCGGTACCTCCGACGACAGCTCCAGCGAAAATTCGATGGCGCGGATATCCTTGTTCAACACCTTGGCATTGTTGGGAAATTTATATTCGACATAGCCGCGGCCGAACCAGACGAGCCCGGCCTGCATGCGCTGCGGATCGAGGAAATAATCGGGCACATCGAGCGGGCCGATGACACTCTCGGTCGAGCAGAGACCGCAGGGCGCATGCACATCGCAGCTCGTATAAAGCCCGACCGGCATCTCGACCTCGATGATATTGTTCGCCCGTTGCGCCGCACTTTCCTCGAAACTGATCAGGATCTCGCTATAGACCGCCGAGCAGATCTTCTGGTTGCCCTTGCGCGCCTTGGCCAGCCTGGAATCGACGAGGCCGGCATCTTCGAGGATCTGAATACCGGTGGCGACGGTCGATTGCGGCAGGGAAAGCGTCTGGGCGATATCGTTGATGTTGAGCGGCCCCTTGGCGCAGAGCAGCTTCAATATCTCGATCCGCGCCGGCGCCGAAAGCGCCCGAATGGCCTCACTATTCTCGCCGGCGGCGATCGTTAAAAACGAACGTTCCATCATTTCCCCATAGTTTCCGATAGAATGATGTATATCGGAAATTATGATGCATCAAGTGGAGTAGGTCGGAATGATGCGCTAAGCGAGAACAATCACGCGCCAAGGTCCGGCTGCGACAATCAAGAGCGTCAGACGTCGCTGCGAACTGTGGGTCGGCAAGCTTTTCTCAAGGGCTGACAGGCTGTCGCTGGAGGAGCGAGATGCGCTTCAGGCGCAGCGCACGCTTTTCCAGGAGATGCCATGAAAGCCAGCCGAGCAACCACGATGTCGGCAGCGAAAGGGCAAAGACCGCCCACCACGTGCTGTACTGGCCGAGGGCATGGTTCATCACCTGCTCCACTGGCCAGCCATAGAGATAGGTCCCGTAGGAGACGTCGCCCAATCGTTCGAGAGTCGGCAGGCGAATGGAGGGCGAGGTCGCGATGTAGACAAGCGGATAGGCGAACAACATGCGGCCGTAAAGATAGCCGGGGCAGAAGACGAGGAAGAGCACGCCGAGCGCCGCGAAGACCAATGCCAGGACAATGCTGGGCTGCCGCTTTTCCATCACGAACCAGAGAAGCGAACCGCAGAAGAAATAGGGAGCGATAAAGGTGAAATCCGTCAGGAAGCGTATGTTTGGCCACGGATGATCGAAGAAAAGCTGCCATGTCACGCCCACGGCGACGGCAAGTGCCATCAGCGGCGCTCGCAGAAGCCCGATTGCCATCAATCCCGCGACGATCAGGTAGCAGAAGATTTCCTGCCCGATCGTCCAGAGAGAGCCGTTGACGGAGGTGGCGAGCCAGGAGATTGCCGGATCATAAAACTGCACATGCGGCAGGGTCATGCCAAAGTTCGGGTCGAGCAGCGAATGCAACGTCGTCTTCAGATGAAGCGATTTCAGCAAGTAGCCGCTGACGCCCAACGGGCTGAACAGGGCGCCCAGGACGTAGACGCTGAGCAGGGTGCAGACGATGAACGCCGGGTATATCCTCAGCGCCCGCCGCCAGAGAAAACCACCCGCGCTGCCGAACTGCGCGCTCTGCGTGACGAGGAAGCCGCTGGTGATGAAAAACACATAGACGCCGAATAGGCCGAGGATATTACCCTCTCCGAACAACCGCTCGAAGGGCTCGTTCGCCGAGGTCTTTTCCACGATAAGGAAGGCATGCGAGAAGATCACCGTCGAGGCTGCGACGAGCCTGATCATGTTGAAGTTCGGGTAAAATGCCTTCTTGCCATCGCCCCCGTGCATGCGAGCCTCCCGCACCTCTAAAGTTTGACACGCCATTAAGGCGAGTTTTGAACGAGCCGTTGTGAAAATGGGCTCAAGTCCAGACTCTCTCCGATCTGCCCAACTGCGCCTCTGACAACAGTGCGCTCGGCACAACGACCGGATGAGCCGTGGCCCACCGCCTCAGAGAGTGAGCGCTAGAACGAAGTCATCTCCGAAAATCCAGCATGCCTAACATTACGAAAAAGTAATGTAAATCTGGTGCGCTTCTATGTCGCGCCAAGTCCAATTGACTCATACATCTGATGGATATAGGTCATCTGATAAAATTTAGAGAATCAAGTTGTATTGATGCATCACCTCGGCGAAGTTGTAACACAGAGACAAAAAGAAAAGTTAATTGATATAGTAAGGAAGTTCGTAAATTCGGGACAGCCTTACGTTATAATGGACTTTCCTTCGAATAAAGATCCGGGGCATCATGCAAGTTGGCTTGGGTTGTCGCAGGTATTGAAGGAAGTAACGGGCAGGATGCCGGCGCTTGTTTGCGGTGCATCCCAAAATATAGACGAGATAAGGGAAACGCCGGCCGATGCTCCAATTTTCATTTGCGGGTGGAGTGATTTTGGGGATTTGCGGGCGGGCAGGGATGATCTTCGCTGCCGCCTGATGTGGAAATATCCGGATCGGACGATCATCCAGATGCCGCAGAGGATTCACTTCGCCAACGAGTCGCTCAAGGAATACGCCAAGCGCACGATTGGCAGGCATCGCAACTTCTTCTGCCTGACGCGCGATGACCAGAGCTTCGAACTGGCAAGGGCGAACTTCGATTGTGAGGTCGAGGCGGGCCCGGACACGGCATTCGGTATCGAGACGCTGAAGCCCTTCGACGCCGACCCTCTGAGGGTGTTGTATGTCATGCAGCCTCTTGGCGAGGACGACGATGTCGATATAGCGAAAGCGCGATCGATTGTTGACGGACCTCTGACCAATTGGATCAATGGTCCCGACAGTTTGTCGCGCTTGCGCATGTCGAGCATCGTCAGCTCAGCGCTGCGGCATGGATTGAGCCGCACGGCGATGCTGGCCCAGCATCGCGAGGATGTCGCCCGTCGATATGTCGATTACGGCGTGCGGATCCTGTCCGGCGCCGAGCGGATCATTACCAACCATCTTCATGGTCATATTCTCTGTCTGTTGCTCAATAAGCCGCATATCGCGGTTGCGCGGGAGGCAAGCAGTCTGCACGCCTTCATCAACAGCAGGACCGGCGACAGCCCCCTAGTGGAGACAGCAACGAATGCCGGCGAGATTTTCGCAGCAATGTCTCGCCTGCCCTATGAGATCGGCGGCACCTGGTACAAGTCGAGCCGGCCCATGACTGTCGGTCCCAGTATTCCCGCCCTCGATCTGGTCCCTCAACCTTCCATAGTCTGATTATCGGTAGGAGCTCAGTTTGTCGGTTTTGCAAGACGACGATATTCTCTTCAGCCATGTCAGTGAGAACCGGTCTGCCGCAGCCGTAACGGGTGCCTTCTGGTCGGCACTCAGTACCCTTATTCCGACGGTCCTGACCTTCGCTGTTTTTGTGGTCACGTCTCGTATTCTCCAGCCTCAGGACTTCGGTCTTGTCGCGCTGTCCTTCAGCATCGTCTCGTTTGCAGCGAGTTTCGGACCGACTGCCTTTGGCGAAGCGATCATCCAGAGAGCCGAGATCAGGCGCAGCCACCTCGATACGATATTCCTGCTTTCGCTCGGCTTTTCGTTCCTGGTCTACGGCGCCTTATGCCTGGCCGCTTCGTCGATCGCGGCCTATGTCGGACATAAGGAGGTCACCTATCTCATTTACATCATGGGATTGAAGGTATTCTTCGACTTCACCGCCGTCGTTCCGAATGCGATCGTCAACAGGAAAATGTCCTTCCATCTGGTGGCCGTCCGCACAGTCATCGCGACCGTCACGTCTGCTTGCCTTTGCCTTGTTCTGGTTCTCGCCGGTTTCGGCTTGTGGGGGCTTGCCATTGCCCAGATCGCCGCCACAGCGGCATCGTGCGGCGCCGCTTTCTGGGGTGCGGGCTGGATTCCCGGCCTGAAAATAAAGAGAGCGAGCCTCAATGATCTGCTTCACTACGGTTTCTTTGCATCCGGCACCCGCTTTTTACAGACGATGAGCCTGGACAACTTGCTCATCGGCGTGCTCCTGAGCCCATCGGCGCTCGGTATCTATAACTTTTCCAAGCGCCTGTTTGACATGATCAACAACGTCATCGCCGGCGGCTTGACGTCGGTGACGCACGTGCTGCTGTCTTCACTGCGGGCCGATCCGAAGAAAGTCCGGGAAGCATTCCTGATGGCGACGTTTGGCTGTGCTCTGGTTTCCTACCCCGTCTTCATCGGGCTTGCGGCAGTTGCCGATGATGCGATCACGACGATTTTCGGGGCGCACTGGATCGAGGCGGTTTGGCCGGTTCGGTTCTACTGCGTGATTGGCTTGATGGCTGGCATCGGCTACGTGCAGGCATCCCTGATAAAAAGCCAGGGAGAGATGGATTGGTGGTTTTACTACCAGCTGGCTCGAAACGTTCTCACGCTTCTGACCATCGCAGTTCTTTACCCCTACGGCGTAACGACAATCGTGTTTGCGATCATGATCGAAGTTCTGCTGTTCTGGCCGATCACCAGCTGGAAGGTGTCGCAGCATATAGAGCTGAGTGTGCCGGCATATTTGGCGCAGTTCCTGCGGCCGACCACGGCGAGTGCAGCGATGGTGGCTGTCGTTTTGCTGCTGCACGAACTGTTGCTTCATTGGTCGCCCTACGCACGTCTGGCTATAGAAGCCCTTGCAGGCGGGATCGCTTACTGCAGCCTGATATTCTTGCTGTGCAGGGCGCGCCTGAATGTGTTGATCGGCAGCATCAAGCAGGCTCGGCAGCGCAAGGGCAACAGGGGCGCAGTGGCCACCCCTGTGTGATATCCAGCGCGGCGGATTGTTTCGCCGCCCGTCTCTCAACCCAAACGGCCTTCTGCCGCAAGCGCATGGGATAATCGACAAGATGACCGATCTCGACCGCGATTATCCGTCACATCAGCTTCACCGGGCAGATGTTTCGACAAGCGGCCGCAGCCGCTACTATACGCTCGATGCCATGCGCGGCTTTGCCGCCATTTGTGTTGTCGCCACGCACTTCCAGGAGAGATATGCGCCATCGGCTTATCTGGCGGTCGACTTTTTCTTCGTTCTGAGCGGCTTCATTATCGCCGACATTTACGGACGAAGGCTGTCGCGCGGCCTGCCATTTCAGTCGTTCATGAAGGCGCGCATGAAACGCCTGTATCCGCTTTATCTGATCGGGATCTCGGTTGGCCTCGTGCAGATCATTCTGTTGACGAGCTGGGGACTGCGCGCCCAAAGCGCGGTCGATCTGCTGGTGTCGACGGCGACAAACACCTTCGTTCTGCCGAGCCCGATGTATTTTCTTCAAGCGCATCCGATGCAAGGGATGTTTCCGATCAACGGCCCGGCCTGGTCGATGTTCTGGGAATTGCTGGTCAATATCGTCTTCGCATTGTGGCTCTTCCAGCTCTCCGTCCGCGCCCTCTGCGCCGTTGCGCTCGTCTCGGCGGCGTCCTTGGTCCTTGTTGGTCTGAAATACGGCATGTTGAATATCGGCTGGGAGTGGCCTTCAGCAGTGGGTGGACTGCCCCGAGTGATGTTCTCTTTTACCGCAGGTGTGGTTATCAGCCGTTTGTTCAACGGCGTATCGGCGTGGAGGCGCGGCTGGGTCGCACTCGCGCCCTGCCTGCTTTTGCTGATCTGCATCGTGGCTCCGGTTCCGGTATTGCTGCGGCCTTACTACGATCTGATCTTCGCGATCACTCTGGCGCCGCTCATCGTAACACTCGGCCTCTTGCTGGAGATGCCCGCCCAGGCAGAAGGGATGGCGACGTGGATCGGATACATCTCCTATCCCGTCTACATCCTGCACCGAGGCGTGATCGGCGTCTTCAAGCCGCTTGCCGGTTCGATTGGTCTGAATGGCCCTGCCGCCTTCCTGGTGCTTCTGGGCGCAGTCGTCTGTTTCGCTTACATGACCGCTCGTCTCATAGACAAAGCCACGGCTTTACGGGCGCGTCGGGCCGCATAGTTCGATCACAGGCAACCGCGAGTGATCTGGCATGCGCAGTTCCAGCTGCTGTCACCGTCGCAGCAGCGGCCGTAAGGCGGCCTGCGTTTCCCTCAGCAGCTTGAGATAACGCGCCTTCATCTCGGCGGCCGGGACGAGGGCGGCCGGGGCGCCGATATTGATCGCCGCGATCGTTTCGCCGCGGTCGTTTTCGACAGGCACGGCGATCGAGCAGAGGCCGATTTCCAGCTCCTGATCGATGACGGCGTAGCCTTCGGCGCGCACCCGGCGGAATTCTTCGATCAGTTCCTCCGGGTCGGTTTTGGTCTTTGCCGTGTTCTGTTTGAGCTCGCTCCTGGCGAGGACGGCGCGCGCTTCGGTCTCGGAAAGAGCCGCAAGCAGCACCCGGCCCATCGAGGCGCAATAGGCGGGCAGGCGGCTGCCGGGGGTGAGATTGATCGACATCACCCGGCGCTGCGCGGCCCGGGCGATATAGACGATCTCGGTGCCGTCGAGCACCGAGGCCGAGGCGCTCTGGCCGGCCTGTTCCGAAAGATGATCGAGATGCGGCTGCAACAGCGCCGGCAGCGGCGTCGCCTGGAGATAGGCATGGCCGAGCCTTAATATCTTCGGCGTCAGCGTAAAGAACTTGCCGTCGTAATCGGCATAACCGAGCTCGGCGAGGGTCAGCAGCGAGCGGCGCACGGTAGCGCGGTCGAGCCCGGTCAGCTTGGCGGCTTCCGCGATCGACAGCCGCTGGCGCGTTTCGCCGAAGGCTTCGATGACTTTCAGGCCGCGGGCAAAGCCGCTGACGAAATCGCTTTCGCGCATGGTTCCGGTCTCCAATCCTTGAGTCATTCTGTGCGATATACGAACAAATGTCAAATAACGCACAAAATATCTTGCCGCTGCTCCCGCAGCGTTTTATTTCTGACGCCAAGGCTGAGGAGATCCCCATGGACAAGACAATCGCGAGCACGGCGGCGGCCGTCTCCGAGATCGGCGACGGCGCGACGGTGATGATCGGCGGTTTCGGCGGCTCCGGTGCGCCGATCGAGCTGATCCATGCCCTGATCGACAAGGGCCCGAAAAACTTGACTGTGATCAACAACAATGCCGGCAACGGCCGCATCGGCATCGCCGCAATGATTGACGCCGGCCTGGTCCGGAAAATGATCTGCTCGTTCCCGCGCTCCTCAGATCCGCGCGCTTTCACCGACAAATACCTGGCCGGCGAGATCGAACTGGAGCTGGTGCCGCAGGGCACGCTGGCCGAGCGCATCCGCGCCGGTGGCGCCGGCATTCCGGCCTTTTACACCCCGACCGGCTATGGCACCGAACTGGCCGAGGGCAAGGTCATCGCCGAATTCGACGGCCGCCACTATGTGCAGGAGCGCTGGCTGAAAGCCGATTTTGCCATCGTCAAGGCGGCGATCGGCGATACCCACGGCAACCTCACCTACAACAAGGCCGGCCGCAATTTTAATCCGCTGATGTGCATGGCGGCGGCCAGGACGATTGCCCAGGTCTCCTCGATCGTGCCGGCCGGCGGCATCGATCCCGAACATGTGGTCACTCCGGGCATCTTCGTCGACCGTCTCGTCGCCGTCCCGCATCCGCAGCAGGAAGAAGAGCTCATCCGAGCCGGAGTGGCCTACGTATGACCGTCGATATCAGGGACGACATCAAACTTTCCAATGCGCAGATCGCCTGGCGGGCGGCGCAGGACATTGCCGACGGCGCCTATGTCAATCTCGGCATCGGCTTTCCCGAAATGGTCGCCCGCTATCAGCCGCCCGGCCGTCAGGCGATCTTCCACACCGAAAACGGCATCCTCAATTTTGGCGAGCCGCCCGCCGAAGGTGAGGAGGATTGGGATCTGATCAACGCCGGCAAGAAGGCGGTGACGCTGAAGCCGGGTGCGGCCTTCTTCCACCATGCCGACAGCTTTGCCATGGTGCGCGGCGGCCATCTCGACGTCGCGATCCTCGGCGCCTATCAGGTCGCGGAGAATGGGGATCTCGCCAATTGGCGGGTCGGCAGCAAGGGCGTGCCGGCTGTCGGCGGCGCCATGGACCTGGTGCATGGCGCCAAACAGGTCTGCGTCATCACCGAGCATGTCACCAAGACGGGCGAGCCGAAGCTGGTGGAGAAATGCACCTTTCCGCTGACCGGTGTGGCCTGCATCACCCGCGTCTATACCAGCCATGCCGTCATCGACATTGTCGAGGGGCGCTTCCTGCTGCGCGAGAAGCTCGCTGCCATGTCGCTGGAGGAATTGCAGGCGATGACCGGGGCGCGACTGCACGTCGAGGGGCCGGTGGCCGATCTCGTCGTTCCGAAACTCTGAAGGGAAAGCCATGACCGAAGCTTTCATCTGCGACTATATCCGGACGCCGATCGGCCGCTTCGCCGGCGCGCTTTCCCAGGTGCGGGCCGACGATCTCGGCGCCATCCCGCTGAGAGCGCTGATGGCGCGCAACGGCGCCGTCGACTGGGAAGCCGTCGACGACGTGATCTTCGGCTGCGCCAACCAGGCGGGCGAGGACAACCGCAACGTCGCGCGCATGTCGGCGCTGCTCGCCGGCCTGCCGATTGCGGTGCCGGGCACGACGATCAACCGGCTCTGCGGCTCCGGCATGGATGCGGTGATCACGGCGGCGCGCGCCATCCGCGCCGGCGAGGCGGAGCTGATGATCGCGGGCGGTGTCGAGAGCATGTCGCGGGCGCCCTTCGTCATGCCGAAGGCCGAAACGGCCTTTTCGCGGGCGGCCGAAATCCACGACACCACGATCGGCTGGCGCTTTATCAACCCGCTGATGAAGAAACAGTATGGTGTCGATTCCATGCCGGAGACCGGCGAGAACGTCGCCGAGGACTATCATATCAGCCGCGCCGATCAGGACGCCTTCGCGCTGCGCAGCCAGGCGAAGGCGGCAACTGCCCAAGCGAGCGGACGGCTGGCGAAGGAGATCACTCCGGTCACCATTCCCCAGCGCAAGGGCGATCCCATCGTCGTCGACAAGGACGAGCATCCGCGCGCGACGACGATCGAGGCTCTGGCAAAACTCGCCACGCCTTTCAAGAAAGAAGGCGGCACGGTGACGGCGGGCAACTCCTCCGGTGTCAATGACGGAGCGGCGGCGCTGATCGTCGCCTCGGAAGCGGCGGCGCGGAAATATGGGTTGACCCCTATCGCCCGCATCCTCGGCGGCGCGGCCGCCGCGGTTCCTCCACGGGTGATGGGCATCGGGCCGATCCCGGCCTCGCGCAAGCTGATGGCGCGGCTCGGCATGACTCAAGAACAGTTCCACGTGATCGAACTCAACGAGGCCTTTGCCAGCCAGGGGCTGGCGGTGCTGCGGGCGCTCGGCATTGCCGATGCCGATCAACGGGTGAACCGCAACGGCGGCGCAATCGCGCTTGGCCATCCGCTTGGGATGTCGGGCGCCCGCATCGCCGGCACGGCGGCGCTGGAACTTGCCGAAACCGGCGGACGTTATTCGCTGTCGACCATGTGCATCGGTGTCGGGCAGGGGGTCGCCATTGCCCTCGAAAGGGTCTGACAGGGCTCAGCCCGTTGCCTCCGGTGCCGGGCTTCGATAGAAACGGCCATGCTGATCCGACCCGCAAACAATGACGACCGAAACGCCATCTGGAGAATCATCGGCCCGACGATCCGTGCCGGCGAGACTTATGCGCTCGACAGCGATCTCTCCGAAGCCGATGCGCTCGCCTACTGGATGGGAGCGGACCGCGAGACCTTCGTCGCGGAAGAGGATGGCGTCATCCTCGGCACCTATTACATCAAGGCCAATCAGGCGGGCGGTGGGCGCCATGTCTGCAATTGCGGCTACATGACCGATCCCGCGGCAAGCGGCCGCGGTGTCGCCCGCCGGATGCATGACCATTCGCTCGAACATGCCCGGTTACGGGGCTTTCGCGCCATGCAGTTCAACTTCGTCGTCAGCAGCAATCGCCGCGCCGTCGCGCTGTGGCAATCCCTCGGCTTCGAAATCGTCGGCCGGCTGCCGGGCGTCTTCCTTCATCCGACTGAGGGTTATGTCGACGCCCTGGTGATGTTCCGCACGCTCTAAACGGCACGGTGGTAAAAAGATGTGAGGGCGCTGTCGAAATCGCAGCGGTTCAAACGTCTTTAATCGCAAGGCGCGGAAAGCGGCGGACCGGCTGCACGCGTCGCGATCACTCTGTCGGCATGGAGGTATGAAGCCATGAGTGTTTCCTATCGTTGGGTCATCGTCGCCGTTGGCGCCCTGATGTCGTGCGTCGCCATCGGCGCAATGTTCTCGCTGGCGATTTTCCAGGAGCCGATCGCCACCGCGACCGGCTGGTCGCATGTCGGCATCGCCAGCGCCATGACGCTGAATTTCCTCGTTATGGGTCTCGGCGGTTTCCTGTGGGGCGCGGCAAGCGACCGTTTCGGGCCGCGCATCGTCGTGCTGGTAGGGTCCGTGCTTCTCGGCCTGGCGTTGGTGCTCGCCAGCCGCGCCGCAACGCTCATCGAATTTCAGTTGACCTATGGCATTCTGGTCGGACTGGCCGCCAGCGCCTTCTTCGCGCCGATGATCGCGGCGACCACCGCCTGGTTCGACGTGAACCGCGGGCTTGCCGTGTCGCTCGTCTCCGCCGGCATGGGGGTGGCGCCGATGACCATCTCGCCCTTCGCGCGCTGGCTGATCTCGGCCTATGAATGGCGCCCCGCCATGCTGATCATCGGCATCGCCACCTGGGTGCTCCTGGTGCCGGCCGCCCTGCTGGTCAGGCGCCCGCCTGCCGAAGCCGTCGACGCCGGCACCGAGTTTGCCGCGGAAGGCGGCCGGCCACAGCTGTCGAAAGTCTTCCGGTCGCCGCAATTCATCGTGCTCGGCCTCACCTTCTTTGCCTGTTGCGCGGCCCATTCCGGCCCGATTTTCCACATGGTGAACTATGCGACGATCTGCGGCGTCGCACCGATGGCGGCCGTCAGCATCTACAGTGTCGAAGGCCTGGCGGGCCTCGGCGGCCGGCTGCTCTATGGCAGCCTCGCCGACAGACTCGGCGTGAAGCCGGTCCTCATCGCCGGCCTCCTGGTGCAGGCGGCCGCGCTCGCGACCTATCTCCTGGTCAGCGAGCTGACGGAGTTTTATGCCCTCGCCATCGTCTTCGGCAGTGCCTATGGCGGCGTGATGCCGCTCTATGCGGTGCTGGCGCGGGAATATTTCGGCCAGCGTATCATCGGCACCGTCTTGGGCGCCGCGACGATGCTCTCCAGCCTCGGCATGGCCTTCGGCCCTCTGATCGGCGGCTGGATCTTCGATACTTTCGCCAATTATTCCTGGCTTTTCATCGGTTCTGCGATGGTCGGACTCGGCGCGGCGGCGATCGCGCTCGCCTTCCCGCCTCTTGCCAGGCGGGAGCCGCAGCCGGCTTTCGGTGTGTCTTCCTAACAATTTCTTTCAAGGTCCAGTGAACGTCCTCCGGCGGGCATCGGCGATGATGCCCGCTGAGAGGAATTCGAGGTGTTGCAAGGACCTCGGCTCTCGCCATTTCGTGCATTGCCCTTCTTAGATTTCGGCTGGTAGACTTTCCCCTGCCTGTTTCATCACCTATGTCTTTGGTTTTTCGGGAGGCGTCATAGCCATGACAGAACTTGCTCAAATGCTCGCATCCATCAAATTGCCGGATCTATCAGGCAAGGCGGTGCTGATCACCGGCGCCTCGACTGGGATTGGGGCGGCGGTTGCCCGCGCCTTTGCGGCGCAAGGAGCCAAGGTGGGCGTGCATTACAATGCCAGCCGCGAGCCGGCGGAGAAGCTCGGCGAAGAGATTCGGGCTGCCGGCGGCACGGTGCATCTGATCCAGGGCGACGTGTCGCGGGAAGGGGAGACCGAGCGTGTCGTCGAGGAGACGGCGAAGACCTTCGGCCATCTCGACGGGCTCATCAACAATGCCGGCGGCATGCTGGGGCGCAAGCCGACCTCCGAATATACCGACGCCCATTATGCCGCGGTGATGGACCTCAATGCCCGTTCGGTGCTGGCGGCGACGCGCGCGGCCCATCCCTGGCTGAAAAAGCAGGGCGGCTTCATTATCAACACCACCTCGATCGCCGCCCGCAATGGCGGCGGCAATGGCGCGGTCCTCTATGCCGCCTCCAAAGGCTTCGTCTCGACCATCACGCCCGGCCATGCCAAGGAGTTCGTCGCCGACAGGATCCGCGTCAACGCAGTGGCGCCGGGTGTGATCGCCACGCCCTTCCACGAGCGTTATACCAATGACGAGCAGATGGAACTGCAACGCAAATCGATCCCGATGGGCTTCGTCGGCACATCAGAGGATTGCGTCGGGGCCTATCTCTTCCTCGCTTCGCCGACGCTCTCGGGCTACATCACCGGCCAGGTCATCGAGGTCAACGGCGGCCAGCTGATGCCGTAAACGCTTCGATCGGCAAACGACAGCGCCCGCTTTCCCCCGCGGCTACGGAACTTTCGAACCATCTTCACGTTTCCCGCTTGGTCTTTTCATCAAGCGGGGCGCCATGAGCTTTTCCTTTTCGGAACTCGACTTCCTCAAGCCGGAGCTGGGGGCGGAGTATACGGGTTCCGGTACTCATTTCGCCGTCTTCTCGGCGCATGCGGAACAGATCGAGCTCTGCCTGTTTTCCCCTGACGGAAGAGATGAGATTGCCCGGCTGCCCTTGCCCAAACGCGAGGGCGACATCTGGTCGGGCTATATAGCCGGCATCGGACCGGGCACCGTATACGGCTATCGCGCCCATGGCCCCTATGATCCTGGTGCGGGCCACCGGTTCAATCCGAACAAGCTTCTGCTCGACCCCTATGCCAAGCAGGTGACGGGCGAGCTGGAATGGCATGATGCGCTGTTCGGCTATCGGATCGGCGAGGACGATCTTTCCTTCGACGACCGCGACAGCGCGCCCTTCATGGTCAAGGGCGTCGTGCAGGATCCCGATTTCGACTGGGCGGGTGAAGAGGCGATCCGGCGGCCCTGGCCGGATACCATCATCTACGAGGCGCATGTGCGCGGCCTGACGATGACGCATCCGAAAGTGCCCGACCGGCTGCGCGGCACCTTTCTCGGCATGTGCAGCGATCCGATCATCGATCATCTCGTCGGACTTGGCGTCTCGGCGATCGAGCTCCTGCCGATCCAATATTTCCTCGACGACCGCTATCTCCTCGAAAAGAATCTGAGGAATTATTGGGGTTATCAGACGCTCGGTTTCTTCGCGCCGCAGGCGCGCTATCTCTCAAGTGACAAGATCACCGAAATCAAGACCATGGTGAAGAAGTTCCATGCCGTCGGCATCGAGGTCATCATGGACGTGGTCTACAACCATACGGCCGAAGGCAGCGAGAAGGGGCCGACGCTGTCTTTCCGAGGGCTCGACAATGCGAGCTATTACATCCTCTCTCCCGACGATCCCCGCCACACCTTCGATACGACCGGGACCGGCAACACGCTCAACGTTGCCAATCCGATGGTGATGCGCATGGTGCTCGACAGCTTGCGCTACTGGGTTGGGGTCATGCATATCGACGGCTTCCGCTTCGATCTTGCCAGCACGCTCGGGCGCCAGGATCTGGAGTTCGACCGTCAGGGCCTGTTCTTCGGTGCTATCCGTCAGGATCCGATCCTGGCCGGCGTCAAGCTGATCGCCGAGCCCTGGGATATCGGCGCGGGCGGCTATCAGGTCGGCGGTTTCCCGCACCCTTTCCGCGAGTGGAACGACAAGTTCCGCGACGACGTGCGCCGCTTCTGGAAGGGCGACGGCGGCATGGTGTCGGAGCTGGCGGCGCGCATCACCGGCTCGGCGCCGCAATTCAATCATTCCGATCGGGGCGCGACCTCCTCGATCAATCTTCTGTCGGCCCATGACGGCTTCACGCTCATGGATACGGTGTCCTTCGACGGCAAGCACAACGAGGCGAACGGGGAGGATAACCGGGACGGCCATTCGGACAATCATTCCGATAATATGGGCGCCGAGGGCGCCACCGATAATCCCGACATCAACGCGGCCCGCGCCCGCCGGCGGCGCAACATGATGGCGACGCTGATGCTCTCCCAGGGCGTGCCGATGATCCTGGCCGGCGACGAACTTGGCAACAGCCAGGGCGGCAACAACAACGCTTATTGCCAGGACAATGAGATCGGCTGGACAGGCTGGGACGGGCTCGACGATCCCTTCCTCGATTTCTGTCGGCGGGCGGCAGCCTTCCGCAAGGCTCATCCAGTCCTCCGGCAGGAGCGGTTCCTGACCGGCGAGATCAGCGAGGACGGGCGCATCGAGATCGCCTGGTACAAGCCCGACGGCAGCTTCATGGACGACGGGGCCTGGAACGATGAAGGATTGCAGGTGCTCGGCCTCTACCTCTCGAAGAGCGCGCATGCGCTGGATACCGAAAACATGGATGACCTTTTCCTCGTCTTCAACGCCGGCGGCGACTGCGAGGTCCATCTGCCTGAGGTGAACGGACTGACGCAGTGGTCACGGGTTCTCGACACCGGGGCGGAGACCGGCGCCTTCGAGGTGCACGATCAGGACAATCCGGTCATTGTCTACACCCAAAGCCTGGCCGTCTTTGCACCGACAGGCCAGACGCAACCGCCGGAGGGGGCGACCAAGGCCCAGCGCCGCCGATGGTTTCAGTTCGGCCGCAGGAGCAAATAGCAGGTCATCAACAGCATGAATGCCGAAGCCATCACCGAACTTGGCCTGATCTATGTCAGCGATACCGAACCGGGCATCCGCAGGCGCAGGAGGGGCAAGGGCTTCAGCTATGTGATGCCGGATGGCACAACACTTTCCGATGAGTTGCAGCGGGCGCGCATCGGTGCGCTCGGCCTGCCGCCGGCCTACGAAAACGTCTGGATCTGTCTTTACGAGAACGGCCATCTGCAGGCGACCGGCATCGATGCGCGCGGGCGCAAGCAATATCGCTATCACAAGGACTGGCAGTCCTTCCGCAGTGCCGGAAAGTTCCACCAGCTGATCGAATTCGGCCAGGCACTGCCGAAGATCCGCCGCACCGTCCTGCGCCATCTCGACACCGGTGCCGAAGACGTCAACGGTGTGCTGGCGGCTTTGACGACGCTGCTGGACGAGGCGCATCTGCGAGTCGGTAACCAGGCCTATGTCAGGGAGAACGGCACCTATGGCGCGACGACGCTCTTGAAGCGGCATCTGAAAATCGTTGACGGGCGCATCGAGCTCAAATTCCGCGCCAAGGGCGGCAAGCGTGTCCAGCGCAGCCTCAAACATCCCAGGCTGCAGAAAATCCTGGAAGAGATTTCCGACCTGCCCGGCCGCCAGCTCTTCGTCTGGAAGGATGAAAGCGGCGCGCTGAAACCGGTCGATTCCGGCCGGCTGAATGCCTATCTGGCCGAAATATCGGGCATTCCGATTTCCGCCAAGACGTTCCGCACCTGGGCCGGATCGCTGGCGGCCTTCGGTGTCGCCCGCGAAAGGATCGTCGGCGGCGGCCGGCCGACGGTGAAGGAAATGTCGGAGGCTGCGGCCGAGGCGCTGCACAATACGCCGGCGATCTCACGCTCGAGCTATATCCATCCGGCCACCATTGCGCTCGCCGGCAATGATCATCCTTTGACCGAGGGCGGCAACGAGCCGCTGCGGGGTCTGCGGGCCGAAGAAAACAGGCTGCTTGATTTCCTCATAGGCGAGGCCGAACTGAACTCTTCAGCTCCCGGTGTCTAGTTCCGGATAGTGCCTGAAAATACCTTCCTCGTTAAAGGCGAGGCGGCGAGGGGAGGCGAGATAGCGGGCGATGTTCGGGCGTTTGGCTACCGCATCGTGCAGGGCAAGGAGAGCGGGGTATTCGGCCTTGCTCTTCTTCATCGCTTTGGGAAAGGCATAGGTGAGGCCCTCGATCACCTGAAAGAGGGAGAGGTCGATATAGGTGAGCGAATTGCCAATCATATGATTGGGACCTTGCGGATTTCGCGTCAGCACGCGCTCGAAATAACCGAGGAATTTTGGAATGCGGTCCCGGATGAAGGCGACCGAGCGGGCTTTGGCTTCTTGCTTCTGGTCTTCATAATAAAGCGACACGTCGATCGGGTGGTGCGTATCGTGCGCTTCGGCGACGAAATCGGTGATGGTGAGCTGCAGGCCGTTGGCGACATAGCGAAGGCTCTCGTCCTCCGGTGCAAGGCCGAGCTTCGGTCCGAGGTAAAACAGGATATTGGCGACATGCGGGATAAGAAGATCGCCGTCTTTCAGGAAGGGCGGCGCGAAGGGAATGTGAAGCTCGCCTTCGCTCTTCATGATCTCGAGCATGGCGCCCGTTCCTCGGCCGGGCTGACGCGTGACGTCGACATAGTCGGCGCCGGCTTCCTCCAGCGCCAAGCGCACGAATTCACCACGGCCTTGAATGCCGTCCCAATAATAAAGCTCATATGCCATGTTCAATGCCTCGGTTGACGACCGAAGTCTTTTCGCAGTTCGTCCTTGGCTTTTTCAAGGGTGCCGCGCCGCTTTTTCGACAGCTGCTCGCCGGCGCGGTTGATGTAGAAGGTCAGCATCGACATGGCGGCGCGAAACGGGCTCGACTTGCGGCGATCGCTCTCCTCGGCGGAGTGCTTGATCGACCGGGCAATTTTCTTCGGATCGTCCGATTTGAACACGCCTTCCTTGAGGTCCATCGCGTTGCTGTGTTCGGTAACGTCCTGCGACCACTTCTTCGATTTGGCCATGGCGAAAATCCCTTTGCCGGATGGGCAGGCGATAGACTGACGCCTGCCGATCCTCGATTACAGAGTTGGAGCATGACGCCGCCTGAGACCGCTCACACCCTTCGGCACATGCTTAGTGATGGCTATGGTGCTCGTGGCGCTTGCGTGTCGCGGCCGCCTTCTTTGCGGAAGCGGAGCGTTCCTCCTTCGAGCGTGCCGCGGATGCAGCACCGCCGGCCCGACCGCCCTTTTCAGAGGATTCGTGCGTATCCTTCTTGCCGCGGCCGGAACCGGATTTGTTGCCGCCGCCGCTTTCCTTGTTGACTGTCGCCCAGGCGCGCCGTTCGGCCTCCTTCTCGGAGACGCCACGCTCCTCGTAGCTCTCCTCGATGTGTTCGGCCTTGCGTTTCTGCTTGTCGGTATAGTCGGATTTGTCTCCTCGCGGCATCTTCGCCTCCTGTGGTTTGCAAGCGCTCGAACGCGGTTTGTAAGAGAATCCAACCGGTGCCGAGGGGAAAAGTTCCCTACAGCATCGGCCCGAACCAGATCGATTTTCGGTAGTCCGGTGCGTAGATTTAAAGAGTTAGAGCGTCCTCTGCGCTCCGAACGGACACACGGCGCTCCAGGAGCCATTGTCCCGAAATTCGGAACAAAAGCCGGTTTTGTCAGGTTTCCGATGGGTAAGCCTGCTTAAACCTGCGTGCAGCGGGGAATCGAGAACATGGAAAAACACATCGTCAGAGCCGATGGAAACGACGCGATCGACGTGAACGGCCAAGTATCGCCGGTCACCTAATCGTCAGCTTCAAGGAAGGGAAGGGACATTCCTACATAACGACGGCCGCCTCAAGCCTACCGACATGATCTCGATCGAATTAACGGCCCGCGACGACAGCTGCACCAGCGAGGTCGACCTGATGCGCAAATATCCCGAGTTCGACGAGGGCGGGGTTAGAGCGGTTCAGCTTGGGATAGCTCGACGGCTCTCTTGACCGCCCGGTCGAGCGCAGCGTTGTCGTAGGGTTTCGTCAGCAGGACCGAGCCGGAGAAGCGAGCGGCGTCGGGCGGGTCGCTGTCGCCCGTCGCGAAGACCAGGCCGACCGACGGAAGGGCGTCCCGCGCCTTGGCGGCAAAGGCCGAGCCCGACATGCCGGGCAGGCCGACATCGACGACGATGACGTCGATGAGCGTGTGGCCAAGGATATCAACGCCCTGTTCGCCGCTGCCCGCCTCGATGACGTCGTAGCCGAGATCCTGCAGGATTTCGGCGGTATCCATCCGGATGAACGCATCGTCTTCGACGAGCAGCAGCCTCAGCTTTCCAGCCGTGCCGGGAACCTGTGGATCAGGTTGCCTTGCATTGGACACCCGCGCATTGGCCTCCGCCTGGTGGCGTTGCGGCCGGTTGGCGAGCACCTGGCGGATCTTGCGGGCGAGCTCCTCGCGCGTATAGGGCTTGGAGAGCAGCTCCAGGCCCGGATCGAGCCTGCCGCCATGGACGATCGAGTTTTCGGTATAGCCCGAGGTGTAGAGCACGGCGATGTCGGGCAGGCGCTGTCGCGCCATGCGCGCAAGCTCCGGGCTCCGCAGGGGGCCGGGCATGACGACATCGGTAAAGAGCAGGTCGATATGGGCGCCGCTCTCGATCACGGTGAGGGCGCTGTGCGCATCCTTCGCCTTCAGCACGTAATAGCCGAGATCCGAGAGCATCTCGACGACCGTGGCGCGAACGCCCTCGTCGTCCTCGGCGACAAGGATGGTTTCGGTTCCACCGGTCGCCGGCATGGTGTCGGCCGCCGTGGCGCGATCCTCGCTGCGGACCGAGCGGGCGAGGTAGAGTTTGACGGTCGTGCCTTCGCCGATCTCGCTGTAGATCTTCACGTGGCCGCCGGACTGTTTGACGAAGCCGTAGACCATCGACAGGCCGAGACCGGTGCCCTTACCTTCCGGTTTCGTAGAGAAGAACGGCTCGAAGGCCTGCTCCATCACCTCTTGCGTCATGCCGGAGCCGGTATCGGTGACGGCGAGCACGACATATTGGCCGGCCTTCACCTCGGGATGGGTGCGGTTGTAGGAATCGTCGAGGAAGGCGTTGCCGACCTCGATCGTCAACTTGCCGACGCCATCCATAGCGTCGCGCGAGTTGATCGCGAGGTTGAGCAGGGCGTTCTCGATCTGGGCCGGATCGGCGAAGGTGTTCCAAAGGCCGCCGGAGACGATGGTCTCGACTTCTATTTCCTCGCCGAGCGCGCGACGCAGCATGTCGTCCATGCCGGTGACCAGGCGGCCGATATTGACGACCTTCGGTTCCAGCGCCTGGCGGCGGCCGAAGGCGAGCAGCTGGCTTGCCAGTCGCGAGCCACGTTCGACGGCGGCAAGCGCATTCGAAATGCGCTCCCTGGCCCGGCCGTTATCGGCCACGTCCTTGCCGAGAAGCTGCAGATTGCCTGAGATCACCTGCAGCAGATTGTTGAAGTCATGGGCAACGCCGCCGGTGAGCTTGCCGATCGATTCCATCTTCTGCGACTGCTGGAGCGCTGCTTCGGCCTGCTGGCGATCGGCGATCTCGGCCGCGACCCGAACCTCGAGCATTTCGTTGAGTTTGCGCAGCTGATCTTCCATGTGGCGGCGCTGGTCGATTTCGATTTTGGCGGCACGGAACAGCCGAATATTGTCGATCGCGACGGCCGATTGGCCGGCGAGGCTGACGAGGCTCGCCTCGGCCGCTTGAGAGAAGCGGCCGGGTTCGCCGTGGCCGAAGAACAAGCCGCCGATAACGCTGCCGTCGCGCGATTTGACCGGCACGGCAAGATAGCTCCTGACCGGGAGATGCCCCGTCGGCATGCCGGAATGCGGCGGATTCTGGCCGTAGCGCGGGTCGAGCAGGATGTCGTCGGAGCGCACGATGCCTTCGCCGCTGAAGGTCGGCTCGAAGACCTTTGTATTGCGTGGCATCGGGAATTTCTCGAAGTTCTTCCGGTCGACGCCGGAGAGCGCGTAAAGCATGTAGCTGCCGCCCTCGCCATCATCGACATTGTAGAAGAAGGCGCCGAATTCGGCGCCCGTCAGTGTCACACCGGCATCGACGACAATCTGGGTGAGACGTTCGACATCGGGCTCGATGGTAATAGCGGCGCCCGCCTGGTTGACGACTGCAAGCGCCTCCGATTTGGCGCGCAGTTCTTCCAGCGCCAGCTTCTCGCCGCGCTTGGCGGCGACCTGTTCGGTGACGTCGAGGGTCGCGCAGAGGATGCCGGCGATGGCGCCGTCATCGTCGCGCAGCGGCGTGTAGGAGAAGGTGAACCAGGTATCCTCGGTGCGGCCGTCCCGGCGCATCGGGATGAGCAGCTCTTTAAACAGCTGCGGCCTGCCTTCAAGCGTGCTGGCGACGATCGGCGAGAACTGTTCCCAGATATCAGCCCAAACCTCGCGAAAGGGTCTCCCGAGTGCGCCAGGATGCCGGTCAGGGAAAACAGGCACGTAGGCATCATTGTAGAGAAAGGCGAGATCCGGACCCCAGGCGACGAATTTCGGCTGGCGCGAATTCAACACCATTTCGGCGATATGCTTGAGAGAAGCAGGCCAGCTTTCGACCGGTCCGAGACCGACGGCGTCAAAGGCCGGATGCCGCAACAATTCGCCGATTTTGCCGCCGCCTCTCGGCCAGCTGTTGCCGACGCTTCCCATTCAAAACCGCTTCCCTATCGCCCGCCGCGCCGGTGTGAACGGCAGCAATTCAACGTTCTACAGCATTTCTTGCGCGCCTGAAAAGATGCGCGCCCTAGGGGTTTAGCTCGTCCAACCGTCAACATAGAGGTTTGAAATGGCAGGGAAAGGGTTCGGTCGAAATATCGTTACCGTCCCGTGTTCAGCGCTTTAGCCGCAAGCGGACGCTGGCAAGAACTGCTAGTTCGGCAATTTTTGCGATGCTGCGAAGGCGCGGCCGATGCGGCATGGCGGGACAGAATGCATTGATCGCTTTGTCATCGGGACATATTCAGTGCTCGGTTTGTTGCTCGGCGACGACGCTCGCGAGCACCTCGTCGCTGCCGTTCGGGTAGATGGGAAGATCGAGCGTCACCGCCTCTTTCAACCCATCGCGCTCGATCGTGAAGAATTTCCGGATACGTCCTTCACCGTTCTGCTCTCCGGACGGCCTTGCCGCTCTTGTTGAAACAAGGCTGCGCTCGAAGCCTGCGGCGTCGGTCCCCGCGAAGGCCATCGTGCAGCTCTCGACAGCCTTCTCTCCGACCATAGCCCGTCCAACGACCAGGGCTTCGAATGGCGCCGTGCTGCCCGCCCCGGTGATCCAGCCGTCGAATGCCACGGGTTCCGAAAGAGGAAGAATGCTCAACACCATGTCGGCAGCAAGCGACGGCCACTTGTTTCGGTGGGCGAGTGCGGCCGCGCGGTCATATTGCGGCCCTCGGTCCAGGCAGCGATCGGCGAAGCGGTCGAACGACGGCAGACCATCGTCCGCAAGGGCGTTGGTGAGAGGCACGAAAGCAATTGCTGCCGAAGCGAGTATAGTCTGCAGTCTTAGCATCGCTCTGATCCTCATCGCGCGTTCAACCAATTCGCTATCTCGATCGCGGCGATAGCGACAAGCACGAGACCAGCCAGACCGGCCATCGCGCGCGAGACGGAGGCAAGCAATTGCGGATGCCTTCTCATCAGATAGGAGATGCGGTCCCGGAAGACCACCGCGAGCAGGGCGACTGCCGATAAGGTCAGGGCGACGCCCATCATCATCGTGGCGGCGAACAGCAGCCCGGTGACGACGACCTGGTGGATCATCGCGAAGGTCATTACGAACAAGGTGAGGGGGCATGGCACCAGGCCGGCGGCAAATCCCATCAGCAGGCCTTCGCCCTCAGCGTGCGAGTGGCTATGCCGGAGGAGCGCGGTCAGCACCATCCAGAGACCGATGACGCCCAGCAGCCCGCGGCTGACAACCTCGAGTGCCGGCAAAGAGCCGGCATTGACGAAGGAGTGTGATACCAGGGGAAGGGCAAGCAGCGCGATAAGGACCGCCATCGTCACATGGGTGAAGGAAAGAGCCAGCGACACGACAAGCGCCCGATGCGCCTTTGTCGACGACCCCGCCAGATAAGTGGCGAGCACCGACTTGCTGTGGCCTGGTGTCATCGCATGGACTGCGCCGAAGACGATGCCCATCGGCAGGAACGCCAAGAACGCCCCCCAGCCGCCGCCCGCGGCGAAGTCCTTTATATGACTTGCGAAGGTCAGGTAGATTTCCCTCTGCATGTCGATGATCTGCTGAAACATCAGGCCAGCCCCGTTGTCGCTGCTGCAAGCACCAGATATCGCCCTACCTTGGCGACGCTCACCAGCAACAGGAAGGTCGGCAGGGGCTCGCGTAAGAGACCGGATACGACCGTAATCGGGTCGCCAACGATTGGCAGCCAGCTTGCGAGCAGCGACCACTTGCCGAAGCGACGATACCATAGCTGCGCCCGGTCGAGGGCCGTCGGCCCCACTGGAAACCACCGTTTCGCCCGGAAGCGTTCGATGCCGCGACCGAGCAGCCAGTTCGCCAGCGCACCGAGAACGTTGCCGAGGCTGGCGACGACGAGCAGCCAGAAGATAGAGAACTTCTCGGACAGGAGGAGGCAGACCAGAACGGCTTCCGACTGCATCGGCATGATGGTCGCAGCACCGAAGGCGGTCGCGAACAATCCCAGATAGACAAGCAGGTCGGCCATGCCGTCAGAGGTATTTCGTGATCGTCTTGAACTCGTCGATCGACTGCCGCTTATCGCGGGGGAGGGCGCCGACGGTTTCTTCGAGGCAATGGTCGAGATGGTCCTGGATCAGGGTGCGCTTGGCGTTGACGATCGCCTTCTCGACGGCAGAAAGCTGCTGCGCGATGTCGAGGCACGGCTTGCCGCCCTCGATCATCGCGATGACGCTTCGGAGGTGGCCTTCGGCCCGCTTCAGGCGCTTGACGATCTCCGGGTGGGTGGCATGGGTGTGCAGTTCGCTCATCGTGTCCATTTCTCGATCCTTCCGAGGGGAAGGCGGCCCGACCTTACGCCGATGACCGCCTCCGGGACAAGTCAGTGATGATGGCCCTCAGGCTCTTCCATCCGGAAAGGAAGGTCGTCGATCTCGACGCCCGCCATCAGCTTCAACGTGGCGTCGAACTCGTGCGGTTCGGTTGGGGCGACGGTGCTCATCAGAGCATGATGATCCGCAGGTGAAGGAAGAAGCGGCAGCCGTTCGATGCCGCCTTCGCGAGCGATCTCCACGACCGCCTCGAGCCCTCTGGCATGCTTCGAGATCGAGAGCCGCATGCGTTCGCCCTCGGGGGTGTCGATAATCTCCAGCAATCCGGTCGC
Organism: Rhizobium sp. N731; assembly: GCF_001664145.1. Taxonomy (NCBI): domain Bacteria; kingdom Pseudomonadati; phylum Pseudomonadota; class Alphaproteobacteria; order Hyphomicrobiales; family Rhizobiaceae; genus Rhizobium; species Rhizobium sp. N731. The sequence goes on from NZ_CP013606.1 coordinate 250,721, forward strand.
CAATCGGGAGCTCACCGTAAACGGCGCAGGCGCGTGATGGTGACCGTGGCCGGCCGATGGAGAAGCGGAGGCCTGGACCGGAGCTGAAACTGCACCGCCGTCGTCGAACTGGATGGTGGCGTTTCCAAGCGAGGGCAGATGTCCCTGCAACTCGCGGCGCAGGGCGGTCGCGATAGTGTTCGCCTCCGAAACGGTCTTCGACCGATCGACTGCGATGACCACGTCGGTGAAGAGCTTATGGCCAAGCCATCGCGCCTTTACGTCGACGACCTCGTCGATACCCCTGATGTGTTCGGCTGCATGGCGGATCTCGTCCGTGATCCCCGGTTCGACGCCATCCAAGCTGCGGGTGACGACGGCTCTCGCGGACTGCCAGACGATGCCGAAGATTGCCAGCGTGATCATGAGGCCGACAATGGGGTCGGCGAGCGGGAAGCCAAGCCAGACGCCGATCGCGCCAAGCACGACCGCAAGACTTGTCAGGCCGTCGGTGCGCGCATGATAACCATCGGCAATCAGCGCTGCGCTGTTCATCTCGCGGCCCACCCTGATGCGGAACACCGCGACTGCCTCATTGCCGACGAAGCCGACGACGCCCGCGATTACGACCGCGGCGAGCTGTGTGATCGGCTGCGGATTCAAGAGGCGGTCGATCGCTTCGTAGCCAGCGACAAGCGCGCTGAAGAGAATAATAAGAACGATAATGAGGCCGGCGTAGTCCTCGACCCGGCCGAGACCGTAGTTGAAAGTCTTCGTCGCCGCCCGGCGGACGAGCGAGAAGGCGATCCACAGCGGAATGGCCGTCGCGGCGTCGCCGACATTGTGGATGGTGTCCGCGAGAAGCGCGACGCTGCCCGAATAGAAGACGACGACAAGCTGCAGCACCGCGGTGATCACCAGGATGACGAAGGACCACTTGATGGCCCAGATGCCGCGCTTCGAGGAGGCGATGCTCGGGTCGACGACGCCGTGCGTATGGCCGTGGCCGCCTTCACCGTGCGAGAGCCGATGCGCTCCGTGGACGTGCGAATGTGCCTGGCTCGCCAAGCCGAAGTCGAACAATTCCTTAATAGTCGAAAGCATTGCCTGCTCCAGGTTCGAAACGCCATTCCTATCCCCCTGGATCAAGTTGGTAACTTGTGGTCTACGGCGAGCTATCCGAGGAGGGTGCTCCACGCCATGGCGACGCCGAAGGTGAGAATGGCGCCCGCAAAAACACTATTGAGCGCAGATTGATAGGGCCTAAGGCGGTGCACAAGCTTGCAGCCGAGGACGGCGCCGAACGCGCCTCCCGCGATAAAGACCGCGGCGAGCGGCCAGTCGACGAGACCTGAGATGGAATAGGTGGCAGCCGTAGTCGAACCGAACGCCACGATCGCGACCAAAGAGGTCGACACCGCATTGATCGTCGGCATGCCGGTGGAAAACACCAGGCCGGGGACGATCAGGAAGCCACCGCCTATTCCGAAAAAACCGGAGACGACACCGCTCCCGCCACCGATCGCAAGAACCTTGGTGGTGTTCCGACGTTCGAAGATACAGGTATCTTCGCTGGCGACGCTTATTCGACGCAGCATCAAGATGGCGATGGCGATCATCAGCCCCGAGAAATACAAAAGCAGATGCTTCCCATCGAGCATCTTTCCGATCGAGGCGCCGAGCAGCGCCCCGAGCGTGCCAGTCGCGCAGTAAAGTCCCGCATACCGCCATATCACCGTTCCTCGGCGCGCGTGCATGACCAGGCTGATCAACGCATTCGAAGCAACGGCAACGGCGCTGGTGGCAATGGCGGTATGGGCGTCGGTCAGTCCTACGGCGTGAACAAGAAGCGGGACGGCAAGGATGGAGCCGCCACCGCCCAGAAGGGCGAGGGTGAAGCCAACCAAGGCGCCGCTGAGGGTCCCCATGCCATATTGGAAAAGATCTAGCGCCATTTTTCAGGATCCTGCGTGAGCACAGAATGTTCAGTCAGCGGACGAGGTGCCGTAATCGGGTTGCTCAGGACCAGACGGAACCTTGAAAGGCACCCATCGGGAACTTGAGATAGCGAAGGCCGTTCCCTTCGGGTTCCGGTAGCCGGCCGCCGTTGATGTTGACCTGCAGCGCGTGAAGTATGAGCTTCGGCATCGGCAGCGTGCGATCACGCGCCTCCCGAAGGGTGACGAACGCGTCGGCGCAAGCACATCGCGCAACGTGGATGTTTTCCGCCCTCTGACGTTCCACTGTGCTTTCCCAGAGCGGCTGCCGGCCGCCGGGCTGATAATCGTGTCCCACAAAGAGGCGCGTATCGCCGGGTAACGTCAGGATGTTCTGAATGCTCAACCAGAGTGACCTGGCGCTGCCGCCTGGAAAATCCGCACGGGCAGTGCCGCTGTCAGGCATGAAGATAGTGTCATGAACGAACACGGCGTCGCCCGCCGTGTAGGTGATCGAGGCAAGGGTATGGCCAGGCGAATACATGACGCCGACCTCGATGTTCCCAATAGAGAAGGTGTCTCCGTCGAAGAAGAGCCGATCCCACTGGCTGCCGTCGACGGGAAGATCAGGCCAGTTGTAGATCTTCGACCAGATTTTCTGAACATCCGTGACGCGGCTCCCGATCGCCGTTGGCGCGCCGGTCCGCTCCTTCAGATAGGCGGCGGCCGAAAGGTGATCGGCATGCGGATGAGTGTCGAGGATCCAGTGCAGGCGCAGGTCCTGGTCCCGAATGTGGTCCAACAGCATCTCGGCGTTGTGGGTCGTTGTCGATCCTGACTTCTCGTCGAAATCGAGAACCGGATCGATGATCGCACAGGCCCTGGTTTGCGGATCGCTGACCACATATTGAATCGAAAAGGTCCGCGCGTCGAAGAACGCGGCGACATCAGGTCTACGCACAGACCGCCTCCTGTCGACCGGACGCGACCGGTGAGAAGGTCGCGCGCGCCGGATCGAAGGTGTAGAGCGCGACATACAACGATGCGTCCCGCGCGAGTTGCGCGACCGAATCCAGGATGAAGGCAACTGTTTCGTCCGATGCGAGGACGCTCAAGTTGAGCCGCGTGAATCCGGGTTTCTCGATTTCGTTGCCAGCCAAGATCGCCTGCCGCATGCGCTCCGACGTCCGGGTGTCTATCGAAAGCAGCCGATGCACGTAGGGTCCAGCGCAGGCGCAGCCGCCACGCGCCTGAATGCCAAACCGATCGCTGAGCATGCGGGTAATCAATTGCTGGTGGATGTAGCCACCCTTTCCATCGCGCACGCGAAACGAAAAGATCGGCAAGCGTGCAATCGAGGTGGAGCCAAGCAGTTCGATCTCCGAAACGTCCTTCCACGCGGTGAAGGCGCGCCGCGTGTACTCGTCGTTCAGCCGCTTGATTGCATCAAGTCCGATCGCGTCCTTGACCAGGAAGGCGAGCGCCGCACGGATGTCGCCGATGACGTTGGGTGTTCCCGCTTCCTCCCGAGACTCCAGGCTGTCGCTGTAATCGTGCCCCGTGGGTGACACGAATTTCACCGTGCCGCCCCCGGGCCAGGATGGCTTGCTCGTCATTACCGCGTCCTGCCGCACGACCAATATGCCGGAGGCCCCTGGGCCGCCCAGGAACTTGTGAGGAGACACGACGATTGCGTCGATTTCGGCGCCAAGCTCGGGCGTCATCGCAATCGGCACGTATGGTCCGGCCCCCGCATAGTCCCAGACGACTTTGGCGCCTGCAGCCTTTGCAATCTTTGTGAAAGCCGCGACGTCGGTCAGGATGCCAGTGACGTTCGATGCGGCAGAGAACGAGCAAACGGTCAAATCTGCGGGCGCGTTCTCAAGTGCCTTCTGCAACATGACCGGATCGGGACCACCGTCGTTACCCTCGGCAATCTCGATGACCTCCGCTCCGCTCTCGCGCCAAGGCAGGATGTTGGAGTGGTGTTCATATGGGCCGAGGACGACGCGCACGCTTTTGCCGGCCGCGATCGCATCGGCGACGCCCAGCAGCTTCACCAGGCGATTGAGGCCCGCCGTCGCGCCAGATCCGGCAAAGATGACGGCATGCTGTCGATCGGCTCCGCAGAGCTCTCTAATGATTGAGCGGGCTTCCCGCCGAAGGCGGGTCATCATCCCTCCGCAGTAGGACGCCTCGGTATGGCTGTTCGCGTAGTAGGGAAGGACCTCTTCGAGGATGAATTCTTCGATCTGTCTGAGGGCGCGTCCCGAAGCCACATAGTCGGCATAGACGAGGTCCTTGGGGCCGAACGGGCCGTCGACACTCGCCTTTGAGCCTATCAGCCCCGCCCTGAACCTGCCGATGGGGTCATCTCGGTTGAGATCACTCTTGAACTTGCCGAGGACCGTGGAGAGTTCTTTTGATGGATAGCGCGCAGCCAGTTCGTGCATCGTCATTCTCCGCGAAGGATTTGACAATGATTCTAATCTGCATCACCGTCGAAAACTTCACCGATTTTTTGGACGAATAGGACAAGATTGGGTCATATGATCGATAATAATTTGAAAATCGACGAAATTGATCTGAGAATTCTGACGTGCATGCAGCGGGATTCTTCGCTTTCTCAACGTGACTTGGCCGAGCAGGTCGGACTGTCGCAGAATGCTTGCTGGCGCCGGCTTCAGCGCCTTTATGCGACAGGTGTCATCAAAGGATCGCGCGCCTCCATCGATTTCGAAGCGCTCGGTTATGATCTCACGGTGATCGTCATGATCCGAACTCGCCATCATTCAAAGGAATGGTCGGAAGATTTTCGCAAGCACGTCGACCGGATGCCGGAAGTCGTCGATTTCTACCGAATAGGCGGCGACTGGGACTACCTGATCAAGGTCATCACCAAAGGAATGTCCGGCTATGACGCTTTCTACCAGAAGCTGATAACGAACTTCGATCTTGCGACAGTGACCGGCTATTTTTCGATGGAAGCAATCATCAGCAATCGCGCTGTGGACCTGATGCGCATGCGGTGACGCCTACGGCGAATCCAACAGAATGCTTTAAGCTAACCCGGAAATGTCTAGTCCTTTACTGGTTCGCCGAGCGTATGCATCAGGCGGTTCGCCCAGCCGAATATGGCGGACGATAGCACGAGGTCCAGGGCTTCAAGCTCGGAAAGACCGACGTCCGTCAGCGCCTGCGCGTCAGCTTGCGTTGCTTCCGGCGGTGTCGTCGACAGATGGGCGGAGAAATCGAAGATGGTTTGAAGGTGCTCATCGAGTTCGGCGTCGAGCCCATCGGCGAAAATGGCGTCGATCACGTCAGTCCGCTTGGTATGGCTGATGAACCGGGAGGCATGGACGGCGGCGCAGTAGACGCAGCGATTGACGACGGAAGCAGCAGTGGCGCCCAGCTCGCGTTCTCCCGGTGAAAGCCCGTCCCTACCGTACATAATCAGGTTGAACAGGGGTGAGCGGACGGCGAGGGATTCCGGGTCATGCGCAAGCGTCAGCACGTAGGGGGAGATGCCCTTGTTGGAGGGCGTGACCTGCATTGCCGCCCGCTGCTCGGCGGTCGCAGTTTCAAGATCGACTGGAATGACGTAAGGCCGCCAGCGCGGAACCTCAGTGGTGAAGGTATGGACGATTTCGCTCATTGTCTTCCTCCGATCAGCGCCAGCCCTGCAATGACGCGAGCCTGATAATTTACGAAGGCCGCAAGCTCCGACAGCCGGACGATGTCTGCGTCGGTCATTCCCGCACTGCGCAATCTTTCTATGTGGTCGCGGGTCGCTTCCCGCGGCGCGACCGTCAGTCGGTCCGCATGGCGGACGATCTCTGCGATGCGCCCATCGGTTGCGCTAGTACCTGGCTTGGCGAGCGGCGCTGTCGATGCCTCGGCGGCACGTTTTACCAGTTCGTCATAGTGCTTCGCCAGTTTTTCGCTGTGGTTGTGACGGGCCATACGGGCGGCAAGCGCCGCCCTGAGGCCATGCGACAGGCCACCGGGATCACGCGGAAGAAGGACTGCGTCGTGGGCGGCTTCGCTGAGGCGCAGGATCTCCGTCCGTTTTTCCATGGCCTCGGCAAGGGCTGAGCCGGGTCTGACGGCGGCAAGAGTTTCGATGAGCGTCAAGGCAGGCTCCTTTGCATCTCGCGGGAGAGCTTTAGATAGGGTGGAGGTTCATTATGTCAAAATCACATGGAGACTTGCAATCATGCGAAATAATTATCTAGTATCTGCTCAAATCATGGAAAGCGAATGCTTCCAAAGCATGGATAGCGGTGGTTCATGTTGAATATGAATAAAAGCCCGTTCGACATCCGGCAGCTCGAAGCCTTCGCGGCGGTGATGTCGGCTGGCAGCGTCACCGGCGCAGCCCGGCTGCTCGGCCGTTCCCAGCCGGCCGTGACGCGGCAGATCCAGGACCTGGAAGCCGATCTGGGCTATGCGCTCCTCCACCGAAGCGGTCCGCGCATCCAGCCGACGTCGCGCGGACTGCGCTTCCATGCCGAGGTCGAACGTCATCTCGCCAGCCTGACGCACATCCGCGAACGGGCCGAGGCAATCGGTCTCGACGAGCCCGCGACCTTGACCATCGCGGCAACGCCGTCTCTTGCCGCAGGAATCCTGCCGCAGGCTTTGGCGGCCGTCTCGCCCGACCTGATCCCGCGTCATCTCCACGTCCAGGCGCTCGCCGCCGAAAACGTCGTGCAGGCGGTTCTCGCCCGGTCGGCCGATCTTGGCATATCGAGCCTGCCGCTCGAACATCGCGGTCTCGACATCCACTGGATCGCGGAAGCACCTTGCGTGATCGCCATCGGCGCCGACGATCCTCTCGCTGCGAACGACGTCGTTCGCCTGGCCGATCTCGCGGAGCGTCGCATCATCACGCTCGCGAACCCCTATCGGCTTCGTCATCGCGTCGACGAGGCGCTGGAACGAGCAGGGGTGGCGCCGGATCGCATCATCGACGTCAACGCCTCGCTGACTGCGCTCTCGTTGGTGCGCGCAGGACTTGGCATTGCCATCGTCGAGCCCGCGACCGTCTGCGGCGTGCCCCTCGATGGCATCGTTATGCGCGTGCTCGACCTGGCCATCCCGTTCCTGTTCGGTGCGATCTCGGCGGCGGCGTTGCCGCTCGCGCCGACCGTCGCCGCCGTTATCGATGCCGCGCGGCTCGAAGCGTTGAAGATGCCTGGCTGCCGTCTGCTGGAGGCGAATGGCATCGAAACCTTGGCGGACACCGTCTACGGGCAGGCTGCGATCTCCGAAGGAGCGCCGGCATGAGCGACCTTTCCACACATCCTCACAATCTTGACGCCCTCGAAGCGCGTCTTCGTCAGGACCTCTCCTGGCTGGAACTGCCCGCCAAGGCGTGGGTTCCCGCCCGCGAAATTGATGGCCAGCCTGTCATCGACGTCGTCATCATCGGCGGCGGCATGGCAGGCCTCGTCGCTTCCGGAATGCTGAAGCGCCTTGGCGTCGCCAACCATGTCATCCTCGACAAGGCACCCGCCGGGCAGGAAGGGCCGTGGGTCACTTTCGCCCGGATGCGCACCCTTCGATCTCCGAAACAGCTTACAGGCCCCGCGATGGGACTGCCGGCGCTCACCTTCCGGGCCTATTATGAAGCGCGCTTCGGCAGCGCAGCGTGGATGGCGCTCGACCGAGCGCCACGCGAGACGTGGATGGACTACCTGATCTGGTATCGGAAGGTGCTCGAGCTGCCGGTGCGCAACGGCGTCTCGGTCGATGCGATCCTGCCGCGCGACGATGGCATGCTCGACCTCGCCTGCAGCGAGAATGGGCGCACGGAAACGATTATCGCCCGCCACGTTGTTCTCGCAACCGGCCGCGACGGTCTCGGCGGCCCCTTCGTGCCCGACATCGCCGAAAATATCGATCGCAGGTTCTGGGCGCACACCGCCGATGCGATCGACTTCGCAGCGCTGCGCGGCAAGCGGGTAGGGGTGATCGGTGCGGGTGCGTCGGCGATGGACAATGCCGCGACCGCGCTCGAAGCAGGTGTCGCCCGCCTCGACATGTTCGTCCGCCGCAAGGAACTGCCGCGGATCAACAAGTTCACCGGCATCGGCAGCCAGGGCGTCGTCCATGGCTTCGCCGGACTGCCCGACGAATGGAAGTGGCGCTTCCTCGACTACGCCATGAGCCAGCAGACGCCGCCGCCGCGTCCGAGCGTGCTGCGCGTCAGCTCCTTCGAGCGGGCCCACCTTCATCTCCAAAGCCCGATCACCGGCCTGCAGCAGGACGGCGACCAGCTCGTCGTGACGACGTCGAAGGCCAGCTACCCCCTCGACTTCTTGATCTTCGGGACCGGCTTCAAGATCGATCTGACCAATCGGCCGGAACTGGCGGTCTTCGAACCCCACATCCGACTTTGGCGCGACCGCTTCCCGATGCCGGCCGGGATGGCGAATGCGGAGCTTGAAGGATCGCCTGATCTTGGCGAGGCTTTCGAATTCCTTGAGAGGGAACCGGGTTCCTGCCCGGTTCTCTCGAAGATTCATTGCTTCAACTTCCCGGCGACCCTCAGCCACGGCAAGCTCACAGGCGACATCCCTGCAATCAGCGAGGGCGCCGACCGCCTGGCGCGCGGCGTCGTCCGATCGCTCTTCGTCGAAGACCGCGAGAAGCACTTTGCAAACCTCCAGGCCTTCGACACGCCGGAACTTCTCGGCGACGAGTGGTTCGATGCCGAGACCGAAGCGCTTCCCGAACTGTCTTCCGAAAGGACCTGATATCCGAAATGCTTGAGATCAAGAACCTGAAGCTGTCCTACGGTCGCACCCAGATCCTGAATGGCGTCGATCTCTCGGTGAAACGAGGTGACGTGGTTTCGATCATCGGTCCCAGCGGAACCGGCAAGACGACGCTGTTGAAGTGCATCAACCACCTGGCGAAGCCGGCATCCGGAACGATTGCCTTCGACGATATCAGGATGGACTTCGCGCGGCCGGACAAGACCGCCGTTCGGGCGATTCGTCTACGCACCGCGATGGTCTTCCAGCAGTTCAACGTCTTCAAGAACATGACGGTCATCCAGAACGTCATGGATCCGCTGGTTGTCGTGCAGGGCAAGTCGAAGGACGAAGCCCGCGCCATTGCGCTGCAGGAGCTTGAGCGGGTGGGGCTTTCCGACAAGCTCGACAACTATCCGTCGCAGCTTTCGGGCGGGCAGCTCCAGAGAACGGGCATCGCCAGAGCGCTCGCGGTCAAACCTGATGTGATGCTCTTCGACGAGCCGACCTCGTCGCTCGATCCCGAACTCGTGAACGAGGTCCTCAAGGTGATCAAGGATGTCACGTCCTCGGGCATCACCTCGCTTCTCGTCACGCACGAGATGCAGTTCGCCAAGAACATCTCGAACCGCATCGTCTTCATGGACCGAGGTGTCGTCGCAGCCGACGGCAGTCCGTCCGAAATCTTCGACACGCCCTCCAACCCGCGCCTCGCTCAGTTTCTCAATTCCGAACGCGCGATCCAGTAAGAAAGGATGCCTGAAATGACTTCCATGAGTTCAATCTCGCGCCGTGGTCTCGGTCTCGCCGTAGCAGGCGTCGCGATCGCGTTCGCAACCGCGTCCTTCGCCGAGGACGTTCGGACGATCAAGATCGCCACCGCGGCGGAATCGAAGCCGCTCTCCTGGGGCGCGATCGGCGTCGAACCGCAGGGTTACGAGCCCGACGTCCTGAAGGCGATCAACGCCAAGCTGCCGCAGTACAAGTTCGTGATGGAAGGTGCTGCCGACATCGCGCAGGAGACGGGCCTTGCGACCGGCAAGTACGATATCGCAACCGGCGGCTACTATCGTGCGCCAGCCCGCGAAAAGCAGTTCCTTATTCCGGAAGCGCCGATCGGCGCCAGCCTGATCAAGATTTACAGCCGCAAGGACAGCGGCATCAAGGAGATGAAGGATCTGGTCGGCAAGAAGATCGTGCCGGTGACGGCGGGCGGCGGCATCTACAAGTTCGCTACGGCGTGGCAGGAAAAGAATCCCGACTACAAGATCGAAATCACCGCTTCGAGTGCCGGCATTCCCTATCCGGATCGCCTGAAGGAGGTCGAGAACGGCAAGTATGACGCGCTCGTCCTGCCGTCGAATCTCGGCGAGCAGACCGTGATCGACCAGCAGAAGCTGAACGTCCAGGCAAGCGAGCCGGTCGCGATCAACAACACCTTCGTGCTCATCCATCGCTCGGAAGAGAACAAGGCGCTCGCCGACGGCATCGACAAGGCTTTGAAGGAGCTCAAGGCCGACGGCACGCTCGCCAAGCTCTCGCAGAAATGGTTCGGCGAGGACATCACCACATACATGAAGTAACGCCTGGCTTCGAAGCCGGCGACCAGGCCCCTGACTGACAGAAGGAGTGTTCCCAAGTGGACCTATCCATCATGATCCCCGAGCTGCTCTCGGCGCTGCCGCTGACGCTTGCGATCACGTTCACGGCCATGTTCGCCGGCTTCGTGCTGGCTTTGATGACGACGACGTTCCGCGTGCGCAGGATTGCGGTGGTCAGCCAGCTGGCCGACCTCTACGTGTCCTACGCGCGAAGCGTTCCGGTCGTTCTGCAGCTGTTCGTGGCTTTTTATGGTCTTCCGGTGCTTGTCGGCGTTTTCGGCATCGACGACTTCGTCTCGCCGACGATCGCCGCCATGCTGGGCCTCAGCCTCTATCATGGCGGCTATCTGTCGGAAGTCATGCGTCCGGCCTTTCTTGCCGTCGAGCGCGGCCAGCATGACGCCGCCGACAGCCTCGGTTATACGTTCCGGCAGAAGCTGGTGCGCGTCGTCGCGCCGCAGGCGGTGCATATCGCGCTTCCCGGCTACGGAAACTCGATCATCTACCTCATCCATAATGTAGCTCTGGTCATGTACATCGGCGCCGCCGACGTGATGGCGACCGCCCACCTCGTCATGGAGCGCGACTACAACCAATATCAGTTCGAAACCTACCTCCTATTGGCGGTGCTCTATTCGGTCCTCTGCCTGGCCGCCTGGCTGATCGTCCGTTTCTTCGAGCTTCGTTCTGCGAAGTTCGCCCCGAGTGCTGCGCCCGCCCGGGCCACGCTGATGGCAAGCGTCTGATCGAAGGAAGGAGCACACCATGTTCGATATCGAAGTTCTTCTTCCCGACCTCCGGGATATCCTGGGCGCAGTGCCGCTGACGCTTGCCATGGCGCTCGCCATTTTCGTGCTTTCGACGATCATCGGCAGCCTGTTTGCCATGGTCGAGTATCGTCGGGTCCCAGTCCTTCGCCAGCTCGTTGTCGCCTACAAGGTGGCGTTCAAGGGCGTCCCCATGGTGGTGGTGATCTTCCTTGCCTATTATGGACTTCCGTCGACGCTGCAGTTCCTTACCTCGCTCGTCGGCGTGGAGTACAATGGTCACTCGACGCCGAATTGGGTGACGCTCATCGTCGCCCTGACAGCCTGCGTCGCGGCTTTCCAGGCGGAGGTGGTCAAGGGCGCGCTGAACTCGTTCGACACGGGGCAGGCGGACGCCGCCTATTCGCTCGGCTACAAGAAGAGCCAACTCTTCCGCCGGGTCATGCTGCCGCAGGTGATTGTGGCAGCGATCCCGGATCTCGCCAACTCCTTCATGGTGATCATGAAGGCGCTGTCGCTAGGCTTCGCCATCGAGGTGGTCGACATCTTCGCACAGTCGCAGCTGACCGCGGCGCTGAATTTCTACTATCTCGAAGCCTTCCTGGTCGCCGTGGTGATCTACATGGTGATCGCCTATGCCGTGACCCAAATCGCCGACAGAACAGAGCGAGCTCTCAGAGGACGGACCTGAGGGGGCATGCGCCCGTTGCAGTTGACGCTGCTCGCGCCCGCCGGCGCTGCGTTTAGGGGCGGTAGCCGATGAACTTCCGCCGGAGGCAGGCATGGACTTCAGGATTCCTCGGGCGGCTTGAGGTGGCGGAACTGCAGCAACAGCAGGAGGTCGTATATAATCTTTAGGCCGGCACAGATGATAAGCGGCCAAGCCCGATAAGACGCGGCGAAAAGAGCACCGGCCAGCGCAGGGCTGGCCGCCGATGCGAGGCTGCGCGGCACCGATGTGAAGCTTGCGGCAGCGGCTCGCTCCGCCTCGGTGACAACCGCCATCACGTAGGAAGAACGGGTTGGCACATCCATCTGCGAAAGCGCGGCCCGAACCAGCAGCAAGGCAAGCACCAACGGCAAGGTGGGGGCGAATGCGGCAAGGCCGAGAGCGATGCTTGATGGAATGTGGGTGAACACCATGGTGTTCACTAAGCCAATCCGGTTCGATAGCCGGGCAGCGACAGGAAACGAAAACGCCGACAGCACGCCGGTCCAGAAAAAAAACACTCCAGCCTGGGATAGCGAAAGATCGAATCGTTCGAACAGCCACAGCGCGAGCAAGGACTGGACCACGAAACCTCCAGCGAAGGCATCGAGACTGAAGAGGGCCGCGAGCTTCATAACGATGGCGCGCGAAGGCCCGAGTGCCGCCGGCTTGTGATCTTCGTGCGTCACCGGGCGAGACGGTATGCGGGCATAAAGAAGGCCGCCGAGAATGCCAACGAGCGCATAGAGAACGAACATCAGCCTGATCGAACTCAGTTGCGTCATTCCGAACCGCGTCATGACGTCAGGCAGCGCCGCAGCAAGCGCGCCCCCGGCGCTTGCGAGCGCCCCGACCAGGCTGTAACGCGCAAACATTCTCGTTCGATCGGCGTTGGTCACCTCCCGGGCAAGGACCGCATGTTCAAGCGGCACGAAGATGCTCACGCTGCCTGCCGACGGATTGATCGTGCCGGCAAAGGCGACGGCGAGCAGCAGCGCATAGTCGCTGATCATGGGCATGGCGACACCGGTGGCGACCATCAGGCCGGCGGCTGCCAAAAGCAGGCGGCGGAGATCATGATGCCCGCCGAGAAATCCGATGATGATGGTCAAAAGTGCTGATCCGAAGAGGGATCCCGTGGCAATGACGCCGACCTGCAGGGGCGAAAATCCAAGAGCAAGGAGATAGACCGGCAAAAGAATGGCCACGAAGCCGTCGCCGAAGTCACGCAAGGAGCGCGCCGCAAAAAGCCATGTCGCCGGCTGAACGCTTCGCCGCTGTCCCATTGTCCTCGATCTCATCCTGCTTTCCGAAAATCAATTCCGGTTTTCGGGGTCGCTGCGCCAGACCACCCTACTTTCTAACCGTGCGTGGGCGCCAGCTGAACTGTTATTTCCGGTGGAATTTCTGCGACGCTGCAAAGGCGCGGCCGATATCGAAGGAGGGCAGTCGCAGCGGCGTACGGGAATCGCGGAAAACCAGCTCGACGAGCTTATCGACGACGAGGATGAAGCCGAGCGCCAGACCGAGATAAAGCAGAGCGGCGATGAGCACGAGCGATATTTCCATGGCTTACACGATCACCTTGGAAGCGTGGCTGCGGGCTGCAAGAGGCGTAGCGAAGAGGATTTCGATACGATCGTTCATGGCCGCCTCCCTCGTTTCGCCATAAACAGTTTCGTATCGTCTTGTTCCTGGCTTGCGGGCGAAGCCTCAAATTTTTTTGGAAGCTTCAAAACTTGCAGCGTCATCCGGCCTTTGTTCACCCCCGCGCGGCAAGCCCGCCTGCAATCTCTTAAAACCCAACTAATTCAGGCATATGACAAAGCACAGCCGAAGGGCGTCGCAACGACGCCCTTTTTTGAATGTGATCGGTATTCCAGCAGTCAGGATGCCGTCTTGCGGCTCGCCGTCCGCTTGGGCGCCGGCGTGACAACGCCGTTTGTCTTGGCGCCCGTTGCGGCACGCTTCGTGGCCGTTGCGGCGCGCTTGGCCTTGGGTTTGGCTTCTTTGCCGTTGGAAGAGGCAGCAGAGCCTTCGAACGCTTCGCGCTCGTGCCGCGCCCGTTCCCAATGGATGGAATCTCGTCCTGTCGGATGGCCCTCTTCTTCCCAAAGGGCGTATGCACGTTTTTTGATCCACTCTTCCCGAGTTTCTGACATCGCTGATCTCCAGTCACATAATGCCGTCGTTCGAACGCGATACTGCCGGGATGGTTCCAGAGGAGGAGCGCCGTTTCAAGCGAAATCGAACTGCAACCGTAAATATTTCGCGTTGCAGCATATCAAGGTTGAGAATCGGCATTCACCGAGACTGAAATTCCGCCGCGCTGTGCAGATCTGACACGAATGCCTGGCGCTGCCTGTCCTGCTCGGCCTCATCGCGGATTCTCAGGAGATAGGAGGGGTGGATGGTCACCAGAACCGGCGGATGGTTTGCAGGCTGCAGGATGTGACCGCGCTCGGGCGTCAGTTTTGCCTTCGGCCCGAGCAGCGCATAGAGAGCGCTTGCGCCCATCGCCACCACGAGTTTCGGTTGCAGGATGTTGAGTTCCGCACCGAGCCACCAGGCACAACGCCTTATCTCGCCGGCATTGGGTTTCGCGTGCAGGCGTCGTTTGCCGCGCGGCGTGAACTTGAAGTGCTTGACGGCATTGGTGACGTAGCAGCGTTGACGGTCCAGGCCGGCTTCATCGAGACAGAGGTCGAGCAGATGGCCTGCCGGGCCGACAAAGGGCCTGCCGGTGATATCTTCCCGGTCACCCGGCTGCTCACCGACAAGGACGATCTCGGCCTTTCCCGGACCTTCACCGAAGACGATTTGCGTCGCATTCCGATAGAGGTCACAGCGGGTGCAGTCCTCGGCCTGATGCCGGAGTTCGGCAATGCTGTCTGCATCCGCGACTTCGAGCGCCAAGGCAGGACCGACGCTTGCGGCGATATTCATGATGGCGATCCTCATCTTCTGAGAAGGAATCGATCTCAACCGGGATTGTTCCCGCGATCGAACGGACCACTCCCGGCAAAACAATCCCGAGGAGAAATTTCGCGCCATGGGGGAGCGGCTGGATAATTGAACGCCGCCGTTTCGCGGCTATATTGGCCAGCGATGTTCTATCTCCTGTCGACCTACTGGCCGCATATCCTCTTTGTCGTTTCGATCGCCATGGGAGCCGCGGCGGCGATCCATGCCGCCATGACCAAGGAGGAGGTGCGCGCGGCGATCGGCTGGGTCGGCGTCATCATCCTCTCGCCTGTTGTCGGTGCGCTGCTTTATGCGATTGCCGGCATCAATCGCATCCGCCGCAAATCGCTGAGCATTCGCCGCGACGCCCTGCTGCTCGCGCCCGGGACCGACGAGCTGGAGACGTTCGACGCCGACGCCGAGACCGTGATCAGCCAGTTCGGCCGCCGCTTTGCGGCGCTGCAGACGCTTGGCGACCGCGTGACACGCAACCCGCTGACATCAGGCAATACGATCGACATGCTGGAGACCGGCGACGAGGCCTATACCGCGATGAAATCAGCCATCGATGAAGCGGGGCGCAGCATCCTGCTCGAAACCTACATCTTCGACCGTGATGTCATCGGTCTGCGCATCGCCGATGCGCTGATTGCCGCGGTGAAGCGGGGTGTAACGGTCCGGGTGCTGATCGATGCCGTCGGCGCGCGTTATTCGGTGCCGAGCATTCTCGGCCATCTCAAGGAGGGCGGCGTCACCGTCGCCGTCTTCAACGGCAATGTCATCATGGGTTTGCGGCTGCCCTATGCCAATCTGCGCACCCACCGCAAGATCCTGATCGTCGACGGCCGCATTGCGCTGACTGGCGGGATGAATATTCGGGCGGGTTTCAGCGAGCAGGAGACGGGCAAGAGCTTCGCCCATGATACGCATTTCAGTGTTACCGGCCCTGTGGTCGCCGACCTCTTCGACCTTGCCGCCGAAGACTGGCGCTTCACCACTGGGGAGCTGTTGAACGGCGAGGCCTGGCGCATCGAACCGCCGCAGCGCAACCCCGGCGATCCCATCCTGATGCGCGTCGTCGCCTCGGGGCCGGATCGCAGCGTCGAAACCAACCATAAGATGCTGATGGGCGCCTTTTCCGTCGCGCGTCAATCGATCCGCATCATGTCGCCCTATTTCCTGCCGGACCGCGAACTGATCAGCGCCCTGGTGACGGCGGCGCGCCGCGGCGTCGAAGTCGATATCGTCGTGCCTGACGTCAACAACCTCATGCTGGTCGACCGGGCGATGACGGCGCAATTCGATCAGATCCTCAAGAATTATTGCCGCATCTGGCGCTCGACCGGCAGCTTCAGCCACTCGAAGCTGCTGACCATCGACGGCACCTGGGCCTATGTCGGCTCTTCCAATCTCGATCCGCGCTCGCTCAGGCTGAATTTCGAGGTTGACCTCGAAGTGCTGAACGAGGGCTTTGCCGCCGAGATCGACGAGCATCTCGACGAAACCCTGAAATCGGCAACGCTGGTGACGCTGGAGGGCTTGCGCGCGCGGCCCTTTCCGGTGCGGCTGCTTGAGAAGGTGCTGTGGCTGGGGTCGCCCTATCTTTGATTTTTTGTGCCCGGACATGGCAAGTTCAGCCTGCCTGCCTATACTGGCGAGAGAGCCTTTCGATCAACGAAACAAGTGCGCCCTCCGATGCACGCTAAAAAAGAAAATCTACCGGCCAGTATTCTCGCCTCGATCAGGAACAGGAAAAAGCGGCTTGATCCCGCCTATACGGAGACACGGCCGCGCAGTGCCGGAACGTTGATCGCCTCCTACAATGTGCACAAATGCGTCGGCACCGACCGCCGCTTCGATCCTGAACGGACTAGTCGGGTGATCCATGAAATCGGTGCCGATGTCATCGCACTGCAGGAGGCCGATACGCGTTTTGGCGAGCGCACCGGCATTCTCGATCTCGGCCGACTCGAGCGAGAGACGGGGCTAATCCCGGTGCCGGTCGCCGGCATGGCCAAGGCGCATGGCTGGCACGGCAATGTCGTGCTCTTCAAGAAGGGGCTGGTGCATGACGTGCACCAGGTCAAGCTGCCGGGGCTGGAGCCGCGCGGCGCGCTCGTCGCCGAAATCGAGCTGGAAGAGGGCAGTGTGCTGCGCGTCATCGCCGCGCATTTTGGCCTGCTGCGCCATAACAGAGCCCAGCAGGCCCGCACACTGGTCGAACTCATCAACAACAGGCACGAGATGCCGACCATCCTGCTCGGCGACCTCAACGAATGGCGGCTGGGCGACCGCTCCTCGCTCAATACCTTCCAATCCGCCTTCGGAGAGCTACCACCTGCAGTCCCCAGCTTTCCCGCCGGCTTGCCGCTGCTCGCCCTCGACCGCATCATCGCCAACCGCAAGGGGATTATCTCCGAGGTGGAAGCGCATGACACGCCGCTCGCCCGCACCGCTTCGGATCATTTGCCGATCAAGGCGCTTGTCAACTTGAAACAGGCTGGCCGATAGATCAGCTCCAGAAAATCGCGCAGAGGCCCGCGGTCTGAACCGCGGAGCTGGTTGGCGGCTAACGCACTATAGAGCCGCAGCGGCGAGCAATTTCGTCGGAGTTCCGGCAAACCCGCCATGCGGTCTCGACGAGCCGGGTGTCGTTCTTGATCTGGATCAAGGTCATCGCGAAAGGATGAATCTACTGTCGTCTCGTGGTCTTGCGGCATCAACAACTCCGAAGGAGAACCACAATGGCGAACACAATCTTCCACACCCGTTCCGATGCGCCGACGACGACCCCTGCGCAAATTTCCGTTCCTGTTCTCAGCGCGACGGTGGCGGTTTTTGCAGCCGTATCGTTCCTGCTTTGCATGCTTCTTGGCTTCATAGCTCCCGAGTGGGGCCTCCATAGGCCGTGGCTGCAGTTCTACCTCGGGCTCACCGGCTTCGACCTTTGGAGCGTGGTGCTCGGCACGGTTCAAAGCGTCGTTTTCGGCGGCTATGCGGGCGCATTGCTCGGAGCCATCTTCAACGTCATCAGCCGCCGGTTTGGCTGATTGGCGACGCGCCGTTCGGCTCTGCCGCCCAGGCGCTGCGTCCGTCAACGGGCCTGGCCCGGCGGCGTGCACGCGAAGCACATAATTCGAAGTCATCCCGCCGCCGCGTCAGCGGAAGCGTGAACTGTGACCAGCCGAAGGAGAAGACCTATGAGAGTGCCGATTATTAACGCTGTCCTGCTGGCCGGGGCTATAACGGCCGGCACGGCAGGTATGACCTTTGCTCAGGCTAATGGACCGGATCCACACCATCCCGAAGACGCGCCGCAGACCACCTCGCCTTCGGACGTGGAGGGAATGACCGGAAGCCCGGGAGAAATGCCCGGCTCCGACATGATGCCCGGCGGAATGATGGGCCGGAACATGATGCGATCCGGCATGGGCGGCATGCCGATGATGGGCATGCGCGGACCGATGATGAAGATCATGTTCGCGATTGCCGATACCGATGGCGACGGTTCGCTTTCATTCGATGAAGTGACCGCCATCCACAAACGGATTTTCGGCGGCGTGGACGCCAACAAGGACGGAAAGGTAACGATTGAGGAGATGCAGGCATTCTGGCGACCTTAGTCAACCCGGATGAGTAGCTCGGAACCGTGCGAATGGTCGCGCCGGCTCCGACGATGTGATAGGATCGGGCTGCATTTCACCGTGGGAGAGGTAAATGCGCCGAGTCCTTTTGACTTTGATCCTTTGCTCGCAGTCCGCATCGATATCTGCGGCGTCCGAGCTTTCGGTTTTCCATACCGCTTCGTTCGACAGTAGCCGCTCGGTGAGCCTCAGCCTGGCGGAGGGCAGGCCAGCCCGCAACCCGGCCTTCGATTTCGACGTCGTGATCATACTGTCGGAATTCGATGGTGGTGGGACAGTGCTCTATCGGGATGCAGGGAAACACCAGGCAAGCGTTCGCTGCGTTTCGCCCGCGATGGTGCGGATCAATTCCGCCGACTATGCGGTCGACCTGTCGGCGCGACCTGGGGCCGACTGGAAGCACGATCTCTGGGCAGCGCTCTGCAACGCTCCAGTTTCATAAGCGGCAGTACGACGCGGCTCGATCGGCCCAGACCTCAGCCCTTCGGAGGGCGCACCTCCATGAACACGTATGGCGCTCCGGTCTCCGAGCGGATCGCATAAACGTCATAGGAGGCCGTCGGATCGTCACCCATCCCCAATGAACCGGACGGCATGCCCGGCACGGCCAGCCCCCGAAGCGGCGGCCGCTCGCGCAGCAATCGCTGGACGGCCTCGAGCGGCACGTGTCCCTCGAGGTAGTATTTCTCGACGACGGCGGTGTGGCAGCCCTCCAGATCGGCGGGCACACCCAGCCGCGCCTTGACGGCGGCGAGGTCGTCGGTGTCGCGGGTATCGGCGGAAAATCCCGCCGCGGCCATTGCCTTTGACCATTCGTGGCAGCAGCCGCAGTTCGGGTCCTTGTAGACCGTCATCTTCGCCGGGCCGGCGAGGGTTGCCCGGCCGGGGAGCGCGAGGACGGACGCTGCCATCGCGATGAAGCTTCTCCTGCGCATGGTCTCCACTCCTTGATGTGCTGCCGCCCGGCTTTGAACCGGGCGGCAGTCGCACGTTATTTTACCTCGGTGACTGTCAGCTTGCCATTCAGGCGTTCGGCAACGAACTCGATGCTCGAACCTTCCTTCAGCTTTTCGAGCAGCGCCTGGTCCTCGACCCGAAAGACCATCGTCATCGCCGGCATGTCGAGGTTCTTCAGGTCTTCATGCTTGATGGTGACCTTCTTCGCCTTGGCATCGACCTTGTTGACGACGCCCTTGGTGAATTCCTCAGCCAGTGCACCGAAGGCTGCTGAGGCCGAGAGCAGAGCGGCGATGGCGATTTTGATCATTGTGGATTTCATCTTCATATCTCCTTGTGTTGCGGTTCACTTGCCAGCGACGGTGACGTCGCCGTGCATGCCGGCTTCGTAGTGGCCGGGGATCAGGCAGGCGAACTTGAAGGCGCCGTCGGACGTGAATTTCCAGACGATCTCGCCGGATTGTCCGGCCGGGAGGCGGATGGAATTGGCGTCGGCATGTTCCATTTCGGGAAACTTCTCCATGACCTTCTTGTGCTCCAGGATATTGTCTTCCTGATCGAGCACGAACTCGTGGTCGACCGTCCCGGCGTTCTTGATCGCGATCTTGACCGTCTGCCCCTTGCGGACGGAGAAGACAGCCGGGGTGAAGAGCATTTTGCCGTCATCGGTTTCCTTCATCGTGACGCGGATCGTCTGCGTCGCCTTGGCCTTGTCGCCGGGCTCGCCGACAGCCATTTTCTCACCGTGGCCGCCGGCGTGATTGCCGGAGGCGAAAGCCGGGCCTGCCAAGGCGACGATCGCCAATGCGAGTAGATAATTCTTCATGCATATATCCTTTCTGGACGTGGGGGATTGAACCTCAGCCCTTTGTCGGCTTCGGTGTGATTTGCGTTTTTGCGTCTTTGGCCTTGGTCGCGTCCGGCAGTTCGCCGGTCCATTCCCAGGCCTGTGTTCCGGGCGGGTTTTCGTACCAGCCCGGATCGGCGTAATCGTCCGCCGAGATGCCCTCGCGGACTTTCACCACCGAGAACATGCCGCCCATTTCGATGGGGCCGTGCGGGCCCCAACCCGTCATCATGGGGACAGTGTTTTCGGGAATGGGCATTTCCATCTCGCCCATATCGGCCATGCCCTTGGTGCCCATGGGCATGTATTCCGGCTGCAGCTTCCTGATCTTTTCGGTGACCTTCGACTTGTCGGCACCGATGAAGGTCGGGATGTCGTGCCCCATCGCGTTCATCGTGTGATGCGACTTGTGGCAGTGGATGGCCCAGTCGCCGAGATGCTTGGCGTCGAACTCGTAGGCCCGCATCGCGCCGACCGGGATGTCGATGCTGACCTCGGGCCAGCGCGCTTCCGGCCGCACCCAGCCGCCATCCGTGCATGTCACCTCGAAGTCGTAGCCATGCATGTGGACGGGGTGGTTGGTCATCGTCAGATTGCCGACGCGAACCCGCACCCTGTCGTTCTTCGAGACGACCAGCGGGCTGATGCCCGGAAACACGCGGCTGTTCCAGCACCACATGTTGAAGTCGGTCATCTCCATGATGCGCGGCACATAGGAACCGGGATCGATGTCGTAGGCGTTGAGCAGGAAGACGAAGTCGCGGTCGACGCGCATGAACATCGGATCTTTCGGATGCACGACGAAGAAGCCCATCATGCCCATCGCCATCTGCACCATCTCGTCGGAATGCGGGTGGTACATGAAGGTGCCTGATTTCACGAGGTCGAACTCGTAGACGTAGGTCTTGCCGACGGGGATGTGCGGCTGCGTCAGTCCGCCGACGCCGTCCATGCCGGATGGCAGGATCATGCCATGCCAGTGGATGGTCGTGTGTTCCGGCAGCTTGTTGGTGACGAAGATGCGCACCCGGTCGCCCTCGACGGCCTCGAGCGTCGGTCCGGGCGACTGGCCGTTGTAACCCCACAGGTAGGCGGTCATGCCCTCGGCCATCTCACGCTCCACCGGTTCGGCGACGAGGTGGAACTCCTTGACGCCGTTAATCATCCGGTGGGGCAGGGTCCAGCCGTTGAGGGTGACGACCGGCTGGTAGTCGGGGCCTGAGGTCGGGTGAAGCGGCGGCTGCATGTCGGCCGTCTCCATTGTCGGAGCGTCGGGAAGGCCCATGGCCGAGGTCTTCGTCCAAGCGCCAGCCGCCAGCAGGGCGGCGCTTGCTCCGAACAGTTGTCGTCTGTTGAACATGGTGAGGTCCTTTCTCAATGGCCGCCGCCCCCGCTGCTTTCGGAAGCAGCGCCGACTTCGGTTTCTGCCGACGCATTCGACGCCCCGCCGCCATAGATCGCGGGCGCGAGATTGGCTTCGGCCAGCCAGAAGTCGCGTTTCGCATTGACGAAGAGCAGGATGGAGTTGATCTTGTCGCGCGTGTCGGTCAGCAGCTCGAAGGTGTTGGTAATCATGCCGTTGTAGGTGAGCAGGGATTCCTCCCCGACCTTGCTGCGCAGCGGCACGACATTGTTGCGGTAGTGCCGGGCAATGTCGTAGTTCGAGCGGTACGACTCAAAAGCGGAGCGCGCTTCCGAGCGAACGTTGACGGCCTTCTCCGCGAGCTGGTTCGCCGCCCGCATGTATGCCAGCTCGGCCTTGCGCATCCGGGCCTTTCCGCTGTCGAAGATCGGGATGGCGAACGCAAGCTCGACCTGGCCGGTCGTCCTCGTCTTCTTCTCGTCATCCTCGATTTCCCGCTCCGTGTCGAAGCCGGTCAGGATCTCGAGGTCGGTGACATAGCGTGTCGCCTCGGTCAGGCCGTAGGATCTGGCTGTGGCTTCGAGTTCCAGCTTTGCGATCTGGAGGTCTATCCGGTTTCGGATTGCTTCGGCCTCGATCGCGTCTCGTCCGGCAATGGCCTTGGGCAGCGGCGCAAGGCTGTTCGGGACCTGATAGTCCAGATCGTTGCCCCACAGGCCCATGAGCCGCGTCAGCTCCTCCCTGGCGAGGCGTGCCGCCAGGCGGGCTTTTGCCGTCTCTCCGGCAAGTTCGGCGACGAACACATGTTCGCGGGCCTGGGCGCCCTTGGTCATCGCGCCTGTCTCGCCGAGCTTCTCCGCCAGTTCGGAAGCGGCATCCGCCGCCGCCTGGGCGCGCTGGAGCTGGCCGACCGTCTCCCAAGTCGCCACCGCCCCGATCCAGGCACGTCGCGTGTCGGCGGCGAGCTGGAGCGTCCTGACGGCTGCGGTCAGTTGCGCCTGGCGGAAACGGGTGTCGGCAATCGCTATGTCCCGGTTTCTGGTCGCGAGCGCCAGGATGTTCGTCGTGATCATCGCCTCGATGGTCTTGAACGCCCCAAGTTCCGGCGTCCCTATGCCCGTCGTGGCGATGGCAACGGTCGGGTTGGTGAACATCGTCGACTGCCACGCATCGGCCGCGCTGTCGCCGAGATCGGCGTAGGCGGCCTGCAAGCCCTTGTTGTTGAGCAGGGCGATCTGAACGGCAGTCTCGACATCGATGGTCTTCTTTTGCGCAAGCAGGCTTTTTACCTGCGCGGCCGCCGAGCGGGCCTGGTTCTGGTTCTGTATCCAGACCGTCTGCTTGGTGGTGACGATCGCGGTCTTGTCGGCAACGGAAGCAAAACCGGCCTGCTTGCTTGCATATTCGGCGCCGGTGACGCAGCCGCTCAGCATCAGCGGGAAGGCCAGTACCGTGACGAATTTTCCGAGGCCGATCATGAGGCATCTCCCTTCCGAGGAGACTGCAGATCATTCTGTTTGCGCCACGGCTTCGGGTCGACCGGCTGCCTGGTGATATAACCCGAAACCGGTGATCGATAGACGACCGGGCGCGGGGACGGCTCTTCGATCGCGGCGGAAGACGCCACGACATCGGGAGGAAGCGTGGATGCGCAGCCGCCGACAACAAGCGGCAGCCCCACCACGAAAAGCGAGGGTTTCATTATGAATTTTCCGAATAAGAGATAGCCTACGGCGCGCTTGCCCTGACGCAGGCAGGCGACCGACTGGATCCGGTCAAGCCGGCATATCCTTCATCAGATATTCGGGGGGCGATCCAGGGGCGGCAATTCCCCCATCACGTGCTGATCGTCGATAAACTGCCGGATCGAGGCGACGACCGGCCCGCCTAAGCTCTGGCTCGCGCACAGAAGCACGAAGCCGCCGCAAAAATCTTTGCAGCATTCCTGTTTGGCGATCTTGGAAGGACCGTCATTGTCGGCTGCATCGGCATGTGCGTGCTTGTGGTTTGAGACGCTGGCCATATCGTAGCTGCCGTGGGACGCAGCACTGGACATGGTCTTTTCAACTTGCAGGGCGGGACCGTGCATGGCGGCGTCGACAGTGGAAATGCTGTACCCAGCCAGCGATACGATGATCGCCAGCCGCACGAGGAGGAGCAGTCTGCTCAGTGCGATTCGGTACATATTGCCCATACTGCGTCGATTACATCGAACGCCGTCCATTATCAATTGCACGGAAGGACTGGCAGCGATTCGCGCCATTTCTGTGGCGCCGGCGCATCGTGCGCCCGCAGGCTGACACTATATAGCTTTGAGTTTACAGCTTTTCGGAGGATGGATCGCGACGCGGAAAGATCATCCGATCAAGCGTTTCGTCCTTGAGGACAAGCGTGTGCCACACCGCGGCGCCGAAGTGCAGAGCGACGATCAGCAGGATGATTTTCGCGATGGCGACATGGTAGGCTGCGGTGCCGAACCAGAAATAGCTGGTGACCAAACCCAAGCCGGCCTGCACCAGGATTGCCGCGTACAGGGCGTGATGAAGGGCGGCCGCAGCCTTCTGCCGCCGTGAAGCCGGCGATCGCGGCGCCGGCGGCCTCGTGATGCGCAGAAGCAGCCGGACGCCCATCAGCACTCCGATCAGCATGCCGGCATAATTGTGGACGTTGTGCTGGAAGAGATCGAAGGACGAGGGTGTTACGCCCATATGGGCGGCATGGTGAGTGCGTTCGATGCTGCCGCCGGTGAGGTACTGGACCGGGAGAAGCAGAGCGATCAGCCAATGCAGGCCGATCTGCGCCGTCGAATAGCTGCCTTTCATCATCCCCTCCGGACCTGCTCCACAAAATATCTTGCCGCAGTTAATGCTTCGTGCGCTGCCAGCGCTGTACCATCGACGCCCGCCGCGCGGCAGAGCGGTTACGCCCTCTTTTCGCTCGACTTCGCTGCGACAGGGTCGGAGGGTCTTTCAGTTCGCCTCTTCAGAATTGGCGCGACACCGGCCGGTCAATCACATGCGAGGTTTCTCGATGATTTCAGGAGTGCCCACCATTTTCGGCGCCGTCCTCGCCGTGTCCGCACTGGTTACACCGGCGAGCGCGGATATCATCAGCGACCGACAGGCCGACATGAAAGCCATGGCCGCAGCGGCGAAGACCATGGCTGAGATGTTCCGGAACCCCGACACCTATTCGTCCATGCCATTCGCAGCCGCCGCCGGCGCGATCGCCGAGAGGTCGGGCGAGGTTCTTGCAGGACATTTTGCGGATGGCATCGAGGATGCGAGGTCGGAAGCGAAGCCTGACATCGCCCGCGAGCGTGATCGCTTCGACCGTCTTGCCGAGGATCTTCGGACCTATGCGCGCGCACTGGGCGCGGCGGCGAAAGCCAATCCCGGGGCGATGACCGAGCGCATGCGGATGCAGCCGGGAGAGCCGATGGGCGGCGGACCGCTCGGAACCCATGTCGCCAACGCGTCGAGCCTGTCGTCGCTTCCCGCCGAACACCTTTTCCACCTGATGTTGCAGACCTGCACGACCTGCCATGCGCGGTTCAGGATGGAGCGCTGACGCGATGCGTCTGCGCGCAGGCGGGGGCGCGGCACGCATTTGCCAGCGGTCCAGGAGACGGGCTGAATGTCCGGCTCATCTCCTGCGAAACAAAGCCGTGAGGCGATCTAACCGCTTGGTCCACGCCATCGGATCGATGATTTCAGGCGTGGACGACCGCGTGAGCCGGTCAAGCCGAGGCAGAAGAAAAGCGGCCCAGTCGTCGAGGTCGCTCTTGCTGAAGTAGGGCAGCCAGACGTCGGAGGGACCATCCCATTGCCTTGGATTTGCCTTCGCCAGATCACCGAGTTTCACCAAGACAGGTCCGCCGTCGTCTCCGACAACCTCGACGTCCGGATCGGGATCCGGCGGGGGAAGGCGGGCGATGATGTGCTCTTCCAAAGCCTTGCCGATGGCTCGGTCAGCCTCGTCCAGATGGCGCAATATTCTCGTATCGCCAGCGGCGCCCACACCTTCCGAAAGGTTGAGCGAAAACGTGCCGCCGGTAAGGCTGTTCGAATATTGCGATACCTGTAGCCAGAAAACTCGTCTGCCTTGGACAAAGCTGCACTTGCCAGCCGCTTGCGATTGCCAGCCAAGCTCCTGAAATCTCGCAACCAGCAGCGAGCGCATATGTCGGTGAAAATCTTTGCTTTTCACATAGTCGCGCATGGTTCGGAGCCTCCGCTTTCGGCCGCAACGTCCTGGAACATCTCACGGCAGAATCGACGCCGCAATGTCTGAACTTGGCAATGTGGTTCGGTGCGATCGACTCCTGAGTGCAAACAGCGCTTGACGCCTTCCCAACTTTGCGAAATGCTAAGATGTCAGACCAATTTTCGATCTGACTGCCTGATAAGAAACTGGGGAACCATGAAGGCAAACAGCAGCGACAGGCCGGTGATCCGGCCGCTTCCTGTTATCGACCGCGCGCGTCAGGTGACCGATGCGTTGGCGGATTATGTCGAAGACGCGCGCCTGCAGGCCGGGGATCGGTTGCCGGCGGAGCGGGAACTGATGGCCGCCCTTGCCGTCGGCCGTTCGACCATTCGCGAAGCGATCCGCCATTTTCAGGCGCTCGGCGTCATCGAGACGCGCAAGGGCAGCGGCACCTATCTGCTGAAACCGGTTTCGAGGGCAACGATCCATATGCCGCTGTCGTTCGACGCGGCGCATCTGCGCGACGCGCTGCTGCAGACGCTCGAAGTGCGCCGCGGCATCGAATGCGAGGCGGGCATGGTCGCGGCGCGGCGGCGTACCGCCAAGGACCTCGTCGTCATCGAGGAGAAGCTGAACGAGATGGAGCGGGTGCATCTGGAAAAGGGCACATCGGGGCCGGAGGATCTGGCCTTCCATCTCGCCGTCTACGACGCCACCCATAATCCGCTGTTTCGCCAGCTGCTCGAACAGATGCGCGAGACCTTCGAGCGCTTCTGGGAGCATCCCTTCGACCGGCAGGATTTCGCCCGCCGGTCCTTTCCCTTTCACCGCACCCTTTTCAACGCGATCGCCGCCGGAGATGCCGAGGCGGCGCGCGCCGAAACGTTGAAAATTCTCGATATCGTCGAGGAAGACATCAAGGAAATGTCCAAATGAGCAGCGGCGCAGACCCGTTCGATCTTGCCTCCATCATCACCGCCCATGACGACGGCAATTTCGCCGACGCCGTCGTGCCGCCGATCTTCCAGACCTCGCTTTTCACCTTTTCCGATTATGACGAGATGATCACTGTCTATCGCGGTGAGAAGGTGCGGCCGACCTATACGCGCGGGCTGAACCCGACGGTGCGGGCCTTCGAGGAAATGCTGGCCAAGCTCGAAGGCGCCGAGGATGCGCTGGGTTTTGCCAGCGGCATGGCGGCGATCTCATCGAGTGTTTTGAGCTTCGTCGAGCCGGGCGACCGCATCGTCGCCGTCAAACACGTCTATCCCGATGCCTTCCGCCTGTTCGGCACCATCCTGAAACGGATGAAGATCGAGGTGACCTATGTCGACGGGCGTGACGAGGAGGCCGTTGCCAGAGCGTTGCCCGGCGCTAAGCTGCTGTACCTGGAAAGCCCGACGAGCTGGGTGATGGAGGCGCATGATGTCGGCGCGCTCGCCGCCCTTGCCAAGCGCCACGGCGTCGTCTCGATGATCGATAACAGCTGGGCAAGCCCGTTCTTCCAGCGACCGCTGACACTCGGCGTCGATCTCGTCATCCATTCGGCTTCGAAATATCTCGGCGGCCACAGCGATGTGGTGGCGGGCGTCGTCGCCGGCTCGAAGGAGGTGGTCGCCCGGATCAAGGCCGAGGCCTATCCCTATCTCGGCGGCAAGCTTTCGCCCTTCGACGCCTGGCTGCTGATCCGCGGCCTGCGCACCCTGCCGCTGCGCATGAAGGCGCATGAGGCCTCGGCTCTCGAGATCGCCCGGCGCCTGCAGCGGCTGGAGGTGGTGGAGACGGTCTGTCATCCGGGCCTCGCCAACCGGCTGCCGGCCGGGCTCAACGGCACGTCGGGCCTGTTTTCCTTCATCTTCCGCGAAGGGGTCGATATCCGCGCCTTCGCCGATCACCTCAAGCTCTTCAAACTGGGTGTGAGCTGGGGTGGGCACGAAAGCCTGATCGTACCGGGCGAGGTGGTGCTGCAGCAGAAGGCCCAGCCGAATTCCGCGCAAACCTTTGGCATCCATGCGCGATCCGTACGTCTCCATGTCGGTCTCGAAGGAACCGAGGCGCTGTGGAGAGACATCGAGGAGGCGCTCGCCGCCGCCTCGCAATCTTGAAACCGAGAGAACCTAAAAGGGGGACTGAGCATGAAAAAACTAATAATCTCGACGCTCTTTGCTACGATGATGGCGGGTACGGCCTTTGCCGATACGACGCTCAAGCTCGTCGAAGTCATCACCAGCCCGGAGCGCACCGAAACGCTGAAATCGATCGTCGGCAAGTTCGAGGCCGCCAATCCCGGCACCAAGGTCGACATCATCTCGCTGCCCTGGAACGAAGCCTTTCAGAAGTTCGCCACCATGGTGTCGGCCGGCGACGTGCCCGATGTGATGGAAATGCCCGATACCTGGCTGTCGCTTTACGCCAATAACGGCATGCTCGAAAGCCTCGAGCCCTATCTCGCAAAGTGGGAGCACACCAAGGAGCTGACGCCGCGTGCCCTCGAACTCGGCCGCGATGTCAAGAACACCGCCTACATGCTGCCCTATGGCTTCTATTTGAGGGCGATGTTCTACAACAAGAAGCTGCTTTCGGAAGCCGGTGTCGCCGCGCCGCCGAAGACGCTGGATGAATTCACCGCTGCGTCCGAAAAAGTCTCCAAATTGCAGGGCAAATACGGCTACTGCATGCGCGGCGGACCGGGCGGTCTCAACGGCTGGATGATCTTTGCCGCCTCGATGGCCGGCTCGAACAAATACTTCAATGAGGACGGCACCTCGACAATGAACAGCCCTGGCTGGGCCAAGGGCATCGAGTGGATGGTCGACCTCTACAAGAAGGGTTATGCGCCGAAGGACAGCGTCAACTGGGGCTTCAACGAAGTCGTCGCCGGCTTCTATTCCGGCACCTGCGCCTTCCTCGACCAGGACCCGGATGCGCTGATCGCCATTGCCGAACGCATGAAGAAGGAAGATTTCGGCGTCATGCCGCTGCCGAAGGGGCCTGATGGCAAGTCCTTCCCGACCATCGGTTACGGCGGCTGGTCGATGTTTGCGACGAGCGCCAACAAGGATCTCTCCTGGAAGCTGATCGCCACCCTCGAAGGGCCGGAAGGCAATATCGAGTGGAACAAGCGCATCGGCGCCCTGCCGGCCTATACCGCGGCCGAGAAGGATCCCTTCTACGCCGGTGACCAGTTCAAGGGCTGGTTCGAAGAGCTGGCGGATCCGAACACCGTGCCGACGGTCATGCCGACCTATCTCGAGGAATTCGCCTTCTTCAAGGATTCGCTGGCGATCAAGACCTCGCAGCAGGCCTTGCTCGGCGATATCTCGGCAAAGGATCTGGCTGACCAGTGGGCGGACTATCTGACCAAGGCGCAGCAGAAGTTCTTGAGCAAGAAGTAGGGGTGAAGGGGGCTTCGAGACAGAAGCCCCTCATCCGCCCTACGGGCACCTTCTCCCCGAGGGGAGAAGAGGGAGTCGAAACGTTGCGGCATATCCCTTCTCCCCTAGGGGAGAAGGTGGCCCGAAGGGTCGGATGAGGGGGCCTCAGCCACCCAGTTCAAAGGCACCACCCGCGCAAGGCCTCACCGTGTAAAGATAATGGAAACTGCAAACCGATGACCATTTCCGCCGATATTATCGACATACGTCGCGACCGCAGGCCGTGGCTGCGTCGTCTTGCCGATGCTTCGGAGCCCTATCTCTACAGCGCGCCGTCGCTGATCCTGATCATCGCGGTCATGCTGGTGCCGCTGACATTGGGCGTGTCCTATGCGTTCCGCGATATCCAGCTGCTCAATCCGTTTTCCGGCGGCTTCATCGGGCTCGATCATTTCCGCGAGCTTGCGGGCGATGCCGCCTTTTACGGGGCGCTGAGGAACACGCTCTGGTGGACCGGCGCCTCCGTCGTCCTGCAGTTCGTCTTCGGGCTCATCCTGGCGCTGTTGCTCGACAAGCCGTTCCCGGGCCGGGCGATCGCGCAGGCGTTGGTCTTCCTGCCCTGGGCGGTGCCGTCCTTTCTTGCCGGCCTCAACTGGGCCTGGCTGTTCAATCCGGTTATCGGGCCGATCCCGCACTGGCTTTTCGCCCTCGGGCTGATGCAGGCGCCGGGCAATATCCTTTCCGATCCCAACTTTGCGATGTGGGGACCGATCGTCGCCAATGTCTGGTGGGGCATTCCCTTCTTCGCCATCACGCTGCTGGCGGCCCTGCAGGCGATCCCGCGCGATCTCTACGAGGCGGCCTCGATCGACGGCGCCGGCTGGTTTCAGCGCTTCCGCTCCATCACCCTGCCGTTTCTCGCGCCGACGATCGCCATCACCGTGCTCTTGCGCACCGTCTGGATTTCCAATTTCGCCGATCTGATCGTCGTCATGACCAATGGCGGGCCGGCCGACCGCACGCAGATCGTCGCGAGCTATATTTTCACGACGGCGTTCAAACGGCTCGATTTCGGTTATGCCTCGGCGATCGCGCTGGTGCTGCTTGCCCTGCTGCTCGCCTATTCGATGCTGATCATCCTGCTCAGGCAGACGCTGCTGAACAAGGATTGAGACCATGAGACGATCCATCCTTCCCACGATCGCGCACCGCCTGGCAATCCTCTGCTACATCGCCTTCGCGCTCTTCCCGTTGTTCTGGCTGCTGAAGGTCTCGGTGACGCCGAACGACCTGCTTTATAGCGAAGGCGTGCGTATGTGGCCGTCGCGCACGAGCTGGGATCACTATGCCTTCGTGCTGCAGCACAGCGCCTTTCCGACCTTCTTCAAGAACAGTCTGATCGTCTCGGTCTCGACGGCCGTGACCGTGACGATCTGCGCCTCGCTCTCAGGCTACGCATTGTCGCGTTTCAATTTCCGGGCAAAATACTGGATTGTCGCCTTGATGCTGCTGACCCAGATGTTCCCGCTCGTCATGCTGGTCGCGCCGATCTTCAAGATCCTGTCGCCCTTGCATCTGACCAACAGCCTGACCGGCCTCGTTATCGTCTACACCGCCTTCAACGTGCCCTTCGCCACCTTCCTGATGCAGTCCTTTTTCGACGGCATCCCCAAAGATCTCGAAGAGGCGGCGATGATCGACGGGGCAACGCAGTTCACCGCCTTCCGGCAAATCATCCTGCCGCTGACGCTGCCCGGCATCGCCGCCACACTCGGCTTCGTCTTCACCGCGGCCTGGAGCGAGCTGCTCTTTGCGTTGATGCTGATCAACGGCAATGACGCGGCGACCTTCCCGGTCGGGCTTCTCACCTTCGTTTCGAAATTCTCGGTGGATTTCGGACAGATGATGGCGGCGGGCGTCCTGGCGCTCATCCCGGCCGGTCTCTTCTTCCTGCTTATCCAGCGTTATCTCGTCCAGGGCCTGACGGCCGGCGCGGTCAAGGGTTAAACAAATGGCATCGATCGACATCCAGAACATCCGCAAAGCCTATGGCCACGTGCAGGTGCTGCACGGCGTCGATCTTGAAATCCGGGACGGCGAATTCGTCGTGCTCGTCGGCCCTTCCGGCTGCGGCAAGTCCACGCTGCTGCGCATGATTGCCGGGCTGGAGGATGTCACATCGGGCGAAATCCGGATTGCCGGCGCCAGGGTGAACGAACGGCATCCCAAGGACCGTGACATTGCCATGGTGTTCCAGTCCTATGCGCTCTATCCGCACATGAACGTTGCCGGCAATATGAGCTACAGCCTCAGACTGCGAAAGACGGCAAAGGAGAAGATCACGAGCGCGGTGGCGGCGGCCGCCGCCAAGCTCGGCCTCGACCCGCTGCTTGAACGGCGGCCGAAGGCGCTTTCCGGCGGCCAGCGCCAGCGCGTCGCCATGGGCCGCGCCATCGTGCGCCAGCCGAAGGCTTTCCTGTTCGACGAGCCGCTGTCCAATCTCGATGCGCGCCTGCGCGAACAGATGCGCGCCGAAATCAAGAAACTGCACGGCGAGCTGAAGGCGACCTCGATCTACGTCACCCACGATCAGATCGAAGCGATGACGCTGGCCGACCGGATCGTCGCCATGCATGGCGGCGTCGTCCAGCAGGTCGGCAGTCCGCTGGAACTCTACGACCGGCCGGCCAACCTGTTCGTCGCCGGCTTCATCGGTTCGCCGGGGATGAATTTCCTCGAGGCGAATTATGATGCGGGTGGCGTGCGGCTGAAAGACGGAACGATCGTGCCGCTGGCAAAGCCGCTGCCGCTTGAAGACGGCGCGAAGGTGACGCTCGGCATCCGGCCCGAGCATGTGCTGATGACGAATGATGGAACCGGGCTTGCAACCGATGTGGAGCTCGTCGAGCCCACCGGCTTCGGCATCATCCTGCACCTCGCGCTTCACGGCCTGCCGTTCAAGATCTTCACGCTCGACCGCGATGCGCTGAGGGCGGGGCCGAAGGTCAACGTCGCCTTCCCGCCGCAATATCTGCATGTGTTCGATGGCGAAGGACAACGCGTCGATTGAGCCGTCGAGGATCAAAACCACTCCTCAGGCGCTCCTATCTCCTGGTTGTTCCCATCGCAGAAAGCACCGGGCGTGGAAAAGATCGATCAGATTCAAGGGGATGATCGAGACTCGGAAAACGCGTGAATCATTTTGGCTAAGCTATTGAAATTTGATTCGTTTTGATTCGGAACCAATCGTAAAGTGATTCGGTTGACTCGCACTGGTTGCGGCAGGAGCGCGTACGAAATGGTTGCCCCGAGAGCGAATTGGAAAGGCTTTATCAAGTTCGGAGAGGTCGCTTTCCCCGTGGCGCTCTACACCGCCGCCTCCACATCCGAGCGGATTGCGTTTCACACGCTGAACAGGAAGACCGGCAATCGGGTGCGCCGAGAATTCGTGGACGGCGAGACCGGCGATCCGGTCGAACGCGAGGACCAGGTCAAGGGTTTCGAGATCGAAGATGGTCGCTATGTTGTCCTTGAGCCCGAGGAGGTCGCCGCCGCCGTTCCCGAAAGCGACAAAACGCTGAAGGTGGAGGCGTTTATTCCTTGTGACGAGGTCGACGACGTCTATTTCGACAAGCCTTATTATCTGGCCCCCGACACGATGGGCAGCGACGCATTCAAGCTGCTGAGGGATGGTATGAAGAAGGCCAAGGTCGCGGCCATCGCCCGGACGGTGCTGTTCCGGCGCCTGCGGACGCTTCTCATCCGCCCCCTCGGCAAAGGGCTGGTGGGCTCCACTTTGAACTTCGACTATGAAGTCCGCTCCTCCGAGAAGGCTTTCGAGGAGATGCCGGATCTCAAGATCGAAGGCGAGATGCTGGAGCTTGCCAAGCATATCATCAACACCAAGAAGGGCGAGTTCGATCCGAAGGAATTCAACGATCGTTACGAAGCGGCAGTCGCCGAACTGGTGAAGGCCAAGATCGAAGGCCGCACCCTGCCGAAGAAAAAAGCTCCCCCCGCTGTGAAACCGAACGACCTGTTGCAGGCGCTACGCGAAAGCGCCGGCATGACGGCTCCAGCAAAGACGAAGCGCACCGCCGCAAATGCCAATGCCGGCAAGAGCAGGCAGAAGGCCGCACGCGCATCGACGCCGAAATCCCGCAGCCCCGGCGGCGCTCATCAGCGCCGCACCGGGTGATCGGAGGTTGCCATGGCGATCCGGCCATACTGGAAAGGCTATCTGAAGCTATCGCTCGTCACCTGCCCGGTGCAGATGATGCCGGCCACCTCAGAAAACGAGAAGGTGCGCTTTCACACGCTCAATCGCGCGACTCAAAACCGCGTCATCAGCCACTATGTCGATGCGGTCACCGGCAAGGACGTGAAAGATGAAGATGAGGTGAAAGCCTATCAGCGCGGTGAGAACGAATACGTCTTGCTCGAAGACGAGGAGTTGGAGAACGTTGCGCTTGAAAGCACCAAGACGATCGATATCGGAGTGTTTACGCCCCGCAACAGCGTCGAATGGATCTGGCTCGACACGCCCTACTATCTTTCACCCGACGATCCGGTCGGCCAGGAGGCGTTCTCGGTGATCCGCGATGCGATGGCGGCAGAAGACATGGTCGGCATCTCGCGGCTGGTGATTGCACGCCGCGAGCGTGCCGTCATGCTGGAGCCACGCGGCAAGGGCATCGTCCTTTGGACCCTGCGATACGGTGATGAAGTGCGCGACGCGGAGAGCTATTTCGAACGGGTCGACGATCAACCGGCGGACAGCCAAATGATGCCGCTGGTTCAGCAACTCATCAAGAAGCAGACGCAGCATTGGAACCCGAAGATGGCCTCCGACCCCGTGCAGGATCGGCTGCTCGACCTCATCGAGGCCAAGAAGAAACAGATGAAAAAGCCTGTTAAAGCGAAATCTAAGGGCAGGGAGAAGGCAGAGCCGGCTCCCAGCAACGTCATCAATATCATGGAGGCGCTGCGCAAATCCGTCGATGCCGAGAACCGATCCGGCAGGCATTGAGTGATGACCAGATCACGCGGCCTCTCCGCTCCTCTCCTTCGCGACTCCGGTTCTTCGATACAATCGCGGCCTGTCCGTCGGCGTGATCCGGACCAGCCAAACCTGCCGTTCGATGCAATGCCGTCCAGAGTGGAGCCCTGCCTGGCGCTGCTGAAGCAGACGGTGCCGCAAGGGCCGGATTGGCTTTATGAGGTGAAGTGGGACGGCTACCGATTGGCGCTCCACATCGAGCCAAAGGGTATTCGCATTCTCACTCGTGGCGGCCATGACTGGACCCATCGATTTCCGACGATCGCCGCGGGGGCAAGAAAACTCGGTGTGTCGAGCTGCATTCTCGACGGAGAAGCCGTCGTCCTCGATGAAGAGGGTCGCTCGGATTTCGGAGCGTTGCAGCGCTCGCTCGGCGGCAGGGGTGGCAAGCGGATATCGACCGAATCCATATTCTACGCCTTCGATCTGTTGTATCTCGACGGTCACGACCTGACGCGCACGGAACTGTCGGTGCGCCGTCATTTACTGGAAGATCTGATCCCCGAGACCGACGGTGGCGCCATTCGGTTCTCGCAAGAACTGGATTTGGGTGGCGAGGAACTGCTCGAGCACGCATGCCGTCTGGGCCTGGAAGGCATCATCGCAAAACGCAGGGACAGTTCTTACCGGAGTGGCCGCCTCGGGGATTGGCAGAAGATCAAATGTGTTCACAGCGACAGCTTCATGATCGTGGGTTACGAGGAATCGGCCAGCACCCGCGGCGGGCTCGGCAGTCTGTTGCTTGCGGGTCGAAAGGGTCACGACTGGATCTATGTCGGGTCCGTCGGCACGGGGTTCAATCGAACCGAGGCGGAATATTTGCGCAAGACGCTGAACTGTCTCCAAACGAAAAAACCCGTCGTGCCGCTGAAAGGGAAGCGGCTTGTTTTTTCGCAACCGACCCTCATCGCCGAAATCGAGTTTCGCGGCTGGACGCGTGAGGGCAGCCTACGCCACCCCTCATATAAGGGGCTCCGCGAGATCCAGGATAATGCTGCCGTCTTCGATATGGCTGATGGCCCGGCTGCGATCAGATGAAGTCATTCAGGGCCGCGAGCTGCGCCCGCTCCTGGTCACGCGGCATGCTTGCCGGCACGGCCGAGCCTCTTGATCGCCTGCTCCAAGGGACGCTGCCCCTCACAATAATCCTTCCAGGCGGACGACTTCGATAGCAAGGCAGGTACGGTTCGGATCGTGAACCTTTTAGGGTCGAGATCTGATTTCACCTGCGTCCACGTCAGAGGCATTGATACCGTCGCACCGGGGCGGGCTCGAGGAGAAAGCGGCGCTACGGCCGTCGCCATGCGATCATTGCGCAGGTAATCGAGGAAAATGCGACCGCCCCTCAGGCTCTTCGTCATCTTGATAAGGTAGAGATCGGGGTTGTTCCGGGCCATCTGCTGGCAGACGTCATGCGCGAAAGCCTTTGCCTCGGGCCATGACAGCGGCTTGCGCTTATTGACCGCAAGCGGGGTCACGACATGCAGGCCCTTGCCGCCCGTCGTCTTGCAAAAGCTGATCAGTCCGAGGTTTTCCAGCCGATCGCGCATTTCGCGGGCAGCGGCAACGACCGTGGCAAAGGGAACGTCAGGCCCGGGATCGAGGTCGAACACCAGACGACCAGGAACTTCCGGTTGACCGGGTTCGCAATTCCACGGATGGAGTTCGACCGCTGCGATCTGGGCGACCGCGGCAAGGCCTTCGATGCGATCGATCTGCAGGTATGGCTTTTTGTCCCCGAACACCTTGACCAGGTCGAGCAGGTTCGATTGTCCCGGCATCGCATGGCGCTGAAAGAACTGCTCGCCGCCAACTCCATCCGGGGCGCGGATGATAGAGCAGGGCCTGCCCTTGATGTGGTGGATCATCCAGTCGCCGACTGCCTCGTAATAGCCCGCCAATTCTTCCTTCGTGACCGGTTCGCTGCCGTTGGCATCCGGCCACAATGGTTTGTCCGGGTTTGAGATGAGCACTCCCATGACATCAGCCTTCGCACCCTTGCGGCGCGCCGGTGTTTGCCTGGCTCTCGGAACCGGCTCCGCGATGTCCGCTTTGGAGGGTCTTACCGGTGGCTCCGCCTCGACTTCCCGAGCAGGCTTATCTTCGCGCAATCCTTTGAAGGCTGCTTGGCGGACGAGACCGTCCGCTGTCCACCCCTCGAATTCGATTTCGGCGACAAGCTCGGGCTTTACCCAGACGACCTCGGCCTGCTTCTTCGGAGCACCGATACCCGTGAAGGGCGATCTCGCCGTCTCCAGCGCCTTCAATTTCGGAAGCAACGTTTCGACTTTCTTGGCGCCGTAGCCGGTTCCGACACGGCCGACATAGACAAAATGATCGCCGCGAAAAACACCGGCGAGAAGGGAACGAAACCTGCCGTTGGTTTTGGCGTAGGCGCCGATCACCACCTCGTGCCCCGCCCGGCATTTTGACTTTGCCCAGCTTTCCGTTCGTCCGGATTGATAGGGGGCATCTGTCTGTTTTGAGATGATGCCTTCCAGCGAGAGCTTGCATGCCGATCTGAGGACGGCGTCACCGCCGGTCTCGAAATGTTCGACGTAGCGGATCCGAGGATCGTTGCCGGCCTCGGTGAGGAGCTCCTGCAATCGCCTCTTTCGCTCGATCAGGGGCTTCGACCGGAGATCCTCGCCGCCGTCATAGAGCAGGTCGAAGGCGAAGTAGACGAGGCTGGCGGTCTTGCCCTCCGATAGCGCCGCCTGGAGTGCCGCGAAGTTAGGCGCACCTTGCTCGTCGAGAGCGCAAATCTCGCCATCGAGGATACAATCCGGAAGCCCAGACGCCGCCTCGGCGATTTCGGGGTACTTGGTCGTCCAGTCGAGGCCTTTCCTGGTCTTCAAGGTGACTTCGCCATCGAGCACGCGCATCTGAATGCGATATCCATCGAACTTGATCTCATGGATCCAACCGTCCCCGCCAGGCGGTCGCTCGACCTTCTCGCAGAGTTGCGGCGCGATGAAATCCGGAAGATCAACCGCCGTCGCAGTACCGGCGCGCTTTCCCGCACTCGCCTCCGACTGCCGCTCCTCGGCGGCCAATCCGTGATTGCTGTCCCAGACGGCGTCCGCCTGGACCTTGCCGCCCTCCACCATGAAGGGTTTCGGCTTGCGCCCCTTGCCGGCTGCGATCATTTCCATGCTGCGGCCTGAGGCCACCGAGGTGACGTTTTCTTCGAGGATGGAAGCACCGTTCTCGTCCACGGAGAACTCGTCATGATGCTTGATCAACAGCCAGTTGGTACGCTTGCTGCGCTCGCGATCGTTGCGCATGCGCACCAGCACGAAGCTCCCGTGCAGGCGCTCGCCTTCGAGCGTGAACTTGAAATCACCCTTGGAAAGCGCCTGCTCCGGGCTCTTCCTGCCCTCCGGCTCCCAATAGCCGCGATCCCACAGCATGACCGTGCCACCGCCATACTGGCCTTTCGGAATAGTGCCTTCGAAGTCGCCATAATCGAGGGGATGATCCTCGACCTCGACCGCCAGCCGCTTGTCGTGCGGATCGAGCGATGGGCCTTTGGTGACGGCCCAGCTCTTGAACACGCCATCGAGCTCGAGCCGCAGGTCGTAGTGCAGCCGTGTCGCATCGTGCTTCTGGATGACAAAGCGACGGCGGTTGCTCTGTTTGAGGGACCGCTCGCCGCTGGGCTCAGCGGTCTTCTGAAAATCGCGTTTTGATCGGTAGCTTGATAGCTTGTCGCTGGCCATGGCTGTTTCCGGATATTCGGTCCTCAAACGAACTAGCGGTGATCGTTGTTCCAGCCGCCGGCGCGTTCGACTGTCCCCGCACCCATTTGTTAGATCGCGTATCTGACGACCGCGACGCTACATTCTGCAACAGAACAAGCATCAGCCGGAAACATAAGTGATACATCGACCGTCTAGCACTCCAATCGCGAGAAAGTCGCAGAACGCCAAGCGAAGGAGGCTATCCCATGACCACTATTGCAAAGTTTTCCAAGTCGAGCCCGCTGCTCGGGCGGGCGATCGCCATCGCCGTCGGATCGTTGGCAACGATGTCTTACCTGCAGTCCGCACGCGCAGAAGAAGCCGGCGTAACGACCGTCCAAGCAAGACCGGCGTTGGATGAGAGTATCCGCCCTTTCCGCATTCATGTCGATCAGAGCCAGCTTGATGATCTCAAACGACGTATAGCAGAGACACGTTGGCCGGATAAGGAGACGGTCGGAGATATCTCGCAGGGCATCCAGCTGGCGCGCGTTCAGGACCTTGTCCGCTATTGGGGGACCGACTACGACTGGCGCAAAGCCGAAGACCAGCTGAACGCCCTGCCGCAGTTCATCACGACGATCGACGGCGTCGACATTCAGTTCATTCACGTCCGCTCCCGTTATCCGAATGCTCTCCCGGTCATCTTGACTCATGGCTGGCCGGGATCGATCTTCGAGTTCATCAAGACGATCGGACCTCTCACCGATCCCACGGCCTATGGTGGCAAGCCGGAAGATGCGTTCGACGTGATTATTCCTTCGATTCCCGGCTACGGCTTTTCCGGCCGACCGACAGATCAGGGATGGGGACCTGACCGCGTTGCCCGCGCCTGGGACGTCCTGGTGAAGCGCCTGGGTTACACGCATTACGTTTCGCAGGGTGGCGATCACGGCTCGGTGATATCCGACGCCTTGGCACGGCAAGCACCGAAAGGCTTGCTGGCAATCCATTTGAACATGCCGGCGACTGTACCGGGCGATCTCATGCGGGCGATCAACAATGGCGACGCGGCCCCTGCCGGACTGTCCCCAGCGGAAAAAGGGGCCTACGACTCTCTGAGCGCCTTTTTTGGCCGCAATGCCGCCTATGGCGCCATGATGGTAACGCGGCCCCAGACAATCGGTTACTCGCTGTCAGATTCCCCGTCCGGATTGGCGTCATGGATTTATGAAAAGTTTGTCCAATGGAGCGACAGTGACGGCGTTCCCGAACGCGTTCTGACCAGAGACGAAATGCTGAACGATATTACGCTCTACTGGTTGACCAATACCGGCGCGTCGTCCTCGCGGTTCTACTGGGAAAACAACAACAATAACTTCAGCTCCGAGGCGCAGAAGACAAAGGATATCAAGATCCCTGTCGGCATCACGGTTTTTCAGAAGGAGATCTATAAGGCGCCGGAGAGCTGGAGTCGACAGGCTTATCCTTCTCTCGTTTACTACCATCAGGTGGAGCGAGGCGGACACTTTGCTGCTTGGGAGCAGCCCCAGCTGTTTGCGCAAGAACTGCGGGCTGCCTTCAAATCAGTTCGCTGACTGCGCTTCGAGCTGGCGCGGCTCCTCCCTGGTGCCGCGCGACAGCTATTTCCAAGTCCGACGTGACCTCCGGGGCTCGGCCTTTGGTAAGGTGCAGCGGCACGCCTGGGTCGCGCCGGACGGCTGGTGGCCTGCACCCGCCAGGGAGCCGTGAATGACGGCTTCGCACGCACGCGGGTCCAGTCCATCCCATCCTCCCTTGATAAAGCTGCCGTCGGGATAGAACCATTTATCCAGCAGAAAAATCTTTTGCCGGATCGCTCGCGAGGGCTATATCCTCGGGAGATCTCACTGAACTGGATTGCCATGACCGACACTGTTCTCGACCGCTTTCTCCGCTATGTCGTTATCGACACCCAATCCGATCCCTCTTCATCGACGCAGCCGACCACCGAAAAGCAGAAGGATCTCGGCCGGCTTCTGGTCGACGAGCTGCTGGAGATCGGCCTTGCGGACGCGCATCTGGACGAACACGGTTATGTCTATGGGACCATTCCTGGAAATAGCGACAAGCCGGTGCCGGTCATCTGTTTCTGCTCGCATATGGACACGGCGCCCGATTTCAGCGGCACCGACGTCAAGCCGCAGATCGTCAGGAATTATGCGGGCGGCGATATCAGGCTTGTCGGCGATTCTAGCCGGGTGATCCGTGTCGCCGAGCATCCCGAGCTCAGCAACCAGATCGGCAACGACATCGTCACGACTGATGGCACGACCTTGCTCGGCGCCGATGACAAGGCGGGACTGGCAGAAATCATGACCGCGGCCCGGGTTCTCGTCGACAATCCCGATATCCGGCACGGAACGATCAAGATCCTGTTCACGCCCGACGAGGAAGTCGGACGCGGCGTCAACAAGGTCGATCTGGATAAACTCGGAGCGGACTTCGCCTATACGATGGACGGCGAGACGGTGGGCCACGTCGAGGACGAAACCTTTTCGGCCGACGGCGTCGAGATCAGCATATCGGGCGTGGCGATACATCCGGGTTTCGCCAAGGACCGCATGGAGAACGCCATCAAGATCGCCGGCGCCATCATCGACCGGTTGCCGAAGGACGTGGCGCCGGAGACGACGGAAGGCAAGCAGGGCTTCATCCATCCGGTCGGCGTGACCGGCTCGATGGAAAAGGCGTCGTTGAGCTTCATCGTTCGCGACTTTACCGACGAGGGGCTCGCGCAAAAGGAGGCGATGCTCGAAACCATCGTCAAGCAGGTGATGTCGGCCTATCCCGGCTCAACCTACCATTTCCAGGTGACGGAACAATACCGCAACATGAAGACGGTGCTCGACCGCCATCCGGAGATTGTCGAGAACGCGCTTGAGGCCGTGCATCGTGCCGGCATGACGCCGGTGCGCGGCAGCATTCGCGGCGGCACGGACGGCTCGCGGCTCTCCTTCATGGGACTGCCGTGCCCAAACATTTTTGCCGGCGGCCATGCCTTCCATTCGCCGCTCGAATGGGTGAGCCGCCAGGACATGGAAAAAGCCGTCGCAACGATCGTGGAGCTTGCGAAGATCTGGGAGGAGCGCGCCTAAGGCGCTCTTCCCACTTGAACGAAATACAGGTTTATCCGCCGTTTACCGGGATCTCGCCGCGCAGCATCACGCTGTCATAGGCGGGACGGGGCGTCGGGATCGCGATCCGCATTGCCGGCTCGGGCGCAGGCGCGGTTTCCGGTTGGGTCACCGGGGCTGTTATCTGCATCGGCGCCGTGCTCGCCGTCGGCATCGGATCGGGGGCCGGCAGAGGAACGGGAACGGCGGAGGGTATCAGCGCCTCGAACTGCGGCGGCAGCATGCTTTCGCCGGGCACATAATTCATCGCCACCTCATAGGACGGCAGCGGCGGCGGCGTTTCGAGCATGCCGTTGGAATCGCGCTTCTCGTAGAAGGCATTGCCGCCGGCGACCGTCACATAATGCATGTTGTCGTAGGGAAATTTCAGACCGTCGGTGTGGAAGAACATCGCGTCCTTCACTTGGGGATGGCGCGCACCCTTCAGGAGGATCGCATCGGCCGCGGTGGCGAGTTCCGGTTCGGCCTGCGGCTTGACTTCCCGCGTCATGACCCCAGGCGCAAACTGCTTCTCCTGGGCGACAACACCGCAGATCGACGGTGGATAGGCGCCCGACGTCAGCCTGTTCATGACGACGGTGCCGACGGCCAGATAACCATCCTCGTCGGAATGCTGCGATTCGAAATACATCGCGCGCTTCAGGCAGTCGCGATCCTTGGCGGTATAATTGAAAGTGACTTTCGCCGCTTGAGCCTGTTTTGTCTTTGCCG
Source organism: Rhizobium sp. N731 (assembly GCF_001664145.1). NCBI lineage: Bacteria > Pseudomonadati > Pseudomonadota > Alphaproteobacteria > Hyphomicrobiales > Rhizobiaceae > Rhizobium > Rhizobium sp. N731. The sequence continues at coordinate 292,462 of NZ_CP013606.1, forward strand.
GCGTCGTCGCCGGCTTTGGTGTTGTGGTGCAGCCTGCGGCCGCCAGTCCTACGAATAAAATCCCGATCAGGGATTTTCCAAAGGAAATCTCCGCCCTCAACGCCAGGTGCCTCCTATGGGATTAGTCCAGCCCTTTATGATTAACGCGAAAAATCTTTTACTCGTCATATGACTGAAATACAAACAACCAGAGATCACAAAAGGCTTTAGAGACTCTCGCCGGGTGCGATTCCGGCGATTAGCCTGCGGCCGTCTGCTGCATAATCCCCAAAAATTAAGGAATTATCCACCAACTCAAGCTGTTAGAGAGCCTGCTGCCCGTCGGAAAAGACGCTGAAATTCGAATCAGCTGCGAAACAGCTTCCAGCGAGTCGGCTTGAATGCCACCCGGTGCCGGTCGAGCCTGTCGGCCTCGCTCGGCGGCAGTTCGATTTCGACGTGCGGGCGCTCACTGCCGATATCGAGCTCGATATGACGGGTGCCGGCGACGCGGCGGCTGGAGACCGGCTGGCCGGCAATGCAGTTTTCGGCTGATTCGCAGAGCCTGACATCATGCGGGCGGAAGTAGAGCTGCGCCGGTCCGTCGGGCTCACCCTCGGCATTGAGGCCGAGCGAGCGGCCTTCGAAGCGGATGTCGCCGTCTGCGATTTCGACCTGCAGGCAATTCGACTGGCCGATGAAGCCGAAGACGAAGGGCGAGTTCGGATAATCATAGACTTCGTCGGGCGTCCCGACCTGCTCGATCGCACCCTGGCTCATGACGACGACGCGGTCGGCAAGCTCCAGCGCCTCATCCTGGTCGTGGGTGACGAAGACGGTGGTGTGGCCGGTGCGGTCATGGATTTCGCGCAGCCATTTGCGCAGGTCCTTGCGCACCTGGGCATCGAGCGCTCCGAAAGGTTCGTCGAGCAGCAACACGTTCGGCTCGACCGCCATGGCGCGGGCGAGTGCCACACGCTGGCGCTGTCCGCCGGAAAGCTGGGCGGGATAGCGTTTTTCGAGACCGGAAAGCTGCACGAGGTCGAGCAGTTCCAGCGCCCGCCTGCGGATGTCGGCTTTCGCGGGACGCCGGGCACCCTTTCTAACCCTCAGGCCGAACGAGACGTTGTCGAGCACCGTCATGTAGCGGAAGAGCGCGTAGTGCTGGAAGACGAAGCCGATATTGCGCTGCTGTACCGATTTCTTCGAGGCATCCTCGTCGCCGAAGAAGATCTGTCCCTCGGTCGGGCTTTCCAATCCGGCGATCAGCCGCAGCAATGTCGTCTTGCCGGAACCCGAAGGGCCGAGCAGTGCGATCAGTTCGCCGGAGCGGATATCGAGCGAGACGTCGTGCAGCGCCGGAAAACGCTCGAATTCCTTGCGAATGTTTTGAACGCGTACTTCCATTTCAAATCCTTCAGTGCCGCCGGCTGGCGGATATTTCGGCGCTGTAGCGCATTTCCAGCAGTGTCTTCAAAACAAGAGTCACGAGCGCGAGCAGCGCCAAAAGTGTGGCGACGGCGAAAGCGCCGGTGAAATTATATTCGTTGTAGAGAATTTCCACCTGCAGCGGCATGGTATTCGTCTGGCCGCGAATGTGGCCGGAGACGACCGACACGGCCCCGAATTCGCCCATGGCGCGGGCGTTGCAGAGCAGCACGCCGTAGAGCAGACCCCACTTGATGTTCGGCAGCGTCACGTACCAGAAGGTTTGCCAGCCGCTAGCGCCGAGCGACAGGGCCGCCTCTTCGTCGGCCGTTCCCTGTTCCTGCATCAGCGGAATCAGTTCGCGGGCGACGAAGGGAAAGGTGACGAACATAGTCGCCAGGACAAGCCCCGGAACGGCGAACAGGATCTTGATGTCATTGGCGCTGAGCCAATGGCCGAGCCAGGTATTGGCGCCGAACAGAAGCACGAAGACCAGGCCCGATATGACCGGCGAAACGGAAAAGGGCAGGTCGATCAGCGTCGTCAGAAATGCCTTGCCCTTGAACTCGAACTTGGCGATCGCCCAGGCAGCGGTAACCCCGAAGGCGAGATTGAGCGGCACGCTGATGCCGGCGACGATCAGCGTCAGCCGGATCGCCGAGAAGGTTTCGACATCCTGCAGCGCTTCGAGAAAGGGGCTGGCGCCCTTGCGGAAGGCCTCGACAAAAACGGCGGCGAGCGGCAGCAGCAAGATCAGCAGCAGGAAGACGAGCGAAAGGATAATCAGGCTGTAGCGGGCGATCCGGTGTTCTGTTGTCACCGAGCGCAATTTGCCGGGTTGAGTGGTCGTATCAAGCGCCATAGCCGTACCTCCGCCTGCTCCAGCTCTGGATGAGGTTGATGACGAGCAGCATGCCGAAGGAGAGAATCAGCATGATTGCGGCAATGCCGGTCGCCGCAGCGTAGTTATATTCCTCGAGCTTGATGACGATCAGCAGCGGTGCGATCTCCGATTTGAACGGCAGGTTGCCGGCGATGAAGATGACCGAACCATATTCACCGACGCCGCGGGCAAAGGCGAGCGCGAAGCCGGTGAGAACGGCAGGCGCCAGCCCCGGCAGCAGCACGCGGAAAATCGTCTGCAAGCGGTTGGCGCCGAGCGTTGCCGCAGCCTCTTCCACTTCCTTGTCGATTTCCTCCATGACCGGCTGCACGGTGCGCACCACGAAGGGCAGGCCGACAAAGATCAGCGCTATGACAATGCCGGCCGGCGTGAAGGCGATCTTGATCCCGAGCGGGGTCAGGAATTGGCCGACCCAGCCGTTCGGCGCATAAAGTGTCGTCAATGCGATGCCGGCAACCGCGGTCGGCAGCGCGAAAGGCAGATCGACCATTGCATCGATTACGCGCTTGCCGGGGAAGCGATAACGCACCAGCACCCAGGCGAGAATGATGCCGAAAACAGCGTTGACGATCGCGGCGATGAAGGCGGTGCCGAAGCTGATGCGCAGTGCATTCAGCGTACGCGGATCGAGCGCGATCGACCAGAATTTCTCCCAGCCGAGCGCGCTCGACCGGACGGCAAGGCCGGAGAGCGGAATGAGGATCAGAAGGGTGAGCCAGGTCAAGGTAAGGCCGAGCGCCATTCCGAAACCCGGAATGACGCTCGGCCGCCTGAACCGCCACCGCGTGGGGCTATGTGCACTCATGAAATCTATTATTGGGCCGGCTTGTAGATTTGGTCAAATACGCCGCCGTCGCCGAAGAATTTCGGCTGCGCTTGCTTCCAGCCGCCGAAGTCTTCGATGGTGGCAAGGGTTAGCTTCGGGAAGCGGGCGACGTCGGCCGGATCGGCGGCTTCGGGCTTGATCGGCCGGTAGTAGTGCTTGGCGGCAATCTTCTGGCCCTCGTCCGAATAAAGGTAGTTGAGATAGGCTTCGGCGACCTTGCGCGTGCCCTTCTTGTCGACATTGCCGTCAACGACGGCGACCGGCGGGTCGGCGCGGATGGAGAACGACGGCGTCACGATCTCGAACTGGTCGGGCCCGAGTTCTTCGAGCGAGAGATAGGCTTCGTTCTCCCAGGCAAGGAGCACGTCGCCGAGGCCGCGCTGGACGAAAGTCGTGGTCGCGCCACGGGCGCCCGTATCGAGCACCGGAACATGCTGCAGCAGTTTCGTCACGTAATCCTGTGCCTTGGCGTCGTCGCCGCCATTGGCCTGTTTGGCCCAAGCCCAGGCCGCCAGGAAGTTCCAGCGGGCGCCGCCCGAGGTCTTCGGGTTCGGCGTGATGACCTGCACGTCATCCTTGATCAGATCGCCCCAATCCTTGATGCCCTTCGGGTTGCCTTTGCGCACGAGGAAGACGATCGTCGAGGTGTAGGGGGTCGAATTGTTCGGGAGCTTGCTCTTCCAATCTGCCGGAATCTTCCCCGTCGCCTTGGCAATGGCGTCGATATCACCTTCGAGGGCAAGCGTCACGACGTCGGCGTCGAGACCGTCGATGACCGAGCGCGCCTGGGCGCCGGAGCCGCCGTGCGAAGCTTTGATCGTGACGGTTTCACCCGTATCCTTCTGCCACTTGGCGGCAAAGGCGGCATTGAAATCCTTGTACAATTCGCGGGTCGGATCATAGGAAACATTGAGAAGCGCCTGATCCGCGAAAACAGGAGCGACGCTTCCGATCGCAAAGCTGCCTGCCATGACCGCGGCTGCGAGGAGCCGGGTGAACCTTTGTGTCTGCATTGGGACCCTCCTGATGACGGTCTTAACTCTATCAAGTCAGTCGTATAATGAAACGAAATGTCTTTCAGTTTCGCCGTATCTATTAGAATGTCATTCCATTTGAGGGGTGATTTTGAAATGGACCTGCCGAAGTTGGCCGCGGCCAATCGTGGGTTCGCCCCCGTCCTGCCCCAGAACCGTGTTTTTTCTGCCACAGTTTCTCCGCAAGCGACCTTGGTAAAGCTGATTTTTGCCCGGATTTTGCCGCGATGACACTTGTGGATTCCTATATGGCGGCGGTGCGGTCGTATTTGCCGGCCGCTACGTGGGGGCATCCCTTGAAATGCGCCTCGCAATCCAAACCTGTTAGGGCCATTCAAAATGAATATCAGAACTATCCTTTTTGCCTCCGTCGCCGCCCTTGTCGCGGCATCCGGAGCACGCGCAGCCGACGCCATCGTGGCGGCGGAACCCGAGCCCGTGGAATATGTTCGCGTTTGCGACGCCTACGGTACCGGCTATTTTTATATTCCGGGAACGGAAACATGCCTTTCGATCGGCGGCTACATCCGTACCGAAGTGCGCTTCGGTGACAACATTGCCGGCGATTCCGACGTAAACTTCTGGACTCGCGGTCAGGTGACCTTCCAGGCCAAGAACGACACCGAGTACGGCACGCTGACCGGCGTCATGACGCTGCGTTATAATGCCGACAACGCCTCCGATCAGGAAGCGCTGCTGGATGAAGGCTATATCGACATCGCCGGTTTCCGCGTCGGTAAGCTCTATAGCTGGTGGGACGACGACATGAGCGGCGAGACCGATACGCTCGCCAGCAACGAGACGACCCACAACTCGATCCGTTATCAGTACGAGAATGGCGCTTTCGCCGCCGGCCTCTCGGTCGATGAGCTGGAAGAAGATTACGCCACCAAGCCGGGCGAAGGCCCGAACAACTTCGGTGTCGCAGGCCAGGTTTCCTACAAGGCCGGCGCCATCAGCGCTTACCTGCTTGCCGGTTATGACACCGACACCAGCGAAGTCGCCGTCCGCGGCATCGTCTATGCCGACATCGGTCCGGGCACGCTCGGCATCGCCGGCATCTGGGCAAGCGGCGCCAACTACTACTACGAAGAGTCCGAATGGACGATCGCAGCAGAATACGCCTTGAAGATCAACGACAAGTGGACGGTCACCCCGGGCTTCCAGTACTTCGAAAACATCGCCCTGGAGGCTGACGGCAATGGCTTCACCGGCGGCAGCGCCTACACGACCGGTGTGACGATCGACTACCGGATCGTCGACGACCTCAGAACGAAGCTCAGCGTGCAGTACCACGATGAGGACGAAGGCGACGACGAAGTCTTCGGCTTCCTGCGCTTCCAGCGCGACTTCTAAGTTGGTCTGATTGCAGACAAGCGGGCGCGGCCTTCGGGCCGCGCTTTATGCCCGGGAATCAGCGATGAAATCGGAATAGAATTCGTCCGCTGTCCTTGCCTTGCGCATAGCGGCAAGCACGCCATCCGATTGCAGCCGCCGGGCGATGGCCGACAGCACGTTCAGATATTCGCCGCGATTGTTCTCCCCGAAGATGAGCACAAAGGCGATGTCGGTCGGGACATCGTCGATCGCTTCGAAATCCAGCGGCTGCGCGAAGCGGATGAGAAGGCCGCGCGGACTGGTCATGCCGTCGATCGCGGCATGCGGAATGGCAATGCCATTGCCGATCCCGGTGGAACCGAGCTTCTCACGCGCTTCGAGCGCCTTCAGAATGGTCTGGCTGTCGACGGAAAAGGCCTTGGCTGCCTTGTCCGCTATGATATGCAGCGCGCGCCATTTTGTCGGTGCCGACACGCCGATGAAGGTGTGTTCCGGCCGTATGATGTTGGGAAGATACATGTCATTCTCGATACAGTTCAGGCGGCGGGTGAGAGAGCAGGTCAGTCCGGCTCCCTGAGACGATAGCCGACTCCGGTCTCGGTGGTGATATAGTGCGGCTGGTCGGGGCTCTGCTCGATCTTCTGTCTGAGCTGCCTGATGTAGACGCGCAGATATTGCACATCGGCCGCCGGGCCCCATACCTGCTTCAAAAGGAACTGATGTGTCAGCACCTTGCCGGCATGCTGGGCGAGCACGCGCAGGATGTCATATTCCTTCGGCGACAATTTTATTTCCTCGCTGTCGACCTTGACGATGCGCTTGACGAGATCGACCGACAGCCCGCCGGTCTGGAAGATCGCCTTTTCGCCCTGCTGCTGCAGGCGATGGCGCAGCGCCACGCGGATGCGGGCGCCAAGTTCGTTGATGCCGAAGGGCTTGGTGACGTAATCGTCGGCGCCGCTTTCCAGCGCCTTGACGATGCCGGCCTCGTCGGTGCGGCTGGAGAGGATGACGACGGGTATGGACAGGCCTTCGTCGCGCCACTCCTGAAGCAAGTCATGGCCCGGCGTGTCGGGCAGGCCGAGATCGAGCACGATGAGATCGGGCTTGTCGTCGGCGACCAATCGGCGGGCGCTGACGGCATTCGGCGCCTCCTGCACCTCGTAGCCCTGCGCGGTCAGGCCGACGCGAAGCAGCTTGCGGATCGGGGGCTCGTCGTCGACGACGAGGATCTTGACGGCTGAACCGGTCATCTGAGTTCGTCCAGTTTCGGTATGTCGTTGGGCTTCGGCAGGTGAATGGCGAAGACGGCGCCCCGGCGGCCCTTTCGGTTGGCGGCGGTGATCGTGCCGCCCATCGCCTCGATGAAACCGCGGCAGATGGAAAGGCCGAGGCCGGTGCCGGCGCGCACCTGATCGCCCTTGCGGACACGATAGAAGGTGTCGAAGACGCGGGTGAGATCGGCGGGTGGAATGCCCGGACCTTCGTCCGAGACCTGCAGGACGACGTTATCGGCATCGACCCAACCCTCGATATGGACCACCGATCCCTCGGGCGCATATTTCGCGGCATTGTCGAGCAGGTTGAAGATCACCTGCTCGAACAGGACAGGATCGACGCGCACCATCGGCAGGTCGGCGGGAATGCTCGTCTCGGTCTTGTGGCGCTCTAGGATCTTTGCGGCGCGACGCAGCGCGCTGCCGACGATATCGCCGGCATAATGCAACGCAAAATTCGGCTCCATCGCACCGGATTCGATCTTGGTCATGTCGAGCAGGTTGGCGATGAAGCGGTTGAGGCGCTCGGATTCGTCAACGACGGTCGAGAGCAGGTCGCTGCGGTCCTCCTCCGGCATCGATGCAAAATAGTCGCGCAGCGTGCCGGCGGCGCCGAGGATGGCCGCCAGCGGTGTTTTCAGGTCATGCGAAATCGAGGTGAGCAGGGCCGACCGCAACCGGTCGGCTTCGGCCGCGAGCCTTGCCCGGTCGACATCGGCGACGAGCTGGACGCGTTCGATCGCAAGGGCCGCCTGATCGGCCAGCGCGTCGAGCAGCCGCTGCTGCTCCGGCGTCAGCAGCGGCCCGTCGCGGCGGTCGCTGTCGAGGCCGATGACGCCGACGGCGGTGCGCCCGGTTCTGAGCGGCACATAGAGCCGCTTGGCGCCGGGCAGGGTATCGGCGCCGCGGCCGGCGGCGTGATTGTGCTCCCAGGCCCAGCGGGCGGCGGCGATATCGGCATCGTCGAGCGTATCGTCGGGCGGATAACCGGCCTTGACGGCGATGCTGCCTTCTTCGGGCAGCAGCAGCACGACGCGGACCTTCAGCATCGAGGCGAGCTGGAAGGCGGTCGCCCAGAGCACGTCATCGAGCGTGCCGGTGCCGGCGAGCTTTTTCGAGAAGAGATAGAGATCTTCCGTCGTGCGGGCCCGCTGCCGGGCGGCGGCGGCCTGGCGCTGCACTGTGGCGGTCAGATTGCTGGCGATGATGGCGACGCCGAGGAAGAAGAAGAAGGCAAGCACGCTTTCCGGATCGCTGATCGTCAGCGTGTAGCGCGGCGGCAGGAAGAAGAAGTTGAAGGACAGCGCGCCGAGAATACAGCTGTAGAGCGCCGGCCGTAAACCATGCAGGACGGCGGAGGTCAGCACCGCCATCAGGAAGACGAGGGCGAGGTTGCGCACGTCGAGCACCTGATCGAGCACGATGCTGACGCCAAGCGCGATGGCGACATAGACGGTCGCCAGCAGATAGGCTCTGAAATCGAATTGGGGGGCTGTGACCGCCGCCCGGACGCCGCGCGCGGTGGTGCCGTCCTTCTCGTTGCCTGAAATGACATGGACGCTGATCTCGCCGGTCTTGCGGATCAGTTCGTCAGTGATCGAACGGCTCCACCAGTCACGCCACGTCGCCGCCTTGGGGGCGCCGATGACGATGTGGGTGACGTTGTTGGCGGTGGCGTGACGGACGAGCTCTTCGGCGACCTCGCGGCCGGGTATGGTGATCGCCTCGCCGCCGAGCTGTTCGGCAAGACGCAGCGTTGCGGCAACGGTATCGCGCTCGGCTTCGGTCAGATTGACCGAACGGTTGGTCTCGACATAGACGGCGGCCCAGGGCGCGCGCAGGCGCGAGGCCATACGGGCTGCATATCGCACCAGCGAGGCGGAGCGCGGATGATGGTCGATCGAGACGAGGACACGTTCGCCCGCCGCCCAGGGGCCGGAGATCGCGTGAGCCTGCATATGGGTGAGCAACTGATCGTCGACGCGCTGCGCGGTTTTGCGCAGCGCAAGTTCTCTCAGCGCCGTCAGGTTGCCCGGGGTGAAATAGTTGGTCAGCGCCCGCTCGGCGGTGCGGGGCACATAGACTTTGCCGTCATGCAGGCGCTTGATCAGATCGTCCGGCGTCAGATCGATGATCTCGACGTCGTCGGCAAGGTCGATGATCGAGTCCGGCACCGTCTCGCGCACGCGGATGCGGGTGATCTGCGAGACGACGTCGTTCAGGCTCTCGACATGCTGGATGTTGAGCGTCGTATAGACGTCGATGCCGCGATCGAGCAATTCCTTGACGTCGAGGTAGCGCTTCGGGTGCCGGCTGCCCTCGGCATTGGTATGGGCGAGTTCATCGACCAGCACGAGATCGGGCCTGCGGGCGAGGATGCCGTCGAGGTCCATTTCCTCGAGCGGACGGCCCTTATAGTCGATCTTGACGCGAGGAATGATCTCGAAACCGACGAGCAGCGCCTCGGTCTCCTTGCGGCCGTGAGTCTCGACAACGCCGATGACGACGTCGAGGCCGTCGGCGATCTTGGCGCGGCCGGAGACCAGCATTTCGTAAGTCTTGCCGACACCTGGGGCGGCGCCCAGAAAGATCTTCAGACGGCCGCGCATCTCCGCCCGGGCTTTTTCGAGCAGCGCATCGGGCGAGGGCCTGCCGGCCTGGTCGCGATTGTCGTCTGGCATGCGTTTGGTCTTTCTGCAGATGCCTGTGCTTGAGGATGGGCGCTACGCCTCGATCCCTCGTAAAGTCAGTTCAGCCGACGCGCCGGCATTGTTTGGTTCAGCTGGCAGATGGCGTTCTGGAACCCGGCTCTACGCCGCGAATAGCTCCTCGTGTCCCCCGCTCTCCGTCATGCTCGGCCTTGAGCCGAGCATCCACGCGGCACCCACCGGCGCCGCGGCATGGATCCTCGGGTCAAGCCCGAGGATGACGGAGAATGGGGTTGGCCTTCTTGCCAAACCCGCCCCGGCCTGCAAGACATGCCGCTTCTTCAGGCCGGCATTCCCCTCTCCTCTCCAGCCGGCTCTACGCCGCGAATAGCTCGGTCCGTCCCCCACTCTCCGTCATCTCGGGTCAAGCCCGAGGATGGCGGAGAGTGGGGTTGGCTTTCGTGCCAAACTCTCCGCGGCGTACACGGCAGACCGCGTCGGCTGCTTTATCCAGCCGTTCGTCGTTCGCCTAAACTCACTCAGTCATAGAACCATCAAGGCTCTGGTTCAACGCCACAACATTGACGGTGGGCTCGCCGAGAATGCCGAGCTCGCGATGGTGAACGGCGCCGTCGACCAGCGCCTTCACTTTGGCTTCGTCTAGGTTTCGCGCCTTGGCGACGCGCGGCACCTGGAAGTAGGCGGCCTCGGGCGAAATATCGGGATCGAGACCGCTACCCGACGCCGTGACCAGGTCGGCCGGCACCTCGGCGTTCGGGTTTGCCGCCTTGGCGCTTTCGTAGTCGCCCTTGACGCGGTCGATCAGTTTCTGGCTGGTCGGGCCGAGGTTCGAGCCGCCGGAGGCGGCGGCATTGTAGCCGTCGCCGGCGGCCGACGGACGGCCATGGAAATACTTGTCGCTGGTGAAGGCCTGGCCGATCAGCGTCGAGCCGATGACCTGGCCGTTCTTCTCGATGAGGCTGCCATTCGCCTGGGCGGGGAAGAGCGCTTGGGCGGCACCCGTCATGGCGAGCGGGTAGAGAAGGCCGGTGATCGCAGTGGTGGCGACGATCATGACGACCGCCGGACGAAGTTCTTTCAACATCGTTCTTAACTCCTTTAGGCGAGACCGAGGGCCGCGACGGCCATGTCGATCGCCTTGATGCCGACGAAGGGAACGACGATGCCGCCGAGGCCGTAGATCAGCAGGTTGCGTGACAGAAGCGCACCGGCGCCGATCGGCCGGTAACGGACACCCTTCAGCGACAGCGGGATCAGCGCGATGATAATGAGCGCGTTGAAGATGATCGCCGAGAGGATGGCACTCTGCGGCGTCGACAGCGCCATGATGTTGAGGATGCCGAGCTGCGGGTAGAAGGTCAGGAACATCGCCGGGATGATGGCAAAGTACTTGGCGATGTCGTTGGCGATCGAGAAGGTCGTCAGCGCGCCGCGTGTCATCAGGAGCTGCTTGCCGATCTCGACGATCTCGATGAGCTTCGTTGGATCGCTGTCGAGATCGACCATGTTGCCGGCCTCGCGGGCGGCGACCGTGCCGGTGTTCATGGCGACGCCGACATCGGCCTGGGCGAGTGCGGGCGCGTCATTGGTGCCGTCGCCGCACATGGCGACGAGCTTGCCCTTGGCCTGTTCCTCGCGCATCAGCGCCAGCTTCATCTCCGGCGTCGCCTGGGCGAGGAAGTCGTCGACACCGGCTTCTGCAGCGATGGCCGCCGCCGTCAGCGGGTTGTCGCCCGTGATCATCACCGTGCGGATGCCCATGCGGCGCAGTTCCGTGAAGCGTTCGCGGATGCCGCCCTTGACGATGTCCTTCAGCTGGACGATGCCGAGCAACCTGCTGTCGCGGGCGACGGCGAGCGGCGTTCCGCCCGATTTGGCGACCTCATCTGATATCGACTGCAGCTCGCGCATAACCTCGTTGCCGTTCTTCGAGGGGGCGTCGCCGTTGACATAGGCGAGCACGGTATCGACCGCACCTTTGCGGATCGAGGCACCTTCGAGATCGACGCCGCTCATGCGGGTCTGCGCGGTGAAAGGCACGAAGCTGGCCTTGAGGCTCGCCATGTCGCGGCCGCGGATCGCATATTTCTCCTTGGCGAGCACGACGATCGAACGGCCTTCCGGAGTTTCGTCGGCAAGCGAGGCGAGCTGGGCGGCATCGGCGAGCTCCTGCTCGGAAACGCCGCGAACCGGGCGGAAGGCCGTCGCCTGACGGTTGCCGAGCGTGATCGTGCCTGTCTTGTCGAGCAGCAGCGTGTCGACGTCGCCGGCCGCTTCGACGGCGCGGCCGGACATGGCAAGCACGTTGAAGCGGACGAGGCGGTCCATGCCGGCAATGCCTATCGCCGACAAGAGCGCGCCGATCGTTGTCGGGATCAGGGTGACGAAGAGGGCGACGAGCACGATGATCGGGATCGAGCCGCCGGCATAGATGGCAAAGCTCGGGATCGTCGCAGTGGCGAGCACGAAGATCAGCGTCATGCCGGCGAGCAGGATGTTGAGCGCAATCTCGTTCGGCGTCTTCTGGCGCTGCGCGCCTTCGACCAGCGAGATCATCCGGTCGAGGAAGGTGGAGCCGGCCGCCGCGGTGATGCGCACGCGGATCCAGTCGGAGAGCACCTGGGTGCCGCCTGTCACCGCCGAGCGGTCGCCGCCGGATTCGCGGATGACAGGAGCGGATTCGCCTGTGATCGCCGCTTCGTTGACGGAGGCGACACCTTCGATGACTTCGCCGTCCGAGGGGATGATGTCGCCGGCTTCGACCAGCACGATATCGCCGACCTTGAGGCTGGTGCCGGGCACCATGCGGTAGTCGCTGCTATTGTTGGCGGTCAGCAGCTTGGCCTGGGTTTCGGTGCGCGCCTTGCGCAGCGAATCCGCCTGCGCCTTGCCGCGGCCTTCGGCGACGGCCTCGGCGAAATTGGCAAAGAGCACGGTGAACCAGAGCCAGAGATTGATCTGGAACGAGAAGCCGAGATTGCCGTTGCCCGCCACGAGGTCGCGCAGGAAGAGGACGGTGGTCAGCACCGAAACCGTGGCCACGACGAACATGACCGGATTTCTGGCAAGGGCGCGTGGGTCGAGCTTCCGGAAGGCGGCACCGACGGCGGGAACGAGGATGCGAGAATCGATGATGCTCGCGGATTTTGCCTGGCTCATAAGAGACTCCAGCTTTGAAACGAGGACGGCGAAGGAACCCTGGGATGCGGATTACGGATTGCCTCAGAAGGTCTGGCCGGCGATCGTGACCAGGTGTTCGACAATCGGACCGAGGGCCAGCGCCGGGAAGAAGGTCAGGCCGCCGACGATCAGGATCGTGCCGATCAGCAGGCCGACGAAGAGCGGGCCGTCGGTCGGGAAGGTGCCAGCCGAGGCCGGAACCGTTTTCTTGGCGATCAGCGAGCCGGCGATTGCAAGGGCCGGGATGATGACCAGGAACCGGCCGGCGAGCATACCGATGCCGAGCGTCACATTGTACCAGGGGGTATTGCCCGTCAGGCCGCCGAAGGCCGAGCCATTATTGGCTGCAGCCGAGGTATAGGCATAGAGGATCTCGGAGAAGCCATGCGGACCGGCGGTGCCGACCGAAGCGACGGCGGAAGGCAGCACGCTTGCGATTGCGGTGAAAACCAGCATGGCGAGCGGCAGGCAGAGGATGGCAAGAATGGCCATCTTCATTTCCTTCGCCTCAATCTTCTTGCCGAGATATTCCGGCGTCCGGCCGACCATCAGGCCGGCGACGAAGACGGCGACGATGATGAACAGCAGGATGCCGTAGAAGCCGGCACCCACACCGCCGACAATGATTTCGCCGAGCTGCATGTTGATCAGCGGGATCAGGCCGCCGAGAGCGGTGAACGAACCATGCATGGCGTTGACCGCGCCGCAGGAAGCGGCGGTGGTGATGACGGCGAAGAGCGAGGACAGGGCGACGCCGAAGCGGACTTCTTTCCCCTCCATATTGCCGCCGGTGAGGCCGAAGGCATGCATCAGCGGATTGCCGGCCGCTTCCGCCCAATAGGTGATGCCGACGCCGACGACGAACAGCGCGCCCATCGCGGCCAGAATTGCCCAGCCCTGGCGCTGATTGCCGACCATGCGGCCGAAGACGTTGGTGAGACCCGCACCGATCGCGAAGATCGAGACCATCTGGAGGAGATTGGAGATCGCATCGGGATTTTCGAACGGATGGGCGGAATTGGTGTTGAAGAAACCGCCGCCATTGGTGCCGAGCATCTTGATCGCGAGCTGCGAGGCGACCGGGCCGACCGCAATCGTCTGCCTGGCGCCTTCGAGCGTCGTCGCATCGACATAGGGGCCGAGCGTCTGCGGCACGCCGAGATAAACGAAGACGAGCGTCAGCACGATGCAGATCGGCAGCAGGATGTAGAGCGTGCCGCGGATCATATCGACCCAGAAATTGCCGATCGCCTTGCCGGACGCCCGTGCGAAGGCGCGGATGAAGGCGACTGCGATGGCCATGCCGGTTGCGGCGGAAAGGAAATTCTGCACCGTCAGGCCGGCCATCTGCGTGAGATAGGACATGGTGCTTTCGCCGCCGTAGTTCTGCCAGTTGGTGTTTGTGGGAAAACTGACGGCGGTGTTGAAGGAAAGCTCCGGCGGGACGGCAGCCATGCCGGCCGGATTGTAGGGCAGAAAGCCCTGCAGGCGCATCAGCGCGTAGAGGAGGAGGACGCCGAGAAGGTTGAACATCAGCATCGCGAAGGCATAGGAGGTCCAATGCTGCTCCTCGCCTTCGCCGGTGCCGGCCATGCGGTAAAGTCCGCGTTCGATCGGAACGAGGACGGGCGAGAGGAATGTTCGTTCGCCGTTATAGACGCGCGTCATGTAGCCGCCGAGCGGTTTGACGAGCAAAAGGACGATCCCGCAATAGAGCAGGATCTGAAGCCATCCGTTGAGGGTCATGGAGCTAAAACTTTCAATACCCGGCTGGTTCCCGGTCGCGCAGGCGCGGCTTCGGAATCGTCGGTTTTTTCAGAAGCGTTCTGGGCGCAAGAGAGCATAGGTGAGGTAAACGGTGAGAAACACGGTTACGGCGCCGCTCAGGACATAATCGAGGGTCATCGTCGTTTCTCCTTAGAGCCTGTCGCAGGCTCCGACATAGGCAAAGCACAGCGCGAAGAATAGGATCGCGGTGCCGAGCAGAATGGTATCCATCATGATCGTGACTCCTGTTGTTCTTGTTGGAGTCAGACAAGACAAAGGGCCGCCGCCGTTGGCGACTGCCTTTCATGCTTTCTGGCGTGGAGATGATCCTTGGATCTCTCGGGCACCAATATGGAGCCGGAGCGCATAAAGGTTCGAGACGGCCGAAACGGCATCAATATAAAAATCTTATAAATGCTTTCAGGCGGCTACAGCGGAACGAGGACCTGGCGCGATCTTGAAATTCAAGGATCGACCCGGAACTGGTAGCGGCCTTCGGCGCTGCGGCCGTCCATCGAGAGGACGTGCCAGTCGAGGGTGTAGAGGCCGGGCGCCATTGCGGGATCGAGCGGGATCTTGAATATGGATCCTTCGGGGCCGGAGAGGAACGGCTTGCCCAGGGGAAGCGCCCTGCCTTTAGCATCGAGCAAGATGGCGGTCGAGCGGGCAAGATCGACGGGACCGCTGAAGGTAAGCTCGACATTGGCCGGTACGAGCTCTTCTTCCTGCTGCTGCGGGGGCAGCGACGCTTGTTCCAGGGCAGCAGTCGCCTGGTTGGCAGCGAAAAGAAGGGATGCGAACAGGCAGAATGACACGACCGGCTTCATGATGGCCTTCCTGTATTGCCGAGCCACTGGCGCCGGAAGCCATCACGCTTCCGCCACGCCATGTGGGCTGCAGCTATTAACGCTGCCGGGGGCGATTTCGATCCCAAGTCCGCAGAATGACGCGCATTGGCTGCCCCGGGTTGTCCCTCTGAAGGGCGGTGTTCCAATCGGCCACCAATCTGCGCCAGAACTTTCGGAACCGTCGGAAGATCCTCGAGGAAAGCCCGTTCCCGCGGATATTGTCATTATCATGCTTCATCTCTTTTGCCGCCTCCCACTGTGTCGTGGCTGATGATGAAGACTGTACTCTCCGGTGCTCTCTTCCGGAATCATACGGAGGTTTATCAGCGGTTATCTTTCGGGCTACGCATATGAGCATTTCGTCGCGGGATGAGCAAAAGCTTACGTCGACGGTTGAATTGAAGCGCCTTGCGGTCTTATAGTCGGCTCAATGGCACCCTCTGAATCGCCGGGCCATAGGGAAGGAAACCGAGAATGACCAAAGTCCGTGCGCTGGTGCTGGAGCGCCAGCATGAGCTTGCGTTGCGCGATATCGATCTGCCGCTGGAGACAGGGCCGGGGCAGGTGAAGATCAAGATTCATACCGTCGGCGTCTGCGGTTCGGACGTTCATTATTACACCCACGGCAAGATCGGCCCCTTCGTCGTCAACGCGCCGATGGTGCTCGGCCACGAGGCGGCCGGCACGGTGATCGAGGTGGGGGCCGGTGTCACACATCTGAAAGTCGGCGACCGCGTCTGCATGGAGCCGGGCATCCCCGATCCGAACTCCAAGGCGAGCCGGCTCGGTATGTACAATATCGATCCTGCCGTCAGCTTCTGGGCGACGCCCCCAATCCATGGCGTGCTGACGCCCGAGGTGGTGCATCCGGCCAATTATACGTTCAAGCTGCCCGACAATGTCAGTTTCGCCGAAGGAGCGATGGTCGAGCCCTTCGCGGTCGGCATGCAGGCGGCCGCCAAGGCGAAGATCACGCCCGGCGATACCGCTATCGTGCTCGGCGCCGGGCCGATCGGCACGATGGTGGCGATTGCCGCCCTTGCCGGCGGCTGCGCCCGCGCGATTGTCGCCGATCTCGCCCAGCCGAAGCTCGACATCGCCACGCAATATCAGGGCGTCATCCCGGTCAATATCCGCGAGAAGAACCTGATCGAAGAGGTCGGCCGGCTGACCGACGGCTGGGGTGCGGATGTGGTCTTCGAATGCTCCGGTTCGCCGAAGGCCTGGGAGACGATCATGGCGCTGCCGCGCCCTGGCGGCGTCATCGTTGCGGTCGGCCTGCCTGTGAACCCGATCGGCTTCGACGTCTCGACGGCATCCACCAAGGAAATCCGCATCGAAACCGTGTTCCGCTATGCCCACCAGTATGAGCGTTCGATTGCCCTCTTGGCATCAGGCCGTGTCGACCTGAAGCCGCTGATATCGGAGACGTTCACATTCGACGATTCGATCAAGGCGTTCGACCGCGCTGTCGAGGCCCGGCCGAGCGACGTGAAGCTGCAGATCGTGATGGAATAGGCGCCGCAGCGCTTTTACTGATGCCTGCCGCTTGGTTTCATCCGAAAGAGTAGAGCAGCGGCTGCGACGACAGCGGCGGCTGCAACTGCGATCAACAGATGGCGGTGAAGGGGAAGGTTGCCCAGCGTCTGCTGGATGGCGTGGCCGAACAGATAACCGAGCGCGGTGAAAAGCTGCCCCCACACCAGCGCGGCTATCGCATTCAGGACGACGAATTTGCCGGTCGCTATCCGCGTCGTGCCGATGACAATCGGGCTGATCGTCCGCAAGCCGACGAGAAAACGGAACGCCAGGATGAAGCCGGTTTGATATTTCTCCAGCAGCCGGGTCGCGCGGGTAAGCGCGGGTCTTTCCATCAGCCGTCGGACGGGAGCCCATTGCCCGGCATAGCGGCCGGCGAAGAACCAGAACTGATCGCCGGCGAAGGAGCCTGCGATGGCCGCGAGCGACGCTGACCAATAGGAGAGCAGTTCGCGATGGGCAATCACGCCGCCGAGGAAGGCGGCCGTCTCGCCTTCGAAGGCTGCACCGAGGAAAATCGCCAGCAGGCCGTAGTTTTCGATCAGCGCTTCGATAGACATGCCCGCCTCCAGCTCTTCCCGAGGTCAGGTCACGGCTAAACCGGCTTCAAATCCCCAAGCAGCGTCGGAATCAGCTCCGACACCGTCGGGTGGATCGGCACCGACCATTTCAGCGCGGAATAGGTGGTTCCCGCATTCATCGCATCGATCAGGCCATGGATCACCTCGTCGCCTTCGATGCCAAGGATCGCCGCGCCGAGGATCTCCTTGGTCTCGGCATCGGCGATCACCTTCATGAAGCCCTTGGTCTCGCCGCGTTCAGTGGCCCGGCCGACGCGGCTCATCGGCCGGATCGAGACCATGATCCTGCGGCCGGAGGCACGCGCCTGCTTCTCCGTCATGCCGACGCGGCCGAGCGGCGGGTCGATGTAGAGCGCATAGGCCGGGATGCGGCTCGAGACCTTGCGGTCGTCGCCGTCGAGCAGGTTGGCGGCGGCGATCTCGAAATCATTGTAGGAGGTATGGGTGAAGGCGCCGCGGCCGTTGCAGTCGCCGAGCGCGAAGATGCCCTCGACATTGGTGGCAAGCTTGTCGTCGACGGTGATATAGCCGCGCTTGTCGGTTGCCACGCCGGCGGCCTCGAGACCGAGGTCGTCGGTATTCGGTTTGCGGCCGGTGGCGATCAGCACATGGCTTGCTTCGATCTTCGCCGTGCCGGCAGTGACGCTCACTTCGCTGCCGTTTCGGGTAAAGGCGATTTCGCCGGCGTCGGTGTGGACTGCAATGCCTTCGGCCCGCAGTATATCGGCGATCGCGTCCGATATATCCTCGTCTTCGCGTGAAGCGAGCTTCGGGCCGTGCTCGATGACGCTGACTTCGGCGCCGAAGCGGCGATACATCTGGGCGAATTCCAATCCGATATAGCTGCCGCCGATCACCGCCAGGTGCCGCGGCAGGGTATCGAGATGAATGATGGAGGTGCTGGTGAGGTAAGCGATATCGTCGATGCCTGGCAGTTCGGGGATGACGGGCCGCGCCCCGACATTGAGAAAAATGCGCGGCGCCGTCAGCGTCTCGCCATTCACGCGGACGGCCTTCGCATCCTCGAAACGGGCATGACCGTAGATCACGCTCATGCCGTCCATGCTGTCAAACCAGCCGATCAGGCCATTGCGGGCGTTCATCGTCACCGTTTCCGCCCGGGCTCTCACCACCTTCATGTCGATGGCGATTTCGCCGGGAATATTGACCCCGTAGGCGGCGCCGCTTCTTGCGACATGGGCGGCGCGGGCGCTGGCGACGAGAGTCTTGGTCGGCATGCAGCCGGCATTGACGCAGGTGCCGCCGAGGAACTTGCGCTCGATGAGCGCCACCTTCATGCCGTTTTCGACCATGCGGGCGGCGAGGAACGGGCCGGCCTGGCCGGCGCCGATAACGATGGCGTCGAAGCTCTTCATGACACGGCTCCTACGATCAATAGGGCGCCGACAACGGCAACGGCATCCTCGACGAGGGCGGCCGGCAGATCCTTGCCGAAGGCGGCGGCAAGCCTGGCGCGCAGCGCGGCGCCGCCATAGGTGCCGATGACGGCGCCGATCACGCCGGCGATCAGCCCGCCGAAAAGCAGGCTGCTCGCCGCGCCGATCGTGGCGCCGGCAAGTGCTCCCGTGACGATGCGGGCGGCGAACTGCACCGGCACCTTGCGCGACGGCGTCGACGGCAGCTGGTCGGTGACGAGTTCAACGACGGCGAGAAGGGTGAAGATCCACGGCGTCCATCGGTAGCCCATGAAGGCAAGCGGCGTCTGCGACACGTCGAACCAGCCGAGCGCCGCACCCCAGGCGACGGCAGCCGGCGCGGTCATGGCGCGGAGGCCCGAGATGACACCGATCAGCAATGCAAGAAGCAGAAACATGCGCGATCCCCCTCATTGCCGGCCTTATGCCGCAGCCAGGGAAGGTCGCACATTGTCAAGCGCGTGGCAATTCGCCAGGTCTGGCCGGGCTCTGCAACTCAATTTGCAAAGGCGGCGATGCCGGTGATTGCCCGGCCGATGATCAGTGCGTGGATGTCGTGCGTGCCTTCATAGGTGTTGACCACTTCGAGGTTGACGAGATGGCGGGCGATGCCGAATTCGTCGGAGATGCCGTTGCCGCCGAGCATGTCGCGGGAAGCGCGCGCGATTTCAAGCGCCTTGCCGCAGCTGTTGCGCTTGAGAATCGAGGTCAGCTCCACCGGTGGATGGCCTTCCTCCTTCATGCGGCCGAGCCGCAGGCAGCCCTGAAGGCCGAGCGCGATCTCCGCCGCCATGTCGGCGAGCTTCTTTTGAATCAGCTGGTTGGCGGCGAGCGGCCGGCCGAACTGCTTGCGCTCCAGCGTATATTGCCGGGCTCTCGCATAACAATCTTCAGCCGCACCAAGTGCGCCCCAGGCAATGCCGAAGCGGGCCGAGTTGAGACAGGTGAACGGCCCTTTGAGGCCGGTGACGCCGGGCAGCAGGTTTTCCTCGGGCACGAAGACCGCGTCCATCACCACTTCGCCCGTGATCGAGGCGCGTAAGCCCACTTTGCCGTGGATGGCAGGCGCCGAAAGCCCCTTCCAGCCCTTTTCGAGGATGAAGCCGCGGATGAGCCCATCCTCGGTCTTTGCCCAGACGACGAAGACATCGGCAATCGGCGCATTCGAGATCCAGGTCTTCGAGCCGGTGAGGCTGTAGCCGCCGTCGACCTTCCTGGCGCGCGTCGCCATCGAGCCGGGGTCGGAGCCATGATCGGGCTCGGTGAGGCCGAAGCAGCCGATCCATTCGCCGGTCGCCAGCTTCGGCAGGTATTTCAGCTTCTGCGCCTGCGACCCGAAGGTTTCGATCGGCACCATGACAAGCGAGGACTGCACGCTCATCATCGAGCGGTAACCGCTGTCGATCCGTTCGACCTCGCGAGCGATCAGCCCGTAGGCGACATAACCGAGGCCGGCGCCGCCATAATCGGGCGAAATCGTCGGGCCGAGCAGGCCGAGTTCGCCCATTTCGCGGAAGATGGCGGGATCGGTCTTTTCATTGCGAAAGGCGTCGAGTACACGGGGAGCAAGCTTTTGCTGCGCATAGGCATGGGCGGTATCCTGCACCATGCGCTCCTCGTTGGTCAGCTGCTCCACCAGGCGGAATGGATCGGACCAGTCGAAAACTTCGCGCGTATGCTGCATGGCAGCGTCTCCTCATTCAGGCTTGCCTCGCTCAAGGTCGCATAGACCCGCCAGCCGAGCGCGTCAACAACAAGGCGGCCCTATCGAAAAGACAGGGGCGGCCATCTTTTCAAACGGTACGCCATGATCCACTTTGCCCCCGTTCGATTCTGGAATGAGGAGGCGGAAATGTCGTCAAGCGATCTGTTCATATCGGCCGAAGGCGCCGAATGGGTCAATCCGGAACCCGGCGTCACCAGGCGCATCATGACCTATCTGCCCGAGATGATGATGGTAGAGGTGGCGTTTGAAAGCGGCGCCGTGGGCGCTGCCCATTCGCATCCGCACATCCAGGCAAGCTACGTCGCCGAAGGTAGCTTCGAGGTAACGATCGATGGCCGCACCGAAGTGTTGCGGCAGGGCGGCAGCTTCATCGTGCCGCCCAATCTCGTCCATGGCGTCAAGGCACTGGAAAAGGGCCGGCTGATCGATAGCTTCACGCCGCACCGGGCCGAGTTTCTCAAGTAATCAGCTTTCGGCTTCCGACCGGCGCGGGGAACTGGCGGCGATGATATAGGGCGGCACGAAGCGCGCATCTTCACCGCGCACGGCCTCACGCAGGAAGTCGATGACGGCGCGCACGCGCGGCGCCTGTTTGAGGTCGCGATGACAGGTGATCCAGTACTGGCGCTTGAGGTCGATTTCCGCGGGGAGCACCCGCACCAGCTCGGGATAACGGCTGGCGAAGAAATAGGGCAGGATGCAGAGGCCGAGGCCGTTTCGGGTGGCGGTGAGCTGCGCGAAGATGCTGGAGCTCTGGAACTGCGGCTTGATGCGCGGATGCACATCGCTGAGATAATCCAGGCCCGGCGCGAAAATCATCTCCTCGATGTAGCTGACGAAGGGATGCTCAAGCAGGTCGTCGCGGCAGGTGATCGCAGGCGCCTTTGACAGGTAGTCGCGAGAGCCGTAGATCTGCAGATGATAGTCGGTCAGCTTCTCCGCGAAATAAGGTCCTCCCTTCGGCTCGTCGAGCACAACGGAAATGTCGGCCTCCTTGCGCGACAGCGACATGATCTGCTGGATCGTCACCAGTTCGAGCGAGAGATTCGGATGCCGGGCCGCGAACCGCGGCAGCACGGGAGCGAAAAAGAAATTGGCAAAACCCTCCGGCGCGCTGAGGCGCACCAGGCCGCGCTGCGCCATCGAACCGTCGGCGAGATCGGCGCGCAGCCGCTCGGTCTCCTGCTCCATCCGCTCGGCCGTCTCCACGAAGCGCGTGCCCATGGCGGTCAGCACGTAGCCGCGCGGATTGCGCTCGAACAGCTTGACCTTCAGGGCAAATTCCAGCCGGTCGATTCGGCGCGAGACGGTGGCATGGCTGGAGCGCAGCTGGCGGGCCGCCGTCGAAAGCTGGCCCGTGCGGGCGACGGCGAGAAAAAACTGCAGATCGTCCCAGGTAAACTGCGGTGGATTGCTCATCGCCATTGCCTTCATCAACAACCCCGCAACGAATATCATGATTGGAGATTTAAACAATTCTTTGTTTTTACTTATCTTTTGTTCCCACACGGATGGGCGGTCTGCGGCTGATGAATCCGGGGAGTACCGGAAGGCGTCCGCAATAAATGCGTTGATGCCCCGCGACAGCGCTTTCGGCCTCCATGCAGGAATGTTACACGGCAGCGTTGTGCTTTTTGAGGTAATTATGGATGAAAAAATTGGTTCGCCTGCTGCTGACGGTCGCTCTCGCATTCGTCGTGGTCATCGGTTTTCGTTGGTATCGCTACATCTCCAACACCGACAGTCCCTATGATGAAGTCGGCATCACGCTCAACACGGCCATGCCAGGCCCGATCAATGCCTGGGGCTGTGCAAAATTGAAGGAAACCTTTAGCGGCGCCTTGCCTCCCTATGGCTGCGCTGCCGACAACGGGACGCAGTGGAAGTAACAGCAGCCTGAACGTGCCGAAATGCGCCTGTGAGACGAACGGACAAAGGAGGATTGTTCGTTCGTCTAACAGCGCATGCCTGCACAACCGCAGAAACTGCCCTAGTTCTAGCGCTGAGCGCTGACTCCTGGCGCTTCCTGAGGTTGGGATGGAAATTGTGCAGCTCTCTTTCTGTGCAAAAATGAACAGATACTGTTTGGAATTAGTTGTAAACCACCCGTTGCTTCAGGCAAGAATTTCCATGATCGTAGGACGAGGGGCGGTCGTTCTGAGGAGTGCGACCGGCCAAATCTGAACAGACCCGCAATCTGGCTCATCTCTGGGAGGAGAGAATATGCGTAAGAATCTCATTGCATCAGTTGCATTTCTGCTTGCGAGCAGCACTGCCGTGCTCGCGCAGAGCGCGACCGACGGCAAGGTCAAGATCGGCATCCTGAACGACCAGTCGGGCGTTTATGCCGACTTCGGCGGCAAGTCTTCCGTCGAGGCCGCCAAAATGGCGGTCGAGGATTTCGGCGGCAAGGTGCTGGGTGTGCCGGTCGAGATCGTCGATGCCGACCACCAGAACAAGCCCGATATCGCCTCCAACATCGCCCGGCAATGGTACGACACCGAGCAGGTGGATGCGATCATGGAATTGACGACCTCCTCCGTAGCGCTCGCCGTGCAGGCGATCGCCAAGGAGAAGAAGAAGATCGACATCGTCACCGGTGCTGCGACGACGGATCTCACCGGCAAGGCCTGCTCGCCTTATGGCTTCCATTGGGCCTACGACACGCACGCTCTCGCTGTCGGCACTGGCGGCGCGCTCGTCAAGCAGGGCGGCGACAGCTGGTTCTTCCTGACCGCCGACTATGCCTTCGGTTATTCGCTGGAGCAGCAGACCAGTGAATATGTCAAGGCGAGCGGCGGGACAGTCGTCGGCACCGTCCGCCATCCGCTGTCGACCCAGGACTTCTCCTCCTTCCTGCTGCAGGCGCAATCGTCCGGCGCCAAGGTGATCGGCCTTGCCAATGCCGGCCTCGATACCTCGAACGCCATCAAGCAGGCGGCCGAATTCGGCATTACCCAGGGCGGCCAGCATCTGGCGGCGCTGCTCTTCACGCTCGCCGAAGTGCACGGCCTCGGCCTCGAGGCGGCACAAGGCCTGACGCTGACCGAGGGCTATTATTGGAACCGCGACGACGAAAGCCGCGTTTTCGCCAAGAAGTTCTTCGCCCGCACCGGTAAGATGCCGAACATGATCCACACCGGCACCTATTCGGCGGTGACGCAATATCTGAAGGCGGTGCAGAAGGCCGGCACCGACGAGACGGCGGCTGTGGCCAAAGAGCTGCATGAAATGCCCGTCGACGACGTCTTCGGCCGCGGCGGCACCGTCGGCGTCAACGGCCGCATGATCCACGACATGTACCTGCTGCAGGTCAAGAAGCCGGCCGAAAGCAAGGAGCCGTGGGATTACTTCAACGTTCTCGCCACCATTCCCGGCAAGGACGCCTATATCGATCCCGCCAAGAGCGGCTGCGAGCTGGTGAAGTAAGCGCGATGGCGGTTTCCGCAATTGAAACGCAGGCAAAGCCGCGGGTGGTATTGTCCGCCCGCGGCCTTCGCCGCGATTTCGGCGGCTTCACGGCCGTCAAGGACGTCGATCTCGACGTCCATGACGCCAGCGTGCATGCGCTGATCGGCCCGAACGGCGCCGGCAAGACGACGGTCTTCAACCTGCTGACAAAGTTCCTGCAGCCGACGGCGGGCAGCATCACGCTGATGGGTACCGATATTACGTACACGCCGCCGGACAAGGTGGCGCGCATGGGGTTGGTGCGCTCCTTCCAGATCTCGGCGGTCTTCCCGCATCTCTCCGTTCTCGACAATGTGAGGGTGGCGCTGCAGCGGCCGAACAATCTTTCCACCCAATTCTGGCGGCCGCTCTCGGCGCTCGACCGGCTGAACGAGCGCGCCGAGCAGCTGCTTGCCAGCGTCGGCCTTTCCAAGGAACGCGATCATATCGCCGCCGATCTTTCCTATGGCCGCAAGCGGGTGCTGGAGATCGCCACGACGCTGGCGCTGGATCCGAAGGTGCTGCTGCTCGACGAGCCGATGGCCGGCATGGGGCTTGAGGATGTCGCCGTCGTCTCGGCGATCATCCGCGACGTCGCCCGCGACCGGGCGGTGCTGATGGTCGAACACAATCTCTCCGTCGTCGCCAATATTTGCCAGCATGTCACCGTCTTGCAGCGCGGCGAGATCCTTGCCGAAGGCGACTACGCCACTGTCAGCCAGGACGAGCGCGTGCGCGTGGCCTATATGGGCACGGAGGAGCATTGATGGCCGCTCTCCTCGAAATCCAGGGATTGAACGCCTGGTACGGCGAAAGCCATGTCTTGCACGGCGTCGACATGCAGGTGGCCGAAGGCGAGACGATCACCATTCTCGGCCGCAACGGCGTCGGCAAGACGACGACGCTGCGCACCATCACCGGCATCGTGCGGGCCCGCAAGGGCCGGATCAGCTTTGCCGGCAGCGACATGATGCAGGTGCCGCTGCACAAGACGGCGCACCGCGGCATCGGCTTCGTGCCGGAGGAGCGCGGGATCTTTTCGACGCTCACCGTCTCGGAGAACCTGCTGCTGCCGCCTGTCGTGGCGAAGGGCGGCATGACGCTCGACGAAATCTACGAACTCTTTCCCAATCTCTATGAGCGCCGCGGCAGCCCGGGCACCAAACTATCAGGCGGCGAGCAGCAGATGCTGGCGATCGCCCGGATTCTCCGCACCGGTGTGCGGCTGCTCATTCTCGACGAACCGACGGAGGGGCTTGCTCCCGTCATCGTCCAGCGCATCGGCGAGGTACTGAAGAAGCTCAAGGAACGCGGCATGACGATCCTGCTCGTCGAGCAGAATTTCCGCTTCGCCAGCCGTATTGCCGATCGCTTCTATCTGATGGATCATGGGCAGATGGTGTCGGAATTCCCGGTCGGCGAACTGCCGCAGCGCATGGATACGCTGCACAAGGTTCTGGGAGTGTGACCAGATGACGATGATCTTCGGCATTCCCCTGCAGGCGCTGCTCGGCCAGCTGCTGATCGGCCTGATCAACGGCTCGTTCTATGCGCTGCTGAGCCTCGGCCTCGCCATCATTTTCGGCCTGCTCCGGGTGATTAACTTCGCCCACGGCGCCCAATATATGCTCGGCGCCTTCGTCGCCTATCTGCTGTTGACCTATGCCGGCATCGGCTACTGGCCGTCGCTGATCCTGGCGCCTGTTATCGTCGGGGTTGCCGGCGCCGTCATCGAGCGGCTGTTCCTGCGCCGGCTCTACGATCTCGATCCGCTTTATGGCCTGCTCTTCACCTTCGGGCTGGCGCTCGCCGTCGAGGGCACCTTCCGCTATCTCTACGGCTCGTCCGGCCAGCCCTATGCGACGCCGGCGGCGCTTGCCGGCGGGGCCAATCTCGGTTTCATGTTCCTGCCGATCTATCGCGGCTGGGTGGTTGTCGTCTCGCTCGTCGTCTGTCTCGGCACATGGCTACTGATCGAGAAGACCAAACTCGGGGCCTATCTCAGGGCTGCGACCGAAAACGCCGTGCTGGTGCAGGTCTTCGGCGTCAACGTGCCGGTACTGCTGACGCTCACCTACGCGCTCGGCGCCGGCCTTGCCGCCTTTGCCGGCGTGCTGGCGGCGCCGATCTACCAGGTTTCGCCGCTGATGGGCTCGAACATGATCATCGTCGTCTTCGCCGTGGTCGTGGTCGGCGGTATGGGGTCGATCATGGGCGCGATCATCACCGGCTATGTGCTCGGCATCGCCGAGGGCCTGACCAAGGTCTTCTATCCCGAGGCTTCCAACATCGTGATCTTCGTCATCATGGCGATCGTGCTCCTCATCAGGCCCGCGGGCCTCTTCGGCCGGGATGCTTGACATGGCTGATATCACCGAAACCATCCGAACGGAAAAAAGCCGAACCGCCCTTTCGGTGCAGGCGGGCTTCCTGCTTGTGGGACTGCTGCTTCTGCTGCTGGCGCCGTTCTTCTTCTATCCGATCTTCCTGATGAAGCTGCTCTGCTTCGCGCTGTTTGCCTGCGCCTTCAACCTGCTGCTCGGCTATACCGGCCTGCTTTCCTTCGGCCATGCCACTTTCTTCGGCGGGGCGGCCTATTTCACCGCCTATACGGTGAAGGCATGGAGCCTGCCGCCGGAACTCGGCATCCTGATCGGCGTGGCGGGTGCGGCCTTTCTCGGCTTGGTCATGGGTTTCTTCGCGATCCGCCGTCAGGGCATCTATTTCGCAATGATCACGCTGGCGCTGTCGCAGATGTTCTTCTTCTTCTGCCTGCAGGCGAAGTTTACCGAAGGCGAGGACGGCATCCAATCGGTGCCGCGCGGCCACCTCTTCGGCTTCATCGATCTGAACAGCTCGACCAACATGTATTATTTCGTGCTGGCCGTCTTCCTGATCGGCGTGCTGATCATCTGGCGTTTCATCAATTCGCCCTTCGGCATGATCCTGAAATCGATCCGCGAAAACGAGCAACGGGCGATCTCGCTCGGCTATTCCGTGGCGCGCTACAAGCTCGGTGCCTTCGTTATGTCGGCGGCGCTGGCCGGTCTGGCGGGCGCGGTGAAATCGATCGTTTTCCAGTTCGCGACGCTCACCGACGTCGCCTGGCAGATGTCGGGCGAGGTGATCCTGATGACGCTGCTCGGCGGCATCGGCACGCTGATCGGTCCGCTCTTCGGCGCGGGGCTGGTGGTGGCGCTGGAAAACTACCTCGCCACTTCGGAATTTCCGGTGACGATCATCACCGGCATCGTCTTTATGGTCTGCGTGCTGATCTTCCGCCGCGGCATCATCGGCGAGTTCTACGCTTCGCGGCTCGGGCGGAAGCTGGGCTTCGTCTATCGCCGCTAATGGGCGGCCGTCTCCCTCTTTCCGCAGCGCGGGAAGAGGCGGGTGGCCAAGCATCTGGATTTTCGTGCAGGGCGCACATGGATCGTTACGACTACATCATCATCGGGGCAGGCAGCGCCGGCTGCGTACTCGCCAATCGTCTATCCGCCGACGGCAGGAGCCGGGTGCTGCTGCTCGAAGCCGGCGGCAGCGACAATTACCATTGGATTCATATTCCGGTCGGTTATCTCTATTGCATCAACAATCCGCGTACCGACTGGTGCTTCACCACGGCGCCGGAAGCGGGGCTGAACGGCCGGGCGCTGAGTTATCCGCGCGGCAAGGTGCTCGGCGGCTGCTCATCGATCAACGGCATGATCTATATGCGCGGCCAGGCGCGAGACTACGACCTCTGGCGGCAGATGGGCTGCAGCGGCTGGGGCTGGGATGACATTCTGCCCTTCTTCCGCAAGTCCGAGGATTTCTATCGCGGCGCCGACGACATGCACGGGGCCGGCGGCGAATGGCGCATCGAGAAGGCGCGGGTGCGCTGGGCCGTGCTCGACGCCTTCCAGCAGGCGGCGAGGGAAGCCGGCATTCCGGAGACGGCGGATTTCAACCGCGGCAACAACGAAGGTTCCGGCTATTTCGACGTCAACCAGCGCTCCGGCATTCGCTGGAACACCTCGAAGGCCTTCCTGCGACCGGCGATGCGGCGCTCCAACCTGACGGTGCTGACCAAGGCGCAGGTCCGGCGGCTGCTGGTGGAGGAGGGAGCAGTTGTCGGCGTCGAATTCCAGCACCGGGGCGCTGTGAAGCGCGCCTATGCGGCTAAAGAAACGGTGCTTTCGGCTGGTTCGATCGGTTCGCCGCATATCCTCGAATTGTCGGGCATCGGCAGGGGCGAGGTTCTCCGGCAGGCGGGCATCGATGTCGTCAGCGAGGCGAAGGGCGTCGGCGAGAACCTGCAGGACCATCTGCAATTGCGTCTGGCTTACAAGGTAACCGGGGTTCCGACGCTGAACGAGAAGGCGACGAAGTTGATCGGCAAGGCGGCGATCGGGCTCGAATATCTCGTCCGCCGTTCCGGGCCGATGGCGATGGCACCGAGCCAGCTCGGCATCTTCACCCGCTCAGGGCCTGACCGGGAAACGCCTGATCTGCAATATCATGTGCAGCCGGTCTCGCTGGAGAAGTTCGGCGATCCGGTTCATCCTTTCCCGGCGATCACCGCCAGCGTCTGCAATCTGAGGCCGGAAAGTCGCGGTTCGGTGCATCTGTCGAGCCCGGATTTTGCCGCCCAGCCGACCATCAGCCCGAAATACCTCTCGACGCAACGCGATCGTGACATAGCTGTCCGTTCCATACGGTTGACGCGGAGGATCGTCGCGCAGCCTTCGTTCGCGAGGTTTCGGCCGGAGGAATTCAAGCCGGGGCCGAGCTATCAGACGGAGGCCGATCTGGAGCGGGCGGCGGGCGATATCGGCACGACGATCTTTCACCCTGTCGGCACCTGCCGCATGGGCGCCGACAGGGACAGCGTCGTCGATCCCCGGCTGAAACTCCGGGCGCTCGGCAAGCTCAGGATCGCCGATGCCTCGGTGATGCCGTCAATCACCTCGGGCAACACCAATTCGCCGACGATCATGATCGCCGAAAAGGCGGCGGCGATGATCCTCGAAGACAATCGATAGGAGAAGACCATGGCAAGGATCGCATTCATCGGCCTCGGCAACATGGGCGGGCCGATGGCGGCCAATCTCGTCAAAGCAGGCCACGAGGTCCTTGGCTTCGATCTCGCGGCCTCGGTGCTGAAGGCGGCTGAAGCGAGCGGCGTCAAGGCAGCCAGTCATGCCAGCCAGGCGGTGAAGGACGCCGAGATCGTCATCACGATGCTGCCGCAGGGCCGGCATGTGCTGACGGCCTGGACCGATATCCTGCAGACCGCCGCGCAGGGAACGCTTGTCATCGATTGCTCGACAATCGATGTCGAGAGCAGCCGCAAGGCGCATGAGATGGCCAAGGCCGCAGGCTGCCTGTCGCTCGACGCGCCCGTCTCCGGCGGCACGGGCGGCGCGACGGCGGGAACGCTGACCTTCATGGCCGGCGGCTCGGATGAAGCCTTCGCCGGGGCGAAACCGATCCTGGAGGCGATGGGCAAGAAGATCGTCCATTGCGGCGAAGCCGGCGCCGGTCAGGCGGCGAAGATCTGCAACAACATGATCCTCGGCATCTCGATGGTCGGCGTCTGCGAGGCCTTCGTGCTGGCCGAAAAACTCGGCCTCTCGCATCAGGCGCTTTTCGACGTCGCCTCGACCTCGTCCGGCCAGTGCTGGTCGATCAATACCTATTGCCCGGTCCCAGGGCCGGTCCCGACCTCGCCCGCCAATAACGGCTACAAACCCGGTTTCGCCGCTGCCCTGATGCTGAAGGACCTGAGGCTCTCGCAGGAGGCGGCGCTGGCAAGCGGCGCCTCAACGCCGATGGGGGCGGAGGCTGCGCAGCTTTATGCGCTCTTTGAAAAGCAGGGCAATGGCGGCAGGGATTTTTCCGCCATCATCGAGATGTTCCGGGAAAAGGCGTAGGCGATACTATAAGAGATAGCTGACCGGCTCGTTTCGCACCGGATGGGGAAAGACGCCCATGCCGACGCCGAAAATCGACTGCAGCTTGTCGGCCTGCATGATCTCGGCGGGCGTGCCTTCGGCGGTGATCCGGCCGCGGTTGAGCGCGACGATCGCATCGCAATAACGCGCGGCGAGGTTGATGTCGTGCAGCACGATGACGACGGTCAGTCCGCGTTCGTGGCTGAGCTCCTTGACCAGCGAGAGGACACTTGCCTGATGGGCGAGGTCGAGTGCTGATGTCGGTTCGTCGAGCAGCAGGCAGCGGGCGTTCTGGGCGAGCATCATGGCGATCCAGGCGCGCTGACGCTCGCCGCCGGACATGTTGGCGACGGGACGGTCGGCAAAATCCCCGAGCTCGGTGCGGACGATCGCCTCCTCGACAATCCTGCGATCCGTCGCGGTGAAGCGGCCGAGCGTGCCGTGCCAGGGAAAACGGCCGAGCGCCACAAGTTCGCGCACGCTCATCCCATCGGTCGCTGGCGTAAATTGCGGCATATAGGCGATGTGCCGGGCAAATTCCCTGGCACCCCAGTCCGCCGCCGGTTTGCCGTCGAAGGCAATGGTGCCGGATTTCGGCGCGAGCTGACGGGCGATGATCTTCAGAAGCGTACTCTTGCCTGAGCCGTTCGGCCCCACCAATCCATAGATACGGCCCTGCTCCAGCGTCAGGTCGATACCATGCAGGATGGATTTTGGCCCCAGGGCATATTCGATTGCCGACAGGGCAAGGAAAGGCGAAGACATGTGTCTGCTCCAGGTTCGGCGCTGCGAACGGGCTCGGGAGGGTGAGCCCTCCCTTTCCCTGCAAAACTAAACCGGAGTTGTCAACTTACGCTTCGGCATACGGTTGAAATCGGCCGGCGGAGGGCCGGTGTTCAATCAACCCTTTGACACCGAGAAGCTCAGTCTGGCATCGCCGAACAGGATGTCGGTCTCGCCGGGTTCGGTCAGGACGACCGCGCCGCTCAACGTGCCTGTGGTGATGAGCGCGCCGGCCTTCAGCGATGTCTCGGGACGCAAGCCGTCATTGGCGTAATCGACAAGCCAGGTGAGAACGTCGCCCTTCGGATGCTGGGCCGGGCCGTCATAGATCGTGCGGCCGGCATGGGTGACCTTGAGCGGCATGCCGCCGGCGGTATCGACGACGCTTTTGTCGAGCTTCGGGCCGAGCACATAGCCGCTATTGCCGAGGCGGTCTGAGGTAAACAGCAGAAAGGAGATGCTGCCGCTTTCCCTCACGGCGCTGACCAGCAGCTCGGCCCCGAGATGGACGGCGGAGATCGCTTCGACCACTTCGGCGCGGCTGTAGGGAGCGCCGGTGCGGATCGGCAGATCCTTGCCGAGGCGCACGGCGATCTCGGTCTCGAATTTCATGCCAGGAAACCAGGGAATGTTCGCGCCCGAGGCGGCTTCGGCATAGGGATGCAGGGGACCCGTGACCGCCTGACCCTCCGGCGAGACCGTCACCTTCCAGGCGTTGCTGGAAATATTCTCCGCGGCAGCGAGGAAATTCTGCGCCTCCATCGCCTGATGCAGATCGGCCGGCAGGGTGAAATTCCCGGTTTCTTCCTGTCTTCCGGCCTGGCGCAGGCGGTGCAGTCCGGTTGCAAGGGCACGTGGATCGAATGCCTCTGTCATGCTGTCTCCTTGACTTGGTTTTCGAGGGCACACTAACCGCAGGGCAGGGGCGAGCAAGCCCGTTCTTCAACCGTAGTCGGAAATGCTTATTCCATCGTCGCGGACCAGCGATCGCGATAAGCGGCGAGCCCCGCGATCTCGGCCGGTGGAATATGCGTTTCGGCGCCCGATGCCGGCCGGATGCCGGTGAGAAGGGCGGCCCCCTGGCTGGTGCCGGTCGAGCCGGGAAGGGCCACGACCTCGCGGTCGGCAAGGGCGGCAAGCAGCTTCAGATACGTTTCGTTGAGCGCAAAGGGCCCTTCGACGATGATGGGGCCTTTGGCGCCGATCAGTCCGAGGCAGGCGTCGGTCATCAAAGCGAGATAGAGGCAGGCGACGGCGTGACGTTCCTCGCGGCTCGCCTCGTCGGCGTCGATCCAGCGGCTCGCTTTTCCGGGAAAAGGGCCGGAACCGGGGGCGATGTTGGGCAGCAGCATCATGCCCTTGTCGACGACGGCGCCGATCGCCGCCTGGGCGGCCTTTTCATCGACCGGGCCGATTTCGGCCGACAGGATCTCGAATTCCCGCCCACCCATGAAACGCGAGGAGGGGACGGCCCGGCCGTAGGCATCGACATTGGCGAGCGCATCGCGTTTGGCATCGAGATGGTCGAGATCGCCGCCGACACCGAAATTGATGACCCAGGTGCCGGTGGAGACCACGGCGAAGGGGGCCGTCCGGTTGACGAGATGCGGCAGCAGCGAGGCGTTGGAATCGTGAATGCCGCAATAGACCGGCACGCGCGCGGCAAGGCCGAGCTCTGCGGCGATTTCAGGCAGAACAGGGCCGAGCGCATCGAAGGCGGAGCGGACCGGCGCCATCAGGCCGCGAATGCCGAGCCTGTCGATCAGCGAGGAATAGTTGCCGGTCTTCGGGTTCCAGAGGTCGGTATGGCAGCCGAGCGAGGTCAGCTCGTTGGCGGCGACACCCGTCAGCCGCGCCGTCCAATATTGCGCATAGGTGAGAATGGTCGCGACCTTGCCGAATTCCGCGGGAAAGGCGCTCTTCTGATAGTGCAGCTGCGCGCCGACATTGAGGCCCATCGCCAGGCGCGGCGAAAAGGTTTCGTCGAAGGAGGGGCGCAAGGCCGTATAGGCATCGCGAATTTCTTGCGGATATTCGTGTTCGTAGTCGATCACCGGCATCGCGAGCGCACCGTC
This sequence comes from Rhizobium sp. N731, assembly GCF_001664145.1. NCBI lineage: Bacteria > Pseudomonadati > Pseudomonadota > Alphaproteobacteria > Hyphomicrobiales > Rhizobiaceae > Rhizobium > Rhizobium sp. N731. Next base: position 325,238 of record NZ_CP013606.1, read on the forward strand.
CCGATCGAGCAGTGCGGCTGCGGCCCCGTGGGTGGTGATCGAAATAGCGTCGAAACCAGGCGCCTGCGCAAGGCGTTTCAGCGAATCGAGCGCGAAGGACCAGAGGGCCTCTGTGTCGTAATGCGGGTAGGGACCGGTTTTGATCGTAACGTTCGGGCGTTTCAGGACGGCGATCTCGGCGCCTGTCCCAGCGTCGAGCACCACCACCTTGGCATTGGTCTTGCCGATGTCGAGAACGGCGATGCGGCGATAGGAAGGAGCGTTCATGGCATATGAAAGAGGGTGACGAGGTCGCTTTGAACGGGCGAATTGTCCGGGTTCGTCGCCATGATATCCGCCATATGCGCCCACCATTTCTTCATGACGGGATGCTCCGGCAGGCTTGCCATCGTATGGTCCTTCGGCCGCGTCAGCACGCCGAACAGTGTGTTGGTGTCGCGGTCCAGATGGATGGAATAGTCGCTGGCGCCCGACTGGTGCAGGAGATCGACCAGTTCCGGCCAGATCTCGTCATGCCGCTTGCGGTATTCGGCTTCCATGCCGGGATTAAGCTGCATCTTGAAAGCGTGTTTTTCCAAGGTCATCGGGAGCTCATGAGCTTGATGCGGCGGGCGACGATCGGGATCGCGATGGTGATGATGAGAAGCAGGCCGATGAAGATCGACATGACGATGCCCGGCACGTTCAAGAGACCGAGGCCGAAGGTGACGAGGCCCATGACGAAGGCGGCGATGACGACGCCGCCGATCGTGCCGGAGCCGCCGAGGATCGAGATGCCGCCGAGCACGACCATGGTGACGACTTCGAGTTCCCAGCCCTGAGCGATCGAGGGCCGGGTCGAGCCGAGGCGCGAGGTCAGACAGACGGCGGCAATGCCGCTCATGATGCCGGTCAGCAGGAAGAGGATGAATTTGACGCGCTCGACCGGGATGCCGGAGAAGCGGGCGGCGAAATCATTGTTGCCGATCGCATAGACCTGACGGCCGAAATTCGTCGCATGCAGCAGGATGGCAAAAAGGATCGCCAGCACGATGAACAGCACGAATTCGAACGAGAACACCCAGACGACATAACCCTGACCAAAATAGGCGAAATCGGCCGGATATTTGCCGTAAGCCTGGTCGCCGAGCACGATATAGGAAATGCCGCGGAACAGGCTCATCGTGCCGATGGTGACGACGATCGACGGCAGCTTCAGCACCGAGACCAGCACGCCGTTGAAGATGCCGCAGGTTAGGCCGGTGCCGAGGCCGATCAGAACCAGGCCCGGTGTGCCGATGCCAAGCTGGGCCGCCGCCCCCATCGCCGTCGAGGCGAGCGCGATGATGGCGGCAACCGAGAGGTCGATCTCGCCCGAGATGACGAGCAGCGCCATGGCGAAGGCAATCATCGCCTTTTCGGTGAAGTTGAAGGTGGCGTCCGAGAGGTTCCAGGCATCGAGGAAGTAGGGCGAGGCCAGGGAGTTGAAGATGAAGATCAGGACGGCGACACCGAAGAGCAGCACTTCCCAGCTTGCGACGATGCGGCGGAAGGGCGTGCCGAGGCGGTCGGGGATGACGCGCTTTTTGTGGATGGATACGGTGCTCATGCTGCGGCCTCCGTTCTGATTTCGGCTGCGGCGCGATCGCGCAGGATGATGCGGCCCCGGTTGCGCTCACGCCGGGCGTTGAAGGCAACGGCGAGAATGATGACGGTTCCGGAGATCGCCATCTGCGTGAAGGGCGAAATGCCGATGACCGGCAGGGCGTTCTTGATGACGCCGAGGAAGAGCGCCCCGAGGACGGTGCCGGCGACCGAGCCGACGCCACCGGCAATCGAGATGCCGCCGATGACGCAGGCCGCAACGCTGTCGAGCTCGAAGCCGTTGGCGATATCGACATAGGCGACGGCGTAACGCGATACCCAGAGATAGCTGGAAAGGCCGGCGAGCGCGCCCGACAGCACGAAGGCGAGGAATTTCGTCCGGCCGGTATCGATGCCGGCATAGACGGCAGCCGTCGGATTGCCGCCGGTTGCATAGGCCGAGCGGCCAAACTGGCTATAGCGCAGCAGCATGTACATCAGCGCGACGATGATGATCGCGACCCAGCTCAGCACCGGCAGGCCGAGGATCGGCGTGCGGGGAACGGCGAGGAAGGTCGGCGTCATCTGGTGTGCGTTTACCCAGGCGCCGCCCGAGAGCACGAAGGCCATGCCGCGATAGATGGTGAGGGTGCCGAGGGTGACGACGATCGGCGGGATTTCGAGGCGCCAGACGAGGAAGCCGTTGATGGTGCCGAGGGCTGCGCCGATCGCCACCGCGGCAAGGATCAGCACGATCAACGGCAGGCCGGGAAAGGCGGCGTTCATCATCGCGATCGCCATGCCGGTAAAGGCGAGGTTGGCGGCAACCGAAAGATCGATCGATTTCGTCAGAATAACAGTCATCTGGGCAAGCGCCAGGATGATGAGGATCGCGGTGTCATTGAAGATACCGGCGAGATTATCCGGTGTGGCGAAATCGGCGGCCCGCGTCGAGAAGACGACGATCATCACGACGATGATGGCAAAGAGCAGGGTTTCGCGTTTTTTGATCAGTTTGGCCATGCCGTCACCTCATGCATTTCCGGTTGCCGCGCGCACCAGCGCTTCCGGCGAAAGCTGATCGCGCTCGAAGAACCCGGCCGACAGACCTTCCTTCATGACCAGCACACGGTCCGACATGCCGATGATCTCGGGCAGTTCGGAAGAGATCATGATGATGGAAAGGCCTTCAGCGGCAAGCTCGCTGATGAAGCCGTGGACGGCAGCCTTCGAACCGATGTCAATGCCCTTGGTCGGCTCATCGAGGATGATGACCTTGGGCATGGTGGCGAGCCACTTGCCGATGACGACCTTCTGCTGGTTGCCGCCCGACAGGGTGCCGACCGGCACGGAGAGGGCGGCAGCGCGCAGATCCAGCCGCTCGGCATATTTGCGGGCGAGCGCGAATTCCTCCGCCGCCTGCAGGAAACCCTTGCGCGAGGTCCGCGTCAGCGACGGCAGCGTCATGTTCTGGTAGATCGGCATCGGCAGCGCCAGGCCGTGGCGGCCGCGCTCTTCCGGCACATAGACGATGCCGGCCTTGATGGCATCATGCGGCGAGTTGATCGAAATTTCCCGGCCTTCCAGCGTCAGCCGGCCGGAGAGCGGCCGGGTGATGCCGAAGAGCGACTGTGCGAGTTCCGACCGCCCGGCGCCGATCAGGCCGTAAATGCCGAGAATCTCACCCTTGCGCAGGGTCAGCGAAATATCGCGGAATTCGGTGCGGTGGCTGTATTTTTCCACCTCGAGCACCGGAGCGCCGATCGCCACGTCGATCTTCGGAAAGACGTTTTCGACGTCGCGGCCGACCATCATGCGGACGATCTCGTCCTGCGGCGTTTCCTTGAGCCGGCCCCCGCCGACGGCGCGGCCGTCGCGGAAGACGACGAAGTCGTCGGCGATCTCGTAAAGCTCGTCGAACTTGTGGCTGATGAACAGGATCGCCTTGCCCTGTTCCTTCAGGCCCTTGATGATGCGGAAGAGATCGTCGATCTCCTTGCGGGAGAGGGCGGCCGTCGGCTCGTCCATGATGACGATGCGGGCTTCGATCGACAAAGCGCGGGCGATCGCCACCAAGTGGCGCTGCGCAATCGAGAGGTCCTTCAGCCGGATCGTCGGATCGATATTGCTTTCGAGCGCCGTCAGCAGCGTCTTCGAGCGGCTGTTCATCACCTGCCAGTCGATGGTGCGGAAGCGCGTGCGCGGCGCATGGCCGAGGAAGATGTTTTCGGCAACCGTCAGCTCGTCGAACAGCACGGTTTCCTGGTGGATAGCGGTGACGCCGGCATCGATCGCGGCCTGGGCGCTGGCGAAGGTCACTGTCCGGCCGTCGACCAGGATCTCGCCTTCGTTCGGCCTGTAGATGCCGGTCAGGATCTTGACGAGCGTCGACTTGCCGGCGCCGTTTTCGCCGATCAACGCGGTGACCGTACCGGGATGGAGCGCGATGCTGACATTGTCGAGCGCTTTCACGCCCGGAAAGATCTGGGAGATGCCGCGCATTTCCAGAATGGCGGGCGCATCGCCGGTTTTGCTGTCCGTGACGGGTTGTTGAAAGGCGGCGTTCATCAGATTTCTACCAGTGTCGAATGGGAAATCCCGGCGGCCATCGGCCGCCGGGCTCTTAAACGTCGCTCCGGATCAGAAGACCTTGGAGAACTGGTCGATGTTCGAAGCATTGTAGACGAAGGGATCGGCCATGGCGGCTTCGCCGTTGTCGCCGACCTTGATCTTGCCCATGCGGCCGGCGTTAATTTCGCTGCCCGGCTTGCCGTCGGTCTCGCCCTTGACGAGGCGATAGGCGATCTGGGTGGCGGAGTAGCCGAGGTCGATCGGATTCCAGATGGCGAATTCCTTCGTGGCGCCCGACTTGATCGCGCCGGCCATTTCGGACGGAAGGCCGAGACCGGTGACGTAGACCTTGCCGACGAGGCCCTTGTCTTCGACGACCTTGGAAGCGGCGAGAACGCCGACCGTCGTCGGAGCGACGATGACCTTGACGTTCGGGTTCGACTTCAAGAGGCCTTCGGCTTCACGATAGGACTTGTCCGAGAGGTCGTCGCCATAGACCGTGGTGACGAGGTTGAGGCCCGGGAAATCCTTGAGCTGCTTCTTCATCTGGTCGATCCAGATGTTCTGGTTGGTCGAGGTGGTTGTTGCCGACAGGATGGCGAAGTCACCCTTGCCGCCTTCCAGATGATCCTTGGCGAGCGTCAGGCACATCTTGCCGATCAGTTCGTTGGAGGACGGGTTGAGCTGCAGGATGCGGCCTTCGGGTGCAACACCGGAATCCCAGGAGATCACCTTGATGCCGCGCTGGGTTGCCTTCTTCAGCGCCGGAACGAGCGCGTCGGGATCGTTGGCCGAAACGGCGATGGCATCGACGCCTTGAGCGATCAGCGAGTTGATCACTTCGATCTGGCCTTCGGCCGTCGTCGACGTCGGACCGGTGTAGATCACTTCCACGCCGCCGAGTTCCTTGGCGGCTTCCTGGGCGCCCTTGTTGGCGGCGTCGAAGAAACCATTGCCGAGCGACTTCACCACGAGGCCGATCTTGATGTCCTTGGCGCTGGCAGTGCCGGCCATCATGGCGATGGCGAGCGCTGCGCCGAGCGCCAGTGTCTTTGCGAATTTCATGTCACTTTCCTCCCATTAAGATTAGACTTCCACACCTCGGCGGCGCCTCACGCGACCGACGAGGAATCCTCCTTCGTAAGCTGCGCCACCGGGCTGGCGACGACGAGCCGGATGCCGGCATTCTCGACCATGCGAGCTGCCTCTTCCGAAATCCCGTCATCGGTGATGATCGCAGAAACACGGTCGAGCGCGCAAAGAATGAGGCTCGACCGGCGATTGAACTTGCTTGAATCGACCATGACGACGAGTTCGTCGGCCTGGTGCATCAGCTTCTGCTCGCTCTGGATGATGAGGGCGTCCGCCTCCATGATGCCGAGCGGGCCGACGCCCTGCGCACCGATGAACATGCGCCGCGCATAAAAATTGCGGATCGCATCATTGTCGAAAGGCGACAGGATGAGGCTCTGTTCGCGATAGATCGCGCCGCCCGGCACCGTCACCGTGTTCTTGGAATGCTTCACCAGATGTTCGGCGATGGCAAAAGAATTGGTCATCACCTGCATGCGGTGGCCAGCCATGTAATGCACCATCTGGAACGTCGTCGTGCCGCCATTGATGATGATGGCGTCGCCGGCCTCGCAGAGATCGACGGCTGCGCGCGCAATTGCGCGCTTTTTATCGATGTTGACTGATTCTGAAACCCGGAAGGGCCGGCCGGCGAGATTGCCGAGCTGCGGCGGATGCACTGCTTCGGCGCCGCCGCGGACACGGCGGATCTTGCCCTGCACATGAAGGGCCGCAATATCGCGCCGGATCGTCGCTTCAGAAGCTTCCGTCAACTCGGAAATGTCCTGGATCGTCACGACGGACTTTTCCTGAACGGCGCTTAAGATGATGCGATGGCGTTCGCGTTCGTGCATTGGGCTCCTCCTCTTGTCATATTTATTTCGTATCCGTTAAAGGCTGTCAATCACAAACGATCATAAATTTTCATATTGCGCTGCACAATAATCGAATTTGATCGTTTTCGATTGACAAGCGTACTTTTGATGCGCGATACCGTGAGCGAAAGGGCGCTGGGATTGCGGCGCCTTGCAAGCCTATTATGGGAGGATGACATGGCGGCGAACGTCCGGCTTCTGGAAAACCGGTGGGATGATGGTTACGCGGCAGGCCTCGACGAACCCGGCAAGCTGCTCTATCGCTCCAATCTGCTCGGCGCCGACAAGCGCATCACCAATTACGGCGGCGGCAACACCTCGGCGAAGGTGATGGAAACCGATCCGCTTGATGGCGGCAAGGTCAAGGTGCTCTGGGTCAAGGGCTCGGGCGGCGATGTCGGCACCATCAAGCTCGACGGCTTCGCGACGCTCTACCAGGACAAGCTGGAATCGCTGAAGGGCATCTATAGGGGTGTCGAGGACGAAGACCGCATGGTCGGTTTCTTGCCGCACTGCACCTTCAACCTGAACGGTCGCGCTGCTTCGATCGACACGCCGCTACACGGCTTCGTGCCGTTCACCCATGTCGACCACATGCATCCCGACGCGATCATCGCCATTGCCGCCTCGAAGAACTCCAGAGAATTGACCAAGCAGATCTTCGGTGACGAGATCGGCTGGCTGCCCTGGCGCCGTCCGGGCTTCCAGCTCGGCCTCGATCTCGAAGCCTTCGTCAAGGCGAACCCGAACGCCAAGGGCGTCGTGCTCGAAAGCCATGGTCTCTTCACTTGGGCAAACGATGCCAAGGCCTGCTATGAACTGACGCTCGACATCATCAACAAGGCGATCGTCTGGTTTGCCGAAAAGACCGAAGGCAAGACGATTTTCGGCGGTGCGCTGACGCAGAGCCTGCCCGTCACCGAGCGCCGCGCAATCGCCGCCCGCCTGATGCCCGAAATTCGCGGCCGCATCGGCAAGCAGGAGCGCAAGCTCGGCCATTTCGACGATCAGGACGCGGTTCTGGAATTCGTCAACTCGAAGAACCTGCGCCCGCTCGGCGCGCTCGGCACCAGCTGCCCGGACCACTTCCTGCGCACCAAGATCCGGCCGCTGATTGTCGATTTCGACCCCGCCAAGCCCGATGTCGATGCGATCGTCGCCGGTCTCGACAAGGCGCTGGAAGATTACCGCGCCGATTACGCCCGCTATTATAACGACTGCAAGCATGACAATTCGCCCGCCATGCGCGATTCCAATCCTGTCATCTTCCTCGTTCCCGGCGTCGGCATGTTGTCCTTTGCCCGCGACAAGGCGACGGCCCGCATCGCCAGCGAATTCTACGTCAACGCCATCAACGTCATGCGCGGGGCCTCGACGGTTTCGGAATATCAGGGCCTGCCTGAGCAGGAAGCCTTCGATATCGAATACTGGCTGCTCGAAGAGGCCAAGCTGCAACGCATGCCGAAGCCGAAGAGCCTTGCCGGCAAGGTCGCCTTCGTCACCGGCGGCGCCGGCGGCATCGGCCGGGCGACGGCCGCGCGCCTCGTCGGCGAGGGCGCCTGTGTGGTGCTTGCCGATATCGATCAGGCAGCACTCGAAAGCACAGAGGTCGATTTCGTCAAGAAATACGGCGCTGACGCTGTGCGCAGCGTTCGGCTCGACGTCACCAAGGAAGATGCGGTGATCGCCTCCTTCGCCGAAGCTTCGGTCGAATTCGGCGGCGTCGATATCCTCGTCTCGAATGCCGGCATTGCCTCCTCCGCGCCGATTGAAGCCACCGAGCTTTCAACCTGGAACCGCAATATCGATATCCTCGCGACCGGCTATTTCCTCGTCTCGCGGGAGGCCTTCCGCCTGTTCCGCCGCCAGGCGCTCGGCGGCAACATCGTCTTCGTCGCCTCGAAGAACGGTCTTGCCGCTTCGCCGAACGCGTCTGCCTATTGCACGGCGAAGGCCGCCGAAATTCATCTTGCCCGCTGCCTGGCGCTGGAAGGCGCCGATGCCGGCATCCGCGTCAACACGGTCAACCCGGATGCGGTGCTGCGCGGTTCGAAGATCTGGAGCGGCGAATGGCGCGAGCAGCGCGCCGCGTCCTCGAAGATCGAGGTCGATGATCTCGAGGAACATTACCGCAAGCGCTCGATGCTGAAACTCAACGTGTTTCCGGAGGATATCGCCGAGGCGATCTATTTCCTGGCATCTGACCTTTCGGCAAAATCGACCGGCAACATCATCAACGTCGATGCCGGCAACGTGCAGAGCTTTACGCGGTGATTTTGACGAGTGGATGCGTCTGCCCCTCACCCTAACCCTCTCCCCGTCATGACGGGGAGAGGGGACTTGCCCAGCGAAAAGTTGGAGTGGGACGGAGAAGGTGCCGGCAGGCGGATGAGGGGCGGCTCCACGGCGGTCCCAATGTAGAAATTGCATCAGTGGGAGGAATAAATGGCCGAGTTCAGAATCGCGCAGGATCTTATCGCGACAGAAAACGACAAGCGGGCTGCGGCCTTGAAAGCCGATTACGAGGCGCTGGGTGCGCACCTTGACCGCCGCGGCGTCGATATCGAAGCAATCACCCGTAAGGTCTCCGAATTTTTCGTCGCCGTTCCCTCCTGGGGTGTCGGCACCGGCGGCACGCGCTTTGCCCGTTTTCCGGGCGCCGGTGAGCCGCGCGGCATCTTCGACAAGCTCGACGATTGCGCCGTCATCAATCAGCTGACGCAGGCGACGCCGAACGTCTCGCTGCATATTCCCTGGGACAAGGCGGATGCGAAGGAATTGAAGGCCAAGGGCGATGCGCTCGGCCTCGGTTTCGACGCGATGAATTCGAACACCTTTTCCGATGCGCCCGGCCAGGCTCATTCCTACAAATACGGCTCGCTCAGCCACACCGACGCGGCAACACGCGCCCAGGCGGTCGAGCACAATCTCGAATGTATCGAGATCGGCAAGGCGATCGGCTCCAAGGCGCTGACAGTTTGGATCGGCGACGGTTCGAACTTCCCCGGCCAGAGCAATTTCACCAAGGCCTTCGAGCGTTACCTCGCCTCGATGGCTGACATTTACAAAGCGTTGCCCGACGACTGGAAGCTGTTCTCCGAGCACAAGATGTACGAGCCGGCCTTCTATTCGACGATCGTGCAGGATTGGGGCACCAATTATCTGATCGCCCAGACGCTCGGGCCCAAGGCCCATTGCCTCGTCGATCTCGGTCACCATGCGCCGAACACCAATATCGAGATGATCGTCGCCCGCCTGATCCAGTTCGGCAAGCTCGGCGGATTCCACTTCAACGATTCGAAATATGGTGACGACGATCTCGATGCCGGCGTCATCGATCCCTACCGGCTGTTCCTGGTTTTCAACGAGCTGGTCGATGCCGAGCAGCGCGGCGTCAACGACTTCAATCCGGCCCATATGATCGACCAGTCGCACAATGTCACCGATCCGATCGAAAGCCTGATCAACAGCGCCAACGAAATCCGCCGCGCCTATGCGCAGGCGCTCATCGTCGACCGCAAGGCGCTCGACGGCTATCAGCAGGATAATGATGCGCTGATGGCGTCGGAAACGCTGAAGCGCGCCTATCGCGCCGATGTCGAGCCGATCCTTGCCGAGGCTCGCCGCCGGGCCGGCGGCGCGATCGACCCGATTGCCGCCTACCGCGCCAGCGGCTACCGCAAAAAGGTGGCGGCCGAGCGTCCGGCTTCCGTTGCCGGCGGCGGCGGCATCATCTGAGCTGCCGGGCTGAATAGAAGTGTGGATCGCCGGCAGCGCGGGGTGAAACGCTGCCGGCAATCGACGCTCAGGGTTTCCAGGCGCCGGCGATCTGACGGGTGGCGATGTTCAGCCGGTTCCAGACATTGATATTGGCGATGGCGATGACAAGCGCGGCAAGGCTCCGGCCGTCATAATGCCGGGTTGCCTCGTCCCAGATATCGTCGGGCACTGGGTCGGCGCGGTCGCTGGTGCGGGTCACGGCCTCGGTCAAGGCGAGGGCGGCGCGTTCAGCCTCGCTGTAATACGGGGCGTCGCGCCAGCCGGCGACGGCAAAGAGCCGCTCGTCCGTTTCGCCGTGCTTGCGGGCAATGCGCCAATGACCATCGATGCAGACGCTGCAGCCGTTGATCTGGCTGGCGCGCAGATTGACGAGTTCAAGTAGCTTCGGCGAAAGGCCTGTTTCGGTCGGCACCTTGCTGAGTGCATTGAGCGCCTGCATGGCTTCTGGAAGCACGAGGGCGGGATTTCCCATTCTCTCCTGCATGATATGTCTCCTTGATGCGTTTAGGGTGCGACGATCCGCCGGCGCTGTCACACCGGCCCGGTTTCATTCGTCATCGATGTGACGGAACGCAGCGAAGGAATGTGACGGATGAACGAGAATAATTGGCTGGCCGATCAATTCGAGGCGAACCGGGCGCATCTGAAGGCCGCGGCCTATCGCATGCTCGGCTCGCGCAGCGAGGCCGAAGACGCCGTTCAAGAGGCCTGGCTGCGGCTCACCCGCGCGGATAGGACTGACGTCGGCAATCTCGGCGGCTGGCTGACGACGGTGGTGGCGCGCATCTGCCTCGATATGCTGCGTGCCCGCAAGACCCGGCGCGAGGAGCCGCTGGAGACATCGGTCCATGCAGCGATCGCCGATCCGGCCAAGGATCCGGAACGCGACGCCGCCTTCGCCGATTCGGTGGGCGTGGCGCTGCTCGTCGTGTTGCAGACGCTGGCGCCTGCCGAACGGGTTGCCTTCGTACTGCACGACATGTTCGATCTTCCGTTCGATGAAATTGCGCCGATTATCGGCCGGTCATCCGCCGCCGCCCGTCAGCTCGCGAGCCGTGCCCGCCGCCGGGTGCAGGGCGTGGACGAGACGCCGGATGTCGATCTCAACCGCAAGCGAACGATTGCGGAAGCCTTTCTGACGGCGTCGCGCAACGGCGATCTGCAGGCGCTGATTGCCGTGCTCGCCCCCGATGTCGTGTTTCGGCTGGATGCGACGGCGGCGCGTTTCGGCGCCTTCGGCGAAAGGCGCGGCGCATCGGAAGTGGCAGAATTGTTCAAGGGCCGGGCGCAGGCGGCAGAAATCGCCATCGTCGACGGCGAGCTTGGCTTCGTCGTGCGTATCGCGGATCGGATCCGCGTCGTGGTGGCGTTTACTATCGCCGGCGACAGGATTGCGGCAATCGACGCCATCGCCGATCCAGACCACCTCGAACGGCTTGACTACTCAATCCTGCGGGATTGAAATCGCTGAGAAAATTTGCCGCTTCTTGACGGCGAGCGCGGTTTACAGCCAGCGCGCGGCCGCCGTTGTCGTGCGGCCGGCTGCGCTTCATTTCCCTTGACAGCAGTCTCTTCAGCTTTATTCTATTATAAGGATTTACATAACATAACTATGGAATTTGAAATATGATCATGTCGGGCGACCAGGCGAAGAAGCCGCTTCTCCTCACCAATGTCAGGCCGATGGCCTTCGGTGCGGGCGCATCCGAGGGGGTGATCGATATTCTCGTCAATGCCGAGGGCCGTATCGCCGGGATCGGTCCGTCGCTTCCGGCCTCTGAAGATGTGAGACACATCGACGCCAAGGGTGCCTTCATTTCGCCGGGCTGGATCGATCTGCACGTGCACATCTGGCATGGCGGCACCGATATCTCCATCCGCCCCTCCGAATGCGGTCTCGAGCGCGGCGTCACCACCCTGGTCGACGCCGGTTCGGCCGGCGAGGCGAATTTCCATGGCTTCCGCGAGTATATCATCGAGCCCTCACGTGAGCGCATCAAGGCCTTCCTGAACCTCGGCTCGATCGGCCTCGTCGCCTGCAACCGTGTCGCCGAACTCAGGGATATCAGGGATATCGATCTCGACCGCATTCTCGAAGTCTACGCCGCAAACAGCGAGCACATCGTCGGCATCAAGGTGCGCGCGAGCCATGTCATCACCGGCTCCTGGGGCGTCACTCCCGTCAAGCTCGGCAAGAAGATCGCCAAGATCCTGAAAGTGCCGATGATGGTCCATGTCGGCGAACCGCCGGCGCTTTACGACGAAGTGCTCGAAATCCTCGGCCCCGGCGACGTCGTCACCCATTGCTTCAACGGCAAGGCCGGTTCGAGCATCATGGAGGACGAGGATCTCTTCAATCTCGCCCAGCGCTGCGCCTCCGAAGGCATCCGCCTCGACATCGGCCATGGCGGCGCCTCCTTCTCCTTCAAGGTTGCCGAAGCGGCGATCGCGCGCGGGCTTCTGCCGTTCTCGATCTCGACCGACCTGCACGGCCATTCGATGAACTTTCCGGTCTGGGACCTGGCGACGACGATGTCGAAACTGCTGAGCGTCGGCATGCCCCTCGACAAAGTCGTGGAAGCCGTCACCCATGCGCCGGCCTCGGTCATCAAACTGCCGATGGAAGACCGGCTTTCCGTTGGCGCGCCAGCCGAATTCACCATTTTCGACCTCGTCGACTCCGAGCTCGAAACGACGGATTCCAATGGCGATGTCTCGGTCCTGAACAGACTGTTCGAGCCGCGCTACGCGGTGATGGGCGCCGAGGCCGTCACCGCCAGCCGGTACGTGCCGCGGGCGCGCAGGCTCGTGCGTCACAGCCACGGTTATTCCTACAGGTAGATCGCTGCGAGGCGGGATTCGATCATGAATCCTCCTGAGAGGCCTCAGATGATCGATGGTTCCAGGGATTTATGACAATCAGTCCTGCCGCCTCAAACGGGCTCACGTCGCGCGTTGCGATCATAAAGCCCTTCGAAGCGGCAATGGCGGCGATATATCCATTGGGCGTTGGGAAGCCTTTGCCGTCCGCTCGCGCTCTGACGGCAAGGTCGGCATAATGCCGGGCCGCTCCGACGTCGAACGGCAATATCCGATCGCCAAACAGGTCGAGCACGCCGCCGAGCGTTTCGCTCAGAGCCGCTTTGCGCCGACCGTCCGGCAACGTACCGATGCCAAACAGCAGTTCGGCCAAGGTCACACTCGATAGATACAAGGTTTCAGCGACCTGCTCGTTCAGCCACGAACGCACTGCCGGATTAGGAGCCGGTTTCATCGCCTCGCAAAGGACGTTCGTATCCAGGACGATCATTCAAACTTCAACGGCTCCGCCGGCGCGCTGTCGCGTACCTGATCGAACACTGCGAAATCATCATCGGTCAGCCCCTGCTGCCGACTGAGCGCCGCCAAGGCATCCCCCATACGAATGCGTTGCTCCGGCTTCACCGCACTTTCCAGGATTTCACGAACTTCCGCCTCGGTGCTGCGGCCGTGCATGGCCGCCCGCACGCGCAATGCCCGATGCACTTCATCGGGCACATTTCGAACTGTCAGAACGGCCATATTCAAACCCTCGCAGTTGCTGTCAATGACAGCAATATAGCCATCATGCAGTCATGCCGCAAGCTGCTCGGATGGTTGAGAAGCGCTTCAGCGGTTGCGCCAACCCATCAGTTTTTCGATCCGCTCCGCCGAATTGCGCACATGCGCCGTATAATGGTTCTCATCGGAAAAGGCCTTCTGCTCCGGCAGCACGATCGAAATGGTGGCGACGCACTGGCCATCGCGATCGCAGATCGGCGAGGCGATGCAGGCGACCGCATAATCGGATTCACCGGCCTGGATCGACAGGCGCGACTCGAAGGCTTTGCCGGCCGCTTCCGATAGCGTGCGCGGATCGATCTCGGCGCGGCCGGTCGGTGACGAGCGGGCGCAACGCTTGAAAAGCTCGATGCGTTCCTCTTCGGGCAGATGGCCGACGAGCAGGCGGCCCGATGCCGTCCAGTTGAGAGGCACCCGGGTGCCGACGCGAGACGCCACCTGGAAGTGGCTCGGGCCGTCGGCCATGGCAAGCACCAGCATGTAATCGCCGTCACGGCCGCAGACCTGCACGGTTTCGCCGGCCTGGCGACAGAGATCGTGCATTTCGTGGGTGGCGATGCTCATGAAATCCAGTGATCGCGCGTAGGCGAGACCATAATGATAAAGCCGCGCACCGAGCCAGATCGAGCCGTCCGCCTGGCGCGTCAGCATGTTCTTCTCGACGAGGTCGTCGACGATGACGTAGACGGTCGATAGCGGCGCCTTCACCGCCTTGGCGATGGCATAGACGCCGGCCGGCGATCCTGTCTCATAGAGATGATCAATCACCTGAAGAGCGCGGTCGATGCCACTGACGCGGGCACGACGCGCGCCCTTGCCGCCGGCTTCGCCGGCAAGGCTCTCATCTTCGGAGTAAACTGCGGGCGATGTCTTTCCGTCCAATTCCATGCACCTCATGAACACTGCAACCATATTACATTACTATGGCACAGCGGTCGCTGTGGCAAATCGCAACATTTTGTAGGTTGATCGTCGGTGCGAATGTGGCGGCGGTGGAACCAGGAGACTGCGTGATTTCCGCATCCGCCGATACCGCCGACCTCATAACAAGCGGTGACGCGCTCCGATGAGGCTGCAGGCTTTTGCCAGCCCTTTGTCCAGCGTGACGAGCGTGGCGTCGCTATCGATTGCGATGGCGAGATGCAGTGCATCACCGGCACGAAGACCGATATTGAACTGTTCGATCATTCGCGCCGCTTCGATGAAGTGCGTCCGTGATATCGGCAGGCACTCGAAGGTTGTCGAACATAGTTCCTTGAACAGGGCCAAAGCTTTGCTGCGATCGGCCGGATCGATCTGTCCGTTTCGCGCCTTGAGCGCGATGGCGCTTGAAAATTCGGTTATCGTCCAGCTGCTGACGGCGATCTCCTCGGATCGACGCTCCGCCAGCCATTGCTGCACGTCGTCCGTGCGGGTTTCGACCGTCCAGGCGGCGACGAGGGCTGATGTGTCGATATAAAGCATCAATAACGATCGGTATCGCGCAGATCGCGAATGAAGGTCGCGGAATCGACCGGCTCGGCCGGGGGCTTCATCGAGGCCGTCAGTGCTTTCAGCCGTTCGACATCGATCGGTTGTTTCGGCATCTTCACCGGCACGAGCCGCGCCACCGGCTTGCCGTGCCGCAATATCTCGACGGTTTCGCCGGCCTCCACCCTATTGAGCAACTCGCTCAGGTGGGCTTTCGCTTCCGCCAGGTTGACACGTGCCATCGCATTGTCCTCGTGACCAATTTTCTAGTCATTTTATTCGGAAAGCGATCTGGCCGCAACGCCGTTGGAACAACCGGCCGCAGCCTGAGTTTTCCCTCAACTCAGGAGGCTATGATGACGCATTATCCAACACCCCCTTTCCCATCCCAGAAACAGCCGATGCCGGGTTTCACGGCCCAGATGGATCCGGTTCCCGATCATGGGGAAAAAACCTACCGCGGATCCGAACGGCTCAAGGGCAAGCGGGCAATCATAACCGGCGGCGATAGCGGCATCGGCCGGGCGGTGGCCATCGCTTATGCCCGGGAAGGCGCCGATCTGTTGATCTCCTACCTCGACGAGGACGAGGATGCCGACGAGACGAAGCGGCTCGTCGAACAGGCCGGGCGCAAGGCCGTGCTCGTCAGCGGCGATATTCAGGACCCGGCCCATTGCCGGCAGATCGTCGAGACGGCGGTTAAGGAGCTTGGCGGTATCGACATTCTCGTCAACAATGCCGCGCACCAGGCAAGCTTCAAGAGCATTGACGAGATCAGCGACGAGGAGTGGGAGCTGACCTTCAAGGTCAACATCCACGCGATGTTCTACCTGACCAAGGCGGCAGTCGCCCATATGAAGCCCGGCAGCGCCATCATCAATACGGCTTCGATCAATTCGGACAATCCGAACCCGACGCTGCTGGCCTATGCCACGACCAAGGGCGCAATCCAGAATTTTACCGCCGGCTTGGCCCAGCTTCTGGCCGAGAAGGGCATTCGCGCCAATGCCGTGGCCCCGGGGCCGATCTGGACGCCGCTCATTCCATCGACGCTTCCGGAAGACAGCGTCAGCAATTTCGGCAAGCAGGTGCCGATGAAACGGCCAGGCCAGCCCGCCGAACTGGCCACCGCCTATGTCATGCTGGCCGATCCCTTGTCGAGCTATGTCTCCGGCACGACAATCGCGGTTACAGGCGGCAAACCGATCCTTTGATGCATGTTGCCCGGAATTGGCGGTTCCGGATCAAGGCATGCATGAAAACAAGGAGCTGAAGCGCCTAATCACGATCTGGTTGGATGCGCGCTTCAGTCACGGCTTGCCGTAGCCGCCGCCGGTCGGCGTCGTGACGATCACGGCGTCGCCGGCGGTGAGCATTGCCTGGTCGCAGCCTTCCAGCCTTTCGACCCTGCCGTTTGAGCGACGGATCTCGGTTTTACCCAATTGCCCGTCCTCCCCGCCGAACAGGCCGAAAGGCCGGATCGTTCGGTGCGAGGAGAGAATGCTGCAATCCATCGTTTCGAGAAAGCGGATGGTGCGCTCGGTGCCGCCGCCGGAACTGTATTGTCCCTTGCCGCCGGTACCGCGGCGGATGTGGAAATCCTCCAGCACGACGGGAAAGCGGAATTCCAGCACCTCGGGATCGGTCAGCCGTGAATTGGTCATATGGGTGTGCACGCCGTCGGCGCCGCTGAAGCCGGTGCCGTCGTTGAGCAGGCCGGCGGGGCCGCCGGAGCAGATCGTCTCGTAATATTGGTAGGTGGCGTTGCCGAAGGTCAGGTTGTTCATCGAGCCCTGGGCGGCCGCGAGCGTCCCGAGCGCCCCGAACAGCGCATTCGTCACATGCTGGCTGGTCTCGACATTGCCGGCGACGACGGCGGCCGGATAGGCCGGGCGCAGCATCGAACCGTCCGGCACGATGATCCGGATCGGCCGCAGACAGCCGGCATTCATCGGAATCGGCTGCTCGACCATGACGCGGAAGACATAGAGCACGGCGGCGCGCGTCACCGGTTCCGGCGCATTGAAATTGGTCGGTTGCTGCGCACTCGTGCCGGTGAAATCGACCGTCGCCTCGCGCGCCTTCCTGTCGACGGTGATCTTCACCTTGATAACGGCGCCTTGATCGGTGGGGTAGGTGAATTCGCTGTCGCTGAGGCGGGCGATCACGCGGCGAACGCTCTCCTCAGCATTGTCCTGGACGTGGCCCATATAGGCTTCGACGACGTCGAGCCCGAAATGAGCGACCATCTTGCGCAACTCCTGCACGCCCTTTTCGTTGGCGGCGATCTGCGCCTTCACGTCGGCGAGATTCTGCGCCGGGTTGCGGGCGGGATAGGGATGGTCCCGCAGCATTGCGGCAAATTCGGCTTCCCGGAAACGGCCTTTGTCGACCAGCAGGAAATTGTCGATCAGCACGCCTTCTTCATCGACCTTGGTCGCCCGCGGCGTCATCGAACCCGGGGCCTTGCCACCGATATCGGCATGATGGCCGCGTGAGGCGACGTAAAACAGGATGGTCTCGCCGGCGTCGTCGAACACCGGCGTGACGACGGTGATGTCGGGCAGATGCGTGCCGCCGTTGTAGGGCGCATTGAGCGCGAAGACATCGCCCGGGCGAATGCAGCCTTCGTTGAGGCGGATGATCGTTTCGACGGAGCGGTCCATCGATCCCAGATGCACCGGCATGTGCGGCGCATTGGCGACGAGTGCGCCGGTGCGGTCGAAGACGGCGCAGGAGAAATCGAGCCGCTCCTTGATATTGACCGAGTGAGCAGTGTTCTGCAGCGTCACGCCCATCTGCTCGGCGATCGCCATGAACAGATTGTTGAAGACTTCGAGCATGACGGGATCGGCGCTGGTGCCGATCGCGGCATTGCGGGAAAGTGCGATCTCGCGGGTGAGAACGATATGGTCGTGGCCGGTCAGGCGCGCCTGCCAGCCGGCCTCGACGACGATCGTCTGATGCGCTTCGATGATGAGGGCCGGTCCCTTGACGGCCGCGCCTGGCTTCAGCACATCACGCCTGAAAATACCGGCCTCGTGCCAGGTTCCGCCGGAATAGAAGCGGGTCGTGCGCAGCGCTTGCGGTGCGAAGCTCCCCGCCTGCACGTCGATCTCCTCGACATCGGCGCCGCCGCCGATGCCTTCGACTTCGATGGAGTCGACGACGACAGGCCGGTCTTCGAAGATGAAACCGAACTGCTTCTTGTGGGCGGCGGCAAAGGCTTGCGTCATCTCCTCCTGCGGCCCGAAGGCGACCGGCAGGGCGGTATCGGTGCCCTTATATTGCAGGTGCAGCCGGGTGATGACGTCCATGTCGCCGGCTTCGACGCCCTGCAGCATCAGTTCTCTGCGCACCTCTTTCTCCAGTTCGCCCCGGAGACCGCCGATCGTCGGCAGGGCGGCTCCGAGTTCGGTCAGCACCGCGCGCTGGCGTGTGGCGCGGATATCGGCGAGCCCCATGCCATAGGCCGAAAGAATGCCGGAGAAGGGATGGATCAGCACCGTCTTCATGCCGAGGCTGTCGGCGACCAGGCAGGCATGCTGGCCGCCGGCGCCGCCGAAGCAGGTTAGCGCGTAATTCGAAACGTCATAACCGCGCTGGACAGAGATCTTCTTGATGGCATTGGCCATATTCTCGACAGCGATGGCGAGGAAGCCGTCGGCGACCTCTTCCGCCGTCCGGCCGCCGCCGATATCCTGCGCCATTTCGGCAAAGGCGGCGCGTACCGCCTCGGCATCGAGCGGCTGGTCCTGCTCCGGCCCGAAGATTGTGGGGAAGAATTCCGGCAGCAGTTTGCCGGTCATGACGTTGGCGTCGGTGACCGCCAACGGCCCGCCGCGGCGATAGGATTTCGGGCCGGGCGTGGCACCTGCCGATTCCGGGCCGACGCGGAAGCGTGAACCGTCATAGCTCAGGATCGAGCCGCCGCCGGCTGCGACGGTGTGGATCTTCATCATCGGCGCGCGCATGCGCACACCGGCGACCTCGGTCTCGAAAGCGCGTTCCAGTTCTCCGTCATAATGCGAAACGTCCGTCGAGGTGCCGCCCATGTCGAAGCCGATCATCATGTCGAAACCGGCGATGCGCGAGACCTCGACCGCGCCGACCACCCCGCCCGCGGGGCCGGAGAGGATCGCATCCTTTCCCTGGAAGAGATGCGCGTCGGTCAGTCCGCCCGAGGACTGCATGAACATCAGCTTCGGGCCCTTTCCTTCGACGGCGCCGAGCTCGACGGCGACCTGATCGACATAGCGCCGGAGAACCGGAGACAGATAGGCGTCGACGACAGCGGTGTCGCCGCGGCCGACGAGCTTGATCAGCGGTGAGACGACGTGCGAGGGCGAGATCTGCGTGAAGCCGATGGCGCGCGCGATGGCGGCGGCCTGCTGTTCGTGCTGGGGATAGCGGTAGGCATGCATGAAAACGATGGCGACGGCGCGCAGTCCCTGCGCATAGGCGGCTTGCAGCGCATGCCGCAGATCATTTTCGCCGAGGGGGCGTTCCACCGTGCCGTCCGCCAGTACGCGCTCGTCGGCTTCGATCACATCGGCGTAAAGCAGTTCCGGTTTGATAATTTTCTTGGCGAAGATATCGGCGCGCGCCTGGTAGCCGATCTCCAGTGCATCGCAGAAGCCTTTTGTCGTCACCAGCAGGGTCGGGTCGCCTTTGCGTTCCAGAAGCGCGTTGGTGGCGACCGTCGTTCCCATCTTTACGGCGCCGATGAGCTCGGAAGGGATGGGCTGGCCGGGCTTGAGGCCGAGCAATTCGCGGATGCCATGCACCGCCGGGTCACGATAGGCTTCCGGATTTTCCGAAAGCAGCTTGTGGGCGACGAGCGAACCGTCGGGACGGCGGGCGACGATATCGGTGAAAGTGCCGCCGCGATCGATCCAGAAATCCCACTGCCCGCTCATCGTCCGACCTCCTGTTGAACTGAAAATTTATTGACGATTTATCGATAAAATGTCAACGTTGAGCTGTTGATCATGGAGGGATGGAATGGTAGGTGAGCGCGGGCAACCGGAAATCGGGCCGATTGTCTCCTCCTCGCATCTCGCCGATGGCGCGCTTCCCGTTCTTTCGGAACTGGAATTCGGTCTCATCCTCGCCGGCAATGCCTTCGACCGCTGGATGGTGCGCTGCATGACGGCGGCGGGCGAGCCCGGCTGCGCGGCGATCGACGTGCTGGTGCTGCATTCGGTGGCGCACCGGCAGCGGCCGAAGCGGCTCGGCGACCTCTGCAGCGTGCTCGGCGTCGAGGACACGCATCTGGTGATTTATGCGATCAAGAAGCTGGAAAAGCGCGGTCTCGTGAAAAGCACGCGGGCCGGCAAGGAGAAACTGATCGCTGCCACCAACAAGGGTTTTGAAATCTGCTTGAAATACCGGACGGTGCGGGAGGCGCTGCTGGTGGAATCGATGAAGGGACTCGGGCTTGATGCCGCGGCGACATCGGCGGTGGCGGCGACACTCAGGGCGCTTTCCGGCCATTACGATCAAGCAGCAAGGGCCGCCGCCTCTTTGTGACGACAGCCCTTGTCGGGGGCAGGGAGAGATCCCCCGGTGTTCAGGCGGCTTTTTCAGCCGAAGCAGGGCATGGCCGGCAGATTGGCGCGGCTCGCAAGCGCTCCGATCATCTTGCCCACCGGCGTCGGGCGCGGCTCGCGTTTGCCGGCGGCCGTCTCCAGGAGTTGCTTGAAGTCCTCAAGCTTCACGCCGTCGGCGCGCAATACCATGGCGATCAGGGGGTCGCGAAGCGCTTCGGATATCGTCAGGTCGTCTCTGGTCTTTCTCATGGCTGTCCTCCTTTCGTGGGCGGTCGCCCGTGTTCCACATCCGCCGCCAACCCTCTGCGTTGACTTTCGCGGCCTGTGGTGTTACCGGTAAGTAACAGTGCTGTTGTTACCGATCGGTCACATTGATGTCAAGGACTTCGTCCGCAAAAAAATCAGAAACTTCGAATGAAATCTCCACAACCGTTTCAGAAGATCGCATCCCGCCGCGGGAGCGCATCGTCTCGACGGCCGTGGAGCTTTTCCGTGAGCGCGGCATCCGCGGCATCGGCGTCGATGCCATCGCCGATGCTGCCCTGACCAACAAGATGACGCTCTACCGCCATTTCGGCTCGAAGGACGAACTCGTCTGCGAGACGCTGCGGCGCGCCTCGGAAAAGGCCGATGCCATCTGGCGCGATCTGGAGGCCGCTCATCCCGGCGATTCCCGCGCCCAGCTCGACGCCTGGGTGGAGATGCGGGCGCAGTGTCTGAACGGCGAGCCGGCTGGCTGCGATCTCGCCAACGCCGCCATCGAGCTCAAGGGGGAGGGCCATCCCGCCCATGAAATGATCGAACGGCACAAGGCCGAGCAACGCGATCGCCTGGCCGCGCTCTGTTCGGCAGCCGGTGCGCGCGAACCTCAGCTTCTTGCCGACACGCTGACGCTGCTGCTCGAAGGCGCGCGCGTCAGTCGCCAGGCGATGGGCGCCGCCGGCTGTTGCGGCCATTTCGCCAAGGCCTGCAGAGCAGCGATCGCTTCTTTCACCTGATAGACTGGAACCTTACCGTCTCCACACCGTTTTTCCATGACCGGACGATGTGGAGACTGGGAGATGAACCACGTCTATCTCAAGCGGCTCTATGCCAGACGCACCGAGCTCGAAGCCAAGCTCGAGCTCCACGAGGCACGCTATTGTTTTGGCGAGGAGGAGGTCGATGACGGCACCGACAGCGACCTGCGTCAGCAATTGAGCGAGGTCTCCGAGGAGATCGCCGCGCTCGAGAACAGGTCGGCCAGAGCCTTTTCGGCTTAGGTTGCAGCTTCTGTCAGTGCGTCTGCACGATTCAGCTCACTGCAGTTGCTGTCGGATCATGGGCAAAGCCAGGGTGAGGAGCGTCGCGAAAACCATGATGACGCCATAAGGTATCTTCCGGCTCGCCCGAATTTCCTCGATGCGCATGAAAAAGGCGAGATGCGCGACGGGCAGCGGCACCGGCAGCCGCAGGACCAGCAGCGTCACAATGCCGAGGACAAGCAGCAACACCGCAAACGGCAGCATTCCGTGCCATCCGACAAAAAGGCCGATCGGCAGGAAAAGCTTGGCGTCTCCTGCGCCAAACAGACGGAACGCCCAGAGCGCCACCCCAAGCATGAACATCAGCAGGCCAGCTCCGAGGTCGCCGCCAATTCCGCTTGAAGCAAACAGCGCAGCGCCGAGATCCTCGGAGCCAAGCATCACGGCCACCGCGCGCAATCCATAAAGTGTCACGAGCGCAAGCACGACCGTGTTGGGGATCTTCCATGTGCGGAAATCGGTCCAGGCGGCATAGAGAAAAAGTAATACCGAAAGCGAATTAACAACAACTATCGTTGCAAGCATAGGGCTCAACCTTTTGGGCTATGACAATCTACCACGTAGGTCCGTTTTTTACTCAGCATCGGCATATTTTCCCGGGTTTTTTTGACAAGTCCTCGGGTTTTGGTCTTAACCATAAGTATAGTTCTCAATTCGAGCGGGTATAAAACAATTGACTAAATTAGAATTAACAGACTATTAATATTTCCAGTCGAAGGGGCGGTCTCAACGACAAAGCGTGCCGGGGGAATTACGGCGCACAACTTACCTGGGAGGTAATTCTCGATGAAAGCATTTGTAAATAGCGTACGCGCTTTCGCGCGGGAAGAAGATGGCGTCGCACTCACGGAATACCTCATTCTGCTTGCCTTGCTGGTTGGCGGTGTGATCACGGCGGTGACATTGGCCGGCGACAATCTGGCTGAGGTTTGGAACGCATGGGCAGGGTGGTTCAAGACCGAGCTGGCCGTCCCAGCCTGATATCGGCGTGCGAAGAAGCGAGGGGTTTTTGTTAACCCCTCTCTTCTAAATTAGCATCAATGAATGGATGCGCTCCGTCCAGTGTAGCGAGTAACCGCGATGCGTTCTTCAACAATTTTAAGCCTTGTTATTGCATTTGTGCTCGCCGCAGCAGCAGTTTTCGGGATGCGGGAGTATCTGTCCGATCAGAAGGCCCGGCTGCTGGCGATGAACGGCATCAAGACCGAGGAACGGACACTTGTCGTCGCCGCCAAGCCAATGCGCTTCGGCGACCGGATTCGATCCGAAAATCTTAGGGCCATTCCGTGGCCCTCCAATGAAACACCCGCAGGCTCCTTCGTCAGCATCGAGACGGTCGTCGGCAACGATGCCCAGCCGCGTTATGCCATGGCGGCAATTGACCCTGGCGAGCCGGTGCTCTCTTCGAAAATCACCGGTACCGGCGAACGCGCGACACTGTCGGCGGCGCTCGACCAGGGCATGAAGGCGGTTTCAATCCGCGTCAACGACGTGCTCGGTGTTGCCGGCTTCGTAAGGCCTTCCGATCGCGTCGACGTGCTGTTGACGCGGGTCGTGCGTGGGCCAGCAGGCAATGACCAGACCTTCGTCGACGTGCTGCTTCAAGGCGTGAAGGTGCTGGCTGTGGACCAGACGGCAGACGAGCGCAAGGACGAGCCATCCGTCGTGAAAACCGTGACCTTTGAGGTCACGACCGATGAGGCGCAGCGCCTTACCCTCGGCTCCAGTATCGGCACGCTCTCGCTGGCGCTTCGCAATGTTGCTTCTTCCTCTGTCGAACAGACGCGGCCGATCACCGTCGCCGACCTCGGTGGCGGCGCGATGGCGACAGAACTGGGCAAGGATTTGGAAAAGAAGTTGCCAGAACCCGACAAACAAGTGCAGATTGTGGAGCAAAAGGTTGAACCGGTGTTGCCGGTTGAGCCGAAGTGGGTGACAGTGGGTGTCTGGAACACGACGAAGCGCGAGGAGCACCGAGTCGGCCTGGTCCAGTGATGTTTATGCGGCATGCCGCAGGTGCGGCCGGCCGAAGGAGAGGGCTAAAGCAGGCATGGCGAACGGCAAGAGAAGAATCGCAAGGACGAAAAGCCTTGCGGCATTAGCGGCAGTGTTTTCGGCCTGTGTGTGTTTAGGGCCCGGATTTGTCGGCTCAGCCAGCGCACAGGAAAAGTCCGTCACGCTCGGCGAATCGGTTCAGCATGTGACCTTGCCTCCGAACGAGACGCTGACGCTCAATACCGGCCAACCCTTCGGGGATCTCGTCATCGGCAGTGCCGATATGATCGACGTGGTGCCGCTTTCCGACAAGTCGCTGTTCATCCGCGGCAAGAAGACCGGCGCCACCAATATTTCAGTCTATGGCGAAGACAAGTCGCTTCTCGGCGTCATTGACATCCGCGTCGCCAGCGATTTCAGCGAAGTCGCCTCCGCCATTCGCTCTGCCGCGCCCTCGGCTCGGGTCAGGGTAATCAACTCCAACGATCGCATTCGCCTGACAGGCTACGTCCGTGACGGCATCGAACTGCAGCGGGTGATGGAAATCGCCCAATCCTATTCCGACCAGCCGGTGCTGAACCAGTTGCGCGTCAGTGACAGCCAGCAGGTAATGCTGGAGGTCCGTGTCATCGAAGCCTCGCGCCAGACGGGTCGTGACCTCGGGATCGGTTGGTCCGGATACGGCAACAATAACCGCATCGGCAAGGCCACGGCCAGCCAGGGGATCACCGTGGACGACAGCGGCAACCTGGCCCGTACCCTCCTTGACCCCAAGGGTGCGGCAACGGGTGCGCTGCCCTTCGGCCAGTTGATCGCCAAGGTGCTGGAAATCTCGGGCGGCCACATCGATGTGGTCATCAACGCCCTCGAGCAGAAGGGATTGGTGCGTCGCCTTGCTCAGCCGAACCTCATCGCCATGAGCGGCTCGACCGCCAGCTTCCATGCCGGCGGTGAAGTGCCGATCCTGAAGACGACGAACAACGGCACGACTGTCGCCACCGAGACGGACTATCGCCCCTTCGGTGTGCGGCTGACCTTCAAGCCGGTGGTTCTTGATGATGGCCTCATCAACCTGGAGATCGAGCCTGAGGTTTCCGAGATTGATCCGTCGATCAACGTCAACGGCAATCCGGGGTTCATCTCGCGGGCTGCCAGCACCACGGTCGCGCTCCGCGACGGCCAGAGCTTTGCGCTGGCCGGCCTGCTGCAGTCGATCAATGCCAAAGACATCCAGCAATTGCCGGGACTCGGGCAGATACCGGTCCTCGGCGCACTGTTCCGTTCGACGAGTTTCCAGAAGAAGGAATCCGACCTCGTCATCGTTGTGACGCCACACATTGTGCGCCCAGCCCGCCCGGGTGAGGACCTCTATAGTCCGCTTGACCAGACGCGTTCGTCCAACGACGTTGAGCTTTTCGCGCTCGGTGTCCTGGAAGTCGACAAGGACATGCTCCGACGCTTTCGCAATGGCGTAGGCGTGACCGGGCCTTACGGTCATCGTCTCGACCTGAACCAGGGAGTCCAAGCCGTTGCTACAAAACGCTAAGCGCGTCCTTCTCGTCCTTGCAGCCGCCGGCCTCGCTACCGGCTGCGCCGACTACTTGAACCATCGCGACACGATCACCTTCGGGGTCGGGAACGCCGTAGAAGCAAACAAGGCCATCCATATCCAAGACCCGTTCCCGCCGGAAGCCCAGCGAACTCAAATCGCAAGCGACGGGAAGGTGATCCGGAGGGTGGTCACTCAATATCAGAACGGCGGGCTGGGCGTTGTTCAGCCGTCGCCGGCCATGGGGGCGAATGGGGCCTCCAACGGGGCGACCGCCAGCCAGTAGCTGGCGAAAGGCATGAACGGCGGCAGCGCCGGAGGGGAAAATGCACGAAAAGGGGTCATCACGGCGATAACGCCGTGATGGGGGGACGCCAATGCTCAGCAGGGTTGTCAGACGCTTCTGGAACGATCATCGCGGCTATGTCATCGCCTTGACGCTCATCGCCATGCCAATGCTTCTCGGCTTTTCGCTGTTGGTCATCGATGTCGGCCGCAGCAGCAACCTGCATACGGATCTCCAGAACGCGGTCGATGCGATGGCGCTGGCCGGGGCCCGTGAACTCGATGGCCGTGACGATGCCATTACCCGGGCGCAGACGGCGATCGAAAAACTCGCCAACAGCGCGGCTTTCTCAGGGGGCGGGACCGGCATGTCGCTCGGCTCGCATTTATCAGTGACCTATGACGCTGGAAACGATGCCGGGAGCACGGTCACAGTGCTTTTTCTGAAGAGCATCCCGGCCAGTGACGATACGGCCATCCCGTCGTCAATGGAGACGACAGTGGCCAGCGAAGCCTCCTATGCCTGGGTCATCGCTAAGCCGCAGGCGATGCAGACGATCTTTCCGATCCCGGTTGGCTTCACCCGCGATACCATCAACATCGCTGCCGACGCCGTCGCAGTCTACCACGCCAGTGCCTGCGACGTGACGCCGATCTTTATCTGCAACCCGTTCGAGCCGGTGGGGAACACGAGCGAAAGCGCCAGCGAAGATGCGGCGACGGCATTGCACACCAATTTTGCGGCCGGCAATCTCTACGGGCGACAGATCGAACTTCACAGCACCGCGGCGTCCAATCCCGGTCCCGGCAATTTCGGGTTTCTCCGAACGCCCTTGGGCAATGGTGCGTCCGTGCTGGCGGAGGCTCTTGCCACCGGCAATCCCGGTACCTGCTATACACAGGACAGCCTCGATACCGAGACCGGCGCGAAGGCGGGGCCTGTCGAGGACGGCGTGAATACGCGCTTCGGTTTTTACTCCTCATCGTTCAACAAGGCGAACGGAGATTATCGTTACCGACCTGCCCAAAATGTGCGCTCCGCTCAGTCAACCAGCGGCACGGGAAAGAAGGGCTGCGATGCCTATAATCCAGTCATGGTCGGAGATGTTGTCGGCGATGCGACCAAGGCTTTGCCGCTCGGCTACGGAGCGGGTATGACTTCGCTTGCCGGCGGGAAGATCAGCAGCGGCAACAATTGGAATTACTCGACCTATTGGAACGTCGCGCAGGGAACGGCTGTGCCCTCGGTGAGCACGGTCCTCAGCAACTACTCCAGCTATCCCCCGCAGGCGACGGGAACACCGACCCAGCCCTCCGCTTACGATGTTTATCGTTACGAGCTCGCTAACCCATCTCTCATCAGCCATGCCTCGGCGAATGGTGAGACCGGAACACCGGCAACGGGTGGCCAGTGTTATACCGGCCCGGACCTTTCGAACTATACGGCGGCCGAATATGGTGATCGCCGCGAGATCTTCTCAGCCATTGTCAATTGCGGCTATGAAGCCTCGGTCGGCCATCTGAACGGTCATAAGGCGACGCGCGCCGTGGCCTTCGCCCGCATGTTCCTGACCAAGCCAGCGATAAAGGACTCCGGCGAACGATACCTGTCCCTGGAGATGATCGACATATCAGGCAAGGGTGGTCGCGGTACGCTGGACGAATTCCTGCGGGAAGAAGCGGAACTGGTCAGATGATGGCACTCCGCAATTTCATCCGGCATCGGCTTTGCCTCGGCTTCTGGCGGCGGGAGGAAGGCGCAGTGCTTGCAGAAGCGCTGCTCGCGATCCCCTTTGTCACGCTCTTTGCGGCGGGGATACTGGAGTTCGGCAGCATCTTCTGGCAGCGCATGCAGATCGACGCAGGCTTGCGCGATGCCGGGCGTTACCTCTCGCGATGCCGACCACTGTCGGGAACCTATGTGCCGACATGTGATCAGGCGACTGCGAAGACGATCGCCTTTTACGGAACGCAAACACCTGCGGCAGACGCCGAACCCCGCGTCCCCGACTGGAAGGACCCTGCCGACATCACCATCACGGCGCCCGATGCGGACGGCAACATCACCCTTTCGACTGCTCATCTCTACAAGAGCTCGCCGGTGTTCGGCTTTCTCGGAATCGATGCCATCACGATCAGTTCCTCACATGAAGAGAGATACATCGGATGGTGACCTCTAGGGCAATCAAGACATTCTGGCAGGATAGCAGTGGTGTCAGCCTTGTCGAAGCCTTGCTGACCTTTCCGATCGTCATGCTGGTATTCGCAACCTTCATCGAGTTCGGCTATGCCATGTCGCAGTGGAATCAGACCGTCAAGGCACTGCAATATGGTGCCCGTTTGGCAGCAGTATCCGATCCGTTGACGACGAATTTCAATGCCGTTTTCCCGATCGAAGCTGCCGACCCACTCAATAACGGCAAAGCGACGCCGAACGATGCGACGATATCCTCGACCTGTGGACCGTATCTGGCGAACTGTACGGCGGCATTGAACCGGATTGTCCGGGGAAGCGACGGCGTTTGCCAAGCAGGAACCGATCCTCACCCCGGCATTTGCGACCTCGACGGGCGCATCACGCCGGATAAGCTGATGGTCACCTACCAGCGATCAGGGCTCGGCTATTGGGGCCGGCCGGACGGGCCCGTGCTGACAATGCGGCTGGAGGTGCGCGACATCCCCTTGGATCTGCCGATCCTCGGCGGACTGTTGGGACTGAACGACATCACCATCCCGGCCCATCCAGTGACGATCACGACAGAAGATCTAAAGACCTGCTCAACCTGCTGATTCCTTTTATCACGCGTAGGAAAGCGAAATGACAGCGCACATGAACATTGCCGCATCCACCAAGATCCTGGTTCTCTCCGACGACGCGGCGGCAGCGAGCTTCATGCTCGATACGTTCGGGTCGCTTTCGCGTTACGATGTGCGCCATCTGGCACTGAAAGCGCTCGGGGAAAAGGGCAAGTTCGATCCGACGCAGTTCGACCTGATCGTTCTCGACGTCGACAGGGGCGAATTGCTGCAGCGTCCGGAGCTCTTCGCGTTTCGCACCAGCTACCGGGATATCCCCCTCATCGTCGTTTCCGAAGATCTCCCGGACGACATGCTGAGGCTGCTCTTCCGCCTGAACGGCAATGACTGGCTGAAGAAGCCGCTCGAGCGCCGCGCCCTGATAGACATGATTTCGACCCATGCGCCAGGCACTGGGGCCAGCGACAGCCGCGTGCATGCCGTGGTCTCGGCCGTCGGTGGCGCCGGCGCCAGCATGATCGCCTCATCGCTGGCGCATGTGCTGGCCCAACCGACCAAGAATTCCAAGCCGCGGGTTGACCTGTTCGACACGGATTTCTGCGCCGGGACGCTTGGCTATTATCTCAATCTCGTCAACGACTATGACTTGAAACCAGTCATCGCCAATCCTTCCCGGGTCGACCTGGAATTCATCGATCTGGTGAAAAAGCGTCATTCGGGGGGCTTTTCACTGCTGTCCTTCAAGCAGCCATCCGTCCTTCTGGCGCCGAAGGGTGGTGAACTCGTTCTGCGTATGCTCGACGTGGCCGCCTTCGAGAGCGATCACACGATCATCGACATTCCCTATTATGACACGCCGTGGAAATACGATGTGCTCACTTCGGTCAACAGCATCTGCATCGTCACTGAAATGACGGTTCCCGCGCTCTCTCAAGCCAAGGATTTGTTCGCCAACCTCGTACGGCTGCGAGGCAGTTCGGATCAGATATTCATCGTCATCAACAAATACCGTGCCAAGCTTTTCGGCCTCGGCGTGCGCCGGCAACAAACGGAGAAGATATTCAAGGACATCCCGACGCATGTCATCGGGGATGACTGGGACACCTTGAGCGAGGCGGCCAACCGCGGCGTGCTGCCATTTCAAGTGAATTCCCGGGCGCGCTTCTGTGCAGCGGTCGGCAAACTCGGAGCACTGGTGCGATGAAGGCGATCGACAGCGGGCGAATAAGGTCCCGCGCCGCCCAGATCAGCCTTGTGGTTTTGGCAATTCTGGCCGCCGCCGGGGATGCCACAGCAGCCGGGCTTGTGCCGCGAAGCCTCGGGCCGACGACAAGCGCCATGGTGGCGATCGAAAAGAACTACGCGCCCGGAACAATCGTCATCGTCACCGCGAACCGCACGCTGGATCTCGTCATCTCCCAAGGACGCGCGATCCGCTACAAGATCGGCGTCGGACGAGACGGCTTCCGCTGGAGCGGCACCGTCAAGGTTGGACGCAAGGCTGAGTGGCCTGACTGGCGCCCGCCTGCCGAGATGAAGGCGCGCGCGGCCGGACTTCCGGACCTGGTGCCCGCCGGGCCGCTCAATCCATTGGGCGCTCGCGGGATCTATCTCTACAAGGACAGAACCGACACGCTGTACCGCATTCATGGAACGAACGAGCAGTCTACGGTCGGCGGTTTCGCGTCATCGGGCTGTTTTCGCATGAGCAATGCCGACGTCATCGATCTCTATGAGCGAGTGAAAGTCGGTTCCACGGTCATTGTAAAATAGTTCAGGGGTGGAAGCATGGCGAACGGCATCATGGGGCGTTTCTATAAGCGGCAGGAGCCTGAAAGCCGGGAACATCCGGAGGCGGCCGAGGTGTCCCTCGTCGGCACTGTTCAGAACATACCTGCCCAGCCGGTCCCTGACAGCGCCACGGCGAGTGGCGACGAGGCTTCGGTCGGGGCGGACATGGTTTCCGAGCGAGTCAATCTGCACCGCTACCTGCTCGATCGCATTAACCTCGGAATCCTCGACACACTCGACAACGAGGAGATCGCCACCGAAATCCGGCCGTTGGTCAAGGACTATATCCGCAGTAACAACTTTCCGCTGAACGCCAAGGAAATCAATGATCTGATCCGCGATATCACCGACGAGATGCTCGGCTTGGGACCGGTCGAGCCGCTGCTGGCCGACGATACCATCGCGGATATTCTCATCAACGGCTATAACAGCGTCTATGTCGAGCGGAGCGGCAAGCTCGAGAGCACTGCCGTGCGGTTCAAAGACGAGGACCATCTCCTTCGGGTGATCAACAAGATCGTCTCGGCAGTCGGCCGCCGCGTCGACGAATCGACGCCGATGGTTGACGCCCGCCTCAAGGATGGCTCACGTGTCAACGTCGCCATCAGGCCGATCTCGGTCGATGGACCGCTCGTATCCATTCGCAAATTCACCCGCAAACCGCTGACATTGGAGCGCCTCGTGCAGTATGGCGCCATGGCCGATGCGATGCGCATCCTTCTCAGCGCCGCCGTCAAGGGTAAGGTGTCCATGGTGATTTCAGGTGGCACCGGTTCTGGCAAGACCACCTTGCTCAATGCTCTCTCGTCGCAGATTTCTCCAAAGGAACGCCTGATCACCATCGAGGATGCGGCCGAGCTTCAGCTGCAGCAGCCACATGTCGGGCGTTTGGAAACCCGACCGCCGACGCTCGACGGACGCAACGAGATCCGGCAACGCGAGCTTTTGAAAAATGCCCTGCGCATGCGACCCGACCGCATCATCGTCGGCGAAGTCCGCGGCGACGAGGCGTTCGACATGCTGCAGGCGATGAATACCGGTCACGAGGGATCGATGACGACGATTCACGCCAACACGCCCCGCGACGCCGTCGGTCGGCTTGAGCAGATGGTCGGCATGGCCGGGATGCCAATGTCGCAGTTGAGCATTCGCTCGCAGATCTCGTCCGCCATCACCATCATCGTGCAGGTCCAGCGCCTGAGCGACGGCAGCCGCAAGGTCGTCTCGATTTCCGAGATCACCGGCATGGAGGGCGAAGTCGTTCAGATGCAGGAGATCATGAAATTCAAGAAGCTCGGTACCGATGAAGGTGGGCGGATCCATGGCGAATTCCGCGCCACCGGTATTCGGCCGCGGTTCGTCGAGGAGTTTGCCGAACTCGGGATCGAGATCCCGGTGGCGATCTTTGATCCGGGTAAACCGCTGCAAACGGGACCAGTTCAATGAACCTGATTCTTCTTTACGCGGCCGTTTTCACCGCGGCTCTTGTTGCCGTCGAAGCGATCATGCGCGGCTACTTCAAGACATCCGAACGCCACCGCGCCGTGAACCATCGGCTGAGATTGCTCGAGGTCAGCGATGATCATCGCAAGACCTATGGCGACATGCTCAAGGAGCGCGGCGTTGCCGGCAGTTGGCAGCAAACCCCTGTGATGCAGCGGCTGATGCAGTTCTACGCCCAGTCGGGAATCAAGTTCGCTGCCATGCGATTTGCGCTCTTCGCAATCGCGGGCGCACTCTTGACGTGGCTGGTCGTTCAGTTCCTCGTACCGAGCACTTTGTTTAGGGTGCCGATCTTTCTCGTGATCTGCCTCCTCATCCCCGCACTCGTCGTCTGGCGCGCCCGCGCGCGCCGCATGAAGACATTCGAACTGAAGCTTCCTGAAGCGCTCGATGTCGCCAATCGCAGCTTGGCCGCCGGTCACCCGCTGCCGGCGGCGATTGCTTTGGTGGCACGCGAGATGCCTGATCCGATCGGCACCGAGTTCGGCCTTCTCTCGGATGAACTCACCTACGGTGTGACGCTGGACGACGCCCTTGTCAATTTGGCCGACCGGGTCGGCGTCGAGGATCTGAACCTGCTTGCGATATCGCTGAGCGTGCAGGCAGGAACCGGAGGAAATCTGGTGGAGATCTTGCAGAACCTTTCGAAGACGTTGCGAGACCGGTCGATGCTCAGGGCAAAGGTCAGGGCAATTTCCTCGGAAGGACGCATCACCGCGATCTTCATGTCGGTCTATCCCTTTTTGCTCTACGCGATGATCAAGGCGTTGTCGCCGACCTACTTCGATCCCGTCTGGGACAGTGGCCACGGAACCGCCGTGGTGAGCGTGCTGCTCACCGTCATGGCGATCGGGAATGTCATTCTCTACAAGATGGTGAACTTCGAGTACTGAGGCGGTCATGTCGAGTGAGTATGGAATCTACCTCATCGTCTTCTTTGCAGTGCTGATCTTTACTGCGGCAGCCTCGGAACTGTTTTTTCGACAGCGCGAAGTCTCGGTTCGGGTGTCGAAGAGCTCGGCAGGGGCCGGCGAAGAGTTCCACCTTGGCGACACGACGATTGCCGATCTCGGCGAGGCGGAAAACCGCCTGATTCGTCGTTATTTCGAGATTACGCGACGTGACACGAATTTGAACTCCACCCAGAACCGGCTGATTCGGGCGGGGTATTTCGCGGCCGGCGCCGTGACCACCTTCCAAGTGGTTCGCGCGGTGGTCTGTATCAGCGTGCTCGTCGCGGCGGTTTGGGCCTTAAACCGCCTCGCGCCGAACATGTCGCAGATGGCGACCCTGATCGTTGCCATGTTTGCTGCGGGCGTAACCTTCATTCTGGTCAATATCTATATCGACCGGCGTGGCGCCGCCAAAGAGCGGGAATACCGCCGCCTCTTTCCCGATTTCATGGATATGCTGATCGTCTGCCTCGATGCGGGGATGAGCATCGAGGCAGCGGCGAACCGTGTTGCCCGGGAATTCGTCGACAAGCAGCAGGACTTCGGGCTGCATCTGTCGATCATGATGCTGGAAGTGCGGGGCGGCCGGCGATTGCGCGAGGCGCTCGCTAACCTTGCCACGCGCCTGAGAATCGACGAGGCCCGGGCCCTTTCCGTTCTGTTCCGCCAATCGGAGGAGCTCGGGACCAGCGTCACGCAGACGCTGCGGGTCTACAGCAAGGAAATGCGCGATCTGCGCATTGTTCGCGCAGAGGAGAAGGCAAACG
This sequence comes from Rhizobium sp. N731, assembly GCF_001664145.1. Classification (NCBI taxonomy): domain Bacteria; kingdom Pseudomonadati; phylum Pseudomonadota; class Alphaproteobacteria; order Hyphomicrobiales; family Rhizobiaceae; genus Rhizobium; species Rhizobium sp. N731. The sequence goes on from NZ_CP013606.1 coordinate 358,624, forward strand.
CCCTGCCGGTCAAGATGCTGCTGCCGCTCGGGGCGTTCCTTTTTCCGGTAAGCCTCATCATCGTTCTCGTTCCCATTGTTATCCGTGTCATCACTCTTCTCATCGGCATCAAACCCGGCGGTTGAGCTAAGCGAGGTCGTATGCAGTATTCGCTCGAACAGAATCGTAACGAGGTCATCGTTTCCCTCGATCCGCGTATGCCGATGGCACCCGCGAGCATAGAACAAGCGGGACTGGATTCGTCGTTCCTGCTTCGGCTGGCGTCAAAATGTGCGGCCGAGCAGGATACAATCACGGCATCTCATCTGGCCGATCGAATGAAATTGCCGAAAGTGATCGTCAATATCCTGATCAAGGAACTCGTGAAACTCGCCTATCTCGAGGCTCGCGGCCTGGCTGGTGAGGATGTGCGATCTGATATTCGCTATGCGCTGTCAACGAAGGGGTTCGAATATGCCCACGCGGCGTCGCGTCAAAGCCAATATGTCGGGCCGGCGCCGGTGTCGCTGGATGCGTTCTGCCGGCAAATCTCTTTGCAGTCCATCCATCACGAGCGGGTGACCCCCGAGCGGCTAACCGACAGCCTTGAGGGGCTGGTGCTCTCGCACACCCTGGTCGAAAAGCTCGGTCCGGCCCTGAACTCCGGTCGCTCCATCCTGCTTTACGGACCGCCCGGCAACGGAAAGACGAGCATCGCCGAGCGGACGTCGCAACTGTTTCGCCAAACCATCTGGGTGCCCTATGCCATCGAGGTCGGCGGCCATGTCATCAGTTTCTATGATGAAGCAGTGCATCACCCAGTATCGGAGGCTGACGCGGAATCCCCTCCGAAAGCAGATCAACGATGGATCGAATGCCGCCGTCCGGTGATCAAGACGGGCGGGGAATTGACCCTCGATCAACTCGATCTCACCTTCAATGCCGGGCCAAATGTCTATGAAGCGCCCATACACTTGAAGGCGTCCGGCGGCGTTTTCATCATCGACGACTTCGGGCGTCAGCAAGTGGCGCCGCAGGCGCTCATCAATCGCTGGATTGTGCCGCTCGAGCGCGGATACGACTTCCTGACGCTGCACACCGGCAAGAAGTTCAAGGTTCCCTTTGACGAGTTGGTCGTCTTTTCGACGAATATCGCACCGAAGGACCTCTCCGACGAGGCGGGCTTGCGGCGCCTCAAATACAAGATCTATGTGAACACGCCTTCGCGTGACGAATACATCAGAATTTTCAAGTCCTATGCCAGCGGTGCCGGATTGGCCGTCCGTGATCCAGACCTGCACCTGTTCTACGATCGCAAGTACAACGACGATGTGCTAGCGTCTTGCTATCATCCGAAATATCTTTTGGATTTTATCGGTTCTTACTGCGAGTTCAATGGCATAGAGAGAATCGCGTCGCTCGATATGCTGGACCGCGCCTGGGAAGGTGTATTCACGTCGGAATGATCGCGGACCTTGCGCCGAGCGCGGCGTCCTGATTCAATCCAGTTAACGACTTACGGGGAGTAAACGAATGACCAGCATCCCGAGCATCGACGGCGAAGCAGGCGGCGCGAGACCAAGCAACATGCGAGTGATTGAGCCGAGAGCCTCAAGAAACCCACTCATCGTCGGTCTGCTCCTTATACTCTTGCCCGTGAATGCTGGCGTTCTCATCTATACTGCCAAAAACTCAGCGGATGTTCGCGAGAGCCGCGAGAGCATCGCAGCGCTTAAAAGGTCCATTGAGGGCTTGAGAGGACAAATGGAAAAGCAGTCGGACAAGATCGCGAGCAACGCCAAGGCCGACGAACTCGCACTTATCCGTCAAGAGATGGATAGCCTGCAAAAGTCCATTTTGTCGATGAACGAGGGGACGCGCAACGACATAAGCGGTGCACGCATGGGTTCAGCTTTGGTCCTGAGCGCGCCCGGCAAGGAGCCGGCGCAGTTTTTCGCGCCTCGCACCATGCCAGCGGAAACTCAAATGCTGGATAGCACTCTTGCGTCTATCGAAGCCGGCGGCATTCCAGTCAATAACCTGCCGCGTTACGAACGAACGCTCTCACCGCAAGGTCAGCTCATCCTTCGAAAGGCCCGGTAAACACCGACTTCGCCGAAATCTCCAAGGCAATCGGTGGACGCGGCCAGGGACGACGTCCCGCGCTCATTCTAGGGGGCTCTCATCTCGACACAGATTGCCGAGCGCTGAGGGGCCTATCAGCGCTGAGCATACTTCACGCTGTTCTTCATCAATTCGAGATTACGGGCAGTGACTTCGTTCCCGGGATCGAGCTCATAGGCTTTTAGGAAGTACCGCCTGGCAGTACGCAAGTCACCGCGTAACAGGTGAGAATATCCGATATTGTTGTAATAGACCGGGGTGTTGCCGATCATTCGGGAGAGCTGCTGGTAGGCGCGGTCCGACGTGTCGAAGCGGGCAACCATGTCGGCCGAGGCCGCGAGGCCGAGCCAGGCGGCCGGATCTTGCGGAAACACATCAACCGCTCGCTTGTAGATGGCGTAGGATTTTCCGTAGTTCTTTTCCTGGAACTGCAATTTCCCGTTGGTTATCAACTCGTCGTTCTTATAGAAGGCGACGGCCGAGTCATCCTCGAGGGTCTTTGCACTATCGCCATAAGCAGCGAGGCCATCGCCGGATGACTGGCAACCAGCTAAAATCGCTCCAGCCGCTATTAAAAACGCGATGCATTTGGTTCCAGCTCTGATCTGCAACATTGGCAATTTGATCCCCCATCAGACGTTCTTACCAAAGATCCGGATGCGCTCACCGGAAATCATCGTAAAAAAAAGCTAACAACTCAAGAATTTGAGCAATTAGTCACAAAAAAGCGACAGAGGCGGTCTACGCCCGAACGCGTCAGCATGATAAATGCCAACCATTCAAAGTTGGTATCATGCGTTCGGTGATTCTCAGAGTAGAAAATTAATCAACGTCGCCTACCCTGCTCTCAGGTCAAAGGATGGGACGCCCTATGCGGATCGCTATTTACACACTGATGCGACTTGGGCCATCACTGGCTTACGCGATAGCATCGATGTTCATCCTCAGCATGCTGCTCTTGGAAAGCTACCCCTCGAGCGCCTCCGTCTGGTGGCTGCATATGACAATTCTTCCTGTCATGCGCGAGCCGATTTATCTGCTTTTGGCGGTACCCGGCATCGGAATTTGGAGCGCTACGGTCCTGTTGATGCTTGCCTCAATTTTTGGGATTCGAGTGGCCCTGCAGCCGCAAAGACACTACCGGTCGGGGTTCATCCATGCCCATATCGCGCTGATCGCGACCGGTCTGACCATGGGACGGGCAGCAGTCGCGCAAGCCGACCTATCCGCCTTTGCGATGCCACAGCTTCAGCGAGGCGACTGGTCGTTCCTGCCGCTATCCTACTCGCCGCTAGGGACTGTCCTTTTTATATCCGTGTTTTTGGCTTGCGTTTGCTGCCATGTAACAATCATAAAGCGTACAATGTCGTTCCGGTAGAAAAACCTAGCGGCGCATGTCCTTCATCAACTCCGCTTAGTCCTTGGCGCTGAGGATCTCGATCGTCCGCTCGTCGAACTTTCCCTGATAAAAACGTTCGATCGCCCGGTGAAAGGGCGAGCCGTGATCGCTGATCGCCGCAAACAAGGTCATCGATGAGCGCAGCTTGAGATCATCAGGCGAGCCGAGGATGTCATGGGCCGATCGGCCGTTGATCGATAAAATCGCCTCGACGCATCGCAGCAGCCGGCTTGAGAGAGTGGGATCAGCGAGGTAGGCGGCGGCTTCCCCGGCCGAGCGTATGGCATATTTTTCCGCCATTGCAGAGGTGCCGAGACCAGCGATCTGTGGGAAGATGAACCACATCCAATGAGAGGTTTTCCGTCCGGCCTTCAGCTCGGAAAGCGCCTGCTCGTAGACGCCGTTTTGGGCATTGACGAAACGTTCGAGATTGTAATCGATCTTGCCGGCCATGGTTCTTTCCCCTTTTGCTGTCAACGCAGCCTTAAGCCAGAGGGCTCCCATGCCTGGCGACGAAACTTCTCCCCTGGGCGAACAACAATGTCGCCCGGGGTCGTCGGGTTGCTGTCAGCAGACCCGTTCAGCATAGGGGCTGCTGTCACGGCAATGGCCGTAAGGCTGATGATGCGGCGTATCGCCAGGGGTGGCCGCAATGGCCGATGTCGTCACCGGATCCGTCTTGCTGGACGAATATGCGGCAAAACCGACAAAGCTCAAGGCAACCAACGCTGCGACCACGACGATGCGCTCGAAACCGGAAAGTTTCTGGGCGCTGACATGTTCCACATAGTCGCGCTCGCCTGGACCGGCAGTTTCGTCCTCTTTTACGTGGATGGTCACCATATCCCGGCGACGGCTTAAAGTTTCACAATCTGTCATTTTAATTACTCCTGCAACACATGCGACCGGTCGAAGAGTAACACTCACCCTCGCGTCGAACCGGCTCGCCATGCGTGCATGCATGTGTGTCTTCAATCGTGGCAATTGAAGGGGCAATATCCAAACTCAGTGTTCAAAAATTCGTACCAATAAATGCAAAAGATCGTGAGGCTCTGGCCCGCTCGAATGATCCGGGTTAGTCCTTGGCGGCATCTCTCATCAGGACCGTCCCATGAGCAAATCCTTCGGTGCGATGTCTGTCGCCCAACTTTCCGTCCTCATCCAAGGCGGCACTGCCGATCCGGTCGATGTGGCCGAGACGGTATTCGAATCCATCGCAAATTATGCCGACAAGGCGGTCTTCACCACACTGCTCGAAGGTCGGGCGATGGAGGAGGCGCACGCCTCCTCCAAACGTTTGCGGGAAGGGCGCTCGCTCGGTCTGCTGGATGGCATTCCGATCGCCTGGAAGGATCTTTTCGACATTGAGGGTCTGCCAACGACGGCAGGGTCCGTTGTCCTGGCCGCCGATCCGCCCGCCACTCGCGATGCGGCGGTTGTCGGTCTCCTCAGGCAGGCGGGCATGGTCGCCATAGGCCGCACCAATATGAGCGAATTTGCCTTTTCCGGCCTTGGCATCAATCCGCATTACGGCACGCCGGTCAATCCGCGCGGTACCGATCTCCCGCGCATCCCCGGCGGCTCCTCCTCCGGCGCCGGTGTTGCCGTCGCAGCCGGGCTGGTGCCGGTCGCGATGGGCACCGATACCGGCGGGTCGGTGCGCATTCCCGCCGCCTTCAACGGGATCGTCGGCTACAAGGCGACATCAGGCCGTTATGCGATGGACGGCGTCTATCCGCTGGCAAAGAGCCTGGATTCGCTGGGGCCGCTCTGCCGCAGCGTCAGGGATGCAGTGTGGATCGATGCGGCGATGCGCGGCCTGACCGCGCCCGATGTCGTCGAGCGTCCGCTGCGGGGGCTGGAATTGCTCGTGCCCGAAAATGTCGTTTTCGATGCCGTGGAACCGGGCGTGACTGCCGCGTTCGAGGCAGCTTTGGAACGCCTTCAAAGCGCCGGCGCCTCTGTTACCCGCACCGTCATTCCAGCCTTCAGCGAAATCTTCGATCTGATGACGAGGTATGGTCCACTGGTGACGGCGGAGGCTTTCGCCCTTCACCAGGAGCGATTGGCGGGACCGGACGCAGACCGTATGGACCATCGCGTCGTCATGCGCACCCGCTTGGGAAGCAGGACGACGGCGCCCGATTACATCGCGATGCTGCAGGCGCGCAGCCGCCTGATTGCCGATACCGACCGTCTCATCGGCAATCGTCTGCTGGCCTTTCCCACCGTCGCCCACGTCGCTCCGCCGATCGCGCCGCTGGAAGAGGATGACGAACTCTTCTTCGCTGCGAATAACAAGACGCTGCGCAACACCGCGCTCGGCAATTTCCTCGACTGGTGCGGCGTTTCCATCCCCTGCGGCACGGGCGCAGCAGGCATGCCGGTCGGTCTGCTGCTTTCGGCGACCGCAAGTCGCGACGGGGCGCTGCTGGGGGCGGCACTTGCCGCCGAGGCGGCGGTCCGCGGCGATTTCGTCTGAAATTCGCAATTGAACCGCCCGGTGTTTATTGCCATTGATGGACGGGGAGATCCTGGAGGAAAGCACGTGCAAGTTTTGCAGAACGGACGCTTCGCGGTTTCGACCTGGTCGCTGCATCGGCTGCTCGGCGCCGTTCATGGCTATAGCCCCGACCCCGCCAAGAGTGCGGCGCCGAAAGAGCCCTACGGGGCCGGCGGTGCGGCGCTGATCGACATGCCGGCGGCGCTCGCCGTGCGTGGCATCCACCGGCTGGAGGTCTGTTCCTTCCATCTGCCGAGCCTTGATGCCGCTTATCTAACTGAACTCAGCGGCGCCATGGCGGCCGCGAACGTACTGTTCCAGACGCTGCTCGTCGAGGACGGCGATCCAAGCCATCCCGAAACGGCCGAACGAGATGTCAGATGGATGGCAGAGTGGATCGATATCGCGGCGGCGCTCGGGGCGCAAAGAATGCGCGTCATCGCCGGCAAGCAGAAGCCGACGAAGGAAAACCTTGCCCGTGCCGCCCGCCAACTTGGCTGGCTGGCCGAAAAGGCGGAAGGCAGCGGCGTGCGTGTCGTCGTCGAGAACTGGTTCGACCTGCTGCCGTCACCGGTCGAGATGAACTGGCTGCTGGACCGGCTGGACGGCAAGGTCGGGCTCAACGGCGATCTTGGCAACTGGTCGGCGCCGGAAAAATATCCGGGCCTTGCCGATATCATGCGCCGGGCGGAAATCTGCCACGCCAAGGCGGACTATAACGCTGTGGGTCTCGATGCCGAGGATTACCGCAAATGCCTGGAGATGTGCGAGGCGGCCGGTTACGCCGGACCTTTCACGCTGATTTACGACTCGCCGTTCTTCTCCGACGAATGGGATGGCATTCTGCTGCAAAAGGCGTTCATCGAGGATTTCCTGCGTGAGGCGCCGGCGCGCAGGTCGGCTTAAAAGCCTATTCCTGGCGCGGGAACCTCTGGCTCTCCTCCAGCACGTTCAGATCCATGTGGTTGCGCATGTAGCGCTCAGAGGCTTTCTGCAGCGGTTGATAATCCCAGGGATAATAGGCGCCGTTGCGCAGCGCGGCGTAGACCACCCAGCGGCGCGCCTGGCTTTCACGCACGGCCGCTTCGAAATCGCCAAGATTCCAGCGCCGGCTGGCCTGTTCGACCAGCCGCGCCAAAGTGTCGGCATGCGCCGGGTCGACCGCCAAATTCTCGAGTTCTTGCGGATCGGCCTCGAGATCGAACAGCATCGGCGGGTCCTTCTCGCAGAGCGAGAGCTTGTAGCGCCCGTCCCTGAGGCAGACGAGCGGCGCCTCGGACCCTTCCGCGGCATATTCCATCGGCACGGGACCACGGCTGCCGCTGCCCTCGGCAAGCGCTGCGAGATCCCAGCCTTCGGTCCATGGCCTCAACGAGGCGATATCGATCCCGATGAGGCCGGCGAGCGTCGGTGTCACGTCGAGAGTGGAGACGGGCTGGTCGATGCGCTTCGGCTTCCAGCCCGGCGCCGCAATCATCAGCGGAACGCGGGCCGAACCTTCGAAGAAGTTCATCTTGAACCAGAGGCCGCGATCGCCGAGCATGTCGCCATGGTCGGAGACGAAAAGGATGATCGTGTTATCGGCCATACGGCTGCGTTCCAGCACATCGAGAATCTCGCCGATCTTCTCGTCGACATAGGAGATATTGGCGAAATAGCCGCGTCTTGCCCGCCTGACCTCTTCGCGGCTGATGTCGAAAGCATCTTGGTCGCAGGCTTTCATCAGACGCTGCGAATGCGGATCCTGCTGTTCATAGGCGATCGGCGCAACCGCCGGGTCGAGGGCAGGGCAGTCCTCATAGAGATCCCAGAATTTGCGGCGCGCGACATAGGGGTCGTGCGGATGGGTGAAGCTGACGGTCAGGCACCAGGGGCGCTCGTCATGGCCACGCGAGAGGTCGTAGAGTTTCCGCGTGGCGTGATAGGCGACCTCGTCATCATATTCCATCTGGTTGGTGATTTCGGCCACGCCGGCGCCGGTGACCGAGCCGAGATTGTGATACCACCAGTCGATGCGCTCGCCGGGCTTGGTGTAGTCGGGTGTCCAGCCGAAATCGGCCGGATAGATATCCGTCGTCAGGCGTTCCTCGAAGCCGTGCAGCTGGTCGGGGCCGACGAAATGCATCTTGCCTGATAGTGCCGTCTGGTATCCGGCCGCGCGCAGATGGTGGGCATAGGTCGGGATATCGGAGGCAAATTCGGCTGCGTTGTCATAGACGCGCGTCCGGCTCGGCAATTGCCCGGACATGAAGGAGGCCCGCGCCGGCGCACAGAGCGGGCTCGCCGTATAGGTATTGGCGAAACGCACCGAGCGCTTGGCCAGCGATTTTAGATTCGGCGCATGAAGAAAGTCGGCAGGGCCATCGGGAAAGAAGGTCCCGTTCAGCTGATCCACCATCAGGATGAGGATATTCGGGCGCGCCATGTGAATTGCCTTTTGCTATTTGAAGATTTTATTGAAGCGCCTAATATCGCACCTGTAAAGGCAGCTTTTTTCGATGTCTGCCAAAAAGGATTTTTATGTCAGAACGCACGCCTGAGCTCGGATGGATGCGCCTCTTCGTCGAGGTAGCGCGGCTCGGGAGCTTTTCCGCGGCGGCAGCGCTTCTCGGGTTGAGCCAGCCTGCCGTCAGCTACCAGATCCGTCGGCTGGAAGAGCAGTTCGGTGTCGGCCTGCTGCGTCGCCAACATCGGGGCGTCGAATTGACTGCGGAGGGGGAGCGGCTTCTTGAGGTGACCGCAAAAGCGGTCGGCGACATCGACGCGCTCGCCCGCAGTTTCCGCGCCGAAACACAAAGGCCTGTCGTCCGGCTCAGGACCGATTACGCTTTCTCGGCACTTTGGCTGATCCCGCGCATGGATGGCTTTCGTCTTCTGCACCCGGAGACGGATATGCAGATCGTCGCGACGCAGCGGCTTGCAGCCGGATTTCGCGATGAAGCCGATGTCGCGGTGGTTTTCGGTACGCGCGAGGAATTCGGCGCCGTCGGTACACTTCTGTTGCCGGAGAGGGTCGTGCCCGTCTGCACGCGCGGTTTCCTCGATCGCAACGGCCCCTTCGCCGATCCGAGACAGCTTGCCAAGGTGCGGCTCATTCATCTCGACGCGGCGCTGCCATCGCCCTGGTTCGACTGGCGCACATATTTTGCCGAATTCTCCGTCCCGCGCGACATCAATGCCGGTCGCGGCGATATCAGTTTCAATACATACTCCCTGGTCGTCCAGGCCGCTCTCAGTGAGCAGGGTGTGGCGATCGGCTGGATGGGGCTCGTCGATACGCTTCTTTCCGCGCACATGCTGCTGCAAGCCGGCCCGCCGCTGGAGGCGCCCGACCGCGGTTACTGGCTGGTGCCACCGCGCTCCCCGAACGTCCACAGCGAGAGGCTCAGCGCCTGGCTGTCGGATGAGGTGACGAGAAATGGTGAGTAGCGGTTGCATTTCTCCTCGGGAGAAGCCTTGTCATCGGCGATGGCGATCGACATTGTGGGGTCGAATCCAAGAAGAAGGTGACTGAAACATGCGACCGATCGGATACGTCATCGGACTGCTTATGGTTCTGTTCGGGCTGATCTGGATCGGACAGGGAAGCGGCTATTTTCCCTATCCGGCGTCCAGTTTCATGATCGCCCAAAAAATCTGGATGCTCTGGGGCGCCATATTGGCGGCGGCGGGCATCGTCGTGATCGTCATCATCTCGCGGCGGCGTCGCAGAGGATAAACTGCTGCCGCCGCTTGGCGGCAATCCGGCCGTTGACGGCCTGTCGAAATGAGGAGAATGGCATGAGCGCAGCTGAAATCGATAGCTTTGCGGACCGGATCAGGAAGCACAAGGGCGGCATGATCTCCGCCTGGGTCGGCATCCCCGACGCCATGCTCGTCAACCATCTGGCGCAGGAAGCTTTCGATGCCGTCGTGCTGGATATGCAGCACGGCATGTGGGACATGCAGTCGGCGGCAAACGCCGTCGCTCAGACGCGTCTTGCCGGCAAGCCGGCCATCGCGCGCATTCCCGTCGGCGATTTCGCCTCCGCTTCGCGGCTGCTCGATGCCGGCGCCTCGGGGATCATCGCACCGATGATCAATTCGGCCGAGGACGCGCGCGCTCTGGTCAGGACCACAAAATATCCGCCCCTCGGCGAGCGCAGCTGGGGGCCGTCATTGGCGCTGAACCATACCGGTCTGTCGGCTGACGTCTATCTCAAGAACGCCAACGAACTCACCCTCGCCATCGCCATGGTCGAAACCCGCGCCGCTCTCGACGCGATCGACGGCATTCTCGGCGTGACCGGCATCGACGGCATCTTCGTCGGCCCCGCCGACCTTTCGATTGCGCTGTCGAACGGCGACCAGGTGGCGCCGAACGCCGCCGAGATCGACAGCGCCATGCAGCATGCCGTCGCACGCTGCCGCGCCCACGGAAAGTTCGCCTGTGCCTATGCCGGTGACGGCGAGCGGGCCGGCGAGCTGCTGAAATTCGGCTTCGATCTGGTCATCGCCGGTGCGGAGACCGTGCAACTGCGCGCCGGCGCCCGCCGGGCCATCAACGCCGCCCGCAGGATCGCCTGGGGAAGCTAAGCTCGTTCAGCGAACCGATCTGACTGCAAGCCAGATGACGTGGCGGGCGCCGCGTTTGCGGTTGGCGCGGGTATTGACGACGTCGACGGAAAAACCGCTGTCCTTGAGCCGCCGCGTGAAATCGGAATCGGGGCCGGACGACCAGACGGCGAGCACACCGCCGGGACGAAGCGCGTCACGAGCAGCGCGAAGGCCGTTAAAATCGTAGAGGCGGTCATTGGATTTGCGGGTCAGCCCGTCCGGGCCGTTATCGACATCGAGCAGGATTGCATCATAGGCAGCCTTGCCGGCACGGATTGCCTCACCGACATCGCCTTGGTGGATGCCGACGCGGGGATCGTCGAGACAGCCCTTGAAGACCTCGGCCATCGGCCCGCGCGCCCAGGCGACGACGGCGGGCACGAGTTCGGCCACGGTGACGCCGGCATCTTCGGGAAGGACGGCGAGAGCGGCGCGTAGCGTAAAGCCCATGCCGAGGCCGCCGATAAGGATTCTCGGCTTTGGATGCGCGTTGATCCGCTCCCAGGAAAGCGTGGCGAGCGCTTCTTCCGAGCCGCTGAGGCGGCTGTTCATCAGCTCGTTGGCGCCGAGCATGATCGAGAACTCGCTGCCGCGCTGCTTCAGCCTGAGTTCGCCGCCTTCGCCGGGAATGGTCGCGGAATCGAGTTGAATCCAGGGCAGCATGACAGTTTCGCCTCATCTGAAGAAAGCGTCACCTAGCACAGGCAGGCGAGCGAAACCAGCAAACCAGCGTCAGACCATCCGCATGAAATGCTCCGGCTCCGCTTCGACGACATCGTCCTGGGCCGCGGCCGAACGTCGGCGAATACCCTCGACCTCATCGGGCCTCAGACGTGCCTTCGGATCCTCGAAACGGACGTCGGGATCCGGCACGGCCGAGAGCAGCAGCCTGGTATAGGGATGCAGCGGATTGTCGATCACCCGGGCGGTGCTGCCCCATTCGACGATCTGGCCGGCATACATCACGGCGATGTCCTCGGCGACATAACGGGCGGTGGCGATATCATGAGTGATGTAGAGCAGGCCGAGATTCATCTCCTGCTTCATCTCGTTCAACAGGTTGAGCACCCCGAGGCGGACCGAAACATCGAGCATCGAGGTCGGCTCGTCGGCGACGATCACCTCCGGCCTTACGGCAAGGGCGCGGGCGATGTTGACGCGCTGGCGCTGGCCGCCGGAGAGTTCATGCGGATATTTCGGCGCGACGAGATCGGGATCGAGCCGGACGCGCTGCAGCAATTCGCGGATGGTAACGTCGATCTCCGCCCCTTTGATGTCAGGGCGATGCAATTTCAGTGGCCGGCGGAGATGGTGCGCGATGGTATGGGCGGGGTTCAGCGAGGCGAAGGGATCCTGGAAGATCATCTGCACCGATCGGCGGTAGCGGGCGATCTCGGCCGAATTCGCCGTCTCGACCGGCCGGCCTTTGTAGAGAATGTGGCCCGATGTCGGCAGATATTCGCGCATCGCCATGCGGGCGCAGGTGGTCTTGCCGCTGCCGGATTCGCCGACCAGCGCCAGCGCTCGGCCAGCGTGCAGCGAAAAGGAGATCGAGCGGGCGGCATGAACGGCGGACGCGCCATGACCGAAGGTCTTCGTCACCGTGTCGAGTGCGAGAATGGCATCAGTCACAGCAGCACGCCTCCATGCAGCGAGGGGAAGGAGGCCCAGAGCTTCTTCGTATAATTGTGCCGCGGCGTCCGGTAGATCGCTTCGGCGGTATTTTGCTCCACCAGCCTGCCGGACAGCATGATGCCGATGCGGTCGCAGAACTGCACCATCAGGCCGAGATCATGGGTGATGAACAGCACGGAGAAGCCGAAGCGGCGGCGCAGCTCGTTGATGCGCTGCAGGATCTCGCGCTGAACGACGACGTCAAGCGCCGTCGTCGGCTCGTCCATGATGACGAGTTTCGGGTTGAGCGCCATGCAGATGGCGATGACGATGCGCTGGCGCATGCCGCCGGAAAACTGGTGCGGATAGTCGCGCATGCGATCCGGCGCGATGTCGACGAGTTGCAGCATCTCGGCGGTGCGCTCGCGAGCTTCGGCGCGGTTCATCTTCTTGTGGGTCCGCAACACGTCTGAGAATTGCGCCTCGATCCGCAGCACCGGGTTCAGCGAATTCATGGCGCTCTGGAAGACCATGGCGACCTGGCGCCAACGGAAGGCGGCAAGCGCCTGCTGGTCGAGACCGAGTACGTCGCGGCCGTCGAGCAGGATGCGGCTCTGCTTGCGGATCAGCGCCGGCGGCCTGTGCAGGCGGCTGACGGCGAAGGCGATGGTGCTCTTGCCGCAGCCGGATTCGCCGGCAAGGCCGAAGACCTCGCCGGGCGCGACATCGAAACTGACATCGTCGACGGCGCGGAAATCCTTCTCCTCGCCAATATAGTCGATGGTGAGATTCCTCACCGAGAGCAGCGGCTGCGTCACAGGCGGCCCTCCCCGGAACGAACGAGCAGCGACCAGCGCTTCAGATGATTGCCGGTGCGCAGCCGCGGATTGGCGATCTCGTCGACGGCGAAATTCAGCAGCGACATGCCGATGCCGAGGAAGGCGAGCGCGAAGCAGGGGGTGAGGATGTCCCACCAGGCGCCGACCGAGAGGGCAGAGGCCTTCTGCGCGTTGTAGAGCATCGTGCCCCAGGAGATCGCGCGGGGATCCCCGAGGCCGAGAAATTCCAGCGTCGCCTCGGTGATAATAGCGAAGATGACGCTGCCGATGAAATTGATGCCGACGATGGAGATCACATTAGGGAAGATCTCGAAGGTCATGATTCGCCATTGCGGCTCGCCCATCATCTCGGCCGATTTGACGAAATCCTTGTGCTTGACGGAAAGCGTCTCGGCGCGGGTGACACGGGCGCCCCAGGCCCAGGAGGTGGCGCCGAGGATGAGCGCGATGACGAGCGGGCTTGCCTGGCCGATGAAGGCGGCGAGCACCAGCAGCAAAGGCAGGTTGGGAACGACCAGCACCATGTTGGTGAAGAAGCTGATGATCTCGTCGGTCTTGCCGCCGCGATAGCCGGCGATGATGCCTAGCGCGGTGCCGGCGAGCGTGATCAGCAGGCCGGCGCCGAAGCCGACAGCAAGCGAGGTGCGGGCGCCGTAGATGAGCCGGGCGAAGACGTCCTGGCCGATGCGGGTGGTGCCGAGAATATGGTCGAGCGATGGCGGCTGATGCGGCCGCCCGGTGCGGGCGGCGGGGTCGTATTGCGTCAGCAGCGGCGCTGCGACCGCAACAATGACGATGAAGGCGATGATGGCGAGGCCGGTGAGCGCCTTGCGGTTTCGCAGCAGGCTCTTCATCTCACGCTCCCTTCAGCCGCGGGTCGAGCAGGATATAACTGACGTCGACGATGAAATTCGCGATCAGCATGGTCGCGGTCATGATGAGCAACTGGCCCTGGATGACGGGATAATCGCGGGCGAGGATCGCCTGGTAAAGAATATTGCCGAGGCCGGGATAGTTATAGACGACCTCCGTCACCAGCGAGCCGCCGAGAATGGTGCCGATGGCGATGGCAAGGCTGGAAACGGTGGGCAGCAGGGCGTTCCGCGCCGCATACCAGAGCATCACATGCCGGTCGGACAGGCCCTTGGCGCGGGCCATGACAATATAATCCTCGCCGAGCAGGTTGATCATGTTGTTGCGCATGGTGACGGTAAAGCCGCCGATTAGCACGGTGCAGAGGGTGACCATCGGCAGGATGCCGTGATAGGCGACGCTGCCGATATATTGCAGGCTGAAGGCCGGATCGAGCGAGGGATCGGCGGCATAGCCGTTCGGGAACCAGCCGAGCGTGAAGCCGAAGATGAAGAGCACGATCAGCGAGGTGACGACGGCGGGCACCGAGGTCGCGAAGATCGCGCCGACGGAAACGATGACATCGAACCGGCTGCCGCGGCGCCAGGCAGCGAGGATGCCGAGGAAGGTGCCGAGCGCGAAGCTGACGATCGTCGCCGTTCCCATCAGCGCGACCGTCCAGACGAGGGCATGGCCGAGCACCGAGGTGACCGGCAGCGGGAAATACTTGATCGAGCGGCCGAGATCGCCGGTGAAGATGCTGCCGAGATAGGTGAGATATTGCTGCCAGAGCGGGCCGTCGACGAAGCCGAAAGTGAGCTTCAGCGCCTGCAGGCTTTCGGGCGGCAATTCGGTGCCGGCGCTCGAAAACATGATCTGCACGGGATCGCCCGGCATCAGCCGCGGCAGGAAGAAATTGATCGTCGCTGCCGCGATGAAGGCTGCCATGTAGAAGACGAGGCGGCGAAGCAGGAAAGCCATGGGAACTCCGTCGTGACGGGAGCGGCGCTTCCGGATGAGGATGATCTCATCCGAAACCGCTTACGCTTTTCGGCATCAGGCTCTGACGCCGCTCCCGGGAAATGACGCTTACTTGACCGGCTCGAGAGCGAGCAGGTTCAAGAGGCGTGCCGGATTGGTGCGCGAGATCGACGGATTGACGAAGGGATTTTCCTTGGTCGACCAGCCGGTGAAGCGCTTGGTGTTGTACTGATACCAGTTCGGATTGTTGAACACCGGAATCACGGGCATGTTTTCGCCGACGATGCGCTGCGCCTTGTTCATCACCTCTTTCTGCGTGGCAAGGTCGGCGGTCTGGGTGAACTCGGTAACGAGTTTCTCGACATCGGGGTTGAACCAGCGCTGCGCGGTGAAACGGGTCTTGCCCTTGTCCGAGGCGCTGAAGGCGCGCTTGTAGGGATAATAGGGCGAGGCCGATGCCGGCAGGCTGTTGATCGCCGCATCGAAGCTGCCGTTGATCAGGTTGCCGGTCCAGACGGCCTCCTCAGGCGTCTCGATCTTGGCGTCGATTCCAACCGCCTGCATGCCTTCGACCGCGATGTTGACGGTGTCGATCCAGTCCGTCCAGGAATTCGGCACGATGATCGAGAAGGCGATCTTGCTGCCGTCGGGATTGTCGCGGAAGCCGTCGCCGTCCTTGTCCTTGTAGCCGGCCTCGTCGAGCAGCGCCTTGGCGGCGTCGGCGTCATAGGTCGCGAACTTGCCGAAGTCGGCTTTGACCGACGGATCCGACCAGCTCTTGTAAAGCTCGCCCATCAGGCCGGGATCTTCGTTCAGCGTCGGATAGCCGTAGCCGGCGACGTCGATCATCGTCTTGCGGTCGAGCGCCATCGAGACGGCGCGGCGGAATTTTACGTCGTTGAAGGCCTTCTTGTTGTTTTCGTTCGACGTTTCCAGGTTGAACAGGAAGGCGACCATGCTGCTCGGCGAATACCAGTAGTGGAAATGCGCCGGGTCCTTCGAAACATAGACATTGTCGATATCGGGAATGAAGGAGACGCCCCAGTCGAGCGTGCCGTCGGCCGTTGCCGTCAGCATCTGATTGTTGTCGGCCAGCTGCGGGAAGCGCATGCAATCGACCTTCAGATGCGCATTGTCCCAATAGTTCGGGTTGCGGCATTGGTCGTAGGTCTGGCCGGTGAAACGCGGGACCTCGGTCAGCGGTCCGCTGCCGACCGGGTTCTCATTGGCGAAGGTGACGGGATCGGCGACATCCTTCCAGACATGTTCCGGAACGATCGGCAGCTGCGAGATCTGCTCGGCGGCGAGTGAGCTCGGATTGGCGAGCGTGAAGCGCACGGTCTGGGCATCGACGGCTTTGACATCGATGACGAAGCTCCAGATGCTGACGAAGTCGAGCGCCGGGAATTTCTTCAGATAGGCATAGGTGAAGGTGACGTCGGCTGAGGTCAGCGGTTTGCCGTCGGACCATTTCAGGTCGGGGCGCAGCTTGAAATCGATGCTCTTCAGGTCGTCGGAAAGCTTGAAGCTTTCGGCCAGACGGTAGACCGGCTTGTTGCTGTCGAAGCGATTGAAAATAACAAGCGGCTCATAGATGAAATCGAGCGTCGACTGGCGCGCCGATGTCTGATTGAACGGATTGAAGTTGCGCACCCAGGTCGTCGCCGGTTCGATATTGGCCGTCAGGACCGTTTGCGCCATGGCGGAGCCCGAAAGCAGTGTCAGTGTGGCGGCGGCAAGAAGATATTTTTTCATGTTTTATTCCCCTTCTTTTATAAGTGAGAGATGGTGCGCCGGTCAGGAGACCAGCGCGCTTGCAAATATGTCTTCGACTTCAGCGTGGGCGGCCCGATAGTCGATCTTGAGATTGCCGAGCCGGGCCTTGCCGGCGGCGATCCGCTGCAGTGCGGCGGCGGTCAACGGGCGCGCCGCCTTGGCGGCTGCTTCGCTTTCCCGGATGTCGCCATGGCTATGGAGCGCGATGTCGAAGCCGGCGTCGAGCACCTGTTTGACGCGTTCCGGCAGGGTGCCGGAGAGCGATTCCATGAAGATGCAGTCGGAAATCAGCACGCCGTCATAACCGAGCTCGTTGCGGATGACGTCGTGCATGACCGGCGATACAGAGGCCGGCAACTCCTTGTCGTAGGCGGAATAGACGACATGGGCGACCATGGCCCAGGGCGTATCCTTCATGGCGACGAAGGGTTTGAAATCGGTGGCAGCGAGCGTTTCGCGGCTGGCGTCGACGACGGGACGTTCCTTGTGGGAGTCGAGCGTTGCACGGCCGTGCCCGGGAATATGCTTCATCACGGGCATGTTGCCGGTCTCGAGCAGGCCGTCGACCACCTCGCGGCCGAGGGCGGCGATGACATCGGGATCGGGGCCGAAGGAACGCGCGCCGATGACCGCGCTCGTCGTCTCGAAGACGAGGTCGAGAACGGGCGAGCAGCCGCTGGAAAGGCCGAGTTCCGTCATCATCGCGCCCATGGCCCGGGAGGAAAGGCGCAATGCTTTTTTGCCGAGCTCGACATCGCGGCGCGCCAGCTCGGCAAACTGCCCGAAGCTGCGGAAGAGCGGCCAGGGGCCGGCATCGAGGTGCTGGACGCGCCCGCCCTCCTGGTCGGTGAAGACGGGGGCGTCGTCGCGGCCGACGGCTTCGCGAAAGCGCTCGATCAGCCGTTTCGTCTGCTCCGGCTCGCGCTGATTGCGCCGGCCGACGAAGAGGCCGAGCGGATTGGTCTCGCGAAACAGGGCAAATTCATCATCCGAAAGAACGGGATTGGGAAGGCCGACAAAAAGGGCGAGCGGGGTCGAGGACAAGTCTATAACTCCGGGATCAGATGGTCATTTCGGAATGCTTCTCAGCATGCTTTCGTAAATGCCCTTGTCGGGGGCGGGGATGATGACGGCGCCGGCGGTCCGGGCGTAAAAATCGACAGGACCGGCATCGCCGATAAAGGCATAGGCATGGCCGAGCGTCTTCATCGCCTGAAGGGAGGCGGAAAACAGGGCGAGGCCGACGCCCTTGCCGCGCGCTTGCGGGTCAACGCCGGTCGGGCCGAAGAAGCCCCGCGCCGTCGTGTCGTAGCAGGCAAAGCCGAGCAGCTCACGGTCTTCGATGGCAATCAGGCAGGCGACGGGCTGGCGGGAGAAAGCGACCGAGACCTCGCTTGCCCAGTTCTCGCTGAACCGTTCGCGAACCCAGGTGACGACGAGATGCAGTTCCGGGGGGAGAGCCGGGCGGATGGAGGCGCCGACATGATCGGCTCGCTGTTTCAGCTCGGCGAGCTGCGCGGAGTAAAGGCTCACAAGCAGGTCCGGCACCCGACATTCCTCCTATTATTCCGTTGTTACGGAACATATACCCCTCTTATGTCATAGACTTGGCCATCTCGGCGGGCTTGTCAACAGGGTTTTTCAATCAGCGCCAGTGATTCAGCCGCGCTGGCTGCGCTCGCAACGCAGGGTGGCCGGCACAGGCGAAAACGGCCCGGGGAGACCGGGCCGTTCGATGGAGGCTGTTCGTCGATTTCAGTACTTATGCGCCGTCTTTCCAGAGCACATGAAAATGCTGCACCGGGCCATGGCCTGAGCCGACGGTGAGGCGTCCGGCCGCCGCGACCGCGCCGGCAAGATAATCCTTGGCGATGGCGACTGCCTCCCGCGCCGAAGCGCCCTTGGCAAGCTCGGCCGCCAGCGCGCTGGAGAGTGTGCAGCCGGTGCCGTGGGTGTTCTTCGTCGGCACCCGCTGGGCTTCGAACCAATGCAGCCCGTCGGCGGCGGCGAGCACGTCGGGGCTGTCGTCGCTGTCGAGATGACCGCCTTTGACCAGCACGGCGGCCGGGCCGAGGGCGCGCAGCCGTTCGGCCTGCGCCGCCATCTCCGCCCGGTTTGTCGCGACCGGCTGGTGCAGCAGCGCGGCGGCCTCCGGCAGGTTCGGCGTCAAAAGCGTGGCAAGCGGCAGCAGCCGCAGGGTCAGCACGTCGACCGCTTCGGGCGCGAGCAGGGCGGCACCGCCTTTGGCGATCATGACGGGGTCGAGGACGACGGGAATGCTGCGTCCTTTGGCGGTTGCTGCGGCCAGAGCTGCGGAAAGGGCGGCGGCGACGGCTTCGGCGATGCCGGCATTGGCAATCATGCCGATCTTGACGGCATCGACGCGCACATCGGCAAAGACGGCATCGATCTGGTCGGCAACGAATTGCGGCGGCACCAGATGCACGCCGGTGACCCCTTGCGTGTTCTGCGCCGTCAGCGCGGTCAGCACCGCCATGCCATAGACGCCGCGGGCCGAAAAGGCCTTGAGGTCGGCCTGGATGCCGGCGCCGCCGGACGGATCGGAGCCGGCGATGGAGAGGACGTTGCGGATCATGCCGGGACCTTTCGAATTTCTGCGGCGATGCGGCGGGTGGCCGCCGCCGGATCCGGCGTACCGCAGACGGCGGAGACGACGGCAAGCCCCTTGGCGCCGGCGGCAAACACGTCGGCCACATGCTCCGCTTTCAACCCGCCGATGGCGACGGACGGCACCGGCGAGAGCTGCACCAGCCTGGCAAGACCGTCAAATCCGATCGGCTGCTTGTGGTCGGCCTTGGTCGGCGTCGCAAACACCGGGCCGACGCCGGTATAATCGACGAGATCGCGATCGACGGCAGCCGCGAGCGCCTCGGTCTCGACCGAGAGGCCGAGGATCATGTCGGGGCCGATCATCCCCCGAGCGGTGCGCGCATCCATGTCCTCCTGGCCGATATGCAAGCCATCGGCGCTGATGGCGATGGCCGCCTCGACGTCATCATTGACGATGAGGCGGGCGCCGGTGCCACGGAGCGCCTGCTTCAAGGCGCGGCCGGTCTCGATCATGCGTGCTGTCCCCGCCTGTTTGTCGCGCAGCTGCACCATCGTCGCGCCGCCGGCAACGGCGAGGCGGGCGGTCTCGACCATGCCGATCCGGACGCAGAGATCCGGATCGAGGACGAGGTAGAGCGAAAGGTCGAAACGCTTCATGCGATCGATACCCTGGCTCTCGCATCCAGCGCTTCGCCGTCGAGCGCGGCCAGCGCATCGAGGAAGCGCCAGGCGAACGAGCCGGGGCCGGCCGCCCCGAGCGCGGCATCCTCGCCGGCGACGGCAAAGGTCGCGAGCGCTGCGACGGTCGCGCCGAACAGATCCTCGGGCGCGGTGGCGGCAAAGGCGCCGACAAGGCAGGTGAGCGAGCAGCCGAGTGCGGTGACCTGCGGCATCAGCACCGATCCGCCCTTGATGCGCACCGCCCTGTTACCGTCGGTCACGAAATCGACGGCGCCGGTCACGGCGACGATTGCCTGCTGCCGCTCCGCGAGCCGACGGGCCGAATCCTCCGCCTGCTCGACCGGATCGCGGCTGTCGACCCCCTGACCGCGGCTCTCCCCGCCGGCAAGCGCGATGATCTCGGAGGCATTGCCGCGGATGATCGTGGGCTTGAGCGCCAGCAGGTCGGCAACCGCTTGGCGGCGAAAGGCCGTCGCATAATGCGCCACCGGATCGAGCACCCAGGGTTTGCCTGATGAGGCAGCCGCCTTCGCCGCCGCCCGCATGCCGTCGAGCCATTGCGTCGAAAGCGTGCCGATATTGACGGTCAGCGCGCTCGCGATGCCGGCGAATTCGCCAGCTTCCTCAGCCGCATGCACCATGGCCGGCGAAGCGCCGGATGCCAGCAGGACATTGGCCGCGATGTTCATGGCGACATAATTGGTGATGCAGTGGACGAGCGGCGGCTTTTCGCGCATCGCCTCCAGCATGGCTCCCGAGGTGGTCTTGCTCTGCATAGCGCCCCTTTCAGGCGGGGCAGGCACGGGGCGGCGTCTTCGGCGATGCCCCGAGCGACTCCCTCCGCCGGCATTATCCGGTTCAGGTTCGAAGGGTTCTTCTCAGCCCGTCTATCGACGAACGCCCCTGTCTCTCATCACGCTCTTTTTCGCAGAGAAGGACGCGGCTGTCATCCCGAAAATGACATTCCGCGTTCCCTCCGACAAAACTGGTTGAACGCATCACAGCGCTCCTCAACTCAAATCATGCAGATCCGTCGTAATCGCCGGCCCGATCGAAAACTCCGAAAACCGCACCGTCAATCCACTCCTCTCCGGTGTACAGGCGGTCGGGCCGACCTCGTATCGGTCGGCAACCGGGAAGGGCGCTAGCCGTAGCAGTGGCCAGCGGTTGCCGTCGCGGGAGGCCTGGATACGAAGGGCGCCGCCTGCGACGGTGACGCGGATGTGGAAGTCCTCGAGTTGCCTGAACGGCTGCGACACCGACCAGTCGGACTTTCCGTCGGTGACGACGGTGCTGAGGAAGGCTTCGCCGTCGGTGAATTCGACGCCTGTCTTGACCCAGCGGTTTTCGTCGAGGCGCACCATCAGGCCGGCCTGGTCGTAGAGGGTGCGGAACTCGCCCTGGATGCGGATCTGGGCGGTGAAGCTCTCGGCGGTGGGGAAGGCGAGGAAGTGGCCGCTGTCGCGGGTGAAGCCGTAATAGGTCTCCCGCCAGAAATCGGTCTTGTCGCCTGTCGTCAGCGTCAGGCCGGTTGCGTCGGCGTGCCAGCTTTCCGGTTCGTTCAGCCATTTTCCGTTGTTGAAATCGATGTCCATTCCATCCTCGCTTTATTGAAGCCGCGGGCGCTGCCGATTCTTAGCGCCCCCATAATGCGCGAGCTTCGCGAAGGCGGCCAGCCGCACCCGCGGTTCGGCGGTGTTGGCCGTCGCGACCCTCGTCTCACGACATAATCCGTGGGCTTCCGCTTGACACGATTACTTCATCTCTTATTCTGTTACAAAAAGATGAATTACATAATTGTGGAACTTAACGGGAGCCCTCATATGAAAACGCTTGTCGCATTCCTGCTCGGCACCGCGCTCGTCGCTCTGCCTTCGACCCTGTTTGCCCAGGAAAAGGGCGGCGTCATCAATGTCGCGACGATCGGCGAGCCGCCGACGCTCGATCCGATGTCGTCGACGGCCGATCTCGTCGGCATCGTCACCCAGCACATTTTCGAAACGCTCTACACGTTCGACAAGAGCTGGAATGTCACGCCGCTTCTGGCCGAAAGCCTGCCCGAGATTAGCGCCGACGGCAAAACCTATACGATCAAGCTTCGGACCGGCATCAAGTTCCACGACAATAGCGACATGACCTCGGATGATGTCGTCGCCTCGCTTGGCCGCTGGATGAAGATCGCCTCGCGCGGCAAGCAGGTGGCGGGCTTCATCGACAAGATCATTGCTGCCGATCCGTCAACCGTGACCATCACGCTGAAGCAGCCCTATGCGCCGCTGACCTCGCTGCTCGCCTTCAACAATTCGGCGGCGATCATCATCCCGTCGGAAAAGCAGGACGAACCGATGAAGGAGTTCATCGGCACCGGCCCCTATATGCTGAAGGAGCGCAAGGCCGATCAATATATCCAGCTCGTTCGCTTCGACGGATACAAGTCGCGCGAAGGCGACAGCAATGGTTATGGCGGCGCCCGCCATCAATATCTCGACGAAATCCGCTTCGTGCCGGTGCCGGATCCGAACACCCGCGTCGAGGCCGCTATCTCCGGCCAGTATGATTATGTCGATTCGATCCCGGTCGAATCCTACGACAAGCTGAAGGGCTCGACGGCCTCGCAGCCGGTCATGCTGAAGCCCTTCGGCTATCCTGTTTTCGTCTTCAACACGAAGGAAGGTGTCGCCGGGAATGTCGAGGTTCGCAAGGCGATCCGCCAGGCGCTCAGCATGGAAGACATGCTGGCCGCCGCTTTCGGCAGCAAGGATTTTTATGCACTCGACGGCGCCATCTACCCCAAGAGCTTTGCCTGGTCGACGGATGCCGGCGTCGAGGGCGCCTATAATGTCGCCGATCCGGAAGGGGCGGCGGCTGCCGCCAAGAAAGCGGGTTACAATGGCGAGCCGATCCGCATCCTGACCAGCCGCCAATACGAGTTCCATTACAAGATGGCGCAGGTCGCCGCCGAATATCTGAAGCTTGCCGGCTTCACCGTCGATATGCAGGTGGTGGACTGGGCGACGCTGACGCAGCGCCGCACCGATCCGAAACTCTGGGATATCTACATCACCCACAGCCCCTTCCTGCCGGAGCCGGCGCTGATCGGCTCGCTCTCGACCAGCTCGCCCGGCTGGTGGGATACGCCGGCCCGCAAGGCCGCCGTCGATGCCTTCACCTCCGAAGTCGATCCGAAGAAGCGTGTGGCACTCTGGGCCGATGTCCAGAAGGCCGTCTATGCCGATGCGCCCTTGATGAAGATCGGCGATTTCAACGCCGTCTCGGCGAAATCGGTCAAGCTCGAGGGCGTCGATCCGGCTCCGTGGCCGTATTTCTGGAATGCCTCGATCAAGAAGTAACCATCACCACCGGCGCCGGCCCTTTGCGGCCGGCGCCGGTCTTCCTTTCTGCCGTATCCGCAAAGGCTTGAAGGCCAGCATTCATGATCCGCTACATCCTCCAGCGTCTGTTCGGCATGGTCGTCGTGATGTTCCTCGTCGTCACGATCGTCTTCGTCATCGTGCGCGTGACGCCGGGAGATCCGGCCGCCGTCATGCTCGGGCCGGATGCGACGCCGCAGGATATCGCTGATCTGAGAAGCAGGCTCGGGCTCGATCAATCGCTCGGCCTGCAATATGTGTATTATATCGGCCAGCTGCTGCGGGGCGATCTCGGCCAGTCGATCTTCCTCAACATGCCTGTGACGTCAGCGCTCATCGACCGCGCCGAGCCGACCTTCTTCCTGACGCTGTTTTCGCTTGCCATCGCCAGCGTCATCGCGCTGCCGATCGGCATCTACGCCGCCTATCGGCGCGGCTCCTTCGTCGACCAGGCGGCAACGACGCTCGCCATGTTCGCCGCCAGCATTCCGAGCTTCTGGCTCGGCCTCATCCTGATGCAGTTCTTCGCCGTCAGGCTCAATCTCTTCCCGGTCTCGGGCTATGCCGGGCCGGGCTCGACCTTCGCCGACCGCATGTATCATCTGACGCTGCCGGCCTTCGCGCTCGGCATCGTCTCCTCGGCGTTGATCCTGCGCTTCACCCGCGCCTCGATGCTCGATGTGCTCGGCGACGATTATATCCGCACGGCCCGCGCCAAGGGGCTGGTCGAGCGCAAGGTGATCCTCAAGCACGCGCTGAAGAATGCGCTGATTCCGATCCTGACGGTGCTCGGCCTGACAGCAGCGGTGCTGATATCGGGCGCCGTCGTCACCGAGACTGTTTTCGGCCTGCCGGGCGTCGGCAATCTTGTCGTCTCGGCGGTGCTGCGCCGCGACTATCCCGTCATCCAGGGGGCGCTGCTCGTCATCGCCGCCCTCTACGTGCTGATCAATTTTGCGATCGACATGCTCTATCTGCTGGTCGATCCGAGGGTGCGCTACTGATGGCCGATATCGCAATCAAGCCCGCCGAGAGCGAAGGCAGCAAATTCGTCCGCCGCCTGCTGAAGCGCAAGACGGTAGCCTTCGGCCTGCTGATCCTGGCGATCTTCGTGCTGCTGGCGGTCTTTGCGCCTGTCGTCGCGCCCTATTCGCCCTCCAAGCTTTCGATCGTCAACCGGTTGAAGCCGCCGGGCGGCACCTTCTTCTTCGGCACCGACGAGTTTGGCCGCGACGTCTTCTCGCGCACGATCTTTGCCGGCCGCCTGTCGCTGCTCGTTGGTGCGGCGGTCGTCAGCCTGTCGGCGGTGATCGGCGTGACGCTCGGCCTGCTTGCCGGCTTTTTCCAGAAGCTCGATACGCCGATCGCCCGGCTGATCGATGCGATGATGGCTTTCCCGGATATTCTGCTGGCGATCGCCCTCGTCGCTGCCCTCGGCCCATCATTGACGACGGTCATCATCGCGCTGTCGATCGTCTATTCCCCGCGCCTTGCCCGCATCGTCCGCGCCTCGACCCTTGTCATTCGCGAACTGCCCTATGTCGAGGCGGCGAAGGCGCTCGGCATTTCGACGTTCCACATCATGACGCGGCATGTGCTGCGCAACCTGCTGTCGCCGATCCTGGTGCAGGCCACCTTCCTCTTCGCCAGCGCCATGCTGGCTGAAGCCGGCCTCTCCTTCCTCGGCCTCGGCGTCAGCCCGGAAATCCCGACCTGGGGCACGATGATCGCCGCCGGCCGGCAATATATCGGCCAGGCCGACTGGATGACGCTGTTTCCCGGTGTCGCCATCATCCTCTCGGTGCTGTCGCTGCAGATGGTCGGCGATGGCCTGAGGGACATGCTCGATCCAAGACTTCGCAAGGACCTTTAATCCGCCGACCTAAATCGGCCAATCCAAATCGAAATTCGCCAGTCCAAAATTCGCCAATCAGAAATTCGCATGACAGGAGTTTGCGTGAATCAATTTCCCAAAGCCGCCGGCAAGGTCGAGAACTCGCCTTACCAACGGTTAGCTGCCCTCGGCATCAAGCTGCCGCCGCCGCCGCCGCCGATCGCCAATTTCGTGACGCATGTGGTGGAGGGCAATATGCTCTACCTCTCCGGCCAGGGGCCGCGCGAGGCCGACGGCTTCCTGCATGCGGGCAAAGTCGGCGGCGGCGTCGGTGTCGAGGAGGCCTACCGGCATGCGCGGCTGACGGGCATCAACCTGCTTGCCGTCATGCAGGAGGCGCTCGGCGATCTCTCCCGCGTCAAGCGGGTGGTCAAGCTGCTCGGCATGGTCAATGCCGTGCCTGAGTTCGAAGATCATCCGAGCGTCATCAACGGCTGCTCGGATCTGTTGATCGCGGTCTTCGGCGCGGCCGGCGAACATGCCCGCTCGGCCGTCGGCTTCGGCTCGCTGCCCGGCAACATCACCGTCGAGATCGAGGCCATCGTCGCCTTGCATGGCTGACGCGCTTTCATGTTTGGAGTGGTCTTCGGATGAGCTCTTTCTATTTTAACCCAGGCTTTTGCTCCGGCTGCTCGACACTGCCGGACGACCGCGCC
Source organism: Rhizobium sp. N731 (assembly GCF_001664145.1). Taxonomy (NCBI): domain Bacteria; kingdom Pseudomonadati; phylum Pseudomonadota; class Alphaproteobacteria; order Hyphomicrobiales; family Rhizobiaceae; genus Rhizobium; species Rhizobium sp. N731. The sequence goes on from NZ_CP013606.1 coordinate 384,460, forward strand.
ATGTTCTGCCTTTCGCCCCAGACTTCCGGAGATCTTCATGCCCGATGATATCAGACCTTCGCTCGGCCTTCGCCCCGTCATCAATGTCTCCGGCACGATGACCAGCCTCGGCGCATCTATCGTCGTGCCGGAGGCGATCGAGGCGATGGCATCGATCCTGCCGCACTTCGTTGAGATCAACGACCTGCAGCGCAAGGCGAGCAGCGTCATCGCCCGGCTGACCGGTGGCGAGGCGGGCTTCGTCACCGCCTCCTGCTCGGCCGGCATTTCGCTCGCCGTCGCCGGAGCAATCACCGGCGATAACCTGCTTGCGATCGAGAAACTGCCGGATGCCGTGTCCGAGAAGAACGAAGTGCTGGTGCAGATGGGCCATGTCGTGAGCTACGGTGCGCCCGTCGACCAGGCGATCAGACTTGCCGGCGGCAAGGTCGTGCTTGTGGGACAGGCGACTTCGACTCATCGCTTCCATATGGAAAACGCCATCACCGACAAGACCGCGGCTGCCGTCTATGTCGTTTCCCATCATGTCGTCGATTACGGTCTGCTGAACCTCAAGGAATTCGTCGAGATCGCCCATGCCAGGGGCGTGCCCGTCATCGTCGACGCGGCCTCGGAATACGACCTCAGGATTTTCCTGGAGCAGGGGGCCGATATCGCGCTTTACTCCGGCCACAAATTTCTCGGCGGCCCGACCTCGGGCATCGTTGCCGGCAGCAAGGAGCTGGTGCGTCATGCCTTCCTGCAGAATATGGGCATCGGCCGCGGCATGAAGGTCGGCAAGGAGAGTATCTTCGGGGTCATGGCGGCGCTGGAAGCCTGGGAAAGCCGCGACCATGCCGGCATCCGCGAACGCGAGACCGGCTATCTCAATCTCTGGAAGAACACCCTCGACGGCCGTCCCGGCGTCACTGCGCTGATCGAGCCCGACCCGACCAACAATCCTCTCGACCGGCTGCGCCTGATCGTCGATGCGGAGGAGGCCCACATCACCGCCTGGGATCTGGCCGATGCGCTGGCAAGAGGCAATCCGCCGATCATCGTGCGCGACCACGAAGTGGAGCACCGCTATTTCTATCTCGACCCGTGCAACCTGCATCCGGGCCAGGAGGTGATCGTCGCAAACCGTCTTGCTGAGGAGTTCGACAAGGCGCGTGCCTCCAACGAGATCATTGCAACCCCGATCGAAAACCGCAGCAGGCACCGCTTCGACGGATTGCTGCGCTGGCCGGATTGATCCGCCGTTCTCATTCGCCGCAAGAGGAGCCGACATGGCCAACGCCCAAGCCCAGCCGATCGAGACATTGAACCCTGTTCTTTCCGTCGACCGGCTGACCACGTCCTTCCTGGTCGACGGCGCCTGGAAACCGGTCGTGCGCGATGTCTCCTTCACCGTCGCGCCCGGTGAGACCGTGGCGATCGTCGGCGAATCCGGCTCCGGCAAGAGCGTGACGTCGCTGTCGATCATGCGGCTGTTGCAGGCGGAGACGAGCCGCATCGAGGGCCGCGTCATGCTCGGCGGCCGCGATCTGCTCGCCCTGCCGGAGCATGCCATGCGGCAGGTGCGCGGCAACGAGGTGGCGATGATCTTCCAGGAGCCGATGACCTCGCTCAATCCGCTCTTCACCATCGGTGATCAGATCTCCGAAGCGCTGCTCTGCCATTCCGATATCAGCCGGGCCGACGCCAGGGCCGAAACGATCAGGCTCCTGGAGAAGGTCCGCATCGCCTCGGCCGCCTCGCGCTTCGACGAATATCCGCATCGTTTTTCCGGCGGTATGCGCCAGCGCGTGATGATCGCCATGGCGCTCGCCAGCCGGCCGAAACTGCTGATCGCCGACGAGCCGACAACGGCGCTCGACGTGACGATCCAGGGCCAGATCCTCGATCTCATCAAGATGCTGCAGGAAGAGGAGGGGACCTCGGTGCTCTTCATCACCCATGACATGGGCGTCGTCGCCGAGATCGCAGACAGGACGGTGGTGATGTATCGCGGCGAACAGGTCGAGAGCGGGCCCACCGCCGATATCTTCCATCGCGGCAAACATCCATATACCAGGGCGCTGCTCTCGGCCGTGCCGGTACTCGGCTCGATGCAGGGCCGGCGGCGGCCGCTGCGTTTTCCGGTGGTCAATACCGCGACGGGCGAATCGAACATACCGGCCGAGGCTGCCGATACCGTCGCCGCAACGCCGGTCTTGCAGGTGAGGAACCTCACCAAGCGATTCGACATTCATTCCGGCCTGTTCGGCCGGCTGACCAGCCGCGTGCATGCTGTCGAAAACGTCTCCTTCGATCTGCATGCCGGAGAAACCCTGTCGCTCGTCGGTGAATCCGGCTGCGGCAAGTCGACGACCGGGCGCGCCATCATGCGTCTCATCGAGCCGCAGGCCGGCTCCGTTCTCGTCGAGCGCAGGGAGGTGCTCGGCCTCGACAGGAAGGATCTGCGCGAGATGCGCAAATCCGTGCAGATGATCTTCCAGGATCCCTTCGCAAGCCTCAATCCGCGCATGACGATTGGCGCTGCGATCGCCGAGCCCTATCTCGAGCACCGTATGGGCAATGCGAAACAGGCGAGGGATGTCGTGGCGGACTTGCTTGTCAAGGTCGGCCTCTCCCCCGACATGGCTTCGCGTTACCCGCATGAATTTTCCGGCGGCCAGCGCCAGCGCATCTGCATCGCCCGGGCGCTCGCCCTGCAACCGAAGGTCATCGTTGCCGACGAAAGCGTTTCGGCGCTCGACGTCTCGATCAAGGCGCAGGTCATCAACCTGATGCTCGACCTGCAGCAGAGCCTCAACCTCGCCTTCCTGTTCATCTCCCATGACATGGCGGTGGTCGAGCGTGTCAGCCACCGCGTGGCGGTGATGTATCTCGGCGAGATCGTCGAGATCGGCCCGCGCGCCGCCATCTTCGAAAATCCGCAGCACCCTTATACGAAGAAACTCATCGCCGCCGTGCCGGTGCCCGATCCCGACCGCCGCCACGAAAAGCGCATGGTGGCGAACGACGAGATCAAGAGCCCGATGCGCCCGATCGACTATGCCCCTCCGAAAGCCTCCTATCGCGAGGTCGGGCCGGGCCATCTGGTTATGGCCGATCGCTCCTCCGGGCTGGGAGTTGCCTAACGGATCAGCGGCGCATAAAGCAGATGCAGAGACAAATGCTTGGAAAGCCGCACCGATGAACAAGACAGAGTATTTTTCCACGCTCGGCGGTCTGCCGCCGCAGAGTCAGCTGCTTTCGGGCCGGGCCGTTTTCACCACGGCTTACGCGGTCATCCCCCGCGGTGTCATGAGCGATATTGTCACGAGCCTCCTTCCGCATTGGACGGGAACGCGGGCATGGGTTCTCTCCCGGCCGCTTTCGGGCTTCTCCGAGACCTTCTCGCAATATGTCATGGAAGTTCAGCCGGGCGGCGGAAGCGATCGGCCGGAACCCGACAAGCGGGCCGAAGCGGTGCTGTTTGTCGTTGAAGGCGGCATGACGGTCGAGCTCGAAGGCGTCAGTCATGCGCTGCGCGCCGGCTCCTTTGTTTACATTCCGGCGGGTTCGGCCTGGCGCCTCAGAAACGATGGTTCGGCTCCTGCCATCTTCCACTGGGTCCGAAAGGCGTTTCAGGAAGTCGAGGGACTGGAGCCGCCGCCGGCGATTGTCACGCATGAGGACGACCATCCGATCCGCGCCATGCCCGACACCGACGGGCGCTGGGGCACGACACGCTTCATTGACCCGGCCGATGTGCGCTATGACATGCACGTCAATATCGTGACGCTGGAGCCGGGTGCGGTGATCCCCTTCATGGAAACCCATGTCATGGAGCATGGTCTCTATGTGCTGGAGGGCAAGGCGGTCTATCGCCTGAACCAGGATTGGGTCGAGGTCGAGGCCGGCGACTTCATGTGGCTGCGCGCCTTCTGCCCGCAGGCCTGCTACGCCGGCGGTCCCGGCCGGTTCCGCTACCTGCTCTACAAGGACGTCAACCGCCATATGAAGCTCTGGTAGTCGCTTTCCGCGACGCGTGCCGCACGCGGGCGGCCCGCTCCCGATCAGCCTGTTCGGTTGCTTGACAGCTCTCGGGATTGCCCGCATCGTCCTTCGATGCGGGATATGGATTCATGGCTCTCGGAGAAGAAAGAGATAGGCCGAAGAAACGCTGCCGAAGCGGTCTTCGAAGATATCCGCACGGCCATCGTCGATCGGAAACTGGCGCTCGGGATCCGTCTGCCCTCGGAGGTGCAGCTCGCCGAACGTTACGGCATCAGCCGGGCGATCGTGCGTGAAGCGTTGCGTTCGCTGCAGACGCTGGGGTTCACGCAGACCAGGACCGGCCGCGGCACCTTCGTCGTTTCGGAAAGCCCCGCACGACAACTCGGCGGCGGCGCCTATTCCGCCCGCGATCTGATGGAAGCGCGCCCTTGCATCGAAATTCCGGCTGCCGGTTGGGCGGCATTGCGGCGCTCGGACGAGCAGCTGACCCGGCTGACATCCTTGTGCGACCGGATGGACGAGGAGGAAGATGTCCAGAAATGGGTGCGGATGGATGCAGTCTTTCATGGAGAAATCGCGGAGGCTTCAGGCAATGCGATCTTCCGGAAAGTCGTCGCTGATGTTCGCGGCGCGCTCTCGACGCAATCCGAACTGGTCGAGCATGTTCGCGGCCGGCGCAAAGCGTCCAACGCGGAGCATCGCCGAATCCTGGAGGCGGTTGCCGCGGGCAGCGAGCAGCATGCGCGCGCAGCCATGGCGGAGCACCTGCTGGAGGTCAAGCGCTCCATCATCGGGATTGCCGATGACAGATGAGCGGCCGAGAAGGCATGATTTCAAATTTGCGCCAGGATATCGCGCGCGACCGATCGAATACACGCGATGAACGATCTAGAAAACTGGCTGTCCGATCCCGCGACCCTCAGTCGCAAAAGCGCCTCGGAACTTGTGTTCGAGGAATTGCGCAGCCTCATCCTTTCCGGCCGTTTTGCAGCCGGTTCGAAGCTGCCGTCAGAATCAAAGCTGGCGGCAAAATACGGCGTCAGCCGCCCGATTGTCCGAGAAGCGCTGCGCTCGCTGCAGATTTTAGGGCTGACGGAGACACGAACGGGCAGCGGCACATATGTGCTCGCGGCTGCCGGCGACGGAAATATTAGTTACGGCGATTATTCGGCGCGTGATCTGATGGAGGCGCGGCCTTACGTCGAAGTATCGGCCGCCGGCTGGGCGGCGATGCGTCGAAGCGGTGACGAACTATCCCGGTTGCTCGGACTTTGCGACCAGATGGAGCAGGAAGAAAATACCGAGGCCTGGGTGCGGCTGGATTCGGAGTTTCATGGGCTGATCGCGGCGGCGTCGAAGAACGCCGTCTTCCGCGATATCGTCGACGAGGTTCGCGAGGCCATGGCGCAGCAATCCGGGCTGCTGACGGTCCTCGGGCCGCGGCGTCAGGAGTCGAACGATGAGCATCGCGCAATCGTCGAAGCCATCCGCGCAGGCTCGGAGGTCGACGCCCGGGCCGCGATGGAAATCCACCTTAAAAAGGTGGAGACGGCCGTCAGCCGTCTCATCGGCAGCGAACCGCGCTAGATCCTGTCTGTCGAGAGATCACGGCTTGAATCCCAACTGTTAGTCCTGAGCGGTTGGCCGAACCACGATGCTTCCGATTTCGACGTCATCAGGCTGGTCGATGGCGAAGGCGATTGCGCGCGCAATGGAATCGGCAGGAATTGCAATTCTGTCCGACCATGCTCTAAGGCGCGCCTGTTCGGCCTCGTCCCCCACCGTTTTCAGGAATTCCGTCTGGATCGCACCCGGTGAGATCTCCGTCACCCGGATATTTGGTCCAGACTCCTGTCGTAACGCTTCCATGATCGTGCGTACCGCATTCTTGCTGGCAGCATAGACGCCCATCTTGGGCAGGACCCGGAGCCCTGCGGTCGAAACGACAGTGATGACATGGCCGCTCTGCTGCTTGCCGAACACCGGCAGCGCCGCGGCGATCCCATAAAGGACCCCCTTCACGTTGATATCGATCGTCTCTTCCCATTCATTTACCTGCAGGGCATCGAAACGCGATAACGGGCCAATGCCGGCGTTGTTCACGATGACGTCGAGCCGGCCGAATTCACTGCAAGCCAGGTCAACGAGCGCGGTGAGGTCCTCTCGCTTGGTGACATCCGTGCTGCGATATGCGCTATCGCCGCCAATGGCCTTGATATCCGCGGCCACCGACGCGATCCGATCTTCCCTTCGTCCACCCAACACGACACGAGCGCCCCGTTCGGCCAAGTGGAGGGCGGTGGCGCATCCCATTCCGCTGCCCGCGCCGGTTATGACGACAACTTTGTTTTCGATAGTCATGGCTGGTCTCCTTTTGAATTGGATGTAGTCAATCTGGCTTGGATGATCTATGCTCGATAGGCCATGAGTATGTCGCGATCGTCCATGAATCGCTCAGATCCGCTTTCTGATGTGCTCACCGCTCTCGGTGCACGCAGCGGGGGAAGAACCCGTCTGGAAGCCAGCGGCGACTGGAGCCTGTCTTTCCCGGAGAAGGAAAGATTGAAGCTCGTGGCCGTCCTGCGGGGGAAATGTTGGATTCTCTTGCCTGACCACCCTCCGCAGCATTTGACCGAAGGCGACGTGTTCCTGATCGGCAGCGCAGCCCATGTCGTGGCGAGCGACCCGGAGTTGACGCCGATCGACGGCGCAGCCTTGTACTCGGAATCCGGCCGTGACGTCGTCCGTCTTGGCGGTGATGAGACGGTTCTGATGGGCGGTAGCATCACGTTCGCAAGTGCCGAGGCCAACTTTGTTCTCGACGCGCTTCCGCGTTTCTTGCTTATCGGAGGCGCGTCTGGCGCGGCGACGGCAGTTTCCCGGACATTGGAGCTTCTCGATGGCGAGGTCGGACGGAACCGCATCGGCGGTTCACTGGTCACGACAAGGCTGGCGGAGGTTCTGTTCGTCGAGGCAATCCGTGCCTATGTCGCCGAGCAGGGCGACGCCTGCGTTGGCTGGATCGGTGCGCTGGCGGATCGTCAGATTGGAGAAGCGTTGCGTGTCATCCACGGTGAAACAAAGCGCCCGTGGACTGTCGCAACCTTGGCGGCGAGGGTTGGCATGTCTCGATCGGCGTTCTCGGCCCGTTTCGCGCGCCGCGTGGGCAGACCGCCGCTAGAGTATCTCACCTATTGGAGAATGCTTTTGGCGAGGCAATGGCTGAGCGAGCCCGAGGCTGACATCGCACGCATTGCAAGTGAAGTCGGGTATCTCTCTCAGAGCGCTTTCGGACACGCCTTCAAACGGACCTTTGGTCACACTCCCCGGTCACAAGGTCGCTGACCAACGGGTTCTTTCATACCGCGAGATCGGGGTACCGGATCAACCCCGGCATCTCCCAGCTGCCTTTGGATCAACCGGCGTCCCTATATGCACAACATCGAACGAAAGCCCTTGACCGACCGGCGTCTCTTCATTTAATCCAAACCTGTCAGACCGCATAGCAGATTGACATCTTTGACGCGACTGCGCGGAGGGGTGGCCGGGAGGTTGCCAAACCCAGGATAGGGAGGAGAAATGACAGTCATGGAATCCACCAGAACCGAGGCCGACGGCCAGGTCTTCGCCGAGGAGGAACTCGGTTACAAAAAGGCGCTGAAGCCGCGGCAGATCCAAATGATCGCCATCGGCGGAGCCATCGGAACGGGTCTGTTTCTGGGCGCGGGCGGTCGGCTTGCCGCGGCCGGTCCGGCGCTCGTGCTCGTCTATGCTTTGTGCGGCTTTTTCGCCTTCCTCGTTCTGAGAGCTCTCGGCGAACTGATCGTGCATCGCCCGACTTCGGGCTCGTTCGTCTCCTATGCCCGTGAATTTTACGGCGAAAAGCTCGCCTTTGCCGTCGGCTGGCTGTACTGGCTGACCTGGGCGATGACGGCGGTCGCCGATGTCACCGCGGTGGCTCTCTATATGAATTTCTTCAAGGCCTATGTCCCATGGATCGCCATGATCGATCAGTGGGTATTTGCGCTGACGGCGCTGGTTCTCGTTCTCGCCATGAACCTTCTGTCGGTGAAGGTCTTCGGCGAGCTGGAATTCTGGTTCAGCCTCGTCAAGGTCCTCGCTCTCGTCGTCTTTCTGATCGTCGGAGTTTACTTCGTCGTCTCCGGCACGCCGATCGACGGCCACGTTCCGGGGCTGAATACGATCACCGACTTCGGCGGCATGTTTCCGAGCGGGATCCTGCCGGCGCTGGTGGTGATACAAGGCGTGGTTTTCGCCTATGCCTCGATCGAACTGATCGGCACCGCCGCAGGCGAAACCGAAAATGCGCGCAAGGTCATGCCCCGCGCGATCCGGACGGTCGTGCTGCGCCTGGTGGTCTTCTATGTCGGCTCCGTTCTGCTGCTGTCGCTGCTGCTGCCCTATACCGCCTATAAGGGCGGTGAGAGCCCCTTCGTTACCTTCTTCGGCAAGATCGGAGTCCAGGGCGCCGACGTCGTCATGAACCTCGTCGTGCTGACCGCGGTGCTGTCGTCGCTCAATGCGGGTCTCTATTCGACCGGCCGCATCCTGCATTCCATGGCGATTTCGGGATCGGCGCCGGCCGCGCTGGCGAAGATGAACAGCTCTGGCGTGCCCTATGGCGGCATTGCGGTGACGGCTGTCGTGACAGCTTTCGGCGTCGTGCTGAACGCCGTCGTTCCGGCAGAAGCTTTCGAGATCGGCTTGAATGTCGCCGCGCTCGGCATCATCGCTGCATGGGGCGTCATTGTCCTCTGCCAGCTCAAGCTGTGGCACCTGTCACGTCAGGGCAAGCTGGCGCGGCCTGAATTCCGGATGTTCGGCGCGCCTTACACCGGCGTGCTGACGCTGGGCTTCCTGGCGGTCGTCGTGATCCTGATGGCCCTCGATTATCCTGTCGGCACCTATACGGTCGCTTCTCTGCTGCTGATCATTCCGGCGCTGGTGGTCGGCTGGCTTCTGATGCGGGAGCGCATCCACATGATCGCGGCCGAACAGGGCGACGACCGCGGCGGTCTCGATCTGGCCTGACCGACGCAGCAGGGCTTACCCCGGCGCGCCGAAGGCGCCGGGGCACCGCATCAATGGAGAGAGAAATGATCCCGAATGAGGATTTCGTCGTCACCGATCGTGGCGGCATCGTCGAGAACCGTCACCTCGTCCATGCGGCGGTCGTCGATGGAAGGGGCAGGCTGCTTTACGCGCTGGGAAACCCGACGCGCCTGACGCTTGCCCGGTCTGCCGCGAAGCCGGCTCAGGCGCTTGCCATCCTCGAGACGAATGGGTTCGAGCGCTACGGCTTCGATGATGCGGATCTCGCGCTGATGTGCGCTTCCCACAGCAGCGAAGAGCGCCATATCGCGCGGACGCGGACCATGCTGTCGAAGATCCAGGCCGAGGAGGCCGACCTTCGTTGCGGCGGCCATCCGTCCTTGTCGGAAAGCGTGAATCGCACCTGGATCAAGCAGGACTATACGCCGACGGCGGTCTGCAGCAACTGTTCGGGAAAACACGTCGGAATGATTGCCGGTGCCCGGGCCATCGGAGCGGGCGCCGACGACTATCACCTGCCGGGTCATCCAATGCAGCTGGTCGTGAAGCGGACGGTCGCAGAGATCTGCGATCTGGACCCGCAGGACGTCGAATGGGGGATCGACGGATGCAATCTGCCGACGCCCGCTTTTCCGTTGGATCGCCTGGCGCGCCTCTACGCCAAGCTTGCTTCGGCAGCCGACGGAGGCGAGGGGCGCGAGGATTTGTCGACGCGAGACGCAGCGTTGGCTCGCATTTTCCAAGCGATGGCGCGCCATCCTGAACTGGTCGCGGGCGAGGGGCGTTACTGCACGGTTTTGATGCGCGTATTCGACGGCGCGATGATCGGCAAGCTCGGCGCCGACGCCAGCTACGCAATCGGTGTGCGCGCCTCGGATGATACCAGGCGATTGGGGGCGGATGGAGCGCTCGGCATCTCGGTCAAGATCGAGGATGGCAACATCGAAATCCTCTACGCCGTCGTGACGGAAATCCTCGAGCAGCTTGGCATCGCTTCGCCGGAACGCCGCAATCCGCTTGCGGAGTTTCATTATCCCAGGCGCGTGAACACGATGGGTGTCACGACGGGCGGCGTATCCTTTCCGTTCAAGCTGCGCGGATCGAAGCCGGACGGAGAGAATTCCAGTCCTGCGGCTTTGACCCGATGACACATTCGGATGCGGCAATTTCCGCCGCGTCTTAACCCATGATCTCTACGGCCTGCCGCCGCAGTTCAGGCCCGCAGCGCCGTCTCTCGAAAGTTCAGCAATGACTATCTCCGATATTGCGAAAATCCGCGTCGAGCATGACCTGATCGGCGACCGCGACGTGCCGGCCTCGGCCTATTACGGCGTGCATACGCTGCGCGCGGTCGAAAATTTTCCCATCACCGGTCAGACCCTGCGTGAATCGGCGGACCTGATCGCGTCGCTCGCTGCGATCAAGCAGGCGGCGGCTCAGGCCAATGCAAGCCTCGGCCTTCTCGATCGCACACGCGCCGACGCCATCATCGCGGCCTGTGTCGAGATCCGCGACGGTGCGCTGCACGACCACTTCGTCGTCGATCTGATCCAGGGCGGCGCCGGCACCTCGACCAACATGAACGCCAATGAGGTGATTGCGAACCGGGCGCTCGAAATCATGGGATATAACCGGGGCGATTACCGGCACCTGCATCCGAACGAGCACGTCAATCTCTCGCAGTCCACCAATGACGTCTATCCGACGGCGCTGAAGCTTGCCGCCTGGATCGGCGTTCACCGACTGGTCGACGCCATGGCCGTCCTGCGCCGGGCGTTCGAGGCCAAGGCGATCGAGTTTGCCGACGTCCTCAAGATGGGCCGCACCCAATTGCAGGACGCCGTGCCGATGACGCTCGGGCAGGAATTCGGAACCTATGCGCTGATGCTTGCGGAAGACGAGGCGCGACTCTCCGAAGCCGTCTCGCTGATCCGTGAGATCAACCTCGGCGCCACGGCTATCGGCACCGGCATCACCGCCCATCCCCACTATGCCGCACTGGTGCGCGAGCGCCTGTCTGAGATCGTCGGCGTCGATCTGGTGACGTCGCCCGATCTGGTGGAGGCGACGCAGGATTGCGGATCCTTCGTGCAGCTTTCGGGCGTGCTCAAGCGTGTAGCGGTCAAGCTGTCCAAAACCTGCAACGACCTGCGGCTTTTGTCTTCGGGGCCGCGCGCCGGACTGAACGAGATCAACCTGCCGGCGCGGCAGGCCGGTTCCTCGATCATGCCGGGCAAGGTCAACCCGGTCATCCCCGAAGTCGTCAATCAGGTCGCTTTCGAGGTGATCGGCAACGACGTGACGATCACCATGGCCGCCGAGGCCGGCCAGCTTCAGTTGAATGCTTTCGAGCCCGTGATTTTCTACAGTCTCTACCGCAGCCTCAGCCACCTCACCAATGCATGCCTGACGCTCGAAGCCAATTGTATCCAGGGCATTACTGCGAACCGTGATCGGCTGCGCCAGACGGTCGAGCAGTCGATCGGCATCGTGACGGCGCTGAACCCCTATATCGGCTATCGCAATGCCACGGAAGTTGCGCTGGAAGCGCATCATTCGGGGCGGGGGGTCTACGAAATCCTTCTCGAGCGCGGCCTGATGCAGAAGGAGCATCTCGATGCGGTCCTGCGCCCGGAAACGCTGACCCGGCCGAGCGAGAAGCTTTCCTTCTCGTAAGGCATGCGGCTCGGTTTGCCCTTGCGAAGGCCGGCCCATGAAGCTCTTGTCGCTTCATGGGCGGGCAACACTGATGTGCGCGATTACGCCGCCTTTGCTTGCGGCTTGGCGGCCTTGACATGGGTTATGCTGCGGCGGCCGTCGATGCTGACGGGGACATCGCCGTCCACCGTGGCGCGGCGCACGACGCGGTGCTGGTCGCCATAATCGTTGACGGCATAGTGCTGGGTGGCGCGATTGTCCCAGATCGCCACATCCCCCGCTCTCCAGCGCCAGCGCACGGTATTTTCCGGGGCGGTGACGTAATACTGGAACACCTCGTAGAGTTTTACGGAGTCGCTCTTCGACAGGCCGACCAGGCGCTGAACGAAGTTGCCGAGCAGCAGCGATCTTTCGCCGGTTTCCGGATGGACACGCACGACCGGGTGCTCGGTCTCGTAAATGGTCGAGGTGAAGACCTCCTCGAAATGCTTCTTCTCTTCGGCGGTGGCGCGAGGGCGCACGGCAGCGTAGTCATAGGCGTTGCTGTGAATGGCCCACAGATTGTCCGCCAGCAATTTGAGTGGCGCCGGCAGGCTTTCATATGCGGCATGGGTGTTGGACCAGATCGTGTCGCCGCCGGCCGCCGGGATGACGACGCCGCGAAGGATGGAGAATTTCGGATAGGCGTCGACGAAGGTGACGTCGGTGTGCCACTGGTCCGCTCTGCCGCCGCCGCGGCTGGAATCGAGATTGAGGATGGAAGCCGTGCCGGCGACCGGTCCCTGGGTTGGATGCGGCACAAGATCCCCGAGTCTGTGTGCGAAGACTTCCTGTTCGGAATCGTCAAGATGTCCCTGATCGCGGAAGAAGATGACCTTGTGTTTCAGCAGAAGCTGGTTGATGGCTGCCACCGTTGCATCCGAAAGATCTCCGCCAAGGCGGATACCCTTGATTTCGGCTCCGACACGGCCGGTTAGCGGGACGACATCGGACTCGGAAATGATCTGATTGACGAGAACCGGATTGCTCATGGAAATCTCCTGTTGATATTGGAAGAAGTCGGCAGGTCATATGCGCCCAAGGACGCATCCTTTGGGCGTTCGAAATCTCAGTGCTGAAGTCGACAGGGCTATGGAACCGTATAATCTATTAAATCTGTAGACAATAATTTCTAATTTTGCCTGTTTTCCTGAAACAGCCATCTTCGATATCTTCACCGGCAGGGAGGCTGGCAGCCGTTGTCATTTCTTCGTATGTTCCGCCGGCAGCGTGGGATCGCCGAGCAAATCATGCTCGAGGCCCTGGATCGGCGCCCGGAAAGGAACTTTCGATGGCAACAGTTAAACTCCTGTCGGATGAAGAGGCCGCGGCCATTCCGGCGGTGCAAGCCGTGTTCGATGACATCAGGGCGACGCGGAAGACCGATTTCATCAACAATTTCTGGCGTGCGCTTGCCAACGATCCCGCCAATCTCAAGCGGGTATGGGAGACGCTCAAATCGGTCATGACGGTCGAAGGCGCCATCGATCCGTTGACGCGGGAGATGATCTACATCGCCGTGTCGACGGCCAATGCCTGCCAGTACTGCATTCAATCCCACACCGCAGCCGCCCGAGCCCGCGGCATGACCGATGCCCAACATGGCGAACTCCTGACGATCATCGGGCTTGCCGCGCAGACAAATCATCTCGCTCTCGCCATGCAGGTTCCCACAGATCCGGAATTCGAGGTGGGGTAGGAAACGACGCGCGTAACTTCGCGGCTACGGCATCGACACACAGAATCTGCCTCTTAGAGCGCCTTCAGCACGATACGATTACTCCCGGCTGAAAACGCTCACATGTGCCTTTGACAGGATAACAAGATCATCCGGTCTGACGTTGAGATAGTTGCGCCGCGTGCCGCAGACGGCTCCTCCGTCAGCAAAAATCTCTAAGATGCCCTTGTCGTGGATGACTCTCAGATCCGTCGCATCGGTAATGGCCGCGGCGTAACGGATCGATCCGTCGTCTTGTGGCAGCTGCACGGAGATACTTTGATCTGCCACCACGATGGAAAATGACAATCGTCCAGCTTCGGTCGCAGTGATCCTTGTTCCGTCGAGCATCCCGTTCAGTCGGATATCGACGGGTGCTTCGTCCAGAACATATGTGCCGGGCTCTGCAGAAGACAGAGGCGCATGAGTGAGGGCCTGCTCCACTTCGTCAGCGGGTCTCATACATATCCTGTTGCGCGCATCCAGCGATAGCTGGCGGGGTAAGGACAACTCGCCGGAATACGGCGATCCGGCAGGCTTGCGGAACTCCCAATTGAAGAGCCACGCAAAGGCAATCTGCCTGCCACCCGTCGCGAAGCTCTGCATCGCATAAAAGTCGCTGCCGAAATCGAGGAGTTGCAGGGCATCGGAGTCCGGAATGAAGCGGTCATCGACGAAATCTCCGACGAGCCCGTAGAGCAGGTTGTGTCGCCCGCTCTCAGGATCACAGTGTCCGACAAGCCCCATGATCAGCACCCATTTGCCGTCGATGGGAAAAAAATCGGGGCATTCAACTGCTCTGGCGCCCTGCTCGCGGAAGAAGGGTGGTGCACGGTACAGCGGTCCCAGATATTTCCACTCAAGCAGATCCTCCGAACCGTAAAGCAAGACTGCCGGGTCGCCATGAATAGAAGCGCCGAGCACCATGCGATAGGCGCGGGAGGCTTCATCCCACCATACCTTTGGATCGCGGAAGTCGTGCTCAACGCCTTCGGGGCGCTGCTCGAGCACCGCCGAGATGCTTTCCGCCTTGATTATCCGCCGGTCCGGCCGGGCGATCTTCTGTATTTCTCGATAACCTTTGAAAAGGTCATAGGCCGGCAGGCGTTCGGTGTAGAAGAACATCAGGCTGCCATCCCTATCCTGAAATGCATTGCCGGAGAATGCGCCTCCGGTTGCACCGAGACGCCAGAGGTTCTGCTCCGGATGGAGAAAAACCGGCATGTGTGTCCAGTTGAACAGGTCAGGACTGGTAGCATGTCCCCAGTGCATTGGCCCCCAGTCGTCGCCGCACGGATGGAATTGATAAAACAGGTGCCAGCAATCGCCGATCCTGCAGAGACCCACGGGATCGTTCATCCAGTTGCGACAAGGAGAAAAATGAATTCGAGGCCGCTGAGGATCGCTTCGCAGCCATGTGTCAATTTCCTTTCCTGCGCGAATGAGAATTTCATCCGTGCTGAATTCCCATAGCTTTATGCCGGCCTCCGCAACAGTCGCCGGATCGTAGGCGTAAGCCCAAAGGAATGCTTCCGGGCGATCCCATTCAACGACGACGCTGCCGGCCTCGCGGTGGTGATAGGAATAGTATGATGGACGAGCTTCGAAAGCGGGCACATGCCAGAGGGTCTCACCATGTTGTGAAATGGTGACGGTCCCAGGGCCAACTGCCCAGAATTCCAGACGCTCGCCCGAAGCAAAAGAGACAGTCGCTTTAGCCATTTGGAGATGCAATCTGAGTGAAGAACGGCCGGTGCGAAGACTGGCCCAAGTTGTTCTCGGGAAGAGGACTTGTGGTCCCACGACCGGCGGGAGAGGCCTGGCGGCTGCGGTCTATTGCCCAGGGACCGGAGTGCCCCTGAATGCATTTGCCGTTCTGTCCATCACCACTTGTTCGACAGTTCCGGAGTCCAGGACTGTGTTCCGTGCGGACGCCTTTTGCACCAACACTGTCGTTACGTCGAGCAATGTCGAATTCCCGGTTGAAAGCAATGCGCTCACTTGTGTTGAAAAACAGGCACTGTTTGGCGCATCGCTCCGGTCTTTTTGAAGTATTTCTGTGGTGGCCACGATGTGGTTGTTGGCTATGTAGTTTCCATTGCCGGAAACTACATTGATTATGACGGGTTTGGCTGCGGGAGGCCTGATATATTGAGTGTCTATGGTGTGTGAAATATGGTTCGCGATCACCGAATTGTTGCTGCCGTCAATCTGCAATAGCCCGAACAGATCATCCAAGCCATTGTCGTACTTCTGCATCGGCGCCCATGGCTCGCGGTCTCGCAGAAAGTGATTTGAGGAGACCAAATTCTCGCAGCAGTTAGCAGCAAAAACCAACATTCCCGGATAAAAGGAATGGAACCTATTTCCTGTGACCGAGGAACGCACCACGCCGGAGAAATGGACACTGCTTGCTCCTCGAGGAAATACGTTGTTCGAGGATACCAGAATGCCGGCGTAGTTCTCGGCGTAAATTGAGTGTCCCCTATATCCGGCGCCGACAAAATTATTTGCTATTCTTGAGGCCTGCCCCATACCTTTCAGTTCGATACAGTTGCCGCACTCTGCGATGAAATTGTTATCTATCGCGAGCGCGTCTGCATCATGAACGGTAACTCCGTGCTCCAGGTAAATAAGACCCATCCCCGTTATTCGGAAGGAGTCATTGGCGCTGCCTACGTAAATTCCCGTTTTGCCGTTCCTGTATGTATTTTCCGCGTCGTCTTGCCCCGAACCATCGTCGGTGAAATGCAAGCCATCGATGCAAAAGTCAGCAAATTCCACAGAGCTTATCCGAGGATTTCCGCTGCGCTTGACATAAAACGCGGCACCAGCAGCCTCACCGTCCGCGGCCTCTGGAGACGTGTCCACAAGGATTCGACTTCCACCCGGCCACACTTCGTGCCAGTGGGCCAACTCGCTTGCGGGTGTGTTGAAGCGGATGCTCGACGACGTAAAACCATGCCCAGAGCCAACGATTTTCAGATAGCTCACGTCTATAACGACTTGAGTGACAAGACGATAATCGCCCGGCGGTATATAGATAACCGATCCAGGTTTTCCGCCGTCATTGGCATCGACCACCGCTTGCCTGTTCTTGATATCCGCAATGATGCTATTGATGACGGCGCCAATATCCTCACGAGGGTTGCCTGTTGGATACTTGGTGACGTCGTAACAATTTTCGCTGAGCATTGTCATGTCTCCTAGGACAGCGAGGGTTAATCTTGTTTCTTTTGGCTGTGCCATCACCAGATGCTGGTGCGGGTGCCCGGGTCAAAGAAGTGAAGTTCTTCGGCATCGACAGCGATGCGCGCGATGTCACCTGCTCGTACTGTGCTCTTTGGGGAAAAACGGGCTACCGCAGCTTTTTGGTCGCCGATGTCGGCGATGGCGTCCGGGTCGCCAGCATCCACCCAAGGTGCATCGATATTCAGATGCACCATGGATTCCGAACCCAGCGCCTCAACAAGAGTGACCGGGGCCGAGATCTCGGCCGAAGAAGGCCGGATTGCCGCGTCGTTCATATGCTCCGGCCGGATGCCGAGAAGGATTTGACGGTGAGACGCACCGTTGAGCGAGGGACGGCATTCGAAAACCCGGTCAGGAATTTCGAAACTGTTGCTGCCCAGGACCACCGTCCTTCCATTCAGAACGGCCTCGTACAAGTTCATCGATGGCGATCCGATAAAAGCCGCAACAAAGACGTTGTCAGGGCGACTGTACAGGTTTTGCGGTGTGTCGACTTGCTGCAGCACACCGCCTTTCATGACAGCGACACGGTCACCCATCGTCATTGCCTCAACCTGATCGTGAGTGACGTAGATCGTGGTGACGTTGAGTTTTCTCTGGAGGCTGGCAATCTCGGCGCGCATCTGCACACGCAGTTTTGCATCGAGATTGGACAGCGGTTCATCCATCAGGAAGGCCGACGGCTGACGGACGATCGCCCGACCCATGGCGACGCGCTGCCGCTGGCCGCCCGAGAGCAGCGCCGGTTTGCGGTCGAGCAGGGCCGTCAGCTCGAGGATGCGCGCGGCCTCGTCCACGCGGCTGGCAATGTCGGATTTCGGCAACCCTGCCATCAGCAGTGGAAAGGCGATGTTTTCGCGCACGGTCTTGTGCGGGTACAGCGCGTAGGATTGAAAGACCATGGCGATGTCGCGATCCTTCGGATCGACATCGTTGACGACTCTGTCCCCGATCCTGAGTTCGCCGCTCGAAATGCTCTCAAGGCCGGCGATCATCCGAAGCGCCGTCGATTTCCCACAACCCGAGGGACCGACAAACACCATGAACTCACCATCCCTGATGTTGAAACTCAGGTCATGCAGCGCATGAAAGCTGTTGCCGTAGATCTTGTTGACGTTGCGTAGTTCTATACCGGCCATATCTCCGCCTCCCTCATCCTTTTACAGCGCCGAAAGTCAGGCCGCCGACGATCTGCTTTTGAAGTGCAAGCGTTACGATGATGACGGGCAGTGAATAGAGCACGGCCGCAGCCGTCATCGCTCCCCAGGCAAGGCCATAGACTGAGTTGTATTCGGCAATGACGATCGGTGCCGTTTTGGTCGCCTCTGACGTCAGCAGCAGTGCGTAAAGGAACTCGTTCCAGCTCGTGATGAAGGTAAAGAGCGCGGTGACGGCGATTCCACCCGTCATGATCGGAAGAATGACCTTCAGAAAGGCCTGGAAACGGGTGCAGCCGTCCATGCGCGCCGCCTCTTCCAGATCCTTCGGAACGCCTTCGAAGAAGGCTGCCATGAGAAGAAGCGCAAGAGGTACCGCGGCTGATGTGTGGGCGAGCACCAGACCGGGAACGGTATCCAGCAAACCGAGCGACTTCAGAAGCTGGAACAATGGCACGCCGAGCGACACCGAGGGCACCATGCGCGTGACCAGCGCGAAAAGCAGGAACAGGGTGGTGATCCGGCGCCGATAGTGGGTCGCGACATAAGCGGCCGGAACCGCCACAGCCAGGGAAAGGATGGTTGTCAGCACTGCCACCATCAGCGAGCTTGCGAAGGCCCGCGGCAGGGTCGATGATTGCAGGACATTGCGAAAATTCTCGAATGAGATCACCACGGGAAAGAAGCTCGGGGGAATCTGCTGGACATCCGCTGCCGGCTTGATCGACGTCATGAGCAGATAGACGTAAGGCAGCGCATAGGACAGGACGAGGACGAGCGCGGCGGCCTTGATTACGATGCCGTTGAGATTGAGGCGGCGCGCACTACGCATGGACCGGCCTCCATATCTTCCAATAGGCAGCGGCGGCCAGAAGCATCATGACGATCAGAAACAGCGTGCCGGAGGCCGAGGCCTCGCCGAGATCGCCGAAGCGCACCATGCGCTGATAGATGTTCATCGAAAACACTTCGGAAGCGTGGTTGGGGCCACCTTGCGTTTGGATCCAGATGAGGTCGAAGGTCTTGGCCGCATCCACCCCACGCACGATGACGACGACGGCGATCACCGGGCGCATCAGCGGCAGCGTGACATGCCAGAAGCGCTTGAAAGCGTTCGCGCCGTCGATCCGCGCCGCCTCGAGCAGGTCCTTGGGAATGTTTGTCAATCCGGCATAGGAGACGAGGGCGACAAAGGATGTCGTCAGCCAGATATCGGCGAAAGAGACGGAATAGATGACGATATCTTCGTCGGACAACCAGGCAATCGCATCGGGGTCGCTGATGACGCCCAGATGGACGAGGCCATAATTCAAGATGCCGATGTTCCCGACCAGGAGAAAGCGCCACAAGAGGCCGGCGACAATGGGCGGCACCATCAATGGCAGCGTGAAGATCGTGCGGTGCCAGCGCGACTGACCGGGGAGCGCCGAAAACAGCAGAGCGGCGCAGAAACCGAAGGTAAATTCGAAGAACAGCGCAAAGATCGAATACTGGATTGTTCTGAATGCGCTTTCGGCGACGCGCTTCGAGGTTAGCGCGTCGATATAGTTCTTGAGCCCGATCCACTCTCGTATGTGGGGAGTAATGGTGTCGACCTTAAAAAAGGAGTCGAACACCAGAAGCCCTACCGGGTATGCGACCAGCAAGCCAAGGATGGCGAGGGCTGGCGCAAGCATGCACAGCACGAATCGGTCTTCACCCGACATGGCGCTCTCCGAAAGCTGATGATGCGAGGAGGACCACCCGTCCTCCTCGCCGCCGAGGGACTAGTCGAGGATGTCTTCGATCGTTTCCTTGGCGTCTGTCAGGACCTTGCCGACATCCGATTTGCACGTCAGGGCCTGCTGCACGGCTGGAAGAACCGCTTCGTCGACAAATTCCTGATATTTTTCGTTCATTGGACGGCCTTGCGTCGCAGGAGCACCCAACGTCTCAAGTAGCGGCGTGAAATGCTCATAACCGGGCTTGCTTGCATAGCCGTTATAGGCCGAGTTCGTCGCGGCCAATCCAAGCGGCGCTTCGATACCGAGGGCATTGTTGGCGATCGCGAAGGCTATGAACTTCTTGGCCGCGTCCTTGTGTTGGGAGGTCGACGGAACGACATTGTACCAAGGACCCGGAATTGCCGCGATTCCGGCATCACCGGCCAGCATCGGGACGACGCCGACCTTTCCGCTGACTTTGGAATCAGCGGGCGTCATCTTGTAGGCGTGCGCCCAGAATTTCATCATCGCCGTCTTGCCTTGATAGAACAGGTTCTGAGCCTCGCCCCAGCCGATCTCGTTCACGTTTTCGGGCACGGAATGATCGATGCAGTGTGGCGCGATGTAGAATTCGAGCGCCTTCCGATGCGCTTCGTTGTCGATGATCACCTTCCCATCCTTGTCGAGGATCACACCTGGCGAGCCCGCCTGAAGCACATGCGCCATCCATTCTTCGGAGAAGCTGCCGATGGTGTCGGTGCCCCAAAAGTCGGTCTTGCCGTCACCATCTGTGTCTCGGGTGAAGAATGTTGCGATGTCGCGCCATTGCTCCCAAGTCTTTGGCGGGGCGAGGGGATAACCATATTTTGCCTGGAACGCTTTCTGTTCCTCCGGCTTGTCGAAGAGGTCCTTGCGATAAAAAACAATTTCGGCATTGGCCCAGGCAGGCATGCCGATCAGTTTGTCACCGATCTTCGCGTCGGCAAGCAAGGCAGGCGGCAGGTCCTTGCGAACCGCATCGGTGAAGAGCGGCGCGAGGTCTTCGACATGGCTTGCGAATTTCGCGTTCCACACGACGTCGATCGTTACCACATCGAAGGCCGATGAGCCGGAGGCGATTTCGGCCGAAAACTTGTCGAAGACGCCCTGATAGGGAACGACGGTGAAGTCCACCTTGATGCCGGTCTCCGCGGTGAACTTCTCTGCGGCCGCCTTCTGCAGCATTTCGCCGCCGCCTTCCACGAGGATATTGATGGTTTCGGCCTTGGCGGAGGCCGCAATGCAAACGAGCGCGAGCGCGCTGGCGCCAAGCAGTTTCTTCATGAATTCCTCCCTTGTTCCGCCGGAAGCACTTGCCTCAGGCTGTTCCATTAACGGGACCATAGGCGCGCTATGACGACGTTGTCAATCGCGATTGTCGACGTTGTCAGAAAAATATGTCGACGTTGTCATGCGTGTGGTTTACAACAGACCCGCATCAGGAGAATTGGTGGACATGGTGAGCATCGTCAGCGTCGCAAAAGCGGCCGGGGTTTCGAATAAAACAGTCTCTCGCGTCATCAATGGCGAGCCCTACGTGACTGAGGAAACCCGGGAGAGGGTGGAAAAGGCTATTCGCGATCTCGGCTATATCCCGAATATGGCGGCGCGCCTCATCCGATCCAGCCGTTCCAACACCTTTGGGATTATCACCGATTATGTTTCCACGACGCCTTATTCGGTCGATATTGTCCGCGGAATTCAGGATTGGGCCAATGCGAACGGGAAAACCATCCTGATCGCCAACACCGGGGGGTCTTCCGAGCGAGAGGTGGAAATCTGGAAAATGTTCCAGTCTCATCGCATCGATGGAGTCCTGTATGTCACCATGTACCGCCGCATTGTGGATCCGGAGACGGGCGATGTCAGCATCCCGACAGTGATGATAAATTGCCGGCCGCAAACAAGGGAGCTCCTGCCGTCCATCGAGCCCGATGATTATCAGGGGGCGCGAGATCTTACCCGGTACCTCCTTGAACGGGGCCATCGCAGAATCGGTTACATCCGGCTCAATCCGATTCTATTGGGAGCCGAACTGCGTCTGGATGCATTTCGCCGGACGACAAGCGAATTCGGTCTCCCGGAGAACGACCTCTCGATCAGCCTTGGCATGGAAGGACCTGTTGGGGCAGAAAACAACTATGTCTTTGCGGCAGCGACAGAAATGCTCAAACAAGACGATCGTCCGACCGCGATCATGAGCGGCAACGACGAAATGGCAATTCAAATCTACATTGCCGCCATGGCACTGGGATTGCGGATTCCACAAGACGTCAGCATCGTCGGCTTTGACGATTTTCGAACAGTCACCATGGCGCTGAAGCCAGAGCTGACCACAGCGGCATTGCCATACTACGATCTCGGCCGAGAGGGTGCGACGTGGCTGAACGATTTGATAGCGGGCGAGAAGATTTATCCGGGCAGTCGGGTTGTCTCTTGCAAGCTGGTTGAACGTAGCTCTGTCGCCTTTAACCCTCATTAGGCGTCGAGATTCTCTCCTGCCTGCCTCGAGTGATTACGTCTGATTTGAGCGTTGCCACAGCTGAACGGTGGTGGTGGAGTGGAGTGGAGAAACGGGTGAATCCGGCGTATTATGTGTTATGGAACTTGAAAGCGCGAGGCAAACGCTGCTGCATAATCGTTTTGAAAATACGCAGCAATATCAATTACTTCTAGCGCGTTCCCAAATCAACGTGCGAGGGTTAGCCAATCGCCGATCGTTGCCCCAGAACGTCGCGTGGGCCGTGTTGCGGGAATGGCCGGGCGCTCAGTTGCTACGGTCTTTCGCACTTCACGCGGGCTGAGCCCGAATTCATGGCTGAAGGCGCGCGTGAAATTGGCCGCAACGTCGAAGCCGGCGGCCTCGGCAATCTCCGCGATCGGCCTGGTGTCGGTCGGGTTGGTCAGATCCGCATAGGCCTGCAGCAATCGACGTTTGCGAATGTAATTGAAGACGCCACCGCTCGTTTCGAACAATTGGTAGAGCCGCGTGCGCGAGATGCCCAGCGCACGGCACATGACGTCAGGCGTCAAGCTGTCTGAATGAAGATTGAGGTGAATATAGCGATGCGCCCGCTCCATCAGCCCCATATTGGTCTGTTCCCGGCCCCGATCCGAACTTGTGGACGATGCAGCGCATGCAACGACCATATCGCCGATCGTCTGGATGATCCGCGGCACCTCCTCCACCGTCAGATTGCCGAGATTGGCTTCCAGGCCATTGATATAGCTGACGAGCAATTCAGCCAGGCTGCCGGAGAGGACGATATTGTTGGCGTTCTGCAGGAGAGGCGCGTCACGGCTCAACAGTTCATAGGGCAAGAAGACGAGCACGGCGACGGAATCGGTCATCCGCCCTCGGTACGGATAACCAAGAGACCTGAAAAATATCTCACCCGGGCCGGTCTCCGTTACCTGCCGATTGGCCTCGGTCCAGGCCCGGCCGCTGCGCAGTATGCCGACGTTCCAGTGATCGATCGGGCTCGAGCGCAGCATGGCCTGATCGCGGATATAGCTGCAGGACTGCGTGCGCTGCTGGACGATGAGAATATCGCCAAGCTGCCAGGCCGTCTGTTCCGCGAGAAAACCGTCGTCCTCTGATTTTCCGTCCGGCAGATGAACATCGACAAGCGGCGCCATGTGTGATCGCCAGGACTGGAACTGTTCATTCGGTGGCAGGTCGTGCGTCGAAAATCGCAAGGGCACCAGCGCCGGAGCAACATCCACCCGATGTTCTTTCTGCGGGGACGGCTCGCGCGGCCAGCGCCGCCGCTCCAGGTGGGCCGGCCATTCCTGTCCCGCAGCGGGCTTATCTCCAGACTCCGTAGCCATCCACTCCTCCAGCGCGTGCATAAGTTACTTATCATATTCCCTGGCGAGCAGAAATGGACGGACCGATAATTTCCAGGATGCGGCGATAACGACAATTGCGCCATGTTCCTATATCTAAATAAGCAATGGTTATTCCGAAGGACGTTCGGAAATTCCAAAATTCTCACTTGCCGGGTGCGATGTAGTTTTAGAGCACTCTCAACGTGAAACGACACTAATCAAAACAAATAAAAGCAGAGGAGGATAGTCGTGAACTATCGGAGCAATATTCGTGCGCGCTTTGCGCGAACACCGTCAGAGACCAGAAGACGCTCGTGAGGCCGGACATCGGCCAATAAGAGCGCGCGAAGGGTTGCGCGCAGCCGAGGTCATCTGTGTCAATGCGTAATGACCCGCGGCTTGCGCGCAACCCCAACCACACCACCCATTGGCGAATTTTTGCAACGCTGCCCTTGCGAAGGCAGAACGGAGGTTAAGATGACCACAGCATGTGAAGAGAAACAAATCGAATTGAAGCCGATTTCGAACTGCAGACGAGAGGTCGAAGTTGCGATGGTGGAAATGCTCGTCAGTTTGCAGAAACGCGGATGGTCCGCTGCGGAATTGGCGTTGGAGCTCGCAGATGCCTCCGAAGATCTCGTCATGCTGATCGCCACCAAACGGCTTCGACCCCATTAATGCCTGTCGCCCTGGAAGTGTGCGACGGTCCCGGGATAACGACGTGCAAAAGACAAAGAACTAATGCGCATCGCATGAATCAAATTGCATGCGATGGGCATTAGAAAAATCGCGGGGAATTGTGCTGTTTCTGTCTCTGGCAGCACGTGAGGCGGCGCAGTTTCCCAGCACCCCATTACCACCCATCCAGTCAGTCGCCGCGCCGGTGAGGGCTTGACCCGGGGGCCGCGCCGATACGGTGTCAGGGCAGTTTCGTCGGCATTTTCTACAGAGCCGAACTGTTTCTGTCGCGGCGTTACGACCATCACTTGCCTACAAATTATAATGCGCTAAATTATGCAAGAATGAGTTGCATCCGTTTGTCCCCGGCAGGGGCCGATGGCTGCAAAGCGATACCTTCGGATGGCAACATGATCTGGAACCATCGCATCACGCGCATCGTTGTCGGCCTGTTGCTCCTGACGCTCGTGGCGGTCGTCTCATTGCCGACGATTACCGGCTTTACCAGCCTTGATGGCACGGTCAACGCGCGGTTTGCCGTCGTTAATGCCCCGATCGATGGGACGATTGCCAAAGAACCACTCAAGGCCGGCAGCGCGGTCAAAGCGGGACAAGCCCTCGCGGAAATCAGAAATACGCGTGTCAATCGCGCAATCCTCGCTTCGCTCGAGGCAGATCGCAACACGGCGCTCGACCGCGTCGCCGCCCTTAAAAAGGAACGAGAGGAACTCTCCGCACTTCGCGAGGAATTGTCTGCCAGATTGGAAGTCTACAAGCAGACCACCATTGCCAATCTCGAACGCGAAGTCGAAATCCTCAGGAAAAAAGTCGAAGTGTCGCAAGCTCAGGATCTGGTCGCGCAGGTCGACCTGAGCAGGCGGGTGCAGCTCGAGTCTAAAGGCATTCTGACGCAGAAGCTGGTCGAGGCCGCGCGTGCCGCCGGAGCTGCGACCGGCGGCGAGGTCGAAATCAGCAACCTGACTGTCGATCAATTGGAGCAGAGGCTCAATGCGGTCCGTCAAGGTATCTTTGTCTTCGGCGATGGGCAAAATGACGTGCCCTATTCGCGCCAGCGCGAGGACGAGGTCGTCGTTCGCATCAACGACTTGAACTCGCGCATAGCGGAGAATGAGACACGCGCCACCGAAGTTCAAAAGCAGCTGGTCAAAGAGGCAGACCGCGTCAACAGCCTTGAATCCGCAACCGCATTAGCGCCATTCGACGGCGTTGTCTGGACCAGGAGTATCGTCAACGGTTCGAACGTCGTGCTGAATGACGAGCTGATGCGCCTCCTCGACTGTCGAGAGCTGTTCGTGGATATCCTTGTTCCCGAGGTCAATTACGACGAGATCTACCCGGGACTTGTTGCGCAGGTGCGCTTGTTCGGCCGCAGCGATGTCTTCAAGGGCACGGTCATTTCCGTCAGAGGCAATTCGGCTTCGGTCGAGGCCGATTCCTTTGCCGCCAGCTTGCCGCCGTCGACGCAACGCAATGCCCGCATTCGGGTTCGCCTCGATCCATCCTTCATGAATAATGATTTTGCGAACTCCTGCCAGGTCGGACGCACAGTGCAGGTCCGGTTTTCCAAACACGGCATCAATCTATCCAACTGGGTGAAAAGCCTGTGGTTCAGTATCTTGTAGCGCTGGTTCCGACCCTAGTCGTTTTGGCGTTCTTTTTCCTGGGGCCGTTCAATTGGTCGCGCCATCACAGCTGGACACGGGCGGTGACCTGCGCGTTCGTCGCAGCACTCGCACTGCGCTACATGTTCTGGCGCTTGACGGAGACAGTGCTTCCCTATCCCAGCGACGGTCCGAGTTTCTACTGGGTCTGGATCCTCTTTGCCGTCGAAGTTTTGGCCTGCTTCGAAGTCATGCTTTTTCTGATATTGATGAGCCGCCATGTCGACCGGAGCGCAGAGGCGGACAGGCTCGGTCGGGTTTTCTTCGCGCGCGACAAGCGGGAGCTGCCGACCGTCGATGTTTTCATTCCCACCTATAACGAGCCGCTCGACGTGCTTGAGCGAACCATCATCGGCGCCCGTTCGCTGGATTATCCTGCCGACAAATTGAGGGTGTATGTGCTTGACGATCAACGCCGCGACTGGCTGAAGGCCTATTGCGAAGAAAAGAACGTCATCCACGTCACGCGCGGCGACAACAGCCATGCCAAAGCGGGCAATATGAACAATGGCCTGAAGGTCAGCTCGGGCGATTTTATTGCGATCTTCGACGCCGATTTTGTTCCTTATCGGCATTTTCTTCGCCGGACGCTGCCCTTCTTTTCCGATGACAGCATCGGCATCGTCCAGACGCCTCAACATTTCTTCAATGTCGATCCGGTGCAATCAAACCTCGGGCTGGAAAACATCTGGCCGGACGAGCAGCGCTTGTTCTTCGACGAGATCGCGCCCAGCCGCGACGCCTGGGACGTCAGCTTCTGCTGCGGATCGTGCTCGATTGCCCGCCGCAAGGCCGTCGACGCAATCGGCGGGTTTCCGACGGAGTCGATCACGGAGGACCTGCTGACCACTCTGTCGATGCTCAACAAGGGCTACAAGACGCGCTACCTGAACGAGCGGCTGTCGATGGGACTGGCCGCCGAAAACCTGACCGGTTATTTTGTGCAGCGCGAACGGTGGTGCCAGGGCGGTATTCAAACCCTCTACCTGTATAATGGCCCACTGCGCGGCCCCGGCTTGACGCTCTTTCAGAGGATCATGTTCCTGCCGGCATCATGGCTGGTGCAGTATCTGGTCCGCTTCATGATCTTGCTCGTCCCCATCGTCTATCTCTGGTTCGGCCTGCTCCCGCTCTATTTCACCGACATAGCCGATTATGTCTCGCATCAGGTGCCGCTGCTGGCGGCGTATTTCCTGCTTATGCTGTGGATCACGCCGACGCGTTATCTGCCTGTTGTTTCCAGCGCCGTCGGGACCTTTGCGACATTCCGCATGCTGCCGACAGTGGTCTCCAGCCTGGTGAGACCGTTTGGCAAGCCGTTCAGGGTGACGCCGAAGGGCAGTGGCAACGAGGCGAACCAGTTCGACCGCTACAGCTTCGCCTGGATCGCAGGCATGATCTCGATCACCGTCTTCGGTCTGCTGCTCAACGTCGTGCCGGAAACGTCGCATGTACAAGGCCAGTTTTCGCCGGTCGCAGCCTGGTGGTCAGGGATCAATATCGTCGTCCTGCTCATCGCGTCGCTCATCTGCTTCGAGAAACCCCGGCGCCTGTTTCATGCGTTCAAGCTCGATGAGCCCGCTGTCGTCGACGATGTCCCCGGCCGGATCGTCAGTTTGGCACTGGACAAGGCGGTCGTTGCCGTCCACAACATGGCCAGATTTCAATCCAAATCGGTGATGCTGAAAATTGCCGGCTTCGACCCGATCAAAGCAGAGCTCGGCCAGGTCACCCAACGACGAAGCAGCATCAGTCGCGGCGGCGATAAGCAGGCCTATTACCTGCACCTTTATTTCGAGCTCAGCGGCTCTGCTCGCGACAGCATGATTGTCAAACTCTACACCGGCCAATATTCGCGGGACATTCGCGACATCGACAAGGTTGCCGTCTCGCTCAATCTGTTGCTGCGGTCATTCGGACGAACGCGCACGTTGTAGTCCGGCTCATGAGGGCCTGCGTGGGCGTCTTCGCGCATGCATCAGCCGCCGGCTGAGAATGTGTCTGTTTTCCGGCTCCGTTCGGCCGCAGCCATTCGCCAAGCTGCCATTCTGGAAAGTTTCCTCATCGCCCGCCACGTCCGCACAGGGAACATTCTGCGGGGCTATCGCGACATTTCGGGCGTGCCCGGCCTTGAAGAGATAAGAACGGGCGCCCGCGATACTTGCCTGGGATAATTGATTATTGAAGGATCGCTCCGAAGGCCGGTGCCGCGGTCACGGCGCAAAGCACTCATGCATCCCACCTGGTGTGTGGGACCTCAGAAGCAGAGAAAGGTAGATCTGTCGCCATGACGGAGCCGCCACTCCTGACGAACTTACTGGTCAGACTGTTCGTCCAGAGTGGAAAGCGCGTCCTGCAGCCTGAGCGCAGCCAGTGCCTTCGTTGCCTCATCAGGGGACCATCCGGCCTCCAGCGCTGCTGACAGGACCAGGGATTCCGTTTGCAGTTCGAGCTTCTCATACAGCGGCTCAATGGCCTCGCGTGCGGTGACAACGTGCTGGTCGGGCGGCGTGATGGGTGTCGCAGCAACCGTAGGCATAATGCTCCTCCTTTTGAACGCTAAGGTTCGAAACCCAATTGCAGGCATGCTTGTTCCGCTCACATCGCATTTTTAGCCGTATCATGGCTGACGGAAACTGTTGCGAAACTCTGGACGGTCGCAACTTCGTCCGCCCGCGGCGCCTCTGGGTCGCAGCGAAAATCTTCGCTCGATGTGAACGAAACTACAGGCTACCGCACAATTGGCGAAAGCGGAAGCGACTTGCGGTAATCATTGAACAAGGCCGCAGCTATGAAGAACGCCGCCCTATCTGGCGAAACCTCCGCCATTTCAGAAGTGCGCGAATGACGATGGCCGCCGGTATCTTCCGGTGGTCGCCGACCGTCCACTCCCTGGCGATCGGTGCGTTCGGGCGACCAGGATGCTTGCGCTCTTCGCCTCTGCTTCGAGCCTGTCATCGGATTGATGCAGGCCCTGCTCGCCTTCGATAAAGGTCTGTCCGTCGGCGACAACGGCGCCGCTGAAGACGTAGAAGATGCGTGAGAACGCCTGCTGCCATCAATCGAACCCGTGCGCCGCGGGGGCTAACTGGCTGGTGGCAATCGTCTTGCTGACGATGCCGATGAATGGCCTTAGTGGCAATCTGAAAACATCCGCCGCAACCGATTCGCTGACGGGATCTCCAATGACCATCGACGCCGCACGAAATCCGCATCCGATCTATTTTGCCGGGGCTTTCGCCACGGGCGGGCTCCTCACCTTCATGGTGCACCTGAACGGCGAGCTGGCGCGCTATGGGAGCCCGCTGTTTTCGTCCTGGACGGCGCACGGCACCGGCATGGTCGCGGCCATCATTCTTCTCCTGCTGGTCCACCGGCGGCGCAGGTCAAAGCCGGAACGAGGCTTGCGGGCGCCTCTCTGGGCCTATCTCGGCGGGCTTTCCGGCGCGGCAACGGTCATGCTGACCTCGACCACGGTCAACTCGCCGCTCGGGCTCTCCGGCACTTTGGCTCTGGGGCTCGCAGGCCAGGTCGTCTTCAGCGTCGCGGCCGACAGCTGGGGACTGTTCGGCCTGCAGAAGCGCCATCCCGATACCCGCGACATCGCGGCACTCGGCCTGGTCGTTGCAGGAGCGGCGCTGATCATCCTGTTCGGGCGAGGTGCTGTATGACGCTCTTCATTCTGCTTGCTTGCCTCGGCGGCGTGCTCGTCGGCCTCAGCCGCCAGCTGAATGGGCGGCTGAGCCTCTCGACGACGCCGCTGATCGCCTCCTTCTGGAATCACGCCATCGGCTTTGCCGCCCTCACCTGCCTCGGTGTCTTCGTCGGCGGCCTGCTTCCCGCGGGTGCTGCCGAGGCGCCCTTGTATGCTTATCTCGGCGGTCCGCTCGGCGTTGTCTTCGTGGCGGCCGGCAGCTGGGCAATTGCGCGGATCGGCGCGGTCAACTCGGCTCTGCTGATCATCGGCGGGCAGATGGTCACCGGGGTGGCGTTTGATTATGTCAGCGGCATGCCGGCCTCCTTCTGGGCGAACGCCGGCGGAATTGCCCTCATCATCGGCGGAATGATGGTCAGCCGGGGACGGCGCAAGGCCGACCGTTCGCGATAGGTCGGCGGGGATGCCTCCCCGCCGCGTCAGCTCGCTGCAGTCTCAAGCAAGGTATTTGGTGAACCAGTCGACCGTTCGCTGCCAGGCGAGCTTGGCGGCCGCCTCGTCGTAGCGCGGCGTCGTATCGTTGTGGAAGCCGTGATTGACGTCGGGGTAGATATAGGCCTCGTAGGTCTTGCCGGCCGATTTCAGCGCCGCTTCATAGGCCGGCCAGCCTTCGTTGACGCCCTTGTCCAGGCCGGCATAGTGGAGAAGCAGCGGCGCCTTGATCTTCGGCACGTCCTCGGCGCGCGGCTGCCGGCCGTAGAACGGCACGGCGGCGGCCAGTTCGGGATAGGCGACCGCCGCGGCGTTGGCGACACCGCCGCCATAGCAGAAGCCGACAATGCCGACCTTGCCGGTGGTGAGATCGCTCTTCATCAAATATTCGACCGCCGCGAAAAAGTCGTTCATCAGTTTTTCCGGATCGACCTTCTGCTGCAGCTCCCGTCCCTTTTCGTCATTGCCCGGGTAGCCGCCGACCGAAGTGAGGCCGTCGGGCGCCAGCGCGATGAAACCGGCCTTCGCCACGCGCCGCGCCACATCCTCGATATAGGGATTGAGTCCCCTGTTCTCATGCACGACCACCACGGCGGCGACCTTGCCGGTGGCGTTTTTGGGGCGGACGAGATAGCCGCGGACGTCGCCATTTCCTTTCGGCGAGGGATAGGTGATGTATTCGGCGGAGATATCGGGATCGGTTGCCTCGACCTGGGTCGCCAGCGCATAATTCGGGCTCAGCGACGCCAGAATGGCGGCCGCGGTGACGCCGCCGACGGCGAATTTGGCCGCCCGATCGAGAAACTCGCGCTTGGTGATCCTCCCATGCGCGTAATAATCGTAGAGTTCGAGCAGTTCCTGTGGGAAATCCTTGGCGGTCATGCGGGTCATGATGGCTCCTCCTGGCCTCGGGTTCTCGCTGCATCCTACACAGGTAAGCGCGCCGCTCTTTTCAATATTTCGCGAGTTGCGCGTGAGCTTGCCGGCGCAAAAGCGGTCTGCAGCCACGCGTTTGCCTGCGAGATTCCAGCCTCCACGGCGCGCGCTTTCGATCGGGCAAGTGCGCATGCCGCCGGTTGCAGCACCTATGCGTCAGCCGATCATCGGATTATGAAAATTAATTTCATGCTCGCGTCTTGCGGCCCGTTTTCTATTGACGCCTTCCGATTTTTGTCCCAACTTAAAGAAAATAAATTACTTAAATCGGGAACTGGATCGGCATGAAAGTGGGCATCATCGGGCTCGGATTCCGGCTCGGCTACCTCGGTTACGTCTTCAAAGCGATCGATAGCAGCTTCGACATCGTCGGCTACGTGGATCCCGATCCCGCCGGCCTTCCTGGTTTGACGGAAAAGGGCATTTCGGCCGGCAAGGCCTATGGCTCGCCGGAAGAGCTGCTCGCCTCCGAAAAGCTCGATCTGCTGATGATCGGCTCTCCCAACCACATGCATCTCGGCCATATCAGGCTCGGACTGCAGGCCGGGCTCAAGGTCTTCTGCGAAAAGCCGATCGTCACGACGATCGCCGAAAGCATCGAGCTCGCCCATCTGATGGCGAAGTTCGGTCATGAGCGGCTGATGGTCGGCCTGGTGCTGCGCTACTCCCCGCTTTACAAGGATCTGCGCGCCATCCAGGCCGAGGGCAAGCTCGGCCAGATCGTCTCGATCGAGGCATCCGAACATATCGAGCCCTATCACGGCGCCTTCTTCATGCGCGACTGGCGCCGCTACGAGCGCTATTCCGGCAGCTTCATGCTGGAAAAATGCTGCCATGACCTCGACCTTTATAATGGCGTCGTCGGCGCAAGGCCGGAGCGGGTCGCCAGTTTCGGCGGCCGCAAAAGCTTCATTCCGGCCAACGACCCGGCCCGCGAGGGAATCAACGATCTCGAGCTTTTCCACCGCAAGCCGAGCGGCTGGATGGGCTCCGACAAGGTCTTCGACAGCGATGCCGACATCATCGATTACCAGGTGGCGATCGTCGAATATGAAAACGGCGTCGGCATGAACTTCCACACCAATCTCAACGTGCCCGACCAGTTCCGCCGCTTCGCCATCATGGGCTCGCGCGGCATGGCCGAAGGCGATTTCGTCCGCGGCTATCTCGACGTGCACGAGCAGCTGACCGGCAAGAAGGTGGTCGAAAACAAATATGCCGCCACCGAACTCTCCCAGCATTACGGCGCCGATGAACAGATGGCGAGCGACCTCTTGGAGAGCGTGCGCACCGGGCTCGAATTGCCCGTTTCCACGCTGAACGCGCTCGAGGCCGGCATCCTGGCGCTGGCCATGGACGAAGCGAGGATGAAGAAAACCGTCGTCGACCTGCGTCCGATCTGGGACCGCTTCGACGAGGCC
The DNA here is from genome assembly GCF_001664145.1 of Rhizobium sp. N731. NCBI lineage: Bacteria > Pseudomonadati > Pseudomonadota > Alphaproteobacteria > Hyphomicrobiales > Rhizobiaceae > Rhizobium > Rhizobium sp. N731. The sequence goes on from NZ_CP013606.1 coordinate 416,780, forward strand.
CTTCACGCAAGAGCGGCTTGAGGACGGCGGCAAGATGAGTGTCCAACGAAGCGCCTTCATCTTTGCCTGGATCCTTCTTCTTCCGGCTGTTCTCTATGTTCTCGCCATCGTCGCCTATCCCCTCGTCGACACCTTCATTCTCTCCTTCACCGACGCGTCGCTGAAGAAGACCACCAATTGGGTCGGCTGGATCAATTACGAGAAGATCTTCAACGCCACCTTTGCCGAGGTGATCCTGCGCACCTTCGTCTGGACCTTCTTCTCGGTCGCCCTGAAAATGGTGATCGGCACCTTCGGCGCCTGCATGCTGAACGCCGCCGTGCCCGGCCGCTCGTTGTTCCGGCTCTTGACCATGCCGCCCTGGATCGTGCCGATGGCGATCGGCATCTTCATGTGGGGCTGGATGTATAATGGCCAGTTCGGAATGATCTCGGGCCTGCTGCAGCGTTTCGGCCTCGTCGATGGTCCGGTCGCCTTCCTCGCCTATGGCAGCACCGCCTTCTGGGCGACGATCGTCACCGATGTCTGGATCGGCGTGCCGCTGGTGACGATCTATTTCCTGGCGGCGATCCAGTCGATCCCGAAGGATCTCTACGAGGCCGCCTGGACCGACGGCGCCGGCCGCTGGTACCGCTTCCGCCGCATCACCCTGCCGCTGATGGTGCCGGCCATCATCACCATGTCGATGCTGTCCTTGATCGCCACCTTCAACTCGTTCGACATTATCTGGATCCTGACGCAGGGCGGCCCGAGCGGCGAGACGACGACGATGATCATCGATACCTACCAGACGGCCATCGGCTCGAAGAAATACGGCGAAGGTGCTGCGCGCGCCGTCCTGATCTGCATCTTCCTGTCGCTCTTCTGCTTCGCCTATTTCCGCGTCACCCGCCGCCTCAACCCGGAGAAGCGCGCATGAGCAGTGCTGCCATGATCGACCGTTACCGCTGGTGGGAGATCATCCTGATCTATTGCGGCATTGCGGTGTTCCTGTTCTTCGTGCTAGCGCCCTTTGTCGAGGGCTTCCTGGTGTCGCTGAAGCCGCTCGCCCAGCTTTTCTCCTCGCCCTATCGTTTCTGGCCGGAGAACGGCTCGTTCGAAGCCTACCGGACGATGTGGGTCAGCGTGCCGGGCTTCGGGCGCTATATCTTCAACTCCTTCTTCATCTCGATCATCGTCACGCTGATCGTGCTCTGCCTCGTCATTCCGGCGGCCTATGCCTTCGCCAAGTTCGAATTCAAGGGCATGGGCATCCTGCTCGGCGCCTTCCTGACGGTGAACATGTTCTCCGGCGCCGTGCTTCTGATCCCGCTCTTCCGGCTGATGCGCAGCATGGGCGTGCTCAACACCTATCTCGCCATGATCGTGCCGGGTGTCGCCTTCCTCATCCCGTCGGCGATCTGGCTGCTGCGCACCTATATGATCCGCATTCCCCAGGAGCTCAACGAAGCCGCCTTCATGGATGGCGCCAGCCACTTCTACACGCTTCGCCGCGTCATCCTGCCCATTGCGATGCCGGGAATCATCGTCGTCGCCATCACCACCTTCATCGGCGCCTACGCCCAGCAATTCATCTTCGCGCTGACCTTCAACTCGAAGAGTGAATACATGCCCTTGCCGGTGGGGCTCTTTGCTTACTTCGGCAAGCAGGAGGTCATCTGGAACGAACTGATGGCGGCTTCCTTCGTCGGCATCGCGCCGGCGATGGTCGTCATCTTCTTCCTTCAGCGTTATCTCGTCGGCGGCCTGACCGCCGGTGCGGTGAAACAATAAAAGCAAAAACGAGTGAACAGCTAACCAGAATGGGAGTTACGACGTGAGCATAACAATCAAGACAGGCCTTATGGCGCTCGCCTTGCTCGGTTCGACGGCACTGACCGCAGTCACTGCCCATGCCGCCGACAAGGAAATCAGCTGGATCTATTGCGGCGACACGATCGACCCGGTCCACACCAAATACATCAAGCAGTGGGAAGAAAAGAACGCCGGCTGGAAGGTCACGCCTGAAGTCGTCGGCTGGGCGCAGTGCCAGGACAAGGCAACGACGCTTGCCGCCGCCGGCACGCCGGTTGCCATGGCCTATGTCGGTTCGCGCACGCTGAAGGAGTTCGCCCAGAACGATCTCATCGTCAAGGTGCCGATGACGGATGAGGAAAAGAAGGCTTATTACCCCCACATCGTCGATACGGTGACCTTCGAGGGCACGCAGTGGGGCGTTCCGATCGCCTTCTCCACCAAGGCGCTCTATTGGAACAAGGATCTGTTCAAGCAGGCCGGCCTCGATCCCGAAAAGCCGCCGAAGACCTGGGCCGAAGAAATCGAGATGGCCAAAACCATCAAGGAAAAGACCGGCATTCCGGGCTTCGGTCTCTCGGCCAAGACCTTCGACAACACGATGCACCAGTTCATGCATTGGGTTTACACCAACAATGGCAGCGTGATCGATGCCGATGGCAAGATCACCCTCGACAGCCCGCAGATTCTCGCCGCGCTGAAGGCCTATAAGGATATCGTTCCCTACTCCGAAGAAGGCCCGACGGCCTATGAGCAGAACGAAGTCCGCGCCATCTTCCTCGACGGCAAGGTTGCCATGATCCAGGCCGGATCGGGTGCGGCCTCCCGCCTGAAGGAGACGAAGATCAGCTGGGGCATCACCACGCTGCCGCTCGGCCCCGATGCCAAGGGCCCCGGCACGCTCCTGATCACCGACAGCCTGGCGATCTTCAAGGGTTCGGGCGTCGAGGACAAGGCGACCGAATTCGCCAAGTTCATCACCTCGCCGGAAGTTCAGTCGGAGTACGAATTGCAGGGCGGCGCCGGCCTCACCCCGCTGCGCCCCTCGGCAAAGGTCGACGAATTCGTCGCCAAGGATCCCTACTGGAAGCCGCTCATCGAGGGCATCAGCTATGGTGGTCCCGAGCCGCTTTTCACCGACTATAAGGGCTTCCAGAACTCGATGATCGAGATGATCCAGTCGGTGGTGACAGGCAAGGCCGAACCGGAAGCCGCGCTCAAGAAAGCTGCCGGCGAAATCGAAGCCTTCAAGTAAGCACTCCTGAATCTCCCTGGGGTCGCGGCACAAGCCGCGGCCCCTCCCCTCTATCGAATGTGCGACGAAGGCCGCCGGCGGAGACAGATTTTTGGGACAGCTCCTTCTCAACAATGTTCAGAAATTCTACGGCGACTACGAAGTTCTGAAGGGCGTGCAGCTCGAGGTGAAGAACGGCGAGTTCGTCGTCTTCGTCGGCCCGTCCGGCTGCGGAAAATCCACCCTGCTGCGGATGATCGCCGGCCTCGATGCAACGACCGCAGGCGACATCATCATCAACGGCGTCAGGGTCAACGACCTGCCGCCGGTCAAGCGCGGCATCGCCATGGTGTTCCAGTCCTACGCGCTCTATCCGCATATGACGGTATTCGAGAACATCGCCTTCCCGCTGCGCGTCGAGAAGATGGAAGAGGCAAAGCTCAAGGCCAAGGTGGAAAACGCCGCGCGCATCCTGCATCTCGATCAGCGGCTGCAGCAGAAGCCCGGCATGCTCTCCGGCGGCCAGCGCCAGCGCGTCGCGATCGGCCGCGCCATCGTGCGCGAACCGAAGATCTTCCTGTTCGACGAGCCGCTCTCCAACCTCGACGCGGCGCTGCGCGCCGATATGCGCATCGAGCTTGCCAAGCTGCATCGGCAGCTGAAGGCGACGATGATCTATGTGACGCACGACCAGGTCGAAGCCATGACGATGGCCGACCGCATCGTCGTGCTCGACGCCGGCAATATCTCGCAGACCGGCGCGCCGCTGGAGCTTTACCACAAGCCCGCCAACCAGTTCGTCGCCGGCTTCATCGGCAACCCGAAAATGAATTTCCTGCCCGTCACCTGCAAGGGCGTCAGCGCCGCCGGCGTCGAAGTCGATTATCTCGGCCAGACCGCCGTCCTGCCGGTGACCCCGCGCGACGGCATGGCGGGCAAGACGCTGACGCTCGGCATCCGCCCGGAGCACATCCAGCTGAACGGCGGCGATATCGTCTTCACCGTCACCCCGACCGTCATCGAGCGCCTCGGCGCCAATACGGTCGCTTACGCCTCACTCAACGGCGAGGCCGAAAATTTCTGCGCCATGCTGCCCGGCAGCGTCGGCATCCGCCCGGACACGCCTGTGTCAACCGGCATCAACGCCGCCGATTGCCATCTCTTCGACGAGGCGGGCATTGCCTTCGAGCGGCGCGTGGAACTGACGGAAATCGATATGAACGTGATCAATCCGACGGCGGCATGAGCTGGCTCTGTTCGAGACATCCCGTCGATCATCGCTGCTGCCTATCGCGGACATTCGCGAGGATGGCTGCAATGCTCTCTCATCTCGGCCGTTGATTAGCCCGACCTCGATCCAGACATCCTCCACGCAATGCGGCCCATGAATGGGATTTCCGGGAGTACGCAGCCAACGGCCGCCTAAGGAGAAATCACAACAAGAGCGCTGGAAATTTCCTCGCCTTCCCGGCGGTAACTGTGCGGAACGCTTGAGTCAAAATAGATGGCGTCGCCGGCATCCAGCGCCGTCTCCTTGCCGTCCACATTGACGACAAGCCGACCGCTGAGCACGTAGATGAACTCAGCACTGCCATGTTGATGCGGCTCCGAGGGTGGCGAATCGATCGGGAACTCGGCGTAGAACGCCTCCATGCGGCGGTCAGCAGCGGGATAGTCCAGGCTTTCGAAGAAAAAGGCAGGGCGCTTTTCGCCCGGCGGGCTTGGAAGTTTGAGACGTTGCTCCTTTCGAACGACCGCGATGAGCGGCTCCTCCTTGTCGGCTTTGAAGAAGTGATCGAGGCCGACCCCAAAAACCATGGCGATGCGAAGCAGCGTCGGCAACGTAGGAAACATCTGCCCGCGCTCGATCTTCGAAAGCATCGCAGGCGAGAGCCCCGTATGCCCCGCCAGTTGCACCAGCCCCAGCTTCTTTCTCAGGCGCAATGCCTTGATACGAGGGCCGATCGCGTAGCGCTGAAGCTCGTTGGAGAGCGTGTCGGAAAGCACGTCGTAAACTCCTTTTCGTTTCGGGAAACTAACACGGCGACAATTTTCACCACAAGATAATTGTGTTTGTCCTCACGAAAATTTGAGTGGCAATAAAACCGATGTTCTCCAAATGAAAATGGTGAGGTGCAATGGGCACCCGTCATCGAGAGGAGAATGACATGAAAATGAAGAGCCTTTTGTTCGCTGCAGCGATGGTGTTCGGCAGCAGCTTCAGCGCAGTCGCCGCGGAGAAGGATGTTGTCAATACTGCCGTGGAGGCAGGTAAATTCAAGACGTTGGCGACCGCGCTCGAAGCGGCAGGCCTGGTCACCACTCTCAAAGGAGCAGGTCCGTTCACGGTCTTTGCTCCGACCGATGAAGCCTTCGCCAAGTTGCCGGCCGGTACCGTCGAAAGCCTGTTGAAGCCGGAGAACAAGCAAAAGCTCACCGAGATACTCACTTACCATGTGGTCGCGGGGAAGGTCATGGCTAAGGACGTGGCCGGTATCGATGAAGCGAAGTCGGTCAATGGCAAAATGATCGACATCGATGTCGATGGCTCCACAGTCAAGGTCAATGACGCCGCCGTCACCTCTGCCGACATTGCTGCCTCGAACGGCGTCATCCATGTCATCGACAAGGTGATCATGCCGCCGGAAGGCTGACCGCGTCCTCGATCTGGAGAACAACCATGAAGATCATCAACATTGTCACGCTCACCCTCCTAGTCGTAGGCGGGCTGAACTGGGGTCTGGTCGGGCTATTTGGCTTTGACCTTGTGGCCGCCATCTTCGGGGCTGGCTCGGCTCTCGCCCGGATTGTTTACATCCTGGTGGGGCTATCGGCGGCCTGGCAGGTCATACCCCTGTCTTCTGCAATGGGCTCCGGCGAGTTTGCCGCTCGCCAGAACCGATAGGATGTTCGGAGGGACCCGCTTACAGCGTGGGCGGTTCCCTCCATTTTTTGGCGGATGGACATGCATTCCCTCCTTGTGCTGGTCGCCTTCCAGGTCGCGAGCTTTGCCGCGGCGGCTACCGGTGTGATGTTCCGGCCAGGCGACTGGTACAAGCAGCTCGACAAGCCGGATTGGCGCCCGCCGGATTGGCTGTTCGCCCCGGTCTGGACGGCTCTTTATGCATCGATCGGATTGTCGGGCTGGCTCCTATGGCGAGAGGCAGGCGTTACTGGCGCAGCACTCCCGCTCGGCGTCTATGCAGTCCAACTTCTGCTCAATGCTGCGTGGTCGCCGCTCTTTTTTGGACTTCACCGACCCGGGCTAGCCGCGGCGGAGATCATGCTGCTTTGGGGTGCGATTCTGGCGACAATCATCCTGTTTTACCCGGCGAATGCGGCGGCTGCCTTGTTGCTTGTTCCTTACCTTATGTGGGTGAGTTTTGCAGCGGCACTGAACCTCTCGATCTGGCGGCGCAACCGCTCGAAGCCACGATCGGAGGGCGCCCGATGAAGGTGCGGTGGCTCGTCGTGAATGATCGGATGCAGCAAGGCTACCGATACGCTCTCGCTGCGCCAATCGGCAGCAAGTTTCATCCCGATTTCCGGCCGGAGCTGACACCCGCCGAGATGCTTGCGCTTGGCGTGTTCGGCGGCAAGTACATGACGGATTGTCGCGACGAATTCCCGGAAAGTTGGTTTGCAGAGGCCCGTCTGTCGTCGCTGCGAAAAGATCCGTCGCTGAATTGCTTCGGGGTCGACGCCAGCCAACCGCTCAGCGTCTGGCGGGCCAAGGGATGGATACACGCCGACGATCCGCGTGGCTGGTTCCAGTGGTACTGCCGCTATTACCAAGGTCGCCGCATGCCCGGCGAGGACGAGCGGCAGATCGCCCGTTGGAAAGCCATTCGCCGTCATGTCGCTCAGCTTCGCCGAGCCTGCGAGCCTGGAGATTGCTGGTGCCGGCCGCGTCAGCGCCAGGCTCTGATGCATTGGGCATATGACAGCCGCTCGATTTGATAATCCATTTGCTGCTGCAGGGCATCGCCAGCGACGCGTGCAACTGACCGATATGGACGTGATCAACCCGGCGGCGGTCCGAACGGCTCGTTCGGCGCCGGCGGATCGGCCTGGCCGAATTGACTCGCGTGGCGCTTTCACGGCCAGGACGCCGCCGGCTGCGGACTTCGGTCGTATGGCTGCATTGCGCCGCTCGATCAGTTCTCTACGACGTTGACGCGACGGGTGCTCTAGTACGCCATCTGCGCGCGTAGGCGCGGCACGATCCAGTCGAGGAAGCAGCGCACCTTCTGCGACAGGGGATCGGCTGGCCCATGCATCACGTTCACCGGCAGCGGTTCCGGCGCGAACTCCGTCAGTAATTCCTGCAGAGCGCCGGAGCGCAGCTGATCGGAAATCTGGTAAGATAGGACGCGGATAATGCCGATTCCTGCGAGTGCAGCCTGAACGGCCGCCTCCGTCGTGTTGACAGCGAGTTTGGGGCGCGGCTCGATGCTGAAGGCTGGACCGTCCCGGCGATAGCGCCATTCCGGCGCGGTCGCAAAGCCCTGGAAGCTGATACCGTCATGTCCGACAAGCTCTTCCGGCTGCCGCGGGACGCCTCGGCGCGCGAGATAGTCGGGGCTGGCGCAGATCACCCGGCGGACACTGCCGACGCGCGTTGCGATCAGTGCACTGTCCGTCAGGTGGCCAATTCTAAGAGCCACATCAACCTGCTCGTCCGCCAGATTGATCTGCCGATCAACCAGCGTCAGGCGCAGATTGATTTTGGGTTGCTCCTTCAAGAATTCCAGCGCGATTGGCAGCAGATGACGTTCGCCGAAAGCAACAGGTGCGGTCACATGGAGCCCACCACGCAGCGCGCCATGGTCGCCGCTCGCCTGCCGCTCCGCCGCATCCAGCTCATCAAGGATACGCCGCGAGGCGGCGACGAAGGCGCGCCCCTCCTCGGTCAGCGAGAGGCCCCGGCGAGTGCGCAGCACCAAGGGCACGCCGAGATGCCTTTCAAGATCGGCGACCTTACGGCTGACGGTGGCAAGCGGTGCATGCAGTCGCCGCGCCCCGGCAGAAAGGCTGCCGGCGTCGACCACCGCCAGCAGCACTGTCATCGCGTCAAAACGGTCCATCCAAATCCTTCCGCAATCTGGGAGGAAAGTTCCCAAAATGGTAGGATACCCTACTGTTTGTGGATGTCATAGCTTCACCTTCGTTCAAGGGCGCTGCCCGGTTCCCCATATTCCAAATGATCAGGAAGGACGTCATGCCCAAACTTTCGCGTCGTGCCTTTGCAAGCGCTCTCCCTCTCGGCCTTCTCGGGGGAAGCCTCCTCGGCGGAGGAATGATTGAAGGCTCGTCTGCGCTTGCCGCGACACAGGATACCGGTAAAGCGCCGGTCAGTGTTACGCCGCTCGCGCAGATTCGCATCGGTCGTTTCACGGTAACGGCGTTGACGGATGGGTATGCGGATATGCCCTACAATTATTTTCCCGGGCGCACCGCGGCGGAGGTTGAACAGGCGGCAGTCGCGCAGTTCACCGCTCGCGCCAGCGGGGTGCGGTTCCTCTTCAATCAGTATCTCGTCGAGGATGGCGAACGCCGCATCCTCATCGACGCCGGTGCGGCAGGCTCGATCGGGCAAACCGGCCGATTGCCGCAGGCGCTCGCCGCGCTCGGCCTACAGCGAGACCAGATCGACGCGGTGATCGTCACGCATATGCATCAGGACCACATGGGCGGTCTGATACTTGGAGGCAAGAACAACTATCCCAACGCGGAACTCTATATAGATCGACGCGACGTCGCCCATTGGACCGATCCGGCCAAGCGCAGCGGCGCGCCCGATTATCTGCAGACCAGTTTCAAGATGGCCGACGAGGTCGTGCGCCTCTACCCTAGACTTCAGGCGATCGACGGAGAGCGAGAAATCGTGCCAGGCGTCTCGATCGTCGACCTGACCGGCCATACACCCGGCCATATCGGCGTACGGGTCGAAGATAGCGGACAGAGCCTCATCATGGTTTCGGATATGATCTTTCCAGTCGTGCATCCTGGGGCGACCGATGTGTTCTTCCTGTTCGAGCAGGATCCTGCCGCGGCCCAGGCGATGCGCGACCGGTTCTTTCCTCGCGCCGCGTCGGAAGGCGCCCTCATCGCCGCCACGCACATGCCCTTCCCAGGGCTCGGCCGTGTCGTTGCCGACCATGGGCAGATGCGCTGGCAGGTCGCGGACTGGGCCTTGCAGAACTGAGGTCGGCTGCGGCGGTCGCGAGGTTAGCTAGCGGTCGCCGTGACCGCCTCCGTCGCCGGGTCGCGAACAGGCGATTTCGCCCTCAACCGGAACCGGCTCCTACCGGACAAAGGCGCGGGCCACCTGACGCGGCGCTGCGCGCCGACATGCGCATCGAGCTTGCCAAGCTGCACCGGCAGCTGAAGGCGACGATGATCTATGTGACGCACGACCAGGTCGAAGCCATGACGATGGCCGACCGCATCGTCGTGCTCGACGCCGGCAACATCTCGCAGACCGGCGCGCCGCTGGAGCTTTATCACAAGCCCGCCAACCAATTCGTCGCCGGCTTCATCGGCAACCCGAAAATGAATTTCCTGCCCGTCACCTGCAAGAGCGTCAGCGCCGCCGGCGTCGAAGTCGATTATCTCGGCCAGACCGCCGTCCTGCCGGTGACGCCGCGCGACGGCATGGCCGGCAAGACCCTGACGCTCGGCATCCGCCCCGAGCACATCCAACTCAACGGCGGCGACATCGTCTTCACCGTCACCCCAACAGTCATCGAGCGCCTCGGCGCGAATACGGTCGCCTACGCCTCGCTCAACGGCGAGGCGGAGAACTTCTGCGCCATGCTCCCCGGCAGCGTCGGCATCCGCCCCGACGCACCGGTTGCCACCGGCATCAATGCCGCCGACTGCCATCTCTTCGACGAGGCGGGCATTGCCTTTGAGCGGCGTGTGGAGCTGACCGAAATCGATATGAACGTGATCAACCCGACGCGGCTTGAAGGGGCTGGTCTCCTGGCCAATCTTCCGCGGACGGCAGAATCCAGCCACCGGTCCGACGCATAAATTGTATTTATTGGCAATTCCCCTGCGGCGAGAGGCGGCCACTCGTAGAATCGCCACGGGTTGCGTAAGATCCGGCCGACCAGCCCGGGGCCGCTATGTCTACCAAGCTCGTGAAAGATGAAATCCTGCGCTTCCTCACCTCTGCGAAAGAGGAGGTGCTTTGCATCAGAGGGAAATGGGGAACGGGCAAGACATGGACGTGGCGGGATATGCTCATCTCAAATCGGAGCAAGATCGCGCTAAAAAAGTACGCCTATGTCTCGCTGTTCGGCCTGAATTCGCTCGCGCAGGTGCGCAGCCAAGTCTTTCAGAACACCATTGACACGAACCAGATCGGCAAGGATTTCAGCCTTGAGGATATGGAGGCCTCGGTCAAAGCGAGCTGGGGTTGGGCAAAGAGGGGGCTGGCGCTCGTCCATAGACTAGGTGCCGGCAGTGATGACATGGAGTCCGCCCTATCCCTTCTGGCGCTCTCGGCCCGCAACCAAATCATTTGCATCGATGACCTTGAGCGGAAGGGGAAGGATTTGGACGCAGCCGACGTCCTTGGCTATGCCTCGCAATTGAAGGACGAGCGCAAATGCAAGGTCGTGTTCCTGCTCAACGAGGAGGGATTGGATAAGAAGAACCGGGACGCCTACGATGCCTATCTTGAGAAGGTCGTAGACGTCAGCCTGCTTTTTGCGCCGACACCGCTCGAGTCCGTGGGTATTGCGCTAAAGGGAGCGGACGAGGCCAGCGAGCTCACCCGCAAATATTGCCTGGTGCTGGGGCTCGAAAACGTCCGCGTCATTACGAAGATTCACAAGGCAGTCACGCAGCTTGAAGCGCTGCTGAAGGATTTTCCACAAGGTGTGTTTGAGAATGTCGTCGCGTCCACTGTCCTGTTTGGCTGGACCCAGCACCAGCCGGACATCGCGCCAACGATGGACTTCCTCCACTCTTACGGCCGCCTCATCTTCGGCGCCAAGGAGGATGACCTTACCGAGCAGCAGGCAGCTTGGAAACGGCTGCTTGAGGGATATCCGTTCAACGGCATCGACGCGTTCGACCTGGAGATCGTGAAAGGACTGGCGAGCGGTTACTTCTCCCCGGATACCGTCGTTGCCCATGCGGACGAGCTGAACAAGCGTATTGAGGCACAAGATGCAATGAACAGATGGCAGGCAGCTTGGGAGATGTGGCGGTATTCATTCACCTCACCGGCAAGCACGGTCACGCGAACGATAGCCGACGCCTTTATCAAGGACACGGCCTACCACACGAACGACCATCTCAACACGCTCTATGACCTGTGCATCAGCATGGGTGAGCCCGCGACGGCGAATCAGGTGCTCGAACACTTCCTGGACTTCAATAAGAGCAACGTCGAGGCGTTCAATGTCTATAACAGCTTCTATCATGGCGCCGACTTCCATATTGATGTGAAAGCCGCGCTTGCCGCCGCATACACTGCAGCCAAGCCAAAGCCGAGTTTCGAGGAATTGCTTATTAGTCTCAGCAATACCTACAACTCCAATACGCTTGAGGAGCTGGACAAGTACACGGACGCCGATTTCGAAAAGGTGTTTCTATCCTATGAGGGCGAGGAGCTGAAAAAGCGGATCGTAGGAGTCACGGATCTCCGACGCATCGGCAACCCTAGCCCGGAGGTCACGTCGGTCGTGGGGAAGGTCAATGCAGCCCTGATCAGCATCGCGGCTACCTCGCCCATCAACAAGGAACGGGTGGAGAAAACGTGGCGTGTGAAACTGCCCCCTCCGCCTGCGCCTGTTGTTGCAGCCCCGGTCGCAGCGGCTCCCGACACAAAGGCGGCTACGCCCCGAGCCCGACCGCCAAGGAAACCCAAGATCCCTTGAGGCACAGACGTCCGCCTCACCCGAAGCCAACCGTTTTGCCCCTGAGATGCCCCCCAGCCGTCTAATCCATTCCCGCTTCCACTTTCCGACGTGATGCCTTGGACGGCGGCATGAAGCTCGCGCCTTCCTGAACCTACTAGACTAAAGACCGAACAATCTTCGTTCCCGTCGAGACCACCATGAACAAAGCTTTTGACCTTACCGCCGCCGCGGATCATCTGTCCGACAACCCCAAGGCAGCAGACTTCATCAAAGCCGTCCGCAAGTTCCAGTCTGCCGTCTCGGTCACCAACGACTTGAAGGAGGCGCAAATATCCGTCAACGCCCTTATTGCGATGAGAGGCGACGATTCCGCGCAAGATTACCTTATTCGCGCGCTGCTGATGCACGCGGTGGTCACCTATTGCCGAGCCTCTACGACGAAGGCCATTGAGCGTTATAACGTCGGGGTCACAGGCGCCTACTCCCCAGAACAAAAGAAGCAGCACGAGAGCATCGGTTTTCTTCGTGACAGGGTGTTGGCCCACTTCGGGCCGGGCGACGGCTGGCATATTGAGAAGGTCATCTACACCGAGCAGGAGCATGGCGACGCCATCACTGCTGTGCATAGGCGGGTGGCAAGTGACAGCGTCGTCGTCGATGTACTGAAGGAGCTTCTGACAGCTGCTATCCCCTATGTTGAGGCGCGGCAGGCTGATAGAGCCAACGAGCTGGACACAGTTCTCCAATCCAATCAGCAGCTTTACAAGCTGATAGACCGGCTGCCGTTTGACCCAATTGCGTTCTTCGGGGACACCGCCTGCGCCGGAGAAGATTTTTGGGGACCAGACGGGTTCTCTATTGATAGCACCATCAGAACAACGACGGCAGTCCGTCCAAAGTTGCCGTCATCCAAGCCTCGGTGAGAGCGAGCGCTACTAGGTCTTGTGCGGCTCACTAAACCTTCCGCTCTCCCAACCCAAGGCACGGCAACACCTTGCGAGGAACAATGCTAGACCTTTCCCGCAATACCGCGTTCGACTCTTGGCGGGGGATGCCGATGGCCGCAGCTTTGTTTTGTGGCCCATGCTTAGTGACCGTCTCGTTCAGCGCCCCTGCGGATTCGGCTAGTCTAGCCGCGACGCGATGTCGAGAGGCTTCGCGGAAATTGATATTGCGTGCTGCGTAAGTTTGCTGGCGAGCGCCGTCTAACGGCGGCTCAGTTGGCCGATGCGGCATCGATCTGTTTCCGCATCTGGCGGATGTCGCGGGCGGGCGGCGCGCCGAATTGCCGGAGGTATTCGCGGCTGAATTGGGATGCACTCTCATAGCCGACCGCGAAGGCGACACCCGATGCATTGTAATCGCCTCCCAGCAGCAGCCGGCGGGCCTCCTGCAGGCGAAGTTGCTTCTGGTATTGGAGCGGGCTGAAGCCCGTGATCGCCGAAAAGTGCCGGTGCAGGCTCGCCCGGCTCATGCCGCTCGCCTCGCACAGGGCGTCAATCCGCAATTGCTGGTCGTGATTGTCCCTGATCCATGCGATGGCGCGGCGGATGCGGGCCAGCGGCCCCTCCGGCTGCGCGATCTGGCGGAGCAGGCGCCCCTGCGGGCCTTGCAGGAGACGATAAAGCAATTCCCGCTCAACCATGGGCGCGAGAACCGGGATGTCGGCGGGCTTGTCCAGCAGCGAAAGCAGCCGAAGCAGCGCATCACGGAGCTCGGCAGTCATCGGATTAATCGACAGACCGATCTGCTCGCCGTCGCTCTCCCGCTTGGGCGGCATGGCAGCCGCCAGCTCTGCCAGCAAGGCGGGATCGAGTGTCAATGAGACGGCGACATAAGGGCGATGCTGACCGGCGTCCAACACCTGGCCCATCAGCGGCAGATCGAGGGCGCTCACCAGATATTGCGAACTGTCATAGCTCAGAAGGCTGTCGTTGAAGGCGACCCGTTTGGAACCCTGAAGAATGAAGCAGACCATCGACCGATAAAGGCAGGGCGTCTCACCGGTTGGGCGATCGCCGACCAGCAGCTCGACGCGCGGGATCGGCGTGAGCAGCGTATCAGGCTTGGCGTGGCGCAAGGCGATCTCGAGATGGTCTTCGAAGACTTCGGTCATTCCGCGACTATGTCAGCAGCTTTGGCGCCGGGCAAGCCAGTTGAGACAATTGGGCAAGATGTTGATCCAATCAGGCGGGTTTGGGTGACGGCTTGTCGCTACCTTGCAGCGGCAGGCGGCGCTCATCATGAGCGGCCGTTCGCCGAACAATCTTTCTCAAAGGCAGAACATGACTGACAGAATCGCTCTCATCACCGGCGCCAGCCGCGGTCTCGGCCGCGCGATGGCGCTTCACCTCGCCGACCGTGGTGTCGGCATCATCGGCACCTACCGCACCGGCGCCGCCGAAGCCGATGCGTTGAAGCAGGAAATCGAAGCGAAGGGCGGCAAGGCCGCCATGATCCCGCTTGATGTGACCGACACGTCGAGCTTTCCGCTGTTTGTCGAAGCAGTGGTCACGGCGCTGGACGACACCTTTGGCCGTCAGCAGTTCGACTATCTCGTCAATAATGCCGGCGTCGGCATCTTCGCCAATTTCGCGGAGACGACCGAAGAACAGTTCGACGCACTGGTGACGACGCATCTGCGCGGTCCGATCTTCCTCACCCAGAAGCTTTTGCCGCTGATCCAGGACGGCGGCCGTATCCTCAATGTCTCTTCCGGCTTCGTCCGATTTACCCTGCCCGGCTACAGCGTCTATGCGGCGATGAAGGCGGCCACCGAGGTCCTGACGCGCTTCATGGCCGTCGAACTGGGGGTGCGCAGGATCCGGGTGAATGCTATCGCCCCCGGCGCGATCGCCACCGATTTTGGCGGCGGCGCGGTGCGCGATAACGAGGCTATCAACACCTTCGTCGCCCAGGGCATCGCGCTCGGCCGCGTCGGTCTGCCGGACGATATCGGCAGCGCTGTCGCCGCAATCCTCTCCGACGACATGGGCTGGGCGAACGGCACCTGCTTCGATATCTCAGGTGGCCAGATGCTGTAAACCGCTGCCACGGCTGCGCGAGGGACACGTGGAGTTCGTCGCGCGCGCCAAGGCTTGTTGCCGCGCGATAAAGAGAGGGCCTCCACGCCGGTCGCACGGCATGCAAGCGACGTCCAATGGCTGGTCTCAGCGCCGCACAACTGGCCGGCAGGCCATCCGCACTCAACCGGAACCGGCTCTTACCAAACGAGACCGCGCGCGGCGACCTCTTCGACGCGGGTCACCACGCCACCGCGATGAAACACCATCGTGTCGAACAGGTTGGAGACCACGCATGTGTGGTTCGGGACGATGAAGAGTTTTTCGCCGATCTGCGGCCGGGGGCCGGTGCAGTTTGAGAGGTCGATCACGCCGTGTTCTTCCGAAAGGCTGGTGATCCGCGCCTGGGGATAGCCGACGATCAGGCCGTAATCGCTGAAGCCCTGGAGATCCGAGGTCAGCGCCTTCGAGCCGGCGTCGATGACGGCGCGGTCGGCGGTCGGGCGGGAGACGACGGTGGCGAGCACATGCATGGCGCAATCGTCCTCGCTGCAATGGCCCATGCGCACCATCTGGCGGTCGTTGTAGATATAGGTGCCGGCGCGGTGTTCGGTGGCCGAGGGGACGAGATGCGCCTCGAACAGGCTCGGGGTTCCGCCATTGCTGACGATCGGGCAGGCGATGCCGTCGGATTGCAGGCGCTGCAGCGTCTCGGCGATGAAGGCTTCGACCGCGGCGGCCGCTTGCGGCTTGGGGTAGGTGACGATGCCGCCGAAGGTGAGGCCGTCGGCAGCGGCGATGCGCCTGGCGAGCGAGGCCGCCTCATCCGGCGTTTGCACGCCGCAGCGGCCGCCGCCGGTGTCGCATTCGACCAGCACCGTCAGCGGCTTGTGGCCGGAAAAATGGGCGGCCAGCCCGTCGACCGTCACCTCGCTGTCGGCGACGACCTTGAGGGCCGAAATGCGCTCGTTCAGCCTGGCGAGGCGCTCGAGCTTCTGCTGTCCGAGGATGTTGAAGGTGATGAGGATGTCGTTGAAGCCGGCTTCGGCGAAGACTTCCGCTTCCGTCACCTTCTGGCAGTTGATGCCCTTGGCGCCGGCGGCGACCTGGGCGACGGCGAGCGCCGGGATCTTGTGCGTCTTGATATGCGGGCGGAAGTTCAGCCCGTGTTCGTCCATATAGGATTGGACGCGGGCGATGTTGGCGGCCAGCCGGTCTTCGTCGATCACGGGGCGCGGCGTCGAGAGATCGGCGATCCGGTCTCCTGCCCTGGCGACGACGGCAAAGCTGCGATCAGGCATTAGGCGGCTCCGCGTTTTAACCCATGTGGATCGGCCACGATCGGCCATATCGTCTTCGGCGCCCGCCGGTACGGCGTCGTCGCCGGATTATTGGGATAGGGCGTTCCGGCAGAGCAGTAAAGGATTTCCGCGGCGATCTTCGAAAAGGAGGCGAAGAAATGATTGGTGGATTTGATCACCAGGATCTTCTGCTGCGTGGGATCGATGCCCATCACCGAAAACAGGCTCGGATCGAAGCTCTGGGCGCGCGTCGAATTGAGGATGATGTCGATGCCGTCGAGCACGATATGGGCGGCGTCGCCGAAGGGCGCCAGGCTCTCGCCGAACTGCATCTCGGCATTTTTCACCAGCCTGACGACCTTTACCGTGCCGTCGATCGGATTGCCGGTGCCGGGCGCCGATTTGGCGCCGAAGCGCAGCGGAATTTCCGCGCCCTCGCCCGCCGCAAAACAGATCTGCACCGCCATCGGATCCCAGATGGTGCCGACCGCGGCACTGGTGACGCCGCGGGCCATCAGCTCGGCGAGGATGACGGTCGCATCGCCCGCCGTGCCGCCGCCCGGATTGTCCCAGACATCGGCAATGACGACGGGCCATGCGGTCGCGGCCATGGCGCGCGCGACGGCTTGCCTCTCGTCGATCTGCGGCACCATGAAAGTGCCGCGCTTGGCAAACAGTTCGAGGCCGAGATCGCGCGCCAATGCGGCGCCCTTCTCCGGCTTGTCGTCGGTGACGACGAGCAGCTTCGTTCCCATTTCGGGAACGTCGCCGACCATGAAACCATGGATCACCGAGATCGACAGGATCTCGGGGTCGTCCTTCTCGATCCGCATGATCTTGTCGACGAAGGAGCGCATGGGATCGCGTGAGGTCGGGAAGACGTCGATCATCCGGCAGTCGAACACCGACATCAGGGGCTTAACCCGGCCTTCCAGCGTATCGACGGCAATGCGCCAGAGATCCTCGGCGCGGTCGACGAAATCGGTATGCGGAAATTCCTTGAAATAGACGGCGAAATCGAGCGCGGCGACGCGTTTTGCGGTCAGATGGCTGTGCGGATCGAGTTCGGCGCAGATGAGGACATCGGGGCCGACGATCTCGCGCATGCGGGAAAGAAGATCGCCTTCCGTGTCTTCATAGCCGGCCGCCACCATGGCGCCGTGCAGGCCCATGACGACGGCGTCAACCGGCATGGCCGCCTTGAGCTGGCCGAGGATTTCGTCGCGCAGCTCCTCATAGGTCGCCCGGTTGACGAGGCCCGCCGGATCGGCCCAGGTGGCGGTGCCCTCGATCAGCTCCCAGCCCTTTTCTCTGGCGACGCGCCGGCCGACGGTGATCGGCGCGGTGCAGAGCGTCGGTGTATCGGGATGCTGGCCGGGCGGGGCATAAAGCGAGGCTTCGAATGCGCGACGATCGACGCAGATCGGGGAGAAGGTGTTGGTCTCGGTCGCCAGTGCTGCGGTGAATATGCGCAAGAAAGTGGCCTTCGTGTTGCAGGCCCCGCGTCACCCCATCGGGTTCGGCAGGTAGCCGGTGAAACCTGAGATCTTCCAGCGTCCCTGGTGCCGCCTGCAATAATAGAGCGTCTGCCATTGCAGGACGTCGCGGGTGCCGTCGGCCTTGGTGATGCCGCCGTCGAATTTCTTGCGGACAAGCGCCGTCTCGCCTTCGATCTCGATATCTTCGAGCGTCGTTGTGGTGAAGATCGCCGTGCGCGGATCTTCGGCGAAGCTCTGCCCGGCGAAATCCTTCGCCTGCCTCAGCCACTCCTCGCGATAGGCGGCAAGCGTCGGGAAGGCGAGCCGCCACTTGTCGGGGTTCACCTCCTTGCGGCCGTCGATGCCGATGAAGCCCTCTTCGACGAAATCATCCTCCACCATTGACCAGTCGGCGGCGAGAAACGCGTCGATATCGCGCGAAACGAGCATTTCCCAGATCGCGCGCCGGGCACTGTCGGACGGGAAAGGGTTCTGAAAAGGATCGCGCATGTGTGCCCCGGATTGAAATTCTTTTCATAAATCGCGTTTTTCACTGGTCAAATTCTGCTTTCTATGGTCATTTGTCAACGTATCAAGAAAATAATTTGCAAGGACTTCAGCATGCCCATCAAGCGCTATGGCACGGTTCAAACGGGCGCCGGCGGCAAGACGCTGCCATTCGCGCGTGCGGTCGAAGCCGATGGCTGGCTGTATGTTTCCGGCCAGGTTGCGATGGAAGACGGCGAAATCATCGACGGCAATATCATCGCCCAGACCCACAAGACGATCGCCAATGTGCTGGAGATTCTTAAGGAGGCCGGCTACGGCGTCGAGCATGTCGTGCGCGTCGGCGTCTGGCTCGACGATCCGCGCGACTTCTGGACCTTCAACAAGATCTATCAGGAGTATTTCGGCGAGCATCCGCCGGCACGCGCCTGTGTGCAATCGTCGATGATGGTCGATTGCAAGGTTGAGATCGATTGCGTGGCCTATAAGAAGAAGGACGCATAGCGAAAGATCGGTGGGAGTCGGTTTGGATATCTTTTCGACATTGCAGGAAGATAAGAGCCGGCTTTCTCCTTCGGAAAACCGCATCGCGGAGATCATCGTCAACGATTTCGAATTCGCGGTGAATGCCTCGATCATCGAGCTCGCCGAACGCGCCGAGGTGTCGCCGCCGACCGTTACCCGCTTCTGCCGGCGGCTCGGCTGCGAGAGCTTTTCCGATTTCAAGGTGCAGCTCGCCCGCACCGCCCATATCGGCGTGCGTTATCTGAAGCCGGAATCGAAAAGCACCGAACCGGCCGATGTCGCCCAGGATATCATCACCAAGGCGCAGAACGCGCTGTTTCTGCTGCATCGCTCGCTCGATCTGGCGGCGATCGAAGCGGCCGTTGCCCATATCGCCAAGGCCGACATGATCTATGCCTTCGGCTCGGGCGGCAATTCGTCGATGATCGCCGACGAGCTGCAGAACCGCCTCTTCCGTCTCGGGCTTCGCATCACCGCCAGTTCCGATCACAGCATGCAGCTGATGATGGCGGCGGCGGCCCGGCCGGGCGACGTGCTGATCGGCTCGTCCTTCTCCGGGCGCAATCTGGAGCTGGTGCGCGCCTTCGAGCTTGCCCGCCAGGCCAAGGTGAAGACGATCGCGCTGACCCAGACGGCAAGCCCGGTTGCCAAGGCGGCCGAAATCGTCGTGCCGATCGACCTTCCCGAAGGCAACAATATCTATCGTCCGACCTCGACGCGCATCGCCTATATCGCGACGGTCGATATTCTCTCGAGCCTGGTCGCCTATGCCGTTCAGCCGAAGGCGACGACCACGCTTCGGCGCATCAAGCAGCAGCTCGTCATTCACCGCGACGGCGACGACCGGCAATTGCTTGGAGATTAAACCCATGACATTCCGGTTGTGAGCGGGAGCAAGAAACCATGACCCAGTCGGCAGCTATCGTCACGGGTGCGGCGGGCGATATCGGCGCGGCGATCGCCGCACGCCTTGCCGAAGATCACGACGTCGTGCTGCTCGCCGATATCGATGCTGCGGCTGCGGCCGCCGTCGCTGCAAAACTCGGGCCGGCCGGCCGTTTCGTCGCCGTCGGCTGCGATGTGACCAGCGAGACGAGCATCTCAGAACTGGCAAAACGCGCCGCCGATGCCGGGCTGGTGCGAACCCTTGTCAACAATGCCGGCGCGGCGCGGGCCACCAGCCTGCACGACACGACGCCGGAGATCTGGCGGGCGGACAATGCGCTCAATCTCGAAGCGGCCTTCCTGTGTTTTCGCGCCTTCGAGCCGATGCTGAAGGCCTCGAAGGGCTCCGTCGTCAACATCGCCTCGGTCAATGGCATGCAGGTCTTCGGGCACCCGGCCTATAGCACCGCCAAGGCCGGGCTTCTGCATTTCACCCGGCTGGTGGCGGTGGAATACGGCAAGTTCGGCATCCGCTCCAATGCCGTTGCCCCCGGCACGGTGAAGACGCAGGCCTGGGAGGCGCGCGCCGCCGCCAATCCTGATGTCTTCGAGGAGGCGCGCCGCTGGTATCCGCTGCAGCGTGTCGTCGATCCCCGCGATGTCGCCAATGCCGTGGGCTTCCTTGCCGGGCCGCTCGCCGCCGCCATCACCGGGGTCTGCCTGCCGGTCGATTGCGGGCTGACGGCAGGCCAGGCCGAGCTGGCGCGGACCTTCTCGCAATCGGAGCATTATTGATATCAGGCGCTCCGATCCCTGAGCATATGTGACAGCATGACATGACCTTCGGGACTGCCCGCCGCGGCCGCGCCTGCCGATTTTCCTGACGATTGATGATCCCATGAGCCGCCTCTTTCCCGACGTCTTCCGCAATCCGGCGATCCGCGCCAGCATGATCGCCATTTTCACCTTCGGCATGGCGGGGGCGATGACGGCGCCCTATCGTTCGATCGTCGGCATTCGCGAACTGGGCCTGAGCGACGGGCTCTATTCCTTCCTCGCCTTCGCCTCGGCGGCGGTGAATGTGGTGATTAGCGTCCTGCTCGGCAATCTTGCCGACCGGCTTGGCGAATACCGTTCGGCGATGATCGGCGCCTGTCTCTTCGGCATCGTCGGCTACGGCATGGTCTATGCTTTTCCGAGCGCCGCGATTTTCGTCGTCAGCGCGTTGCTGCCGCTGCCGATCTACGGGGCGCTGAATTCGCTGCTGTTTGCCAGTGCCCGCGCGGCCATGCACGGCATGAACCGGAACGACATGGTGACGGCCAATTCCGGCGTGCGGGCGATGATCTCGCTCTCCTGGGTGCTGATCCCCGGCATAACGGGTCTTGTCCTCTCCGGCGCGTCGAGCATGCTACCGGCCTATCTCTTCGCCAGCCTCTCCTGTGTGCTCTGCCAGGGCATCATCCTCTTTGCTCTTCCGAAGCGCTCGGGAACGGTGATGGCGGAAGTTCGCCGCCTCACCTATTTCGAAGCGCTCCGCCAGGTGGTTTCGCCGCGGATTTCGGCGCATATCGCAGGCGTGGCGCTGATCACCAGCACGCTGCATCTGAACGACGCCCTGCTGCCGTTGATCGCCACGGGCGCGGCGCATGGCCGGCTCAGCGACGTCGGCATTCTGGTCGGCATCGTCGCGCTTCTGGAGATCATCTTCATCATCGTCTGGTCGCGGATCGCGCGGAGGACCGGGCAGATGACGGCGCTGGCCGCCGGCACCATCATCTATGCACTGTTTCTCGGCCTTCTCGGCTTTGCCTCCGCGCCATGGCACCTCTATGCGCTGACCCTGCTCGCCGGCATAGGTGCTGCGGCGATCATCAGCATCCCGATCACCTATTTGCAGGATCTCATTGCCGACCGGCCGGGGCTCGGCAGCGCGCTGATCTCGGTCAATATCTTTGCCAGTGCGGGCATCGGTGCGCTGGTCTTCGCTGCCGGCACCTGGGCGACCGGTTATTCCGGAACCGCCATTCTGAGCGCAGTCACCGGCCTGTCTGGAATCACGATCCTCGGCCTGCTGCAGCGGCGCAATGCCGTTGTGCCCGCCGACGCCGAGGTTCGATAGGCGGCACGAGGAATGTGGCTTTCATCGCCACCCGTCTTGTGACAAGGGTGGTGAGGCTTATCCTTTGAAGGCGACATGAAGGCGATCTCCGGCACGAATCTCGAGCAGGCCAAGTCTCACAATCGACGCGTGGTGATCGAGTTGATCCGCACGCACGGTTCCCTGTCGCGAGCGTCGATCGCCCGGATGACGGCGCTGACGCCGCAGACGGTGTCGAATATCGTCGAGGAGCTGGAGAGGTCGCATCTGCTCGTCGCCGCCGAGGCGCAGAAGCTGGCGCGCGGCCAGCCGATCATCCCCTATTCCATCAATCCGGCCGGCGCCTATTCGATCGGTCTCGAACTTGGCCGCCGGCGGGCGAGCGGCGTGCTGACCGATCTCTCCGGCGCCGTCTGCGCGCGCGTCGAGCGCCAGGTCGAACATCCCGATCCGCAGCGGGCCATGCCGGTCCTCCAGTCGATCGTCGAGCATCTCCGGCAGGCCTTCGCCTTCGATCAGCAGCGGCTGCTCGGCGTCGGCATCGCCCTGCCCGGCCGCTATGCCGAGGGCGGCACCACCTCTCTCAGCCCCCAAAGCCTGCCCGGCTGGCAGGGATTCCCCGTCGGCCGTGAGCTGGAACAGCGGCTCAATGCGCCGGTGCTGGTCGAGAACGATGCGACGGCGGCGGCGATCGGCGAGCGCCTGCACGGCGTCGCCCGCGGCCTCGCCAGCTTCGTCTATCTGTTTCTGGCCGGCGGCGGCGGCATCGGTGCCGGCATGTTCCTCGACGGCCATCTCTACAAGGGCAGCCGCAACAATGCCGGCGAGATCGGCCATATCATAGTCGAGCCACATGGCAGGCTCTGCAGCTGCGGCAAACGCGGCTGCCTCGATCGTTATGTCTCGCCGTCGGTCGCCTACGAATTCATGGGGCTCGCCGATGCCGAGGGGCTGTCGCCCGACGCGCTCGACGCGCTGATCGAAAGGGGCAGCGACGGTCTGGATGCCTGGCTCGACCAGGCCGTCCAGCCGCTGCGCCAGACCGTCGATTTCCTGGAACTCGCCTTCGATCCTCAGACCATCGTGCTCGGCGGCAGCCTGCCGACCTCGCTGATGCGCCGGCTTGCCGAGCGGCTGGAGCCGCTGCACGATCCGATCGACCCCGGCCGGCAGCGAACGGTGCCGCGCGTGATGATCGGCATGACCGGCAAGGATACCGCGATCCTCGGCGCCGCCGCCCTGCCGATCTTCTCCGAAACCAATCCGCGCTTCGACGTGCTGCAGAAGCCCGTCGGCTAAAAAGTTTGGCCCGTTTTTCAGCCCCGTGCCGGCAAGCTCGCATCTGGTTGCGGCGACCGCCGCGCGAGAGGTCGTGCAAAGATGATCACGTTCCCGAGCAGCGTCAGCGCCAGGCCGATCAGGCCGAGACCGCTCCAGTGATAGCCCTCGAAGACCGTCGACAGCGACAGGGCGACGATCGGGAACAGCACGGTGGCGTAGGCCGCGCGTGAGGAGCCGATGCGCGACACCAGCATCAGATAGGTGGTGAAACCGATCACCGATCCGATCGCCGAGAGATAGAGCAGCGCGGCAAGATAGGTGATGCCGGGTGGTGCCACGATCGGCGTCCGAGTCACGGCAATCAGCACGAGGAGGATGATCGCGCCATAGGTCATGCCCCAGGCATTGGCGGTCAGCGGCGAGATGCCGGCCGCGCTGTTGCGGCGCGATGCCATATTGCCGAGCGAGAAGAACAGCGTTCCGAGCGCTGCAAGCCCGATGCCTTTCAACGTGCCCATATCGAAATCGACGACAACCTCCTCTCCGAACAGCAGGAGAAGGCCGGTTGCGCCGAGCGCCGCTGCGAAGAGCGTCCGGCCGGTAATGCGGTCGCCGAAGAAGAGGCGCGCATTGACGGCATTGTAGATCGTCGCGAGCGAGAAGATCACCGAGATCAGCCCTGACGGAATCGAGGCGGCGGCGTTGTAGAAACAGATGAAATTGAGGCTGAACAGGCAGAGCGCTTGCGCCAGGATGAAGGGTTGATCGCGCAAGGCGGGGAGCTTGAGCCGGCGCATGGCAGCCAGGATGGCGACGAAGATCATGGCGGCAAGCGCAAATCTGTAAAAGACCGAGACCAGCACCGGCACGGGACCCACCTGCATTGCAATGGCGATCCAGGTCGTCCCCCATATCAGGACGGTCGCGATGAAAAGAACGGCATTTGCCATGGAGGTATCCTCTTTTTCCCCACGAATAGGCAAACCGTGAGCAGGTCTCTTGCAGATTCTTGCTATGAAATCGATGTGCCCGGACTTCCCCCCTCGCCATCTCAGGGGTCCCCCCGTATTATTCTGAACGCGTGCCCAGCTGTGAGATAGAATGAGTGAACGATAGCCGCCTCTCGGTTTTCAGGTTTTTGTCCGCCTCTCCCACTGCGCGGATGTCACAGTCGATCGATCTCGGTTTCGGGCGATCGGCTGCCATCTGGAGCAATGCGCATGACAGGATGAGCTATCAGCGGCCGGACGGTCATACGTTCAGTCTTTATCTGAGCGGCGGCGCCGGAACGCGTCGGCTGGATGGCGGCCCCGACGCGCGCGGCCGTCCTGGCGTGCTGTGCATCATGCCGCAGGGGCATTCGTCCGAATGGGAGATCACCGACTTCTTCGAATTCGTCCATCTGTATATTCCCGACGATCAGATGCGGCGGATGTTTGCCGAGACGTTTGACCGCGATGCGCGGCTCATGGCTCTTCCGGAAGTGACCTTCGACGATGCCCCCGCCTTGGCGCTGAGGCTTCGGCAGATGACGGAAGCGATGTTGGCGGGCGGGCATCTGCTGGCCGAAGAAGCGATGACGCAGGCGATCCACGATCTCTTCGTTGATCCGCGTTATGGAGGCATGCGTGCCTGTACGATCAGCGGCGGGCTCGCGCCGCATGTGCGGCGCCGAACCCTGGATTATATCGAGGCCCATCTTGGCGAGACGATCCGCCTGCAGGATCTGGCTGAGATCGGCCAGCTCAGCGCCTTTCATTTTCAGCGGATGTTCCGGGCAAGCTTTGGCGTGTCGCCGCATGGCTGGGTGGCGCACCGTCGTGTCGAGCGCGCCAAATCGATGTTATCAGACATGGAGCCGATCGCGCAGATCGCTTCGGCCTGCGGCTTCAGCAGCCAGAGCCACATGACGCGGGCCTTCAAGCAGGGCACAGGTCTCACGCCCTCGGCCTACCGGCAGCGGCAGTAACGCCGGCGCTCAAGATTCCTGCAGCCCGTAAAGCAGCGGCATCAGCCCAGCGAGCGCCTTGAAGCGGTCCCATGACTTTGCTGATGGTTTGGTCCAGCCGGTTTCGGCAAGCCCCGAGATGCGCGGAAAAACGAGGCGGTCGAAGACGGCGCGGTCCGTCATCGGTTCCGACCAGATGCAGGCCTGGATGCCGAGCAGCTTCTGCTTCTGCGCCGCCGTCCAGCCACTGAGCGGATCGAACTTATAGAGCTTTTCCGCATCGGAATTCCCCGCCCAGCTGGCGCCCGGCTCGTCCCAATCGGGCCTCAGCGCCATGTCGAGGTAATAGACCTGGCCGGGGCAGACGACCATCTGATAGCCGCGTTCGGCGAGCTCGGCCGAGACCTCGACATTGCGCCAGCTGCAGAGATAGCTTTTCTCCTTGTCGATGACGTCGCCGTGCGCCGCCTCTTCCCAGCCGCCGGTGATGCAGCCCTTGCTCGCCAGGAAACGCTGAACGCGCTCCAGGAATTCCGCCTGCAGGATCGCCGCGCCCGAGCCGTGGATATCGTCGGCGCCATGCGTGTTGGTGACGACGTTCAGCCGCTTGGCATGG
This sequence comes from Rhizobium sp. N731, assembly GCF_001664145.1. Taxonomy (NCBI): domain Bacteria; kingdom Pseudomonadati; phylum Pseudomonadota; class Alphaproteobacteria; order Hyphomicrobiales; family Rhizobiaceae; genus Rhizobium; species Rhizobium sp. N731. The sequence continues at coordinate 442,352 of NZ_CP013606.1, forward strand.
GCATCGGCAACCGCGTCGCCGGCGACATCCCGCAGGCGCGCGAGTGCATCCGGCGAGCCGGACCATGCGCCGAGCGGCACCTCGTCGGCGCCGAGATGGATGACCTTGAAGGGAAAGAGCTCGATCAGTTCGGAAAGGATCGTCTCGACGATCTCGTAGGTCTGCTCGCGGGCCGGATTGATGCAATTGTCGGGAAAGCCCTGGACCGAGTAGTAGCTGCCCTTCTCGGCCGGATCGCGCAGCTCCGGTATCGCCTGCTGCATGGCGTAGCAATGGCCGGGCATATCGATCTCGGGCACGATCTCGATGCCGAAGCTCTTCGCATGGGCGACGATCTCGCGGATGACTGACTTGGTGTAGTAGCCGCCGGTTCGGGTCGGGCTCGACCCGAGCAGCGGCGGCACGGCAAGGCCGTGGCCGCGCCAGGCGCCGATCTCGGTCAGGGCGGGATAGGCGTCGATCTCGACGCGCCAGGCCTCGTCGTCGGAAAGATGCCAGTGAAAGCGGTTGAGCTTGTTCCAGGCAAGCACCGCCAGCAGCTTCTTGACTTCGGCGGCGCCATAGAACTGGCGGGCGACATCGAGATGCAGGCCGCGCCAGCCCATCGACGGCTCGTCGACGATCTCGCCGGATGCCGGAAATTGGAAGACGCCGGGATGCAGCCTGGCGCCGCGCCAGATCTGGCCGAGTGTGACGAGGCCGTAGAGAAAGCCGGTGCGGCCGCTCGCCTCAATGGTCAGCCTCTCCTCGTCGAAGTTCAGCCGATAGGCTTCGGGACCGAAGCCGGCGGCATCCTTCAGGAGGACCGGCACTGCGCCTTCCGCCTCGCTGCGCACGATGCCTTCGACGGCGAAGAGATGGTCGACCAGCGCCGCGAAGCCTTTCGCCGCCGCCTCCCCTTCGGTGCTCTGCGCCCGCGGCGCAAAACCCGCCGGCAGCGGCCGGCGCGAGGCGACCGCGACATGGTTCGGCCAAGGGATGACCGAAATCTTAACGGGCGCATTGGCGGGAACGGGGTAGATCTCGGCGCCGCGCTTCAGGGCCGCGTTGCTGACCGAAGAGCGCGTCGGCTCGACGCCGAGCACGATGGTGCCGCCATCGGCAAGCGCGAGATAGGCGCTCGTCGCCCCGTCCGTCCAGTGGCGGAACTGCCAGCTCAGCGCATAGACGGAGATTGTCCAGGTCTCGCCGGCGCCGAGAACGAAACCGGCCGGCGGCTGGAATTCGGTGAAATTGGAGAGCCGCTGCGAAACCGTCGCGCCTTCGACACGTCCGGCCGGATCGACGCGGCCGGGGCCGCTGACGCAGAGGGAAAAATTCGAAAGCGGTTCGCTGCCGAGGTTCTTGAGGCGCAGGACATAGGAGAATTCCTTGCCGTCGGCGGGCGGGTTCCAAAGGGTTTCAAGCCGCAGGGCGTTCGGTCGCGGTGTCGACATCATCACTCTTCCTTTGAGGAAAACGAGGCTTTTGAACGTTCCGGCACGGCCACCGGATCGGAGTGCGGTTGAAGTCAATCAAATTGATTTAATAGTGATAGCCAGTTTCCCGCCGGGCCGTCAATCGGCCATTGGGAATTTCTGCTGCCAGGCATCAGGACAAATTCTGCCGATGACATCGCCGGGTGTCGCAATTTGGAAAAAATCCCGGCTCAGCCATTCGCGTTAACGATTAAGGTACCTTTAAGTACCATAATTGCTTCAACAGTGGCGAATTGACCAGCCCGAAGAGGGGTCGATAAGCATGAGGCTGCTCGCCACGGCCCGGATGTCCCCCGGGATGCAATCCATCCAACTTCCGAATCAGGCGACATTTCCATGACCAGCATCAATACGAACAATTCCGCGATGGCAGCCCTTCAGACGCTGCGCACCGTCAATTCCAATCTTGAATCGACACAGAACCGTGTTTCCACCGGTTATCGGGTCGACACCGCATCAGACAATGCGGCCTATTGGTCTATCGCAACGACGATGCGCTCCGACAACAAGGCGCTGTCAGCCGTGTCCGACGCCCTCGGCCTTGGCGCCGCAAAGGTCGATACCGCTTATACGGCAATGGACAGTGCGATCGATGTCGTCGACGAGATCAAAGCCAAGCTCGTGGCCGCGACCGAAGACGGTGTCGACAAGTCCAAGGTCCAGGAAGAAATCAGCCAGCTGCAGGAGCAGCTGATGAGTATCGCCCAGTCGGCTTCCTTCTCAGGCGAAAACTGGGTCGCCGGTGCTGATGGCACCGTGAGCGTCGTATCGTCCTTCGTCCGCGACGGCTCCGGCGCCGTTTCGGTGAAAATGACCGATTACGCTCTCGATACCAGCTCGATGGGCAACGTCCTGTTCGGCATGAGCGGCGGCTCGATCGAAACCTCCACGGGTATCCTCGGAACGGCTGATGCAAACGGCGATTCCGTTTACTCGCTCGACATTACCGATTTTACCACCGGCCAGATCCAGTCGGCGCTGTCGACCATCGAATCCGCGCTCTCGGCGATGACCTCGGCCGGTGCACAGCTGGGTTCGGTCTCGACCCGCATCGAACTGCAGGAAGACTTCGTCGGTGCGCTGTCGGATTCGATCGACTCCGGCGTCGGCCGCCTCGTCGATGCCGATATGGAGGAGGAGTCGAGCAGGCTTTCCGCCCTGCAAACCCAGCAGCAGCTTGCGATCCAGTCGCTGTCGATCGCGAATTCGTCGTCTCAGAACATCCTGTCGCTCTTCCGCGGCTAATCGGACTGGCCGACGCAAAGGGAGCCGGGCGCATAGAACGGCCGGCCCAAATTCGCCGATCGAACACCGAGCCTGTCCTTCCCGGTCAGGCTCGGTCGCATTTTGGGAATGAGCGACCAACGCCCGGCTGGTGGCGATCTCCTCGATGCTGGTTGACATGCCGATCGTTTCGGTCGCAAACATGAAGGCCCTAGATTTCTCACCGATGCAGACAATGCCGCGCTGGCGGGATCCTCGCATGTCGGAACGACTTGAAGCCGCTCGTCCTGACGGAACGCCCGCCATCGTCTGGCTCGGCTTCCTGGCCATGTGCGTCGGCATGTTCATGGCGATCCTCGATGTTCAGGTGGTGGCGACATCGCTGCCGACGATCCAGTCGGCGCTCGATATCGGGCCGGATCAGATGAGCTGGATACAGACGGCCTATCTGATCGCCGAAGTGGTCGCCATCCCGCTGACCGGCCTGCTGACGCGGCTTTTGACGATGCGGTGGCTGTTCGTCGTCGCCATCGGTCTGTTCGTGACGGCCTCGGCCGGCTGTGCGGCCAGCGGCAGCTTCGGCGTGCTGGTCGCCTGGCGGGTGCTTCAGGGCTTTTCCGGCGGGACGCTGATCCCTTCGGTATTTTCAGCCGTGTTCATTCTGTTTCCGAACGAGCGGCAAGCGCTCGCGACGACGATTGCCGGCGTGCTTGCGGTGCTTGCGCCGACCGTCGGCCCGATCGTCGGCGGATGGCTGACCGAAACCTATTCCTGGCACTGGCTGTTCCTGATCAACATCCTTCCGGGGCTTGCCTCGGCCATCCTGGCGGCCCGCTTCCTTCCCAAGCAGGCGGCCGATCCCTCCGAACTCAGGCATCTCGATGGCCTGTCGCTCCTCTTGATGGCGGCCGCGCTGACGGCGCTGGAACTCAGCCTCAAAGAGGCGCCGACCAGCGGCTGGACCTCGGCCTATGTGCTGAGCCTGCTGGCCGTCTGCCTTGTCTCGGGCGGTGCGTTCATAACGCGAACGCTGCGCCGACGCCGGCCGATCGTCGATCTCGGCAATTTCGGCGATCGGAATTTTCTGGTCGGCTCGGTGCTGAGCTTCATCCTCGGCATCGGTCTCTTCGGCTCGGTCTATCTCATGCCGGTTTTTCTCGCTTTCATCAGGGGCCACGACGCCCTTGAGATCGGCGTGACCATGCTGGTCACCGGCATCGCACAGCTGGTCACCGCGCCGGTCGCCGTCGCGCTGGAGAAGCGCATGGATGCGCGGCTGCTGTCGGCCGCCGGTTTCGCGCTGTTCGCAATCGGCGTCGGTATGAGCGCGTTTCAGGATCCGCGCTCGGACTACGACGCGATGTTCTGGCCGCAGGTGGTGCGTGGCGTCGCCATCATGTTCTGCCTGCTGCCGCCGACCCGGCTGGCGCTCGGCACGCTTCCGGCCGATCGCGTTCCCGATGCGAGCGGGCTTTTCAATCTGATGCGCAATCTCGGCGGCGCCATCGGCATCGCGCTGATCGACACCATCATCTACACACGCTCGGAGCCGCTGGGACAAGACCTCTGGGCACGTCTTGCGGCCGGCGACATCGAGGCGGCCACGTTTGTCGGCGCGCCTGCCGAGATCATATCGAGACATAGCGGCAGCTTCGATGCCGATGCCATGGCCACGCTCGATCCGCTGGTCCAGACCGCGGCCAGCGTTCAGGCGATCAACGAAGCCTGGATGGTCGTCGCCGTCCTGACCGGCTGCGCCCTGCTCTCGGTCCCTTTCGCCAGGCGGCTGGCGCCGGCATGAGACCCGGCGAAATATCAATCGGATACAGAAACGTCGATCCATCGACCGGTTCCTTGGTCACCGTAGATATCAACGACAATCCATACATTGCCAAGCAGGATCATATTGGCGGCCTCTCGCGTCATCGTTCCGTTCCGAAGCATCTGCTCCAGAGCCTGGCGATTTGCTGGATCGGCAAAGAATGAGTCCGATTGGTCGTCATGATCGCGCACATGGTACTGATGGAAATTCGCCCGGTCTTGTCGGATGATCTGCCACGGCCGGGTAAGTCTGGCCCCATTTGAATTGTAAAGGTCAGCGTCGCCGATGTACGCGCGATAGCTCTCGATCAGGCGGTTGCTGTGGGTGGCCTGAACTCTCGCTTGAGCGTGCGCTGTTCCCGCCACGATGACTGAGCTGAATAGAATCGATAATAATTTTCGCATGTTGCCCTCTTTCAAAAAGAGGGGTCTTACCTAGCGTTAAGCCAATTCGCCAAGCAAAAAGTGTCTCTATGGCATAGCGAGGCCCAGCGTGTGAGGGAACCGCCGGCGGCCGCCAAAGTTTAGCCTTTGAAGCCATCGACGGAGATGAGTTCAATGGCAGACGCACCGAACTCGCCCACCAGCACCGATGGCTCGCAAGACTATCGTGTTGAGGCCATCATCGCCTACCGTGGGAATTCAGCATGAACACCGAGACGATTATTTTCGATGAGAGCGACTGGGTTCCGAACAACCCGCGCCTTCCCGTATTGCTTTACCGGGATGTCTTTGCTGACGGGGGACCTCGTGATTTCAAAAGTCGCTTCGCGACAAATGGTTGGACCGGCATCTGGACGAACGGTGTCTTCGATTATCAGCACTACCATTCCGGCGCTCATGAAGTGCTGGGCATTGCACGTGGCAGCGCCACACTGCTGATCGGCGGTCCCGGCGGTCGAGCGTTCGAAGTCGCGGCGGGAGACTGTCTGGTGCTTCCAGCCGGAACCGGGCACCAAAACCTCGGCTGCACGTCGGAGTTCGAGGTCATCGGGGCTTATCCCAAGGGGCAGCATGCCGACATTCAGACTTCGGCTGCTTCGACCGAAATGTTGGCGAAAATCTCGTCAGTGCCCCTGCCCGATACGGATCCCCTTAAGGGACTGTCTGGATTTCTCATCGAGAAGTGGCGATAGCCATCTGCACACTGTGATATTTTTCGTTTCCTGTTCCACTCTGCCTGAATCTGTTCCGCTTTAGGCGAGTTTCGGTAGCGCTCTGATGTGCGTTCATCAGTCGCGGCACCTTGTCGATCTTCCCGTCACCGGTAAGATTTCTCTCAATCTTTTTGCGCCATCCTTTGATTCCCCTCTGATATCAATCGACGAGATCTTTATGGCCCGGAACCTCAAGCGCAGTTTGCAAATGCCACGACGCCAAGAGCTGGGTCTCCTTGCGATCAGCAACGGTTCCGGCCTGTCGATATCGGCTTTGCCGAACGGCACGCTGTTTGCCATCGAATATGCAGACGAGAAGGGGGTGGTGCAGATCAATCAGATCCAGGGCTCGCCGCTCTACGGCGGCATCAGCCGCCTCTACCTGCGCATCGGCGGCGGCAAGCCTGATGTCATCGAGATCGTCGGCCCTCGCGCCGACGGCCGCTTCGGGCACGACGCGACGAGCTTTTCCTGGAGCGGCAAGGCCGGCGATATCAGCTACACCGTCCGCCTCGAGCTTCATGCTACCGAAACCGCTTGGTTCTGGCGCGTCTCGCTCAAGCATCCGAGGAAGGGAACGCTGCCGGTGGATCTGGTGCTGATCCAGGACGTCGGTCTCGGCGATCGCGGTTTCCTGATGAACAGCGAAGCCTATGCTTCGCAATATGTCGATCACCATATCGCCGATCACGAGACATACGGCCCTGTTGTCATGAACCGGCAAAATCTCAAGCAGCCGGGCGCCCGCAATCCCTGGCTCGTCCAGGGGTGCTTCGATGGCGCGGTCGCCTATGCCACGGACGCGATCCAGCTGGTGCAGGCGAAGCACCGACAGGGCGACCTGCTGGTCGGTCGCTTCGGCACCAGCCTTCCGAGCGAACGGCAGCAGCAGGAGACGGCCTGTCCGGCCATTCAGTCGAAATCCTTCTCCGTACCGGCAAGCGGTGCGACCGCGAGTTTCTTTGCTCTGTTCGCCGCCGATCATCCCGAGGCGTCAGGCGATGCCGACCTTTCGCGGCTCGAGGATATCGAGGTGCCGGAAAGTGCAGCCGCCGATCCCGAGACGGCTGCGGCCCTTCGCAGCCTGCTCCAGGATGCGCCCCTGCTGGAGGCCGAGGCGCTGGACCTGAAGGCGATCCGAAAGCTCTATCCGGAGCGGAGCCTCGAAGAGCGCGCGCACGGAAAGCTTCTTTCATTTTTCGTGCCGGACGGCGTTCTCAACCGCCACGTCGTTCTGCGCGACAAGGAACTCATCGTCGCGCGGCGCCATGGCGCCATCGTGCGAAGCGGTCAAAACATGCTGCTCGACGATTCCACCCTTGCCGCCAGCTGCTGGATGCAGGGGATTTTCGCCGCGCAGCTGACGATCGGCAATACATCCTTCCACAAGCTCTTTTCGGTGTCCCGCGATCCCTACAATCTGACGCGCGCCAGCGGACTGCGCATCATGGCCGATCTCGGCGCGGGCTGGCAGCTTCTGGCAGTGCCATCGGCTTTTGAGATGGGACTGAACGACTGCCGCTGGATCTACGAGTGCCCGGAGCGCAGGATCATTATCACGGCGGTCGCTTCCGGCGAGGAGGCGGCAATGCAGTGGAGCGTGTCGGTGGAGGGCAGGCCGTGCCGCTTCCTGGTGTTTGGCCACGTCGTGCTCGGGGAGCGCGAATATGACGCCGGCGGGCAGATCGAATTCGATCCCGGCCGCAAACGCATCTCTTTCCGGCCGGACCCGGCCTGGCTCTGGGGCGAGCGTTATCCCGATGCCGTCTACTGGCTGGTGAGTTCGACGCCCGAGGCCATCGACGAGATCGGCGGCGACGAGCTGCTGTATGCCGATGGCGTTGCGCGCAACGGCGCGTTCATCGCGCTCAAGTCCCGGCCGACGCGGGCGCTCTCCTTTGCCGTCGTCGGCTCGATGACCGATGCCGAAGAAGCTGAACGGCTGGCGAGCCGTTACGAGAGCGGCCTCACCGATGAGGCCATGCTTGCGCCGGCATCGGCATTCTGGCGTAACGTCGTGCGCGGCATGAGCATCGACAGTCCTTCGCCCGATCTCGCTGCCCAGGCGACCCTCCTGCCCTGGCTCGCGCATGACGCCATCGTCCATCTGAGCGTGCCGCACGGCCTGGAACAATATACGGGTGCGGCCTGGGGGACGCGCGATGCCTGCCAGGGGCCGATCGAATTCCTGCTCGCCTATGAGCACGACCGCGAAGCCAGGGAGGTCGTGAAGACCGTCTTCGGTGAGCAATATCTGGAAGGAGGAGACTGGCCGCAATGGTTCATGCTGGAGCCCTATGCCAACATTCGCGCGGGCGACAGTCACGGCGACGTCATCGTCTGGCCGCTGAAGGCGCTCTGCGACTACATCGAGGCGACCGGTGATCTTGGCATTCTCGACGAGAAGGTCTCCTGGCGTGACGAAAAGACCATGCAGAAGGCGCCCGAGACCGATGCCATCGCGACCCATGTCGAGAAGCTGCTCGATACTGTCCGCACACAGTTCATCCCGGGAACGCATCTGATCCGCTATGGCGAGGGAGACTGGAACGATTCGCTGCAGCCGGCCGATCCGCATCTGCGCGACTGGATGGTCAGCAGCTGGACCGTCGCCCTGCTCTATGAGCAGATCGTCCGTTATTCCGCCATCCTGCGCCGCCGCGGCCACGGCGGCAAGGCAAAGGCCTTGCGGAAGATAGCAACCGCGATGCGCCGGGATTTCAACCGCCATCTCGTGCGCGACGGCGTCATTGCCGGCTATGGCATCTTCGATCCGGCCCATGACGGCGTCGAATTGCTGCTTCATCCGAGCGACATACGCACCGGTCTTTCGTTCTCGCTGATCTCGATGACGCAGGCCATGCTCGGCAAGCTGTTCACGCCGGCGCAGAGGCGGCATCACATGCGGCTGATCGAAGAGCATCTGCTCTTCCCTGACGGCGTGCGGCTGATGGAAAAGCCGGCGACCTACTCCGGTGGGCCCGAAACGCTGTTTCGCCGAGCCGAATCTTCGTCCTTCTTCGGCCGCGAGATCGGGCTGATGTATGTACATGCGCATCTGCGCTATTGCGAAACGCTGGCGCTGGAGGCTTCGGCGGAGGAGCTGTGGAAGGCGATCGCCGTCGTCAATCCGATCGCCGTCACGACGGCCTTGCCGCATGCTTCACTGCGCCAGCGCAACACCTATTTCAGCAGCAGCGACGCGGCTTTCCATGACCGTTATCAGGCGGCGGAGCATTGGGCGCGCGCCAAGACCGGAAAGATCGCCGTCGACGGTGGATGGCGCATCTATTCGAGCGGACCTGGCCTCTACACCAGGAGTTTCGTCGAAAATATCCTGGGCTTCAAACGACGCTTCGGCCGGCGCAGGCGCAAACCGCTCCTGCGTGCGGCGCATGCCGCCGTCAATCTGCAGACGGATCACGCCGCCTGGCGGCGGCTGAGGAAGCCGAAGGTGTAACCGCTCACGAAGTGCTGGCTTCGCGCAGTTCTTCAAATCGCGCCGTGCTTTTCGACAGGTGAGTTCGGATGGCACGCCGCGCGGCCGCTTCGTTGCCGTCGCGGATCGCCGTGAATATGGCGTGGTGTTCCCTGCGCATGCGGGCGGCATGGCGCTTGCGCTCCGCAGCCGTCATCTTGTCCAAGCGCGCCCATTGCCGCGGCACCATGAGGTTGCCGAAGGTGTCGAAGAGGCGGCCGTAGTAGGAATTCTGCGTCGCGACCAGGATCGACCTATGGAAGGCGTAATCCTCCTCTGCGCCGTATCCGCCTTCTTCGAGCGCCCTGTCGAGAGCATCGAGACGGTCCTGCATGCGGTCGATATCTTCCGGCGTGCGCCGCAGCGCGGCCAGACCGGCCGCCTCATATTCGACCCCCATGCGCAGTTCCAGCACCCGCAGAACCTCATCGATCGACTGCAGATCGTTGGGAATGATGGAGAAGGATCTCGGTGTCGGATCGTCCGAGACGAAAGCCCCGAGGCCCTGGTGCGTGGTAATCAGTCCTTTGGCGCGCAGGGTAGCGAGCGCCTCGCGCACGATCGTGCGGCTGACGCCGGTCGCCGCCATGATCGCCTGTTCGGTGGGCAGGCGCTGGCCCGGCTTCAGGTCGCCGGATTCGATCTGCGCCGTCAGCGTATCGGCAAGGCCGCTGCGCAGGTTCGAGGGCTGGCGAATGGTGCTGAAGAGCGCGTTGTCCTTGTCCGTCATCCCTTGTCAAATCCTGCCTATCGGGGCGGCTGCGCCGGCCGCTATGCTTTGCTAGCGCATGCCGGCCGGAAAGGCAAAAACGACGCGAGCCGAGACTCTGTGCTTCGTCAGTCGGTGAAGCGATCACCGCGCCAGCCAACCGCCGTCGACCGGCAGCACCGTCCCGTGCACGTAATCGGATGCGGGCGATGCCAGGAACACGGCGGCACCGCCAAGTTCGGACGGCGTTCCCCAGCGCCCCGCCGGAATACGGGCCAGGATGGCGGCGTTGCGGTCGGCATCCTCGCGCAGTGCCGTCGTGTTGTTGGTGACGAAATAACCCGGCGCGATGGCGTTGACGTTGACGCCCTTGCCGGCCCATTCGCAGGCAAGCAGCTTCGTCAGTCCGGCCAGACCGCTTTTCGAGGCGGTATAGGACGGGATGCGGATGCCGCCCTGGAAGGAGAGCAGGGAGGCGATGTTGATGATCTTGCCCCTGCCCTTCTCGACCATGTGGCGGCCGGCGGCCTGCGACAGGAAGAAGGCCGTCTTCAGATTGACGTCGATCACTGCATCCCAGTCTTCCTCGGTGAAGTCGAGCGCATCGGCACGGCGGATGATGCCGGCATTGTTGACGAGAATGTCGAGGCCGCCGAAGGTCTGGATCGTCTCAGCGACGATCCCCTTGACCGGCTCGATGGTGCCGAGATCGGCCTTGATGACATGGAAGCGGCTTCCCGCCTGCTGCACCAGCGCCTCGGTTTCCTCCATCGAGGAGCGCCCGACCGCGACGATCGATGCACCGGCCTCGGCCAAGGCGGCGGCGATGGCCTGGCCGATGCCGGTATTGGCGCCGGTGACGACGGCGGTCCTGCCGGAGAGGTCGAAGGGATTTGCCACGGTGCTCACCTCAGATCCGCAATGGCGATATGATCCATGTCGGTGAAGCTCTTGTTGTCGCCGGCCATCGCCCAGATGAAGCTATAATTCTTGGTGCCGGCGCCCGAATGGATCGACCAGGGGGGAGAAATGACTGCCTGTTCGTTGGCGACGAGCATATGTCGGGTCTGCTGCGGCTCGCCCATGAAATGGAAGACACGCTGGTCGGCGTCGAGGTCGAAATAGAGATAGGCTTCCATGCGCCGGTCATGCGTATGGGCCGGCATGGTGTTCCAGACGCTGCCCGGCTCGATCATGGTGAAGCCGAGGGTGAGCTGGCAGGACTGGCAGACCTCGGGGTGGATGAACTGGTAGATCGAGCGCTTGTTGGCCGTCGCCGCTTCGCCCGGCGTCAGGTGGCGCGCCTTTTCGCGGGTGAGCAGCACGGTAGGGTGCGTTTGGTGCGCCGGCGTCGAGACGAGATAGAATTTTGCCGGATTGGCGGCATCGGCGCTTTCAAACCGGATGTCCTTGGCGCCCTTGCCCGCGTAGAGGCAATCATATTTGGCAAGGTCGTAGCTCGTGCCGTCGACGATGATGCGGCCCGCACCGCCGATGTTCAGGGCGCCGAGTTCACGCTCGGCGAGGAAGGTTTCCTGGCCGATCGCCGTCGGCGCCGTCAGCGTCAGCGCAGAGCCAAGCGGCGTGGCGCCGCCGATGACCATCCGGTCGTAATGGGAATATGTCAGCCGGATCTCGCCGCCTGCGAAAACGGTCTCGACCAGAAAGTGACGCCGCAGAGTTTCGGTGTCGTATTCGCGCACGGCCTCGGGATGGGAGGCGTGCCTCACGTCGATCTGCATGTCAGTTTTCCTTCAGCTTCGTTGTCGTCACGCATCGTCGCTATTGCGCAAGCCGGTCCATCAGGCGTCTTCCGCGGCGGCGGTATCCGTCTGGTTACATAGTTGTACGACAAGTTTGGTGTCAACAGGTTTGTCCGGGACTCGGCTGAGCAGACGTGAAGCGATCGCAAGCGGCTGTGTTCGGCGCGCCCGGACATTCCTCGGCCAAAACGAAAAAAAGCCTGCCGCGGGAGGAGGTGCGGCAGGCTTTCGATAAAAACCGAACGACAGCTGGGAGGAGGAGTGCTGCCGTTCCCGCAAGCGACCCTGGGAGGAGGATGGGGCGCCTGCATGTTCGAAGGGATGCGGGAGGAGGTGCATCGCTTCGATGGAAATAATCATACTTATTTCCTGCTCAGATGATAGGCATTTCTTTGCAGGGCAGCTATGCGTTATGCGAAAAGCGGGCAGCTCGCCCTCTGGCGGGCAAGCGCAAAAAGCAAAGCGCCCGCTCAGGAGCAAGCAGGCGCTGGGCAAATCTCAAAATGGTGGTCTGTCTGGCTGTTAGCGGGCGATGGCTGCGCGCGCAACGTTGCGGATGTCGCCGCGGCCGATGCCGAGGTCGTCCAGTTCGCGCGTGGACATACGGCCCAGTTCAGCGACCGTCTGACGGTACTTGCGCCAATTGTTGAAAGAGCGTGCTACGTTCATGATGATCCCCTTTCCGTGGGCTTTCGAAGCCTAGCTGCCAGTCCTTGGCGCCTCGTTTGCTTCGATGCGCTTGATATAATACGGGACCCTCGGTTGTTGCAGCGCCAATGCTTCACTGCACCTATGCGGCAAATGCATGGGTTCTGACGGCGGCGGCCGGAGTCAGGCCTTGAAGCGATCGAAGGCCGTCAGCCGGACGATCGGCGGATCGGCCTCCTTCCACCGGTAGATTTCCGAACGCAGATAGGAAAGCTCGTCCCCGAGATCGTCTTCGCCCACTTCGATCCACCAGGATTTCAGGCGGCCATCGCTTCCATCAGACCAGCGGTAGCCCCTTGCCTTCAGGTGATCCTTCATCTCGAACGGGCTGTGTTCGGCAAAAATGCGGATGCGGCAGCGTTGGCTGGCGCGGTAAAGCTCGGCGAAGGGGCTTTCACCGTCGCCTCGCCCGCGATCGAGGATCTCCAGGAGCGCGTGGCAGTCGTCCACCGCGCGGTGGCCATCGTGGAAATAACCGGCCTGGCCGACGAGATAACCGAGCTTCGTGCCCTCGAAACCGCGGGCGCTCCAGTCGATCTCCGAAACCGAGCACGCCCAGGCCTTGCCGGCGAAGATGGGCGAGAAGGCCTCGCAGAACGGCCGGTCGAACCCGGCATTGTGGGCAATGATGAGGTCCGCCGGTTCGATCAGGGCACTCAGCGACGGCATGTCGATGAGCTGTCCTTCGACCATGGCGTCGGTAATCCCGGTCAGCCTGGTGATGTCGGGCGGGATCGGCCTGGAGGGCTGCTGCAGGCCGCCATAGATGCCGACCACATCGCCGACCGCGCCGCCATCGTTGAAGGTGAAGGCGACGGCGCCGATTTCGATGATCTCGTCGCTGCGGTGGCTGAGGCCCGTCGTCTCCGTGTCGAGGATGACGCCGAGCCGCGAGAAACCCGGCTGCCTCGCTGCCGCGACCGGCCGGGCAGTGAGTTTTCTCAGGATGCGGTAGTTGCCGCTCTCCTCCAGCGCCCGCGCCATGTCTTCATCGGAGCGGGCCGCCGGCGGTGACGGCCGCCGGCGCGCCGGGCCGCGTGCTTCGGCCATTGCGGGCGATGCCTTGGCAAACATGTCGAGTTGCGAATCTCTGTGCACGCTCATCGACTTTGTATGTCACGGAGGCGCGGGCGAATCCATCGCCCGCGGCGCGCTATGCCCAGCCCCTTGCCTTTCATGGACAGGAAAGTTTAGCTGAGTGTCAGCGGCGGAAGGAGAGACCATGCCTCGTGACGACATCAAGGACGCCGACGAAGACGTCGTCATCATCGGCGCCGGCGCTGCCGGTATTGCCGCAGCCCGCCGCCTGATGGCAATCCGTCCCGGCCTTTCCGTCCTCCTGCTCGAAGCCGGCGACCGTCTCGGTGGGAGGGCCTGGACGGTCGGGCTGCCTGGAGCCGGCGATCTCGGTTTCGATCTCGGTTGCGGCTGGCTGCACGGGGCGCGGACCAATGCCTGGACGGCGATTGCCGGTGAGGTCGGACTGACGGTCGACCGCTCGCCGGCGCCCTGGAACGGCGGCCGGCGGCTTCAGCGGGATGATGCGGAGATCCAGGCCGCGCAGCAGGCGATCGGCGCCTATTTCGAACGCCTCGAAAGCCATGAAGGCAACGATAGCGACCTGGCAGCAAAGCTCCAGCCCGGCGGTCGCTGGAACGGCCAGATCCGGGCGATCGGCACTTACATCACCGGCGCCGAATTGGAGCGCTCGTCGATCGTCGACTACAAGAGATATGATCCCGGCGCCGGTCCCGACTGGCGTGTCCGGCAGGGCTACGGAACATTGATCGCGCTCTATGGCGCGCCGGTTCGGTCAAGGCTCCGCGTCGAAGCAAAGCGCGTCGATCACCGCCATGCCGGCCGTATCAGCATCGAGACGAACCAGGGAACGATCACCGCCCACACTGTGCTCGTCACCGTGTCGACAAATATGCTTGCCACCGGCAGGATCGCCTTCGATCCTCCCCTACCCGACAAGATCGAAGCCGCAGCTCGGTTGCCCCTGGGGCTCGCCGATAAGCTCTTCCTCAGCGTCGCCGATCCGGAGGCGCTGCCGGCGGATACGCATATGCTCGGCTCGACCAGTCGCGGCGCGACCGGCACCTATCAACTGCGGCCGTTCGGCGCTCCCGTTGTCGAGGCCTATTTCGCCGGCGATCTCGCGCATGATCTGGAGCGGATGGGAGCAGAGGCTGCCTTTTCTTTCGCCGCGGATGAGCTGGCGGCACAATTCGGCACCGACATCCGCAAGCACTTATCGGTGGCGGCAATCTCGACCTGGGCCGCGATGCCTCATATCGGCGGCTCCTATTCCTACGCGCAAGCCGGCGCCTCCGATCTGCGCACCGTCCTCGCCGAACCGCATGACGCGCGGATCTTCTTTGCCGGCGAAGCCTGTTCGCGCTCGCGTTATTCGACGGCGCATGGCGCCTACGAGACCGGTGTTGCCGCAGCCGACCGGATCGCCGGCGCGTCGTCGAGAAATCCATAACGGCTGCCGGCCGCGACGGCAGGCGGAAATATTTTTTCCCACTTGTCGCACGGACGGGATTGGTTATTCTGCCCTCGCCCCCGCGCTACCCAGCCTGGGGCGCTGTACCTCATCCAGCGGCAGAGGCCGCTTCAAGCACGATATTGTCATTGATTGCAGGAGCCCCGGCTTCTACCCCGACGACTTTCCGCGTCGGCCGCGGGTATCCGCATGAGGAGGAAGACATGGATTATCGCAAGCTCGGTCCGAGCGGGACCGTCGTCACCGCCTATTGCCTCGGCACCATGACCTTTGGCGCGGAAGCCGACGAAGCGGCCTCGCACAAGCTGCTCGACGATTATTTCGCATGGGGCGGCAATTTCATCGACACCGCCGACGTCTACAGCGCCGGCAAGTCGGAAGAGATCATCGGACGCTGGTTGAAGGCGCGACCGACCGAGGCCCGCCAGGCGATCGTCGCCACCAAAGGGCGTTTTCCGATGGGCAACGGCCCCAACGAGATCGGCCTTTCGCGCCGGCATCTCGGCCAGGCGCTCGACGATTCGCTGCGCCGCCTCGGTCTCGAACAGATCGACCTCTACCAGATGCACGCCTGGGACGCGCTGACTCCGATCGAAGAGACGCTGCGCTTCCTCGACGATGCGATTTCCTCGGGCAAGATCGGCTATTACGGCTTCTCCAACTATGTCGGCTGGCACATCGCCAAGGCTTCGGAGATTGCCAAGGCGCGCGGCTATACGCGTCCGGTGACGCTGCAGCCGCAATACAGCCTTCTGGCGCGCGATATCGAGCTCGAAATCGTCGCGGCCTGCCAGGACGCCGGCATGGGCCTCTTACCCTGGTCGCCGCTCGGCGGCGGCTGGCTGACCGGCAAATACAAGCGCGATGAGATGCCGACCGGCGCCACCCGTCTCGGCGAGAACCCCAATCGCGGCAGCGAATCCTATGCGCCGCGCAACGCCCAGGAACGCACCTGGGCGATCATCGCGGCCGTCGAGGATATCGCCAAGGTCCGCGGCGTCAGCATGGCGCAGGTGGCGCTCGCCTGGACGGCGGCGCAGCCGGCCGTCACCTCGGTCATTCTCGGCGCCCGCACGCCCGAGCAGCTCGCCGACAATCTGGGTGCGATGAAGGTCGCGCTCTCCAGCGAGGAGATGGCCAAGCTCAATGAGGTCAGCGCGCCGCAGCCGCTCGATTATCCCTATGGCAAAGGCGGGATTGCGCAGCGCCACCGCAAGATCGAGGGCGGCCGCTGAGCCTTCCGGCAGGGCAGGCCGACGCAAGAAGCCGCCATGGTTTCCATGGCGGCTCAGACTGCTGACAAGGTCGGCCGACCCTTCATTTCGTCATCCTCGGGCTTGTCCCGAGCATCTGCCCCCGGTCGATAGGGCAGCAGATCCTCGGCACAAGGCCGAGGATGACGTCGGGGAGAGCAAGGTTGCCATCAAACTGAGCTGCCATGTTCCGTGGCGGCTTTCGCATTTTCAAAGGCAACGAGAGAAGCGTGTCGTTACCCTCAGGCCGCCTGCACGGCAGCGTTCAGCGGGATTTCGACGTCGATCTCCAGGGTCGAGACAAACTCGTTGCGATCGATCGTCACCTGCACCTTGTCGTGATCGAGCTCGACGTGTTTGGCGATGACCGCAAGGATTTCTTCGCGCAGCAGAGAGACAAGGTCCGATCCAGCCGAGGAGCGCTCGTGGGCGAGGAGCACCTGGAGGCGTTCGCGGGCGGCCGGCGCTGTGCGCTGCCTGTTGAAGAGACGGAAAATGCTCATGCCGCTCTCCTTCCGAAGATCTTGCCGAAGATATTCCGCTTTTCCTCGGGGATCGCGATCGGCAGGGTTTCGCCGGCGAGCCGGCGGGCGGCATCGAAATAGGCCATGGCGGCCGGGCTGCGGCTTTCGGCCAGCGTGACCGGCGCGCCGACGTTGGAGGCGCGCAGCACATCCATGCTTTCCGGTACGATGCCGAGAAGCGGGATGGAGAGGATTTCCAGCACATCGTCGACCTTGAGCATGTCGCCGCGCTCGGCGCGGTTGGCGTCGTAGCGGGTGAGCAACAGGTGCTTTTCCATCCGCTCGCCGCGTTCGGCCTTGGCGGTCTTGGCATCGAGCAGGCCGATGATGCGATCGGAATCACGCACAGACGAAACTTCCGGATTGGTGACGACGACGGCGACGTCGGCATGGCGCATGGCAAGCGTTGCGCCGCGTTCGATGCCGGCGGGGCTGTCGCAGATGATCCAGTCGAAATAGCGCTTCAGGTCGGTGATGACGCGCTCGACGCCCTCGGCCGTCAGATTGTCCTTGTCGCGCGTCTGCGACGCCGGCAGCAGGAACAGCGTTTCCAGCCGCTTGTCGCGGATCAGCGCCTGGGTCAGCTTGGCGTCGCCCTGAATGACGTTGATCAGGTCGTAGACGACCCGGCGCTCGGCGCCCATCACGAGGTCGAGATTGCGCAGGCCGACGTCGAAATCGACGACGACGACTTTTTCATTGCGTTGCGCCAGCGCCGCTCCCAATGCGGCGGTCGAGGTCGTCTTTCCGACCCCGCCCTTGCCTGACGTGACGACGATCACTTTCCCCATTTCTCTCTCCTTTGCCGTGCCGCAGTAATTCAAAGTGCTAAGCGTCCTTCACGCGTCTCTTAAAGACGCTGCGCTGTCGTCAGATCAGTTTTTCCGCCATGATCGCATCCTCTTCGAGCCAGAGCTGAACAGCCTGTCCGCGAAGATTGGGGGCCATGTCTTCCGCCATTTTGTAGATGCCGTCGATTGCCACCAGCTCGGCTTCGAGCTTGCGGCAGAAGATGCGCGCCGATGCGTTTCCGATGGATCCGGCCATGGCGCGGCCGCGCAACGCGCCGTAGATGTGGACCGACCCACCGGCGATGACTTCGGCGCCCGAAGCGACCGAGCCGATGATTGTGACGTCGCCTTCCGGAAAGATCACCGATTGCCCCGAGCGAACCGGCTCCCGGATGACGATGGATTGTGTCGTTGCCGGGCGGGGCTCGGCCACTGCCGGTTTGCCGGCTGGTCCGGCAGGCTCATTCGGCTGAACCTCGATATCGGAAGCGGAGCGGCCGCCCTTGAGGGCCGGAGGCATGCCCGCGCCGAGAATGGAAGGCCGTGCCCCCTCGATGCCCATGATACTGACATTGCGCTTGGCGAGTTCGGCGATGAGCTCCTTGAGCTGCGGCCGGTCGATCTGCAGGTCTGTCACATCAAGCACGACGGGCCGGCCCAGGAAGAAGCCGGCCGAACGCGAGGCCAGATCGTCGAGCCTTGCCAACCAATCATCGAAAGGAAGGTCCGGGGACAACATGACGGCCAGGAAGGAGCGGCCCTTGATGCGGATAGAGCGAGCGTCTGTTAGCACTTTGGTCATCTGTGTGAAGAAATCGTTGACCATGTCTACCGCTGACATGGTTAACAAATGGTTAACGCAGACGGGAAATTCCCTAACGGGAGGCCGATCAATTCAGCTGATGATGAGGCGAAGTATCGGAAAATAAATATGGTTTCAGTAATGTGAATACTCATCACGTATGGTCGGAGCGAAGATCTGTCGCCACGATCGCGGCGACGGAATTGGTTAAGATTCGACTGATTTCTGGCGCCTGTGATCGACCCTCGGCCGACTCACCCCATGCGTTCGGAGGCGTGGCTTCCGGGGCTGGCCGGGAAGACGACGGTGCGGTTGCCGTTGATGAAGGTGCGGTGATGGATATGAGCGTGGATGGCGCGCGCCAGCACCTGGCTTTCGACGTCGCGGCCGATCGAGACATAGTCGTCGGGCGACTGCGCATGGGTGATGCGGGCGGTGTCCTGCTCGATGATCGGGCCTTCGTCGAGGTCGGCGGTGACGTAATGGGCGGTCGCGCCGATCAGCTTGACGCCGCGCTGATAGGCTTGCTTGTAAGGGTTGGCGCCCTTGAAGCTCGGCAGGAAGGAATGGTGGATGTTGATGATCTTGCCCGACATCTGCTTGCAGAGCTGGTCGGAGAGAACCTGCATGTAGCGGGCGAGCACGATCAGTTCGGTGCCGGTCTGATCGACGAGATCGACGAGCTGGGCTTCCGCCTGCGGTTTGTTCTCCTTCGTCACCTTGATGTGGTGGAAGGGGATGTCGTGATTGACGACGACCTTCTGGTAGTCGAAATGGTTGGAGACGACGCCGACGATGTCGATCGGCAGCGCCCCGATCTTCCAGCGGTAGAGCAGGTCGTTGAGGCAATGGCCGAAGCGCGACACCATCAACAGCACCTTCATGCGGCTCTCGCTGTCGTGGAAATCATAGTCCATCTCGAAGGGTGCGGCGACGGCAGCAAAATCGGCGCTGATCGCGGAACCGGAAAGTCCTTCCTCGGAAATGAAGCTGACGCGCATGAAGAACCTACCGGTATCGAGGTCGTCGAACTGCGAGCTGTCGATGATGTTGCAGCCTTTCTCGGCCAGATAGCTCGAAATCGCCGCAACGATGCCGCGCGTCGATTTGCAGGATACCGTCAATACATAGCTTTTCATGTCGGCTCTTCCTTCGCCGTTTCAAGCGCAGAGGGGCCCGGTCACGCCGGGGGCTTTGTCGGCCGGCGTGCCAGCAGTCGTCGAAGGCGTCGGTCTGGCCGCTCAGATGTCGAGCGTGCTGTCGCGTTCCCATTGGGTGAAATGCGAGCAATAGGCATTCCATTCCCGATGCTTGAGCTTGAGATAGGCGGCTGAAAATTCAGCCCCGATCGCCTGCTTCAGGCCCTCGTCGGCATCATAAGCGCGCAACGCATCGAGCAGGTTGAGCGGCAGGCGCGGTGCGTCCTTCACCAGATGCCCCTCGGCATACATGTCGATATCGTAGTGCGGGCCGGGGTCTGCCTGGCTGCGGATGCCGTCGAGGCCGGCGGCGATAATGATCGCCTGCAGCAGATAGGGATTGACCGCCCCGTCCGGCAGCCGCAGCTCGAACCGTCCCGGCCCCGGCACGCGCACCATGTGGGTGCGGTTGTTGCCCGTCCAGGTCACGGTGTTGGGCGACCAAGTGGCGCCGGAGGTGGTGCGCGGCGCGTTGATGCGCTTGTAGGAATTGACCGTCGGATTGGTGATCGCGGCAAGTGCGGAGGCATGTTTCATGATGCCGCCGAGGAAGGTCTTGCCCTGGGCGGAGAGGCCGAAGGCCATTTCCTTGTCGGCGAAGGCATTGATCCTGCCGTCGATGTCCCAGACCGAGATATGGGCATGGCAGCCGTTTCCGGTCAGGCCCATGAAGGGCTTCGGCATGAAGGTGGCGCGAAGCCCGTGTTTCTCGGCGACCGACTTGACCATGAACTTAAAGAAGGAATGCTTGTCCGCCGTCTTCAGAACATCGTCATATTCCCAGTTCATCTCGAATTGGCCGTTCGCATCCTCGTGGTCGTTCTGATAGGGCTTCCAGCCGAGTTCGAGCATGTAATCGCAAATCTCGGCGATGACATCATAGCGGCGCATCACTGCCTGCTGATCGTAACAAGGCTTCTCGGCGGTATCGAACTGATCCGAAATCACCGAACCATCAGAAGAGATCAGAAAGAACTCGGGCTCTACGCCGGTTTTTACCCGGAGCCCTTCTTTGGCAGCCTCGGCGACCAGTCTTTTCAGCAGCACGCGCGGCGCCTGTTCGACAGGCCGGTCGTCCATGACGCAGTCGGCCGCGACCCATGCGACGTCCTTCTTCCATGGGAGCTGGATGACGGAGGAAGCATCGGGAACCGCAAACAGGTCCGGATGGGCAGGCGTCAGATCGAGCCATGTGGCGAAGCCCGCAAAGCCGGCGCCATCCTTCTGCATGTCGGCAATCGCTTCGGCAGGGACCAGCTTGGCGCGTTGGCCGCCGAACAGGTCGGTGTAGCTGATCATGAAATATTTGATGCCTCTTTCGGAGGCGTATTGCGAGAGGTCGAGTGTCACATTTGTCCCCTTATGTTGATCTTAGACACTTGATGAAAAAGCCGGCCGCATCCTCCCAAACGCGCCCGGCCGGGCATTTTTAGAAACCGGTCTTGCCGGGGATCCAGTTGGTGCCGGCGAGCGGCACCTGCGCCATGGCCGATGCCTCGATCGTCAGTGCGACGAGGTCTTCCGGCTCGAGGTTGTGCAGGTGGTTCTTGCCGCAGGCACGTGCGATCGTCTGCGCCTCAAGCGTCATGACCTTGAGGTAGTTGGCGAGGCGGCGGCCGGCCGCAACCGGGTCGAGGCGTTTTGCCAGTTCCGGGTCCTGGGTGGTGATGCCGGCCGGATCCTTGCCTTCATGCCAGTCGTCATAGGCGCCGGCCGTCGAGCCGAGCTTCTGATATTCCTCTTCCCAGCGGGGATCGTTGTCGCCGATCGCCACAAGTGCGGCCGTGCCGATCGCCACCGCATCGGCGCCGAGCGCCAGCGCCTTGGCAACGTCGGCACCGGAGCGGATGCCGCCGGAAACGATGAGCTGCACCTTCCGGTGCATGCCGAGGTCCTGCAGCGCCTGAACGGCCGGCCGAATGCAGGCGAGCGTCGGCATGCCGACATTCTCAATGAAGACGTCCTGTGTGGCCGCCGTGCCGCCCTGCATGCCGTCGAGCACGACGACGTCGGCTCCCGCCTTCACGGCAAGGGCTGTGTCGTAATACGGGCGCGCGCCGCCGACCTTGACGTAGATCGGCTTTTCCCAATCGGTGATCTCGCGCAGCTCCATGATCTTGATTTCGAGATCGTCGGGGCCGGTCCAGTCCGGATGGCGGCAGGCCGAGCGCTGGTCGATGCCCTTCGGCAGGTTGCGCATATTGGCGACGCGGTCGGAGATCTTCTGGCCGAGCAGCATGCCGCCGCCGCCGGGCTTGGCGCCCTGGCCGACCACGACTTCGATCGCATCGGCGCGGCGCAAATCCTTAGGGTTCATGCCGTAGCGCGACGGCAGGTACTGATAGACCAGTGTCTGCGAATGGCCGCGTTCCTCATCCGTCATGCCGCCATCGCCTGTGGTCGTTGAGGTGCCTGCGATCGTCGCACCGCGGCCGAGCGCTTCCTTGGCATTGCCGGAAAGCGCGCCGAAGCTCATGCCGGCAATGGTGATCGGCGTCTTCAACGTGATCGGTTTCTTGGCGAAGCGTGAGCCGAGCACAACAGTCGTGTCGCACTTCTCCCGATAGCCTTCGAGCGGATAGCGCGAAATCGAGGCGCCGAGAAACAGCAGATCGTCGAAATGCGGCACCTTGCGCTTGGTGCCGGCGCCGCGGATGTCGTAGATGCCGGTGGCCGCCGCGCGGCGGATTTCGGCCAGCGTATAGTCGTCGAAGGTCGCGGACTTGCGGGGCGGGGTATAGGGGTTGTGATAGCTCATGGATGTCCCTCGCCTCAATACGCGTCGGCGTTGTCGATGTTGAAATTGTAGAGCTTGCGGGCCGAGCCGTAGCGCTTGAACTCTTCGGGCCTGACGTCCGTGACCCCGGCCTTGTCGAGCAGCTCGGCAAGCTTCTCCAGATGCTCCGGCCGCATCTCCTTCTCGATGCAGTCGGAGCCGAGACTCTTTACCTCGCCGCGGACGAACAGCTTGGCTTCGTAGAGCGAATCCCCCAGCGCATCGCCGGCATCGCCGAGCACGACCAGATGGCCGGACTGGCCCATGAAGGCCGACATGTGGCCGATGCTGCCATGAACGACGATGTCGATGCCCTTCATCGAAATGCCGCAGCGCGAGGCTGCATTGCCCTTGATGACGAGCAGGCCGCCCCGGCCGGTGGCGCCGGCATATTGGCTGGCGTCGCCCTCGATGACGACGGTGCCGGACATCATGTTTTCGGCAACGCCCGGACCGGCCGAGCCATGAACCGTAATGGTGCCGCCGTCATTCATGCCGGCGCAGTAATAGCCGACCGAGCCTCTAACGGCGACCGTGACGGGGCTGTCGATGCCGACGGCGACGGCATGGCTGCCGCGCGGGTTGATGACTTCGAATGCGGTGTCGTTGGCGCCTTTGGAAAGGGCATGCAGCGCGCTGTTCAGCTCGCGAAGAGGGGTGTTGGAAAGATCGAATGTGGGCATTGGTTCCTCGTTGATCTGGGAGACGGTTTCAGCCGGCTCCTGGCTTTCGGGGCGCCCCTCAGGCGGCCTTGTCGTGATCCCAGAAATAAACAGTCGCCGGCTCCGGCTCCCAGACGCGGGCATTTTCGATGCCGGGAAGGTGGACCAGTGCGCGGTATTCCGAACCGAAGGCGACATATTGCTCGGTCTCGGCCATGACGGCGGGCTTGCAGGCGATCGGATCGCGCACCACGCCGAAGCCGGACTTGGTGCCGACGACGAAGGTGAAGAACCCGTCGAGATCGTCGAGTGCGCCGGTCAGCGCCTGGCCGAGATCCTTGCCCTTGGCCATTTCGGCCGTCAGATAGGCGGCGGCGACTTCGGAATCGTTCTGCGTCTCGAAGCTCATGCCTTCGCGGATGAGTTCGCGACGCAGGTTGTTGTGGTTGGACAGCGAGCCGTTGTGCACGAGGCACTGGTCGGCGCCGGTCGAGAACGGATGGGCGCCGAGCGTGGTGACGGCGGATTCAGTCGCCATACGCGTGTGGCCGATGCCGTGGGTGCCACCCATGGCGCGCACGTCGAAGCGCGCGACCACGTCTTTCGGAAGGCCGATCTCCTTATAGATTTCGACGCTTTCGCCGGAGCCCATCAGACGCACTGTCGGCCGGATCTGTTCGAGCGCCTCGCGCACGGCGCCAAGCTTGGAGACATCAAGCTCGAGGACGGCGTGCGTACTCTTAATCCACACATGGGCTTTGATGCCCGCCTTCTCGAGGTCGTCCGCGAGGCCCTCGAAGTCGACACCAGGATTGGCGGACTGGATCGTCACCTTCGCTCTGCCCTCTGCGGAGCCGCCATAGATCGCGATGCCGGCCGAGTCCGGCCCGCGGTCGGTCATGGTGATCAGCATGTCCGAGAGCAGATTCCCCAGCTGAGGCTCAAGGCTCTTGTCCTTGAGGAAAAGTCCAACGATGCCGCACATAGCCTGTGCCTCCTTTCGAGTTGAGAAAGGACTAACAGGTCTGACTGCGGACTTCAACTGAGGGGAATAAATTTTTCTTTTAAGGCAAGTCAGCCCCTGGTGCTCTGCTGGGGATAGCTGATGATAGAGAGGTAGCGGCTCGGCAGTTTCACCAGTTGCTCCGGCCCATGCGGCGCATCGGCATCGAAGAACAGGCTGTCGCCCGGCTGCATCTGGAAAAGCTGATCGCCATGGCGGTAAACGACCTCGCCTTCGAGCATGTAGAGGAACTCCATGCCTTCGTGCTGAAACGTCGGGAAGACGTCGGAATCGGCCGTCAGCGTGATGAGATAGGGCTCGACGATGACGCCGCTCGAATTGTTGTCGATATGGCCGAGCAGATTATATTGATGGCCGGCGCGCGTGCCGCGCCGTTCGAGCTCGATGCCCTCGCCCGCCTTGACGAAAACGGCATTGCGCGGTTCCTCATAGCGCCTGAAGAAAGCGGTCAGCGGCACGCCGAGCGCCCGCGACAGTGATTGCAGCGTCGTCAGCGACGGCGAAATGTTGCCGTTCTCGATCTTCGACAGCATGCCGAGCGAAATGCCCGTCGCGGCCGCAAGATCGGTGACCGTAATCCCGAGTTTCTTGCGGTAGGCGCGCACCTCATGGCCGATGGCCATTTCGAGATTGTTTTCCTTCGGCTCCCGAACGGCGTGCGGGTCCTGGGAAAAAGGAGTGCGCCCGCCATGCGCCTGTTCCGGTTGATCTGCCGTTGCTCGCTTGGATTTCATGGCTCGCCTTCGATTTCATTCAGAGGCAACCCTATCGCCATAGTGAAATTTGCTCAACCGTGAGGAAAGCCTATTCCCGCCGCGCCTCGCGCGGAGCCACACCATAGACGGCACGGAACAGCCGGGAAAAATGGCTCAGACTGGAAAAGCCGGTGGCGACGGCGATCTCCGAGACGGAAAGCGGGCTCTGTTTCAGCAGGCGATGGGCATGCTGCAGCCTGATCCTGTGGTATTGATCGAGAAAGGTCGTGCCGAGATGGGCGGAAAAAAGCCGATCGAGATGGCGGGGAGTGACGCCGGCGATGCGCGCCATGGCGGTGCGCCCGAGCGGCATCTCGATCGTCTCCTCCATCCGTTCGAGAACGTTGAGCAGGCCGGGGTGGTGGACGCCGTAGCGCTCGGCGAGCGAGGCGCGCTGCGGCGCGGCGGGTTCGTTGACCTCCGTGTGGAGATACCAGTCGCTGACGCGGCGGGCGAAATCCGGCCCCATGCGCTCGGCGATCAGCACATGCATCATATCGAGCGCCGAGATACCGCCGCCGCAGGTGATTCTACTGCCGTCGATCATGAAGCGTGCCTGGCGCGGCGTGAGGTCCGGGAAGGTTTCGAGCAGGGCAGCCGCATATTCCCAGTGGATGGTGAAATCGCGGCCGGCAAGCAGACCGGCGGCGGCCATCAGATAGGGGCCGCCGGAAATGCCGCCGATCCGCATGCCTTCGCGCGACAGCTGCCTCAGGCAGGCAAGCACGCCGGGATATCGCCAGTCCCGAGGCAGGCCGCCAGCGCAGACGAAGGCGGTACCAAGACCCGATCCCCGCATGGGAAGCGGTTCGGCGGGCACGCTGACGCCGGAGGAGGAAAGGGCCGGCGTGCCGTCCGGCGAATAGGTGGAGACACGATAGATCTCGCGTCCGGCCAGAAGATTTGCCGCCCGCAGCGGCTCCGTCGCCGAGGCATAGGACATCAGCGCAAATCCCGGAATCAGAATGAAGCCAATCGTCTGGACGTTTCTGCTATCAAGTGAAGACATGTCCCGTTCTTAGCGATTCATGTCCCTATTGTGCAAGTCAGGCCGCTTCTTTCTGGCATCATGCCGCTGTTCTTTCCGGGTGACCCATGCGCTATTCCGCTCTTTCGATTTTCCTGAACGGCCTTCGCGGCAACAAAGGCTGGGCGCCTGCCTGGCGCGACCCCGCGCCGAAGCCGCATTATGATGTCGTCATTGTCGGCGGCGGCGGCCACGGCCTCGCGACGGCTTATTATCTCGCCAAGGAGTTCGGCATCACCAATGTCGCCGTTCTCGAAAAGGGTTATCTCGGCTCCGGCAATATCGGCCGGAACACCACGATCATCCGTTCGAACTACCTGCTGCCCGGCAACAATCCCTTCTACGAGCTGTCGATGAAGCTCTGGGAAGGCCTGGAGCAGGACTTCAACTTCAACGCCATGGTCTCGCAGCGCGGCGTGCTCAACCTCTTCCATTCCGATGCGCAGCGAGACGCCTATACGCGCCGCGGCAATGCCATGCGGCTGCACGGCGTCGATGCCGAGCTGCTCGACCGGCAGGCGGTGCGCACAAAACTGCCCTTCCTCGATTTCGACAATGCCCGTTTCCCGGTCATGGGTGGTTTGTACCAGCCGCGCGGCGGCACGGTGCGCCACGATGCGGTCGCCTGGGGTTATGCCCGCGGCGCAGACAGCCGCGGCGTCGACATCATCACCCAGTGCGAAGTCACCGGCATCCGCCGCGAAAACGGTCGGGTGACCGGCGTCGAGACCAGCAGGGGCTTCATCGGCTGCGGCAAGCTGGCGCTGGCAGCCGCCGGCAATTCCACCGTCGTCGCCGATATGGCCGGCCTCCGCCTGCCGATCGAAAGCCATGTGCTGCAGGCCTTCGTCTCCGAAGGGCTGAAGCCCTTCATCGACAATGTCGTCACCTTCGGCGCCGGGCATTTCTACGTCTCCCAGTCCGACAAGGGCGGCCTCGTCTTCGGCGGCGATATCGACGGCTATAATTCCTATGCCCAGCGCGGCAATCTGGCTTCGGTCGAACATGTCGCCGAGGCCGGGGTTGCAATGATCCCGTCCCTGTCGCGCGTACGCTACCTGCGCTCCTGGGGTGGGGTGATGGACATGAGTATGGACGGATCGCCGATCATCGACCGCACCCATATCGATAATCTCTATCTCAACGCCGGCTGGTGTTACGGCGGCTTCAAGGCCACGCCCGCCTCCGGCTTCTGCTACGCCCATCTGATCGCCCGCAACACGCCGCATCAGACGGCGCGCGCCTTCCGGCTCGACCGTTTCGCGCGCGGCCATCCGATCGATGAAAAGGGCGTCGGCGCCCAGCCCAATCTGCACTGAGGATATTTAGACGATGGCAAGCCTGATTTCCTGTCCCCATTGCGGCGTCCGGCCCAAGGAGGAATTCTCGATCCGCGGCGACGCGAACCTGGTCCGGCCGGCGCCGGATGCCGGTCAGGATGCCTGGTACGACTATGTCTATCTGCGCGACAATCCGAAGGGCCGGCACAGCGAATACTGGCACCATTCCTCCGGATGCCGCCGGTGGCTGATCGTCGAACGCGATACCGTCACCCATAAGGTCCATGGCGTCAGGGATGCCGCCCTTGCCAAGCTCGGCGGAGAACCGGCATGACGAGTTTCCGTCTTTCCTCCGGCGGCCGCATCGACCGGGCCGCGACACTCGGCTTCACCTTCGACGGCAAGGCGCTGGAAGGCCATCCGGGCGATACGCTCGCCTCGGCGCTGCTGGCCAACGGTATCCAGCTCGTCGGTCGCAGCTTCAAATATCACCGCCCGCGCGGCATTCTGACGGCGGGGGCCGCCGAACCGAACGCGCTGGTGACGACAGGCAGCGGCGGGCGCACCGAACCGAACACGCGCGCGACGATGATCGAGCTTTACCAGGGGCTGACGGCCAAGAGCCAGAACCGCTGGCCGTCGCTCGGTTTCGATGTCGGCGCCGTCAACGGCCTGCTCTCCCCTTTCCTCAGCGCCGGTTTCTACTACAAGACCTTCATGTGGCCGGCGGCCCTCTGGGAAAAGCTCTATGAGCCGGTGATTCGCAAGGCGGCGGGCCTCGGCCGCGCCTCCTACGAAGCCGATCCCGATATCTATGAGAAATGCTGGGCGCATTGCGACCTGCTGGTGATCGGCGCGGGCCCTGCCGGTCTTGCCGCAGCGCTGACGGCGGGACGCGCCGGCGCGCGCGTCATTATCGCCGACGAAGGCTCCGAACTCGGTGGCAGTCTGCTTGCCCGCGGCGCCGTCGACGGCAAGCCGGCGGACGCTCTTCTCGGCGAGCTGCTGGCCGAACTCGAAGGGCTGGCGAATGTGCGCCGCCTGCCGCGCATGACCGTGTTCGGCTGGTACGACGACAATGTTTTCGGCGCGGTCGAACGTGTGCAGAAGCATGTGGCGCTTCCCGATCCCGAGCGCCCCGTCGAACGATTGTGGCGCATCGTCGCCCGCCAGGCGCTTCTGGCGACGGGAGCCGAGGAGCGGCCGCTCGTCTTCGGCGGCAACGATATTCCCGGCGTGATGATGGCAGGCGCCATGCGCAGCTATCTCAATCGGCAGGCGGTGGCGCCAGGCCAAAGCACGGTGATCTTCACCACCAACGATACTGCATATGACACCGCCGCCGACCTCGAAGCCGCCGGCCTTCGAGTTGCCGCGATCGTCGACAGCCGCGCCGATGGCGGCAAGAACTGGCAGGGCCGCGCCGAGGTTCTGCGGGGCGCCCGGGTCATCGACGCAGAGGGCGGCAAGCGCCTGCGCGGCGTCAACATCGAGACCGCAGGCGGCATTCGCCGGATCGACGCGGATGCGCTCGCCATGTCGGGCGGCTGGAGCCCGGTCATTCATCTGGCCTGCCATCGCGGCGGCAAGCCGCAATGGTCGCAGGAGTCTTCGGCATTTCTGGCGCCGGCATCACAGGACGGCCTCGCCGTTGCCGGCGCGGCCGCCAGCCCTGCGCAGACCACGGCCTGCCTCGGCGATGGCGCGGCGAAGGCTGCCGCCGCATTGCAGGCAATCGGCTTTGCAGCGGAACCGGCCTTTGCCTTAGCCGCCGAGACGGCTCAGCGCACGAAGCCGCTCTGGTCGGTCAAAGGCTCGAAGGGCAAGGCTTTCGTTGATTACCAGAACGACGTGCATCTCAAAGATCTCGGTCTTGCCGTGCGCGAGGGCTACGGCCATGTCGAGCTTGCCAAGCGCTACACGACATCAGGCATGGCGACCGACCAGGGCAAACTTTCCAACATCAACGCCATCGGCATCCTGGCCGAAGCGCGTGGCGTGTCGCCCGCCGAGGTGGGTACGACGACCTTCCGGCCCTTCTATACGCCGGTCTCCTTCGGCGCCTTGACCGGGGCATCGCGCGGCAAGGATTTCCAGCCGGCGCGCAAATCGCCGCTGCATGGCTGGGCTGAGAAGAACGGCGCGGTCTTCGTCGAAACCGGCCTCTGGTATCGCTCCTCCTGGTTTCCGCGCGCGGGCGAGGCGACGTGGCGCGAAAGCGTCGACCGCGAAGTGCTGAATATCCGTAAAAATGCCGGCCTCTGCGACGTCTCGACGCTCGGCAAGATCGAAATCTTCGGCCGTGATGCCGCGACCTTCCTCGACCGGGTCTATTGCAACGGCTTCGCCAAGCTTGCCGTCGGCAAGGCGCGTTACGGCATCATGCTGCGCGAGGACGGCTTCATCTATGACGACGGCACGACCAGCCGCTTCAGCGACGAGCATTTCTTCATGACCACGACGACGGCGCTTGCCGCCGGCGTGCTGACCCATCTCGAATTCTGCGCCCAGACACTCTGGCCGGAGCTCGACGTCTGCTTCGCCTCCTCGACCGACCAATGGGCGCAGATGGCCGTTGCCGGGCCGAAGTCCCGCGCCATCCTCGCCGAGATCGTCGACGAGGATATCTCCGATGCCGCCTTCCCCTTCATGAGCGCCCGCGAGATTTCGCTGTTCGGCGGCCGTCTCGAAGGCCGGCTGTTCCGCATCTCCTTCTCCGGCGAACGCGCCTACGAGCTGGCGGTGCCGGCCGGCTACGGCGAAAGCGTTGCCGACGCCATCATGGCCGCCGGCGAAAAACACGGCATCTGCGCCTACGGCGCCGAAGCGCTCGGCGTCCTGCGCATCGAGAAGGGCCATGTCACCCACGCCGAGATCAACGGCACGGTCACCCCGGGTGATCTCGGCTTCGGCCGCATTGTGTCATCGACCAAGCCGGATTTCATCGGCAAGGCGATGCTCGCCCGCGAAGGCCTGCAGGATCCCGAGCGGCCGCGCCTCGTCGGCGTCAAGCCGCTCAACCCGGCAAGCGGCTTCCGCACCGGCTCGCATATCCTTGCCGAGGGCGCCGCGGCGACGCTGGAAAACGACCAGGGCTATGTCACCTCGAGCGCCTTTTCACCGAGCCTCGGCCATACGATCGGCCTGGCGCTGGTCCGGCGCGGGCCTGAGCGCATCGGCGAAAAGGTGACGGTCTGGAACGGCCTGCGCAATGAATTCACCGAAGCGGTGCTCTGCCATCCCGTCTTCATCGATCCCGAAAGCGAGAAGCTCCATGCCTGATCTTCCCCAGCATAGACCGGTTCTCGCCGGCACGGCACATAACGTAACGGGACCCGGCATCCGGCTGGAAGCCTTGCCGGAAGGCCATCTGCTGCATGTGCTCGGCGGAAGTGAGCCAGCGGCGCTTGCCGCTGAACTGACGAAGGCGGGCTTTGCGGAAAGTTCGATCCGTCAGGCCGGTTTCCGGCAATGGTTCGTCGCCGGCGACGCGCCGCTTTCATCCGCAGGTCTTGAAACTCTCACAGCAGCGCTTGCCGGAAAAGCCTTCGTCATGGATCAGAGCCACGGCCGTGTCCGCATCGGCATTTCCGGCCGGTCTGCGCGCCTGCTTCTTTCAAAGGGCACCGCCGTCGATCTCGACCCCGCCGTCTTTCAGGAAAACAGTTCGGCGATGACGATGATCGGCCATATCTCCGTACAGATCGCCCGCACCGGCGATGACAGCTTCGAGCTCACGGTCCTGCGCAGCTTCGCCGAAAGCCTCTGGGACGAGCTTAAGCATATGGCGGCGGGCGCTGAAGGATAGCGCGTAAAGACTATCCTTGCCGTCAACCGCCAATGTTTGTCGCCTCAATGGAAAGAGATGATCGGCAGTCGCGCGCGCAGCAATAGCCCTTATCCCGGTTTCTTGATGTCTTCGAATCTAAGACTGAAGCGCGCGAGATATTTACTCAGGCGATCGGCGTCGTTGCTGCTCTTTTTCTCCAATCGCGAGGTCGCGAACATGGCTCTGCCCGCGGCGCTTGCTGTGGCATATTGAGGGCCATAATGCCGGTCAATCCCCGTCAGCTTGCCGCCTTGCGCGCCGTGACGATCCATGCCGCGCCGTCGATCATCACCGACCGCTCGCCGGGGCGGTCCGCGAAGGCGGCACGAACCGCGGCCGAGGCGCGGGCGCGGATGTCGTCTGGCTGATCAGCGAGCGCGCGCGACAGCGGGCCGACCTCGAGTGTCATCTCAACCGCGTCGTCGATTGCCGCGTCCCGCGTCCTTCCCTCGCCGAATGGGATGGAGGCATCGAATGGCGCGATAGCGATATCGGTGAAGCCAGCCGCCGTCAGGATACGCGCCACCCTCCCCCGGTCGCCGAACGAGAACGGGCCGGGCGCTTCGGGATCGGGCGGCGCGGTCGGCGGGAGGATGCCCTTGATCGCGCCCATCGGCAAGCGCACCCAATCGTTCTCGGCCATGCCGCGCCAGCAGACGAAAGCAACCCGCCCGCCCGGCTTGAGCGCACGGCGCATATGGGCGAACGCCCCTGTCGGGTTGTCAAAGAACATCACGCCGAAACGCGAGAACAAGATGTCGAACGCGCCCTCGGGCAGTTCGGCGCTGCTGGCGTCGGCCACCTGGAACAGGGCCGGCGTATCCTGCGGTGCTAACGCGCGCGCTCTGCCGATCAGCGGTTCGGATATGTCCACGCCCAGCACTTGGCCCCCCGCGCCGACGCGGGCGGCCAAATCCAGAGTAGACGCCCCCGCGCCGCAGCCGACGTCCAGCACGCGTTCGCCTATGGCGGGCGCGGCGGCTTCGATCGCGGCCTGGCCGAACACCGCCAGCATGGCGTCGAGCCGAGCCTGGTTGGCGACCCAGCGCTCCCCGCTTTGGCCATTCCAGTCGGCTACCTGATAAAAATTTTCCTCTGCCACGATGCCATATCCTTGTTCTGATCCGTTCTTAACCAAGTGATCCGCCCGCGTGGTCGCTGCCACCGTGCGCGGCGATGAACATGGCGACGGCCGACCGGCAATAGGATTCGATTTCGTTATCGTCCTCTGCTCTTGCCGGGTCGAAGCGCGCAATAATCAGGAGATCGGATCCTTTGAAAAGCGCGCCAAACAAGCGGGCGGACTGGAGAGGATCGGGGACGTTCAGAACCGCCTTCGCATGCAACTGACGCAATAGGGCCTCGATTTGGGCGATGACATGGGCGGGGCCGGCTTCGTAATAGAGCTTGCTTAACGACTTTTGATTCGTCTTGTCGGCCATGACCATGGCTTCGACACTGCGGACGTCCGGGCTCAACAGCGTGCGAAGGAGGGATGATCCCACCGCCATGAGCTGCTCTTCGGCGGAACCGTCGACGCCTTCAAAAAGGGCCTGTGGTGCAAACTGATGGCAGCGGTCCGCGATGGCAGCGCTGAACAGCGCCTCTTTGTTCTCGAAGTGCCGATAGATGCTGAGCTTGGATATCTTCGCTCGCTGGGTGACCTTGTCCAATGTCGTCGCTTGAAAACCCAATTCCACAAAGAGTTCGTATGCTGCGTCGACTATCGTTTGGCCAAGCGCCTCGTTGGCTGGCCGGCCGCGCCGGCCTCGACTATTTTCGGTCACGACCATTAAGATCCTTGACAGTATCGTTATTCATGTCTTACGATACCACGCAGTATCGGAAATATGCAAGCCAACGAACGGATTTTATCCTGTCCCATAGATCGAGTCTCTAAGCCGCTTGGCCATATCGATGCAGATCGGTGGACGAGACGCGCCAAGGCTCAGCCAATCACACTCGCTCAACAGCACGGAGCTTATCACCATGGATGACGTCATCATCATCGGCGGCAGCTTTGCCGGTCTCGCCGCCGCCCTTCAGCTCGGCCGTGCCCGCCGCAGGGTCACCGTTCTCGATACGGGCCTGCCGCGCAATCGCTTCGCCGGCCACTCGCATGGCCTGCTCGGCCACGATCACAAGCCACCGCTGGAGATCCTGGCCGAGGCGCGGAAGCAGCTGGCACGCTATCCCGCGGTTAGGCTGGTCAATGCCCGGGCCGACAGCATCTCCGGCGCCATCGATGATTTCTCCGTCCTCACTGGCGATGGCGAAAGCCTTGGGGCGCGCCGCCTCATCCTGAGCTATGGCGTCGCCGATCAGATGCCTGATGTTCCCGGCTTTGCCGAAAGCTGGGGCACTTCCATCGTGCCCTGCCCCTATTGCGATGGCTTTGAAGTCGCCGACCAGCATTGGGGCCTTGTCTGGTCCGGCCCGCCGTCGCACAATTATGTCAGGCTGTATCACGACTGGACCGACACGTTGACGGTCTTCGCCGATGGTCACGACATTGCGCCCGATATCCGCGCCGATCTGGCGCGCCGCAACATACCTGTCGTTGATGACCGGATCGCCGAAATCGCCCATCACCGGGGCCATATCACCACCGTTAATCTCGAGAGCGGCCGCAATGCCGGGGTTGATATCCTGTTCGCGCATCCGCGCAACAAGCCATCCGCAAGCCTGCATGAATCACTGGGCCTCGCCACGGTCGATACGCCCTTCGGCATCGCCCTCAAGGTCGACGAGCGCCGCGAAACCAGCATGCCCGGCATCTACGCGGCCGGCGACGTCGCCAACCCAGCCATGGCCTCCGTCACCACGGCAATATCGCAGGGTGCGATGGCGGGTATCTTCGCCCAGCAGTCGATGCTGGTTTGAGAGCAGAGAATTCCTTCTCCGGGTTCTGGCGGGGACGAGCGCGCCGCCGGCGCTGGTTGCTCAGCCTCGAAATGTATAGCCGCTGATCGAAGCCGGTTTCATCTCGATGGAGAAGCCCGGCAGGGTCGGCGGCATGTAGGCGGCATTCTCGATCCGGCAGGGGTCGAGGAAGTGTTCGTGCAGGTGATCGACATACTCGATGACGCGGCCATCCTTGGTGCCTGACACCGCGACGTAATCGATCATCGACAGGTGCTGCACATATTCGCAGAGGCCGACGCCGCCGGCGTGCGGCCAGACCGGCAGGCCGAACTTGGCGGCGATCAGCAACACAGAAAGGACCTCGTTCAGCCCACCCATGCGGCAGGAATCGATCTGGACGATGTCGATGGCGCTCTCGGCGATGAACTGCTTGAACATGATGCGGTTCTGGCACATCTCGCCGGTCGCGACCTTCACCGGGGTGATTGCCTGGCGGATCTTGCGATGGCCGGCGACGTCATCGGGGCTGGTGGGCTCCTCGATGAAGAAGGGCTTGGCAAAGGCGAGCGCCTTGACCCAGTCGATCGCCTGGCCGACGTCCCAGACCTGGTTGGCGTCGATCATCAGGTAGCGGTCGGGGCCGATCACCTCGCGGGCGATCCTCAGACGGCGGATATCGTCGTCGAGATCACGGCCGACCTTCATCTTGATATGGTTGAAGCCGGCATCGATCGCTTCCTGGCAGAGCCGGCGCAATTTCTCGTCTTCATAACCCAGCCAGCCGGCCGACGTCGTGTAGCAGGCGTAGCCCTCCTTTTCGAGAATGGCGATCCGTTCCGCCTTGCCGGCTTCCGCCTTCTTGAGGATAGCGACCGCTTCATCGCGCGTCAGCACGTCGGTGAGGTAGCGGTAGTCGACGATATCGGCGATTTCTTCCGGCGACATCTCGGCGACCAGCCGCCAGACCGGCTTGCCGGCCTGTTTGGCAAGCAGATCCCAGACAGCGTTGACGACGGCACCGGTCGCCAGGTGAATGGCGCCCTTTTCCGGGCCGATCCAGCGCAACTGGCTGTCGCTGGTCAGGTGCCGCCAGAATTTGCCGGGATGGGCGAGAACTTCGGCGAGGTCGGTGCCGATGACAAGATGGCGCATCGCTTCGATCGCCATGCAGCAAATGTCGTTGCCGCGGCCGATGGTGAAGGTCAGGCCATGGCCGGCAAGGCCTGGAACATCCGTGTCGAGAATGACATAGGCGGCCGAATAGTCGGGATCGGGGTTCATCGCATCGGATCCGTCCAGGCTTTGCGAGGTGGGAAAGCGGAGATCGAAGACGCGAAGGTCGGTGATGCGGGTCATGGTGTTCCTCCCGATTTATGGGGCCAATTGCGATAGCCGGATCGGCCGGCGGTCTGCCGGCCGCGTCACGAGCCGACGTCAGATCGTCCAGCCGCCGTCGATGGCGATCGCCTGGCCAGACGTGTAGGTAGCGCCGGCGAGATAGACGGCGAGATCGGCGATCTCTTCCGGCGTGCCGAGCCGGCCCATCGGCTGGCGGGCGATGAAGGCGGCGCGGGCCGCATCATAATCGCCCTGGGCGCGCATGCGGTCCTGCAAGGACGGACTTTCCACCGTGCCGGGGCAGATGGCATTGCAGCGGATGCCTTGAGCAACATAATCGGCGGCGACCGATTTGGTAAGACCGATGACCGCCGCCTTGGTGACACCATAGGCAAAGCGATTCGGCACGCCCTTGATGCTGGAGGCGACGGAGGCCATGTTGATGATCGACCCGTCCTTGCGTTCGAGCATGCCGGGCAGCACCGCCCGGATGGTGCGGATCATTGCCTTGACGTTGAGGTCGAAAGCGAATTCGAGATCGGAATCCGGCATTTCCAGGATCGAGCCGGCATGGACGAAGCCGGCGCAGTTGAACAGCACGTCCACAGCGCCGATTTCGGCGACGAGCGCCGTGACCGCATCCCCATCGAGCACGTTGAGCTTATGGGTGGAGACGCCGGTTTCCGCGGCAAGGGTCGCCAGCGCATCGGTGTTGATGTCGGTTGCATGGATCTTGGCGCCGGCCGCGGCAAAGGCTGCCGCCGTCGCCCGGCCGATGCCCTGGCCGGCCGCGGTGATGAGAACGGTCTTGCCGGAAAGTCTGTTTGTCATGTCACGGACCTCTTCTGGATTGTCTACATGAGACGATGCATGCGGTTATCTTGCCGAAGGCCGAGCAGTGATGGAATAGGGCGTCCATCAGAGCCTGCCATTTTCTCTCTTTGCGCGTTTCGTCCGGTCTGGAGCAAGGCACGAAGCCTCGCCTCGTTTCCGCTGATCGGCTATCTTCAATTATGATTTGTCTGTTTATAGACAAACAGACGATTGGCCAAGGGTCAAGCGCGAAGTTTTCCTTTTCCGGCCGTGGTTCTGCGTATATGCAGAACAATATTCACAGGAGGAAGGAATGGAGACCGACGAGTCAGACCGCTACCGCGCTCCTGCCCTTGACAAGGGTCTCGATATCCTGGAGCTGCTTGCCGGCGTCGACAGCGGCCTCACCCAGGCGGAGATCGCCAAGCGGCTCGACCGCAGCCCCAATGAATTCTATCGCATGCTCGACCGGCTGGTGCGTCGCGGTTACGTCACCCGGCTGGACGGCGATCGTTATTCGCTGACGCTGAAGCTCTTCGGTCTTGCGCAATTGCATGCGCCTGTGCGCCGGCTTGCCTCCTACGCCACGCCGCTGATGCGCGATCTCGCCCAGCG
This sequence comes from Rhizobium sp. N731, assembly GCF_001664145.1. NCBI lineage: Bacteria > Pseudomonadati > Pseudomonadota > Alphaproteobacteria > Hyphomicrobiales > Rhizobiaceae > Rhizobium > Rhizobium sp. N731. Next base: position 478,755 of record NZ_CP013606.1, read on the forward strand.
CACCCGCCAGGCCAATCATCTCGCCGTCTTCGACCGTGGCGCCGCCGTTGTCATCGCCCAGCAGGAGGCGCCGGACTATTGGGGCTTCTCGATCCGCATCGGCGCTCATATCAGCCTGTTCGACACCGGCTCGGGGCATGTACTGCTCGCCTTCCGCAGCGACGAGGAGCGGGAGATGATGATATCGGAACATGCGCGCAACCGCGCCGAGATCGACCTCGGTGCCGAATTCTACGATCGTCTCGACCAGATCCGCGAGCGCGGCTACGAGATGATGGCAAGCGCCCAGACATCGGGCGTCTACAATCTGTCGGCGCCCGTTCTCGGGCCGGATCGGCGTTGCATCGCCGCCCTCACCTGCCCCTTCATCGCCCTTGTCAACGCCCCGTCTGCCCCCGATATCACCCAGACGATCACGCTGGTGCAGAAGACCGCCGCTCAGCTTTCGCTGCTGGCCGGGGCGGATGTCATCAATTCCGGCTGAATCGGTGGGAGGATCTCGGGAATTTCTATTTGAATAATCCATTCACGAGAAATAGGTTGCGGCAAAGGCCATTTCTGGAGGAGGAAAACGTGCTCATCGACACCCACCTGCACATCATCGACCGGTCGGCGCTTTCTTATCCCTGGCTTTCCGGCGTGCCGGCCCTCGATCATGACTTTCTTTATGAGACCTATGCGACCGAGGCGCGGCGCTGCGGCATTACCACGGCGCTGCATATGGAGGTCGATGTCGATCCGGCCGTGATGCAGGCTGAGACCGACCACATTGCCTCTCTCGCCAAAGGGCGAGGCAGCCTGATTGCCGGGGCGATCGTCTCCTGCCGCCCGGAAGAGGAGGGTTTTGCAGCCTATCTCGAGCGGCAGAAGGCCGATCCCTTCGTCAAGGGCTTCCGCCGCGTGCTGCATGTCGTGCCTGACACCGTCTCGGAAAGTGTCCTGTTTCGAGACAATATCCGGCGCATCGGTGGCAGCGGCCTGACCTTCGATCTCTGCACATTGCCGCACCAGGCCGGTCGCGTCACCGCTCTCGTCGATCTCGCGCCCGACGTGCAGTTCGTCCTCGATCATTGCGGCGTGCCGGATATCCGCTCCGATGCCTTCGAGCCATGGAAGGCCGGCATTTCGGAGATCGCCCGCCGGCCGAACGTGATCTGCAAGATTTCCGGCGTTGTCGCCTATGCGGATGCGCAGACATGGACAGCACAGACGCTGACGCCCTATATCGAACATGTGATCGCAAGTTTCGGCTGGGATCATGTCGTCTGGGGCAGCGACTGGCCGGTCTGCACGCTCGGCGGGGGCCTTTCCACCTGGGTTGCAGCGACCCATGCCGTCATCTCCGGCAGCAGCGAGGCGGAGCGGTCCAAGCTGCTCTTCGCCAATGCCCAGCGCCTCTGGTCATTGTAACTTTTTGTTTACGCTGCCCCGATCCTTTGGCTGCGAAACCCGCCGCCAAAGTTTGCGCACCATATCCGGCACCCTGAAATCGGATGATGTACCCCCCAAAAGTGCTACTTTGGCATGTTTTTTGCTGCTGCTAATATGAAGCGATGCAATGTTTCGGTTTGGGACGACTTACAGCCAAACAATTGCTAGCTTTGTGTGTCTCAGTTACAAGTTGTCAGACACGGATATGGCGAATAACCTCATGTCCGTGTCCTCAGGAGGGAAAACAAATGAAAGAAGAACCGCACGCAGTGGACGTTCATGTCGGAAAGACGATCCGCATACAGCGTCTGCTGCGCAAAGTTTCGCAGACGGAATTGGGCGATCGTGTCGGCGTAACGTTTCAGCAGATCCAGAAATACGAAAAAGGCTCCAACCGCGTTTCCGCCAGCATGCTGGTTGAAATCGCCGGCGCGCTGAATGTCGACGTCAGGACGTTCTTCGACGACCTGTCGACCCCTGAAACGGCTAACGACAACCCCGCACCCAGCGAGGAATTCGTTATTTCGCGCGAGGGTGTCCTTTTGAATGCGGCGTTCTTCTCGATCAAAAACGAAGCTCTTCGCAAGAAGATCCTGAAGCTTGTTCAGGCAATCGCCCACACCGAACAGGTCGACGGTGAAGCGGCCGAATAGGCCGGGTCTCCTTCACGCGATCCTAACGGACGGCATGATGGTCAATGGCGATCGATCAGGATCAGATTCTCGCTAGCGTCCTTCATTGCGATCTTGGCCTTGCTGCCGAGCAGTTTCTCGAGGTTGACGTCAAGTTCCCTGTCCGGATCTATGCCGTCCCAATCGATTACGACCTGCAGCAGCGCCATGTTCGTCAGGTGCATCAGATTACGCAGCTGAAGTTTTTCAGCCTCCTCCTTGGCTGCCGACAGCAGCCGGAAGATCCTTGCGTATTCACTGCCTGTACCTTCGTTATGTTGTTCAAACATTGTTCCCGCCCCTTTGGCCGTTAAGCCTCAGATTCCATCAGTACTGCATCATTTCGCCGAGACCGTTATTCTAGCGTTACAGGAGTCACATTGCGTGTGACTTCGGCGTGCAAAAGCTCCCAATGCGAGGTTGCGGCAAAGCGCCAGTCACGGTTGACGGGCGCGAATTCGTCGCGGTGCAGCCACTCCAGCACCAGCCGCGCGTCGTCGCGCTTGCGTTCGACTCGATTCTTGCGGAGAGCGGCGAGAAGGTGATCGCGGCGCGGCTTGCGGAAATGGCACTCGTCGACCACGCGCGCATAGGTGCGCTCGGAGAAATGCAGGAAGCGGCCGGAGAGCAGCAGTTTCTTGCGCTCACCCGTCGAAATCTCCCCGCAGGCATAAAGCGCATCGATCGTCGGCTCGAAATCGACCCAGGGCACGGAAAGCGGCAGCCAGCCAAGCGCCTGCGGCGCATGTACCAGCGCAACGGCTTCGTCATCGAGCAGCCGTCCGGAATCGTAATCTTTGAAGATCGAGCCGAGGCCGACCATGCCGAACGGCGCGCATTCCGCAGCCCGCAACGCGCCCATGCTGGCGCCGCCGGCTATGGCGACTTCATGTTCGAGCGCGTAGAGGATTTCCTTGTGCCAGACCGAAGGAAGATCGCCGAAATAGCCGTCGACGAGGCCGATCGCGGTGGCGCCATCCTCCACCGCCTTCAGAATATCGCCGCGGGCGGCGGGCGGGCGGAAATCGATGCAGGGAGACATGTTTCTCGCTGCGGCAAGGCCGCCACCAAGGCTCGGACCGACGAACAGAACCTTCATGATTGGGCTCCTCTCATGGTATTGACGGCGCGCAGGCCGAGCTGGATGTACTGACCTGATATATCGACCTCCAGGCCCGGCACGATCACCCTGACGACCGAGACCGGCAAAGCCGGATGGGCAAAGGGCACGGCGACGATCTGCTCGATCCCGTTCGCCACCAGCCGGTCGGCTATGTGGCGGATGGTCTCCTGGATTGTCGCCGAGCGGTGATGGCGGTTCTGAAAGGCGCGCGTTCGGCCGTCGCCCTGGCAGAGCTCGACCACCTGCTGCATCGCCGCACTCCGGTCGAGCCGCTGATAGACGCGCGGGGAGAAATCGTCGCGGCTGCCGGCGATTGCGGTCAGCCGGCTCTGGGCCGCTTCGGTAATGGCGCGCAGCGCGGCGCGCACAGGATCGGGATGGCAGCCGCAGCCGCCGCAGACATGCGACCAGCGCGCGTCGACGCGGTCGGAAAGATTGCCCGGCATAATGACGGCCAGAAAAGCCGGAACACCGATATCCGTAGTCATGTCGAGCAGCAGCAGCCGCATGCCGGCGCGCGCGATCCGGTCGGTCATGACGTCGATGACCGCATCGCCGAAGGAGGCGGGGTCGATGCGGCTTTCCTTGAGGCGCTGTGGTGATTTCAACTGGGTCAGAGCCCAGGCGTCGCGCTCGACCAGCTCGCAAAGTCCGTGCAGGACCGCTTCGGACGGCGTATTGCCGGAGGCAAGCCCATCGCTCGATTGCTCGAAGCCCGGCGGCCGTTCGCCGCGATGGTCGAGGCCGACGAGCCACCAGGGGACGAAGACGCTGCTGCCGGACAGAACGTCGAGGCCGGAGCACCAGGGGACGGGGTCACCGCCGATTTCATCGGGCGCGCATCGTGCGACACTGTCGAGATCGATCATGGCGGCGCGTTCCGCCCGCATGCTCTCCACCGTCGCCTGCGTCAGGTCGGCGGGCGGTATTTCCGCGATCCGCGTCTCGATCGCTTCCATGGCGGCCGAGGCCATGGCGGCATCATTGTCGATGCCTTTGCCCTGGAAGACCGAAAGCGTGTGGCTGTTCGGCCTCGTCGCGAAGGCGACGGGGATGTTCAGCACGTCGAGAGCCGTCAGCAGGCCGACGCGCGTAATACCGAATCCGCGCAGATGCGGCCTGATGGCTGCAAGTGTCTGCGCCGGCGTGACTGCTCGGTCGTGATAGTCGCTGACGCCTGCCGATGATCGTTCGAGGTCACCGGCAAGCGTTTCGAGGTCGGCGAAGGCGGACATACCGATCTCGTCCCTTTAACGAAACCTCAGGGCATGCGTCAGGCTCTCGAGCCCATTGGCGGAAACGTTGAGTTCGTCCTGCTTCAGGGCTGCTTTGGCGGCTGCGGAAAAGCGCAGGGACTGTGTCTGAGCGGCGGGAGTTTCAGCATTCGTCTTCATGTTTCATCTCCGATTGATTAAACGGCGCGTTTCTGCCGTTAACCATTCGAAGGAAACATTGCCTGCGTCATTTAAGCGTTACAGGCTTCGTTAAAAGGCGATGCAATCACGGAAGACCGGCAAGTTGCAGGCCTTTTATCAGCGGTTCCGTAAAGGCGGGGTCGCGATCGGGAACGAAGTGACGGATATCGTCGCTGCGGAAATCAGGGAAGTTTTCAAGGACGACCCGGGCGTAATTCCCAGCCTTGCCCTGATCGCCCGCCATAGCATGAGAGGCTGCCAGCAGGCGCGCCGTTGCCTGCTTGGTCTTCACCGGTTCCAGCGCTTCAATCGCCTTTTTATATTCTTCGCGCATGAAATGGATGCCGCCGAGGTTCCAGTAATAATAGTCCGGCGGCAGCGGATTGAGCTTGAAAGCCGCGTTGCTCAGCTCCAGCGCCCGATCGAAATCGCCGTCGTGAGAAAGCGCATCGGCATAATCGGCAAGGATGTCGGCGTCGTTCGGATTGAGATCCTGAGCCTGCTGGAAATAGTCCAGGCTTTCGTCGAAACGGCGGCGATACAGCGCCACGAAGCCGAGTTCGCGGTAAGCCCGGCCGCTGTTCGGGTCGGATTGCTGCGCCAGCCGGGCCGCACCGTTCGCCTCGTCGAGCAGTTCGGTGTCCTGCATGCCGCGGATCAGCCATTCCATGCCGAGCGCACGCGATACGCCGGCATGGGCGGCCGAGAAATTCTCGTACCGATTAAGCGAGGATCTGAACCATTTTCGCGCCTGGCGCAGATGCTGCAGATCGGTCTGGGCGATCAGCCGCTTGCCTTCCAGATAGAGACGGTAAGCGGATGGCGGCGCCTCGCCGATCGGCATCGCCAGCTCGTGGCGTTCGACCGTATCGGCAAGCGAGGAGACGATGCGCCGTGTCAGATGCGCGAAGGATTCGCTGATCTTCTGCATGACCAGCGGCAGTTCCAGAGCCCAGATCACCTCCGATGTCGTCGTCCGCGTCAGACGGCAGGTCGCATAGACATCCTCGTCGCGGCCCTGGATGGTGACGTAAACCGCATAGTCGAAGCTAATGTCGAGCGCGCGGGGCACCACGCGGGCCGGATCGACCGAACGGCTGAGGATTTCGAGGCTCGTATGGGCTGCGATCACCTTGAAACCGCGCTGCTGGCTGAGGCCGATGGTGACGTCCTCAAGCAAGGCTCTGCCGACGCGCTCCATCAGCGGATCGGTGAAAATGCTTTCCGGCGGCAGGATGATGATCCGCGGCTGACCGAGCAGATCGGCGAAGCCGCCGGGCACTGCCGACGGACGTTCGGCCGCTGCGGGCTGAGCTGCCGGGATCAGGCCGAGTTCGCGGGCAAGCGCGGTGGTGCTTTCCTCCGGCTCGGTGTCGAACTCTTCCTTCAACTGGCTCTTGCACTTCAGATAGGACTGTCGGGCGGCGGCCGGATCGTTCATCCTGACATAAGTGCGCATCAGCGACCGATAGGCCGTCTCGCTGGCGGGGTCGAGCTCCAGCAGGCGACGGGCAAAGGCCACCTGCTCCTCATCCGATCTGTCTTCAGCGGTTTCCACCAGCCGCGTCAGATGGGCGGCGCGCAATTCATCGATGCGCTGGCGCTCGAAAGTCAGCCAGTCTTCGGCGCCCTGCGTCGGCGACTTGGCGCCTTCAAGCAATTCGCCATTCAGAATGTCGCCGTCTTCGGCCGCGAGCGGCCCTTTCTGTTTCAGTATATGGACGTCGACCTCCCAGCCGTCAGCAAGGCCGATATGGGTTCGGGTCGTTTTCAGCAGCGGCGGAAGGTCGGCGGGAATGCTTTGCTCGATGCGCGCCAGCAGCTGGCGCAGACTGCCTGCGCGTTTTTCCGGGGCTTCCGATTGCCAGAGCTGCCGCCTGACGGTTTCCCGGTCGAGTTCGAGATTGGTTTCGGCGGCGAGCATGGCGAAGAGAAAATAAGATTTCTCCGGCAAGGGGAGTTCCCTCCCCGCTGCCAGCAATCGCGGTCTTCCGAGCAGGCAAAGCCTGTTCGTCGACATCTGTCCGGATGTCCGTTGCATCCCGCTTCTCACCCCTGAAGACCAGACGCGCATACGCACCGGTCGCTCAGGAACATGTTAGAGCGATAATAGGCCCGCGCATAGCGCAAAAAGAAGTTTTTACACCGAATATTTGCATTTTCTCACATAAGCGGCCGGAAATGCTTGCCAACACTTTGCCCCCCGACGTGATTTTGATCCGTTATTCCAGCCGTTGCGGCCTCTACAGCCGCAACCGACAGCAAGCGATCCTGATCGATCACAGCATCGGCGCGATCTATTTGGCGCTGGTTTACGCCGCGCCGGCGGCCTCGACGAAATCGAGGCCGATATCCAACACGGGCGCGCTGTGCGTCAGCCAACCGACCGAAATAAGGTCGACGCCGGAAGCGGCGATTGCAGCGGCCGTTGCCGGCGTCACCCGGCCCGATGCCTCGGTGATTGCCCGCCCGGCAACGATGGCGACCGCCTCGCGCAGCTGGTCCGGCGTCATATTGTCGAGCAGAACGGCATCGACACCGACGGCCATCGCCTCCTGCAGCTGATCGAGCCTGTCCACTTCGACCTCGATCTTGACCAGATGACCGACGCCGGCCCGCGCCCGGCGGATTGCCTCGGCAACGCCGCCTGATATGGCCACGTGGTTGTCCTTGATCAGCACCGCGTCATAAAGCGCGAAACGGTGGTTCATGCCGCCGCCGGCCCGTACTGCATATTTTTCCAGCGCCCGCAGCCCCGGCGTCGTCTTGCGCGTGCAGGCGACCGAGGCCTTGGTGCCGCTGATGGCAGCGGCAATCCCGGCGGTGACGGTGGCGATGCCGGAGAGATGGCCGAGGAAATTCAGCGCGGTGCGCTCACCGGTCAAGAGTCCGCGCGAAGGGCCCTCGATGGTGGCGATGACGTCACCGGATTTGACCGCATCGCCGTCCTCGATGTGGCGGCGCATGACGATTTGAGGATCGACGAGCGTGAAGGCGAGGTCGGCCGCATCGAGGCCGGCGATCACGCCGGGCTGGCGGGCGGCCATCACCACCGTGGAGTGGTGATCCGAGGGAATGACCGATGCCGAGGTGATGTCGCCGGCAAGGCCGAGATCTTCGAGCAGGGCTGCCCGCACCAAGGGTTCGATAATCAGACGCGGAAGGGGAGTAAGGCTCATCTCAGGCACTCCTGGCAAGGGCATACGACGGTGTTGCACGGGCGATCTCCAACGCCTGGGACAGACGCATCCGACGACGCTTGATATCAGCGAGCTTCAGCGGAAAATCGGTGCGGGCATGGGCGCCGCGCGATTCCATCCGCAGACCGGCAAAGACGGCGATCAGAAGCGCGACGATGGCCGGATCGGCGGCCGGGCCGTCACTTTCGGCAAGCGGCAGCAGGGCGGCAATCGCGTCCTGCACCGCGCCCCCATTGCGCAGCACGCCGAGATGGCGCGAGACGACCGGCCGGACCAGCGATGCGTCGGCCGGCGCCGGCAGCCTTTCCGATTGGAAGGGACTGCCGGTTCGTGCCGGCATGCCCGCTATGTCGCGCGCCGCCCGCATGCCCATCACCGCCGCTTCCAGCAGCGAATTGCTGGCCAGCCGGTTTGCGCCGTGCAGGCCGGTCGAGGCCGCCTCCCCGGCAACCCAGAGGCCGGGAACGGAGCTGCGGCCGTTGGCATCAGTTGCGACGCCGCCCATGTGGTAGTGAACGGCCGGGCGCACCGGAATGAGGTCTTTCGCCGGATCGATTCCGGCTTCGCCGCAAAGGGCTGCGATCACAGGGAAGCGTGTAGCGAACCGGCTGCCGAGCGCGTCGCGGGCATCGAGGAAGACCCTGCCGCCGCGGGCGATCTCGGCACTGATGGCGCGCGCCACCACATCGCGCGGCGCAAGCTCGGCGCCCGGGATGCAGGCCATGAACCGTTCACCGCTTTCATTGACGAGCAGAGCCCCCTCGCCGCGAACCGCCTCGCTGACCAGCGCCAAGGGCCTGCGGCGAGAATCGAGCGCCGTCGGATGGAACTGGACGAATTCCATGTCGGCAAGGTCGGCACCCGCCCGTGCCGCGAGCGCAATCCCCTGGCCGAAATTGCCGATCGGATTGGTGGTCGCATCATAAAGGCCCCCGATACCGCCAGTGGCCAGCACCACCTTCGCGGTCGGCAGGATGGCAGTCCCATCCGCCGTCGCGCAGAGCAGGCCGGCGACCCCTTCTCCGTCCATCAGAATCCGCCGCGCTTCGAAGCCTTCGAGCACTGAAATGGCAGGCGACTGCGCCACGGCCCGTACCAATGCGGCGATGATTGCCGCACCCGAACCATCGCCTTCGGCATGGACGATGCGGCGGCGGTTATGGGCCGCCTCCAATCCGAGCGAGAATTCTCCCGTCGCATTGCGGTCGAAGCGCACGCCGGCCTGTTCCAGCGCGGCAATTGCTGCCGGTGCCTCGGCAATGATGCCGGCCGCGACGGTCCGGTCGCAGAGCCCGTCGCCGGCAGCAAGCGTATCGGCCAGATGAAGCGCCGCACTGTCGTCGGCGCCGATGCTGGCGGCAATGCCGCCCTGCGCCCAGGCGCTTGAGGTCTGTGTGCCGAGGGCGGCGCGGGTGACTATGACGGAGGGTTCCGGCGCCAGCGTCAGTGCCGTCATCAGCCCGGCGAGGCCGCTGCCGACGATGACGGTGCGCCCGGCAAGATGATCGAGACGTTCGCTCATATCGCCAGCATCCTTTCGACGGCGCGCCGCGCCGCTGCGGCGATTGCCGGATCGACCGTCACTTCATGGCGGTTTTCCTCAAGTGCGGCGCGAATATTGGCGAGGGTGATCCGCTTCATATGCGGGCAGAGATTGCAGGGGCGGATGAATTCGACGTCGGGATGGTGGACTGCGACGTTGTCGCTCATCGAGCATTCGGTCAGTAGCACGACGCGCGCCGGCTTCTGCCTGCCGACATAATCGGACATCACAGCGGTGGAGCCGGCGAAATCGGCCTCCGCCACCACGTCCGGCGGGCATTCCGGATGGGCGAGCACCGTCACGCCGGGATGGTTTTCACGCAGTTGGCGAACATCGTCTGCGGTGAAGAGTTCATGCACCTCACAATGCCCATGCCAGGCGATGATCTCGACGTCGGTCTCACGGGCGACGTTGCGGGCGAGATATTCGTCGGGGATCATCAGCACCTTCGCCACGCCGAGCGACTCCACCACCTGTTTGGCATTGCCCGAGGTGCAGCAGATGTCGGAGGCGGCCTTCACCGCCGCCGAGCTATTGACATAGGTGATGACCGGCACGCCGGGATGGGCCTGGCGCAGCAGCGCAATATCCTGCGGCGTGATCGAATCCGCCAGCGAGCAGCCGGCGCCGAGATCGGGGATCAGCACGGTTTTTTCGGGGTTCAGAAGCTTGGCGGTCTCGGCCATGAAATGCACGCCGGCCAGCACGATGACATCGGCATCGACCTCGACAGCCTTGCGGGCGAGCGCCAGGCTGTCGCCGACGATATCGGCCACACCGTGAAAAATCTCAGGCGTCTGATAGTTGTGAGCGAGAATGACGGCATTACGGCGGCGCTTGAGCTCGAGAATGGCGTCCACGTCGTCCGCGAACGACATCCATTCGGCTTTGGGGATGACGCGGCTGACGCGGTTGTAGAGCGAGGATGCGGAAACTGCGTGATTCATGACCGGCTCCTAATTATGCTCGATTTGAGCATATCACAGGCAAAGACATATTCTCGCTATGAGCATATGTCAATTGCGGGAGAGCGGTAATTTCGTTCCTGCGAGCGCCCGTTCTTCGAGCACGGTGTGGCGGAAGCGGAAGAGCTTGGCCGGCCGGCCGCCGGTTTCGCTTTCGGTTCCGCCGGTTTCCTCGACCAGTTCCTGCTGTTCGATCAGGCGGCGGAAATTCTGCTTGTGCAGCGTCAGTCCGGCCAGGGCCTCGATTGTGCGCTGCAGCCGCAGAAGCGTAAAACTCTCCGGCATCAGTTCGAAGACGACGGGGCGGTACTTGATCTTGGCGCGCAGCCGAGCAATCCCGGTCGCAAGAATGCGGCGATGATCGGCAAACATCGCCCGGCCGAGATTGGCTTCCGCCCCGCATCCGGCTTCGGCCACGAGGCCGGCTTCATAAAGCAGTTCGTAGCGTTGCAGGGCCAGATCCTCATTCCAGCCGCCGCCGTCGAGGCCGAAGGTGAAGTCGGCGCGGCGATGGCGATGGTCCCGCCGGGTCGGATCGGCATCCGCCCAGCTTTTCAGGCGGGCCACGATTTCATCCAGCACGGCCGGCCGGCCCTGCCGATGGTCTTCCCAGGGAAAATAGTCGTACCAGCCGTGCCATCCGGGCCGGCCGGCGCCCGCCTGCTCGTTGACGAGGCCGAGATAGCTGATCGAGATCGTCCGCCCGCCAAGAATCTCGTTGTTCCGGTCGCGGTCGGCGAAGGTATAGAGTTGTTCGAGATAACCAACCGGGTGCTCGGTCTGCTCCTGCACCCATTCGCGCAGGCCCGATTGCAGGGTTCGATGGCCCATTTCGAATGGGCCCGACGGCAGCGCGTTGCCGGAGCGGATGGTCATGACGCGCGGCTCATCCCCCGTCACCGCGACGAGCACTGCAATCAGTTCCGCATGCGCAAAGCCGATCGTCACAGGGGGCCGAATACTCCGTTCCGAATGAATCGAACGGATCATTCCTGCCACAGGCGGCGACGGAAGCCAATGCAACTTTCCCCCTCTCCCCGCTGGGAAGAAGGGAGTCGCCGGGCAGGCGTCAGCGCTTGCCCGTCTCGTTAGTCAGCCGGTCGAGGAAAATCTTCAGTTCGGCCTCGTCGATACCGACGCAGTGACGCTTTTCCGGATAGGCGCCGGTCCTGACGTCCTCGGCGAATTCGGTGAAGGCGGCGATGCGCTCGCGCTGCAGCCGATCATGTTCGGCGGCGAAGTTGCGATAGACCTTGGCATGGCGGGGATAATGATCGCGATTGGCGCCGAGCACGTCGTCGGCGAAGAGATATTGGGCGTCGCAGCCGCTGCCCGCGCCCATCGAGATCATCAGCATCGAGGTGTTGCTGCTGATGGCGGCGGCAACGTCACCCGGCACGACTTCGATTTCGGCGGCGAAGGCGCCAGCCTCCTTGAGCGCTTTGGTCTGCCGCCAGATCTCGGCCGCACTTGCTGCCGTCTTGCCGACGGCGCGGAAGCCTCCGGTCCAGGTGGCTTTCGAGGGGATCAGCCCGAGATGGCCGCAGACGGGGATGCCCTCGTCGCGCAGGCGACGGATCGTCTGCAGGCTCGCGGCGCAATAGACGGCATCACCGCCGGCCTTCAGGGCCGCAAAGGCGGCGCGCAGGTAGTCTTCGGCCGAGACGTGGTCGCCATATTCGAGACCCGGAATGGCAAAGGGCGTGGGGGCGATCTCGCGGAAGACCGGGCCGAGCAGCGACGGTGGTACCGAAACGATATCGATCCCGGCCTTTTCGGCGGCTTCGGCCTCCTCGAGCGAGGTGACGCGCAGCATGGTCAGCTGGCGCTTGCCCTTTTCCGCAAGCAGATCGGCAACGGTTGCACGCTTATGTTTTTTCATCATCAATTCCTTTGAAAATATCGGGGGCTCAGGCGGCCAGAAGGGATTTCAGCTTGACGTTGCTTGATGTCAGCGCAGCAGGGTCTGGATGGGCGCCAGCCGCGATCAACATTTCCGCAAGTCTGATGTCGCGCGCCACGGCATTGCCCAGGCCGATGCCGCTTGCGGCGATCAAGCGGCCATCGGCGTCGAGGTGGAAGAGAATGAAGGCGTCCGGTCCGAGGTCGCGGCGCAGATGCAGGACCGCCCCTTCGGCGAGGCCTGATATCTGCAGCGTCATGTCGTATTGATCCGACCAGAACCACGGCACGGTTGAAACGGCTTCGTCGCAGCCGAGCATGTTGGCGGCGGCCAACGTGCCCTGCTCCTGGGCATTGCGCCAGGATTCGAGCCTTACCCGCCGGCCGCCATAGATCGGCAGCGGAAAGGAACAGCAGTCGCCGGCGGCAAAAACATCAGGCGCCGAGGTCCGGAGATAGGTGTCGACGGCAATGCCGTTTTCGATTGTAAGCCCCGCTCTTTCGGCGATGTCGACATTCGGCCGCGCGCCAATGCCGACGAGGGCGAGATCGGCTTCTATCACCTCGCCAGTCGACAGTTTGACGACGGCCTTCCCGCTTTCCGCAGTCAATGTCTCAATCGAGACACCGCAGCGCATATCGACACCTTCGGCCCGGTGGCGTTCGGTCAGCAGATGAGCGATCTCGTCCGGCACGCCGCGCTTCAGCACGCGTTCCAGGCCCTCAATGACGGTGACATCGGCGCCAAGCAGGCGCGCCGTCGCGGCAAGTTCCAGCCCGATGAAGCCGCCGCCGATAATGGCGATATGCCGGCCGGGCTTCATGGCCTCGCGCAGAGCGGCCGCATCCTCATGGGTGCGAAGCGAACGGATATGCGGATTGCTTTCGGAGGCGCCCGGGAACGATCGCGCGGCCGCGCCCGTCGCCAGCAGAAGCTTGTCGTAGGAGAGTGCGGCGCCATCCGAAAGCAGGACGGTCCGGGAGGCAGGATCGAAATCCCTGGCTTCAAGACCGATCAGCAGCCGGATGCCGCTTTCGGCGTATTTTTCCGCAGCCGCGATGAATTTCGGATCGCCGGCATCGGCGGCAGCGGCCTTCGAAAGCGGCGGCCGTTCATAAGGGTGAAGGGGTTCGGCGCCAACGAGCGTTATCTCGCCGGCAAAACCCTTTTCCCGCAGAGCGAAAGCGGCGCGAGCACCGCATTCGCCCGCACCGAGGATGACGAAATGAGCCACATCAGCCTCCTCAGACAGCGATGAAGACGGTGTCGCCTTCGATCTTGACCGGATAGGTCTTGAGATTGACGCAGACCGGTGCACCCTTGGCTTCGCCCGTCTTGTAGTTGAAGCGGCCGTTATGTTTCGGGCATTCGATGATTTCATCCATCACAAGCCCGTCGGCGAGATGGATATGTTCATGCGTGCAGAGTCCGTCGGTGGCGAAAAATTCGTCGTCGGGGCTGCGGTAGACCGCGAAGGTGCGCCCACCATGATCGAAGCGGATGACATCCTCTTCGTCGATCTCGTCCTTGCCGCAGACTTCGATCCAGTTTCCGCTCATCTCTAACTCCCTTGATTGTGATTATTGCGCCGCCGGGGCGAGTTCGTTGTGGAATTCCTCGCGGTACGGCCGTGCGGTGGCCGGCAGTTCCCGCTTCAGGAAATAATCCTCGTTGCGCAGCTGGCGCAGGAAAGCCGGGATCATCTCGCGGTAGCCCGACCAGATCGACCGGTTTGGCTCCGGCAGATCATGCTTGATCATTGCGTGCAGCCGGGGCAGCGCGTGATAGGGCACCATCGGGAACATGTGATGTTCGACGTGGTAATTCATGTTCCAATAAATGAAACGGCTGATCGGGTTCATATAGACCGTGCGGCTGTTCAGCCGGTGATCGATGACGTTGTCGGCAAGGCCGCCATGCTGCAGGAGCCCGGTCAGCACGTGGTGCCAGGCGCCGTAGAGGCGCGGCAGGCCGATCAGCATCAGCGGCAGGATCGAGCCGGTGGCGACCGCGACGGCGGTCGTCGCGAGATAGATCGCCAGCCAGATACGGGCGAAGCGGATCGCCTTCGGCTGCTCCATCTCCGGAATGAAGGTCTTTTCCGCCGCGCTGATGATGCCGAAGGCGTTGCGCAGCATGTCGAGGACAGCATGCCAGACGTCGAGGATGCCGAAGAAATTGAGGATCAACCGGAGCAGGTCCGGCGGCCGCATGACGGCGATCTCCGGATCGCGGCCGACGATGACCGTATCGGTATGATGGCGCGTATGGCTCCAGCGCCAGGTCACCGGATTGCGCATGATCATGAAGCAGGCGATCTGGTAGACGGCGTCGTTCATCCAGCGCGTTTTGAAGGCGGTGCCGTGACCGCATTCATGCCAGCGGCTGTCGGAGGCCGAGCCGTAGAGCACGCCGTAAGCGAGGAAGAAGGGCAGCGCGATCCAGGAGCCCCAGAAATAGATGCCGAGACCGGCAAAGACCACCATGCTGCCGAGCCAGATGACCGTGTCACGGATCGCCGGCGCATCGGATCGCTGCATCAGCGCCTTCATCTCCTTGCGGGGAATCTCGGTGTGATACCATTCGGCAGCCGCCAGTCCCGTCTCCACCGCGGTGCGGCCGCTTTCGCCGAGCAGGTCGTAGTCACGCTTCTTGGTCTCGCTCGCCATTATCCGCCTCCCTAATGCTGTTGCCGGGAGAATAGGTTGACTTTGGGCGAGGCTCAATGCAGGCTTGATGTAATCTATCAAAAGCCATCAAGAGTGGCTCGCATCCATGAGCGAATCCATCAGGAAACACCATGCGCCGCCCCACCATCTCCGACCTTGCCCGCGCCTCGGGCGTCAGCGTCGCCACCGTCGACCGGGTGCTCAACGGTCGCCACCGCGTGCGCGAGGAAACGGCGCGGCGGGTCTATGACGCAGCCCAGTCGATCGGCTACCATGCCGTCGGCCTCATCCGGCAACGGGTCTTCGAGGATCTGCCGCAATACAGGCTGGCGTTCCTGCTGCAAAAGCCGATGCAGCCCTTCTATCAGGCTTTCGCTCGCGAGATCGAAGTGGCGGCGCGCGCCGTGACCACCGCCCGTGTCCAGACCCAGATCGACTATCCCTCGGCTTCAACACCGGCGGCGATCGTCGAGAAGCTCAAGGCCCTCGGCGCCCGCAATCAGGCCATCGCTCTCGTCGCTCCAGACTATCCTGCGGTGACGGCGGCAATTGAGGAACTGAGGGAAAGAGACATTCCCGTCTTTTCGCTGCTTTCCGACTTCGCCTCAGGGGTGCGCAATGCCTATATTGGCGTCAACAACCGCAAGGTCGGCCGGACCGCCGCGTGGGTGATTGCCAAGACTGCCCGTGTGCCGGGTAAGGTCGCCTGTTTCGTCGGCAGTCATCGTTTTCACGGACATGAGCTGCGTGAGATCGGTTTTCGTTCCTATTTTCGTGAAAACGCGCCGGAATTCGACGTCATCGATACATTGATCAACCTAGATACTCCGGAGATCACCCATGAGGCGACGCTGACGCTGCTACAGAAGCATCCCGATCTCGTCGGCCTTTATGTCTGCGGCGGCGGCATGGAGGGCGCGATCTCGGCGATCCGTGAGGAGAATCTCGGCGGCAGGATCGTTCTCGTGGTCAACGAGCTGACGCCCGACAGCAAAGCCGGGCTTGCCGACGATATCGTCGCCATGGCGATCGGCACCCCCCTGCCCGCACTGTGCAAAGAGCTGATAGGGCTGATGACAAGTGCGATCGAAAACAGCGAAACGGCCGTTCCCGGCCAGTTCTTCCTGCCCTTCGATATCCATATTTCGGAGAATATCTGAGAAATGATGGAAATCTATCATTTCGGCTGAAATTCTTTCAGCAATGAGGGCGGGCGGCAGCGATGCCCGATGGATTGCCGCAGGAATTCCGATAGAGATTCGCAGGCTCATTCACGAGGAACTGCTCCGCTGATGTCGCGGAGACGAGGAGGATATATCCGTCATGACTTCGATCCGCTTTGCGCTCAACCACATGGCCGCGCCGTCGCTCGCAATCGATGATTTCTTCGCGCTGGCAAAGTCGCTCGGCATCGGAGAGGTCGAGATCCGCAATGACCTTTCCGGCAATGCGGTTCTCGACGGCACCAAACCCGAAGCGATCAAGCAGGCTGCCGACCGCCACGGCCTGACGATCATTTCGATCAACGCCCTGCAGCGCTTCAACGAATGGAATGAAGCCCGCGCCAGAGAAGCGCAGGAACTGATCGATTATGCCAGCGCCTGCGGCGCCAAGGCGCTCGTCCTCGTTCCGAAGAACGACGGCACCGGCTGCGCCGATGGCGAACGGCAGGCCAATCTGCGCCAGTCCTTGACGGCGTTGAAGCCGATGCTCGATAAAGCCGGCATTATCGGTCTCGTCGAGCCGCTCGGTTTCGAGATCTGCTCGCTGCGCTCGAAGACCGAGGTGGCCGAGGCAATCAAGGAACTCGGCGCGCAATCGACCTTCAAGCTCGTCCACGACACCTTCCACCATCACCTTGCCGGCGAAGCCGCGACCTTCCCCGAACTGGCCGGTCTCGTCCACATTTCCGGCGTCGCTGATCCCGCTGTTTCCGTTGCCGATATGCGCGATTCCCACCGCGTGCTCGTCGACGGTGACGACCGGCTGGACAATGCCGGGCAGATCAAGGCGCTGCTGCAGGCGGGTTATAAGGGTCCCTTCTCCTTCGAGCCCTTCGCAGCCGAAGTGCATGCGGTCAAGGACCCGGCCGGCGCGTTGCGCGCCAGCATGGATTATCTCTCCGCAAGGGTTTGAAGCCTAAGCAATGTCGCCTGACGATCGGCCGCCGGCGAGCGGCCGATCGTATCGATCTATTCGCGGCCTCTGAACCGGCGCTGATAGGTGGGGTCGTAGAGCGAGCTCTCGCGAAAATCCTCTGCCGCAAGCGACGGGCCGACGAAAATGATCGCCATGCGTTCGATCGGTTCGGCCGCAACCTTTGCCTCGATATTTGAGAGCGTGCCGCGCAGGACGCGCTCGTCCGGCCAGGAGGCCTTGACGACAATGGCGACCGCGCAGTCGGCGCCGTAAAGCGGCGTCAATTCCTCCACCACCTGCTTCAGCGCATGGATTGCCAGATGGATCGCCAGCGTGGCGCCTGTCGCGCCGAATTTCGCCAGCGTCTCATCGTTCGGCATCGGCGAAGCGCGGCCGGAAACGCGGGTGAGCACCAGGCTCTGGGCGACGGCCGGGATCGTCAGCTCGCGCCCGAGTGCCGAGGCAGCGGCGGCAAAGGCCGGAACACCTGGCGTCATCGTATAGGCAATGCCGTGTTTTTCAAGCCGGCGCACCTGCTCGGCGACCGCGCTCCAGACCGAGAGATCGCCGGAATGCAGCCTTGCGACGTCCTGGCCGGCGGCAGCGGCGCTCAGATATTCCGCCTCGATCTCGTCGAGCGACATGGGTGCGGTGTCGACGATCCGCGCATCCGCCGAGCAATATTGCAGCAGTTCGGGGGAGACGATCGAACCCGCATAAAGACAGACCGGGCACCGGGCGATGAGATCGCGGCCACGCACCGTGATCAGATCTGCAGCCCCCGGCCCCGCGCCGATGAAATGCACCGTCATTCCGTCATCCTTTCGTCCAGCACCACTGCGTCACCGGCATGGCCGGCCGCCAGCCGCTCATGCCGCCGATGGCGCCTGCGCGCGCTATTTCGATGCGCGTCAGCGAGCCGCCGCGTTTTGCGTGTTCTGAGAGCAGCACCGCCTCCATTTCGAGCGTCACGGCATTGGCGACGAGCCGCCCTCCCCGCTTCAGCGCCGCAGTCGCAGCATCGATAACGTTGGGCTCGCTGCCGCCGCCGCCGATGAAGATCGCGTCCGGTTCCGGCAAGCCCGCCAATGCGCCGGGTGCTGCGCCTTCGACGACGGCGAGATGCGGCACGCCGAAAGCGGATGCATTGCGGGCGATCCGCGCCGCCCGCTCCGACGATTGCTCGAGGGCGATCGTCTTCAGCGACGGATCGGCGAGCATCCATTCGATGCCGATCGAGCCGGAACCGGCGCCGATGTCCCAGAGCAGTTGCCCGTGACGCGGCGCAAGCGCCGACACCGTCATCGCCCGGATTTCGCGTTTGGTGATCTGACCGTCATGTTCGAACAGCCCGTCCTCAAGGCCTGCGGCGAAAGGCAGAATGCGCGCCCCCTCCCCTGCCGCGATTTGCAGGGCGCAGACGTTGAGGGAATCGATATCTGTGAGATCGAAATCGGCCGCGATCGCGTTTCTGCGCCGTTCCCGCGCGCCGCCGAGCGCCTCGAGAACGGTAAGCTGCGACTGACCGAAGCCATCGGTGGCCAGCAGGTTTGCCAGCGCGCGAGGCCCATTCTCGTCCGACGTCAGCGCAATGATGCGCCGCCTTGGGTGCAGATGCGGCCGGATCAGGTCGATCGGTCTGCCATGCAGCGAAATCGTCGCGACGTCCTGCAGCGGCCAGCCGAGGCGCGAGGCGGCAAGGCTGAAGGCCGAGGGCGCGGGGATGGTGCGCATCTCGTCCACTGCCACATGGCGGGAGAGCGTTGCGCCGACGCCATAGAGAAACGGATCGCCGGAGGCGAGCACGACAACCGGCGTGCCGCGCCTGGCAAGGATGGCTTCGATCGAGCGCTCGAACGGGCTCTGCCAGGCAAAGGTCTCACCTGATATCAGCGGCGCCGCCAGCGCATGATGCCGTGCGCCGCCGAAGACGGCCGGTGCGCCGGCGATCAGCCTCCTCGCCTCCTCGCCCAGCCCTTCTGGACCATCTTCACCGATGCCGATAATAGTCAGCCACGGCGGATTGCCGGCAGGAGAGACATCAGCCATGGGACGACCTCGCATCCTGATCCTCGGCGGCACCAACGAGGCGCGTCTGCTGGCCGAAGCGCTCGCGGCGCGTGACGATTGCGACGTTCTTCTGTCGCTGGCCGGTCGTACCGAAAAACCGGCCGCGCAGCCGGTTCCGGTTCGAATCGGTGGTTTCGGCGGGGCTGCGGCGCTCGCCGATTTCCTGAAGGCCGGCGGATATGATCTGCTGATCGACGCCACGCATCCCTTCGCCGAGCGCATTTCCACCAATGCCGCCCATGCTGCCGAGGCCATCGGCATAACCGCAATCGCTCTGCGCCGTCCCGAATGGCAGCGCCTGCCGGGCGATCATTGGCGGGACGTGCGAAGCATTCCGGCGGCGATCGGGGCGCTTGGCCCCTCCCCTCGCCGCGTCTTCGTGGCAACCGGCCGGCAGGGTGCGCATTATGCGGAAGCGGCAGCGCAGCATCACTATCTCATCCGCAGCGTCGACCCCGTCGAGCCGCCGCTGACGCTTGCGAATGTCGATTATATCCTCGATCGCGGTCCATTCACGCTGGAAGGCGAATTGGCTCTGCTGAGGCAACACCATATCGATGTCATCATTGCGAAGAACAGCGGCGGCGCCGCCACCTATGCGAAGATCGAGGCAGCCCGCCTGCTCGGCATCGAGGTGTTGATGGTCGCGCGGGCTGAGGCGTCCGCGGTCAAGACGGTCGAAACTGTCGCGGCGGCGCTGGCGGCGATCGATCACCTCTTTCCCTCCGCCATGAAACGCGGGGTATAGACGAGATCCGGCCTGCCGGGCCGCGTGATGATCCGCGTTTCGGCCGAGCCGATGATGATGCAGGTCGCCATATCGGCGATCGAGGCATCAGCCTGAGAAAGCGGCTGCACGGCGATACGTTCGTCCGGCCGCCCGGCCGCACGCCCGAAAATAACTGGTGTCGTTGCAGGCAGATGCGCCCGCAGCAGCTTGAAGGCCTCGCCGAGTTGCCAGGGCCGGGCCCGGCTGATCGGATTATAAAGGGCGATGACGAACCCGGCCTTGGCCGCCAATTCAAGACGGTTTTCTATTATATTCCAGGGCTTTAGATTGTTGGAGAGCGATATGGCGCAAAAGTCGTGACCAAGCGGCGCCCCCGCCCTTGCCGCCACTGCCAGCATGGCGGTGACGCCGGGCAGGATGGTGAGATCGACGGCGCGCCAGGCGGCCGGTCCGTTCTCGATCGCCTCGCACACGGCCGCCGCCATGGCGAAGACACCGGGATCGCCGCCGGAGACGACGCAGACTTTGGCACCATCCGCCGCTATCGACAGTGCCGCCCCTGCCCTGTCGAGCTCTTCGCGATTGTCCGAGACATGCCGCAGCTGATCATGTCGCAGCTGCAGCCTGTCGAGATAGGGTCCATACCCGAAGAAATCGGTCGCAGCTTCGACAGCAGCCAACGCCTCCGGCGTCATCTGCTCGGGATTGCCGGGACCGGTGCCGATCACGAAGAGCGCGCCGCTCATCGGCTGCCCTCCCAGCCGGGAACCAGCACCAGCGAAAAATACGGCGCCTCGCCGTCAGCTCTGTCGGCAAGCTTTACCATGGCCGCATTCGCCATGGTGCCGCGTTCGACATAGACGGCTTCCGCAAGCCGGCCGGCAGCTTTGAGCGCCCGGCGGATCTTCGGCAGATTGCGGCCGACCTTCATGATGACGGCCGCTTGCGTATCGGCCAGGCGGCGCGTCAGCTCCGTCTCCGCCATCGTACCTGGCAGTACGGACAGCACGTCGTCCCCCTGCACGATCGGCATGCCGGCTAACGACCAGCAGCCCGACATGGCGCTGATGCCGGGGATCACTTCCGTCGGGTAGCGCTGGGAAAGTCTGACATGCAGGTGCATATAGGATCCATAGAACAGCGGATCGCCTTCGCTGAGCACCGCGACGGTCCGCCCGGCATCGAGATGGTCGGCGATTGCCGCGGCAGAGCGATCATAGAACCGGGTGATCAGGCTCTGGTAGCGTTCGTCGTTCTTGTCGATCTCGGTCGTCACGGGATAATAGAGCGGCAGCAGCGTCACGCCGGGTTTCAGCAGCGGCTCGACGATCGCCTTGCCGTTGCCGCCCCTGCCCTCTTTGGCGAAATAGGCAATGACTTCGGCGCCTTCGATGGCGCGGACGGCTTTGAGGGTCAGAAGCTCGGGATCGCCGGGACCCGTGCCGACGCCGATCAGACGGCCATGTTCCGTCATAGCCCCGGCCTCGCCAGCGCATTGAGCGCTGCAGCCGTCATGGCGCTGCCCCCAAGCCGGCTGCGCACGATGGCGAAGGGAACGCCGTAGGAATTCTCTGCCAGCGCGTCCTTCGATTCCGCCGCGCCGACGAAGCCAACGGGCATGCCGAGGATCGCAGCGGGTTTCGGAGCGCCGTCGCGCAGGAGCTCGAGCAGGTGGAACAGCGCCGTCGGCGCGTTGCCGATCGCGACGACACTTCCGCCGAGCCGGTCGAGCCACAGATGCATGGCGGCGGCCGAGCGCGTATTGCCGATCTCGCGCGCCAGCTCTGGCGTCGCCGGATCGCGCAGCGTGCAGATCACCTCGTTCAGCGCCGGCAGCCGCGCCCGGGTGACACCATGGGAGACCATTTCCGCGTCGCAGAAGATCGGCGCCCCGGCCTTCAGCGCCTCGCGTGCGGCACCGACGAAATCGGTCGAAAAGACGAAATGCTCCGCCGCTTCGACCAGCCCGCAGGCATGGATCATGCGGACGGCGATCTCGGCTTGATCTTCGGTGAAACGCGAAAGATCGGCCTCGGCGCGGATGATCGCAAAGGAACGCTCGTAGATCGCGTCGCCGCTGCGGATATAATCGTAGTCTGGCATTCCTATCCCTGTCGCAGCGCCTTCGCAACGCCGGTTGCGCCAAGCCGTTTAAGGCAGGCGGCGGTCGATTCGCCAGCGCCTCTGTTGTCTTCGATGGAGCGGGCGAGCCTCTCTATAGCGAAATCGATCCGTCCGCCAGCGATCCGTTCATCCGGCCGGTCCATTGCCAACCCGTTGAGGATGAGATCGTAACCTTCAGACGTGCCGGTCAGCGTCAGTGCCGGACGCGGATGCGCGCAGCCCTTGGCGCAGCCGGAGAGATGCAGCATCAGCGAGCCGTCGAAAAGGTCGGGTGCCGCGGCCAGAATTCGGCGCGCCAGCGTTCCGGTCTCGAAGAAAGCGGAGCCGCAGGCGCCGGCGCCGGCGCAGGCAGCGACATATTCGCATTTCTCGCCGGATTGTACACTGAAGCCATGTTTGCTCGCAGTGATCTGCAGGGCCGGCGCAGCACCCGCCGGAAAGTCGGTGAAGAAGAAGCCGCGGCCGGGCGCGAGTCGAATGGCTGTCGCGCCGTGGGCTTTTGCCTCGTCGAACAGGGTGGTCAGATCGGATGCCCTCATCTGACCGAATTCCGGCCGCACACCAAGCACATGTTTTCCGTTCTTCAGCCGGTGCAAGCCGGAAAGCGGCATCTTTGCTCGATGTGACGGACGAAATCGGATGGCATCCATAGCGGGAAACCGCGCCCGCAGAAGGGCCGGATCGATATCCCTCGCCCGTCGGCTCTGCCTGACCGCCAGCAGCTCGAGAATCTCGCCAACGGCTGATATCGCCGCTTCTGCTGCACCCTTCGCAACTGGCGTTGCCGTCTCGCCGTCGCCATTGATCGCAACGAGCCATTGTGCGCCGGGTCGCGCGACGATACGAATATCGGCCGGAAGCGCCGATAAACCGAACGCGCCGCCGCCGTCGATGATGAGCGAGAGTTTCGGTGCTAGCCGCGGCGAGGCGAGCCGCTCTCCGAGCGTGCTGCGCAACGCTTGTTCCAGCGCTGCCGGATCGCTTATCTCCTCGGGATCGATGCCGTGCAGCGGCGATATTTCGATGGCCGGCCCGTCCGGCACGGCGATCCCGGCGGCATCGATATCGGCGGCGAGGCGCCTAACGGTCTCGACCCGCAGCCCGCGGATCTGCAGGTTGCCGCGCGCGGTGATTTCCACGATGCCGTTTCCATGCTCCGCAGCCGAGCGGGCAAGCGCTGAGAATTGCGATAGCATCAAGGCGCCGCCGGCCGGACGCAGCCGCACGAGCAAACCATCGCCGGTCGGCATGGGTGCGGCAAGGGCTGGGCAGGCGCCGCGCGGGCGTGGCTTCGCCGGCGGCCGATCATCGAGATCCGCCTCGCCTGTCCTGTCGATTGCCTTGGCGGCCTTTGTGCCCATTCTCAACCCTCTGATCATCTCTTACATGATCGCGGCCGGCGCGGCAAAACACGATGGCGATGGCTATTCCTCGAAGTCGCGTCCCTTGCGCAGCAGATATATGTCCATGATCCAGCCGTGCCGCTGCCTCGCCTCGCTTCGGAGTGTCTGGATGTCGGCAGCGATGTCTGCGAGCCGTCCCGATCGGATGATCTCGTCTCCAGTGCCGAGATAGGCGCCCCAGAAGATCTCGGCGTCGGCATCGTCGATCTTCGCAAAAGCCTGTTCGCCATCGAGCATGACGACCGTACTGCCGCCGCAAAATCCATCCCGCGCCAGCCGCCGCCCGGTGGTGATCTCGACCGGTTGGCCGACGAGGTTGAGCGGGATTTTGTGGCTGGCCGCCAAAGCCTGGATGCTGGTGATGCCGGGAACGACGCTGTAATCGAAATCAATGCTGTTTGCTTGACGCACGCGTTCGATGATGCGGATCGTGCTGTCGTAAAGACTGGGATCACCCCAGACGAGAAAGGCGCCGATGCCGCCGTCCGGCAGGCCCGAGATCAATTCTCCATAGATATTCGCGATCTCGCCGTGCCAGGCATCGACGCTTTGGGAGTAGCTTCTGTGTGCGGTCTGCCTTTCCGGCACCGCGAATTCTGCGATCCGGACGCCTGGACGGGTGACATAACGCTCACAGATCTCCCGCCTGATCTCGGCGAGCTCTTCCTTGCCGGCGCCCTTGAGCGGCAGGAAGATCACCTCGGCGGAGTTCATCGCCTTGATCGCCTGTATGGTGACGTGCTCCGGATTGCCCGTGCCGATTCCGATGATATTGATATGCTTCAAGCGGATATTTCCCCGTGAGTCCAAGCGGTCTTGCCCAAAAACCCGGCCGCCCGCAAGGGCAGGGCAGGGAGTTGGCCGCGGCCAACTCGGCCAGCCGCGGTGGCTTGACCCCTATTGTTGCCGTAAATCCCGAATCGTGTCACTTTCGATACGCTTTTTGACGCTATGTTGACAGAAAAGCGCATCGAAAAGGATTGGGTGTTTTGGACAACATTAGCGTATCGACGACAGACGTGCGGATCGAGCGGCATGCGAACCAGCTTTCGCGGCAACTGAAGCTTCTCCGCGACAAGCTGTTTCCGCCGCTTGCGCAGAAGACGCTGCGCACATTCTCTTCCGGCGAAGCCGCCCAGATGATCGGCGTTTCCGACGGTTATCTTCGCCAGCTTTCGCTTGACGGCAAGGGGCCGCAGCCGGAGCTTTCCTCAAATGGTCGACGTTCCTATACGCTCGGGCAGATCAATGAATTGCGCCATTACATGGCGAACCTGAAGCCGAAGGATGCGCTGAGTTACCTCCCGTGGCGTCGCCCCGGCGAAAAGCTGCAGACGGTCGCCGTCACCAATTTCAAGGGCGGTTCGGCCAAGACGACGACCACGCTTTATCTGGCGCAACATCTGGCACTGGAGGGTTACCGGGTGCTGGCGATCGATCTCGACCCGCAGGCTTCGCTCTCCTCCATGCTGGGCGTTCAGCCGGAATTCGATCTTTCCGACGGCGATACGCTGTATGGGGCCATCCGCTACGATGCGGCTCGTAAGCCGCTGAAGGAGATCGTCCGCAAGACCTATTTCGACGGACTCGATCTGGTGCCCGGCAATCTCGAACTGATGGAGTTCGAGCATGAGACGCCGCGGGCGCTCAATGATCGCCAGAAGCCGGCCGAGCTGTTTTTCCGCCGCGTCGGCGTCGCTATCGCCGAGGTCGAGGCCGATTACGATGTGGTGGTGATCGACTGCCCGCCGCAGCTCGGCTACCTCACCCTCGGTGCCGTTTGCGCCGCCACATCGCTGCTCATCACCATCCACCCGCAGATGGTTGATGTCGCCTCCATGTCGCAGTTCCTGCTGATGACCTCGGATCTTCTCTCTGTGGTTCGCAGGGCCGGCGGCGACCTGCAGCACGACTTCATCAAATATGTCGTCACCCGTCACGAACCCTTCGATGCACCGCAGTCACAGATCGTTGCGCTGTTGCGCAGCCTGTTCGGCGACGACGTGCTGACGGCAACCATTCTCAAATCGACGGCAATCGCCGATGCCGGGCTGACAAAGCAGACGCTTTACGAAATCGAGAAGGGGCAGGTGCGCCGCTCGACGTATGATCGGGCGCTGGAATCGGTCAACGCTGCCAATGGCGAGGTTCTTGCCGGCATTCACAAAGCCTGGGGCCGCACATGAGCAGACGTGATCGCCTGAAAGGTCTTTTCGACGATACGGCGCAGGAGTTGGCCGCGGCCAACTACGAGGAGCCTTCTTTGCGTGGATCGGCCGGTCCGGTTCGGACAATGGCGCTGACCCTTGGCCGCATGGAGGAAGAGAGCAGGGCGATGCAGGAGGCTTTGCTCTCCGGCGAGCGCATCGTCGAACTCGATCCCGAGCTGATCGATTCTTCCTTCGTCCGCGATCGCCTTGCCGACCAGCCGCTCGATCGCGAGGACGAGCTAGTGCAGTCGATTGCCGACAATGGCCAGGAAGTGCCGATCCTTGTTCGGCGCCATCCCGAAGATGGCGAGCGGTACCAGATCGCTTACGGCCATCGCCGGCTGCAGGCCGTCAAGCTGCTCGGGCGCAGGGTGCAGGCGATCGTCCGCCAGCTCGACGACACCGATGTCGTCATTGCGCAGGGCATCGAGAATTCGGCGCGCCGGAACCTTTCCTATATCGAACGCGCCGTCTTCGCTCTCAATCTCGAGCTCAAGGGCTTTGAACGTCCCGTTATCATGAAGGCGCTGTCCACTGATAAGACGGAGCTATCGAAGCTGCTGTCGGTAGCCAAGGCCATTCCGGCCGAAATCATCAGGTCGGTGGGGGACGCACCCGGTATCGGACGACGCAAGTGGATGGCGCTTGCCCAGGACTGGAATGGGACGACGGCGGCGCGGCTTGCGAAGTTCATCGCCTCGGATCGGTTCAGGGCGGAGGAGAGCGACCGCCGATTCGAGCTGTTGGTCGCCGAACTCGCCAGGAAAGAGGCCAGGCCCGAGCCCACCGAATATGACTGGAAGCCGAAGAGCGGCGGCAAGATTGCCGGCCGAATCAAAAGCGCCGGCAGTTCCTTCACGATCGCGTTGAAAACAGGCGATGCGCCGGATTTCGGCGCTTACATTTCACGCCGTCTCGATGAGCTTTACGAAGCTTATCAGGCCGGCAAGTTGCAAGCAGGAGAGTAGGCCGCAAAAGAAAAAAGCCTCCGAACGTTGCCGTCGCGGAAGCCTTTCTCATATCTGGACAATCTGAGAATCGCACTTCCTCGAATCAGTGTCAAGCTTCTTCGGCATCCTTTTGGATGGTAGATTTCTTTTGCCTTGAAAAAAGGTGAGGGACATGGAGCCTCAATATGTATCGACGCCCTTCGGGCGGCGATCGATGACGCTTGGCATGCTGGAAAGCCAGGAAAGCGCCAGCAGGATCGATGCGGACGCATCGGTCGACAAATGGAAGATCTTTCGTGCGCTCTGTGAAGCAAAGAGCCTGATCGGCGTGTCCGACCGTGCGCTTGCCGTTCTCAACGCGCTGTTGACCTTCTATCCGAAGAACGAGATTGCCGAGACCAACGGCTTCGTCGTCTTTCCTTCGAACGAGCAGCTGTCGCTGCGCACTCATGGCATGGCCGGCACCACGCTGCGGCGAAACCTGGCGATGCTGGTGGAGGCCGGCCTGATCATCCGGCGGGATAGTCCGAACGGAAAACGTTTTGCCCGCCGCAACGGCGAGGGCGGGGTTGGGGACGCCTTCGGCTTCAGCCTGGCACCGCTCGTCGTGCGCGCTCGCGAGATCGAAGCCCAGGCGGCGCAGGTGCTGGCCGACAAGCTTGAATGGAAGCGCCTGAGAGAGCGGCTGAGCCTTTGCCGGCGTGACATCACCAAGCTCATCGAGATCGCGCTGGAAGAGGAAATCGCCGGCGAGTGGATCAAGATGCAGCAACATTTCAATTGCCTATCGGCAAGCCTGCCGCGCCGCCCGTCGACCGCGGAGATCCAGAGCCTGCTGACTGATCTCGAAGCGTTCCGCGAAATGATCGTCAAGACGCTGGAATCGAAGGCAAAAGCAAAAAAAACAGACGCCAATGACAGCCAAAACGGTCGGCACATACATAATTCAAACCCACACCCCATATCTGAACTTGAACCAAGCTTCGACACGAAGCAGGGCGCGAAGCCGGAGGAAGAACCGCGGCCGTGGCGGGAGCCGCCGAAATCCTTCCCCCTTGCCGTGGTGCTGCAGGCCTGCCCCGAGATTGTTGCCTATGGGCCGGGCGGCGGAATCGGTAGCTGGCGGGATTTGATGGCCGCCGCCGTCGTCGTCCGTTCCACCCTTGGCGTCAGCCCCAGCGCCTATCAGCAAGCCTGCGACGTCATGGGGCCGGAGAATGCTGCCACCGTGATCGCCTGCATTCTGGAACGCGGCGGCCATATCAATTCGGCCGGCGGCTATCTGCGTGATCTGACGCGGCGGGCGGAGCGCGGTGAGTTCTCGCTCGGTCCGATGCTGATGGCGTTGATGCGGGCCAATGGTCCGATGACGAGAAAAACGGGATGA